>NZ_CAESCG010000004.1:0-583215 GCF_903166565.1 Pseudomonas sp. Marseille-P9899
TCAGGCTCAGCGCTTGCTCACCGCAGGCGACGACCAGGCCGTCCTTGCTCGCGGAAAGGATTTCACCCGGTGCGCCCTGCCCTTCGGCGAGGTTGGCGGCCAGCACTTTCAGCGCTTCGCCAGCCAGGGTGCTGTGGCAGATCGGCCACGGGTTGAAGGCGCGCACCAGACGCTCCAGCTCGACGGCCGGGCGGCTCCAGTCCAGACGTGCTTCGTCCTTGTTCAGCTTGTGTGCATAAGTGGCCAGGGCATCGTCCTGCACTTCGCCGTGCAGGGTGCCGGCGCCGAGACCGGCGATGGCTTCCAGCACGGCGGGCGGGCCGAGTTCGGCCAGGCGATCGTGCAGGGTGCCACCGGTGTCCGCGGCGCTGATCGGGGTGCTGACCTTGAGCAGCATCGGGCCGGTGTCCAAGCCAGCTTCCATGCGCATCACGGTAACGCCGCTCTCGGCATCGCCGGCTTGCACCGCGCGCTGGATCGGCGCGGCACCGCGCCAGCGCGGCAGCAGCGAGGCGTGGCTGTTGATGCAGCCGAGCTTGGGAATATCCAGCACCACCTGCGGCAGGATCAGGCCGTAAGCCACGACCACCATCAGGTCTGGTGCGAGGGCGGCCAGTTCGGCCTGGGCGTCGGGGTTGCGCAAGGTCGGCGGTTGCAGCACCGGAATGTTGTTATCCACAGCCAGTTGTTTCACCGGGCTCGGCATCAGCTTCTGCCCACGGCCGGCCGGGCGGTCGGGCTGGGTGTAGACGGCGATGATTTCGTGGTGGCTGGCCAGCAGGGCCTTGAGGTGTTCGGCGGCAAACTCGGGGGTGCCCGCGAAGACGATGCGCATGGAGTTCTCGCTTAAAAGAAAAAGGCTTGCCGGAGCAAGCCTTCTGGAGTGAGGAGGATCAAGCTTGCTGGCGGTGCTGCTTTTCCAGCTTCTTCTTGATGCGGTCGCGTTTGAGCGTCGACAGGTAATCGACGAACAGCTTGCCGTTGAGGTGGTCGCATTCGTGCTGAATGCACACGGCCAGCAGGCCTTCGGCGATCAGCTCGTAGGGCTTGCCGTCCCGGTCCAGGGCCTTGACCCGGACTTTCACCGGACGGTCGACGTTCTCGTAGAACCCCGGCACCGACAGGCAGCCTTCCTGGTACTGACCCATATCGTCGGTCAGCTCTTCCAGTTCGGGGTTGATGAACACCCGCGGCTCGCTGCGATCTTCGCTCAGGTCCATGACCACGACGCGCTTGTGCACGTTGACCTGAGTCGCGGCCAGGCCGATGCCTGGGGCTTCGTACATGGTTTCAAACATGTCATCCACCAACTGGCGGATGGCGTCGTCGACTTCCGTCACCGGTTTGGCGATGGTGCGAAGGCGCGGGTCCGGGAATTCGAGGATGTTCAGAATGGCCATAAGCGTATGAGCTGCACTGTGCAATGTGTGACAAACATGAGCGCACATAATAAAGGGATTCTGCGCGTTCGGCACCTGCGAAAAGGTCGTCTAGGGTTGAAATGCCGGCTGTCGGACTGCGTTCGTCAGGCAGTTGTCAAAGCATTATCAACAGACTTATCCACAGGTTGTGATATGTGGGTAATCCCGAAAAGATCAAGGATGGTCTTATGCCCTGCCCCGATTTTTCCGCTTGCCCGCCTGCCGAGTTGGAGGCGCGTTTGCGTTTGCAGCGCCTGCCCGAGGTCGGCCCGCAACGCTTTATGAAACTGATCCACGCATTTGGTAATGCATCGGCGGCGCTCAGCGCACCGGCTTCCGCTTGGCGGACGCTGGGTCTGCCGCCAGCGGCGAGCGACGCCCGACGCAGCGCCGAAGTGCGCGATGGCGCGGCGGCGGCAATGGCCTGGCTAGAGCGTCCGGACCAGCATTTGCTGATGTGGGACGACCCCGCGTACCCCGCGCTGCTCGCGGAAATCCCCAATCCGCCGCCGCTGCTGTTTGTCGCCGGCGACCCCGCGCTTGTGGATAAACCGCAGTTGGCCATCGTCGGCAGCCGCCGTGCTTCGCCGCCGGCGTTGGGCACTGCGGCAGCGTTTTCCCGCAGCCTGGCGCGGGCCGGTTTTGTCGTGACCAGCGGCCTGGCCCTGGGCATCGACGGTGCTGCACACCAGGCCGCCATCGACGTGGGCGGGGCGACGATCGGTGTGCTCGGCACCGGCTTGCAAAAACTTTATCCACAGCGCCACCGCAACCTGGCACGTCACATGCTGGAACAAGGCAGTGCGCTGGTTTCCGAGTTTCCCCTGGATGCCGGGCCGCTGCCCGCCAACTTCCCGCGGCGCAACCGCATCATCAGCGGGCTTTCCCTGGGCGTGCTGGTGGTGGAAGCGAGCCTCGCCAGTGGTTCGTTGATCACCGCGCGGCTGGCGGCGGAACAGGGCCGCGAGGTGTTCGCGATTCCCGGTTCGATCCACCACCCCGGCGCCAAGGGCTGCCACCAGTTGATCCGCGACGGCGCGCTGCTGGTGGAAAGCATCGAGCAGATCCTCGAAAGCCTGCGCGGCTGGCAGAACCTTTCGCCGGCGCCTGTGGATAAACCGGCTCATCCGTTGGTTGCCCTGCTGCTGGCCGCGCCACTGACCAGCGAAGGCCTGGCCCACGCCAGCGGCCAGCCGCTGAACCGCGTACTGGCTTCGTTGACCAATCTGGAACTGGATGGCCGCGTGTGCAATGAAGCCGGGCGTTGGTTTGCCCGCCCCGGCTAAGTAAACTGCCCACCAGCCTTCAAGCGGAGTAACAGAAATGGTCAACAGTTGGCGTGCGCAACAAGCCGCGCGGGAAATCCGGGCCGGAGCGGTGATCGCCTATCCGACCGAAGCGGTCTGGGGCCTGGGCTGTGACCCATGGAATGAAGAAGCGGTGGACCGGCTGCTGGCGCTCAAGTCGCGCTCGGTGAACAAGGGCCTGATCCTGATCGCCGACAACATCCGCCAGTTCGACTTCCTCTTCGAAGACTTCCCCGAACTCTGGCTCGACCGCATGGCCAGCACCTGGCCCGGCCCGAACACCTGGCTGGTGCCGCACCAGGGCATGCTGCCGGAGTGGATCACCGGCGTGCACGACACCGTGGCGCTGCGGGTCAGCGATCATCCGCTGGTGCGGGATCTGTGTTCGCTGGTTGGCCCGCTGGTATCGACCTCGGCCAACCCGGCCGGCCGCCCGGCGGCCAAGTCGCGGTTGCGGGTGGAGCAGTATTTCCACAACCAGCTTGATCTGGTGCTGGGTGGGGCGTTGGGCGGGCGGAAGAATCCGAGTGTGATTCGGGATCTGGCCAGTGGTGAGGTGGTTCGGGCGGGCTGACTAACGGCTCACCCGCCCCCCCTGTAGGTGTAGGGCGAGCTTGTCGGGGCGCCGAACCGTCGCGATAGAGCCATCTTGCGGGGGCTATCGCGACGGTTCGGCGCCCCGACAAGCTCGCTCCTACAAGGCAGGGAACGCGCGCAGTCCGGAAAATCAGGGAATCAGGACTGTCGACCCCACCGTCCGCCGAGCCGACAACTCTTCCTGCGCCTTGGCCGCCTCAGCCAGCGAATAGCGCTGCTGGATATCCACCTTCACCTTGCCGCTGGCGATCATCGCGAACAGTTCGTTGGCCATGGCCTGGGTGTTTTCCGCGCAGTTGGCATAGCTCGCCAGGGTCGGGCGGGTGACGTACAGCGAGCCCTTCTGCGCCAGGATGCCGAGGTTGACCCCGCTCACCGCGCCCGACGCATTACCGAAGCTCACCATCAAACCACGCGGCGCCAGGCAGTCCAGTGACGTCAGCCAGGTGTCCTGGCCCACGCCGTCATACACCACCGGACATTTCTTGCCGTCGGTCAGCTCCAGCACCCGCTGCGCCACATCTTCCCGGCTGTAATCGATGGTCGCCCAGGCGCCCAGGGCCTTGGCGCGTTCGGCTTTTTCCGCCGAGCTGACGGTGCCGATCAGCTTCGCACCCAGCGCCTTGGCCCATTGGCAGGCCAGCGAGCCAACCCCGCCTGCCGCCGCATGGAACAGAATGATCTGGCCCGGCTGCACGTCGAAGGTCTGGCGCAGCAGGTACTGCACGGTCAGGCCCTTGAGCATCACCGCAGCGGCGTCTTCGAAGCTGATGCTTTGCGGAATCTCCACCAGGTTGTTCGCCGGCAGTTCGTGCAGTTCGCTGTAGGCGCCCAGCGGGCCGCCACCGTAGGCCACGCGGTCGCCGACCTTGAAGCGGCTCACGCCATCGCCTACCGCCTCGACCACGCCGGCGCCCTCGGTGCCCAGGCCGGACGGCAGGGCGGGCGGCGCGTAGAGGCCGCTGCGGAAATAGGTGTCGATGAAATTCAGACCGATGGCGTGGTTGCGCACGAGAACATTGCCCGGCGCCGGTGCCGTGGGTTCGAAATCGACCAGGGTCAGTACCTCGGGGCCGCCATGCTGGCTGAACTGAATACGCTTGGCCATCTGCACTCTCCTGAGACATCGGGGAAAGGGCCTATCGGACGCTTTTGCTTGATCGCCGTCAACTACGGAGGGCACATGCACGGTGGTATGCTGTGCGCCGAATTTTTCCGCCGGTGCCGCCTGGGCCGGCCCATGCCCGCTTCAAGGTGACCCGATGACTAGCCGCACCGAGGCCGTGAAAGCCTACCTGCTGGACCTGCAAGACCGGATTTGCGCCGCTCTGGAAACCGAAGACGGCGGCGCCCGCTTCGTCGAGGATGCCTGGACCCGCGAGGCCGGCGGTGGCGGACGCACCCGGGTGATCGGCGACGGCAAGGTCATCGAGAAAGGCGGCGTCAACTTCTCCCACGTCTTCGGCAGCGGCCTGCCGCCGTCGGCCAGCGCTCACCGCCCTGAACTGGCGGGCCGTGGCTTCGAAGCCCTCGGCGTGTCGCTGGTGATCCACCCGCACAACCCGCATGTGCCGACCTCCCACGCCAACGTGCGCTTCTTCATCGCCGAGAAAGAAGGCGAAGAAGCGGTCTGGTGGTTCGGCGGCGGTTTCGACCTGACCCCGTACTACGGCAACGAAGAAGACTGCGTCCACTGGCACCGCGTTGCCGAGCAGGCGTGCGCGCCGTTCGGGGCTGACGTCTACCCGCGCTACAAAGCCTGGTGCGACCGCTACTTCCACCTCAAGCACCGTGGCGAGCCGCGCGGCATCGGCGGCCTGTTCTTCGACGACCTGAACGAATGGGACTTCGACACCAGCTTCGCCTTCATGCGCGCCATCGGCGATGCCTACGTCGAGGCGTACCTGCCGATCATCCAGCGCCGCAAGGCCGAGCCGTACACCGCCGAACAGCGCGAATTCCAGGAATTCCGCCGTGGCCGCTACGTCGAGTTCAACCTGGTCTACGACCGCGGCACCCTGTTCGGCCTGCAGTCGGGCGGGCGTACCGAGTCGATCCTCATGTCGCTGCCGCCGCAAGTGCGCTGGGGCTACGACTGGAAGCCCGAGCCTGGCAGCGCTGAAGCTCGCCTGACCGAGTATTTCCTGCAGGATCGTGACTGGCTGAATCTGGACAAGGCCGGGCACTGAGCCCATTGTGCACAACCGTTGCCCGGTCGTCGGGCCTGACTGAGGAAGCGCGTGAATGGACCAGTACGTTGTATTCGGCAATCCGATCGGCCACAGCAAGTCGCCGTTGATCCACCGGCTGTTTGCCGACCAGACCGGCCAGGCGTTGGAATACGACACCCTGCTGGCGCCGCTGGATGATTTCACCGCGTGCGCGCTGGGCTTCTTCAAGCAGGGCCTGGGCGCCAACGTTACCGTGCCGTTCAAGGAAGAAGCCTTCCGCCTGGTCGACCGCCTCACCCCCCGCGCCCAGCGCGCCGGGGCGGTGAACACTCTGAGCAAGCTGGAAGACGGCACCCTGCTGGGCGACAACACCGACGGCGCCGGACTGGTGCGTGACCTCACCGTCAACGCGGGCGTGGAACTGGCCGGCAAGCGCATCCTTCTGCTCGGTGCCGGCGGCGCGGTGCGCGGGGTGTTGGAGCCGCTGCTGGCGCACAACCCGGCGTCGCTGGTGATCGCCAACCGCACTGTGGAAAAGGCCGAGCAACTGGCCCGCGAATTCGCCGACCTTGGTCCGGTGGCGGCCAGCGGTTTCAGCTGGCTCAAGGAGCCGGTGGACCTGATCATCAACGCCACCTCGGCGAGCCTCGCCGGCGAAATGCCGCCGATCGACCCGAGCCTGATCCAGCCGGGCCTGACCGTGTGCTACGACATGATGTACGGCAAAGAGCCGACCCCGTTCTGCCAATGGGCCACCGAACACGGTGCGGCCAAGGTGCTGGACGGGCTGGGCATGCTGGCCGAGCAGGCGGCGGAAGCCTTCTTCATCTGGCGCGGTGTAAGGCCGGATAGCGGGCCGGTGCTGGCGGAATTGCGTCGGCAATTGGCGCGGGGATAATCCCGGGCGAAGATCGAAAAAAACCGGCCGTTGAGTGAATTCAACGGCCGGTTTTTTTATGGCGCTTGGGGTGGGGGTGGCAACTGTGCGCGGGTTGACAGACCAGGGATACGGAGAACCCGGCGCACCATCGGGTGCCCACACGCACAGTCGCCGCAGACGGCGGCAGTTGTACGCGGGTTGACAGACCGGCCCAGGAAACCCGGCGCACCATGAGGTGCCCACGCGCACAGCTGCCATAACAGCGGCCTGTCAACGCCGATCGTTGATGTTCAACGACCGCCGAAGACTAGGCAGCGATTTACCAGGGCGCAACAGCTAATGAGGCGCGGCAGTATGCTTGGGCAGTTGCCTACAAGAAAGTCGGAGATTGGGGAAGTTCGTAGCTATATGCGACACCAACAGGAACCGTTTTCACAGCCCCATCGCGAGCAAGCTCGCTCCTACAGAGGTTTGCGCAAGCCATTGTAGATACTCTGTTCGCGGTCAAGCTTTCAGCAGGTGCTTTTCGCTAAAAAGCTTGGCCGTGTCGAAGGGTTCTCCGCTTCTCATACAGGCCCATATGCCCGTCAAATATTTCCGCATGACAGCCGCAATTGCCTGCATTTTCTTCTTCCCCCTTCCCAGTAATACGTCGTAGAAACCCTTCGCATATGGGTCGAAACGTACAGCGGACATCGCGGGCATGAAGAGCGCCGAGCGCAAATAGGTGTTGCCAGCCTTTCCCAAACGCCCCGGCTTGTTCACGCTGGTTCCTGACTGGGTCAGTCGCACATCAAGCCCCGCGTGGCGACTCACCTGCGAGGACTTCAGGGTATCGGGAAGAGTTGTCAGCTCCGCCAAAATTGAGATCAGCGAGACCTCGGCAATGCCTGGTGCAGCAAGAATTGCTTTGGCGACATGTTGAAGTCTCTGGTCGGACTCGATCTGCTCAATCGCCGCTTTACGTATGCGCTCAATGCGGCGGTCAAATGCTGTGATCTCGTCTTTCAAATCCTCAACAATCAAATCAACCTGCTCTTTGGACGCCGTGTAGGCGTGCAACTGATTCTTCGCACGGGTTCGTGCCGCAACCAGCCGATTGGCGTGTCGCCCCAGAGTTCTCAAACTCAACTGAGTAGCCGTCGGTGGAGTCCACAGACGAGGGCGCATCCGCTCTCCGTACTGAGCGAAAAGACGCGCATCAACCTGATCGGTCTTGTTGTGCTCAAGCATGCCTTTGGCGAAGTGGTGGCTACTTTTGGGGTTGATCACCGACACGGGTAGTCCGGCTTCAGCCAAGGCCAAGGCGAGATCCAGGTAATAAATCCCGGTGGCCTCCAAAACGACACGATCGGGATTGCACTTGCTCAGTAACGCAACGGCCTGCTGATGTCCCTTGGCTGTTTGTTCGATGATCTTGGTGGTTTCGACACGATCTTCGTGAAGGATGGTCAGCACTGCAGTCCTGGCTGCAACGTCGATCCCGGCACTCCTCGACATGGTTTCGCTCTCCCGGTTTTTAAGACAGAATCTCCCAAGGTTCCCCCGACCTCGAACTTCATGCCGCTACAACCTTGTCATGCGAAGTCCGATTCGTCGGCTTCCGGATACTCTTCGTAGTGGGCAATGAGGCGGGGGGGCCTATCTACATACGAGATCGGGTGCAAAGCCCGTCTCCAGGAGCGTCCGGCCTCCCCCTTGGAACTACTTAGGTAGGCGTACCTTTCAAGAATTCAGAATCCCTTTGGGTACGCTCAGAACATACAAGGAGCGAGCTTGCTCGCGATGCGAAGGGCACTGAGAAACCATCGGCATGCCCATGGCCGCCACCCGAGCAGGCTTCAGTCTTCAAACCGAATCGGACACCGCTCCACCCCTTCCAGCTTCTGCAATTCCTCCACCACCTGCGGCCGCGCCCGGCGCAAGGTCAGGCTGCGGTCCTGGCGGCGCAACCGCCGTGCTTCCTGGTGCAGCATCTCGACCCCGGAATAGTCGATGAAGTTGATCTGCCGCGCATCGATCACCACCTCCGCCGCCTGGCAGCGCTGCAACCGCACCTGCAGGTAATGGCTGGCGCCAAAGAAGATCGACCCCCCCACCCGCAACACATCCGCTTCCCCTTCCCGGCTCTGCTGCACCCGCGGTTGCGAGGTGCGCTTGAGGTAGAAGAACAGCGACGCCAACACCCCGGCGTAGATCGCCGTCTGCAACTCCAGCAGCAAGGTGGCGACGAACGTCAGGATCATCACCAGAAACTCCGGCCGGCTGACCCGGTACAGCGCACGGATCGCCCGGTGATCCACCAGCCCCCAACAGATCAGCAGGATGCTCCCGGCCATCGCCGGGATCGGGATGTGTGCGATCAGTTGCGCACCGGCCACCGCGAACAATCCCACCCACAGCGCAGAAAATATCCCGGCCAGTGGCGAGCGGGCGCCGGCATCGAAACTCAGCCCGGAACGGGTGAACGAGCCGGACGAGAGGTAACCCGAGCACCACGCGCCAATCATGTTGGACAGGCCCTGGGCGCGGATTTCCTGGTTGGCGTCGATCAACTGCTCCGAGCGGATCGACAGCGAGCGGGCGATCGACAGGCTGGTCACCAGGCCGAGCATGCCCACCGCCACGGCGCCGGGCAGTAGGCGCAGGATCAGTTCCAGATCGAGCAACGGCAGCGGGCTCAGCGGCGGCAATTGGCCGATAAACGCCGGCACCCGGGCGACATGCCCGAACATCGCCGGCCACAGCACCGCCAGCAGGCTCGCCCCGGCCAGACTTATCAACAGGCTGGGCCAGCGCGGCCGGGTCAGTTTGATCAGCATGCCGATCAGCAACGTGCCCAATCCCAGCAGCAACGACGGCAGGTCGATGTCGCCGACGTGCTCCAGCAGGCTTTGCAGGGTTTTCAGCGCGGTGGTCTGGCTATCGAGGTCGAGGCCCATCAGGTTCGGCAACTGGCCGAGGGCGATGACCACTGCGGCGCCAAGGGTGAAGCCGATTACCACCGAATGGGAAACGAAGTTCACCAGCGCGCCGAAGCGCAGCATGCCCATCAGCCACTGGAACACGCCAGCGAGGAAGGTCAGCAACAGGATCAGGGTGATGTAGTCCGAGCTGCCGGCCACCGCCATGGGGCTGACGCTGGCATAGAGGACGATGGAGATGGCCGCGGTCGGCCCGCAGATCAGGTGCCACGACGAGCCCCAGAGGCAGGCGATCAGCACCGGCACGATGGCGGCATAGAGCCCGTATTCGGCGGGCAGGCCGGCGATCAGGGCGTAGGCGATGGACTGCGGCAGCGCCAGAATCGCCCCACTCAGGCCCACCAGCAAGTCGCGGCGCACGCTGGCGCGGGTCTGCTGCGGCAGCCAGCGCAAAAATGGCAGGAGTCTGTGGCGGTCGGGCCAGGCCATGGGGTCGCTCTATACCGGTGAAAGCCGTTCAGGGTGAGGTGTCCGGCGCGCCGGTGCAAGCGGGCGGCGCCGGACGCGATCACAGCCGCGTTTTGGCCGCCTCCAGCGCATTGCCGCCGCTGCGGGTGGTGACGCCTTGCAGCCAGCCATCGAGCAGTTCCGGGTGAGCCTTGATCCAGGCCTTGGCCGCGTCGTCGTAGCTGACTTTTTTATCCACAACCTCGGCCATGATGCTGTTCTCCATGGCCTGGGTGAACGTCAGGTTGCCGAGCAGCTTTGCCACGTTCGGGCAGGCCTGTGCGTAACCCTTGCGGGTCAGGGTGTAGACGCTGCCGTTGCTGCCGAACCATTTTTCGCCGCCGGTCAGGTAGCGCATTTTCAGTTGCACGTTCATCGGGTGCGGGGTCCAGCCGAGGAAGGTGATGAAGCGCTCGCGTTTCACGGCCCGCTGCACTTGCGCCAGCATCGCCTGTTCGCTGGATTCCACCAGCTTCCAGCCGCCGAGGTTGAACTCGTTCTTGTCGATGATCGACTGCAACGACAGGTTGGCCGGGGCGCCGGAGCCGATGCCGTAGATCTTCTTGTCGAACTCGCCGGCGTGTTTCTGCAGGTCGGCGAAGTCTTTCACGCCGGCTTCCCACACGTACTCCGGCACGGCCAGGGTGAACTCGGTGCCTTCGAGGTTGCGCGCCAACCGGTCCACCTCGCCGCTGGCGACGAACTTGTCGTGAAAGCCCTGCTGCGCCGGCATCCAGTTGCCGAGGAAGGCGTCTACCAAACCGTCCTTGAGACCGCCGTAAATGATCGGCACCGCCAGCGAATCGACCTTGGTCTGGTAGCCGACGCCTTCCAGCAGCACCCGCGCTACGGCGTTGGTGGCGGCGATATCGCTCCAGCCGGGGTCGGCCATCCTGACCGTGTCGCAGGTGCTGCTGTCGGCGTTCGCGGCGCCGGCAGCCAGGGTGAAGACAACCGCAATGACGCGTGTGGATAACCCTTTCATGCCCGTTCCTCGGTGATTACTGACCAGGTTGTGGATAACGTGCCTTGCGTTCGAGATCGTCGAGATCGATGTGGTTGCGCATGTACTGCTGGCTGGCGTCGACCATCGGTTGGTGGTCCCAGCTTTTCAGCGTGCCCGTGGCCAGGGCGTCGGCGACGAAGCGCCGGCGGCGCTGGCTGTCGAGCACCTGCTGACGCAGGTGGGGAATGTCCCAGCGCTGGCGCGCCTCGGCGAGAAAGCCGACGACGCGTTCAGCATGTTCCCGCAGGGCCGCCAGATTGTTCAGCTCGCGCGGGTCATCTTCCAGGTTGTAGAGCAGGCAGGGGTCATCCTCGCTGTAGATGAATTTCCACGGGCCGCGGCGAATCATCATCAGCGGGCTGATGGTGCCTTCGGCCATGTATTCGCCGATCACTTCGTCGTGACCGCCCTCCCCGTTCAGGTGCCCGAGCAGCGAGCGTCCGTCCAGTGGCAGACCGGGCTGTAGCGTGCCGCCGGCCAGTTCCACCAGGGTCGGCAGCAGGTCGCAGGTGGACACCGACGCGCTGACCCGGCCCGGCGCGAACTGC
Source organism: Pseudomonas sp. Marseille-P9899 (assembly GCF_903166565.1). Taxonomy (NCBI): domain Bacteria; kingdom Pseudomonadati; phylum Pseudomonadota; class Gammaproteobacteria; order Pseudomonadales; family Pseudomonadaceae; genus Pseudomonas; species Pseudomonas sp. Marseille-P9899. The sequence goes on from NZ_CAESCG010000004.1 coordinate 11,362, forward strand.
CCCGGCGCGTGGATCAGCAGCGGCACCCGGGCGGCCATTTCGAACCAGTGCATTTTGTACCAGAGGCCGCGCTCGCCGAGCATGTCGCCGTGGTCGCCGGAGAACACGATCAGGGTGTTCTCGGCCAGGCCGGTTTCTTCCAGGGTCTCCAGCAGCTTGCCGATGTTGGCGTCGATGTAGCTGCAGGCGCCGAAGTAGGCGCGGCGGGCGTCGCGGATCTTTTCCACAGGCAACGGCTTGTCCCACAGGTCGTAGACCTTGAGCAGGCGTTGCGAGTGCGGGTCCAGTTCGTCCTGGGCGAAGGGCGCGTGGGGCATGGGAATGGCGTCGCCCTGGTACAGGTCCCAGAACGCTTTGGGGATGGTGTACGGGTCGTGGGGGTGGGTCATCGAAACCGTCAGGCAAAACGGCTGCTCGCCGGCTTCGCGGACGTGGTCGTACAGGTACTGGCGGGCCTTGAACACCACCTCTTCGTCGAAATCGAGCTGGTTGGTGCGCACGCATGGTCCGGCCTGCAGCACCGAGGACATGTTGTGGTACCAGCTCGGGCGCTCGTCCGGGGCGTCCCAGTTCACGGCCCAGCCGTAGTCGGCCGGGTAGATGTCGCTGGTCAGGCGCTCTTCGTAGCCGTGCAACTGGTCCGGCCCGCAGAAATGCATCTTGCCCGACAGCGCCGTGCGGTAGCCGAGGCGGCGCAGGTAGTGGGCGTAGGTGGGGATATCAGCGGGAAAGTCGGCGGCGTTGTCATAGGCGCCGATCTTGCTGGGCAACTGGCCGCTGACCAGGGTGAAGCGCGATGGCGCACACAGCGGGCTGTTGCAGTAGGCCGAGTCGAACACCACGCCTTCGGCGGCCAGACGGCTCAGGTGCGGCATATGGATCGGCGACGGCGCGTAGATCGGCAGCATTGGCGCGGCCATCTGGTCGGCCATGATGAAGAGAATGTTCTTGCGTTTCATGTGGGTCACGGCATTCCATCGTCAGGCGTTATGGGGAAACGGCTGTGGATGACTGTGCGGCTGTGAATAACTTGGGTAAAGCCCATGCAGGGCAATGACTAGGATTAGCTGTGCTTATGTTTGATGCCTTGGACGGGATGTCGCTGGACGTATTGCGGGTCTTCGAGGCCGCAGCGCGCCAGCGCAGTTTCACCGCGGCGGCGGTCGAGTTGGGCACTACCCAGCCGGCGGTCAGCCAGCAGATCAAGCGCCTGGAAGAGCAGCTTGGCGCCCGCCTGTTCGACCGGATTTACCGCGGTATCGAGCTGACCGAGGCCGGTGTACTGCTGTACGAGCAAGTACACGTGGGAATGCTCGCGCTGGACGATGGCGTAGCCCAGGTGGTCGGTCGCGACCAGCATGAAGTGCTGCGGGTGGCGACTGATTTTGCCTTCGCCGCGTACTGGTTGATGCCCCGCTTGCAGCGTTTTCACCAGGCCAATCCGCAGGTCGATGTGAGCCTGGTGACCAGTGAACGCAGTCACGGCATGCTCCGCCCGGACATCGATGTGGCGGTGCTGTTTGGCGATGGGCGCTTGCGTCAGGGCGAGAGTTTCTGGCTGTTCGATGAGGAGGTTTTTCCGGTGTGTAGTCCGCGTTTGCTGGGCGAAAAGCCCCTGCCGCTGGCACCGGAAAGCCTGCTGAAACTGCCGCTGCTGCACTTGCGTGGCGAGTCGGCCAGCCGCTGGTTCGACTGGAATGGCGTGTTCCGCGAGCTGAAATTGCCCGGCCCGCCGAACCCTGGGCCGCTGCGTTTCGACAATTACACCTTGCTGATTCAGGCCGCGATTGCCGGCCAGGGCGTGGCCATCGGCTGGCGTTTTCTGGTGGACGCCCTTCTGGAGCAGGGCCTGCTTTGCCGGCCGCTCGAAGGATCAATTCGTTCCACGCAGGGATACTACGTGGTACGTCCTCAGCGAAAGCGGCGCAGTACGCTGGTCGAACGATTCGTCGAATGGCTGGGTGAAGAGCAGTCCCGGCAGCCGGTATAGTTCACGGCAGACCAGGCCTTCCAAGGAATCAGTGTGCAAAGGATCAAGGGGTATCACGCCCACGTGTATTACGACGCCAGCACGTTCGAGCAGGCGCGGTTGCTGTGCGAAGAGGCGTCGGCGCTGTTTCCGGTGACCATGGGGCGCATGCACCGCAAATTGGTGGGGCCGCATCCGGATTGGAGCTGCCAGTTGGCCTTCGGGCCGGAGGTGGTCGGGGTGGTGTTGCCGTGGCTGGCGCTGTATCGCCAGGGGCTGGTGGTGTTTCTGCATCCGCTGACCGGGGATGAGCTGGCGGACCACCGTGATCATGCGATCTGGATGGGGGCGGTCAGGCCGCTGGATCTTTCGATTTTTGAGTGAATCGGGGACCGCGTTGCGGTCCATCGCGAGCAAGCTCGCTCCTACACTGGGCTGTAGGAGCGAGCTTGTCGGGGCGCCGAACCGTCGCGATGGATTATCACGCCTTGCGCGCGCCCCGCACACCTTCGGCCAGCGCCGAGCACAGCGACAGCACGTTATCCACAGCCTGCTCCGGGCTGGCGGCGGTGGCGATTTTATCCACAAGCGCCGAACCCACGACCACACCGTCTGCCAGCCGCGCAATCGCCGCAGCCTGCTCCGGCGTGCGGATGCCGAAGCCAACGCTGATCGGCAACGGGGTATGCCGACGCAGGCGGGCAATGGCTTCGGTGACATGTTCAGTAGTCGCCGAACCCGCACCGGTCACACCAGCCACCGAGACGTAGTAGACGAAGCCCGAACTGCGCTCCAGTACACGCGGCAGGCGCGCGTCGTCGGTAGTCGGGGTGGTCAGGCGGATGAAGTCGATGCCCGCGGCCTGGGCCGGGGCCGCCAGTTCGGCGTCGTGCTCAGGCGGCAGGTCGACGATGATCAGGCCGTCGACGCCTGCTTCGTTGGCCTGGGCGACGAACGCCTCGACGCCAAAGCGGTGGATCGGGTTGTAGTAACCCATCAGCACGATCGGGGTGGTCTGGTCGTCAACGCGGAATTCACGAACCATTTGCAGGGTCTTGGCCAGGGTCTGGCCAGCGTCCAGGGCGCGCAGGGTCGCCAGCTGGATGGCGACACCGTCGGCCATCGGGTCGGTGAACGGCATGCCCAGTTCGATCACGTCCGCGCCCGCCGCCGGCAGGCCCTTGAGGATCGCCAGCGAAGCCTCGTAACCCGGGTCGCCAGCGGTGACAAAGGTCACCAGGGCGGCGCGGCCTTCTTGCTTCAGCTCGGAAAAACGTTGTTCAAGACGGCTCATGCCTGCTTCTCCTGCGCTTGGGTCGCGGCCATATGGCTCATTACGGTTTGCATGTCTTTGTCGCCGCGCCCGGACAGGCAGACCACCATCAGGTGATCCTTGGGCAGGGTCGGCGCGCGCTTGATGGCTTCGGCTAGCGCGTGGGAGGTTTCCAGCGCCGGGATGATGCCTTCCAGGCGGCAGGTGGTGTGGAACGCGGCCAGGGCTTCGTCGTCGGTGATGCTGACGTATTCGACGCGCTTGATCTCATGCAACCAGGCGTGTTCCGGGCCGATGCCGGGGTAGTCGAGGCCGGCGGAAATCGAGTGGGCGTCGGTGATCTGGCCGTCTTCGTCCTGCAGCAGGTAGGTGCGGTTGCCGTGCAGCACGCCCGGAACGCCGCCGTTGAGGCTGGCGGCGTGCTTGTCGGTGTCGACGCCGTGACCGCCGGCTTCGACGCCGATGATCTGCACGCTGCTGTCATCGAGGAAGTCGTGGAACAGGCCCATGGCGTTGGAGCCGCCGCCGACGCAGGCGACCAGGCTATCGGGCAGGCGACCTTCCTTCTCTTGCAACTGGGCGCGGGTTTCCTTGCCGATGATCGACTGGAAGTCGCGGACCATCGCCGGGTACGGGTGCGGGCCGGCCACGGTGCCGATCAGGTAGAAGGTGTCGTCGACGTTGGTGACCCAGTCACGCAGCGCTTCGTTCATGGCGTCTTTCAGGGTGCCGGTGCCGGCAGTGACCGGGACGATTTCGGCGCCCAGCAGCTTCATGCGGAACACGTTGGCTTGCTGGCGCTCGATGTCGGTGGCGCCCATGTAGATCACGCAAGGCAGGCCGAAGCGTGCGGCGACGGTGGCGGTGGCCACGCCGTGCATGCCGGCGCCGGTCTCGGCGATCAGGCGTTTCTTGCCCATGCGCTTGGCCAGCAGCACCTGGCCGATGCAGTTGTTCACCTTGTGCGCGCCGGTGTGGTTGAGCTCTTCACGCTTGAAGAAGATCTTCGCGCCGCCGCAGTGTTCGGTCAGGCGTTCGGCGAAGTACAGCGGGTTCGGACGGCCGATGTAGTCGCGCTGGAAGTACGCCAGTTGTTCGAGGAATTCCGGGTCGGCCTTGGCCGCTTCGTATTCGCGGGCCAGGTCGAGCACCAGCGGCATCAGGGTTTCGGCGACGTAGCGGCCGCCAAAGGCGCCAAACAGGCCGTTGGCGTCGGGGCCGCTGCGAAGGTTGCTCTGGGTCATGGGGGCGCTCCAGGAAGAAGGGTGGGCTGACAATGGGCCTACTCTAACCACGACACGCCTCGCTGAAAACCGATAAGATCGCCGCAACCTGTCAGGAAAACTCACACGTCATGTCCAGGGAACTGCCGCCACTCAATGCCCTTCGGGCCTTTGAAGTCACTGCCCGCCTGGGCAGTGTCAGTCAGGCCGCCGAGCAACTGCACGTGACCCACGGCGCGGTCAGCCGGCAGTTGAAGACGCTGGAAAGCCACTTGGGCGTGAGCCTGTTCGTCAAGGACGGGCGTGGCATCAAACTCACAGATGCAGGACTGCGCCTGCGCGAGGTCAGCGGCGAGGCGTTCGAGCGGCTGCGCTCGGTCTGCACCGAGCTGAGCCAGAGCAGTGTCGATGCGCCGTTTGTCCTCGGCTGTTCGGGGAGCCTGCTGGCGCGCTGGTTCATCCCGCGGCTGGGGCGGCTGAAAGCGGACCTGCCGGACCTGCGCCTGCACCTCTCGGCCGGCGAAGGCGATCTCGACCCGCGCCGCCCCGGTCTGGATGCATTGTTGGTGTTCGCCGAACCGCCATGGCCGGCGGACATGCAGGTTCATGTGCTCGCCCAGGAATGCATCGGCCCGGTGCTCAGCCCGCATTTCGCCGGTTTCGAGCGCCTGCGCCAGGCGCCGGCCAGCGCGCTGCTTGATGAGGCGGTTCTACTGACCAACTCCAGGCCGCAAGCCTGGCCGGACTGGGCGCGGCAACAGGGCATCGACCCGCGCGCGCTGCATTACGGGCAGGATTTCGAGCATTTGTATTACTTGCTGGAGGCGGCGGTGGCCGGGCTTGGCGTGGCGATCGCGCCGAAGCCGCTGGTGGCCGATGATTTGCGCGCCGGACGCCTGGCGGCGCCGTGGGGCTTCAGCCAGACCGAGGCGTCATTGGCGCTGTGGGTCCCTCGACGCGCCGCGGACGGGCGCGCCGAGCAACTGGCGGGATGGTTGCGCGCGGAACTGGCGCGGCAGGTTTAGTCGCGTTTGCTGCACAGCAGGTAGGCCGCCAGCAGACCCAGCGCGCCAACGGCAACGCCGGCGGTGGTCCAGGGGTGTTGCTGTGCGTAGTCGCGCGTGGCGAGGCCGGTTTCGCGAGTCTTGGTTTTCACCTCTTCATAGGCATCGCCAAGCAGGTTGCGCGAGTGGCGCAGGGCGTTCTCGGCGTTGCTTTTCAGCGCCTTCACGGTTTTGCGCGATTCGTCCGAGGCATCGTCTTTCAGGCTTTCCAGCGATTTCAGCAGGCTTTCGATTTCCGCTTCCATGCTTTGCAGCGCGGCTTTGCGTAGCGAACTTGTTGCCATGGTGACTCTCCTTCAGCGTTGAGTGAGGTGTTGTAGGTTCCGACTACGACGTGTCTGGAAAGTGCGATCGAACGTTTCGATCCAAACCCCCCTCTGAGGAAAAACGCCCCGGCGCTGCTAGGCTCTGTACGAAATGCATCCGAACTCGCCCATGCTGCGTTGAAAACAGGCTCGGAATGCTCATTGACAACCAGTCAACTCCGCTTCCTCGCCTGTTTTCGCCTTGCCTGGCCTTCGCTCGAATACATTTCGTACAGACCCCGAGGCTCAACCGGCACACCTTCAAGGAGAACAGCGATGTCCGATCATCACACCTACAAGAAGATCGAGCTTGTCGGCTCGTCCCCCACCAGCATCGAAGACGCGATCAACAGTGCCCTGGCCGAAGCCGGCAAGAGCATCAAGCATCTGGAATGGTTTGAAGTGGTGGATACCCGCGGGCATATCCGCGACAACAAGGCGGCGCATTTTCAGGTCACCCTGAAAGTCGGGTTCCGTATCGCCAACAGTTGAAACGATTACCCGGTTAGATATCCAAGGCTCCGGAATGACACCGGGGCCTTTCTCGTTTTGATCCAACAAGGAGAGCGATCAATGAAGCAACTGATTCTGGCAGTAGCACTGATGGGTTTGGCCGGCACCGCGCTGGCGGCGGGCAAGCCGTGTGAAGAATTGAAGAGCGAGATCGCAGCGAAGCTGGATGCCAAGGGCGTTAAGCATTATTCGCTGGAGGTTGTAGGCAAGGGAGCGGCTGCGGGTGGGAAAGTAGTCGGGACTTGTGAGGCTGGGACCAAGGAGATTGTCTACACGCGTGGGTGAGTTTGCGGCCGCTTCGCGACGGTCCGGCGTCCCGCCGAACCGTCGCGATGACCGCGTTAGCGGTCCGTGAATCTCACGAACCCAGCACCGTCTGCGCCATCAACTCATACGACCGCACCCGGTCCGCATGCTCATACAGATCACAGGTGAAGATCAGCTCATCCGCCTGGGTCTGCTCCAGCAACACTTCCAGCTTGGCCTTGACCTTCTGCGGGCTGCCGACCATCGCCAGACCGAGGAAATCCCCCACCGCCTCGCGTTCATGCGGCAACCACAAACCATTCATGCTTTCCACCGGCGGCTTCTGCATCAGGCTCTGGCCGCGCATCAGCGCGAGGATGCGCTGGTACACCGACGTTGCCAGGTACTCGGCGTGTTCGTCGGTATCGGCCACTACCATGGGCACGCCCAGCATCACATACGGCTTGTCGAGCACCGCCGACGGCTGGAAATGATTGCGGTACACGCGAATCGCCTCGTGCATGAAGCGCGGTGCGAAGTGCGAGGCGAAGGCGTACGGCAGACCGCGCTGGCCCGCCAGTTGCGCGCTGAACAGGCTGGAACCGAGCAGCCAGATCGGCACTTCGGTGCCGTAGCCGGGTACGGCGATCACTTTTTGATCAGGTGTGCGCGGGCCGAGGTAGCGCACCAGTTCGGCCACGTCGTCGGGGAAGTCGTCGGCGCTGCCGGAGCGTTCGCGGCGCAGGGCGCGGGCGGTCATCTGGTCGGAGCCGGGGGCGCGGCCCAGGCCGAGGTCGATGCGGCCGGGATAGAGGCTGGCCAGGGTGCCGAACTGTTCGGCAATCACTAGCGGCGCATGGTTGGGCAGCATCACCCCGCCGGAACCGACGCGGATGGTCGAGGTGCCGCCGGCCAGGTAGCCCAGCAGCACCGAGGTGGCCGAGCTGGCGATGCCGTCCATGTTGTGGTGCTCGGCTACCCAGAAGCGGTGGTAACCGAAACGCTCGACGTGCTGTGCCAGGTCCAGCGAGTTGCGCAGCGATTGCGCCGGGCCGCTGTCCTGGCGCACGGGCACGAGGTCGAGGGTGGAAATCTTGATGTCCGCGAGTTGCGTCATGGGGTCTCCTGAGCAAACGGAAGCCGCCGGAAAACGGCAGCCTTTGTTGCTCTGTGGGGGCAGTTACCCTAGGAATCAATACCGGATGTGGCAAACAGGCTGAACTTGCCCGCGGGCCGGGCCTCTGAATTCAGGTAACGGCGCAACCCGCGTCGGCAACCCGAGGAGGCACCATGAAAAAGACTGCATCGGCCGTATGGCAAGGCGGCCTGAAGGATGGCAAGGGCCAGATATCCACGGAAAGCGGCGCGCTGAAACAGGTTCCCTACGGTTTCAACACCCGTTTCGAAGGGACGCCGGGCACCAACCCGGAAGAACTCATCGGCGCCGCCCACTCCGGGTGTTTCTCCATGGCGCTGTCGATGATCCTCGGTGAAGCGGGACTGACCGCGGAACGTATCGACACCACCGCCGAAGTCACCCTCGATAAACAGCCCGACGGCTTCGCCATCACTGCCGTTCACCTGATCCTCAAGGCCAAGGTGCCGGGCGCCAGCGAGGAGCAGTTCCTGGAACTGGCGAATAAAGCCAAGTCCGGCTGTCCGGTCTCGAAAGTGCTGAACGCGAAGATCAGCCTGGACGCCACGCTCGTGCAGTGAGCTTGCCTGGTAGCAGAACCGTGGCATTCTCCACCGGTCCAACCTGATGTTGGCTCAAGGTCTTTTGCCACGAGGAACTGCTCATGATCCGTATCGCAATCGCCGTGCTGGCTTCGCTGTTGGCCTTCAATGCTTCCGCCGCGATCAAGTCGTGCGATGAATTGAAGGCCGAGATCGAAGCCAAGGTCCAGGCCCGCGGGGTAACGTCCTACACCCTGGAAATCGTGCCCAACAGCGAAGTCCACGACCAGAACATGGTCGTGGGCAGTTGCGACGGCGGCACCAAGAAAATCATCTACCAGCGCAACGGCCAGTAAGCCTCAAGGGATGCAATGGGTCAGCCGCTCCTGCGCCACCACCTTGCGCTCGGCGTCGTACAGCCAGGCGTTGGGTTGCAGGGCGATGGCCCGGGCTTCCAGCCGATAGCGCTGGCCGGCTTCGAAACCGTCGTATTCCAGCGTCAGGTAGCAGGTGCGCTCGGTCGGGTCGGTGGTGAAGAGGCCGGTGCTGATCTCATAGTCGAAGCGCACCACCAACTCGTGCTTGCCCGGCGACACCTGGAAGTAACGGCCGTCGTTGAGGCGTTTGCCGTCGAGACGCTCGGCCATCAGCACTTTGCCCGGGGTGATGGTGTAGAGGTCGACCCACGCCTGTTTCTGATCGACCGGAGGCATCGGACTGGTGCAGGCGCCCAGCGTGGTGAAAGCGAGGAACATCGCGGGTTGGCGCATGTTCAGCTCTCCAGAAAGGTAACAGAACGTAAGCATAGCGCCATCAGCGGCCCTCAGGTGCGCTGACAGCCAGCCGGCACGCCGCTTCCCACCAGTTTTTGCTGTTCGTCATAGAGTTTTGCCCAGGGCCGGAAGCCGATGCTGCCCGCTTGCAGGCGGTATTTCTGGCCTGCGTTGAAGTCCTTGAACTTGAGATTGAGCTGGCAATCGCGCCACAGCGGTTCGCTGGTGGGGCCGATATTGCTCGGGTCCACGGCGAACAGATAGCGCACGGTGAGCTGGTGATTGCCGGGGCTGACCTGGAAATAGCGGGTGTCGTCCCAGGCCCGCTCGTCCACTTCGACGGCGTGCAGAGTGTCATCCTGGCCGGGGGCGAGATCGACCCAGGCTTGGGTCGGGTCCGGCGCGGGCAGGCCGGCGCAGCCGGTGAGCGCCAGCAAGGCGCTGGCAGCGAGCATCGTTCGCATGGCAAAACTCCGGGCGGGCAGGATAGTCTTGGATCGATCTGGACTTGAGCGGGACCACCCCACGCATGATTCGAACTCTTCTGTTGTTGCGCTCAAGCCCCGGGGCACTCGACCGCGTTTTTCGCCTGTTTGTTCCCGTATTGCTGATCAGCCTGCTGAACGGTTGCGCGAGCGTGGGTTACTACGGCCAGCTCGCCAACGGCCAGTGGCAACTGCTGCGCGCCCGCACCCCGGTGCCGCAATTGCTGGCCGATCCCGCCACCGATCCGAAACTTCGCCAGCACCTGGAACAGTCCCAGCGCGCCCGTGCTTTCGCCAGCGAGCAACTGAAACTGCCGGACAACCGCAGCTACCGCGTCTACGCCGATATCGGTCGGCCGTTCGTGGTGTGGAACGTGTTCGCCACCCCGGAGTTTTCGCTGGAGCCGCAAACCCATTGCTTCCCCATCGCCGGCTGCGTCGCCTACCGCGGCTACTACAGCCAGGGCGGCGCGCGCGGGGCGGCGGCGGTGCAGAAACTGCAGGGGCTGGACGTGTATATCGGCGGTGTCGAGGCCTATTCGACGCTGGGCTGGTTTGACGATCCGATCCTCAATTCGATGCTCGGCTGGGGCGACGAGCGCCTGGCGACGGTGATCTTCCACGAGCTGGCGCACCAGCGGGGGTACGTGAAGGACGACACCGCCTTCAATGAGTCCTTCGCCACCTTTGTCGAGCAGGAAGGCACGCGGCAGTGGCGGGTGGCGCGGGGGCTGACGGCGCAGGTGCAGGATGGCGGCAAGCAGCGGGACCAGTTTGTCGGATTGGTGCTGGCGAGCCGGGAACGGCTCAAGGCGCTGTACACCCAGCCGCTGGCGTCGGACGCGATGCGCGCGGCCAAACAGGCGGAGTTCGAGCGGCTACGCCGGGAGTACCGACAGTTGCGGGACAGCGAGTGGGGCGGCGTCGGACGTTTCGATGCCTGGATCAATGCGCCGATGAACAACGCCAAGCTGTTGCCGTTCGGGCTGTATGACCAGTGGGTGCCGGCGTTTGCGGCGGTGTTTGCCCAGGTGGGCGGGGATTGGCAGCGGTTTTATGGGCGGGTGGAAGAGATTGGGCGGTTGCCGGTTGGGGAGCGGCAGTTGGTTTTGAAGGGGCTTTAAGGGCCTCATCGCCGGCAAGGCCGGCTCCCAAAAGTAGTTTGTCGGGCATTGGTTTTGTGACCGACTGGAAATCCTGTGGGAGCCGGCCTTACCGGCGATGAGGCCCCAGCAACCCCGTCAAGTCAGGGTTTCATGAACGCCCGATGCATTTCTGCCAACGTCGCAAAGTGATATGCCGGCGCTTCCGCCGCCAGCTCCTCATGACTCCCAAACCCATACCCCACCGCCACCGCTTCCAGCCCGTTGCTGCGCGCACCAATCAGGTCGTGCTTGCGGTCGCCGATCATCAGGGTCTGCGCCGGATCCAGGCCTTCCTCGGCCAGCAGGTGCCCGATCAGCTCGACCTTGTTGGTCCGCGTGCCGTCCAGCTCACTGCCGTAGATCACTTTGAAATGCCGGGCAAAGTCGAAGTGCCGGGCAATCTCGCGGGCGAATACCCACGGTTTGGACGTCGCGACATATAGCGTGCGCCCCTGCCCTTGCAGCTCGCTGAGTAACTCGCCGACGCCGTCGAACACGCGGTTTTCGTACAGCCCGGTGACCTTGAAGCGCTCACGGTAGAAATTCACCGCCTCCCACGCCTTGGCCTCGTCGAAGTCATAGAACTGCATGAACGCCTGCAACAGCGGCGGGCCGATGAAGTGTTCCAGGCGGGTCAGGTCCGGTTCGTCGATGCCGAGCTTGGCCAGGGCGTACTGGATCGAGCGGGTGATGCCTTCGCGCGGATCGGTCAGGGTGCCGTCGAGGTCGAAGAGGATGTTCTGCTGGTGCATGGCGGTCTCAAAAAAAGGGCTGTGGATAAGTTCACTCGGGCTGGTCGTAGCCTTCAGCCAGGTGCTGGTCCTTGAGTCGGACGTAGTTGGCGGCGCTGTAGGGGAAGAACGCGCGTTCCTTGTCGGTCAGCGGGCGGGCCTGCTTCACCGGGCTGCCGACATAGAGGAAACCGCTTTCCAGGCGCTTGCCCGGTGGTACCAGGCTGCCCGCGCCGATGATCACTTCGTCCTCGACGATGGCGCCGTCCATGATCGTGCTGCCCATGCCTACCAGGATGCGGTTGCCGAGGGTGCAGCCGTGGAGCATGACCTTGTGGCCGATGGTCACGTCGTCGCCGATCAGCAGCGGGAAGCCGTCGGGGTTGAAGGGGCCGGCGTGGGTGATGTGCAGCACGCTGGCGTCCTGCACGCTGGTGCGCGCACCGATGCGGATGCGGTGCATGTCGCCGCGGATCACCGTCAGCGGCCAGACCGAGCTGTCATCGCCGATCTCGACGTCACCGATAACCACCGCGCTGCGGTCGACGAAGGCGCGTTCGCCCAGGCGGGGCGTGTGCTGCTGGTAGGTGCGAATGGCCATGAATAGCGTCTCTCTCTGAGGCTTATTAGCTGCGGTCGGCGCCGATTGTAATTAAGATGGGCCGGTGTTTCTTCTGCCAAGGTGTCCAACCGTGAGTGCGACCAACCCGCTTCTGCAGTCCTACGACCTGCCGCCCTTCTCGGCGATCCGCGCCGAGCACGTGCTGCCGGCGATTGAACAGATCCTGGCCGACAACCGCAACGCCATTGCCGCCCTGCTCAAGACTCAGGGCCAGAACCCGAGCTGGGCCGGACTGGTCCTGGCCATGGACGAACTCAACGACCGCCTCGGCGCGGCGTGGAGCCCCGTCAGCCACCTCAACGCCGTGTGCAACAGCGCCGAGCTGCGCGAAGCCTACGAGGCGTGCCTGCCCGCCCTGAGCGCCTACGCCACCGAGCTGGGCCAGAACCGCGAACTGTTCCAGGCCTACGAGGCATTGATTGCCAGCCCTGAAGCCGCCGGCTTCGACGTGGCGCAAAAAACCATCATCGAACACGCCCTGCGCGACTTCCGCCTGTCGGGTATCGACCTGCCCGCCGACCAGCAGCAGCGCTATGCCGAAGTGCAGAGCAAGCTGTCCGAGCTGGGCAGCCGCTTCTCCAACCAGTTGCTCGACGCCACCCAGGCCTGGACCAAGCACGTCACCGACGAAGCGGCGCTTGCCGGCCTGACCGATTCGGCCAAGGCGCAGATGGCCGCCGCTGCCCAGGCCAAGGGCCTCGACGGCTGGCTGATCAGCCTGGAATTCCCCAGCTACTACGCGGTGATGACCTACGCCACCGACCGCGCCCTGCGTGAAGAAATCTACGCCGCCTACTGCACCCGCGCCTCCGACCAGGGCCCGAATGCCGGCCAGTTCGACAACGGCCCGGTGATGCGCGAGATCCTCGATCTGCGCCAGGAACTGGCCCAACTGCTGGGCTTCGCCAACTTCGCCGAGCTGAGCCTGGCGACCAAGATGGCCGAATCCAGCGACCAGGTGCTGGGTTTCCTGCGCGACCTGGCCAAGCGCAGCAAGCCGTTCGCCGCCCAGGACCTGGCCCAGCTCAAGGCCTACGCCGCCGAGCAAGGCTGCCCGGACCTGAGCAGTTGGGACAGCGGTTTCTACGGCGAGAAGCTGCGCGAGCAGCGCTACAGCGTTTCCCAGGAAACCCTGCGCGCCTACTTCCCGATCGACAAAGTGCTGTCCGGGCTGTTTGCCATCGTCCAGCGCCTGTACGGCATCGAGATCGCCGAACTCAAGGGCTTCGACACCTGGCACCCGGACGTGCGCCTGTTCGAAATCAAAGAGAACGGCCAGCACGTCGGCCGCTTCTTCTTCGACCTCTACGCCCGCGCCAATAAACGCGGTGGTGCCTGGATGGACGGCGCCCGCGACCGTCGCCGCACGGCTGACGGCGCATTGCAGAGCCCGGTGGCCAACCTGGTGTGCAACTTCACCCCGGCCGCCCCGGGCAAGCCAGCCCTGCTGACCCACGATGAAGTGACCACCCTGTTCCACGAATTCGGTCACGGCCTGCACCACCTGCTGACCCGCATCGAGCATGCCGGCGTGTCCGGTATCAACGGCGTGGCCTGGGACGCGGTGGAGCTGCCGAGCCAGTTCATGGAGAACTGGTGCTGGGAGCCGGAAGGCCTGGCGCTGATTTCCGGTCACTACGAAAGCGGCGAGCCGCTGCCGCAGGACCTGCTGGAGAAAATGCTGGCGGCGAAGAACTTCCAGTCCGGCCTGATGATGGTCCGCCAACTGGAATTCTCGCTGTTCGACTTCGAACTGCACGCCAGCCACGGCGACGGCCGCAGCGTGCTGGAAGTGCTCGAAGGCGTGCGCGACGAGGTTTCGGTCATGCGTCCGCCTGCGTACAACCGCTTCCCCAACAGCTTCGCGCACATCTTCGCTGGCGGTTACGCCGCGGGTTACTACAGCTACAAGTGGGCTGAAGTGCTGTCCGCCGATGCCTTCTCGCGCTTCGAGGAAGAAGGCGTGCTCAACGCCGAGACCGGCCGCGCCTTCCGCGAGGCGATCCTGGCCCGCGGCGGTTCGCTGGAACCGATGCTGCTGTTCGTCGACTTCCGCGGTCGCGAGCCTTCCATCGACGCGCTGTTGCGCCACAGCGGCCTGAGCGAGGACCTGGCGGCATGAGCACGACCAAGAAACGCTTTATCGCCGGGGCGGTCTGCCCGGCGTGCAGCGAGCCGGACAAGCTGATGATGTGGAACGTGGACGGCACGCCGCACCGCGAATGCGTGGCCTGCGGTTTCTCCGACACCCTCAACGAGCAGGGCCTGTCGGTGCCGAAGGAGCTGGGAACGCGGGTCAACCAGAACGAGGCGAAAGCGCCGAAACCTGCGGTGCAGACGGTGCAGTTCTTTCCCAATCCGAAGCTGAAGAAACCGTGAACGAAAAGGCCGCTCGGGATACCCGAGCGGCCTTTTCGTTTCTCGCAACTTCTCGCTGGACGTCACATCCGCCAAAGGCTGACGTTACGAATAGCAGCCCACCCCGTTGTATTTTCACTTTCGGTGTGTTGGATGCTGAACGTGAAGGACGTGGCGTTGGCTGGAAGCTCGAATTTCTTGGTCAGCTTTTTCCATTCCCTGTTAGCAGAGGCCGGCTTGGCAATAACTTTCCAGACACCGTCCGCCGCAAACCCTACAGACCCGGTAACGGTTGCGGTGCCATCCGCAGGCTGACCTGACTCGTCGCTGATGCGATACCAGTGGCTGAAGTAATAGGTGCCCGGTATCGCCGGGAGGTCTGTTTGCTCCAATGAGTAAGCGACTCCTTCCCCCGGCTGCACCTTAAGGACACAGATGAAGCCTTGGCCGTCAGGATCCTTCATCACGGTAAACGCCGAGGGATCACCGACTTTCCAGCCCTCCAGGGTGCCTTTTGCAAAGTCGTGATTGACCAAAAGCTCCGTTTTGATATCAGTGGATTGCATGATGTCACCTGCTGGGTGGGTGTATGGCCAGAGCGGCCTCAACGAAGAGCGGGAGTACCGAGGTATGGTGCTGCCGACATTTACCGGCCACAACTGACAGAAATATCAGGTGTGGCGCTAAGGAAAATTCCCTTGTACTGTATGAATAAACAGTATCGAGGTGAACGCCATGACCGCTCCAACGCCGGTACGCGGTCGCGGGACCGCGCACAACCCGCACAACCGCTTTGCCCCCAACCGCTCGGTGATGGAGGACGATGGCTGGTATCAGGAAGTGCCGATGACCCAGGGCACCGAAGTCCGCATCGAAACCGCGAAAACCATCATCACCCGCAACAATTCCCCGGACCTGCCCTTCGACCGTTCGATCAATCCGTATCGGGGTTGTGAGCACGGTTGCATCTACTGCTACGCGAGGCCAAGCCATGCGTACTGGGACATGTCTCCCGGCCTTGATTTCGAAACCCGGCTGATCGCCAAGACCAACGCCGCCGCTGTGCTCGAACAGCAATTGTCGAAGCCGGGCTATGTCTGTGCGCCGATCAACCTGGGTTCCAATACTGACCCGT
This sequence comes from Pseudomonas sp. Marseille-P9899, assembly GCF_903166565.1. Taxonomy (NCBI): domain Bacteria; kingdom Pseudomonadati; phylum Pseudomonadota; class Gammaproteobacteria; order Pseudomonadales; family Pseudomonadaceae; genus Pseudomonas; species Pseudomonas sp. Marseille-P9899. Next base: position 26,881 of record NZ_CAESCG010000004.1, read on the forward strand.
ACCAGCCGATCGAGCGCGAGCACCAATTGACTCGGCGCCTGCTGGAAGTGCTGCTGCGCTACCGGCATCCGGTAACCATTGTCACCAAGGGCTCGCTGATCTTGCGTGACCTCGACCTGCTCAGCGAGCTGGCCAAGCAGCGGCTGGTGTCGGTGATGATCAGCCTCACCACCCTCGATGACGAACTCAAACGCACCCTCGAACCACGCGCCGCCGCGCCCAAGGCCCGGCTGCGGGCGATCCGGGTGATGCGCGAGGCGGGGATTCCGGTGGGGGTGTTGTGCTCGCCGATGATCCCGATGATCAACGACAGCGAAATGGAGCGTCTGCTGGAGGCCGCCAGCGAGGCCGGGGCGTTGAGTGCCGCGTACATGTTGCTGCGCCTGCCGCTGGAAGTGGCGCCGCTGTTCGAACAATGGCTGCAGGACCATCACCCGCAACGCGCCGCCCATGTGCTCAGCCTGGTGCGGCAGAGCCGGGGCGGTGAGCTGTACGACAGCCGTTTCGGCGCGCGGATGCGTGGTGAAGGGGTATTCGCGGACTTGCTGGCGCAACGCTTCGACAAAGCGCTACGGCGCTACGGGCTGGACCGACGCGGCGGTTATTCACTGGATTGCACGGCCTTCTGTCCGCCGGGCGGTCAGTTGTCATTGTTGTAAAAACAATAATGGCCATTGGCGATTGATGGTTTTTTGATACTATCGATTTCCCGGAAAAATCGCCTGCAACCCTTGTTCTAGAGCCTTCCAAATTCAGTTTCAGTTAAGTTTCGCCAAGTAGCGTAGGAATTCAGGCAGCCGAATATGTGATTTGTTGACTACATCTGTAATCCAAGTGACGTATGACTCTCTGAATTTCAACCCGGTAAACTGGACTTACCTACGAACCTGTCAAAGAGGATGAATCATGTCGAACAAGGAACCCTCTCCGACCGGCCCGGCTACTCCGGAAGCCGAGACTGCCGATGGCGCCCTGAAACATATCGTAGATGGCTTTTTGAGATTCCATCACGATGTGTTCCCTGAACAGGAAGAGCTGTTCAAAAAACTCGCCACCGCCCAAAAACCCCGAGCGATGTTCATTACCTGCGCCGACTCGCGGATCGTTCCCGAACTGATTACCCAGAGCTCGCCTGGCGACCTGTTCGTTACCCGTAACGTCGGTAACGTGGTGCCGCCTTATGGCCAGATGAACGGTGGTGTGTCGACCGCCATCGAATATGCGGTGCTGGCGCTGGGCGTCCACCACATCATCATCTGCGGCCACTCCGACTGTGGCGCCATGCGCGCGGTGTTGAACCCGCAGTCGCTGGAAAAGATGCCGACCGTCAAAGCCTGGCTGCGCCATGCTGAGGTCGCCCGCACCGTGGTCGAGGACAACTGCCAGTGCGGCACCGAGCACGAAAACATGCAGGTGCTGACCAAGGAAAACGTCATCGCCCAACTGCACCACTTGCGCACGCACCCGTCGGTGGCTTCGCGCCTGGCGGCCGGTCAGTTGTATATCCACGGCTGGATCTACGACATCGAGACCAGCGAGATCTCCGCCTACGACGCTGCCAGCGACGCCTTCCTGCCGCTCAAGCGCGGCGAGCCAATACCAAGCGCCACGCCAAAAGGCCGTTTCTAAGCCTTATCGCTTCACCCAATTCTGCTGACTGACCCACCACAGGCCGCCCCGCGCGGCCCGTGGATGGGCGTCGGCTGTCTTTGAAAACGCTTTGATGCCTTGCCGCAGCGCCGGCGGCCTTCGGCTGCCCGTGATTTGGCGCTGCGCGTGAAATGTGGCCAGAGGAACGGCCTGAAAAAGGAGAACAGGATGAACATGACGCAATTCAAAGCGGCCTTGCCGCGGGACCTGTTGGCATCGGTGGTGGTGTTTCTGGTGGCGCTGCCGCTGTGCATGGGGATCGCCATCGCGTCTGGCATGCCGCCGGCCAAGGGCCTGATCACCGGTATCGTCGGCGGGCTGCTGGTGGGTTGGCTGGCGGGTTCGCCGTTGCAGGTCAGCGGACCGGCCGCGGGTTTGGCGGTGCTGGTGTTCGAGCTGGTGCGCCAGCACGGCATGGCGATGCTCGGACCGATTTTACTGTTGGCGGGCCTGCTGCAATTGCTCGCCGGGCGTTTCCGCCTTGGCTGCTGGTTCAGGGTCACGGCGCCGGCGGTGGTCTACGGGATGCTCGCCGGTATCGGCGTGCTGATCGTGCTGTCGCAGGTGCATGTGATGTTCGACCGCTCGCCGCTGCCCTCCGGGCTGGACAACCTGCTGGGCTTTCCCGCCGTCGTCGGCGAGGCGCTGCCGCTGGAGCAGGCGGGCAACGGCTGGCAGGCCGCAGTGCTGGGCCTCGGCACCATCGCGGTGATGTGGGCTTGGGAGCGCTGGAAGCCGAATACGCTGCGCTTCGTGCCGGGCGCGCTGCTCGGGGTGAGCCTGATGACGTTGCTGAGCATCGCCCTGGCCCTGCCGGTCAACCGCGTGCAAGTGCCGGCCGACTTGAGCCAGGCGATCGACTGGCTGCGCCCCGCCGACCTCATGGCGCTGGCCGACCCGACGCTGCTGGTCGCGGCCTTCGCCCTGGCCTTTATCGCCAGCGCCGAAACCCTGCTGTCGGCGGCGGCGGTGGACCGCATGCACAGCGGCCAGCGTTCGGACTTCGACCGTGAACTCTCGGCGCAAGGGGTCGGCAACATGATCTGCGGCGTGCTGGGTGCGCTGCCGATGACCGGAGTGATTGTGCGCAGTTCGGCCAATGTTCAGGCGGGCGCGCGGACGCGGTTATCGGCGGTGTTCCATGGGGTCTGGCTGCTGGCGTTCGTGGTGTTGCTGGGCAGTGTACTGCAGCAGATTCCGGTGGCGAGTCTGGCCGGGGTGCTGGTGTTCACCGGGGTGAAGCTGGTGGACCTCAAGGCCTTCCGCGGGCTCGGCCGTTATGGGCGGATGCCGATGTTCACCTACGCGGCCACCGCCCTGGCGATCGTCTTCACCGACCTGCTGACCGGCGTGCTGCTGGGCTTCGCCCTGACCTTGCTGAAGCTGGCGCTCAAGGCGGCACGGCTGAAGATCAGTGTCAGCAGCCTGGCGCAGCCCGGGCATATGGAACTGCGCTTGAGCGGCGCCGCGACCTTCCTCAAGGTGCCGGCGCTGACCCAGGCGCTGGACGCAATTCCGCCGGGCACCACCTTGCACGTGCCGCTGGCCAACCTCACTTACATCGACCATTCCTGCCTGGAACTGCTGGAGGACTGGGGGCGGGCGAACGCGGCTAACGGGTCGACGCTGGTGATCGAGTCGCGGCGCTTGAAGCGGCGCGTCGAAGGGCGGGTGCGGACCACGGCTGGCCTGGGCACGTAGGCGAACCCTGAAAAGACCCGGCACCTGCGAATGTAAGCGCACGTTGCAGCAGGTGCCGTCACTGCCATACTATTAAGAATCAATACCATTTGCGTCACCCGCGCGCGGATCTCCCATGCCTTCCCCTGCCCAGACCCTCTACGTTCGACACTCACCCTGGCTGCTGCTGTTCCTGCGCCGTCGCCTGGGCAATGGCTGGGATGCCGCCGACCTGCTGCATGACACGTTCCTGCGGGTGTTGCGCCGGCCTGTCGAGTTCGACAGCCAGGTCGGCGAACGCTCGTACCTCGCCACCATCGCCAAGGGCCTGTGCATCGACCATTGGCGCCACGCCCAGATCGAGCGCGCCTGGCGCGAAACCCTGGCGGCGCAGCCCGAGGCGACGGTGCCTTCCGCTGAACACACGGCGTTGGTGATCGAAACCCTGTTCGAAGTCGACGCGATGCTGTCGCGCCTGCCGGCCAAGGTGCGCGAGACGTTTCTCATGGCGCAGGTCGAAGGCGTGACCTACGCGGTGATCGCCGAGCGCCTGGAGGTCAGCGAGCGCATGGTCAAGAAGTACATGGCGCAGGCGTTCCTGCATTGCGCCGTGCTTGAAGCCGAACTCGACGGTTTGCTGGTGGAGTGACGCGATGAGAGCCGCCCAGGAAAAACTCAGCCATGCCACCCTCGAACACGCTGCCCAGTGGTACGTGCGGCTGCAGGAAGAAGGCGACCAGACCAGCGTGCGCGAGCAATGGCAATGCTGGTTCGACCAGCATGTCGAACACCAGGCCGCCTGGCGCTACATGGAACGGGTGGGCGAACGCTTCGCCCCGCTGCGGGCGGAAGGCGAGCGCGCCGGCCGCCTGCTGCGCGAGCGTGGGCCGGCCCGTCTGGGGCGGCGCCAGACGGTGAAGTCGCTGTTGGTGCTGGCGGTCGGCTCGATGGCCGGCTTCGGCGGTTGGCAGACGGCGTCGCGCAATGGCTGGACCGCCGATCTGCACACCGGCACCGGTGAGAACCGCGAGGTCGCGCTGGCCGATGGCAGCACCCTGTGGCTGGGTGCGCGCACCGCCGTCGACACCCGTTTCGATGCGCGACAGCGCCTGCTCGACCTGCGTTTTGGCGAAGTTCTGTTGCAGTCTTCGGTGCAGGATCGCCGGCCTTTGCTGTTGCAAACCGGGGCCGGCATGCTGCAAATGGCGGCGACGCCGATTCGCGTGGCGGTTCGCTATGCGCAGGGCACTGCGCGGCTCAACGTCTATCAGGGGCAGGTGGAAATCTTCACCCGCACCGGCACTCGCGCCTTGATCGAGGCCGGCCAGCGTGTCGATTTCAGCGCCCTCGCCGTGTCGCCCCCGGCACCGGCGCAGAAGGCGGGCGAATCCTGGTTGCAGGACCGGCTGACCGCCGACGCCATGCCCCTCGAAGAACTGATCGATGCGCTGGGCCGCTACCGTCCCGGCCACCTCGGCCTGCACCCGGACCTCGCCCGGCTGGCGGTGATGGGCACCTTCCCCCTCGACGACACGGATCACGCCCTGCGCCTGCTCGAAGCCGCGTTGCCGGTGCGGATCAAGAGGATGACCGACTGGTGGGTGACGGTCGAACCGGCCTGAATATTTTTTTCAGCGGCCGGTTCCCCTTTGCGTTCGTCGCCCGGTTCAACAGCAGAACCCTCCCATTTACCGCATGAACACCACAGGGACTGCCATGTCGTCGCCCCGCTCCTGCGTGTTGGCACTCGTGCCGATGACCATCCTCAGCTTCGCCCCGCTCGCCCTTCTGCCCGCCGCTGTCCAGGCCGCGCAGGCCAGCGCCCGGCTCCAGACCTTCCACGTTGCGGCAGGTAGCCTGAGCACGGTGCTCAATGACTTCAGCAGCCAGGCCGGCATTTACCTGGCCGGCAGCGACAGCCTCGCGACCGGCAAGCGCAGCGCCGGGCTGGACGGGGAATACAGCGTTGAACAGGCACTGCAGGTGTTGCTGGCCGGCAGCGGCCTGGTTGCCGTGCCGCAGGGCGCCAGCGGTTATGTGCTGCAACCCGCCGCCGAGACCGGCGCGGTGCAACTGGACGCGACGTCGATCAACGGCCAGGGCCTGGCCAGCCGCTACGGCCAGGAAGACAAAGGCTATCGCGCCACCCATTCGGCGACAGCGAGCAAGACCAGCACTGCGCTGGCCGACACGCCGCGTTCGGTGTCGGTGGTCACCCGCCAGCGCATGGACGATCAGAAATCCCAGAGCCTGACCGAAGTGCTGGGCTACGTTCCCGGCATCTTCGCCCCGCCCTTTGCGGCCGGTGATGGCCAGGCGGGCGATCTGTTCTTCATTCGCGGCTTCAACGCCACCGACTACGGCTACGGGCTGTTGCGCGATGGCCTGCGGGTGCAGGGCAACCGCTACGACACCAGCAGCGAGCCGTACGGCGTGGAGCGGGTCGAAGTGTTCCGTGGCCCGACCTCGATCCTGTACGGCGAGAACGCCCCCGGCGGCGTGGTCAACCTGGTGAGCAAGCGCCCGACGGCCCAGTCGCGTGGTGAAGTCCAGCTCAGCTATGGCTCCAACGAGCGCCGCCAACTGGGCATCGACGTGTCCGGCCCGCTGGCGGACAACCCCAACGTGCTCGGGCGGTTGGTGGTGCTGGGGCGCAAGTCCGGCACCCAGGTCGACCATCAGCCGGACGACCGCCTGTACGTCGCGCCGTCGCTCACGCTGAACTTCGACGAACACAATGACCTGACGCTGCTGGCGTCCTACCAGCGCGATCGCACCCTGATGGAGCTGGGCTACCCGGCCGCCGGCACTCTGCTGAACAACCCCAACGGCAAGATCAGCAAGCACGCGCTGCTGGGCAATGCGGGCTGGGACAACTTCGAGCGGGAAACCTGGACCCTCGGTTACGAGTTCCATCACCAGTTCAACGATGACTGGCAATACCGGCAGAACTCGCGCTACATGCAGTCGCGCATCGACCGCCAGGAAATCTGGCCGGGCAGCCTGAACAACGGCGGCTTTGGCACCACGGTCGCCAACACCGCCTACGACCGCTACAACAAGTCGATCGCCTATTCGCTGGACAACCAGGTCGAAGGCCGCTTCAACCTGGGCGAGGTGGAAAACACCCTGCTGGTCGGCGCCAGCCTCGACCGCACGTCGTTCAACCAGGACTGGAACGCCGGCTTCGGCGGCATGGTCAACGTGTTCAATCCGGTCTACAGCGGTAATCCGGTCACCTCGACGCGGGTGCAGGACGCCTTGCTCGAACAAACCATGTACGGCGTCTACAGTCAGATCCAGTCACGCCTCGACAACTGGGTGCTGCTGCTCGGCGGGCGCTATGACCGGGTCAACAGCGAGTACCGCAACCGCCGCGGCACCCTCAACGCGCCGGCCGACCTCGACTACTGGGATGGCCAGTTCACCTGGCAGACCGGCTTGATGTACCAGTTCGACAACGGGGTCTCGCCGTACGTGAGCTATTCCACGGCGTACAACCCGATCCAGCAGGTATCGAGCGCTTCGGGCCCGCTGGACCCGACGTTGAGCGAGCAATACGAAGCCGGTGTGAAGTACGAGCCCAAGGGTTGGAACACGCTGATCAGCGCGTCGGTGTATGACCTGCGCAAGAAGGATGATTCGCTGTACGACAGCGCCACCGGCGACTACCGCAACATTGGCCGCAGCCGCGCCAAGGGCGTGGAGCTGGAGCTGAACAGCGACATCAGCGAAAACATCAACGTGACGGCGGCTTACACCTACACCGATTCGCGGATTACCAAGGACGTGGCGGGTTCGCTGCTTGAAGGCCATCAGGGCACCGGCGTTCCGCGCAATCAGGCGTCGGTGTGGAGCACCTATCGCTTCCTCGACGGCCAGCTCAAGGGCCTGCGTGTCGGCGCCGGTGTCCGTCATTTCGACAGCACCCTCGCGTACACCAGCCCGTCGCTGTACGGCAAGCTGGATACGGGTGACGTGACCCTGGTGGATGCCACCATCGGCTATCAGGTGAATGCGCACTGGTCGGCCGAGGTCAACGCGCGCAACCTGTTCGACCAGGAATATGTGGCGGGCTGCAACAACGCCGGGCGTTGCTACTGGGGTGAAGAGCGGACGGTGTTGGGGACGGTGAGTTACAACTGGTAAGGCATACGGGTTGGGTCGGACAGGAAGCGTATTCTTGCTGGCCCTATCGCTGCATGGGGATCTACATATCTCGACGGCAAGCCTAGAGCGTCAGGTCACCGCGAACGGTGGGAGCGGATTCACCGGACGCCGGACCGCCGCGAAGGGCCGCAGAGCGGCCCCAAAACCATCCAGCACGAGATGGCTGTCTATCTCCGGCATTTCTTTCCACCGTCAGGATGCCTGAATGTGAAATTCAAGCCAGGCAGAAACAGCTTGCTGGATGGATTTAGGGCCGCTCCGCGGCCCTTCGCGGATGAATCCGCTCCCACCGGATCGCAAGTGGCTGACAGTTTGCGATTGTCTGCGAAAGGTTTAGATACCCAAGCCGCGATAGAACCACCAAGTAAATATCAGGCTGTTTGCTGCTGACCCAACTCCAGCCCAACCCCCAACTGCCGCGACAGGCACGGCCAGCGTTTCCACGCGGCGCCCGTCTCCGGGCTGCTCAGCGTTTCGCGGTACGCCTCCACCGACTCCAGCGCGAAGCTTTCGTCGTTGAGCATGTTGTCCAGCGAGTGATGCGCCACTTCATCGAGCTGGTTGGCGAATTCTTCGCCGATCAGCTGGTGGGCGATCAGGTTGGCCACGGTGGTATCCAGCGGAATCAACGGCTGCTGGAAATGCTTGATGTACAGGTCGTTGACCTCTTCCACCAGGCGATGCGCCAGATACGCTTCGTCCAGCAGGCAATCCAGGCCGACCTGGCCATTCACGATCTGTGGCGGGGTGATGAAATATTCCTCGGCGATTTTCAGCACCGGTTTGATCTGCGATTCGATACCCGCTTCGCGGGCGACATCGTTAGCGGCTTCCAGCAGCTCCGGGGCCTGATCGATATAGGCAGCAACGAAACGGTTCAACGCACCCTGCGCGTCCTGCTCGGGTAACTGAATCAAGGGATGCAGATGGGGTAACTGGCGCTCAAGCCGTTCCTTCAACTGGCCGGTTTCGGCTTCGTGACGGTGGGCTTGGGCGATCTGCTCGCGCAAAGCGGCAATCTTCATGACAACTCCAAGGACAAGCGGTGACGTACGGAAGACACTAAATTAGTCTTATTTTGTTATCGCCTAAGATCCATTTCTCATAACCCTCATGCCCTTTAGCAGTATGGGGTTATATCAAGATGCCATCATTCATGTAAGCCAATGTCCTACAAGGATTTTCGGCAATGACTGATTGGTCAGCAGCGCTTTTCCGTCGCGTCATTGCGCGGTCGGGACCCCTGTCTATACTCCGCTGTGAAAGTGATTTGGCTGATGAGGCCCGCCTGTTGTGCAGCGGGGGGCCGTCGTCAAAGTCCGCAGTCTTGACGCCGTGCCCCCTGCCGTAGGTCCCGCCTCCGGGATAACAAGAACGATAAGGGGAACCCGCAATGATGCGACATCCACATGTCTGGATGGGCCTCCTGCTGTGGTCGCTAATCACGCCAGCGCATGCCGCCTGGACCGTGAACATGGCGCCGGGGGCGACCGAAGTCAGCAATGCCGTGTTCGACCTGCACATGACCATCTTCTGGATCTGCGTGGTGATCGGCCTCGTGGTATTCGGCGCGATGTTCTGGTCGATGATTGTCCACCGCCGCTCCACCGGCCAGCAGCCGGCGCATTTCCACGAACACACCTGGGTGGAAATCCTCTGGACCGTGGTGCCCTTCCTGATCCTGGTGGTCATGGCCATTCCGGCGACCAAGACCCTGATCGACATCTACGACGCCAGCGAATCGGACGTGGATATCCAGGTCACCGGCTACCAGTGGAAATGGCACTACAAATACCTGGGCCAGGACGTCGAGTTCTTCAGCAACCTGGCGACTCCTGCGGACCAGATCCACAACAAGGCGCCGAAGGACGAACACTACCTTCTTGAAGTCGACCAGCCGCTGGTGCTGCCGGTGGGCGCGAAAGTGCGCTTCCTGGTCACCGCTGCCGACGTTATCCACTCCTGGTGGGTGCCGGCCTTCGCGGTCAAGCGCGACGCCATCCCAGGCTTCGTCAACGAAGCCTGGACCCGCGTCGAGAAGCCCGGCATCTACCGCGGCCAGTGCACCGAGCTGTGTGGCAAGGACCACGGCTTCATGCCGGTGGTGGTCGAGGTCAAGTCGAAAGAGGACTACGACACCTGGCTCGGCGAACGCAAGGCCGAGGCGGCCAAGCTCAAGGAACTGACCAGCAAGGAATGGACGCTGCAAGAGCTGGTCGAGCGCGGCGACAAGGTCTACCACACCACCTGCGTGGCCTGTCACCAGGCCGAAGGCCAGGGCCTGCCGCCGATGTTCCCGGCGCTCAAAGGCTCGAAGATCGCCACCGGACCGAAGGAAGACCACCTCAATCTGGTGTTCCACGGCAAGCCCGGCACCGCGATGGCGGCGTTCGGCAAGCAACTCTCGGAAGTCGATCTGGCCGCCGTCGTCACCTACGAACGCAACGCCTGGGGCAACAACAAGGGCGACATGGTCACGCCGAAAGACGTGCTGGCGATCAAACAGGCGGAAAGCAAATGAGCCGGTTTTCAGGAGACAGGACATGAGCACAGTGATCGACGACCACGGTCATGCCGGGCATGACCACGCCCACGGCCCGGCCAAGGGCCTGATGCGCTGGGTGCTGACGACCAACCATAAAGACATCGGCTCGATGTACCTGTGGTTCGCTTTCTGCGCCTTCCTGCTGGGCGGCTCCTTCGCCATGGTGATCCGCGCCGAGCTGTTCCAGCCCGGTCTGCAGATCGTCCAGCCGGAATTCTTCAACCAGATGACCACCATGCACGGCCTGGTCATGGTCTTCGGCGCGGTGATGCCGGCCTTCGTCGGCCTGGCCAACTGGATGATCCCGCTGATGATCGGCGCGCCGGACATGGCCCTGCCGCGGATGAACAACTTCAGCTTCTGGCTGTTGCCGGCGGCCTTCCTGCTGCTGGTGTCCACGCTGTTCATGCCCGGCGGCGGGCCGAACTTCGGCTGGACCTTCTACGCGCCGCTCTCGACCACCTACGCGCCGGAAAGCGTGACCTTCTTTATCTTCGCCATTCACCTCATGGGCATCAGTTCGATCATGGGCGCGATCAACGTCATCGCCACCATCCTCAACCTGCGCGCCCCCGGCATGACCCTGATGAAGATGCCGCTGTTCGTCTGGACCTGGCTGATCACCGCCTTCCTGCTGATCGCGGTGATGCCGGTGCTGGCGGGCGTGGTGACCATGATGCTGATGGACATCCATTTCGGTACCAGCTTCTTCAGTGCTGCTGGCGGTGGCGACCCGGTGCTGTTCCAGCACGTGTTCTGGTTCTTTGGGCACCCCGAGGTGTACATCATGATCCTGCCGGCATTCGGCGCGGTCAGTTCGATCATCCCGGCGTTCTCGCGCAAGCCGCTGTTCGGCTACACCTCGATGGTCTACGCCACCGGCGCGATCGCCTTCCTGTCGTTCATCGTCTGGGCGCACCACATGTTCGTGGTCGGCATTCCGGTGGTGGGCGAGCTGTTCTTCATGTACGCGACCATGCTGATCGCCGTGCCCACCGGGGTGAAGGTGTTCAACTGGGTCAGCACCATGTGGGAAGGCTCGCTGACCTTCGAGACGCCGATGCTGTTCGCCATCGCCTTCGTCATCCTGTTCACCATCGGCGGGTTCTCCGGGCTGATGCTGGCTATCGCCCCGGCGGACTTCCAGTACCACGACACCTACTTCGTGGTGGCGCATTTCCACTACGTGCTGGTGCCGGGGGCGATCTTCGGGATCTTCGCCTCGGCCTACTACTGGCTGCCGAAATGGACCGGGCACATGTACGACGAAACCCTCGGCAAGCTGCATTTCTGGCTGTCGTTCATCGGCATGAACCTGGCCTTCTTCCCGATGCACTTCGTCGGCCTGGCCGGCATGCCGCGGCGGATTCCGGACTACAACCTGCAGTTCGCCGACTTCAACATGATCTCGTCGATCGGTGCCTTCACCTTCGGCGCCACGCAGATCTTCTTCTTGTTCATCGTCATCAAGTGCATCCGTGGCGGTGAGCCGGCGCCGGCCAAGCCGTGGGATGGCGCCGAAGGACTGGAGTGGACGATTCCCTCGCCGGCGCCGTACCACACCTTCCAGACGCCACCGGAAGTGAAGTGAAAGGAGAATCGCGGCCATGAACGAGGGCATCTCGATCAAGCGCCTGGTCACCCGCCTGCTGATGCTGGCGGTGCTCATGTTCGCCTTCGGCTTCGCCCTGGTGCCGATCTACGACGTGATGTGCCGCGCGTTCGGCATCAACGGCAAGACCGGCGGCCAGTACGAAGGCAGCCAGGTGGTGGACCCGGCGCGTTCGGTGAAGGTGCAGTTTCTCTCGACCAACGCCATCGACATGGTCTGGGACTTCTACTCCACCGCCGACCAGATCGACGTCAATCCGGGGGCGGTGAACCAGATGATCTTCGTGGCCCACAACCCGACCGACAAACCCATGACCGCCCAGGCCATCCCGAGCATTTCGCCGGCCGAGGCGGCGGCGTATTTCCACAAGACCGAATGCTTCTGCTTCAGCCAGCAGGTGCTGCAGCCGGGTGAGCGCATCGAAATGCCGGTGCGTTTCATCGTCGACCGCGACCTGCCCAAGGATGTGAAACACCTGACGCTCGCCTACACGCTGTTCGACATCACCGCTCGCCAGCCGCCGGTCGCCCATGTGGCCAGCCAGAACCCGCAGAGCGCCCGATAAGGAGAACAATTCATGGCCTCTCACGAGCATTACTACGTACCGGCGCAAAGCAAATGGCCGATCATTGCCACCCTCGGCATGTTCATCACGGTGTTCGGCCTCGGCACCTGGTTCAACGACCTCAAGGCCGGGCGCGACTCCCACGGCCCGCTGATCTTTTTCGTCGGCGCTCTGTTCCTGGCCTACATGCTGTTCGGCTGGTTCGGCGCGGTGATCAAGGAAAGCCGCGCCGGGCTCTACAGCCCGCAGATGGACCGCTCGTTCCGTTGGGGGATGTCGTGGTTCATCTTTTCCGAGGTGATGTTCTTCATCGCCTTCTTCGGTGCCCTGTTTTACGTGCGCCACCTGGCCGGGCCGTGGCTCGGCGGTGAAGGTGCCAAGGGCGTGGCGCACATGCTCTGGCCGAACTTCGAGTTCACCTGGCCGTTGCTGCACACACCGGACCCGAAACTGTTCCCGCCGCCCAAGGAAGTGATCGATCCGTGGCACCTGCCGCTGATCAACACCATCCTGCTGGTCAGTTCCAGCGTGACCATCACCATCGCCCACCACGCCCTGCGCAAGGACCATCGCGGCCCGCTGAAATTCTGGCTGGCGCTGACCGTCGCGCTGGGTATCGCCTTCCTCATCCTGCAGGCCTACGAGTACCACGAGGCCTACACCAAGCTGGGGCTGACCCTCGGTTCGGGCATCTACGGCGCAACGTTCTTCATGCTCACGGGCTTCCACGGCGCCCACGTGACCATGGGCACCCTGATTCTCTTCGTGATGCTGATGCGGGTGTTGAAAGGGCATTTCAACGCCGACAAACACTTCGGTTTCGAAGCGGCCAGTTGGTACTGGCACTTCGTCGATGTGGTCTGGGTCGGGCTGTTTATCTTCGTTTACGTGCTGTGACGGGAGGCCTTACCAAGGGGCGTGGGAAACCAGTTGGCCGCTGTAGAAACCCCAGGTGATCAGGCCGAGGGTAAGGGCGGCCAGACTGACCCGTACGGTCAGGGCCTTGAGCAGACGGGTCGAGTTTCCATCGTCCTTGACCAGAAACACCAGGCCGCTGAACAGGCTGACGACAGTCGCCAGCAACAACACAACGATCGCGGCTTTGAGCATGGCGAAAACTCCGGGGGGATGTGATGACTTTGAGTATAGCGGGGGCCCGATGAGGCCCTTTCGCCCTGGCGTGGTGCCGACCCTGGTGGTGCTGATGCTGCTGCCGGTGCTGATCGGCCTGGGCGTCTGGCAGCTCGGTCGCGCCGAGGAAAAGCGCGCGCTGCTGGAGGTCTATGCCGAGCGCGAAATTGCCCAGCCGATGGCCGGCGAACGCCTGCTCGATGAAGTCGATCCCGCCTATCGCCGCGTGCATCTTCGCGGTCAATTCGACGCGCAGCACAGCCTGCTGCTGGACAGCCGCATGCGTGACGGCCACGCCGGCGTCGAGCTGCTGCAACCGTTCTTCGATGAGCCGAGCCAGCGCTGGTGGCTGGTCAATCGCGGCTGGCTGCCCTGGCCGGACCGGCGCGTGCCGGTGGCCTTCGATACACCGCAGCAAACCCTGAACCTCACCGCCTGGGTCTATATCGCGCCGGGCGCCAGCTTCCTGCTGCGCGCCGATGCGCCGGACGGCGACTGGCCGCGGCTGCTCAACAGCATCGACGCCAGCCATCTCTGGAGCCAACTGGCCCGCGACGGCTACGCCCATGAACTGCGCCTGGAACCGGGGCCCGGCAGTTTCGGGGTGGACTGGCCGGTGGTCGCCCTCGGGCCGGAAAAACACCTGGGTTACGCCGTGCAGTGGTTCGCCCTGGCGCTGGCCCTGATCGTTCTCTTCCTCTATTTCGGTTGGCATCAAAACAATAAAAAGGAGAAACAGCATGGGAGTCGCCACGGGTCCACTCGACATGTCTGAAGGCAAGGCGCCGCGCGGCCGTGCCTGGGGGCGTTTGCAGCTCATCCTGATATTGCTGGTGGTGGTGGGGCCGATGCTGCTCGCCACCGGCATGTACAAATTGCAGTTCTGGGTGCCGGAAGGCCGCAGTTACCACGGCGAGATGATCGGCGATGGTCAGAGCCTGGCCGACCTTGGCGTGCAGTCCGACGACCAGCGCTGGCAGTTGCTGGTCACCACGCCCAAGGACTGCGCGGTGGACTGCCAGCAACTGGTCTACCTGGCCCGGCAGATCAACATCGGCCTGGCCCGCGACGCCGGCCGCGCCAGCCATGCCCTGGCCAGCACTGAGCCGCTGAGCGGTGAGTACCTGGCACGGATCGAGCGCGAATACCCGCAATTGCAGCGCTACGCACTGGACCCGACGCGCTATGGCGCGACCATCCCCAACCGCGGCGAGGCGCAACTGTGGATCGTCGATCCTCACGGCAACCTGGTGTTGCGCTACGACGCTCGGGTCAAGGGCAAGGATGTGCTCAACGACCTGCGCCACCTGCTCAAACTGTCCAACATCGGTTAGGAGCGCGTCATGACCCGACCTGGATATCGCCTCGCTGTGTTCGCAACCGGGCTGGCGCTGCTGGTGGTGCTGCTCGGCGCCTACACCCGCCTCACCCACGCCGGCCTCGGCTGCCCGGACTGGCCGGGTTGCTACGGCTTTATCAGCGTGCCCAAGACCGAGGCGCAACTGGCCCATGCGGAGTTGAATTTCCCCGACTCGCCGGTGGAAGCGCACAAGGGCCGCAACGAGATGGTCCATCGCTATTTCGCCGGCACCCTGGCGCTGGTGATCGCCATGCTCGCGGTGCAGGCGCTGCGCCGCCATGGCCATGACGGCCAGCCGTATCGCCTGCCGCTGATCGTGCTCGGGGTGGTGCTGCTGCAAGCGGCGTTCGGTATGTGGACCGTGACCCTGCAGCTCTGGCCGCAGGTGGTGACGGCGCACTTGCTCGGTGGATTCGCCACCTTGAGCCTGCTGTTCTTGCTCAGCTTGCGCTTGTCCCGTGCGTATATGCCGCTGCCCGGCCTGCCGCGACGGGTGCGCCGACTGGCCGCTGCGGCGCTGTTGCTGGTGATCGGGCAGATCGCCCTGGGTGGCTGGGTCAGTGCCAACTACGCGGCGGTGGCCTGTATCGACCTGCCGACCTGCCACGGCCAATGGTGGCCGGAGGCGGACTTCGCCAACGGCTTCCACCTCACCCAGCACATCGGCCCCAACTACCTGGGCGGCCAGCTCGACAGCGAGGCCCGCACCGCCATCCACATCACCCACCGGCTCGGCGCGATGCTGGTCACCTGCGTGGCGTTGGCGCTGGCCTGGCAACTGCACCGCGTCGGCTTGCGGCGCCTGGCCAAGCTGGTGCTGGCGGCGCTGTTCATACAAATCGCCTTGGGCATCAGCAACGTGGTGTTCCACCTGCCGCTGGCGGTGGCGGTCGCGCACAACGCCGGCGGCGCCGGATTGCTGCTGACCATGGTGCTGGTCAATTACCGCACCCGCCTGGCCATGCAGCCACGGGCGCGCCGCGTCAGCCCGGGCTGGCGGCTTACCCCGCTGAGGCTTGCGGGTGACCTTCATTATCTGGGAGACAATCCATGGCAGCGCTTCTGAGCGAAGGCCAGAGCCAGGCTGGCTGGCGTGACTATCTGGAACTGACCAAACCCAAGGTGGTGGTGCTGATGCTCATCACCTCGCTGGTTGGCATGTTCCTCGCGACACGCGCCGGAGTGCCCTGGACCGTGCTGCTGTTCGGCAACCTGGGCATTGGCTGTTGCGCCGGCGCGGCGGCGGCGGTGAACCATGTGGTGGACCGCCGCATCGATGCGCTTATGGCCCGCACCCACAAACGGCCGCTGGCCGAAGGCCGGGTGGCGCCGCTGCCGGCGTTGCTGTTCGCCCTGCTGCTGGCGCTGGTCGGCCTGACGCTGCTGCTGGCCTTCACCAACGCCCTCACTGCCTGGCTGACGCTGGCCTCGTTGCTGGGTTACGCGGTGATCTACACCGGCTTTCTCAAACGCGCCACTCCGCAGAACATCGTGATCGGCGGACTGGCCGGCGCAGCGCCGCCGCTGCTCGGCTGGGTGGCGGTCAGCGGGCACTTGAGCGCCGAACCGCTGCTGCTGGTGCTGATCATCTTCGCCTGGACCCCGCCGCACTTCTGGGCTTTGGCTATCCACCGCAAGGCCGAATACGCCAAGGCCGACATCCCGATGCTGCCGGTGACCCACGGCGAGCACTACACCAAGGTGCACATCCTGCTCTACACCTGTGTATTGCTGGCGGTGAGCCTGTTGCCGTACGCCATCCATATGAGTGGGCCGCTGTACCTGGTCTGCGCCGTGCTGCTGGGGGCGCGCTTCCTGCAGTGGGCCTGGGTGTTGTACCGTGGCGTTCGGCCGCACGCTGCGATCAAGACCTTCAAGTACTCTGTCTGGTACTTGTTCCTGCTGTTCATCGCGCTGCTCGTAGACCACTACCTACTACTGAATCTATGACTCGAACCCAGAAAACCGTCTTTATCCTCGTCGCCCTGGTCGCATTGATTCTCGGGCTTACCATCAACAAAGTGCTCAACGGTCGCAGCCAGGGCAACCCGGCCGAGCTGATCGACGCCGGCATCATCCTGCTGCCGCAGAGCCGTGCGGTGCCGGAGCTTGAAATGAGCGACGAGAACGGCCAGCCGGTGCGCGTGGACCAGTTGAAGGGCAAGTGGTCGCTGGTGTTCTTCGGCTACACCTTCTGCCCGGACATCTGCCCGACGACCCTGGCGCAATTGCGTCAGGTGAAGAGTGAACTGCCGAAAGAGGCGGTGGAGCGGATGCAGGTGGTGCTGGTCAGCGTCGACCCGAACCGGGATACGCCGGCGCAGCTCAAGCAATACCTGGGGTATTTCGACAAGGACTTCCGCGGCCTGACCGGCTCGCTGGAAGCGACGCAGAAACTGGCGAATGCCCTGAGCATCCCGTTCATTCCGGCGGATACCAGCAAGGAAGGGTACACCGTGGACCACAGCGGCAACCTCGCGGTGATCGGACCGGATGGCGCGCAGCGGGGCTTTATTCGGGCGCCGTTCAACAACCAGAAGCTGGTGGCGCAATTGCCGGGGTTGGTGAAGCGGGATTGAGGCGGGCAGCTCGCGCCTACAGAGAACCTGTAGGAGCGAGCTCGCTCGCGATGAAGATAGATCAGAACGCCGGAATAACCGCGCCCTTGTACTTCTCGAGGATGAACTGCTTCACCTCAGGCGAGTGCAGCGCACCGACCAGTTTCTTCAGCGCCTCGGAGTCTTTGTTGTCCGGACGGGCAACCAGGATGTTCACGTAAGGCGAGTCGCTGCCTTCGATGATCAGCGCGTCTTTCTCCGGGTTCAGCTTGGCTTCCAGCGCGTAGTTGGTGTTGATCAGCGCCAGGTCGACCTGGGTCAGCACGCGCGGCAGAGTGGCAGCTTCCAGTTCGCGGATCTTCAGGTCTTTCGGGTTTTCGGCGATGTCTTTCGGCGTCGACAGGATGTTGGCCGCGTCTTTCAGCTTGATCAGGCCAGCCTTCTGCAGCAGCAGCAGCGCGCGGCCGCCGTTGGTGGCGTCGTTCGGGATGACCACGTTGGCGCCCGACGGGATTTCGTCCAGCTTCTTGAACTTGCTCGAGTAGGCGCCCAGCGGCTCCAGGTGCACGCCGGCAACGCTCACAAGGTTAGTGCCCTTGCCCTTGTTGAACTCATCCAGGTACGGCTGGTGCTGGAAGAAGTTGGCGTCCAGGCGCTTTTCGGCCACCTGTACGTTCGGCTGGATGTAGTCAGTGAACACCTTCACTTTCAGGTCCACGCCTTCTTTGGCCAGGGTCGGCTTCACGAATTCGAGGATCTCGGCGTGCGGCACGGCGGTCGCGGCGACGCTCAGGGTTTCCGCGGCATTGGCGGAGATGGCCGCGAAGGCGGCGACAGCAACAAGCAGTTTTTTCATTCCATCACTCCTTGAGGGGGCCATCACGACCCCCGGCGTGTCGGCAGCGCCGACCCATTACTTACGGGAAAAATGCACAACCAGTTTGTCGCCGACGCTCTGCAGAACTTGAACCAGGATCAGCAGCAGGACCACGGTGACGATCATCACGTCGGTCTGGAAACGCTGGTAGCCAAAGCGGATGGCCAGGTCGCCCAGACCGCCGGCACCCACCACGCCCGCCATCGCGGTGTAGGACACCAGGGTGATGGCAGTGACAGTGATGGCGGCGAAGATGCCCGGCCGCGCTTCCGGCAGCAGGGCATTGACGATGATCTGGCGGGTGGTGGCGCCCATCGACTGGGTCGCCTCGATGATGCCGCGGTCAACCTCGCGCAGCGCGGTTTCCACCAGGCGCGCGAAGAACGGCGTGGCACCGACCACCAGCGGCGGAATGGCACCGGCCACGCCCAGCGAGGTGCCGGTGATCAACACCGTCACCGGAATCATCACGATCAGCAGGATGATGAACGGCAGCGAGCGCAGGATGTTGACGACCAGCGACAGCAGCGCATACACGCCCTTCTGTTCGAACATCTGCCGCGGCCCGCACATGAACAGCAGCACGCCCAGCGGCAGGCCCAGCAGTACGGTGAACAGCAGCGAACCGAACAGCATGATCATGGTGTCGCCGGTGGCCAGCCAGATTTCGGACCAGTCGACGTTGGCGAAGAAACTCAGAGCGTCCATCAGCGCAGTACCTCCATGTGAACGTCAGCCGCGGTGAAGCGGGCGAACGCCGCTTCCATGTCGCCGCCGGTGACGGCCAGGGTCAGTTGCCCATACGGAGTGTCCTTGATGCGGTCGATGCGCCCGGCAAGGATGCTGTAGTCCACGCCCGTCTCGCGGGCCACGGTGCCCAGCAGCGGCGCGTAGGTGGCGTCGCCCTGGAAGGTCAGGCGCACGATGCGGCCCGGTACGTGGGCGAAGTCGTCGCGCTGTTCGGCTTCGTCGACTTGCTCGTCTTCCTGGACGAAGCGTTTGGTGGTCGGGTGTTTCGGGTGCAGGAACACCTCGGTCACCGTGCCCTGTTCGACGATCTGGCCGGCGTCCATCACTGCGACCTGGTCGCAGACACGGCGGATCACGTCCATTTCATGGGTGATCAGCACGATGGTCAGTTTCAGCTCGCGGTTGATCTCGGCCAGCAGTTGCAGCACCGAGGCGGTGGTCTGCGGGTCGAGGGCGCTGGTGGCTTCGTCGCACAGCAGGATCTTCGGCTGGGTCGACAGGGCGCGGGCGATGCCGACGCGCTGCTTCTGTCCGCCGGACAACTGTGCCGGATATTTCTTCGCGTGCTCGGACAACCCGACCCGCGCCAGCAGCTCGCTGACCCGCGCGTCGATGTCCTTGCGCGACAGCTCGCCGGCCAGGGTCAGTGGCAGGGCGACGTTGTCGGCCACGGTCTTGGAGGCGAGAAGGTTGAAGTGCTGGAAGATCATCCCGACCTGCTGGCGGAAACGGCGCAGGGCGTTGGCGTCGAACGCGGTGACGTCCTCGCCATCGACAATGATCTTGCCGCCGCTGGGGGCTTCCAGACGGTTGATCAGGCGCAGCAGCGTACTTTTGCCGGCACCGGAATGGCCGATCAGGCCGAACACCTGGCCGTTGTCGATGCTCAGGCTAGTGGGGTGCAGCGCGGGAATGTCCCTACCGGCGACGCGGTAGGTCTTGTGGACTTGTTGAAACTCGATCACGTAGCGAACCTTGTGGGGCGCATGGAAAGGGGGTCAGCGGTTAGCCGGTCGCGCATTTTAGCCTGTTCGTATAGAGGTTCTTAGCATTTATTTCGTAACGGACCAACGACGTGGGAATAACGCGATCAATGGTCATCACATCCGATGGAACGCCCGCCGCGTCGCCTCAGTCACTAACAAAACAAGCCCTCGACGGGCGCCTGAAGACTGATGAGGAACGCAGACCATGCCCAGCAAGAAGAATGCGCCGCGGGAAAGCCAGCTCGCCGGTGTCGACACCCCCGACCGCGCCAACACCAACGCCAAGCTGCAGAGCCTCGAGACGGTGCGCAGCGACGCCACGGGCCAGGCATTGCGCACCAACCAGGGCGTGAAGGTCGCCGACAACCAGAACAGCCTAAAGGCGGGCGATCGCGGGCCGTCGCTGCTGGAAGACTTCATCATGCGCGAGAAAATCACGCATTTTGACCATGAGCGCATTCCAGAGCGGATCGTTCATGCCCGCGGCGTCGGCGCCCACGGTTATTTCCAGTCCTATGACAACCACGCCGCGCTGACCAAGGCGGGCTTCCTGCAGGACCCGGAAAAGATCACCCCGGTGTTCGTCCGTTTCTCCACTGTCCAGGGCCCTCGCGGCTCGGGCGACACCGTGCGCGATGTGCGCGGCTTTGCCGTCAAGTTCTACACCGATGAAGGCAATTTCGACCTGGTTGGCAACAACATGCCGGTGTTTTTCATCCAGGATGCGATCAAGTTCCCCGACTTCGTCCATGCCGTGAAACCCGAACCGCACAACGAGATGCCTACGGGCGGCTCGGCTCACGACACCTTCTGGGACTTCGTCTCGCTGGTGCCGGAGTCGGCGCACATGGTGATCTGGGCCATGTCCGACCGGGCGATTCCGAAAAGCCTGCGCACCATGGAAGGCTTCGGCGTGCACACCTTCCGCCTGGTCAACGCCGAGGGCGTGGCCAGCTTCGTCAAATTCCACTGGAAGCCGAAGCAGGGCGTGTTGTCGCTGCTCTGGGACGAAGCGCAGAAGCTCGCCGGTAAAGACGCGGATTACCACCGCCGCGACCTCTGGGAAGCCATCGAGACCGGTAACTACCCGGAATGGGAGTTCGGCGTGCAGATCGTGCCCGAGGCCGATGAGCACAAGTTCGAGTTCGACCTGCTCGATCCGACCAAGATCATCCCCGAGGAGCTGGTGCCGGTGACGCCGCTGGGCAAGCTGGTGCTCAACCGCAACCCGGACAACTTCTTCGCCGAGACCGAGCAAGTCGCGTTCTGCCCGGGGCATATCGTGCCGGGCATCGATTTCAGCAACGACCCGCTGCTGCAGGGCCGGCTGTTCTCCTACACCGACACCCAGATCAGCCGCCTGGGCGGGCCGAACTTCCATGAAATCCCGATCAACCGCCCGCTGGCGCCGAACCACAATGGCCAGCGCGACGCCCAGCACCGCGTCACCATCGACAAGGGTCGCGCCTCCTACGAGCCCAACTCCATCGACGGCGGCTGGCCGAAAGAAACCCCGCCCGGCCCGCGTGACGGCGGTTTCGAGTCGTACCCGGAACGCATCGAGGCCCACAAGATCCGCCAGCGCAGCGAGTCGTTCGGCGACCACTTCTCCCAGGCCCGGCTGTTCTTCCACAGCATGAGCCCGAGTGAACAGGCGCATATCGTCTCGGCCTACAGCTTCGAACTGGGCAAGGTCGAACGCGAGCACATCCGCGTGCGCGAGGTGAACGAGATTCTCGCCAATATCGACCTCGATCTGGCGGCGAAAGTAGCGGCCAACCTCGGGCTGCCGGCACCGAAGGCCGGCACGGTGGACACGCCTGATCAGTCGCTGAAAGCCTCGCCGGCGCTGAGCCAGATGAATCATCCGGGCGAAGGCATCAAGGGTCGCAAGGTGGCGTTGTTGGTGGCCGATGGCGTGGACGCGGCGCAGTTGGACAAGCTGGTCAAGGCGCTGGAGGCCGAGAGCCTGCAGATCAAGCTGCTTGGCCCGACCTCGGCGCCGGTCAAGACTTCCGCGGGCAAGCCGCTGGCGGTGGACGCGTCGATGGAAGGCATGCCGTCGGTGGCCTTCGACGCGGTCTGGATCGCCAGTGGTCAGTCAGTGCTGGATGCGTTGAAGGGCGATGGCGTGGCGGTGCACTTTATTCTTGAGGCCTACAAGCACCTCAAGCCGGTCGCGGGTGATACGGCGGCGAAGGGCTGGTTCGACAGCCTGAACCTGAAGGCCGACAGCGGCTTGCTTGCGGGCAGCGACGGCAAGACGGTCAAGGCGTTCATTGCCGCGATCGGCAAGCATCGGGTGTGGGAGCGGGAGGCGGCGGCGAAGGCCATTCCGGCCTAAGCCCTTCGCGACGGTTCGGCGCCCGGCAAGCTCGCTTCTACAGATCCAACTGTAGGAGCGAGCTTGCTCGCGAAAGGGCCCCAGATCCGAAGAGGGATCTTTAAATCACTCGCTGCGACGAGGAGTCAGAACCACCTGCGCCGGCTGATTGCGGTGGATTTCATTGCGCACCTGCAACTCAAAACCAGGATCGCGCTTGTTCACCCGCTTGGCCAGCAAACCCGAAAGCCACGGGTAATCGGCCGTACGCGGCACCTGGAAAAGCACGTCGCACTGGTAATTGACCACGTCGGTGGCGATGTCATCGAGCTGGCGGCGCAGTTTGCCGATCTCGCGGATATCCAGGGCGATCACCGTGCTCGGCGCGGTGGGATCGATCAGCTTGGCCTTGGGCTTGGCTTCGGCAGCCTTGAGCGCAGCTTCGGCCTTGTCCAGCTCGGCCTTGCGCGCCTGGGCGATGGCGCCGTTGACGCCGCCAGTCAGCGCCGGAGCCTTGGGCATCAGTGCGCGAGCCCGTGCCAAAGCGGTTGCGGCGGCATTCACATCACCTTTCTGCAGGACGATCTGGCTGCGTTGCAGGTAGGCCTCGGCCAGTTGCCGCTGGTATTGCTCGACGCGGCTGTCATTGGGCGATTCGGTTTGCAGGGTTGCCAACTGGTCCTCGGCGGTGGCCAGTTCATTGCTGGCGATGCTTTGTTGCAGTTGTTGCCAGGCATCCGGCGCGGCCGGCACGACGGTGCTTTCGACCGGCTTGCTGGCGCAAGCGGTCAGGATCAGGGAAAACGCGGCAAGGAGCAGATAACGGGACGCGAACGGCTTCATTCCTACGACTCTCTATTTGCGCAAAAAACGAGCAAGTCTACACCCAGTCCATGGCGTCGAACATCATTCCTTCGAAGGCTGGCGGGTAAATCGTGCTGCCGGACGCCCGTCGCGCAGGTGGCGTCCGGATGCCGGTCAACGCTTGGGAATGGCCAAGCTCAGCAAGAATAGCACCGCGGCGCAGACCACGATCGAGGGGCCGGCCGGGGTGTCTTTGAACCACGACATGGCCAGTCCGCCGCACACCGCAAGCACGCCCAGCAGGCTGGCGCCGAAGGCCATCTGCTCGGGCGAGCGGGCGTGGCGCTGGGCGGCGGCGGCGGGAATGATCAGCAGCGAAGTGATCAGCAGCACGCCAACGATCTTCATCGCCACGGCAATCACCACGGCAATCAGCAGCATCAGCGCCAGGCGCAGACCGGTGACCGGCAGGCCTTCGACCCGCGCCAGTTCCTCGTGCACGGTGACCGCCAGCAGCGGCCGCCACAACACCACCATCAACAGCAGCACTGCGGCGCTGCCGCCGAGAATCCAGGCCAGGTCGCCGGGGCTGATCGCCAGCAGGTCGCCGAACAGGTAGGCCATGAGGTCGATGCGCACGTCGTGCATAAAGCTCAGCACCACCAGGCCCAGCGATAGCGTGCTGGGCGCGAGAATCCCCAGCAGTGTGTCCGAGGCCAGCGGCTGGCGTTGTTGCAGCGTCACCAGCAGCAGCGCCAGCAGCAGGCAGCCGACGGTGACGGCCAGGGCCGGGCTGATGTCGAGCATGAAACCGAGGGCCACGCCGAGCAGCGCGGCGTGGGACAGGGTGTCGCCGAAATAGGCCATGCGCCGCCAGACCACGAACGATCCCAGGGGGCCGGCGACCAGGGCCAGGGCCAGGCCCGCGAGCAGGGCGTAAAGCAGGAAATCAGCCATGCTTGCAGTTGTCTCCGTGAACATGTCCGCCCTTGGCGGGTGCGACGACCGAGCCATGCAGGTCGTGGCTGTGGTCGTGATGGTGGTGATAGATCGCCAGGCTTGGCGCGTTCTTGCCGAACAGCTCGACGAACGCCGGGTCGCCGCTGACCTGCTCCGGGTGCCCGGAACAGCAGACGTGGCGGTTGAGGCAGACCACCTGGTCGGTGGTGCTCATCACCAGGTGCAGGTCGTGGGACACCATCAGCACGCCGCACCCATGGCGGTCGCGCAGGCGGGTGATCAGGCTGTACAGCTCGGCCTGGCCGGCGACATCGACGCCCTGCACGGGTTCGTCCAGCACCAGCAGCTCGGGTTCGCGCAGCAGCGCCCGGGCCAGCAGCACACGCTGCATTTCACCGCCGGAGATGGTCTGGATCGGACTGTCGATGACCTGTTCTGCGCCCACTTCTTCCAGCGCGCTCATCGCGGCGGCGCGGTCCACACCGGGCACCAGACGCAGGAAGCGCAGCACCGAGAGTGGCAGCGTGGCGTCCACCTGAAGTTTCTGCGGCATATAGCCGATACGCAGCTTCGGCTTGCGCCAGACGCTGCCGGTCCCAGGTTTGAGCAGGCCGAGCACGGCGCGCACGAGGGTGGTCTTGCCGGCGCCGTTGGGGCCTATCAGGGTGACGATCTGGCCGGGTTCGACGGTCAGGTCGATGCTGTCGAGGATGGTCTGCCCGGCAAACGAGACGCCCACCTGCTGCAGGCGGATCAGAGCGTTGCTCATCAGGCGCTCCGGCAGTTGCCGCAGAGGCCGACCACTTCGACGGTCTGCGCTTCGACGCTGAAGCCGACATCCTTGGCGCTGTCGATGATCGCATCGCTGATCGCGGCCTGTTCCAGCTCGATCGCCACGTGGCATTCGCGGCAGATCAGGAACTGGCCCTGGTGCGCGTGTTCCGGGTGGTTGCAGCCGATGAAGGCGTTGAGCGAGGCGATGCGGTGGACCAGGCTGTTTTCCAGCAGGAAATCCAGCGCCCGATAAACGGTCGGTGGCGCGGCGCGGCGGCCGTCCTGCTCGCTGAGCACGGCGAGAATGTCGTAGGCGCCCAGCGGCTTGTGGCTTTGCCAGACCAGCTCCAGCACGCGACGGCGCAGGGCAGTCAGGCGCACCCCTTGGCGGGCACACAGCACATCGGCTTCGGCCAGGGCGGTGTGGACGCAATGGGAATGGTCGTGTGGACGGTTGGCCAGCGGAGTATTGGGCATGGGCGGCGACGGTTTTGAGGAGAGACGTTATTATGTTACCTGTCTTTGCCTCATTGAGTGGTCATCGTGTCCCGATTTTTTGCCCTTTTTGTCGCTTTTGTCTCAACCCTGGTCGTCCTCCCGGCGCACGCCGAGGTACGCGTACTGACCAGCATCCAGCCTCTGCAACTGATCGCCGCGGCGGTCCAGGACGGTGTCGGCAAGCCTGAAGTGCTGCTGCCGCCGGGGGCGTCGCCGCATCACTACGCGCTGCGTCCGTCGGATGTGCGGCGGGTAGCCGAGGTCGATCTGCTGTACTGGATCGGCCCGGACATGGAAGGTTTCCTGCCGCGGGTGCTGAATGGCCGCAGCAAGCCAACCGTTGCTGTGCAGGGCTTGCCAGGCATGCACCTGCGCCATTTTGGCGAGGACAGCCAGTCACATGACGAGCACGAAGAACACGGCGACGATGCCGACGAGCATGATCACGACCACCGCCCTGGCAGCCTTGATGCGCATTTGTGGCTGTCGACGGTCAATGCGCGGGTGATCGCCGGGCGCATGAGTGCCGACCTGAGTGCTGCGGATCCGGCCAACGCCGCGCGTTACCAGAGCAACCTGAAAGCCTTCGAACAGCGCCTCGACGCACTGGACCAGCGCTTGAAAGACCGTGTTGCGGGCGTGGCGGGCAAGCCGTTCTTCGTCTTCCATGAGGCGTTCGATTACTTCGAGTCGGCGTATGGCCTGAAGCACGCGGGCGTGTTCAGCGTGGCGGCGGAAGTCCAGCCGGGCGCCCAGCATGTCGCGGCGATGCGCAAACGCCTTCAGGAAGCCGGCAAGACCTGCGTGTTCAGCGAACCGCCGCTGCGGCCGCGTCTGGCCGAGACCCTGACGGCCGGGCTGCCGGTGAAACTGGCAGAGCTGGATGCGCTCGGCGGGACGCTGCCGGTGACTGCTCAGGGGTATGAGCAGTTGCTGGATAACCTGGGGAATGGGTTGGCGGGGTGTCTGGAAAGTCTGTAACGGCTGCAATCGCTGCGGTTCGGTGCTCCGAACCGCAGCGATGCTTCTAGAGGCTCAAAGCGCAAACGGCAACGCCAGCCCCACTTCCTGCCGCGCCTTCAGGCGCACCTCGAACTCCGCCGGGTCATGGATCAACACATCCATCCCCGCGAAGGACTCGGCGGCAATCAGCCGCGACAGCCAGAACCGCACGCACGCCACCCGCAACATCACCGGCCAGAGCTGGGCTTCGGCCGCGGTGAACGGGCGCAACGCCGCGTAGGCGCCGAGGAAGGCGCGGGCGCGGGCCGGGTCGATTTCGCCGGCTTCGTCGCAGCACCAGTCGTTCAGGGCAATCGCCAGGTCGTAGAGCATCGGCCCGGAGCAGGCGTTGTAGAAGTCGATCACGCCGGTCAGGTGCGTGCCTTCGAACAGCGCGTTGTCGCGGAACAGGTCGGCGTGCAGGTTGGCCCGTGGCAGCGCCATGATCTGCGGCTGGTGAGCGACGATCTCGTCCAGGCTGGCCTTCAGCAGCGCCTGCTGCTCGGACGTCAGACGGCCCATCAGTTCGTTACCGGTTTCCAGCATCCAGTCCAGGCCGCGGTCGGTCTTGCGCTCCAGCACCTTGTTGCGGGAAGCCAGGTGAACGTGGGCGACGAACTCGGCGACCTGAATGCAATGCTGGTTGTTGGTGACCTTGATGTGCTTGCCGGCCAGGCGTGGTTGCAGCAGTGCAGGCTTGCCGGCCAGCTCGCGCAGGGCGGCGCCGTCGGTGGTGCGCAGCGCGTAGGGCACCGGCAGGTCGGCTTCGTGCAGGACGTCGAGCAGTTCGATGAAGAACGGCAGGTCCTGGATCGGCCCGCGTTCGACCAGCGTCAGCACGAACTCACCCTGTTCGAGGCTGATAAAGAAGTTGCTGTTCTCGGTGCCAGCGGCAATGCCCTGGAAGTCCCGCAGGCGACCCAGTCCGTAAGGGGCCAGAAAGGTTTCCAGCTCGGGCCGGGTCAGGGGGGTGAAGACAGACATGGTCAAAAACTGCTCATACGGGCACGTCGTATCGACGTGCCGGGTGGATGTTGAAGGTCCGCATTACCACTCGAAGATCTTCCAGGATGGAATCAGCATGTCGGGTTGGTCGGACCGGATGAAATTGGCATCGGTGCCGTCGGCGCGCACCAGGAAATAGGGCTTGCCGTTCTTCGGCGTGATCTTGATCGCGTACAGGAAGCCGTTCTGACGGTACTCCTGAATGGTTTTGTCACCTTCCTGGCGAATGGTTACGTCCGGGTCGGCGGAGGGCGCGTCGTCTGCTGCAATGGCCGCGACAGGAGCGGCAGCGAGCAGGCCGAGCAACAACAGGCGATTTAATGTACCCATGATAACCTTGTCCCTTTGTCGTCAATGTTCCGGACATTCTAGCGCCGGGCCCGTCGAAAAGGTTGATTCCGCTCATGAGCCAAACCCCCCTCGTCCTGGTGGACGGTTCTTCTTACCTCTACCGCGCCTTCCATGCGCTGCCGCCGCTGACCACCTCGAAAGGCATGCCGTCCGGCGCGGTCAAGGGGGTGTTGAACATGCTCAGGAGCCTGCGCAAGCAATACCCCGAAAGCCCGTTCGCGGTGGTGTTCGACGCCAAGGGCGGGACCTTCCGCGACGAGCTGTTCGCCGACTACAAGGCCAACCGCCCCAGCATGCCCGACGACATGCGCGTGCAGATCGAGCCCCTCCACGCCGCAGTGCGCGCCCTGGGTTTCCCGCTGCTGTGCGTGGAAGGCGTCGAGGCTGACGACGTGATCGGCACCCTGGCCCGCAGCAGTGCGGCGGCGTCCCGTCCGGTGGTGGTCTCCACGGGTGACAAGGACATGGCGCAACTGGTCGACGAGCACATTACGCTGGTCAACACCATGACCGGAACCGTGCTCGACATCGAAGGCGTAAAAGGGAAATTCGGTGTCGCGCCGGAGCAGATCATCGACCTGCTGGCGCTGATGGGCGATACCGCCGACAACATTCCCGGGGTCAAGGGCGTGGGCGAGAAAACCGCCGTCGGCCTGCTGGTCGGCGTGAACGGCGGCCTGAAAGAGCTTTATGAAAACCTCGATCAGGTCCCGTCCCTGCCGATCCGCGGCGCCAAGACTCTCCCGGCCAAGCTGCTGGAGCACAAGGAGATGGCCTTCCTCTCCTATCAACTGGCGACCATCAAGTGCGATGTCGAGCTGGACGTGGGCCTGGACGACCTGCACCTGGGCGAGCCGGACCGCGAGAAACTGCGAGAGCTGTACACCCTGCTGGAGTTCAAGGGCTGGATCGACGACCTCGACCGGGAAGTCCGCCGTGCAGCGCAACCGGCGCCAGCGGCTGCGCTGAACCTGACGGCGGCGGCTGCCGCGCCCGAGCCGGCGGTCGCTGCCGAGGCCGTAGCGCCGGCCGCTCCAGAGTACGAAACCATCCTCGACCAGGCGCGCTTCGACGTCTGGCTGCAGAAGCTCAACGATGCCTCGCTGTTCGCCTTCGATACGGAAACCACCGGGATCGACGCCCATCAGGCGCAACTGGTCGGCGTTTCGTTCGCGGTGAAGGCCCATGAAGCGGCGTACATTCCCCTGACCCACAGCTACCCCGACGCGCCAGTGCAACTGGACCGCAGTCAGGTGTTGCGTGCGCTCAAGCCGTTGCTGGAAGATCCGGCCAAGCTCAAGGTCGGCCAGCACGCCAAGTTCGACATGAACATCCTCGCCAACTGCGCCATCGACGGTGATCAGGCCAATGGCATCGAAGTGCGCGGCGTGGCGTTCGACACCATGCTCGAGTCCTACGTGCTCAATTCCACGGCTATCCGTCATGACATGGACAGTCTGGCGAAGAAGTACCTGGAACACACCACCATCACCTTCCAGGACATCGCCGGCAAAGGCGCCAAGCAACTGACCTTCGACCAGATTCCGCTGGAGAAGGCCGGGCCTTATGCCGCCGAGGACGCTGACGTGACCTTGCGCCTGCACCAGGCGCTGTTCCCGCAGTTGCAGGCCATTCCGAGCCTGGCCAGCGTGCTGACCGACATCGAGATGCCGCTGGTACCGGTGCTGGCGCGGATCGAGCGCCAGGGTGCGCTGGTGGATGCTGACCTGCTGAAAATCCAGAGCCAGGAGTTGGGCGACAAGATGGCCGCGCTGGAGCGCGAGGCCATCGAACTGGCCGGCGAGGAGTTCAACCTCGGCTCGCCGCGTCAGCTTGGCGCGATCCTCTATGACAAGTTTGGCCTGCCGGTGCTGAAAAAGACTGCCAAGGGACAGCCGTCCACCGCCGAAGAGGTTCTGGATGAACTGGCCGAGGAAGGCTATCCGCTGCCGAAGGTGCTGATGCAGTACCGCTCGCTGAGCAAGCTCAAGAGCACCTATACCGACCGCCTGCCGGAGCAGATCAACTCGCGCACCGGTCGCATCCATACCTCCTACGGGCAGGCGGTGGCTGCCACTGGTCGGCTGTCATCCAGCGATCCGAACCTGCAGAACATCCCGGTGCGCACCGCCGAAGGCCGGCGCATTCGCCAGGCTTTCGTTGCGCCCAAGGGATACAAGCTGCTGGCGGCGGACTACTCGCAGATCGAACTGCGCATCATGGCGCACCTGTCCCGCGACGACGGCCTGATGAACGCCTTCCGCAACGGTCTGGACGTGCACACCGCCACCGCCGCGGAAGTCTTCAACGTGCCGCTTGAGGCAGTGACTTCCGACCAACGGCGCAGCGCCAAGGCGATCAACTTCGGTCTGATCTATGGCATGGGCGCGAAAAAGCTGGGCAAGGACATCGGCGTCGAGACCAAGCAGGCCAAGGCCTACATCGATGCCTACTTCGCCCGCTACCCGGGTGTGCGCGAGTACATGGAGCGCACCCGCAAGCAGGCTGCGGATCAGGGCTATGTAGAGACCCTGTTCGGTCGCCGGCTGTACCTGCCGACCATCAATTCCAGCCGCCCGCAGGAGCGTGCCGGCGCCGAGCGCACCGCGATCAACGCGCCGATGCAGGGCACCGCGGCCGACATCATCAAGCGCGCCATGGTGGCGGTGGATAACTGGCTGCAAAACTCGGGGCTGGATGCCCGGGTGATCCTCCAGGTACACGACGAACTGGTGCTGGAGGTGCGCGAAGACCTGGTGGATCAGGTGCGTGAAGAAATTCGTCCGCACATGAGCGGCGCTGCGCAACTGGATGTTCCGCTGCTGGTTGACGTCGGAATTGGCGCGAATTGGGACGAAGCGCATTGAAAATGCAGGGAAATGCTGCGGCATAAGGTCGCGGCATTTGTCTCGCTGGCGGGGTCGGTCTTAAGAAATTTCCTACTTATCGCAAATAGTTTTCACGGTTCAGGAACTAAACCGGTGAATCGCTACTCAGAGGTACTGAATGGCTGGTGAAGCCCTTCAATGCTCCTATGTTGTGTTAAGTGTTGGCAGATATCCGGACCCCGCCCTAGCGGTTCGGAACTTGAACCCCGAACTTCCCCCTCCCCATACGAAGTCCGGGGTTTTTTTTGCCCAGCGTTTGCCGGGCAAAAGCCACCGAAGCCTTATTCTGCGGGCTTGTCAGCCAATTCCATCCAGCGTGCCAGCACCGCGTAGGCCTCTTCCAGGCCTTGGCGTTTCGGCGCCGAAAACAGCTGGATCGTGACGCTCTCGCCCCAACCCTTGCGGATTTCCGACTGAACCTTGAGCAGGGTGTTCTTGGCTGCGCCAAAGGTCAGTTTGTCGGCCTTGGTCAGCAGGATGTGCATCGGCATGCCGCTGGCGATCGACCAGTCGAGCATCATCCGGTCGAAGTCCGTCATCGGGTGACGCACATCCATCATCAGGATCAGGCCCTTCAGGGCTTCGCGGCTGCCCAGGTAGGCTTCCAGGTGGCGCTGCCAGTGCTGCTTGAGCGGGATTGGAACCTTTGCATATCCGTAGCCCGGCAGGTCGACCAGACGCCGATCGTCGTCCAGACTGAAGAAGTTCAACAACTGGGTACGCCCCGGTGTTTTCGAGGTGCGGGCCAGGCTGGCGTGGGTCAGGGTGTTGAGGGCGCTGGATTTGCCGGCGTTGGAACGCCCGGCGAAGGCGACTTCGTAACCTGCATCGGGCGGGCATTGATCGACTTTTGCCGCGCTGATGGCGAATTTCGCCGTTTGGCAAAGTCCGAGGATGGGGTTTTTGACTTGCATGGGATGTCCGGTTTGGGTGTTGCCAGAGGCTGGCTCGGCAAGCGGTGTCGTTTCCGTTTCGGTAACGGGAGTATATAATGCCCTAGATTTTGTGTGCGCATTATCCCAGCGTAGGACGATGTGCACGGGGGCCTAGAATTACAGATTGCGCGACAGAACGCAGTGCAACCCCCAACCCTGAAAGGTCGTTCGCATGACGAAATGGCTGCTTGCATTCGGTGTCTTGATACCGTTTTTCAGCGCTCAGGCTACACAGGATCCCGAGGCGTTGTACAACCGCACGTGTGCGGCTTGTCACGCCGGGCAGCTGCCACAGGCACCGAAAGCGGGTGACAGTGCGGCTTGGGAGCCAAGACTGGCGCAGGGTATGGAGATGTTGGTCGGGCATGTAACCCAGGGTTTCAAGGCTATGCCGCCGCGTGGATTGTGCATGGACTGCAGTGCCGAGGACTACCAGGCAATCATCCTCTGGATGAGCCAGTAGGCCCGATACATAACTCTTTCACCCTTAGCCGTAGTTGGATTAGCTGATGAACAAACTACTCGTGAGTCTGCTGTTGACCCTGGGCGTTACAGGCGGCGCCAATGCCGCAGGCACTATCGTTGGCGATGCCGCTGCCGGTCAGAGCAAAACCGCTGTTTGTGGCGCTTGTCACAATCCGGACGGCAACAGCCTGGCACCGAACTTTCCGAAGCTCGCAGGCCAGGGTGACAAATACCTGCTGAAGCAACTCAACGACATCAAGGGAGGCAAGCGCACCGTTCTGGAAATGACCGGCATGCTTACCGCCTTCTCCGATCAGGACCTGGCCGACATCGCCGCCTACTTCTCCAGCCAGAAAGGCAGCGTGGGTGCCGCCGATCCGAAACTGGTCAAGCAGGGCGAAGAGCTGTTCCGCGGCGGTAACCTGGAGAAGGGCCTGCCGGCCTGTACCGGTTGCCACTCGCCGAACGGCGCGGGTATCGCCGCCGCCGGCTTCCCGCACCTGGGCGGCCAGCACGCCAGCTACGTGGCCAAGCAGTTGACCGCGTTCCGCGAAGGCGAACGTACCAACGACGGCGACGCCATGGTCATGCGCTCGATCGCCGCCAAGCTGAGCAACAAGGACATCGAAGCGCTGTCCAGCTACATCCAGGGTCTGCACTGATCCGGGGACGCACCTTAACGCTGGGTTAATGGTGCGTCACGAACATGAAAAGGGCGGCTTCGGCCGCCCTTTTTTCGTTCCACTGCCGTTACACTTACGAACTCGCACCCGCCTTGGCCTGTCAGAAGATAGGTCGTTTCAGGGCGACCCATGACTGCTCAGGAGTAAAGCATGCGTAAACTGATTCTCAGCGCCGCGTTGGTGGCTGCCAGCGCTTTCGGTATGACTGCACAGGCTGCCGAGCCAATCGAGGCGGGCAAGCAATATATCGAGCTGAGCAACCCGGTGCCGGTGTCCGCGCCTGGCAAGATCGAGGTCGTTGAGTTGTTCTGGTATGGCTGCCCGCACTGCTACGCGTTCGAGCCGACCATCAATCCATGGGCTGAAAAACTCCCGGCCGACGTCAACTTCAAACGCATTCCTGCCATGTTCGGTGGCCCGTGGGATGCTCACGGCCAGATGTTCCTGACCCTCGAAGCGATGGGCGTAGAACACAAGGTTCATGCTGCCGTCTTCGATGCCATTCAGAACCAGCATAAGCGCCTGACCAAGCCAGACGAAATGGCTGACTTCCTGGCGACTCAAGGCGTAGACAAGGACAAGTTCCTTGCTACCTTCAACTCCTTCGCGATCCAAGGCCAGATCAAACAAGCCAGGGAACTGGCGAAGAAGTATGAAATCACCGGCGTTCCAAGCCTGGTGGTCAACGGCAAATACCGCTTCGACCTGGGCACTGCCGGCGGTCCTGAAGGCGTTCTGAACGTTGCCGATCAACTGATCGCCAAGGAGCGTGCCGCCAAGTAAGCGGCGATCACCATGAGACGTTGGAGAAGCGAGCGGACTGCCGGCCTGTGTGATCCACGGGTCAACGAAAATCATCTGGTGGAGAACAGTCTCCCGGAAGACGGTCGTCTGCGCTTGCTCAGCTTCAACATCCAGGTCGGCATCAGCACCGAGCGTTACCGGCACTACCTGACCCGCGGCTGGCAACACCTGCTGCCGCACACCGGGCGTGCCGGCAACCTGCAGAAGATCGGCGACCTGCTCAGCGACTTCGACCTGGTGGCCCTGCAGGAAGCCGATGGTGGCAGCCTGCGCTCGGGCTACGTCAATCAGGTCGAACACCTCGCCCACCTCGGTGCGTTCCCCTACTGGTACCAGCAGCTCAACCGCAACCTCGGGCGTTTCGCCCAGCACAGCAACGGCGTGCTCAGCCGGCTGAAGCCGCAGTTGCTGGAAGATCACCCGTTGCCCGGCCCCGCTGGGCGCGGAGCGATCCTGGTGCGCTTTGGCGAAGGTGAAGACGCTCTGGTGGTGGTGATGATGCACCTGGCCCTCGGTTCCAAGACCCGGGCGCGGCAACTGGCCTATATCCGTGAACTGATCAGTGGTTATCGCCATCAGGTGCTGATGGGCGACATGAACACCCACGCCACTGACCTGCTGCAACACTCGCCGCTGCGTGACCTCGGGCTGATTGCCCCCCAGGTCGAGGCGACCTTCCCCAGCTGGCGCCCGCAGCGCTGCCTGGACCATATCCTGCTCAGTCCGACCCTCACCCTGGAGCGGGTCGAAGTGCTATCTCAGCCAATTTCCGATCATTTGCCTGTGGCCGTTGAGATTCGTTTGCCTGATGCACTGACTGTGGATACGCTTCCGGTTTTGCGTTAGTCCCCCCTTTGCGGACCCAGGCATGACCGACGAAGCCCAGCGCTGGAAAGAGAAGTACCTCAAGAGTATCGAGCAGCAGGAAAAGCTGGAGCGCCGTTGGGAGGCCCGTCTCGACTTGCTTCGCCGTGGCCTCGTGCGCAGCACCCTCGCGGCTGAAGGCAGTGACCGCGTGGTGGATGAGTGCATGAAGGAAATGCGCGACGTCATCCGCACCGACAACATGGACGCCGCCCTCTCCGGCCTGATCCCGCGTCTGGAAAAGGCCGTGCTCGATTCCGAGCAGCGCCGTGCCACCCGGGTTTCCCAGGTCAGCACCGCGCTCACCGCGCTGGTCAACCAGTTGCAGTCGCTGTCGCTGCCCAGCGAAGTGCGCCGTCCGCTGAAGAAGTTCGCCAAGCAGGTAGAAGCCCGCGCCAGCCAGTCGCGCGAGGTGCCGTTGCTCCTCGGCGAACTGAGCAAGCTGCAAGGCCAGGCGCTGGAATTGCTGAACAATCCCGAGGAGCACAAGCAGCCGGGCTTGTTGCAGCGCCTGTTTGGTGGCCGCGATGTCGAGGCCGAAGCGGATGTCGCTCCGGCCGTCGCCGATGAGCGCCCTGTCGAAGCTGCGCCGCCACCGGCGCGGAAGGTCGAAGACGCGCCGTTGGCGGATGTCGATGAGCTACGGCCGCTTCCGGTTGCCGCTGAGGTGACGGAGCACCGCGCC
The DNA here is from genome assembly GCF_903166565.1 of Pseudomonas sp. Marseille-P9899. Lineage (NCBI taxonomy): Bacteria > Pseudomonadati > Pseudomonadota > Gammaproteobacteria > Pseudomonadales > Pseudomonadaceae > Pseudomonas > Pseudomonas sp. Marseille-P9899. The sequence goes on from NZ_CAESCG010000004.1 coordinate 61,806, forward strand.
CCGACACCCGCGCCGCAACCTGCGCCTGTCGAAGCGCCGCCACCAGCCGCTGAAACCGAGACGCCCGCCGAGCCTGTTGCCGTAGCCGAACCTGCCGAGGTCACTCCAGCCGCCGAAGCGCCGGTCGAGGATCAGCCGCAAGCGCCGGCAGAGCCCGTCGAAAGCCCGGAAGCGGAACGTCCCACGGACGAGACCCCGGAAACGACCGAAGAGCCCGCTCAGGAACTGACCCCGGAAGAGCTTTTGTATTCGCTCCCCGATGGCACCGAGCCGACCTACAGTTCGGTCGCCACGCACATCGAAGAAACCCTGCTCGGCCTGCTCGACGACCTGACGCTGCCCGAACGTCACCAGCCGCAGGCGCAGTCCGTGCGTGATCGTCTCGAACACGGCCTGAACTGGTACGAACTGCTGCCGGTGCTGGACGACCTGGCCGTGTTGATGCTGGCCATCACCGACAGCGGCCAGCACGAATTCGAGGCGTACCTGCAACAGCTCAACGAGCGCCTGGAGTCGTTCCAGAGCCATCTGCAGGAAGCCAGCGAAGGGCACGCCGACAACCAGACCGCCGAACGCGACCTGAACAGCCAGTTGCGCGAACAGGTCGACGGCCTGCAAACCAGCGTGCAGGGTGCGGCGGACGTCGACAGCCTCAAGCACATCCTGGAAAACCGCCTGGAAGGCCTGCTCGGCACCATGGACGAGCACCAGAACGAGCGCGACAAGCGCGAGCAGGAAATGTCCACCCGCCTCAAGGGCCTGGCCGAGCGTGTCGCGCACATGGAGCAGGAAGCCCAGGGCTACCGCGAGCACCTCGAAGAGCAGCGGCAGAAAGCCTTGATCGATCCGCTGACTGGCCTTCCGAACCGCGCGGCGTGGTCCGAGCGGCTGGACCTGGAAGTCGCCGACTGGCAGGAAAAAGGCGGTCACCTGCTGATGGCCATCCTCGACCTCGACCATTTCAAGCGCATCAACGACAACTACGGCCACCTGGCGGGCGACAAGGTGTTGAAGATCGTCGCCAACGAACTGCGCAAGCGTCTGCGCCCCCGCGACTTCATCGCCCGCTTCGGCGGCGAGGAGTTCGTCCTGCTGGTTCCGCAGACCGGCATCGCCGGTGGTCTACAGTTGGCGGAGAGCCTGCGCGCGGCGGTGGAAGCCTGCCCGTTCCACTTCAAGGGCGAGCGGGTCACCATCACCCTGTCGGTGGGCATCACCGCATTCCGCTCCGGTGAGCGCAGCGATGTGGTGCTCAAGCGGGCCGACGAAGCGCTCTACCGGGCCAAACACCAGGGTCGCAACCGCGTCGAACAGGGGTGAGCGGCCTTCAGTGAGGTACGTTATGCTATTGCATTACAGACTTCCCAGGCGTCGCCCCTTTTTCATGAAAGCGTTTTTCTCCCTCCTCCTGCTGGCCGTGCTGGCAGGTTGCAGCAGCGGCCCGCAACTGCGCATTGATCGCAGCCATGTCTCGGCCAATCAGGACGGCCGTATCCAGTTCGTCGTGCTGCATTACACCAACGCCTCCCTCGAACGCTCGCTGGCACTGCTGACCCATGGCGAAGTCAGCAGCCATTACCTGATCGGCGATGATCGCAACGCCACCATCTATCAACTGGTGGATGAAAGCCGCCGTGCCTGGCATGCCGGCGACAGCCAGTGGGAAGGCCGTACCTGGCTCAACTCCACGTCCATCGGTATCGAGATCGTCAATCCGGGCTTCACCGACACGCCAACCGGCCGCGTCTGGCACCCGTACAGCGAGGCGCAGGTCCAGTCGCTGATCGTCCTGCTCAAGGACATCGTCAAGCGCAACAACATTGAGCCGCGGCACATCATCGGCCACAGCGATATCGCTCCGCTGCGCAAGCTCGATCCCGGCCCGCTGTTCCCGTGGAAACGCCTGGCTGACGCCGGTCTGGGCATCTGGCCCGACGCGCGGGCGGTGGCGCAGGTGCAGGCGCGCTTCGCGGTCAATCCGCCCAGCGTGACCTGGTATCAGCAGCAACTGGCACGCTTCGGCTATGCGATCGAGCAGAGCGGCGAGCTGGATGTTGCCACCCGCCATGTGCTGGCTGCCTTCCAGATGCGCTTCCGTGCGCAGCGTTTCGACGGCCAGCCCGATGCGCAGACGGCGGCGATCCTGCAGGTGCTCAACAACGCCCGCTGACAGGGCCCTGAACGCCGCCGCCCAACGGGCGGGCTGAGTCGTCCTCCTGTTGCTATACCTCTAGGTACTCGACGGGATATTTTTGATGTCATCTGCCCTCCTGATGTTGCGCGGCCTGCTCTATCGTCCCTGGCTTCTGGCCGCGCTTGCGGCCTCGGCGAGTGCGATCCTGTTGCTGCTGGCCAGCCTCGGCGTGGCGATGCACCAGTTGCAGGTCAACGAAAGCGAGCAGATGAATGCCCGCGGCGAGCGCTTCCTCGATCGGCTGGAGCAGATCTTCGGGCAGTTGCGCGAAGGCGTCGATGAACTCCAGGCGCAGCCGGCGCGCGGTTGCGACGCCAACATGCTCGCGGCCTTGCAGCAGGTGGCCTTCAATAATCGCTTTGTCTTCGAGGCCGCCTACGTGGACGGCCAGCAGACCTGCTCCAATCGGCTTGGCGATCGCACCTTCGAATCCTTGCCGCCGCCGGATATCCAGGGCCCAACCTACAGCTACTGGCTCAACACCAGCACCGAACCCGATGACAACCGCGCCGCGCTGGTGCTGGGGCGTGGGCCGTTTCGGGTGTCGACCTCCCGCGGTCACCTCACCGATGTGGTCGATCTGCCCGCCGGCGGCAGCCTGCTGGTGGTGCTCGATCGCGGCGCCCGTGCGGTGCCGGTGTTGGGCCCGGTGCAGCCATGGCCGCCGGCTGTCGACGTCTGGCCGCCGGTGTCCAAGGAGGCGCTGGTGGAACTGCCGGACCGCCTGGTTTACCGCATGCCGACCAAGTCGCCGGATTACCAGTTGGTGCTGATCGCCCCGCGCGCCAGCCTGCCCTTGAAGATGAACGGCGTGCTCTGGCTGCTATTCCCCGGCAGCCTGCTGCTGGCCTGGTGCATCGGCTGGGCGGTGCTGCAACTGGTGCGGCAGAGCCGCTCCATGAGTTCGGAGCTGCAAGGCGCTTTGCGCCGGGGTGAATTGCAGGTGCTCTACCAGCCGATCTTCGAACTCACCAGCCGCAACTGCGTGGGCGCCGAGGCGCTGGTGCGCTGGCGCCGCCCCGACGGCTCGCTGACCAGCCCCGACCTGTTCATCCCGCTGGCCGAGAACACCGGCCAGATCCGCCAGATCACCGACTTCGTCCTGCAACGGGTGTTCGACCAGCTGGCCCAGCTCCTGCGCGCCAATCCGAAGCTGTACATCTCGGTGAACCTTGCCGCCTGCGACGTGATGGTGCCGCGCATCGGCCGGGTGGCGGCGCGGCTGCTGGCCACGCACCATGTGGCGGCGAGCCAGATTGCGTTCGAGGTGACCGAGCGTGGCTTGATCGACGTGGTAGTGGCCCGGGACAACCTCCAGGCGCTGCGGGCGGTGGGCCATCAAGTGCTGATCGATGACTTCGGCACCGGCTATTGCAGCCTCGCCTATTTGCAGACCCTGCCGGTGGATTGCCTGAAGATCGACAAGGCGTTCGTCGACGCCCTGGGCCATGACGCCGCCAGCAGTGGCGTCGCCCCGCACATCATCCGCATGGCCCACGCCCTGCAACTGCGGGTGATTGCCGAGGGCATCGAATACGAAGACCAGGCACTGCTGCTCAACAGCGAGGGCGTGAATTATGGCCAGGGCTGGCTGTTCGCCCATCCGCTGAGCGCCCGCCAGTTCGTCGAGCTGATTACCCGGGGGCGGCGCCTGGGGCCACGGCGCATCGACGACGAAGCCTGAAACCTCTCAGACCGGCAGCGCCATGTAGAACTGGGTGCCCTGCTCCGGCCGCGAATAAACCCCCATGCGCCCGCCATGCAACTGAACGATCTCCTTGCACAGCGCCAGGCCGAGGCCGGCGCCGCCCTTCTTGCGTCCGACCTGGACGAACGGTTCGAAGATCCTGCCCTGCTGGCTGTAGGCAATGCCCTCGCCGTTATCTTCGACGCTGACGATCACCCGCTCGCCATGTCGCCGTGCCTGCAGGCGGATGCGTCCGCCCGACGGGGTGTGGCGAATGGCGTTGTCCAGCAGGTTGTCCAGCACCCGGTCGAGTTGGGCGATGTCGGCCTGGATCCGCGGTAGCGGGTTGCCCAGCTCCAGTTGCAGGTCGATCTGCCGGGCGGCCGCCGCACTGGCGTATCGCGCCCGCGCCCGCTCCAGCAACTCATCGAGGGGACAGAGGCTGCGTTCCAGCTTTTGCTGGCCACTCTGGTAGCGGGAGAAATTCAGCAGGTCGTTGATCAGTTGGGTCAGGCGCTGCATTTCCTCGCCAATGGTGTCGAACAGGTCGCTCTCGCGGGACTGCTCGGGAAACTTGACCCGCTCGCGCAGCAGACCGAACGCCATGTGCATACCGGTCACCGGCGTGCGCAGTTCGTGGGAGGCGCGCAGCACGAACTCGCTGCGGACCCGCTCGAACGCGCGCTGCTCCGTCACATCGTGAAGCACCATCACCGCGCCGAGGATCTGCCCGTCCGCGCGACAGACCGGCGTCAGGCTGTAGGTCAGCACGCGGTTTTCCTTGTCGATCTCCAGGTGCAGGTCTTCCGGCACGCGCTCCAGGTTGCCGCCGCGCAGCACCAGGTGCAGTTGCTGGTCCAGCTCGGGGCGCTGCATGGCCTCGCCAAGGCGGCTGCCGGCGCGGGAGTCGTCCCAGCCCAGTTGGCGCTGGGCTACGGGGTTGAGGTGCTCCAGGCGGCCTTGGCGGTCGATGATCAGCAGACCGTCGTCGATGCTGTCGAGCACCGCCTGCAGGCGCTGCTGGCCGGCGAGCAATTCATCGACGTTGGTTGCCTGATGCTGGCGCAACGCCTCGGCCATCAGGCCGAAGCGCCGGGCTAGCTGGTTGATTTCCAGCGCCGAGGTCACCGGCAGGGTCACTTCGAAGTCACCGCGCCCGACCTGATCGGCGGCGGTGGCCAACGCCTCGATCGGCTCGCCGAAGCGCCGGGCGATGCCGTGTGCGGTGAGAAAGCCGAGCCCCAGCACCGCCAGGCCAACAAACCCAAGCACAGCGGACATCAACACGGCTTTTTCCCGCGAGACTTTCTCCGCCCCGCGAATCTGCTCGACGGCCTGTTTGTGGGATTCGATCAGGCTGCTGCGCAAGGCGCTGAAGGCTTGGCCCAGCGGTTGATCGACACTCAGGTTGCGTGCCGGCGTCGAAGTTGCGCGCAGTTCGCGCAGGAACTGCTGGAACTCAGTGTTGGCCCGGGTGAAGTCATCGAAGCCGTCGGCCTGCCGTTCGTGACCCAGGCCCTCATCGAGCAACTGCTGGAACTCGCCCTGCAACTGGCTCAGCACCGCCGCATCGCTATTCTCGTCGAGAATCTGCGTCAGTTGCTCGCTGAGGTTCTGCCGCATCCTCAGGCCCATGTCGAGGACATAGGTGTTGTTGCGGATCATCGCTTCCTGCGAACTGGCCATCTGCTGAACGCTGACCAGACTCAGCAGCAGACCGAGCAGGGACACGGTGATCAGCGCCGAAATGCTGAGAAACAGCCGTGTCCGCAGCTTCATCGTCCATTTCATAAGTTGTACTGCTTGCGCTTGCGGTACAGCGTCGAAGCGTCGATCCCCAGGGTCTTGGCGGCTTGGTCGAGGGTGTCGCTGGTGGCCAGTACCGCACCGATATGCGCGCGTTCAAGCTCATCCAGGCTGAGCGCGGCACCGATACGCGGTGCGTTGCTGGCGGGTTGTTCGGCCATGCCGAGGTGGACGATCTCAACCTTTTCTTGCGGGCAGATGATGCTCGCCCGCTCGATCACGTTACGCAGCTCGCGGATGTTGCCCGGCCAGCGGTAATTGAGCAGCGCAGCGCGGGCTTCTTCGCTGAAGGCTCGCGCCGGCCGCGAGTACTCCTTGACGAAGCGGGCGAGGAAACGGTCGGCCAGGGTCAGCACGTCCTCGCTGCGCTCGCGCAGCGGCGGCAGGTGCAGGGTGATGACGTTGAGGCGATAGAGCAGGTCTTCGCGGAAACGGCCTTCGCGGACCATGTCCTCGAGGTTGAGGTTGGTCGCGGCAAGGATGCGCACATCGGCGCGGCGGGTTACCGGGTCGCCGACCCGCTCGTATTCCTTGTCCTGGATGAAGCGCAACAGCTTGGGCTGCAGGGCCAGGGGGAAGTCGCCGATTTCGTCGAGGAACAGCGTGCCGCCGTCGGCCTGGTTGACCCGGCCCAAGGTGCTTTCGCTGGCACCGGTGAAGGCGCCGCGGCTGTGGCCGAACAGTTCGCTTTCCATCAGTTCGGCCGTCAGGGACGGACAGTTGATGGTGACGCAGGCCTTGCGCGCCCGCTTGCTCCAGCCGTGGATGGCCCGGGCCAGTTCGCCCTTGCCGGTGCCGGACTCGCCGAGGATCAGAATGTTGGCGTCGGTGGTCGCCACCTGCCGGGCAGTCTCCAGCACCACCATCATGGCCGGGCTGTGGGAGTCGAGACCGTCCTTGGGTTTGCGGATCTCGCCTTCGAGGGCCTCAAGACGAGCCGAGAGCTGACGCACTTCCAGTTGCTTGGCGGTGGCCAGGCGCAACTGGTCGGGGCTGCAGGGCTTGACCAGATAATCGGCGGCGCCGGCCTGGATGGCGTCCACGGCGGTATCCACCGCCGAGTGGGCGGTGACGATCACCACGCGCATCCACGGGGCCTGGATGCGCATCTGGGCGAGGACGTCGAGGCCGTTGTCCTCACCCAGGCGCAGGTCGAGGAAGCACAGGTCGAACACCTGACGCTGCAACAGGGTTTCGGCCTGCGCCGCGCTGTTGGCGGTGGCGACGGTATAGCCCTCGTCCTCCAGGCAATAGCGGAAGGTACGCAAAATGGCCGACTCGTCGTCCACCAGCAGAATGCGGCCTTGAGGGTCCGGGGCTGACTCCATTTTCCATGCGCTCCTTAGGAATTATCTTGGTTAGTGTCGGAAAAATCGGGCAAGTTGCATGGTCGATTCTGATTCATTCCTTTCTTTGCATGCTAGCTCTCTGCTTGCCGACCTAAATTTCAGAAAATTCCCACGAAAAAATAGTCTCTGACCATGCAAAACGCACGACCCCGCGAGGGGGCATCGTGCAGGATGCTTTCCCGGCGGTCTTCAGTCTGTTTGTAACTGTCTGATTTATAAAGAAAATATTATTAGATGTGGGCTGGCATGCAGGCTGCAATGACCCTTCCAGGTCATAACAAGATGCAGCAAGAGGAGCCCGGCATGAACCGCACACCCGCCTTGGTGCTTATATCCCCATTACATCTGCGTCAGCTGTTGTTTCTCTCGCTGGCGCTGCTGATGACACTGATTGCCGGCCAGCTCTACAACGCCTGGCAGGTCAAACAGGTCGACAGCCAACTCGCTGCCCAGGTCGTGCGCCTGCATGAAAGCCGTGCCGTGCCCCTGCAAACCGCTCCGCTGATGCGCTCCAAAGCGCTGCCAGCCGCCACCGCCGCCGCCCATGTTCCGCAAGAACGCTGGGTGTTCTGACGGCGAACGGCCAAGGACCCTTTCCAAAACAGAAGGAGAATCACCATGTTGAGTTGGGCCATTACCTTCCTGATCATCGCCATTGTCGCCGCCGTACTGGGCTTCGGTGGTATCGCCGGCGCCGCTACCGGTATCGCGAAGATCCTCTTCATTATCTTCCTGGTGCTGTTCGTGGCTTCCTTCTTCTTCGGACGTCGCGGTCGAGGCTGAACCAATGAAAGGCGTGATACGCAACGCCCTGGCCGCCGCCCTGCTACTGGGCGGCTGCACGGCGGCAATGGCGGCCAATGACGGCCAGGTCCGGGCGACCGATATCCTCGGTTCGGACCCCGAGTATCGGGAAACCTGGCAGGACATGGTCAAAAAAGAGGAGCGGTTGCCCGAGTGGGTGCTCAACCTCAGCGGCGTTTCCGAGCAGCAGATGTCAGCGGTCGAGGAAGACGGCGACAAATACCTGGTCGGGCCGTTGTGTGAAAGTGCAGGCAAATGCCTGAACAAGCGCCTGATCGTGGCCTTCCGTTGGGATAAGGAAAAAGCCTACGCAATGCTGGTCGAGGTGCCGGAGGGTCTGCCGGGTGACAAGTCGCCCACCCGCCACGCCGATTATCGTTGGCTGGGCGACCCTGATCCGGGCATGCAGGCCATGCTCAAGGAACAACTCAAGCGTGATCCGAACTGGTACTGAAGCGCCGCCGGGTGCTTCGGTACAAAGACAGAAGCTGAACCTTTCCACCGTTCAAGCTTCTATGTTGCGCCCACCCGAGGAAGGCAGGCGCATGACCAAGGGGCCGGGCTGCTCTGATTGCTACAGGATCGGAGGGGCCTAGGGGTACAAGGAGTGCCTCCGTCGAGGGCCGGGTCAGGAAGCAACGCCGGGAGTGGTCTGTCAGGGTGTCCAGAAAATCGGGATGCCTTCGACGGGCTCTCCCGGCCGTATTCATTCCGACAGATGGCAAATCTGCCACCCGCTCGTCTGTCCGGCAAAAATAATTTCGGCTTTTCCTCACCTACCCTGATGGGTTTTCTACCCATTCGGATTGTCGAACACGCGCAGTGGGTGATGGCGAATTACCCTGCGAATCTGCCGAAATATGGCGGATTGATCGTATTCGGAATCCCGAACACGCCCTTCGCAACCCTTCCTGACGCCCGTTTTTTTCCGAAAAACTCATGCCGATTCGGCATAGGGTAGTCGTTTCCGGCATTAGACTAGCCCCCTCCACGCCTGAATAGTTGCGCCTTTTTTCGCCAGCCAGCGCTCATTACCGCTCGCTCGCGATGACCTTCTGCGGTGCCTTTGACTGTTGCCGAAGAAGTCTTCCAGACGCTTTAAATCGCTCTGGAACGCCGGTTACAGCGCAATGCCCGTGTCCACTTGAACAAAAAGGTAATGACATGAAGAAGGCAAAACTGAGCCTCGCCTGGCAGATCCTCATCGGTCTGGTACTGGGTATCGCCATCGGGGCACTGCTGAACCATTTCAGTGCAGAAAAGGCATGGTGGATCAGCAACGTACTGCAGCCGGCTGGTGACATCTTCATTCGCCTGATCAAGATGATCGTCATCCCCATCGTGATCTCGTCGCTGATCGTGGGTATCGCCGGGGTTGGCGATGCGAAGAAACTTGGCAGTATCGGCCTCAAGACCATCATCTACTTCGAGGTGGTGACCACCATCGCCATCGTGGTCGGCCTGGTCCTGGCCAACGTGTTCCACCCGGGCGCCGGCATCGACATGAGCACCCTGGGCACCGTCGACATCTCCAAGTACCAGGCCACTGCGGCCGAGGTGCAGCATGAACACGCGTTCATCGAGACCATCCTCAACCTGATTCCGTCGAACATCTTCGCGGCGCTGATGCGCGGTGAAATGCTGCCGATCATCTTCTTCTCGGTGCTGTTCGGCCTGGGTCTGTCCAGCCTCAACGCGGAAATCCGCGACCCGCTGGTGAAGACCTTCCAGGGCGTTTCCGAAGCCATGTTCAAGGTCACTCACATGATCATGAACTACGCCCCGATCGGTGTATTCGCCCTGATCGCCGTGACCGTCGCCAACTTCGGCTTCGCCTCGCTGCTGCCGCTGGCCAAGCTGGTGCTGCTGGTGTACTTCGCCATCGCCTTCTTCGCCTTCATGGTGCTGGGCCTGGTGGCGCGCCTGTTCGGTTTCTCCATCATCAAGCTGATGCGCATCTTCAAGGACGAACTGGTCCTGGCCTACTCCACCGCCAGCTCCGAAACCGTGCTGCCGCGCGTGATCGAGAAGATGGAAGCCTACGGTGCGCCGAAGGCCATCTGCAGCTTCGTGGTACCGACCGGCTACTCGTTCAACCTTGATGGCTCGACCCTGTACCAGAGCATCGCGGCGATCTTCATCGCCCAGCTCTATGGCATCGACCTGTCCATCAGCCAGCAACTGCTGCTGGTCCTGACCCTGATGGTCACCTCCAAGGGTATCGCTGGCGTGCCGGGCGTTTCCTTCGTGGTCCTGCTGGCCACCCTGGGCAGCGTTGGCATTCCGCTGGAAGGCCTGGCGTTCATCGCCGGTGTCGACCGCATCATGGACATGGCGCGTACCGCCCTGAACGTGATCGGCAACGCCCTGGCGGTCTTGGTCATCTCCCGTTGGGAAGGCATGTACGACGATGCCAAGGGCAAGAAGTACTGGGATTCGCTGCCGCATTGGCGCAGCAAGGAAGTGGCGGTGGCTGGCAAGGCCGTCAAATCCTGAGTTGTTGTCCTGCTGAATGAGAAAGCCCCGATTCGTCGGGGCTTTTTGTTTTCTGTGAGTTTCTCGGGGGCCTTATCGCGAGCAAGCTCGCTCCTACAGAGGCATGAGCTGCGCGACTTCTGTAGGAGCGAGCTTGCTCGCGATTGGAACGCCGAAGGGGTCGCAACAGAGGACACTGGTTCTGCCGGCCGCTATCATTCAGCCCATCTTTGGGGGAGTTAACGGATGCTCAACGGCCTTTGGCTTGGTTTTTTCGTGGTGGCGGCCATTTCGGCGCTGGTGCAATGGCTGGTGGGCGGCAACGCCGGGGTCTTCGCGGCGATGGTCGAAAGCATCTTCGCCATGGCCAAGCTCTCGGTCGAGGTCATGGTCCTGCTGTTCGGCACCCTGACCCTCTGGCTGGGCTTTCTGAAGATCGCCGAGCAGGCCGGGATTGTCGAGTGGCTGGCCAAGGTGCTCGGCCCGCTGTTCCGACGGCTGATGCCGGAAGTCCCGCCCGGCCATCCGGCGCTGGGTTTGATCACGCTGAACTTCGCTGCCAACGGCCTGGGCCTGGACAACGCCGCCACGCCCATCGGCCTCAAGGCCATGCGCGCCCTGCAGGAGCTGAACCCCAGCCCGACCACCGCCAGTAACGCGCAGATCCTGTTCCTGGTGCTCAACGCTTCGTCGCTGACCCTGTTGCCGGTGACCATCTTCATGTACCGCGCCCAGCAAGGCGCGATGGACCCGACGCTGGTGTTCCTGCCGATCCTCATCGCCACCACTGGCTCGACCCTGGTCGGCCTGCTCTCGGTGGCGGTGATGCAGCGCCTGCGTCTGTGGGACCCGGTGGTGCTCGCCTATCTGGTGCCCGGCGCCTTGCTGCTGGGCGCGTTCATGGCGCTGCTGGCCGGGCTGTCCGCCACCGCGCTGGCCAACCTGTCGTCGATCCTCGGCAACCTGACCCTGTTCGGCCTGATCATGCTGTTCCTGCTAATCGGCGCCTTGAAGAAGGTGAAGGTGTACGAAACCTTCGTCGAAGGAGCCAAGGAAGGCTTCGACGTGGCCAAGAACCTGCTGCCGTATCTGGTGGCGATGCTGTGCGCGGTCGGCGTGTTGCGCGCTTCCGGGGCGCTGGAGTTTGGTCTGGACGGGATTCGCCACACGGTCGAATGGCTGGGCTGGGACACCCGTTTCGTCGATGCCCTGCCTACCGCACTGGTCAAACCGTTCTCCGGCAGCGCGGCGCGGGCCATGCTCATCGAAACCATGCAGACCCACGGCGTGGACAGCTTCCCGGCGCTGGTAGCGGCGACGGTGCAAGGCAGTACCGAACCCACCTTCTACGTGCTGGCGGTGTACTTCGGCGCCGTCGGTATCCAGCGCACCCGCCACGCGGTGGGCTGTGCGCTGTTGGCTGAACTGGCCGGCGTACTGTCGGCCATTGCGGTCTGCTACTGGTTCTTCGCCTGATAGCGGTTGCCCTGGGCCACGGTCCAGTCGAGCAACTGCGCCATCAACTGGTCAGTGACCTGGCCCAGGCCACTGACCACCGCAGACACTTCCTTGTCGGCCTGTGGCTGGCGGACTTCGAAATGGCGGCTGGCGAGGATGCGCTGGGTGCGCCCCTCCACCAGCCGCGCATCGAGGCGGATCACCACGCTGATCCCCTGGGCGGTGTATTCACTCTGGAATGCCTGTAGCTCGCCAACCAGCTCGTAGTCGGCTTGCAGGTTGCTGTCGTCGGCGCTCAAGCGCGGCACCCGGCCATCCCGTTGGAAAGCATCGAGGATGCGATTGCGCAGCAGGGTCGGCGCAGGATCGGTCCAGCGTGCGCCCTTGTAGCTGCTGATCTGGTTGCCCTGCGGGACCACAGCGATGCGCGGGACATTGAAGATGTCGCTGGCCAGCGGCTTGTTCACCCGCAACGACCAGCTCACCGGCGCGCTGGTCGACGACGCGGCCACCGCCGCCGGCAGACGATAGACCTCGGCGTTCTCGGCCTTGGGCAGGATCGAGCAGGCGCTGCTCAGGCTGATCAGCAGGGCCAGGGTCAGGCGGCTGGCGAGGCTCATGGCTCGAACTCCTTGTTTTGGTCACGGCCGAGCAGGTAGCCGCTGGGGTTGGCTTCAAGGCGGCGGGAGATCCCCTTGAGCGAGTTGAGGGTGTCGCGCAGCTCGCGGATCGCCGGCGACAGTTCGCGGAAGCCCTGGGCACCGCTGTCGATGGCGTCGCGATTGCTTTCCAGCAAGGCATTCAGCGTCGCGGTGCTCTGCGCCAGCGAGCGCATCGCCTGGTCGGCGCTGTTGACGATCTGCGGGCCCTGGTTGCCGAGCATCTTGTTGGCGTTGCGCATCAGCTCGCTGGTCTGCTCAAGGGTGGCGCCGGCCTGCTTGCCGATGGTCGCCAGTTCGCGGATGGCCTGGCTGATGTCCTCGCGCTGCGCGGCAATGGCGCCGGTGGTTTGCTCCAGATGTTCCAGGGTCGAGCCCAGGCGCGTGGCGTTTTCTTCGGAGAACAGGCGGTTGGCGTTGTGCAGCAGCATGTTGATGTTGGTCACCAGGTCGCTGCTGTTGGTCAGCAGGCGGGCGATGGGCGATGGCGAGGCGATGATCACCGGCAGTTTGCCGCCCTTGCCCACCAGCGGCGGGCTTTCCGGGGTGCCGCCGCTGAGCTGGATCAGCGAGGTGCCGGTGACGCCGGTCAGTGTCAGCTTGGCCTGGGTGTCCTGTTTCACCGGGGTTTCGGCGTTCAGGCGGATGCGTGCCAGCACGCGGCGCGGATCGGCGGGGTCCAGGTGCAGGCTGGTGACATCGCCCACCTTGATCCCGCTGTATTGCACGGCGCTGCCCTTGGACAGGCCGGTGACCGGCTCGTTGAACACCACCTCGTAGTCCTTGAAGGTGCTGTCGACGCTGGATTTGGCCAGCCACAGGCCGAACAGCATGGCGCCGGCCACTACCAGGACGGTGACCATACCGATCAGCACATGGTGCGCGCGGGTTTCCATTTCATTTCTCCTTCAGCGCTGTGGCGGCCTGATACGCCGCCCGGCCACGCGGGCCATGGAAATACTCGTGGATCCACGGGTCGTCAGTCTGGGCCACTTCGTCGATGGGCGCGGCCACCAGCACTTTCTTCTGTGCCAGTACCGCGACCCGGTCGCTGATGGTGTAGAGCGTGTCCAGGTCGTGGGTGATGAGAAACACGCTCAAGCCGAGGGCATCGCGCAGGGTCAGGATCAATTGGTCGAAGGCCGCAGCGCCGATGGGATCGAGGCCGGCGGTGGGTTCGTCGAGGAACAGGATGTCCGGGTCCAGCGCCAGCGCGCGGGCCAGGGCGGCGCGCTTGATCATGCCGCCGGACAGCGAGGCGGGAAACTTGTCCGCCGCTGATTGCGGCAGGCCGGCCAGGGCCAGCTTGACCCCGGCCAGGTGCTCGGCGTCGTCGCGGCTCAGGCCGGCGTGCTCGATCAGTGGCAGGGCGACGTTTTCGGTGATGGTCAGCGAGGAGAACAGCGCGCCCTTCTGGAACAGCACGCCGAAGCGCCGTTCGATCAGCGAGCGCTCGTTGGCGTTGGCGTTGGACAAATCCTGGCCGAACACCCGCACCGTGCCTTCGTTGGGCCGGCGCAAGCCGATGATGCTGCGCAGCAGCACCGACTTGCCGCTGCCGGAGCCACCGACCACCGAGAGAATCTCGCCGCGGTACAGGTCCAGGTCGAGCTGCTCGTGCACGCTCTGGCTGCCGAAGCGGTTGCACAGGCCACGGACTTCGATCACCGCCTCGCGGGCGTCGGGCCGGCTCACCAGCCCATCTCCATGAAGAACAGCGCGGCCACGGCGTCGAGGACGATCACCACGAAGATCGACTGGACCACCGCCGAGGTGGTGTGAGCGCCCACCGACTCGGCGCTGCCGCTGACCTTGAAGCCTTCCAGGCAACCGATCGCGGCGATCAGGAAGGCGAAGAACGGCGCCTTGGCCATCCCCACCAGGAAGTGCTGCACACCGATGTCGTCTTCCAGTAGCGAAAGGAACATCGCCGGCGAGATGTCCAGCGACAGCGCGCAGACCACCCCACCGCCAACGATGCCGCAGAGCATCGCCAGGAACGTCAGCAGCGGCAAGGAAATCAGCAGCGCCAGCACGCGCGGGATCACCAGCAACTCCACCGGGTCCAGGCCGAGGGTGCGGATCGCGTCGACCTCCTCGTTGGCCTTCATCGAGCCGATCTGCGCGGTGAAGGCGCTTGCGGTGCGGCCGGCCATGAGGATGGCGGTCAGCAGCACGCCGAATTCGCGCAGGAAGGAGAAGGCGACCAGGTCGACGGTGAAGATACTGGCGCCGAAGCTGGCCAGCACGGTGGCGCCGAGGAAGGCCACCACGGCACCGACCAGGAACGTCAGCAGGGCGACGATGGGCGCGGCGTCGAGGCCGGTCTGCTCGATGTGTGCGACCACCGACGTGATGCGCCAGCGCTTGGGCTGCAGCGCGCGCCGGGCCAGGGTGGTGATGATCAGGCCGATGAAACCGAGCAACTGGCGGCTGTCCTGCCAGAGGGTATCGACCGCCGCGCCGATGCGCGCCATCAGTTGGGTCATCACCGGAAGCTGGGTAACGCGCGGCGGGATGCAGAACTCGGTCAATGAAGCCTGCACGCTGTGCAGCAGGTGGCGGCTGGCGGGCGGCAGCGGGCTGTCGCTTTCCAGTTGCGCCAGGCGCTCGGGCCCGAGCAATTCCACCAGCAGCGAGGCGCCGGCGGTGTCGAGCTTGCCGAGTTGATCCAGGTCCACGGGGGTGTTGCTGTCGTACTGGCCGCTGAGGGCCGCAGTGCTCTGCTTGAGGCTGGCGTAGTTGGCCAGCGTCCAGTCACCACTGAGCCGCAGGCGGGCCGGGCTTTGCTGGGTGTCGAGAATGGCGCTGGCGGGGCTGGGAATGCTGGTCATAGGCTCCGGAGGTCCATGGGCGCTTCGGTGCGCCGCCCCAGAGCATAGCGTCACTGTGTGGCGGACGCTTGACCATCATCAACCACGCGGAAGCGCAGCACGCCGATCACCTGGCCGTCTTCGGTCAGCACCCGGACCTGCCAGCGCCCCACCGGATTGGCCGGGAACACCTGCTTGTGGGTCCAGGCGCGGTAGCCTTCCTTGCGTCCGCCATTGATGTCGAGCGCAATGCGGTCGACCTCTTTGCCGTTGAACTGCCACACATGGTAGATGCGCTCGTTGAGCCCGCGCGGCGCCTTGATCGCAGTGTAGGCGTAGAGCCCGGCGCTGCGGATCTGGCTGGCACTGACCTGTTTGAGGCTGTCGCCGGGGGTGCGGTTCTGCAGTTGGCTGCTGATCGCTACTTCGGTCATCCACAGGGTCGCCGGTGGCACCCAGGAACGCAGCAACCAGCCGGTGCCGCCGATCGAGAGCGTCACCAGCACCAACGCGATCGCCCGGCGCGCATTGTTGATCGGGAAGCTGCTGGCCAGGCTCGGGAAGGACAGCAGCATCGACACCCCCAGTGCGAGCTTGAAGCTCTCGGCGGTGGTCAGGTGGAGGATGATCGGCAGCGCCGTGAGCATCGCGGCGAACAGGGTCAGGGTGTGCAGGGCAAGGAACAGCCAGCGCCGCGGCGCGACCCAGCGGTAGTAGAGCGGGTCGATGATCGACACCAGCCCGGCGGCGCCCAGCAGGCCGGTGAAGATCAGTTGGCCGCTGTTCCAGGTGGTGGTGACGAAGAAGAACGGCAGGACGAAGAACAGGCTTTCCTGGTGGATCATCTGCGTTGCGTAGCGCAGCAGCGGTTGCGGGATTTCGCGCTTGAACAGGCGGGCGAACAACTGGGTGAAGCTGTTTTCCAGCATCAGCCAGACCCAACTCACCAGCATCAGTATCGCGACCCAACTGGCCAGGCTTTCCTGGCGATCGACCAGGATGAAGCTGCCGATACCGGAGATGAAACCACCGAGTGCGATGACCCCGGGATAGCGCTTGATCAGTTCGATGAGGCGCTGGATGTAGATAGGCATGGGGGCATTCGCAGAGGGCTGTAAAAAACGGTTACAAGAATACCTTGGTTTCGGTCGACTTTGGGGCGGCTGTGGGCGGGGCGCTATCGCGACGGTTCGGCGTCCCGACAAGCTCGCTCCCCACAGCTCATCTGTAGGAGCGAGCTCGCTCGCGATGGGGCCTCACGCTATCCAGCGTGCCTGCGCCGATACCAGGCAAACCCGCCACCGACCACCACAACCAACCCCAGCACACCCCACCAGAACAGCTCGTCATACCCCAGCAACGGCTTCTCCACCCGCACATACCCGGTGGTCTTGAACAATTCCCGCATCGCCTGGTTCGCCTCTTCCAGGCTCACCTCGCGCAGGCGCTGTTTCGGGTCGACGAAATGCCCATCGGCATAGGTGTTCAACGCGCCCCAGTAATAGTCAGCCAACGCGCTGTTGCCCTGGGTGGTCCAGGATTCGCGGTCGATGGCCGCCGCCTTGATCCGTTCGAAGGTAGACGGGTCGAGGCCCTCGTCACGCAGGCGCTTGATCAGGTCCTGCATCACCTCCTCCGCTTCTTCGACCTGATCGCGCTCCAGGTCGGCATTCAGGCTGAGCATGCCGCTGTCGCCAAAGGTCTCCCGCTGACTCCACGGCCCGTAGGACAGGCCGTGCTTGAGGCGCAGTTCGCTGTATAGCGCCCAGTCCAGGTAGCGCTGGACCAGATCGAGGGTCTGGTCGTGCTCGTTGTCCAGCACCGGTTCCAGGAACAACCAGCTCAGCCGCGCGCCGTTGCCCAGCAGGCCGCGCACCAGCGTGCGGTTTTCCTCGGCCTGCCGGCTGACGCCATCCAGCGCCCGCCGCTCGGCTGGTTCCACGGGCTCCAGCTCAGCCCAGGAGCGCTCCAGATAAGCCGGCAGCAGACGGTCGAGGCCGCCGACGATGATCAAGGTCATGTTGTTGGCTGCGTACCAGCGCTGGCGAATCTCGTCGACCTGTTCGAGGGTCATGTCGTCCAGATCGGAGCGCTCGGCGCATTTCAGGCCAAGCTCCACCGCCAACTGGTCGCTGGCGCGGTGACCGATGGCCTGGCGGTCGAGCCAGCGTTGCAGGTGGGAATAGTGGCCACCGTCTTCGCGTTCGATGATGCGCTTGGACTGCGCCAGTGCGTCGTCATCGAACTGGGTCTGCTGCAGCAAGGCCAGCAGCAGGTCGAGCACTTTGCGCTGGTTGCGGGCCGGCGCTTCGATGACGAAGGTGGTATCGGCGCTGCTGGTGTAGGCGTTCCATTCCCCACCGAGGGCCTGAATGCGTTGTTCCAGGCCGCCTTCGCCGCTGTCGTCGATGCCGCTGAACAGCAAGTGTTCGAGCAGGTGCGGCAGTTCTTGCCGGTCGCAGGGAAAGTCATCGAAACCGATGCCGACCACCAGGCGGATCGACACATGGTCCCGTTCGTAGCCCGGTTTGAGCAACACTTGCAGGCCGTTGGGCAGCAGATAGCCCTCGACTTGCGTGCGGTCCAGGGCAAAGCCGGGCATGGCGCCCAGCAACAGGCAAACGAACATCAGGCAACGCATGCGGGGCTTCCTTGCAGAGGGTCGACGCAGTAAAGGGTCACGGCGAGTGGATCTCGTCCGGCACGGCGTCGATCAGCAAGCCGCCGGTGTCGTGTCCACCCAGTACCACATAGGCACTGCTGCAGAACAATGAGTTCAGTCGTTTCATGTCGGCGATCAGTTCCAGGTGCAGCGAGCTGGTCTCGATACTCTGCACCACCTTGCGTTGCAGACGGCTGACGTGGGCGTGAGCCAGGCGCCGCTCCTGGGCGCGGAAGCGGCGTTTTTCCCGCAGTAGCTGGCGGGCGCTCTCCGGGTCGGCACTGAGGAACACCGACAGCCCCAGGCGCAGGTTGGCCAGCAACTGGCCTTGCAAGCCGGTCAGTTCTTCCAGGCCCACTTCGGAGAACTCGCGGCGCTGCGAGGTCTTCTGCTGCTGGATCTTGCGCAGCATGCGTTCGATCAGGTCGCTGGCCATCTTCAGGTTGATCGCCAGCTCGATGATCTCGGCCCAGCGCTGGCTGTCCTGCTCGCCGAGGTCTTCTCGCGGCATTTGCGCCAGGTACAGCTTGATGGCGTTGTACAGCGACTCGACATCGTCATGCAGGACGCGGATTTCCTGGGTCACCGCCGTCTGGGTGCCGCGCAGCACACCGTTCATGGCTTCGAGCATGGTGTCCACCAGATCGCCCAGACGCAGGGTTTCGCGCACGGCATTGGCCAAGGCCAGACTGGAGGTGGCGAGGGCGGTCGGGTCGAGGTGGCGCGGCGTGGTGTGGCCGTTGGTTTCCGGGCGTTCGGGCAGCAGCCAGCTGCAGGCCCTGGCCATGAGTTTTACCGTGGGCAGCAGGGTCAGGCAGCGCAGGCTGTTGTAGAGCAGGTGGAAACCGATCACCAGTTCGGCCGGGCTGAACGTCAGGCTGTCCATCCAGGCGACCAGCGGCGTCAGTAGCGGAATGGTCACCAGCAGGCCGATCAGTTTGTACAGCAGGCTGCCCAGCGCCACCTGGCGTCCGGCGCTGTTGCGCATGCTGGTGCTGATAAAGGCCAGCAGGCCGCTGCCGATGTTGGCACCGATGACCAGGCCGATGGCGACCGGCAGGCCGATCACCCCGGCGCCGGCCAGGGTGGCGGTGAGCAGCACGGCGGCGAGGCTGGAGTAGGAAATCATGGCGAACATCGCGCCAATCAGGGCATCGAGGAGGATATCGCCGGTCAGCGAGGCGAACAGGACTTTCACCCCTTGCGCGGTGGTGATGGGCGTCGCCGCCTCGACGATCAATTGCAGCGCCAGGATGATCAGCCCCAGGCCAATGCCCACGCGCCCGAGCTGGCCGGCGCGGGTCTGCTTGCGCGACAGGAAGAAGATCACCCCGAGGAAGATCAGCAGCGGCGACAGCCATGACAGGTCGAGCGTCAGCACCCGCGCCATCAGCGCGGTACCGACGTCGGCGCCGAGCATGATCGCCAGGGCCGGGGTCAGCGCCATCAGGCCCTGGCCGACGAACGAAGTGACCAGCATCGCCGTGGCATTGCTGCTCTGCACCATGGCGGTGACCAGAATGCCGGCGATGAACGCCAGTGGCCGGCGCGACATGTTCTGGCTGATGACCCGGCGCAGGTTTGAACCATAGACCCGCAGGATGCCGGTACGGACGATGTGTGTGCCCCAGATCAGCAGGGCGACGGCTGACAATAGATTGAGCAGGGTCAGCATGAACGGGCCCCCTGTGTGTTTGCCCCAGCGGGGCCAATGAATGTGCGCGGAGCCTGGCCGTTGGCAACGGCGGTTTTTTCCAGTGCTCACTTAAGCTTTAGTTCGCCAGAGGCCTTGGCGCCAGCAGGGTTGGCGGGGTCTGGCAGATAAAGCCGAGAAACCGCCGCTGTTGCCGCCACAATGAAAAAAGGCCCCGGAAGGGGCCTTCATTCAGCAACTGGCCAGTATTACTGACCCGGGATGTCCTTGCGAAGTTTCACCGGTTCGCTCTGTGCTTCTTTGCGTTTCTTCGCCATCGCCGTGCGCATGCGGATATTGACGGCTTCCACGGCCAGCGAGAAGGCCATGGCGAAGTAGACGTAGCCCTTCGGCACATGCACGTCGAAGGCTTCGGCGATCAGCACGGTACCGACCACCATCAGGAAGGACAGCGCGAGCATCTTCAGCGACGGGTGTTTGTCGATGAAATCGCTGATGGTCTTGGCGCAGAGCATCATTACCAGTACGGCGATGACGATTGCCGCGATCATGACCGGTACATGGGACACCATGCCGACCGCGGTGATCACCGAGTCCAGGGAGAACACGATGTCGATGATGGCGATCTGGATGATGGTGTACAGGAACTTGCCGCCGGCGCTCGTCGTAGTCTCGTCGGCGCTTTCGTCTTCGCCCTCGAGGCCGTGGTAGATCTCCTGGGAGCTTTTCCACAGCAGGAACAGGCCGCCGAAGAACAGGATCAGGTCACGGCCGGAAATGCCCTGGCCGAACACCTCGAACAGATCGGCGGTGAGACGCATGACCCAGGTGATCGACAGCAGCAACATGATGCGGGTGACCATCGCCAGCGCCAGGCCGAAGATTCGGGTGCGCTGCTGCATGTGCTTGGGCATGCGGCTGACCAGGATCGAGATCATGATGATGTTGTCGATCCCGAGCACGATTTCGAGTGCAGTCAGGGTGAAGAGGGCAACCCAGATTTCCGGGTTGGTCAGCCATTCCATGTTTGTTCCTTCGAGCGTATGACGTTGCGCGCCGGATCAGGCGCGCAAACAGGTTGGTGGATCTGTTTACTAGAGGCTACTGAACAGCGGGAAAATTCCCATGAGCAGCGCGGCGAGCATTATGCATAGGCAGACTAGCACTGCCCACTTCAGGGTAAAGCGCTGGTGGTCGCCGAACTCGATGCCGGCCAGGGCGACCAGCAGGTAGGTCGATGGCACTAGCGGGCTGAGCAGGTGAACCGGCTGTCCGACGATCGAGGCGCGGGCCATTTCCACCGGCGAGATGCCGTAGTGGCTGGCGGCTTCCGAGAGTACCGGCAGCACGCCGTAGTAGAAGGCGTCGTTGGACATGAAGAAGGTGAACGGCATGCTCACGATCGCGGTGATTACCGCCAGGTACGGGCCCAGCGCGTCCGGGATCACGGCCAGCAGGCTCTTTGACATGGCTTCGACCATGCCGGTGCCGGACAGGATGCCGGTGAAGATACCTGCAGCGAAGATCAGCCCGGTTACCGCCAATACGCTGCCGGCGTGGGCGGATATGCGGTCTTTCTGCTGTTGCAGGCACGGGTAGTTGACGATCATCGCGATACTGAAGGCGATCATGAACAGCACCGGCAGCGGCAGCAGGCCGGCGATCAGCGCGACCATCAGCGCGGCGGTCAGGGCGCCGTTGAACCACAGCAGTTTCGGGCGGCGGGCGTCCGGGTACTGGGAGACGGTGATTTCGCTGTGGTCGATCTCATCGCCCGGCAGGTGCAGCTCACCGAGACGGGCGCGCTCGCGCTTGCCGTACATGTAGGCGATGGCCAGGATCGCGACCACACCGGCGAGCATGGCCGGGATCATCGGCACGAAGATGTCCGAAGGGTCTACGTGCAGCGCGCTGGCGGCACGGGCAGTCGGGCCGCCCCACGGGGTCATGTTCATCACCCCGCCGGCGAGGATGATCAGGCCGGCCATGATCCGCGGGCTCATGCCCAGGCGGCTGTACAGCGGCAGCATCGCGGCGCAGCAGATCATGTAGGTGGTGGCGCCGTCACCGTCGAGCGAGACGACCAGGGCCAGCACCGCAGTGCCGACCGAGACTTTCAGCGGGTCGCCTTTGACCAGCTTGAGGATCTTGCGCACGGCCGGGTCGAACAGGCCGGAGTCGATCATCAGGGCGAAATAGAGAATGGCGAACATCAGCATCACGCCGGTTGGGGCGAGCTTGCTGATGCCTTCCAGCATCATCGGGCCGATCTTGCTGGAAAAGCCGCCGAACAGGGCGAACAGGATCGGTACCAGGATCAGCGCGATCAAGGCCGACAGGCGCTTGGTCATGATCAGGTACATGAAGGTGATGACCATGGCGAAGCCGAGGAAGGTCAGCATGGGGGTACTCCAGGCGTAGTGCGTCGGGACAGGGACGTGACGGACGGATCAGCGGGCGAGGCGCTGTGTCTGGAGTAGCGGGGGGAAATCAGGGCGCAGGAATTTACGGAAGGACATCAGAATCACCATTGTTCTTGTTGATTGGGCCGGGCTCGGTAAATCGGATGCCCTGGCGCGCCGGTCGCTATGCCGGTGGTGAGGCGATGCTAAGGGGCTAAGCTTTCAGCCAGCTTTCGAGGGTTGAAAGGTGACGAGAGGTATTTTTCGGGACTGCCTTCGCGAGCAAGCTCGCGCCTACAAGACAATGGTTACCCTGTAGGAGCGAGCTTGCTCGCGATGAGGCCCCACGAACAACGGCTGAATCTGCACCAACAAGGAGTGCTGAACAAATGACTCAATTCCACGAGGGCGGCTGCCACTGCGGCGCCCTGCGCTACCGGGCCGAAGGCCCGCTCACGGATGTCGCCCACTGCCATTGCTCAATCTGCCGGCGGGTTACCGGCGGTTTGCTGGTCACTTGGGTCACCGTGCCCTGCGGCGGCTTCCAGTGGTTGACCGGAACCCCGCAGCGCTACGATTCGTCCGCCAGTTGCGTGCGTTATTTCTGCAGCCGCTGTGGCGCACATGTGGCCCTGACCACCGACCTGAGCCCGGAAACCATCGATATCACCGTGACCACGCTGGATGATCCGGAATCCGTGCCGCCAAACCGGCATATCTGGACCGAGAGCCGTTTGCCCTGGCTGCACCTGGACGAACAATTGCCCAGCGAGCGCCACGAGTCTCTCTGACGGTTACGGCAGTTCCAGTCCGCCCGCGGCCTTGTGCAAGGCCCGCAGGTGCTCGCCGAGCTGTTTGATATTGGCCTCCACCGCCTTGATCTGCGCCGCGCGCTCCGGCCCGAGCAAGGCGCGCACTTCCGTGTCCAGGTCCACGCTCAACGCCTGCAACTGCTGCTGGCGCTGGCTGCTGCTCTGCTCCAGTTGCTGGCGCTCGGCGGGCTGCGGCAGACCATAGCCGCCCTCCCCCAGCAATTCCGCCGGTTTGCTCAGGAAGCCACTGTTGGCGAGGATCTGCTGCAAGGTGTTGTTGGCCTTGGCCACGCTGCCGTCCTCCAGCGCGCGCCCGGTCAGGTAGCGTTGCTTGACCTCGTCCTGGGCCAGCAGCAACTGCCGGCGCAGTCCGGCCTGTTCCAGCAGCAGCAAGGCGGCGCTGGTGCGCAGGTCGGCGCGGTCGAACCACGGGCGACGCTGTTCGGCGCTCTGTTCCAGCCAGCTTTCGACGCTGTCGGCGGGGACCGGCAACTGCTTCTTGAGAATCTGGAACATCGCCTGGTAGCGATCACGGTAGGAATCGAAGCGATAGCCCAGGCGTAGCGCCTCGCGGGGGTCGTCCAGCACGCTGGTATCGGCCAGACCGCGGCCCTTGAGCACTTCCAGCAGGCCGTTGGGCATGATGTTGTCGAGGCTGGTCAGGCGCGGATTGGCGGTGCCGCTGCGCAGCAGCTTGAGGGTTTCCACCGCGCAGTTGTTGGACAGGAAGAAGTAGTTGCCGTCGTAGCTCCAGTGCATCTCCAGGGCCTGACGCACCAAGGCCTCCAGCTCCTCGCGGGACAGCTTCAGCGGGATCGACGCGAGGCTGCGCAGCTCGGTCTTGGTGTATTCATCGATGACCTGGCCCAGCGGCAGCACGAACAGTCGCGACGGGTAGGCACCGACCAGGCCATCCCAACTGGACAGTTGCACATCGTTGACGAACGCCCGGTACGACAGCACCAGATGCTGGTCCAGATCGAGACGGCAGTCCGGCCCGCGTGGGCGGCCAGGGGCGCAGATCACCAGACGCAGCATGCTGTGGCCCCAGCGGCTGACCCAGTTCTGGTTGGCTTCGGCCAGCAGGTAATCCACCGCATAGACGCGCTCGGGGTCGATTTGCCCCAGCGGTTGCTTGGCGAAATCGTTGCCGGCATTGAGGAACGGCAGCGCCGGCTCGCAGGCCGGATGCGCCGGCGCCCAGCCGAAGTGCTTGCTCAGGTAAGCCTGCAAGGCCGGGCGCCGGCAGGCATAGCTCGGGTCGAGGAGGAAGTACTCCATGTTGACCGCGATGAATTCCTTGGGGCTGCTCAGCTCATAGCTGTCCGGGCTGCGGGCGATCTGGCGATTGTGCTGCTCGCGTTCGCCGCGACGGCCAACGTATTGCGGCCAGCCGGCAAGGTCGAGCAGGCGCGGATCATCGCTGAGGGTGAAGCGGCGTTCGGGTTGGCCGCGGCATTCGTCGCGCAGCCCTACCTTGCCCTGGCTGTCGTTCTGGCGTTTGCACTGGACGATCAGCCGACGCTCGTCGTCCGGCCAAAGCCGGGCACGGTCGTAGATATGGGTGGTTTCGTGGAGGACGGTGGCCAGCAGCTCCTGGCGCACGGTGCCATGGGGGCGACCGGTCTTCTGTGTGGCGGCGCTGCCGTCGGTGAGGCTGGGCAGCAGGCGGCGATTGAGCGCCAGTGTGGACACCAGCGAGGCCTGGCCGTAGGCGTCTTCGGGCATGCGCGCGTCCCAATTGACCGTGATGGTGCGGTCGAGGCGGGTCTTGAAGCTGGGAGGAAGTTTCTCCATCGCTTCATCCAGCAGCGCCTGGGTGGCCTGGCGCTGGGATGAAGTCAGGCTGTCGTCCTGCAACACCAGTTGCAGGTCGGCCAGCGCGGGGACGCTGAACAGTGCCAGTGCACCGCTCAGCAGCCAGTTACGCAGGGATTTCACAGGGCCAGGATGGCTTCGGCCAAGACCTGATCACTGGCTTGGCGTGCTTCCGGGACGCGCTGGCGCAGGGCGTCGAACGCGGCTTCCAGTTGCGCGCCACGGATGTCGCCGTTGCTGGCGACGAAGCTGGCGGCATCGTCGCGGGCTTCGCGGACGACTTTCGAGTCGCGGATCGAGGTGGTGGTGTCAGAGGTGAAATCGATCGAACGGCCAAAGGCGCGGACGATGATGTTGCTGGTGGCGACCACGGTGTGTGCCTGGGCTACGTCGGCCAGCAGCAGGAAGCCGAGGGTGGCGGCAATCAGCGGATTACGCATGGAACATCTCCGGGAAAAACAGGTGTGGTCATTGGACGAGAATTGCCTGCGCCAGTTCAAGGTCGGCAGCATGAAGTTCGGGGTTTTCATGGCGCAATCGCTGGATGACCGCTTCCAGCCGTGCGCCGCGCAACTGGCCGTCACTGGCAATGAAGGCTGCGGCGTCATCGCGAGCGGCCCTGACCCACTTGCGGTCGAAAGGCGCAGTTGTCACCTGGCTGGTGGCGTAGCCGCTGACGACGAGTGTGGCAGTGGTCATATCGAAGGCCAGGGCGGTGCCGGGCCCGAACAGCACAAGCAGCAGTGGCAAATAACGCATGGGGAAACAGTGCCTCCGGAATCGAGGCGGCAAAGGCTATCCCAATGTGCAAGCCCGGGCCAGAGCGGTTGGCCCAGGTGTTTTGCCTGGTGTTTCGCGAGTGGCGGACCCGTGTCGGATCAGATCGCCAGAATCGCCTGGGCCAGTTGTGCGTCGCTGGCCTGCAGCGTTGGCTGTTGCTGGCGGATATGGACGAAGGCGCTTTCCAGCTTCGCGCCACGGATATCGCCGTTGCTGGCAACGAAGCTTGCGGCGTCGTCACGTGCGGCGCGGACGATCTTGTCGTCACGGAACGAGGAGGACACATCCGAGGTGGCATCGGTGGAAGCGGCCACGGCACCTACAACTGCGTCGGTGGTGACAACGAAGCTGGTGGCCTGGGCAGTCGAGGCCAGGGCCAGCAAGACGGCGGCGCCCAGCAAGCGGGTACGGAACATGGTCGATCTCCTGAGTAGGGCTTTGGTCATCTGAATGTCAGACGCGCGCTCAGCTTATTGCGTTACGGGTGAGTCAAGCTGCGTAAAGCAAGCGTAACACGGGGTAAGCGAAACGGCGTCGGATGTAACTGTGATGGTGTTTTTTCGATTTGTGAAAATTGTACTGCTCGTTGAGTTAGGCGCTCTATTTCGCACCTTCCAGAACGAAAAAACCCGTCAGCAGTTACCTGCGACGGGTTTCTCGGAATTCGGTGCCGGCCTTGGCCGGCGCTCCTGGCTTAACGCCAGAAAGGCTTGCTCAGCTCTTCGTAGCGCTGTGCTTCGCTGATACCGGCGTCGGCCAGCAGGCGGGCATCCAGACGAGCCAGTTGATGGCGGCTGGAGATGCGGCGCTGCCACAGCATCAGGTTAGCCAGCAGGCGCAGAGGCAGAGCGGCTTGGGATTGTTGAGCGTTGTTTTCGAAAATCAGATCGGAACTGAGGGTACGTTCCATGATGTCTTCCTTCCGCTTATGGCGGCATTGGCTAGTGGTTTAACTGATGCCAATGATCCTCCTCCACCGTCCATAACAGTAGATACAGTTCACCTTGATTGTGAGGGTCCAGTTAACTGTTTAAGGGTGCTGTTGCACTCAAAATACGCGCAACTGTACTGGTCTGCGCGCTTTTGGTGCGTTTCTGGTCAGGGGGAGAGTCGGGAGGTGGAAAAGCTGGGGGATATTACCGGTACAGTAGAACAGTTTTTGTTGATTTGAGTGGAGCAACTGTACAGCCGGTGCGCATTGCACGTCACCGGCTGCCAACTGTCACGGATCAACCGGCGAGCATGCGACCGGTTTCTTCCAGGTTTTCGTGCCAGGCCAAGGCCTCACGCAGGATGTGCGGGGTATGACCGCCCCGCTCGCACGCGCGGGTGAAGTAGTCGTTCAGCGCCTCGCGGTAATCCGGGTGCACACAGTTGTCGATGATCACCCGGGCGCGCTCGCGTGGCGCCAGGCCGCGCAAGTCGGCCAGACCTTGCTCGGTCACCAGGATGTCGACGTCATGCTCGGTATGGTCGACATGGCTGACCATTGGAACGACGCTGGAAATCGCGCCGCCCTTGGCGATCGACTTGGTGACGAAGATGGCCAGGTGCGCGTTGCGGGCGAAGTCGCCCGAGCCGCCAATGCCGTTCATCATCCGCGTACCGCAGACGTGGGTGGAGTTGACGTTGCCGTACAGGTCGAACTCCAGCGCGGTGTTGATGCCGATGATGCCCAGGCGACGGACCACTTCAGGGTGGTTGGAGATTTCCTGCGGACGCAGTACCAGCTTGTCCTTGTAGCGCTCCAGGTTGCCGAACACATCAGCGTTGCGGCGGCTCGACAGGGTGATCGAACTGCCCGAGGCGAAGCTCAGCTTGCCGGCGTCGATCAGGTCGAAGGTCGAGTCCTGCAGCACTTCGGAGTACATGGTCAGGTCTTCGAACGGCGACTCGATCAGCCCGCACATCACCGCGTTGGCGATGTTGCCGATACCGGCCTGCAGCGGGCCGAGCTTGTTGGTCATGCGGCCAGCATCGACTTCCTGTTTGAGGAAGTTGATCAGGTGGTTGGCGATGCCCTGGGTTTCTTCATCCGGCGGCAGCACGGTGGACGGCGAGTCGGATTGGTTGGTGATGACGATGCCGACGATCTTCGCCGGGTCGATCGGGATCGCGGTGCTGCCGATGCGGTCGTCGACCTTGACCAGCGGGATTGGCGTGCGGGTCGGGCGGTAGGTCGGGATATAGATGTCGTGCAGGCCTTCGAGGTTGGCGTTGTGCGCCATGTTGATCTCGATGATCACTTGCTTGGCGAAGATCGCGAAGCTGGCCGAGTTGCCCACGGAGGTGGTCGGCACGATGTGGCCTTGCTCGGTGATCGCCACGGCTTCGATGACGGCGATATCCGGCAGCTTGAGCTGGGCGTTGCGCAGTTGCTCGACGGTTTCCGACAGGTGCTGGTCGATGAACATCACCTTGCCTTCGTTGATGGCCTTGCGCAGGGTGCTGTCGACCTGGAACGGCATGCGGCGAGCGAGCACACCGGCTTCGGTCAGTTGCTTGTCCAGGTCGTTGCCAAGGCTGGCGCCGGTCATCAGGC
The DNA here is from genome assembly GCF_903166565.1 of Pseudomonas sp. Marseille-P9899. NCBI lineage: Bacteria > Pseudomonadati > Pseudomonadota > Gammaproteobacteria > Pseudomonadales > Pseudomonadaceae > Pseudomonas > Pseudomonas sp. Marseille-P9899. Next base: position 89,721 of record NZ_CAESCG010000004.1, read on the forward strand.
TGATTTTCAGCGGCGACTGCTTGGCCCGTTCGGCCAGTGCGTGGGGAACGGCCTTGGCTTCACCGGCACGGGTGAAACCGCTCATGCCGACGGTCATGCCGTCCTGGATCAGGGCGGCGGCGTCTTCCGCGCTCATGACTTTACTGTGCAGCGAGGACAAGCGAATGCGATCACGGTACATGGATTGTTATCTCGGGCTACTGAAGCTAGATGCGCAGTCTAGTGATTTCGCAAATGTTCGTCGCGCGACCAAGGTCGTAGGCGAAGCCCGGAAATAGAGCCTTCCGTCGGCGGGCCGGGGACGAAAAAGCCCCAGGCGTTACCGCGCTGGGGCTTTTTGTCACAGTACCGCGAGGGGCTTATTCCACCGCTTTGACCATGTCCTCGATGACCTTTTTGGCGTCGCCAAAGACCATCATGGTCTTGTCGAGGTAGAACAGTTCGTTGTCCAGGCCGGCATAGCCGCTGGCCATCGAGCGCTTGTTGACGATGATGGTCTTGGCCTTGAAGGCTTCCAGGATCGGCATGCCGGCGATCGGCGACTTCGGATCGTTCTTCGCCGCCGGGTTGACCACGTCGTTGGCGCCGAGCACCAGCACCACGTCGGCCTGGCCGAACTCGGAGTTGATGTCCTCCATCTCGAACACCTGGTCATACGGCACTTCGGCTTCCGCCAGCAGCACGTTCATATGGCCAGGCATACGGCCCGCCACCGGGTGGATCGCGTACTTCACGGTCACGCCGTTGTGGGTCAGCTTCTCGGTCAGTTCCTTCAGTGCGTGCTGGGCACGGGCCACCGCCAGGCCGTAGCCGGGAACGATGATCACGGTGTCGGCATTGCTCAGCAGGAAGGTTGCGTCGTCGGCCGAGCCGGACTTCACCGGACGGGCCTCTTGCGCGCCCGCCGGGCCGCCGGCATCTGCCGCACCACCGAAACCGCCGAGGATTACATTAAAGAAGGAACGGTTCATCGCCTTGCACATGATGTACGAGAGGATCGCACCGGACGAACCCACCAGCGAGCCTGCGATGATCAGCATCGAGTTGTTCAGCGAGAAGCCGATACCGGCCGCCGCCCAGCCCGAATAGCTGTTGAGCATCGAGACCACCACGGGCATGTCCGCGCCGCCGATCGGGATGATGATCAGCACGCCCATGACGAACGCCAGGGCCAGCATGACTGCGAAGGCGGTGAGGTTGCCGGTGAAGGTGAACACCAGGCCCAGGCCGATGGTGGCCAGGCCGAGTACCAGGTTGAGCTTGTGCTGGCCGGCGAACTGTACGGGTGCGCCCTGGAACAGGCGGAACTTGTACTTGCCCGAGAGCTTGCCGAAAGCGATGACCGAACCGGAGAAGGTGACCGCACCGATGGCCGCGCCGAGGAACAGCTCCAGGCGGTTACCGGTGGGGATCGGGTCGCTGATGCTGCTGACGATGCCCAGCGATTGCGGCTCGACCACTGCGGCGATGGCGATGAACACCGCCGCCAGGCCGATCATGCTGTGCATGAACGCCACCAGCTCCGGCATCTTGGTCATTTCAACGCGCTTGGCCATGATCGCGCCAGCGCTGCCGCCGACCAGCAGGCCGACCAGCACGTAGGCGATGCCGTCGGTGGCCAGCTCGGCGCCAAGCTTGTAGATCAGGCCGACGGTGGTGACCACCGCCAGCGCCATGCCGAGCATGCCAAACAGGTTGCCGCGGCGGGAGGTGGTCGGGTGCGACAGGCCTTTCAGGGCCTGGATGAAGCACACCGAAGCGACCAGGTAGAGAAGAGTTACCAGGTTCATGCTCATTTTTACTTCTGCCCCTCAGCCTTTGCGGCCTTCTTCTTGAACATCTCCAGCATGCGCCGGGTGACGAGGAATCCACCGAATACGTTCACCGCTGCCAGCGCGACTGCGAGGGTGCCCATGACCTTGCCCAGCGGGGTGACGGTCAGGGCGGCGGCGAGCATGGCGCCGACGATGACGATGGCGGAGATGGCGTTGGTGACGGCCATCAGCGGGGTGTGCAGCGCGGGCGTGACGTTCCAGACCACGTGGTAACCGACATAGATCGCCAGCACGAAGATGATCAGGTTATAGACGCCGTGAGAGATCAGCATGTCTTCCATTGTCTGGCTCCTTATCCGTTCTTGCGGATGACCTGGCCGTCGCGGCACATCAGGCACGCGGCGACGATGTCGTCTTCGAGGTTGATCGTCAGCGCGCCGTCTTTGTCGAACAGCAGCTTCATGAAGTCCAGCAAGTTGCGCGCGTACAGCGCCGAAGCATCGGCACCGACCTGCGCGGGCAGGTTGGTCGGGCCGACGATGGTGACGCCGTTCACCTGTACCACCTGGTCGGCGACGGTCAGCGGGCAGTTACCGCCCTGGGCCGCGGCGAGGTCGATGACCACCGAACCTGGCTTCATTTGCGCCACGGTCTCGGCGCTGAGCAGCGTCGGTGCCTTGCGGCCCGGGATCAGTGCGGTGGTGATGACGATATCGGCCTGCTTCGCGCGTTCGTGCACGGCTTGCGCCTGACGCTGCATCCAGCTGGCTGGCATTGGTCGGGCATAGCCGCCGACGCCGACGGCGCATTCGCGTTCTTCGTCGGTTTCATACGGCACATCAAGGAACTTCGCACCGAGCGATTCGATTTGCTCCTTCACCGCCGGACGCACGTCCGAGGCTTCGATCACCGCACCCAGGCGCTTGGCCGTGGCAATGGCCTGCAGGCCGGCTACACCGGCACCGAGAATCAGCACACGGGCGGCTTTCACCGTACCGGCTGCGGTCATCAGCATCGGCATGAAGCGTGGATAGTGGTGAGCGGCGAGCAACACAGCCTTGTAACCGGCGATGTTGGCCTGCGAGGACAGCACGTCCAGGCTCTGGGCCCGGGAAGTGCGCGGCGCGGCTTCGAGGGCGAAGGCGGTAATGCCGCATTCGGCCATCTTGGCGATGAGTTCGTTGTTGAACGGGTTGAGCATGCCCGCGAGCACGGTACCGCTCTTGATCTGGCCCAGTTCGCTGTCGTCGGGCGCTACAACTTTCAGGACAAGCTGCGCGCCAAACGCATCGGCGGCGCTTCCCATGACGGCGCCGGCAGCCTCATAGGCACTGTCCGGGATGCTGGCGTTCAGGCCGGCTCCGCGTTGCACAGTGACTTGATGACCCTGTCCCACCAGTTTCTTGATGGTTTCGGGAGTGGCAGCGACCCGTGTTTCGCCCGTCTGCGTTTCGAGAGGAACACCAATGTGCACGTCGTATTCTCCTGCGTGATCTTTTGTAGTTGAACCAGCGCACTACGGTTGGTGCGTCTGGGCGGCCGATCAGCACGATCCCGCCAGAACGAGGCGGGGCGCGGCATTTTGCAAGCGATCCTGAATCGCTTCAATGGGTTCTGAATGGAAACGACAAACAAACTACAAGTCACCCTGTGACCGTATGTCGCAACGATTCGGCTCCAGCCCGTCAAACACGGGGTTTAGCGACATTAAAAGAAAAATTAAAAATTTTCTGACAATTTTCATGTAGGCGATGAAAAACGTCGTTCGAATGGCAGGAAAGCCCCGAAAACAGTGGGGTTTGACTGGGTTTTGAGGGTGACTGAAACAGTTGTCGCCTATGCGACATTTATATACATCTGTAGGGCTTTGAGTTTGTTGACTACTGGGTCAGTAAACCGCTCTCGTCCTTGTGGGTCGCGGCGTAGCGCTGGGCTTCGTTCACCAGCCAGTCGCGAAAAGCACGCAAGGAAGCCGATTCCACCTTCCTTTCCGGGATCATCAGGTAATACGCCTTGATACTGGACAGCGCGTGCGGGTTGGCGATCACCAGGCGGCCCTCCCCCAGTTCGCGCTGGATCAGGAAGGGTGGGATCAGCGCCACACCCATCTCATGCATCGCTGCCTGGGCCAACATCGAGAATAGTTCATAGCGTGGGCCTGTCATGTCCCGGGCGACATTCATGTCCACACTGTCGAACCACTGGCGCCACGCGTAGGGCCGGGTGGTCTGCTGCAGCAAGGGCAGTTGCGCGATGGCCTGGGGCTCCAGATATGGATGCTGGCCCAGCAGCGCAGGGCTGCACACCGGCACCGGGTTTTCTCCCATGAGGCGGTGGGATTGCGTACCGGACCAGTCTGCATCGCCAAAGTAGATCGCGGCATCGAAATGGGTGTCGGCAAACAGGAAGGGTCGTGTCCGGTTGGTGAGGTTGACCGTGACTTCCGGGTGGCGCTGCTGGAAGTCCTTCAGTCGCGGCAACAACCATTGCGTGCCGAAGGTCGGCACGACCGCCAGTTCGATCACGTTGGCGCCCTGCTGGCCCATCACCGACAGGGTGTCGCGCTCCACCGCATCCAGTTGTGTCGCCACTCGCCGGCTGTAGGACAGTCCCGCCTCGGTTAGCTTTACCCCGCGCCGTGAGCGACGGAACAGTTCGACATTGAGGAACTCCTCCAGGCCACCGATCTGTCGGCAGACGGCGCCTTGGGTGAGTGACAGCTCCTGCGCCGCCTTGGTGAAGCTCTCGTGGCGGGCCGCAGCCTCGAAGCAGACGAGGGCCGTAGTGCTGGGGATCTTGCGCCGCATATACGTCAACCTCACTAATCAGCGGTGGAAATGGCCTCTCAGCCTGCCACGGAGTGAGAAATCATCACAAGAGTATGCGCAATCCTCGTTTGTCGCCCTGCCCGTTCCGGCCTAGGATCAATGCACGACAAAAACATCTCCCTTCCCCATTTCGAGGACTCCCTCATGGCCGGCAAAGCAAGCTTCAACTGGATCGATCCGCTGCTGCTCGATCAGCAGCTCACCGAAGAAGAGCGCATGGTGCGTGAAAGCGCTTTCCACTTCGCCCAGGACAAGCTGGCGCCGCGCGTGCTGGAAGCCTTCCGTCATGAGCAGACCGATCCTGCGATCTTCCGCGAAATGGGCGAAGTCGGCCTGTTGGGTGCGACCATCCCCGAGCAGTACGGCGGCAGTGGCCTGAACTACGTGTGCTACGGCCTGATCGCGCGTGAAGTGGAGCGTATCGATTCCGGCTACCGCTCGATGATGAGCGTGCAGTCCTCGCTGGTGATGGTGCCGATCAATGAGTTCGGTACTGAAGCACAGAAACAGAAGTACCTGCCCAAGCTGGCCAGCGGTGAATGGATCGGCTGCTTCGGCCTGACCGAACCGAACCACGGCTCCGACCCAGGCTCGATGATTACCCGGGCGAAGAAAGTCGACGGCGGCTATCGCTTGAGCGGCAGCAAAATGTGGATCACCAACAGCCCGATCGCCGACGTGTTCGTGGTCTGGGGGAAGGACGATGCCGGCGATATCCGTGGATTTGTCCTGGAGAAAGGCTGGCAAGGTCTGAGCGCGCCAGCGATTCACGGCAAGGTCGGCCTGCGGGCGTCGATCACCGGTGAGATCGTCATGGACAACGTGTTCGTGCCGGAAGAGAACATCTTCCCGGACGTGCGCGGCCTGAAAGGCCCGTTCACCTGCCTGAACTCGGCGCGCTACGGCATTTCCTGGGGCGCCCTGGGTGCCGCTGAAGCCTGCTGGCACACGGCTCGCCAATACACCCTGGATCGTCAGCAGTTCGGTCGCCCGCTGGCGGCCAACCAACTGATCCAGAAAAAGCTGGCCGACATGCAGACCGAAATCACGCTGGGCCTGCAGGGCTGCCTGCGTCTGGGCCGCATGAAAGACGAAGGTACCGCTGCGGTGGAGATTACCTCGATCATGAAGCGCAACTCCTGCGGCAAAGCGCTGGAGATTGCCCGTCTGGCGCGGGACATGCTGGGCGGCAACGGCATCTCCGACGAGTTCGGCGTTGCCCGTCACTTGGTCAACCTCGAAGTGGTCAACACCTACGAGGGTACCCATGACGTGCACGCGCTGATCCTCGGTCGCGCACAAACCGGTATCCAGGCCTTCTATTAATAAGGAGCCAGCCCATGGGCGCGCTTTCTCATTTGCGGGTGCTGGATCTGTCGCGGGTGTTGGCCGGGCCATGGGCCGGCCAGATCCTCGCGGACCTGGGGGCGGAGGTAATAAAGGTCGAGCGTCCGGGCGCGGGCGATGACACCCGGGCCTGGGGTCCGCCCTTCCTCAAGGACGTCAACGGCGAGAACACCAGCGAAGCGGCTTACTACCTGTCCGCCAACCGCAACAAGCACTCGGTGACCATCGACTTCACCCAGCCAGAGGGTCAGCGCCTGGTGCGCGAGCTGGCGGCGAAGTCCGATATCGTCATCGAGAACTTCAAGGTGGGCGGGCTGAAAGCCTATGGGCTGGATTATGAAAGCCTGCGTCAGGTGAACCCGCAGCTTATCTATTGCTCGATCACCGGCTTCGGCCAGACCGGACCGTATGCCAAGCGCGCCGGTTACGACTTCATGATTCAGGGCCTGGGCGGGTTGATGAGCCTGACCGGGCGCCCCGAGGGCGAAGATGGCGCCGGGCCGGTGAAGGTAGGCGTAGCGCTGACGGACATCCTCACCGGGCTGTATTCCACGGTCGCCATCCTGGCCGCCCTCGCCCACCGCGATCAGCATGGCGGCGGGCAGCACATCGATATGGCGTTGCTGGATGTGCAGGTGGCTTGTCTGGCCAACCAGGCAATGAACTACCTCACCACGGGCACGCCTCCGCGGCGGCTGGGTAACGCACACCCGAACATCGTGCCTTATCAGGACTTTCCTACCGCAGATGGAGACTTCATCCTGACGGTGGGTAATGACGGCCAATTCCGCAAGTTCGCTGAGGTGGCGGGTCAGCCTCAGTGGGCGGACGATCCACGGTTCGCTACCAACAAGCTGCGGGTAGCCAACCGCGCCGAGCTGATCCCGCTGATTCGCCAGGCCACGGTGTTCAAGACTACGGCCGAGTGGGTCAGTCAGCTGGAGCAGGCAGGTGTGCCCTGTGGTCCGATCAACGATCTGGCGCAGATGTTCGCGGACCCGCAGGTGAAGGCTCGCGGTCTGGCCATCGATATCCCTCATTCGTTGGGGGGCAGCGTTCCGCAGGTGGCCAGCCCTATTCGACTGTCCGAGACGCCGGTGGAGTACCGCAATGCTCCGCCGCTGTTGGGCGAACATACCGAGCAGGTCCTGAGCAGCGTATTGGGGCTGGGAGCGGACGATATCCTGCGTTTGCGCGAGGCCAAGGTTCTTTAAGGCAGCGCTTCTATATATAGAAGCAATAAAACGGGGCCTCAAAAGCTGATTTGGATCAATTTCAAATTAGTTCTTGACGCCCCGTTCAATCTGTCTATAATTCGCCCCACTTCCGGCGCAGTCGGAACGGAAAACTCCTTGAGATTCAACGAGTTAGAAGTTTCAGGTAGCGTAGGAAGTGTTTCGGTCTCCACCGAAAGCGGTGAAAAAAGGCAGTTGACAGCAGGTTGTAACGCTGTAGAATTCGCCTCCCGCTGACGAGAGATCGCAGCGAGTCAAGTGTTTGAAGTTGAAAGAGAAATTCTGAAAAACTTCAAAATAAACCCTTGACAGGCTGAGAGGAAAGCGTAGAATGCGCGCCTCGGTTGAGACGAAAAGCTCTTAACCAACCGCTCTTTAACAATTGAATCAAGCAATTCGTGTGGGTGCTTGTGAATTCGGACTGATAGTCAGCAAGATTATCAGCATCACAAGTGACTATACGAGAAATCGAAATAGTTCATTTTGAGATTGCTGAGCCAAGTTTAGGGTTTTCTCAAAACCCAAGCAGTATTGAACTGAAGAGTTTGATCATGGCTCAGATTGAACGCTGGCGGCAGGCCTAACACATGCAAGTCGAGCGGATGAGAAGAGCTTGCTCTTCGATTCAGCGGCGGACGGGTGAGTAATACCTAGGAATCTGCCTGGTAGTGGGGGACAACGTTTCGAAAGGAACGCTAATACCGCATACGTCCTACGGGAGAAAGCAGGGGACCTTAGGGCCTTGCGCTATCAGATGAGCCTAGGTCGGATTAGCTAGTTGGTGAGGTAATGGCTCACCAAGGCTACGATCCGTAACTGGTCTGAGAGGATGATCAGTCACACTGGAACTGAGACACGGTCCAGACTCCTACGGGAGGCAGCAGTGGGGAATATTGGACAATGGGCGAAAGCCTGATCCAGCCATGCCGCGTGTGTGAAGAAGGTCTTCGGATTGTAAAGCACTTTAAGTTGGGAGGAAGGGCATTAACCTAATACGTTAGTGTTTTGACGTTACCGACAGAATAAGCACCGGCTAACTCTGTGCCAGCAGCCGCGGTAATACAGAGGGTGCAAGCGTTAATCGGAATTACTGGGCGTAAAGCGCGCGTAGGTGGTTCGTTAAGTTGGATGTGAAATCCCCGGGCTCAACCTGGGAACTGCATCCAAAACTGGCGAGCTAGAGTAGGGCAGAGGGTGGTGGAATTTCCTGTGTAGCGGTGAAATGCGTAGATATAGGAAGGAACACCAGTGGCGAAGGCGACCACCTGGGCTCATACTGACACTGAGGTGCGAAAGCGTGGGGAGCAAACAGGATTAGATACCCTGGTAGTCCACGCCGTAAACGATGTCAACTAGCCGTTGGAATCCTTGAGATTTTAGTGGCGCAGCTAACGCATTAAGTTGACCGCCTGGGGAGTACGGCCGCAAGGTTAAAACTCAAATGAATTGACGGGGGCCCGCACAAGCGGTGGAGCATGTGGTTTAATTCGAAGCAACGCGAAGAACCTTACCAGGCCTTGACATGCAGAGAACTTTCCAGAGATGGATTGGTGCCTTCGGGAACTCTGACACAGGTGCTGCATGGCTGTCGTCAGCTCGTGTCGTGAGATGTTGGGTTAAGTCCCGTAACGAGCGCAACCCTTGTCCTTAGTTACCAGCACGTAATGGTGGGCACTCTAAGGAGACTGCCGGTGACAAACCGGAGGAAGGTGGGGATGACGTCAAGTCATCATGGCCCTTACGGCCTGGGCTACACACGTGCTACAATGGTCGGTACAGAGGGTTGCCAAGCCGCGAGGTGGAGCTAATCTCACAAAACCGATCGTAGTCCGGATCGCAGTCTGCAACTCGACTGCGTGAAGTCGGAATCGCTAGTAATCGCGAATCAGAATGTCGCGGTGAATACGTTCCCGGGCCTTGTACACACCGCCCGTCACACCATGGGAGTGGGTTGCACCAGAAGTAGCTAGTCTAACCTTCGGGAGGACGGTTACCACGGTGTGATTCATGACTGGGGTGAAGTCGTAACAAGGTAGCCGTAGGGGAACCTGCGGCTGGATCACCTCCTTAATCGACGACATCAGCCGCTTCATAAGCTCCCACACGAATTGCTTGATTCATTGAAGAAGACGATTAGGTTAGCAACCTTCGATTGGGTCTGTAGCTCAGTTGGTTAGAGCGCACCCCTGATAAGGGTGAGGTCGGCAGTTCGAATCTGCCCAGACCCACCAATTGCTGGGGCCATAGCTCAGCTGGGAGAGCGCCTGCCTTGCACGCAGGAGGTCAGCGGTTCGATCCCGCTTGGCTCCACCACCCCCTCTTGCACCTATGTCAAAGCTTAGAAATGAATATTCGCATCGAATATTGATTTCTGAACTTTATCAGAATCGTTCTTTAAAAATTTGGGTATGTGATAGAAAGATAGACTGGACGGCACTTTCACTGGTGTTTGTTCAGGCTAAGGTAAAATTTGTGAGTTTAATCATGAATTTTCGGCGAATGTCGTCTTCACAGTATAACCAGATTGCTTGGGGTTATATGGTCAAGTGAAGAAGCGCATACGGTGGATGCCTTGGCAGTCAGAGGCGATGAAAGACGTTGTAGCCTGCGATAAGCTCCGGGGAGTCGGCAAACAGACTTTGATCCGGAGATCTCTGAATGGGGGAACCCAGCCATCATAAGATGGTTATCTTACACTGAATACATAGGTGTAAGAGGCGAACCAGGGGAACTGAAACATCTAAGTACCCTGAGGAAAAGAAATCAACCGAGATTCCCTTAGTAGTGGCGAGCGAACGGGGACTAGCCCTTAAGTTGATTTGAGATTAGTGGAAGGCTCTGGAAAGTGCCGCCATAGTGGGTGATAGCCCCGTACACGAAAATCTCTTATCAATGAAATCGAGTAGGACGGAGCACGAGAAACTTTGTCTGAATATGGGGGGACCATCCTCCAAGGCTAAATACTACTGACTGACCGATAGTGAACCAGTACCGTGAGGGAAAGGCGAAAAGAACCCCGGAGAGGGGAGTGAAATAGATCCTGAAACCGTATGCGTACAAGCAGTGGGAGCCTACTTTGTTAGGTGACTGCGTACCTTTTGTATAATGGGTCAGCGACTTATATTCAGTGGCGAGCTTAACCGAATAGGGGAGGCGTAGCGAAAGCGAGTCTTAATAGGGCGTTTAGTCGCTGGGTATAGACCCGAAACCGGGCGATCTATCCATGGGCAGGTTGAAGGTTAGGTAACACTGACTGGAGGACCGAACCGACTACCGTTGAAAAGTTAGCGGATGACCTGTGGATCGGAGTGAAAGGCTAATCAAGCTCGGAGATAGCTGGTTCTCCTCGAAAGCTATTTAGGTAGCGCCTCATGTATCACTGTAGGGGGTAGAGCACTGTTTCGGCTAGGGGGTCATCCCGACTTACCAAACCGATGCAAACTCCGAATACCTACAAGTGCCGAGCATGGGAGACACACGGCGGGTGCTAACGTCCGTCGTGAAAAGGGAAACAACCCAGACCGTCAGCTAAGGTCCCAAAGTTATGGTTAAGTGGGAAACGATGTGGGAAGGCTTAGACAGCTAGGAGGTTGGCTTAGAAGCAGCCACCCTTTAAAGAAAGCGTAATAGCTCACTAGTCGAGTCGGCCTGCGCGGAAGATGTAACGGGGCTCAAACCATACACCGAAGCTACGGGTATCACTTAGGTGATGCGGTAGAGGAGCGTTCTGTAAGCCTGTGAAGGTGAGTTGAGAAGCTTGCTGGAGGTATCAGAAGTGCGAATGCTGACATGAGTAACGACAATGGGAGTGAAAAACTCCCACGCCGAAAGACCAAGGTTTCCTGCGCAACGTTAATCGACGCAGGGTTAGTCGGTCCCTAAGGCGAGGCTGAAAAGCGTAGTCGATGGAAAACAGGTTAATATTCCTGTACTTCTAGTTATTGCGATGGAGGGACGGAGAAGGCTAGGCCAGCTTGGCGTTGGTTGTCCAAGTTTAAGGTGGTAGGCTGAGATCTTAGGTAAATCCGGGATCTTAAGGCCGAGAGCTGATGACGAGCGCTCTTAGAGCGCGAAGTGGTTGATGCCATGCTTCCAAGAAAAGCTTCTAAGCTTCAGATAACTAGGAACCGTACCCCAAACCGACACAGGTGGTTGGGTAGAGAATACCAAGGCGCTTGAGAGAACTCGGGTGAAGGAACTAGGCAAAATGGCACCGTAACTTCGGGAGAAGGTGCGCCGGCGAGGGTCAAGGACTTGCTCCGTAAGCCCATGCCGGTCGAAGATACCAGGCCGCTGCGACTGTTTATTAAAAACACAGCACTCTGCAAACACGAAAGTGGACGTATAGGGTGTGACGCCTGCCCGGTGCCGGAAGGTTAATTGATGGGGTTAGCTAACGCGAAGCTCTTGATCGAAGCCCCGGTAAACGGCGGCCGTAACTATAACGGTCCTAAGGTAGCGAAATTCCTTGTCGGGTAAGTTCCGACCTGCACGAATGGCGTAACGATGGCGGCGCTGTCTCCACCCGAGACTCAGTGAAATTGAAATCGCTGTGAAGATGCAGTGTATCCGCGGCTAGACGGAAAGACCCCGTGAACCTTTACTATAGCTTTGCACTGGACTTTGAATTTGCTTGTGTAGGATAGGTGGGAGGCTTTGAAGCGTGGACGCCAGTTCGCGTGGAGCCATCCTTGAAATACCACCCTGGCAACTTTGAGGTTCTAACTCAGGTCCGTTATCCGGATCGAGGACAGTGTATGGTGGGTAGTTTGACTGGGGCGGTCTCCTCCTAAAGAGTAACGGAGGAGTACGAAGGTGCGCTCAGACCGGTCGGAAATCGGTCGTAGAGTATAAAGGCAAAAGCGCGCTTGACTGCGAGACAGACACGTCGAGCAGGTACGAAAGTAGGTCTTAGTGATCCGGTGGTTCTGTATGGAAGGGCCATCGCTCAACGGATAAAAGGTACTCCGGGGATAACAGGCTGATACCGCCCAAGAGTTCATATCGACGGCGGTGTTTGGCACCTCGATGTCGGCTCATCACATCCTGGGGCTGAAGCCGGTCCCAAGGGTATGGCTGTTCGCCATTTAAAGTGGTACGCGAGCTGGGTTTAGAACGTCGTGAGACAGTTCGGTCCCTATCTGCCGTGGACGTTTGAGATTTGAGAGGGGCTGCTCCTAGTACGAGAGGACCGGAGTGGACGAACCTCTGGTGTTCCGGTTGTCACGCCAGTGGCATTGCCGGGTAGCTATGTTCGGAAGAGATAACCGCTGAAAGCATCTAAGCGGGAAACTTGCCTCAAGATGAGATCTCACTGGAGCCTTGAGCTCCCTGAAGGGCCGTCGAAGACTACGACGTTGATAGGTTGGGTGTGTAAGCGCTGTGAGGCGTTGAGCTAACCAATACTAATTGCCCGTGAGGCTTGACCATATAACACCCAAGCAATTTGACTGCTTCTGGAGACAGGGCACCGAATTGTGGTGGTGAAGACGAAACGCTCGAAAATTCGTGAACCCACAAAACATCACATACCCGATTTGCACGGACGTCGAAAGGCGGACGAGCACACAGAATTTCTTGACGACCATAGAGCATTGGAACCACCTGATCCCATCCCGAACTCAGCAGTGAAACGATGCATCGCCGATGGTAGTGTGGAGCTTCTCCATGTGAGAGTAGGTCATCGTCAAGATTAAATTCCGAAACCCCTATCTGCGTATGCAGGTAGGGGTTTTGTCTTTTAGTAGAAGCATCAAGAATTTCGCTGAACTGTTCTCTACAACAGATTGGCACACAGAATTTCTTGACGACCATAGAGCATTGGAACCACCTGATCCCATCCCGAACTCAGCAGTGAAACGATGCATCGCCGATGGTAGTGTGGAGTTTCTCCATGTGAGAGTAGGTCATCGTCAAGATTCAATTCCAAAACCCCTGTCTGCATTGCAGACAGGGGTTTTGTCTTTCTAGCGGGTCAATTTTCAGTTGAACAGGTTGCGGACGTTATTCATGGCCCCGTCCGCAAACCCCTGCAGAAACGTCTGAAACGCGGGAAGCGCATCAGACCCTCCTTCGCAGGGTTCGCCTTGAATCGTCCAGATTGCGCGGCTTTGGCCGTTGCCCAAATCCCTCACTTCCATGGCTGCCCACAGATTGCCGATATTGAGGCTGGTATGGATCAGGCTCCAGGTCATGGTCATTGCCGGGTCGTCGTGGGAGTTGAGTTGTTCGATAACGAAGTTGTTGTCCTTGAAGAATTTCTTGCGGATCGAGCGCACGCCACTGCCCGTCATCTCGATATGACTCAACGCCGGAATGAACACCGCGAAGCCGGCGAAATTGCCGACGATGTTCCAGACACTTGCGGCATCCGCGGCAATATCGACCTGCGAAACGACCTGGCAGCCTTGTGGATTGCGAATCAGCGTATCGGGTTTCAGTGCTTGCATGGTGTTACTCCTCTGGGTGGGATGGATCAGATGAACTGGATGTCCTGGAGATACCGGCAGCCGCGCGACAGCAGTGCAGGGCTTTTCTCCGGATAGCGTTCGCCCATGCGTTGCACGCCATCACGGGCGTTGGCGTGGGCGATGTGGGAGATGTCGCCGATGTCTTCTTCGAAGCCGTCGAGATAGAAGCCGAGCACGTCGTACAGGGCGTTATTGCGGTCGACCTGCTGCAACTGCTGCTGCCAGTGCTCGACGCTGACGAGCTCGAATTGCCGACCGCACTGACGAAACGCCGCGACATAGCGCTCCCAGCGCAACGGCTCGGGGTTATGCAGGTTGAACACCGCTTGTGCCGCGCGATAACGACTGGCGTGAAAGCCGATAAAGCGGGCAAGGAAATCCACGGGCATCAGGTCGAACTCGAGGTCCAGCGCCGGCCCCGGGCCCAATTGCAGCGAGCCCTTGAGCATCAGCATCAGACGGTTCTTCAGTGGCTGACAGACGCCGCTGTGGCTGTTGAAGCTGATATTCCCGGGGCGGAACAGGTTGACCCACACGCCACTCTGATGAGCCCGTTCCACGAGGCGCTCGCCCACCCACTTGCTCAGGTTGTAGCCATTACGGATGTACAGCGGAGGTGTCGTGGCCGGTGGCTGTTCCAGTACCCGGCCATGTTCATCCCGTGCGCTACAGGCTGAAAGGGTGGAGATGAAGTTGAAGACCTTCTTGCTACGCCCCTCACACAGGCGAAGGCATTCGAACAGCGGCTCCACGTTGTCTGCCACCAGCGCGGGGTAGTCGAGCACGTGGTTGACCTGTGCCGCGTTGTGAACAAGTGCGCCGTAACGGCGATCCAGGTCTTCGTAGTCCGTTTCGCTTAATCCGAGCCGGGGTTTCCGAAGATCCGCCTCCAGAACGCGGATCCGGCGCCAATCCAGACCGTCGATACGGTTGTCGATCACCGCCTGGGCGAAGCGTTCTTCGGCTGAAAGACCATCGCCACGCCGGACCAGGCAAGCCACCTCAGTCACGCCCCAGGACAGCAGCGCCTCGACGATATGCACACCGAGAAAGCTGTTGGCCCCGGTGACGATCACCTTGTGCGGATCGCCCAATCGATCAATTGGCAGCACCTGCAGATCCAGCTCTCGTTCAGCATCAGCCAAGGCCTGCGGGTTGAGCACGCTTGTGGTAATCGCCTCTCCGCTGACCAGTTGGGCCAGTCGTTGCAACGTGGGGGATTCGATAAAGCGGTTGATGGAGATGCCTCGGCCGAAGCGGTCCCGCAGTGCCAGAAGCAGCCGTGAGAGCAGAATCGAATGACCACCCAGATTAAAAAAGCTGTCGTCGGTGGAGATGTCTTCCTGCGGCAGCTCCAGCAGCTCGCTCCACAGCTCCAACAGTTGCTTCTCCAATAGATTGGCAGCGGCTAGTCGTGGTCGCTGCTCGGCAAGTTCCACCCGCGTTGCCAAGAGTGCGCGGCGATCAACTTTGCCGTTAGGCGTGTAGGGCATTTGCGCGAGTGCTTGATAGAGCAGGGGGCGCATGTAGTCGGGCAGGTGCTGCCGGGCATGGGCTCTCAGCGCTTCGACCGCCTCGGCATGCCGGGGCTGCGCGAGAAACGCCAACACCCGGCGCTGCTCATCGATCACGACGGCAACCTGTGCGAACAGCCGACTTGCGCGCAGGCAATGCTCTATCTCTTCCGGCTCGACCCGAAACCCACGGATCTTCACCTGATTGTCGCGGCGCCCGCAGATTTCGATGCCGCTGACGGTCCATCGAGCGAGGTCGCCCGTGCGGTACAGGCGCAGGTGCTCGCCCTCCGGCAGTTCAAGGCTGATGAAGCGTTCCGCGGACAATTGCGGATTGTTCAGATAGCCCAGACCAACGCCGGCGCCACTGATGTACAGCTCGCCGACGACATCCTGCGCGACGGGCTGAAGCGCCTCATCGAGCAGCAACACGCGGGTGTTGGCGATCGGCAGACCGATGTCGCGGTTGTTGTCGCCGACGCTGAACACCCGGGTGGTGGCCAGCACCGTGGTTTCAGTCGGGCCATAGATGTTGTGGACCCGGCACCGCCCGGCCAGGCGCTCGATTACTTCCGGCTCACACACATCGCCGCCGGTGATCAGGTGCTCCAGGCTGGTGTTCTCCAGTTTCAGCAGGCTGAGTAAGGCGGGAGGTAAAAAGGCGTGGCTGATTTCCTGTTGGCGGATCAGTTGTTCCAGGCGGGCGGGGTCCCTCCGCTGGTTTTCGTCGGGCACTACCAACTCGGCCCCGGAGACCCAGGTGGGAAGGATGTCGAGCAACGAGGCATCGAAATTGATCGTGGAAAATTGCAGCACACGGCTCTGCGGGCTCAGTTGCATATGCTCGCCGTGCCAAGCCTGGAAGTGACTGAGGTTGGATTGGCTCAGCAGCACGCCTTTTGGTTGGCCGGTGGTGCCGGAGGTGTAGATGGCGACACAGGGCGCGTCTGTGTCGGGTCGCCGCTGCATAAGCCCGGACAGGGGATGTGATGCCGGCGGGGGGAGTTGGCTCAGGTCCAGTCTGGGAATTGGCTGATCCAACGCCGGGAAGCTTCCGTCATGGATGAGCACCGTCGCGTTGGCGTTCTTCAGAATGAAGCGCACGCGCTCAGCTGGCGTATCAGGATCCAGCGGCAGGTAGACGGCGGCACAGCCGAGCACCGCCAGAAGGCTCGCATACAAGGCCAGGGATTTGGGCAGGCAGATCGCAATCAGCGCCGTGTCGGACGAGGCCGAAGCCTCCAGCAACGGCAGCAGTTGCTGCTGAATCGCCAGTGCCTGTGCATGCAGGTTCGCGTAAGTGATGCGCTGGCCATCGACGTGCAATGCCGGGTGCCTGGCGTTTACCCGCAGGCTGTGTTCGAGGCGTTCGATGAGTGGTGTGTGGCTTTCCCGCAGCAGCGAGGCATTTTCGCGGCGATTGAAGACATGTAGATAAGCCAACTGCTCCAGCCAGCAAAGATTCTGCTCCTGTGGTTGCTGCATGGGCGCGACGACCGGTGCTTCGCGAAAGTACTCCGGGTTGCGCGAGAAATGGCTGACATGCAGCGCCACACGCTCCTGCAGGCTATCGAGAGCGGACAGACGCAGTTGCTGGCCGTTGCCGGAGTGTTCCTTCGCCACCTGCTGTCGGTCGATCAGGCGCTGGGCCTTGGCGGTGCCTGCCCAGTAGAGCAATTCCAGTTCGGGCAATGAATCGACATCCAGACCGCTGCTGGCCACCCGCAAGCTCAGGTACGGACAACTCCCAAGTGCTGGCACGTCCAGGCTGCCGTCCTCGATCAACAGGTGCGGACGGACAAAGGGGCATGCCTCCAGCCGCGCTATGTCGATGGCGTGATGCAGCACATGGCCGTGTTGTTCCAGTTCCGCACGCAGCGGGGCGAGGGCCGGGCTCCTGCCGGCCAGCAGGATATCCAGGCGCCTCATGACGTGCTCCCTGACGGCAGGTATTCGGCCAGGACCTGTTGCACGCAAGTCGCGTCGAGCAGTGAGCTGCTTCTGAAAAAACGCAGGATGTTGCCCAGTAGCGGGTGCTGGTGATTGATCGGCCAGGCCATGGCCGTCACCTCGGCGCGCAGCGCGCAGGCCACGTGATCCGGCACCTCGAGCGCGGCGATCAACTGATGGTCGAACGCCTTCTGGATGTCGTTGGTCAGGTAATGGCGAATGAACACCGGCAGAAGCCGGGCGATGTGTTCTCGGTCCTGTTCGGGCGCCTGGCTCCAGTAGATACGTGTCAGGCGAGCCCAGAAGGTCGAATGGCGACCTTCATCGAGCAGGTGATCGGCCATCAGTCCCTTGATCGAGGGTTTGACGCTGTCATCGCGGGCGAACGCGGCAACATCGTTGGTCAGGGTGTTTTCCGCGATGCCCACGCAAATCAGTTCCACGGCGTCGCGCAGGTGCTCCGGGGCAAGTGCGAGGACGGCGGGAATGGCCCGGCTCAGTTCGATTTCCGCGGGCAGGGCGATGGGCTTGATGCCGGTCAGCTCGACGGTCTGCTGCATGAAGTCCATGGCCACCAGCGCGTGGTAGTCCTCGTCCACCACCACGGTCATTGCGTCGTAGCGGCAGGCGAAGGGGAAGCGCACGGCGAAGCGGTCCTTGGCGATGGCGCGGGCGGTGCGATCGACGATCTCGGTTTCGAAGATCACCACATCGTTGATGAACTTGTAGAGGCTCTGGACCAGGGCGAAATCGCGCAGATGCGGGCATTCGCGAACAAAGGTGTCGCTGAGCACCAGCGGCTGGCGGCTGAGCGGATAGATCAGCCGCTCGTCGCCCTCAACCTGGCGCCGCGGCCGGGTGCGGATGGTGGCGCGGCTCTCCCAGCTCTCGGCGAAGGATTGGTAGTCGAGGCTGTTCATAGGCTGGCCTCGGTGATGTCCGCGTGCATCGACAGCCGCAAGCGATCCCAGAATGCCAGGCGACTCTCCACGGCAGCGATGGCGGCGGTGTAGACCTCGCGTTCGCGCTGAGGGTCGCCGTTGACCAGGCGTGCCAGCAGTTGCTCGGCGGCGGGGCCGTGGTCGTCGGAGTCGACCTCAATGTGCCGTTGCAAGTAATAGCGGAACGTCGGGGCGTGGCTGCCGGTGATGCCCCAGTCGTCAAGGATGCGCTGGAACATGGTCGGGATGACGCTTTCGCGGCCATGCAGGAACGCTGCGGCAACGACATGGGCAGGCGCATTGAGCGCGGTGTCCAGCGTTTGCTCGACAAAATGCCGGGCCGCCTCGCTGGCACCGGCCTCGTGCAGGGCAGCCCGGTGGTGTAGGCCGTCGCGCTGCAGCAGGACAAAGCGTTCGATGCTCTGCGTTCTCGCGCCGACCTCGCGCATGGCGTCCAGGTACAGTTCGAAGTGGCTGTAATGACCCTGCTCCAGGCGGTCATCCGACTCTTCACCCAGCACAATCTCATTGATCAAGCGCGCGGCTTTGGGGTCTTGGGGCGGTAACCAGGGTAGCCGGGTGCAGGTCAGTTCCTGCTGCAGGCGCTTGGTCAGGGACATGAAATCCCAGACGGCGAACACATGGGTTTCCATGAACCGGCGCAGGACCGGCAGCGAGTCGATTTCAGCGAAGACAGGATGACGCGCCAATTCGTTTTTCTTTTCATGCAGTTGGTGTTCGAGCCTGTTCATTGCAAGTTCCTTTTTAAACTTCGCGACGTGGAAGTTGGTGTCCGGGATAGGTTCGATAGTTGCCAAGCAGGTTATTTAAGGTGACAGAAATCCCCTGGACTGAATCGCCAGTGAAAACGAGTTGATGACATGCAAGTTGCCGAATTCAGCGCGGGCCGTGGCGTTGGCCAGGCAATACGGGCGTTCTCCGGTGATCGAAAGCTAAGGCAACTTTTCAATGTTCTGCAAGAGGGAGTGTTGGATATATTTCAAAGAGTGTTTTCAAAGTTGTTAGTTGCTCTTTAAAACAACTTCTATTTGTTTTATTGGGTTGAAAGTGTCCGCCTCGGCTATAAAGGGCCAAAGTTTAAATGCGGCGAGTGAATACCTCACTCCGGGCACTTTTTTTACGTGGGAAGTTGCAGATTCGAATGTGAGGGGCAGCTGATCGTTATCGGCTCCTGCCCGGGGATAAGGCTCCTTTTGCAGGTCAATGAGGAGCACGCAACCGGGCCATGCAAAGGCCGATCAGGGCTGCGTGCTGGACTTAGAGTGTGCAGCAAACGCGCGGGCTGTCATGGAATTGGGTGGCGCGGGGGAAGGTGCCGCCGAGAAGGGAGGTGCATCAGGACCGCTGGCGCGGCCCATGGCGGGCAGGGAGGGTTACGGCTTGGGTTGCTTGTCGAGGTAATTGCGGATGGTTCTGAGGGCATTGCTCAGGTGGCGGTGCAGAATCGCCACGGCGTCTTCGATGGCTTTGTCGCTGGCGGCGTCGACCAGGCCGTTGTGGTCGTCCTGGGTCAGCTTGCCCAGTCCCATCGAGGACAAGTGGAAACGCAGGAAGCGTTCTTCCTGGCACAGCTCGTTGTCGATCAGGCGCAGCAGCTTCTTGCTCCGCGCCTTGCTGTACAGGGTCATGTGGAACAGCCGGTTCAGGCGGCCGATTTCAGAGTGGCGGGTTTCGTTCTCAAGCTGGCGGATGTAGTCGCGGGCCAGGGCGATGTCATTGGCGTCGAGCAGCGGGATGGACTGGCGCAGCGCTTCGGTTTCGAGCATCTCGCGCAGTTCGTAGGTTTCGACGGCGTCTTCGCCGATCAGCGGAGCGACCACGGCACCCTTGTGCGCCACGACTTCGAGCAGCCCCTGTGCTTCGAGCTGGCGCAGGGCCTCGCGCACCGGCATGCGGCTGACGCCAAACAGGGTCGCCAGCTCTTGCTGACGCAATGCCATGCCGGGTGCCAGGCGCCCGTCTAGGATGGCGCCGCGCAGGCGCTCCTCGATCACGCTTCGCGCGAGGTGCGGGGGTACCTGTTCGTCGCCCAGGATGGTGTTGAGGAGTTTGGTTTTTCCGGCCACGCTACTTCTGCCCAATATTGGATCCAATCAAGCTAGTAATGGAGGCGATCCTTGTCAAACCTTCGGTTTGAACTGTTCCGGCCTGTGGATAAGAGGTCTTGGTGGGGAACCGCGGTGCTATCGTGAATGAACTCTCGATTTAAGGGAAGCACCGCTCCGGCAGGGCCTCGAACCCTGCGTCGGGTGCGTTTTGGCTGATATCACGGTGATTGCTCGGTGTCATTGTCTTTTCTCCGCTCAGGCGTCACCATCGGCGCTTTCCAGGGACTTCGCGGACCGTTCGTCTTGGCGATACGTTGGGCTGTTTATCTGACCATGCGCCGGGTGGGGCTGGCTCTGTTGCTTGGCCTGGCGCTGCTGGGCGGATTGCGTGCGGACTGGGATTTTTCCCAGATCAGCCGCAAGGCCCAGGCCCTGTATGGCCCGCTGGGCGCCGGCCAGCAGCGTATCGACGCCTGGCAGCAATTGCTGGCAACGAAAAAGCAGCTCGGCGATGCCGAACGTCTGGAGGTGGTCA
Organism: Pseudomonas sp. Marseille-P9899; assembly: GCF_903166565.1. Classification (NCBI taxonomy): domain Bacteria; kingdom Pseudomonadati; phylum Pseudomonadota; class Gammaproteobacteria; order Pseudomonadales; family Pseudomonadaceae; genus Pseudomonas; species Pseudomonas sp. Marseille-P9899. The sequence continues at coordinate 110,385 of NZ_CAESCG010000004.1, forward strand.
ACCAGTTCTTCAATCGGCAACTGCGCTACGAGGAGGACATCGACCTGTGGCACGAAGTCGACTACTGGGCAACGCCAATCCAGTCGCTGATCAAGGGCGCGGGGGATTGTGAAGATTACGCCATCGCCAAGTATTTCAGCCTGCGCCGTCTCGGCATCCCTGCGGACAAGCTGCGCATCACCTACGTCAAGGCCCTGCGCCAGAACCGCGCGCACATGGTCCTGACCTACTATTCAAGCCCTGACGCCATGCCCCTGGTACTCGACAGCCTGATCGACGCGATCAAGCCGGCCAGCCAGCGTACCGACCTGTTGCCGGTATACGCCTTCAACGGTGAAGGTTTGTGGCTGACGGGCGCTGCGGGCAACAAGAAAGTGGGCGATACCAAGCGCCTGTCGCGCTGGCAGGATCTGTTAAAGAAGATGCAGGCAGAAGGATTCCCTGCCGAGCCGGTCTACTGAGGAGCTCAGATGTCACTGTTCAAACAATTGTTGCTCGCCATCTGCCTGTTTCTGGTGGTCGCTTTCAGCGGCAGTTTCATGGTGAGTCTGGAAAGCTCGCGCAGCCAGTACGTCAACCAGTTGCGCTCCCACGCCCAGGACGCCGCTACCGCGCTGGCCCTGTCGCTGACGCCCAACCTGGATGACCCGGCGATGGTCGAGCTGCTGGTCAGCTCGATCTTCGACAGCGGTTACTACGCCAGCATCCGCGTGGTGGACCTCGCGTCCAATACGCTGCTGGTCGAGCGCCATGCCGATCCTGATCCGGGCGGCGTGCCGCAGTGGTTCATCAAGCTGATCGGGCTGGAAGCGGCGGGCGGCGATGCGATGGTCATGCGGGGCTGGCAGCAGGCGGCGCGGGTCGAGGTGGTCAGCCACCCGATGTTCGCGTTGTCCAAGCTCTGGCAGAGCGCGCTGGGCAGCCTCGGCTGGCTGCTGCTGTGCGGTGCCCTGAGTGCCGTGGCCGGTGCGCTGCTGCTGCGCCGTCAGCTCAAACCGCTGGATTACATGGTCGAGCAGTCCCACGCCATTGCCCGCCGGGAATTCCTCAGCCTGCCAGACCTGCCGCGCACTCCCGAACTGCGGCGTGTGGTCCAGGCCATGAACCAGATGGTCGAGAAGCTCAAGGCCCTCTACAAGGAGCAGGCCGAGCGCAGCGAGAAGTTGCGGGTCGAGTCCTATCAGGACAGCCTCACCGGCCTGGCCAACCGCCGTTATTTCGAAATGCAGCTCAACGCCCGGGTCAGCAATCTTGATGAGACCAGCGACGGCTACCTGCTGTTATTGCGGGTGCAGGACCTTGCAGGTTTGAACCAGCGCCTTGGCGGCCATCGCACCGACCAGTTGTTGCAAGCGGTCGGTCAGCAGTTGAAGAGCGCGTGCGCCAACTTCCCGGAGACCAACAACCTGATCACCCGCAGCCGCGGTGGCGAGTTCGCGGTGCTGGCGCCGGGCATGAGTCATGACGATGCGATCAAGCTGGCCGAAGCGCTGGAGTCCGGCTTGCGCGGCATTTCTGATGTCACCCCGTCGGCGTGCATCGGTCTGGCACCGTTCAGTCCGGGAGATGAGCCCAAGGCCCTGCTGGCGTTGGCGGACGAAGCCCTTGCGCGTGCGCAGAGCCAGCCGGAGCCGTCGTGGGTTTGCCTGGAGCAGGGCTCGGCGACGCAGGCCAGTGATATCCATCGCCAGTGGCACTCGTTGCTGGACGAGGCACTGAATCAGGGCCGCTTCGAGCTGTTCTTCCAGCCTGTGGTAGACAGCAACGCGCTTGACCGGGTGTTGCACTACAAGGTGCTTTCGCGGCTGATCGATGACAAGGGCGAGGCCATTGCCGCCGGCCGCTTCCTGCCGGCGCTGGAGCGTTTCGGCTGGGCGACCCGGCTCGACCTGATGATGCTGGAGAAAGTCCTCAAGCAGATGCATGGCCACGACCAGTCGCTGGCGCTCAACCTCTCGGCGACGACCGTCGTCAATCCGGCCAGCCAGCAAAAAGTCCTGGACCTGTTGGCTCAACACGCCGTCCTTGGTCCGCGGCTGACCCTGGAAATTGCCGAAGAGCAACTGCCGGAACAGTCGGTGCTGGAACAATTGACCCGTCGCCTGCGCACCCAGGGCTTCAGCCTGAGCCTGCAGCACTTCGGCGGGCGCTTCAGCATGATCGGCAACCTGGCTCATCTCGGCCTCGCCTACTTGAAGATCGACGGCAGCTACATTCGCGCCATCGACGAAGAACAGCACAAGCGCATCTTCATCGAGGCCGTGCAGCGCGCAGCCCACAGCATCGACCTGCCACTGATCGCCGAGCGCGTGGAGACGGAAGGGGAGTTGAGGGTGTTGCGGGAGATGGAGATCCAGGGCGTGCAGGGCCGGCTGGTGGGAGAACCGGCACCCTGGGCGTGAAACCCGGCCCTGTTGTCAGGGCCGGCGGAATTCAGATCAGGCCGCCGTGCTCGTCTTCGTCAATCAGGTTGTTCAGCCCGCCGAGGGCAGCACGGGCGGTGTTGCGGTTGAGCAACTTGGCCTGAGCGCCGGGCGGCAGGTCGGTGATGCTGATCACGCCTTTGGTGGTCAGCACATCGATCAAGTCTTCCAGCACCCGAATCATGTCCAGGTCGCTCTGCTTGAGCTGCTTGAGGCTGTTCTCGACCACATCGTCGGCAAACCACTCCAGAACTTCGGCGTGATCGGCGGGCAGTGTTTCCGTGGCTTCGGCAAAGGCGGCGGCTTCGACCCGAAGCAACTGGCCTGCCATGTCGCGTTGCACGTAGAACATGGTCATCCCTCGTGATTGTGGTTCCATCATCTTCTTCTTAAAGCACTCAGCAGCTTAGGCCATAAACGGCGCACGAGTATGCGCCGCCTATGGCCGCCAGGCAAAAACCGCAGTGTTGTGCCGGCCCGCGAGGGCCGGCACACGCCAAGCGATTACGTGTTGTTGTGGTCGATCTTGATCGTTGGGTCGGCACCGGTTACCAGCGAGTTGATCGAGGTAGAGGACCAGTTCACCCCTTCGAGCTTGATCGTCACGTCCGCGTTGGCGATACCGCCGGCGGCATTGAGCTTGCCTTCGGAGCTGACCTGCAGCGTCGACTCGCCGTTGACCGTGGTGATCTTCAGGTAGTTGTCGATGGTGCTGGCCTTCTCGCCCTGGAGCAGGTCGCTCAGGTCCAGACGGTCGCCTTCGGCCGGCTTGAAGTCCTTGATGATGTCGTTGCCGATATCACCCGCCTTCCAGACGAAGGTGTCGGCACCGCTGCCGCCGGTCATGGTGTCGTTGCCCTGACCGCCGAACAGGATGTCGTTGCCCTCGCCACCCAGCAGGGTGTCGTTGCCGGTACCACCGAGCAGGATGTCATTGCCCTTGCCGCCATCCAGATAATCGTTACCGCCCTGGCCGAACAGAATGTCGTTGCCATCGCCGCCGTACAGCGTGTCGTTGCCGTCACTGGTACGCGAGATATCGAACTCGCTGACGTGCTCGGTGACGTACTGGTGCATGGCCTTGCTGTCCACCGCACTGGCATCCAGCCCGGTCTTCAGTGCGACGTAGCTTTGCAGCGCTTCCACGCCGTTGCCCGACACCTGCGAGAACATGATCAGGTCGCCGAACACGATGTCGTTGCCGTCGCCGGCATTGACCGTGTCGTTGCCTGGCAGCGTCGCCTCGGTGTGGCCGAGGATGGCGTTGGCCAGGTTGCTCGGGTCGATGTTGGTCTGCGGGCTGTTGTCGGAGTCGTACGGTTTCAGGTCGTTGACGTCCACGCCGCTGCCGATGCCGATGGCCTCGATGGTCGGCGAGAGCGCCTTGAGTACCGCGTAGGCGCTCTTCGAGTTGGCGGTGGTGTCGGAGTCGGTATAGCTACCTTGGCCGGCCAGGCTCGACAGTTCGTAGGTCCCGTCGCCCTGAGCGTGCAGGGTACCGCTGAGGGACGAATACCAGCTGCCGTTCTTGTACAGGTTCAGGTTGCCGCTGCTGTCGATGGTCAGCTTGTTGCTGCTGTCCAGGTTGACGTTGATCACCTGGCCGATCTTGTAATTGATCGACGTGAGGTAGGTGTCCATCGTCAGGTTGGCCTTGCTGCCGCTGTAGGTGATCAGCGTCGGGTTGGTGCGTTCGCCGGTCTGGTAGTAGGTCGGCTGGCCGTCGGTAATGAAGAACGTCTGGTTGGTACCGGTGGCACCGGAGTCCTTGAGGGCCTGGAACCAGTTGGCCGTGGTCTTGAAGGCGTCCTCGTAGTTGGTGCCGCCGTTGGCCGTCATGGCGGTCAGGGCGTTTTTCAGGGTCTGCAGGGAGCCGCTGTCGGCCAGGTTGACCGAAACCGTGGTCTTGACCTGCGTGGCGAAGTCCACCAGCAGGATGTTGACCGTACCGGAGCTGGCGCCCTGGACGCTGTTGGACAGCGTGGTGAATACCGACTGCAGGGCTTTCTGCGCCGCGTCCACCGAGTCTTTCATACTGCCCGAGGTGTCGACGATGAACGCCAGGTTGTAGTTCTGCCCGGCGACCACATGCAGGCCGTTGATGTCGGCGGCGATGATGTCGTTGCCATCGGTACCGTTCCAGTTGTCACTGTCGGCGGTGGCGTTGGTCGCCACGGCGTAAGTGTCGCCGTAGACGGTGACCTTGATGGTGCCAGGGGGGTTGGCAGTGCTGCCGTTGATGGTCTCGGTGGACGTGGCGTTGACCGTCACATCGAAGCTGCCGCTGTAGTAGGCCGGCGGCTTGATGGTCAGGGTGCTCAGGTTCCAGCCGGTGACGTCCACCGCGGTTGCGCCGACGGAGATGCTGTGACCGGCGCCGTCGCTGATCACCGAGCCGCTCGGGATACCGGCGAGATTGACCGCCAGGGTCTCGGAGCCGTCGGTGTCGGTCAGCGCCGAGCTGATGCCCACCAGCTTGACGGTGCCGTTCTCGCGGCCTTCGTTGAGTTTGTAGCCGTCGTAGTAGCCCTTGCCGCTGGAGCCGTGCAGGTCGGAGACGGTGACGCCGGCCGCTGCCAGTGCGGCGACGGTCGGGTACAGCGCGGTGCCGACCTGGCTGACGTCGATGGTCGCCCCGCCGTTGACCGACAGGTTGACGTCGTAGCTGCCCGGACCTGCCTGGTTGTAGTGGTAGATCTCGACGGTGTAGTAACCGCTCTTGGTCGGCGTGAAGGTGCCGCTGAGCTGGCCACCGGCGCCCCAAGTGGTGCTGGCCACGTCTTTACCGCCGACCACTACCGCCAGGCTGTCGTCGCCGACGCCGGTGAATTTGTAGGTCGAGCCGGCTTCCATGTACATCAGGCCGGAGGTCTTCGAGGCGATGCCCGGCGCCACGTCTCCGGTGGAGGCGACGTTGGTGGCGATGGCACTGGTCTGGCCTTTGCCGGCAGCGTCGATCACCGATTTCAGGGTGGCTGCGTCGGCGCCGTTGCCGTTGGTGCCCAGGCCGGACAGGCCGGTGCAGGTTTCTTTGGTCAGGCCGATCGAGGCCACGGCGTTGCTGCCGATGGTCAGGGTCGGTTTGTCGGCAACCGGGGTGATGTCGATTTTCAGCGTGGCTTCGTTGCCCAGATCCTTGCCGTCGAACGGCTTGTACTTGATCTGTGCGTAGTCGGCCTGCTGGTTGCCCACGCCGGTGCCGCCGTTGGCGGTAATGCCGGATTCGTTGGCTTTGGGCACGAACTTCAGGTTGCCGGCGTCGATGTCCGCCTTGCTGAAGACCTTGCCGGCATCGGCGCTGGTCAGGGTCTTCCAGGTGGTGCCGTCTTTGTATTGCAGGGTGCCGTTGGCGGGAAGCTGGGTGATGGTGACGCCCAAGGCGCTCTGCACGTTGTCCAGGTCGGTGACGCCGAGGCTGCTCCAGGTCACGGCCAGGTCGGTGTCTTCGGTGCCCGTCAGTTCGCCACCGGTGGCGGTTGGCGCGTCGTTCACCGGAATCACGTTGACCGTGGTGGTGGCGACGTTGGAGGTGTTGACCCCGTCGGTCACCGTCACGGTGATGATCCGTGGCGTGCTGCTCGGGTCATCGCTGGTGTTGATGAACGTGATGTTCTTCAGCGCCTGGATGTAGTTGGCGATCGTGGCGTTGCCGGACAGCGTCAGCACCACTTTGTCGTTGGTGTTGACCGCATTGATGGTGATGCCGTTGACGCTGTTGCCCAGGTTCAGCGCATCGCCAGCCATGCGGTTGGTCAGGGTGACGGTGGCACCGGTCATGTTGGTGCTGTCGATATCGGTGATGCTCAGGTCGACATCGCCGATGGACACGCCGCTGCCGGCCTGGCCTTCGGTGAAGGTGACCTGGTAATCCGCGCCGGTCTTGCCGCTGGAATCGTTGGCGTCCAGATCCAGAATTGGTGCTGGTTCGAAGATCTGCGTCGTCACGCTGCCCGCAGTACCGCTGACCACCACGCTCTCGAAGTTACCACCGGTGGCCGAATCGACCTTGACGGTGAACTGCTCGGTGCCTTCGGTGATGTTGTCCTTGATGGTCGGGATGGTGAAGTCGACCTTGCTGGCGCCGGCCGGGATGGTCACGGTGGTCACACCGGTGTAGTCCGAGCCGTTGGTGGCGGTACCGGAATAGCTCAGCTTGACCGTCACGGCAGTCTGCGACGGGTTGCTCAGGTTGATCGTGTAGGTCGCGGTGCCGCCCTCGGCCACCGAGGTAGTACCGGTGATGCTGATGGTGGTCGGGGTGTTGGTATCCGTGACCTGAGTCACCGCCGCCGTGGTGCTGTAGGCCAGGTTCTCGAAGCCGCCGCCGCTTGCGCCAGTGATCTTGGTGCTCAAGGTGGTGGCGTCGATGTACGGCGTATCCGCTGGTGCCGGCACGGTGATGCTGTTGGACAGTTGGTCCTTGCCGATGACGATGGTCGAACCGTTGGACAGGGTCACGGTCACTGGCGACGCGGCCGGGTTGGTCAGCGTTGCGGTGTAGGTGATCTGGCCGCCTTCGGCTACCGAGCTGGTGGCGCTCAGGCTGACGGTGGTGGTGTCGATCGGGCCGTCGGTGACCGTGGTGCTTGGCGTACCGGCGGGGACCAGGTTCTCGTAGTTGCCGCCGCTGGTGCTGGTGATGCTGTTGGTCAGCGCCGGGTTGGCGGTGTAGACGTTGTTCGGCGCGGTGTAGTTGACCGTGCCGGTGCTCTGGCCGACCAGGATGGTGATGGTCTGGTTGTTGGCCAGGGTCACTACCAGGTTCGAGCCGGTGACCGGCGCGCTGACGGTCGCGGTATAGGTGACGACGCCGCCCTCTACCACGCTTGGCGTTGCCGTCAGGGTCACGGTCGAGGTGTCGATGGTGTCGGTGACCGCGGTAACCGCAGGCGCCGAGCTGACATTCAACTTCTCGAAATCGCCGCCAGTGGTGCCGGTGATCGTGGCACTGACGTTGCCGCCATCCACATACACGGTGTTTTTCGGGCCATCGATAGTCACGCTGCCTTCGGTAGCGTTCTTGGCGATGGAGATGGTCGAGCCGTTGCTCAGGGTCACGGTCATCGCGGTGCCGGCCGGGTTGGTCAGCTTCGCGGTGTAGGTGATCTGGCCGCCTTCCTGGATAGTGCCGGTCGCGGTCAGCGATATGCCGGTGGTGTCGAGGTTGTTCGGGTTGTCATTGACGGTGGTCGACGGCGTGCCGGTGGTCACCAGCTTCTCGTAGTTACCGCCCGTGACACCGGTGATGCTGTTGGTCAGCGCCGGGTTGGTGGCGTAGATGTTGTTCGGCGCGACGTAGTCGACCGAGCCGCTGCTGGCGTTGACCGCGATGGTGATCGACTGGCCGTTGGCCAGGCTGATGACCAGCGGCGAGCCGGTTACCGGAGCAGTGACGGTGGCGGTGTAAGTCACGACGCCGCCTTCGGTCACGCTTGGGGTAGCGGTCAGCGTCACGGTCGAGGTATCGATCGTGTCGGTGACGGCGGTGACCGCAGGCGTCGAGCTGACATTCAACTTCTCGAAATCACCACCGCTGGTGCCAGTGATGGTGGCGCTGACGTTGCCGCCGTCCACGTACACGGTGTTTTTCGGGCCATCGATGGTCACGCTGCCTTCGGTAGCGTTCTTGGCAATGGTGATGGTCGAACCGTTGCTCAGGGTCACGGTCATCGCGGTGCCGGCCGGGTTGGTCAGCTTCGCGGTGTAAGTGATCTGGCCGCCTTCCTGGATGGTGCCGGTCGCAGTCAGCGATACGCCAGTGGTGTCCAGGTTGTTCGGGTTGTCATTGACGGTGGTCGACGGGGTGCCGGCAGTGACCAGCTTCTCGTAGTTACCGCCGGTGACACCGGTGATGCTGTTGGTCAGCGCCGGGTTGGTGGCGTAGACGTTGTTCGGCGCGACGTAGTCGACCGAGCCGCTGCTGGCATTGATCGCGATGGTGATCGACTGACCGTTGGCGAGGCTGATCACCAGCGGTGCGCCGGTGACCGGAGCACTGACGGTAGCGGTGTAGGTGACGACGCCGCCTTCCACCACGCTCGGGGTCGCAGTCAGAGTCACGGTCGAGGTGTCGATGGTGTCGGTGACCGCGGTAACCGCCGGGGCCGAGCTGACATTCAACTTCTCGAAATCACCACCGCTGGTGCCGGTGATGGTGGCGCTGACGTTGCCGCTGTCGACGTAGACCGTGTTTTTCGGCGCATCGATAGTCACGCTGCCTTCGGTAGCGTTCTTGGCGATGGTGATGGTCGAGCCGTTGCTCAGAGTTACCGTCATCGCGGTGCCGGCCGGGTTGGTCAGCTTCGCGGTGTAGGTGATCTGCCCGCCTTCCTGCACGGTGCCGGTCGCGGTCAGCGATACGCCAGTGGTGTCCAGGTTGTTCGGGTTGTCATTGACGGTGGTCGATGGCGTGCCGGTGGTCACCAGCTTCTCGTAGTTGCCGCCCGTGACGCCGGTGATGCTGTTGGTCAGCGCCGGGTTGGTGGCGTAGATGTTGTTCGGCGCGACGTAGTCGACCGAGCCGCTGCTGGCGTTGACCGCGATGGTGATCGATTGACCGTTGGCCAGGCTGATCACCAGCGGCGAGCCGGTGACCGGAGCAGTGACGGTGGCGGTGTAAGTCACCACGCCGCCCTCGGTCACGCTCGGCGTGGCGGTCAGCGTCACGGTGCTGGTGTCGATGGTATCGGTCACGGCCGTCACGGCTGGCGTGCTGCTGACGTTCAACTTCTCGAAATCACCACCGCTGGTGCCCGTGATGGTCGCGCTGACGTTGCCGCTGTCGACGTACACGGTGTTTTTTGGCGCATCGATGGTCACGCTGCCTTCGGTCGCGTTCTTGGCGATGGAGATGGTCGAGCCGTTGCTCAGCGTCACCGTCATCGCGGTGCCGGCCGGGTTGGTCAGCTTCGCGGTGTAAGTGATCTGGCCGCCTTCCTGGACGCTGCCGGTCGCGGTGAGGCTTACACCGGTGGTGTCGAGGTTGTTCGGGTTGTCGTTGACGGTGGTCGACGGGGTGCCCGCAGTGACCAGCTTCTCGTAGTTGCCGCCGGTGACGCTGGTGATGCTGTTGGTCAGCGCCGGGTTGGTAGCGTAGACGTTGTTCGGGGCGACGTAGTCGACTGAACCGCTGCTGGCGTTGACCGCGATAGTGATGCTCTGGCCGTTGGCCAGGCTGATCACCAGCGGCGAGCCGGTTACTGGAGCAGTGACGGTGGCGGTGTAGGTGACGACTCCGCCCTCTACCACGCTTGGCGTTGCCGTCAGGGTCACGGTTGAGGTGTCGATGGTGTCGGTGACGGCGGTAACCGCAGGCGCCGAGCTGACATTCAGCTTCTCGAAATCGCCGCCAGTGGTGCCCGTGATGGTGGCACTGACGTTGCCGCCGTCCACATACACAGTGTTTTTCGGCGCGTCGATGGTCACGCTGCCTTCGGTGGCGTTCTTGGCGATGGTGATGGTTTCACCATTGCTCAGGGTCACTTTCATCTCGGTGCCGGCCGGATTGGTCAGTTTCGCGGTGTAAGTGATCTGACCGCCTTCCTGGACGTTGCCGGTCGCGGTGAGGCTTACACCGGTGGTGTCGAGGTTGTTCGGGTTGTCGTTGACGATGGTCGACGGGGTGCCGGCGGTGACCAGCTTCTCGTAGTTGCCGCCCGTCACACCGGTGATGCTGTTAGTCAGCGCCGGGTTGGTGGCGTAGATGTTGTTCGGCGCGACGTAGTCCACCGAGCCGCTGCTGGCGTTGACCGCGATGGTGATCGACTGGCCGTTGGCCAGGCTGATGACCAGCGGCGAGCCGGTTACCGGAGCAGTGACGGTGGCGGTGTAAGTCACCACGCCGCCTTCGGTCACGCTCGGGGTGGCAGTCAGAGTCACGGTCGAGGTGTCGATCGTGTCGGTGACGGCGGTGACCGCAGGCGTCGAGCTGACATTCAGCTTCTCGAAATCGCCGCCAGTGGTGCCGGTGATGGTGGCGCTGACGTTGCCGCCATCCACGTACACGGTGTTTTTCGGCCCATCGATGGTCACGCTGCCTTCGGTGGCGTTCTTGGCGATGGTGATGGTCTCACCATTGCTCAGGGTCACCTTCATCTCGGTACCGGCCGGGTTGGTCAGTTTCGCGGTGTAGGTGATCTGGCCGCCTTCCTGGATGGTGCCGGTCGCAGTGAGGCTCACCCCGGTGGTGTCCAGGTTGTTCGGGTTGTCGTTGACGACGGTCGACGGGGTGCCGGCGGTGACCAGCTTCTCGTAGTTGCCGCCGGTCACGGCAGTAATGCTGTTGGTCAGCGTTGGGTTGGTGGCGTAGACGTTGTTCGGTGCGACGTAGTCGACCGAGCCGCTGCTGGCGTTGACCGCAATGGTGATCGACTGGCCGTTGGCGAGGCTGATGACCAGTGGCGCGCCGGTGACCGGAGCAGTGACGCTGGCGGTGTAAGTCACTACGCCGCCTTCGGTCACGCTTGGGGTGGCAGTCAAGGTGACGGTGCTAGTGTCGATGCTGTCGGTGACAGCAGTGACCGCAGCAGTCGGGCTGACTTCGAGGTGCTCGAAGTCACCGCCAGTGGTGCCGGTGATGGTCACGCTGACACTGCCGGCGTCGACGTACACGGTGTCTTTTGGTGCGGCGAAGGTGACAGAGCCTTCGGTGGCGTTCTTGGCAATGGTGATGGTCTCACCGTTGCTCAAGGTGATCTTCATTTCGGTGCCGGCTGGGTTGGTCAGCTTGGCGGTGTAGACGATGTTGCCGCCTTCTTGGACAGAACCGGTGGCGGACAGGGTCAGGCCGGTGGTGTCCAAACGGGCCGGATCGTCAGTGACGACGGTCGTCGGAGTGCCAGCGGTTTCCAGGTGTTCGTAGTTACCGCCAGTCACACCGGTGATGCTGTTGGTCAGCGGGGTGTTGGTATTCAGTACGTTGTTCGGGGCGATGAAATCGACCGAACCACTGCTCGCATTGACCGGGATGGTGATCGACTGGCCGTTGGCCAGAGTGATGACCAGTGGTGCGCCGGTTACCGGAGCCGTTACCGAAGCGGTGTAGGTCACCACACCACCTTCAACAGCACTGGCAGTCGCCGTCAGTGTGACGGTCGAAGTGTCGATGCTGTCGGTGACTGCCGTCACGGCAGCAGTCGGGCTGACTTCCAAGTGTTCGAAATCACCACCGGTGGTGCCGGTGATGGTCACGCTGACGCTACCGGCATCCACGTAAACAGTGTCTTTCGGCGCGGCGAAGGTGACGCTGCCTTCAGTCGCATCCTTGGCGATGGTGATGGTTTCACCGTTGCTCAAGGTGATCTTCATCTCGGTGCCAGCTGGGTTAGTCAGCTTGGCGGTGTAAACGATGTTGCCGCCTTCCTGGACAGAGCCAGTCGCGGACAAGGTCAGGCCAGTGGTGTCCAGACGGGCTGGGTCATCGGTCACGACGGTGGTCGGAGTACCGGCAGTTTCCAGATGCTCGTAGTTACCGCCAGTCACACCGGTGATGCTGTTGGTCAGCGGGGTGTTGGTGTTGAGCACGTTGTTCGGAGCGATGAAATCGACCGACCCGCTGCTCGCGTTAACTGGGATGGTGATCGACTGGCCGTTGGCCAGAGTGATGACCAGCGGGGCACCGGTCACCGGAGCCGTAACGTTCGCGGTGTAAGTCACTACGCCACCTTCAACCGCGCTAGCGGTGGCAGTCAGCGTGACGGTCGAGGTATCAATCGAATCCGTTACCGCAGTAACCGCAGCGGTTGGGCTGACTTCGAGGTGTTCGAAATCACCACCGGTGGTGCCGGTGATCGTCACGCTAACGCTACCGGCGTCGACGTACACGGTGTCTTTCGGTGCAGCGAAGGTGACAGATCCTTCGGTCGCATCCTTGGCAATGGTGATGGTTTCACCATTGCTCAAGGTGATCTTCATCTCGGTGCCAGCTGGATTGGTCAGCTTGGCGGTGTAGACGATGTTGCCGCCTTCCTGGACGGAGCCGGTGGCGCTGAGCGTCAGACCGGTGGTGTCGAGGCGAGCTGGATCATCGGTGACGACGGTGGTCGGAGTACCGGCAGTTTCCAAGTGCTCGTAGTTACCGCCAGTCACGCCAGTAATGCTGTTGGTCAGCGGGGTGTTGGTGTTGAGCACGTTGTTCGGTGCGATGAAGTCGATCGAGCCGCTCGAAGCGTTGACCGGAATAGTGATCGATTGGCCGTTGGCCAGAGTGATGACCAACGGAGCACCGGTGACCGGAGCAGTGACGCTCGCGGTGTAAGTGACCACGCCGCCTTCAACAGCGCTGGCAGTCGCCGTCAGCGTTACGGTCGAAGTATCGATGCTGTCGGTGACCGCAGTCACGGCCGCAGTCGGGCTGACTTCCAGGTGTTCGAAATCACCACCGGTGGTGCCAGTGATAGTCACGCTGACGCTGCCGGCATCTACATAAACAGTGTCTTTCGGTGCAGCGAAGGTGACGGAACCTTCGGTGGCGTCCTTGGCGATGGTGATGGTTTCACCATTGCTCAGGGTGATCTTCATCTCGGTGCCGGCTGGGTTGGTCAGCTTGGCGGTGTAGACGATGTTGCCGCCTTCCTGGACCGAGCCAGTGGCGGACAGGGTCAGGCCGGTGGTGTCCAAACGGGCCGGATCGTCGGTGACGACGGTGGTCGGAGTGCCTGCGGTTTCCAGGTGCTCGTAGTTACCGCCAGTCACGCCAGTGATGCTATTGGTCAGCGGGGTGTTGGTGTTGAGCACGTTGTTCGGGGCGATGAAGTCGACCGAACCGCTGCTCGCGTTAACCGGGATGGTTATCGACTGGCCGTTGGCCAGAGTGATGACCAGTGGTGCGCCAGTCACTGGAGCAGTGACCGAAGCGGTGTAGGTCACGACGCCACCTTCGACCGCGCTAGCGGTGGCAGTCAGCGTGACGGTCGAGGTATCAATCGAATCCGTTACCGCAGTAACCGCAGCGGTTGGGCTGACTTCGAGGTGTTCGAAATCACCACCGGTGGTGCCGGTGATCGTCACGCTAACGCTACCGGCGTCGACGTACACGGTGTCTTTCGGTGCAGCGAAGGTGACAGATCCTTCGGTCGCATCCTTGGCAATGGTGATGGTTTCACCATTGCTCAAGGTGATCTTCATCTCGGTGCCAGCTGGATTGGTCAGCTTGGCGGTGTAGACGATGTTGCCGCCTTCCTGGACGGAGCCGGTGGCGCTGAGCGTCAGACCGGTGGTGTCGAGGCGAGCTGGATCATCGGTGACGACGGTGGTCGGAGTACCGGCAGTTTCCAAGTGCTCGTAGTTACCGCCAGTCACGCCAGTAATGCTGTTGGTCAGCGGGGTGTTGGTGTTGAGCACGTTGTTCGGTGCGATGAAGTCGATCGAGCCGCTCGAAGCGTTGACCGGAATAGTGATCGATTGGCCGTTGGCCAGAGTGATGACCAACGGAGCACCGGTGACCGGAGCAGTGACGCTCGCGGTGTAAGTGACCACGCCGCCTTCAACAGCGCTGGCAGTCGCCGTCAGCGTTACGGTCGAAGTATCGATGCTGTCGGTGACCGCAGTCACGGCCGCAGTCGGGCTGACTTCCAGGTGTTCGAAATCACCACCGGTGGTGCCAGTGATAGTCACGCTGACGCTGCCGGCATCTACATAAACAGTGTCTTTCGGTGCAGCGAAGGTGACGGAACCTTCGGTGGCGTCCTTGGCGATGGTGATGGTTTCACCATTGCTCAGGGTGATCTTCATCTCGGTGCCGGCTGGGTTGGTCAGCTTGGCGGTGTAGACGATGTTGCCGCCTTCCTGGACCGAGCCAGTGGCGGACAGGGTCAGGCCGGTGGTGTCCAAACGGGCCGGATCGTCGGTGACGACGGTGGTCGGAGTGCCTGCGGTTTCCAGGTGCTCGTAGTTACCGCCAGTCACGCCAGTGATGCTATTGGTCAGCGGGGTGTTGGTGTTGAGCACGTTGTTCGGGGCGATGAAGTCGACCGAACCGCTGCTCGCGTTAACCGGGATGGTTATCGACTGGCCGTTGGCCAGAGTGATGACCAGTGGTGCGCCAGTCACTGGAGCAGTGACCGAAGCGGTGTAGGTCACGACGCCACCTTCGACCGCGCTAGCGGTGGCAGTCAGCGTGACGGTCGAGGTATCAATCGAATCCGTTACCGCAGTAACCGCAGCGGTTGGGCTGACTTCGAGGTGTTCGAAATCACCACCGGTGGTGCCGGTGATCGTCACGCTAACGCTACCGGCGTCGACGTACACGGTGTCTTTCGGTGCAGCGAAGGTGACAGATCCTTCGGTCGCATCCTTGGCAATGGTGATGGTTTCACCATTGCTCAAGGTGATCTTCATCTCGGTGCCAGCTGGATTGGTCAGCTTGGCGGTGTAGACGATGTTGCCGCCTTCCTGGACGGAGCCGGTGGCGCTGAGCGTCAGACCGGTGGTGTCGAGGCGAGCTGGATCATCGGTGACGACGGTGGTCGGAGTACCGGCAGTTTCCAAGTGCTCGTAGTTACCGCCAGTCACGCCAGTAATGCTGTTGGTCAGCGGGGTGTTGGTGTTGAGCACGTTGTTCGGTGCGATGAAGTCGATCGAGCCGCTCGAAGCGTTGACCGGAATAGTGATCGATTGGCCGTTGGCCAGAGTGATGACCAACGGAGCACCGGTGACCGGAGCAGTGACGCTCGCGGTGTAAGTGACCACGCCGCCTTCAACAGCGCTGGCAGTCGCCGTCAGCGTTACGGTCGAAGTATCGATGCTGTCGGTGACCGCAGTCACGGCCGCAGTCGGGCTGACTTCCAGGTGTTCGAAATCACCACCGGTGGTGCCAGTGATAGTCACGCTGACGCTGCCGGCATCTACATAAACAGTGTCTTTCGGTGCAGCGAAGGTGACGGAACCTTCGGTGGCGTCCTTGGCGATGGTGATGGTTTCACCATTGCTCAGGGTGATCTTCATCTCGGTGCCGGCTGGGTTGGTCAGCTTGGCGGTGTAGACAATGTTGCCGCCTTCCTGCACGGAGCCGGTGGCGCTGAGGGTCAGGCCAGTGGTGTCCAGACGAGCCGGGTCGTCGGTCACTACGGTGGTCGGAGTACCGGCGGTTTCCAGATGCTCGTAGTTGCCGCCCGTCACACCGGGGATGCTGTTGGTCAGCGGGGTGTTGGTATTCAGTACGTTGTTCGGGGCAATGAAGTCCACCGAACCGCTGCTCGCATTGACCGGAATGGTAATCGACTGACCGTTGGCCAGAGTGATGACCAGTGGAGCGCCGGTTACCGGAGCAGTGACGCTCGCGGTGTAAGTAACGACGCCGCCTTCAACAGCACTGGCAGTCGCAGTCAGCGTGACGGTCGAGGTATCAATCGAATCCGTTACAGCAGTAACCGCGGCGGTTGGGCTGACTTCGAGGTGCTCGAAGTCGCCGCCAGTGGTGCCGGTGATGGTCACGCTGACGCTACCGGCGTCGACGTAAACAGTGTCTTTCGGCGCGGCGAAGGTGACGGAGCCTTCGGTGGCATCCTTGGCAATGGTGATGGTTTCACCGTTGCTCAAGGTGATCTTCATCTCGGTGCCAGCTGGATTGGTCAGCTTGGCGGTGTAGACGATGTTGCCGCCTTCCTGGACGGAACCGGTGGCGCTGAGCGTCAGGCCGGTAGTGTCCAGACGGGCCGGATCATCGGTGACGACGGTGGTTGGAGTACCGGCGGTTTCCAAATGCTCGTAGTTACCGCCAGTCACACCGGTGATGCTGTTGGTCAGTGGCGTGTTGGTGTTCAACACGTTGTTCGGGGCGATGAAATCGACCGAGCCGCTCGAAGCATTCACTGGAATGGTGATCGACTGGCCGTTGGCCAGAGTGATGACCAGTGGTGCGCCGGTTACCGGGGCCGTTACGCTCGCGGTGTAAGTCACTACGCCGCCTTCAACAGCGCTAGCAGTAGCGGTGAGGGTCACGGTGCTGGTGTCGATGCTGTCGGTGACAGCGGTAACCGCGGCAGTCGGGCTGACTTCCAGGTGTTCGAAGTCACCACCGGTGGTGCCGGTGATCGTCACGCTGACGCTACCGGCATCCACGTAAACAGTGTCTTTCGGCGCGGCGAAGGTGACAGAACCTTCAGTGGCATCCTTGGCAATGGTGATGGTTTCACCGTTGCTCAAGGTGATTTTCATCTCGGTGCCAGCTGGGTTAGTCAGCTTGGCGGTGTAGACGATGTTGCCGCCTTCCTGGACAGAACCGGTGGCGCTGAGAGTCAGGCCGGTGGTGTCCAAACGGGCCGGATCGTCGGTGACGACGGTGGTCGGAGTACCTGTGGTTTCCAGGTGCTCGTAGTTGCCGCCAGTCACGCCGGTGATGCTGTTGGTCAGCGGCGTGTTGGTATTCAACACGTTGTTCGGGGCGATGAAGTCGATCGAGCCGCTCGAAGAGTTCACTGGAATGGTGATCGACTGGCCATTGGCCAAGGTGATGACCAGTGGAGCACCGGTTACCGGAGCAGTAACCGAAGCGGTGTAGGTGACCACGCCACCTTCAACGGCGCTCGCAGTGGCAGTCAGGGTTACGGTCGAGGTATCAATCGAATCCGTAACCGCAGTAACCGCAGCAGTCGGGCTGACTTCGAGGTGTTCGAAGTCGCCGCCAGTGGTGCCAGTGATGGTCACGCTGACGCTACCTGCGTCGACGTACACGGTGTCTTTTGGCGCTGCGAAGGTGACAGAGCCTTCGGTCGCATCCTTGGCGATGGTGATGGTTTCACCGTTGCTCAAGGTGATTTTCATCTCGGTGCCGGCTGGGTTAGTCAGCTTGGCGGTGTAAACAATGTTGCCGCCTTCCTGGACGGAGCCGGTGGCACTGAGGGTCAGGCCAGTGGTGTCCAAGCGCGCTGGATCGTCGGTCACGACAGTCGTCGGAGTGCCAGCAGTTTCCAGGTGCTCGTAGTTGCCACCGGTGACGCCAGTGATGCTGTTAGTCAGCGGCGTGTTGGTGTTCAACACGTTGTTCGGGGCAATGAAGTCCACCGAGCCGCTCGAAGCATTCACTGGAATGGTGATGCTTTGGCCGTTAGCCAGAGTAATGACCAGCGGGGCACCGGTTACCGGGGCAGTGACCGAAGCGGTGTAAGTAACCACACCGCCTTCAACAGCGCTAGCAGTCGCGGTGAGGGTCACGGTGCTGGTGTCGATGCTGTCGGTGACAGCAGTGACCGCAGCAGTTGGGCTGACTTCCAGGTGTTCGAAGTCACCACCGGTGGTGCCGGTGATCGTCACGCTGACGCTACCGGCATCCACGTAAACAGTGTCTTTCGGCGCGGCGAAGGTGACGGAGCCTTCGGTGGCGTCCTTGGCAATGGTGATGGTCTCACCGTTGCTCAGGGTGATCTTCATCTCGGTGCCAGCTGGGTTGGTCAGCTTGGCGGTGTAAACGATGTTGCCGCCTTCCTGAACGGAGCCGGTGGCGGACAAGGTCAGACCAGTGGTGTCCAGACGGGCTGGATCGTCGGTCACGACAGTCGTCGGAGTACCTGCGGTTTCCAGGTGCTCGTAGTTACCGCCAGTTACGCCAGTAATGCTGTTGGTCAGCGGGGTGTTGGTGTTCAACACGTTGTTCGGGGCGATGAAATCAACCGAGCCGCTGCTCGCATTGACCGGAATGGTGATGCTTTGGCCGTTAGCCAGAGTAATGACCAGCGGGGCGCCGGTCACTGGCGCGGTAACCGAAGCGGTGTAGGTGACTACGCCACCTTCAACAGCACTGGCAGTCGCGGTCAGGGTGACGGTCGAGGTATCAATCGAATCCGTTACAGCAGTAACCGCTGCGGTTGGGCTGACCTCGAGATGCTCGAAGTCGCCGCCAGTGGTGCCAGTGATGGTCACGCTGACGCTACCTGCGTCGACGTACACGGTGTCTTTTGGCGCTGCGAACGTGACGCTGCCTTCGGTGGCCTCCTTGGCAATGGTGATGGTCTCACCGTTGCTCAAGGTGATCTTCATCTCGGTGCCGGCTGGGTTAGTCAGCTTGGCGGTGTAAACAATGTTGCCGCCTTCCTGGACGGAGCCGGTGGCGCTGAGCGTCAGGCCGGTAGTGTCCAGACGGGCCGGATCATCGGTGACGACGGTGGTCGGAGTACCTGCGGTTTCCAGGTGCTCGTAGTTGCCACCAGTTACGCCAGTAATGCTGTTGGTCAGCGGCGTGTTGGTGTTGAGCACGTTGTTCGGTGCGATGAAGTCGATCGAGCCGCTCGAAGCGTTGACCGGGATGGTGATCGACTGACCGTTAGCCAGAGTAATGACCAGCGGGGCACCGGTTACCGGGGCAGTGACCGAAGCGGTGTAGGTCACTACGCCGCCTTCAACCGCACTGGCAGTAGCCGTCAGAGTGACAGTCGAAGTGTCGATGCTGTCGGTTACTGCAGTTACTGCTGCGGTTGGGCTGACTTCCAAGTGTTCGAAGTCGCCACCGGTGGTTCCGGTGATGGTCACGCTGACGCTGCCGGCGTCGACATACACGGTGTCTTTTGGTGCGGCGAAGGTCACGGAGCCTTCGGTGGCGTCCTTGGCGATGGTGATGGTTTCACCGTTGCTCAAGGTGATCTTCATTTCGGTGCCAGCCGGGTTAGTCAGCTTGGCGGTGTAGACGATGTTGCCGCCTTCCTGAACGGAACCGGTGGCGCTGAGGGTCAGGCCGGTGGTGTCGAGGCGAGCCGGGTCGTCGGTCACTACGGTGGTCGGAGTGCCGGCGGTTTCCAGGTGCTCGTAGTTGCCGCCGGTGACGCCGGTGATGCTGTTGGTCAGCGGGGTGTTGGTATTCAACACGTTGTTCGGGGCGATGAAATCGACCGAACCGCTCGAAGCATTCACTGGAATGGTGATCGACTGGCCGTTGGCCAGGGTGATGACCAGTGGAGCACCGGTCACCGGAGCCGTAACGCTCGCGGTGTAAGTCACTACGCCGCCTTCAACAGCGCTAGCCGTGGCGGTGAGGGTCACGGTGCTGGTGTCGATGCTATCGGTCACCGCAGTGACGGCCGCAGTCGGGCTGACTTCGAGGTGCTCGAAGTCACCGCCAGTGGTGCCGGTGATGGTGACGCTGACGCTACCCGCATCCACGTACACGGTGTCTTTCGGCGCTGCGAAGGTGACGGAACCTTCGGTGGCGTCCTTGGCGATGGTGATGGTTTCACCGTTGCTCAAGGTGATCTTCATTTCAGTGCCAGCTGGGTTGGTCAGCTTGGCGGTGTAGACGATGTTGCCGCCTTCCTGGACGGAACCAGTGGCGCTGAGCGTCAGGCCGGTAGTGTCCAGGCGCGCTGGGTCATCGGTGACGACGGTAGTCGGCGTGCCGGCGGTTTCCAGGTGCTCGTAGTTGCCGCCGGTGACGCCGGTGATGCTGTTGGTCAGCGGGGTGTTGGTGTTGAGCACGTTGTTCGGTGCGATGAAGTCCACCGAGCCGCTGCTTGCATTAACCGGGATGGTAATCGACTGACCGTTGGCCAGAGTAATGACCAGTGGTGTGCCGGTGACCGGAGCAGTGACGCTCGCGGTGTAAGTCACTACACCACCCTCGACTGCGCTGGCCGTGGCGGTGAGGGTCACGGTGCTGGTGTCGATGCTATCGGTCACCGCAGTGACGGCGGCAGTCGGGCTGACTTCGAGATGTTCGAAGTCGCCACCAGTGGTGCCGGTGATGGTCACGCTGACGCTGCCGGCGTCGACATACACGGTGTCTTTTGGTGCGGCGAAGGTCACGGAGCCTTCGGTGGCATCCTTGGCAATGGTGATGGTTTCACCGTTGCTCAAGGTGATCTTCATCTCGGTGCCAGCTGGGTTGGTCAGCTTGGCGGTGTAGACGATGTTGCCGCCTTCCTGGACGGAACCAGTGGCGCTGAGCGTCAGGCCGGTAGTGTCCAGGCGCGCTGGGTCATCGGTGACGACGGTAGTCGGCGTGCCGGCGGTTTCCAGGTGCTCGTAGTTGCCGCCGGTGACGCCGGTGATGCTGTTGGTCAGCGGGGTGTTGGTGTTGAGCACGTTGTTCGGTGCGATGAAGTCCACCGAGCCGCTGCTTGCATTAACCGGGATGGTAATCGACTGACCGTTGGCCAGAGTAATGACCAATGGTGCGCCGGTTACCGGAGCAGTGACGCTCGCGGTGTAAGTCACTACGCCGCCTTCAACAGCGCTAGCCGTGGCGGTGAGGGTCACGGTGCTGGTGTCGATGCTATCGGTCACCGCAGTGACGGCCGCAGTCGGGCTGACTTCGAGGTGCTCGAAGTCACCGCCAGTGGTGCCGGTGATGGTGACGCTGACGCTACCCGCATCCACGTACACGGTGTCTTTCGGCGCTGCGAAGGTGACGGAACCTTCGGTGGCGTCCTTGGCGATGGTGATGGTTTCACCGTTGCTCAAGGTGATCTTCATTTCAGTGCCAGCTGGGTTGGTCAGCTTGGCGGTGTAGACGATGTTGCCGCCTTCCTGGACGGAACCAGTGGCGCTGAGCGTCAGGCCGGTAGTGTCCAGGCGCGCTGGGTCATCGGTGACGACGGTAGTCGGCGTGCCGGCGGTTTCCAGGTGCTCGTAGTTGCCGCCGGTGACGCCGGTGATGCTGTTGGTCAGCGGGGTGTTGGTGTTGAGCACGTTGTTCGGTGCGATGAAGTCCACCGAGGCGCTGCCTTCATTAACCGGGGTGGTAAGCGGCGGACCGTTGGCAAGAGTAATGACCAGTGGTGTGCCGGTGACCGGAGCAGTGACGCTCGCGGTGTAAGTCACTACACCACCCTCGACTGCGCTAGCAGTAGCGGTGAGGGTCACAGTGCTGGTGTCGATGCTATCGGTCACCGCAGTCACGGCGGCAGTCGGGCTGACTTCCAGATGTTCGAAGTCGCCACCAGTGGTGCCGGTGATGGTCACGCTGACGCTGCCGGCGGCGACATACACGGTGTCTTTTGGTGCGGCGAAGGTCACGGAGCCTTCGGTGGCATCCTTGGCAATGGTGATGGTTTCACCGTTGCTCAAGGTGATCTTCATCTCGGTGCCAGCTGGGTTGGTCAGCTTGGCGGTGTAGACGATGTTGCCGCCTTCCTGGACGGAACCAGTGGCGCTGAGCGTCAGGCCGGTAGTGTCCAGGCGCGCTGGGTCATCGGTGACGACGGTAGTCGGCGTGCCGGCGGTTTCCAGGTGCTCGTAGTTGCCGCCGGTGACGCCGGTGATGCTGTTGGTCAGCGGGGTGTTGGTGTTGAGCACGTTGTTCGGTGCGATGAAGTCCACCGAGCCGCTGCTTGCATTAACCGGGATGGTAATCGACTGACCGTTGGCCAGAGTAATGACCAGTGGTGTGCCGGTGACCGGAGCAGTGACGCTCGCGGTGTAAGTCACTACACCACCCTCGACTGCGCTAGCAGTAGCGGTGAGGGTCACAGTGCTGGTGTCGATGCTATCGGTCACCGCAGTCACGGCGGCAGTCGGGCTGACTTCCAGATGTTCGAAGTCGCCACCAGTGGTGCCGGTGATGGTCACGCTGACGCTGCCGGCGTCGACATACACGGTGTCTTTTGGTGCGGCGAAGGTCACGGAGCCTTCGGTGGCATCCTTGGCAATGGTGATGGTTTCACCGTTGCTCAAGGTGATCTTCATCTCGGTGCCAGCTGGATTGGTCAGCTTGGCGGTGTAGACGATGTTGCCGCCTTCCTGAACGGAACCGGTGGCGCTGAGCGTCAGGCCGGTAGTGTCCAGACGGGCCGGATCATCGGTGACGACGGTGGTCGGAGTGCCGGCGGTTTCCAGGTGCTCGTAGTTGCCGCCGGTGACGCCGGTGATGCTGTTGGTCAGCGGGGTGTTGGTGTTGAGCACGTTGTTCGGTGCGATGAAATCGATCGAACCGCTGCTCGCATTGACCGGAATGGTGATCGACTGGCCGTTGGCCAGGGTGATGACCAATGGTGCGCCGGTTACCGGAGCAGTGACGCTCGCGGTGTAAGTCACTACGCCGCCTTCAACAGCGCTAGCCGTGGCGGTGAGGGTCACGGTGCTGGTGTCGATGCTGTCGGTGACAGCGGTAACCGCGGCAGTCGGGCTGACTTCCAGGTGTTCGAAGTCACCACCGGTGGTGCCGGTGATCGTCACGCTGACGCTACCGGCGTCGACGTACACGGTGTCTTTCGGCGCGGCGAAGGTGACAGAGCCTTCGGTGGCGTCCTTGGCAATGGTGATGGTTTCACCATTGCTCAAGGTGATCTTCATCTCGGTGCCGGCTGGGTTGGTCAGCTTGGCGGTGTAAACGATGCTGCCGCCTTCCTGAACCGAGCCAGTCGCGGACAGGGTCAGGCCAGTGGTGTCCAGGCGGGCCGGATCATCGGTGACGGCGGTGGTCGGAGTACCTGCGGTTTCCAGGTGCTCGTAGTTGCCACCAGTTACGCCAGTAA
Organism: Pseudomonas sp. Marseille-P9899; assembly: GCF_903166565.1. Classification (NCBI taxonomy): domain Bacteria; kingdom Pseudomonadati; phylum Pseudomonadota; class Gammaproteobacteria; order Pseudomonadales; family Pseudomonadaceae; genus Pseudomonas; species Pseudomonas sp. Marseille-P9899. The sequence continues at coordinate 133,204 of NZ_CAESCG010000004.1, forward strand.
TGCTGTTGGTCAGCGGCGTGTTGGTGTTGAGCACGTTGTTCGGTGCGATGAAGTCGATCGAGCCGCTCGAAGCGTTGACCGGGATGGTGATCGACTGACCGTTAGCCAGAGTAATGACCAGCGGGGCACCGGTTACCGGGGCAGTGACCGAAGCGGTGTAGGTCACTACGCCGCCTTCAACCGCACTGGCAGTAGCCGTCAGAGTGACAGTCGAAGTGTCGATGCTGTCGGTTACTGCAGTTACTGCTGCGGTTGGGCTGACTTCCAAGTGTTCGAAGTCGCCACCGGTGGTTCCGGTGATGGTCACGCTGACGCTGCCGGCATCCACATAAACGGTGTCTTTCGGCGCGGCGAAGGTGACGGAGCCTTCGGTGGCGTCCTTGGCAATGGTGATGGTTTCACCATTGCTCAGGGTGATCTTCATCTCAGTGCCAGCTGGGTTGGTCAGCTTGGCGGTGTAAACGATGCTGCCGCCTTCCTGGACAGAGCCGGTCGCGGACAGGGTCAGGCCGGTGGTGTCCAGACGAGCTGGGTCATCGGTGACGAGGGTGGTCGGAGTGCCGGCGGTTTCCAGGTGCTCGTAGTTGCCACCGGTGACGCCGGTGATGCTGTTGGTGAGCGGCGTGTTGGTATTCAACACGTTGTTCGGAGCGATGAAATCGACCGAACCGCTGCTCGCGTTAACCGGGATGGTGATCGACTGGCCGTTGGCCAAAGTGATCACCAACGGAGCGCCAGTCACTGGTGCGGTAACCGAAGCGGTGTAGGTGACGACGCCGCCTTCAACGGCACTGGCAGTCGCAGTCAACGTGACAGTCGACGTGTCGATGCTGTCGGTGACAGCAGTCACGGCGGCAGTCGGGCTGACTTCCAGGTGTTCGAAGTCACCACCGGTGGTGCCAGTGATGGTCACGCTGACGCTACCGGCATCCACGTAAACGGTGTCTTTCGGCGCTGCGAACGTGACGCTGCCTTCGGTGGCGTCCTTGGCAATGGTGATGGTCTCACCGTTGCTCAGGGTGATCTTCATTTCAGTGCCGGCTGGGTTAGTCAGCTTGGCGGTGTAGACGATGTTGCCGCCTTCTTGGACAGAACCGGTGGCGCTGAGCGTCAGGCCGGTAGTGTCGAGGCGAGCTGGGTCATCGGTGACGACGGTAGTCGGAGTACCTGCGGTTTCCAGATGCTCGTAGTTACCGCCAGTCACGCCAGTGATGCTGTTGGTCAGCGGGGTGTTGGTGTTGAGCACGTTGTTCGGAGCGATGAAATCGACCGAACCGCTGCTCGCATTGACCGGGATGGTGATCGATTGGCCGTTGGCCAAGGTGATGACCAGTGGTGCGCCGGTGACCGGGGCGGTGACCGAAGCGGTGTAAGTAACGACGCCGCCTTCAACAGCGCTGGCAGTCGCAGTCAGTGTGACGGTCGAGGTATCAATCGAATCCGTTACAGCAGTAACCGCTGCGGTTGGGCTGACTTCGAGGTGCTCGAAGTCGCCGCCAGTGGTGCCGGTGATGGTCACGCTGACGCTACCGGCGTCGACGTAAACAGTGTCTTTCGGCGCGGCGAAGGTGACGGAGCCTTCGGTGGCATCCTTGGCAATGGTGATGGTTTCACCGTTGCTCAAGGTGATCTTCATCTCGGTGCCAGCTGGATTGGTCAGCTTGGCGGTGTAGACGATGTTGCCGCCTTCCTGGACGGAACCGGTGGCGCTGAGCGTCAGGCCGGTAGTGTCCAGACGGGCCGGATCATCGGTGACGACGGTGGTTGGAGTACCGGCGGTTTCCAAATGCTCGTAGTTACCGCCAGTCACACCGGTGATGCTGTTGGTCAGTGGCGTGTTGGTGTTCAACACGTTGTTCGGGGCGATGAAGTCGACCGAACCGCTGCTCGCGTTAACCGGGATGGTTATCGACTGGCCGTTGGCCAGAGTGATGACCAGTGGTGCGCCAGTCACTGGAGCAGTGACCGAAGCGGTGTAGGTCACGACGCCACCTTCGACCGCGCTAGCGGTGGCAGTCAGCGTGACGGTCGAGGTATCAATCGAATCCGTTACCGCAGTAACCGCAGCGGTTGGGCTGACTTCGAGGTGCTCGAAATCACCGCCGGTGGTGCCAGTGATGGTCACACTGACGCTACCCGCATCCACGTACACGGTGTCTTTCGGCGCTGCGAAGGTGACGGAACCTTCGGTGGCGTCCTTGGCGATGGTGATGGTTTCACCGTTGCTCAAGGTGATTTTCATCTCGGTGCCGGCTGGGTTGGTCAGCTTGGCGGTGTAAACGATGTTGCCGCCTTCCTGGACCGAGCCCGTGGCGGACAAGGTCAGGCCAGTGGTGTCCAAACGAGCTGGGTCATCGGTGACGACGGTGGTTGGCGTGCCGGCGGTTTCCAGGTGCTCGTAGTTGCCGCCAGTGACACCGGTGATGCTGTTGGTCAGCGGGGTGTTGGTGTTCAACACGTTGTTCGGGGCGATGAAATCGATCGAGCCGCTGCTCGCATTAACCGGGATGGTGATCGATTGGCCGTTGGCCAAGGTGATGACCAGTGGTGCGCCGGTGACCGGGGCGGTGACCGAAGCGGTGTAAGTAACGACGCCGCCTTCAACAGCGCTGGCAGTCGCAGTCAGTGTGACGGTCGAGGTATCAATCGAATCCGTTACAGCAGTAACCGCTGCGGTTGGGCTGACCTCGAGGTGCTCGAAATCGCCGCCAGTGGTGCCGGTGATGGTCACGCTGACACTGCCGGCATCCACGTACACGGTGTCTTTTGGCGCTGCGAACGTGACGGAGCCTTCAGTCGCATCCTTGGCAATGGTGATGGTCTCACCGTTGCTCAGGGTGATCTTCATTTCGGTGCCAGCTGGGTTAGTCAGCTTGGCGGTGTAGACGATGTTGCCGCCTTCCTGGACGGAGCCAGTTGCGGACAGGGTCAGACCGGTGGTGTCGAGGCGAGCTGGGTCATCGGTGACGACGGTAGTCGGAGTACCTGCGGTTTCCAGATGCTCGTAGTTACCGCCAGTCACGCCGGTGATGCTGTTGGTCAGTGGCGTGTTGGTGTTCAAGACGTTGTTCGGGGCAATGAAGTCCACCGAGCCGCTCGAAGCGTTAACCGGAATCGTGATGCTTTGGCCGTTAGCCAGGGTAATGACCAGCGGGGCACCGGTTACCGGAGCAGTGACGCTCGCGGTGTAAGTAACCACACCGCCTTCAACAGCACTGGCAGTCGCCGTCAGGGTTACGGTCGACGTATCAATCGAATCCGTAACAGCAGTAACCGCTGCGGTTGGGCTGACTTCCAGGTGTTCGAAGTCACCGCCAGTGGTGCCAGTGATGGTCACGCTGACGCTGCCAGCATCCACGTACACAGTGTCTTTTGGTGCGGCGAAGGTGACAGAACCTTCGGTCGCATCCTTGGCAATGGTGATGGTTTCACCGTTGCTCAAGGTGATCTTCATTTCGGTGCCAGCCGGGTTAGTCAGCTTGGCGGTGTAAACGATACTGCCGCCTTCCTGAACAGAGCCAGTCGCGGACAACGTCAGTCCGGTGGTGTCCAGACGAGCCGGATCATCGGTCACGACGGTAGTCGGAGTACCCGCAGTTTCCAGGTGCTCATAGTTGCCACCCGTCACACCAGTGATGCTATTGGTCAGCGGCGTATTGGTATTCAACACGTTGTTCGGCGCAATGAAGTCCACCGAACCACTCGAAGCATTGACCGGAATAGTGATCGACTGACCGTTGGCCAGAGTGATCACCAACGGAGCGCCAGTCACTGGCGCAGTAACCGAAGCGGTGTAAGTAACCACACCACCTTCAACAGCACTGGCAGTAGCCGTCAGAGTAACGGTCGACGTATCAATCGAATCCGTAACAGCAGTAACCGCTGCAGCCGGGCTGACTTCCAGGTGCTCGAAGTCACCACCAGTGGTGCCGGTCACGGTCACGCTGACGTTTCCGCCATCTACGTACACCGTGTCTTTCGGCGCCGCGAAGGTCACGCTGCCTTCAGTCGCATCCTTGGCAATGGTGATGACCTCACCGTTGCTCAAGGTGATCTTCATCTCGGTGCCAGCCGGATTGGTCAGCGTGGCGGTGTAAACGATGCTGCCGCCTTCCTGAACAGAGCCAGTCGCGGACAAGGTCAGGCCAGTGGTGTCGAGGCGAGCCGGATCATCGGTGACCGTGGTGGTGGTCGTGCCGGTGCCTGCAACGAGATTTTCGTAGTTGCCACCGCTGACACCGGTGATGCTGTTGGTCAGCGCCGGGTTGGTGACGGTGACGTTGTTCGGTGCGGTGAAGTCAACCGAGGCCGAACTCTGGCCGACCGGGATCACGATGGTCTGGCCATTGGCGAGGGTGACGGTGACCGGGGTGCCGGTAACCGGCGCAGTCACGGACGCGGTGTAGGTCACCACGCCGCCTTCGGTCACGCTCGGGGTGGCGGTGAGGACGACGGTGCTGGTGTCGAACGTGTCGGTCACGCTGGTGACGGCAGGCGTACCACTGACCGCCAGGTTCTCGAAGTTGCCGCCATCGACTTTGTCGACAGTGACGCTGATGTTCCCCGCGCTTTTGTAAACGTCGTCCGCCGGGGCGGCGACCGCCACGCTGTTGGTGGTCTGGCCGGCGGCGATGACGATGATCGCGCCGTTGGACAGGGTGACGGTGGTCGCGGTGCCGGCCGGGTTGGTCAGGGTGGCGGTGTAGATGATCTGGCCGCCTTCGGCGACGGTACCGGTGGCGCTGATGCTCAGGCCGGTGGTGTCGGTGCTTTCGGTGACGGTGGTCACCGCCGGGGCAGTATTTGGTACCAGGCTTTCGAAGTCGCCGCCGCTCACACCGGTGATGGTGGTGCTGATCGGCGTCTCGCCCTTGTAGACGTCATTTGGCGCAGTGAACTGTGCGGTGCCGCTGCTGCTGCCGACCGGGATGGTGATCGACAGTCCGTTGGACAGGGTCACAACCACCGGGGCGCCGGTCACCGGCGAGGTGACGCTGGCGGTGTAGGTGATCACGCCGTTTTCGGCCACGCTCGGGCTGGCGCCCAGGCTGACGGTGGTGGTGTCGGTCGAGTCGGTAACGGTGGTTACGGCCGGCGCCGGGTTCGGCACCAGGTTTTCGAAGTTGCCACCGGTCACGCCGGTGATGGTGGTGCTGATCGGCGCGGCGCCGTTATAGACGTCGTTTGGTGCGGTGAACTGCACGGTGCCGCTGGTGCTGCCGACCGGGATGGTGATGGTCTGACCGGTGGACAGGGTGACGATCACGGGTGCGCCGGTCACCGGCGAGGTGACGCTGGCGGTGTAGGTGATCACGCCATTTTCGGCAACGCTCGAGTTGGCGCCGAGGGTGACAGTGGTGGTGTCCACGCTGTCGCTGACGGTGGTCACGGCCGGCGCTGGATTCGGTACCAGGCTTTCGAAGTTGCCGCCAGTTACGCCGGTGATGGTGGTGCTGATCGGCGTAGCGCCGTTGTAGACGTCGTTCGGTGCGGTGAATTCAACGCTGCCGCTGCTGCTGCCAACCGGAATGGTGATGGTCTGGCCGTTGGACAGGGTCACGACCACGGGTGCGCCGGTCACCGGCGAGGTGACGCTGGCGGTGTAGGTGACCACGCCGTTTTCCGCCACGCTCGGGCTCGCGCCCAGACTGACGGTGGTGGTGTCGGTCGAGTCGGTAACGGTGGTGACCGCTGGCGCCGGGTTCGGCACCAGGCTTTCGAAGTTGCCACCGGTCACGCCGGTGATGGTGGTGCTGATCGGCGCGGCGCCGTTATAGACGTCGTTCGGTGCGGTGAATTGCACGCTGCCGCTGGTGCTGCCGACCGGGATGGTGATGGTCTGGCCGGTGGACAGGGTGACGATCACCGGAGCGCCGGTCACTGGAGAGGTGACGCTGGCGGTGTAGGTGATCACGCCATTTTCGGCAACGCTCGGGTTGGCGCCGAGGGTGACGGTGGTGGTGTCCACGCTGTCGGTGACGGTGGTGACGGCCGGGGTGGTGCTCGGCACCAGGCTTTCGTAGTTACCGCCGGTCACGCCGGTGATGGTAGTGCTGATCGGCGTGGCGCCGTTGTAGACGTCGTTCGGCGCGGTGAACTCCACGCTGCCGCTGCTGCTGCCGACCGGAATGGTGATGGTCTGGCCGTTGGACAGGGTGATGACCACAGGCGAGCCGGTCACCGGCGCGGTGACGCTGGCGGTGTAGGTGATCACGCCGTTTTCGGCAACGCTGGCGCTGGCGCCCAGATTGACGGTAGTGGTGTCGATGGAGTCGGTGATGGTGGTGACGGCAGGCGTCGTGCTCGGCTCCAGGTTCTCGAAGTTGCCCCCCGACGCGCCGGTGATGGTCACGCTGACGGTGCTGCCGTTGGCGTACACGTCATTGGCTGGGGTCGGCACTTGTACGGTGCCGGTCACTTCGCCGGCCGCGATGGTGATCACTGCGCCGTTGGACAGGGTCACGGTCACCGGCGTTTGCGCCGGGTTGGTCAGGCTGGCGGTGTAGGTGATCACGCCGCCTTCGGTGACGCTGCCGCCCGCGGTCAGATTGAGCGTGGTGGTGTCGAGAGTGTCGACGATCTGGGTGACCGCCGGGGTGGTGTTCGGGGTGAGGGTCAGACCGTCGCCACCGGTGGTGCCGGTGATGGTGGTGGAGATCTGGCGGTCATCCAGGTAGACGTTGTCGCTGGACGGAATCACCACGGTGACATTGCCGGTCAGCTGGCCAGCGGAAATGACGATGACCTGGCCGTTGGACAGGGTCACGCGCAGATCGGAGGTCGGCGCCTGGGTCAGGGTCGCGGTGTAGACGATCGCGCCGCCGGCCTCGGACACGCTTGGCGTGGCGCTCAGCGTCAGGCTGCTTTCCTGGGTGGTGGCGGTGGCGTCGAGGGCCTGGGTGGTGGTATCAGGCGCGCCCGTGAAGTCTTCATTCAGCGTGGCGGCAAAGTTCAGGCCTTCGGTTTCATAACCAATAACCGGCGCCACCGAACCGGCAGTCGCATCCAGCATCACCACACTGTGACCACCACCCGCAGCACCACCGCCTTGGGACTGCGGACCGGCCGCAGTCGCTTCAAGGTCTTGCGTCGGGTCAGCACCGGCGGCGATGGCCTGCTGCAGCTCCTCGACCGAAGGCGCGGCCTGAGCGGCGATCTCCTCGATGTTGGTGGTGCTGTCCGGAGAGTCTGCGCTCCACTGCGTATCACGACCCAGGTCGATGGTGCGCCCGTCGGTCAACTCCAGGGTGATAGCGCCGGAGAGGCCCGTCAAAACCTGGTCGCCGGCAAACAGGCGGTCGCCTTCTACCAGTACACGTTGAACACCTTCAGGGGATACAGCCATTACCTGGCCAATAACACGTTGGACGATGGCGACAACACTGCTCATGACACTCTCCGAACTAACCGTTCTAATGTGGCTTCCATACGCATTGGGCTGTTGTTGCCGCTATCTGCTTGGAATGTTTCGCAAGACGTTCTGACTTACTGTCAAACTTATGGCGCCGAGTTCTTTTTAATTCTTTTGAGTCAAACTATTGACCCGGTGGTCGCCATCCTAAACAATCGGCCTACTAATGTCACATTGATATTTCAACCGGTGAAGCCCTGTTGATCTGTGATGTGGTTCTCATTAGGAAATTTCCGACACGCGGTTTCTTTTTATAGCCATTTTCTGGCGAGATGCCATGTTTTGCGCTGATTTGGGACAAAAAGGTCCCTGGGGAAAATACGAAATGCGTTTGCCCGTCCTGACTGCCGCAGCACTGTTTTTTGGCGCCAATTTTTGTTCCGCACAGACCCTGCCCCAAGCCATGCAACAAGCCCTCGAAACGCACCCGGAAATCCAGGCTGGAGTGAACGGTAGACTCGCGGCCGACAAACAGGTTCGCGTCGCCCAGGGCGGCTACCTGCCCAAGGTCGATGTGCTGGCCGGCTACGGCCGCGAAAGCACCGACAGCACCACCACCCGTGCCGCTGGCGGGAGCGACCACTGGGAAACCCTGAATCGCGGCGAGTCCAGCGTCCGTCTGCGGCAGATGGGGTTCGACGGCTTCGCCACCTCCAATGAAGTGGGTCGCCAGCAGGCCACCGCCAACTCCCGCGCCTATGCGCTGCTGGATTCCTCCGAGCGCACCGGCCTGGCCGTGTCCCGGGTCTACCTCGATGTGCTGATGCGCCGCGACATGGTGCGTCTGTCCGAGGACAACCTGCGCAGCCACGAACGCATTTACGACCAGATCCGCCTGCGCACCTCTCGCGGTGTAGGACGCCAGGCCGACATGGACCAGGCCGAAGCGCGCCTGGCCTCGGCAAAAAATAACCTGCTGACGGAACAAACCAACCTGGCCGACGCACAAACCAATTACCTGAGTGTCGTTGGTCAACTGCCCGATGAACTGAGCCCGCCCCCGCCGTTCATCGACCTGCTGCCCGCGACCCTCGATGAAGCCCGCCATCAAATGGTCGAAAGCAACCCGGCCCTGCGCTCGGCGGAATCGGACATCGCCGCCGCCGACAAGCAATACGAAACTGCCAAATCACGGTTCTACCCGCGCTTCGACGCCGAACTGGGCCGCAGCGCGAACAACAACGTCGACGGCGTGAGCGGGCACAACAACGAGTGGCAGGCCATGGTGCGGATGAGCTTCAACCTGTACGACGGCGGTAGCGACAAGGCGGACCTGGAATCCAAGTCCTACATGGCGAGCCAGGCGCTGGATATTCGCAACAATGCCTTGCGTCAGCTCAATGAGGAGTTAGGCTTGGCGTGGAATGCTAAGCAGAACGCCGATGCGCAGGTGCCGATCGCTCAGCAATATGTTCAGCACAGCAGCAACGTGCGGACCGCCTACCAGAGCCAGTTTGGCCTCGGTGAGCGCACACTGCTCGACCTGCTCGACAGCGAGAACGAATTGTTCAGTGCCCAGCGCCGTCTGGCGGAAGTCAAAACCGTTCAACTGTTTACTCAGTACCGGATCAAAGCGACCATTGGTCAGTTACTCCGGAGCCAGGGCGTCGTGGCACCGATGGCAACCGTCGTACAGAACGACATCAAGCCCAGAGTAAACTTGCCCGGGCTCAACTGATTAACGGCCCCCCCTAGCCAGCAAGGAAGTCCGCGTGGATTCATCTGTCAGCAGAAACCTCACCCATGACCCGCGAAGCCTGCACGACGATCCGCTGCTGGACAGCCTGCTGTCGCTCTGCGTGTTGCACCAGAAACCCGCCAGCCGCGCCATGCTCACCACGGGCCTGCCGCTGCCAGCGCAGCGCCTGAGTCCCGAGCTGCTCTCGCGAGCGGCGGCCCGGGCCGGGCTGCAAGGGCGCCTGTTGCAGCGCAAGCTGGAGCACATCCCGAGCATCGCCATGCCGACCATGCTGCTGCTCAAAGATGGGCGCAGCACCGTCCTGCTCGGCTGGGAGAATGAAAACACCGCGCGCTTGCTGCTCAGCGAGAGCGACGGCGGCGAGGTGCATGTCAGCCGCGAGGCACTGGAAGCGGACTACGCAGGCCGGGTGTTCTTCGCTCAGCCGCAGCACAAGTTCGATGTGAACCACGGCAACCTGATCCCCCGGGCCCGTTCCTGGTTCCGCGACACCCTCAAGCGCTCGCGCTGGCTCTACGCCGACGCCATCGCCGCCAGCCTGATCATCAACATCATCGCCATGGCCGCGCCGCTGTTCGTGATGAACGTCTACGATCGCGTGGTCCCCAACCAGGCCACCTCGACCCTGTGGGTGCTGACGATCGGCATCGCCGGCGCCTACGTCTTCGACCTCATCCTCAAGGGCTTGCGCAGCCTTTGCCTCGATCTCGCCGGGAAAAAGACCGACCTGATCATTTCCGCCACGCTGTTCGAACGCATCGTCGGCATGTCGATGAAATACCGCCCGGCGCGGGTCGGCAGCTTTGCGCAGAACATCCATGAGTTTCAGGGCCTGCGCGACTTCCTCGCGTCATTGACCCTCGCCAGCCTGATCGACCTGCCGTTCACCCTGCTGATCCTGATGGTGATCGGCATCATCGGCGGCCATCTGGTGTGGGTGCCGATCGTTGCCTTCCCGTTGGCCCTCGGCATCGGCTATGCCCTGCAGCGGCCGCTGACGGCGACGTTGGAGCGAACCATGGCCCTGGCCTCCGAGCGCCAGTCGAGCCTGATCGAAACCCTCGCCGGGCTGGACGCGGTCAAGGTCAACAACGCCGAAAGCGAACGCCAGTACATGTGGGAGCAGACCATCGGTACGCTCAGCCGCCTCGAACTGCGGGTGAAAGTGCTGTCGGGCCTGGCCATGAACATCACCTTGCTGATCCAGCAACTGGCCGGTGTCGCGCTGATCTGCTTCGGTGTCTACCAGATCATGGCCGGCAACCTCAGCATGGGCGGCCTGATCGCCTGCTACATGCTCAGCGGCCGCGCTCTTGGTCCGCTGGGCCAACTGGCCGGTCTGCTGACCCGCTACCAGCAGGCCAAGGTGACCATGGTGTCCACCGACCAGATGATGGAGCTGCCGCAGGAGCGCAATTTCGAAGAGCGCCCGCTGAGCCGTCAGGTCCTGCAAGGCGCCCTGGAATTCCGCGGTGTCGACTTCACCTACCCGAACCAGCAGAACCCCGCGCTGAAGAACATCAGCATGGCCATCCGTCCCGGCGAGAAGGTCGGCATCATCGGCCGCAGTGGCTCGGGCAAAAGCTCGCTGGCCAAGCTGGTGGTGGGCCTGTACGAGGCCGACGCCGGCTCGCTGCTGGTAGACGGCGTGGACATTCGCCAGATCGACGTCAGCGAACTGCGCCACAACCTCGGCTATGTACCGCAGGACATTCAACTGCTGGCCGGCACCCTGCGTGACAACCTGGTCAGCGGCGCCCGTTACGTCGAAGACGAGATGGTCCTGCAGGCCGCCGAACTGGCCGGCGTGCACGAGTTCGCCCGGCTTCACCCGCAAGGCTATGAACTGCAGGTCGGCGAGCGCGGCCAGAATCTCTCCGGTGGTCAGCGGCAGAACGTTGCCCTGGCCCGGGCGCTGCTGCTCAACCCGCAGGTCCTGCTGCTCGACGAGCCCACCGCGGCTATGGACAACACCGGTGAAGAGCGCCTCAAACAGCGCCTGCAAGCCGTTATCGAACACAAGACGGTGGTGCTGGTGACACACCGCGCCTCGTTGCTGTCACTGGTAGACCGGTTGATCGTCATCGACCGCGGCCAGATCGTTGCCGATGGCCCGAAAGCGGCCGTCATGGATGCGCTCAAGAAGGGGCAGATCAGTGTTGCTTAAGTCAGGAGTTGGGCGCTTCAAGGATGTCTTGCGCGGCTATTTCAAGGGGTCGCAATCGTTCGGCGGCGAGCCGCTGCCAGAGGTCAACAAGGCATTGGTGGAGGATGCGCCGCGCATCGTCCGGCTGACCATCTGGGGCATCATCTGCTTCTTCCTGTTCCTCGTGCTGTGGGCCAACTTCGCCGTGCTGGACGAAGTGACCCGCGGCGACGGCAAGGCCATCCCGTCCTCGAAACTGCAAAAGATCCAGAACCTGGAAGGCGGCATCGTCGCGCAGATTTACATTCACGAAGGCCAGGTGGTCGAGGCCGGTGCGCCGTTGCTGCGCCTGGACGACACCCGCTTCGTCTCCAACGTTGGCGAGACCGAGGCCGACCGCGTGGGTCTGTCGCTGCGGGTCGAGCGCCTGAGCGCCGAGGCCGAGGACCGGCCGTTGAACATCGATGCCGAGCTGCGCAAGGCCGCGCCGAGCCAGGCGTCCAGCGAAGAGTCCCTGTATCAGAGCCGACGTCAGCAATTGCAGGACGAAGTCGGCGGTCTGCAGGAGCAACTGGTGCAGCGTCAGCAAGAGCTTCGCGAGTTTTCCTCCAAGCAGTCGCAGTACCGCAACAGCCTGCAACTGCTGCGCCAGGAGATCGGCATGTCCGAGCCGCTGGTGGCGCAGGGCGCGGTGTCCCCGGTGGAAGTGCTGCGGCTCAAGCGCGCCGAGGTGGAAAACCGTGGCCAGCTTGATGCAACGTCCCTGGCGATCCCGCGGGCCGAGTCGGCGATCAAGGAAGTCGAGCGCAAGATCGACGAAACCCGCGGCAAGTTCCGCAGTGACGCGCTGACCCAGCTCAACGAGGCGCGCACCGACCTGAACAAGACCCAGGCCACTGGCAAGGCGCTGGAAGACCGGGTCAGCCGTACGCTGGTCACCTCGCCGGTGCGGGGCATCGTCAAGCAGGTGCTGGTCAACACCATCGGTGGCGTGATCCAGCCGGGCAGCGACCTGGTGGAAATCGTGCCGCTGGACGACACCTTGCTGGTGGAAGCGCGGATCCGTCCGCAGGACATCGCCTTCCTGCACCCGGGCCAGGAAGCCATGGTCAAGTTCACGGCGTATGACTTCACGATCTATGGCGGCCTGAAGGCCAAGCTGGAGCAGATCGGCGCCGACACCATCACCGATGAAGAGGGCAACACCTTCTACCTGATCAAGCTGCGTACCGATCGCAGCCACCTGGGCACGGATGAGAAGCCGCTGCTGATCATCCCAGGCATGGTGGCTTCGGTGGATATCATCACGGGCAAGAAGAGTGTGCTGAGCTACCTGCTCAAGCCGATTATCCGGGCGCGGGCGGAGGCTCTTCGGGAGCGGTGATCAAGGTTTAACGCCCCAGCCATGAAAAAGCCCGCCGCCACATCACTGTGGCGGCGGGCTTTTTACATCCGGGCCGAGGGGCTCGGTCAGAGGAAGGTGACCTGGCCGCCTTCCAGCGATTTGACCCGGGCCAGCGACTCAACGCGGTAACCCTGGCTGTCCAGCTCGGCACGGCCGCCCTGGAACGACTTCTCGATGACGATACCCAGGCCGGCAACGGTCGCGCCCGCCTGCTTGATGATCGAGATCAGCGCCTGGGACGCCTTGCCGTTGGCCAGGAAATCGTCGATGACCAGTACGCGGTCGCTGCTGTTGAGGTGACGCGGCGAGATGGCCACGGTGTTCTCGGTCTGCTTGGTGAAGGAATACACCGAGGCGGTCAGCAGGTTTTCAGTCAGGGTCAGGGACTGATGCTTGCGCGCGAACAGCACCGGCACGCCGAGCTTCAGGCCGGTCATCACCGCCGGGGCGATGCCCGAGGCTTCGATGGTGACGATCTTGGTCACGCCGGAGTCGGCGAACAGGCGGGCGAACTCGTCACCGATCAGTTGCATCAGCGCAGGGTCGATCTGATGGTTGAGAAACGCATCGACTTTCAGTACCTGGTCGGAAAGCACGATGCCTTCTTCGCGAATCTTCTGGTGCAGTGCTTCCACTGGTGTTTCCTCGGATGTAAGCAAAAGGCCCCGGCAATGAGCCAGGGCGATTAAAGGGGTGATTATCTACCGTTTGAGCATGGCACGGATATCGGCCAATGCCGTATTGCCTCGCGCTGCCTTGACCTCGGTGGGTGCGTCGTCCAGGCCTTCCCAGGCCAGATCGTCGGCCGGCAGCTCATCCAGGAAGCGGCTCGGCGAACAATCAATGATCTCGCCGTACTGCTTGCGCTTGGCGGCGAAGGTGAAGGCCAGGGTCTGGCGAGCCCGGGTAATACCGACATACGCCAGGCGGCGTTCTTCCTCGATGGTGTCGGCTTCGATGCTGGAGCGGTGCGGAAGAATCTCCTCCTCCATGCCCATGATGAACACGTAGGGGAATTCCAGGCCCTTGGACGCGTGCAACGTCATCATCTGCACGCCCTCGGCGCCGTCCTCTTCTTCCTGCTGGCGCTCCAGCATGTCGCGCAGCACCAGCTTGCCGATGGCGTCCTCGATGGTCATGTCGCCTTCTTCGTCCTTCTCCAGCGTGCTTTTCAGCGCGTCGATCAGGAACCAGACGTTGCCCATGCGGAAGTCCGCGGCCTTGTCGCTGGAACTGTTGGTGCGAATCCAGTTTTCGTAATCGATGTCCATCACCATGCTGCGCAGCGCGGCGATCGGGTCTTCCAGCGCCACCTGCTCGCGGACCTTGTCCATCCAGGTCTTGAAGCGGTGCAGGCGGTCGGTGAAGCGGGTATCGAGATGCTCGCGCAGGCCCAGTTCTTCGCTGGCGGCGTACATCGAAATCTTGCGCTCAGTGGCGTAGTTGCCGAGCTTTTCCAGGGTGGTCGAGCCGATTTCCCGGCGCGGCACGTTGATCACCCGCAGGTAGGCGTTGTCGTCGTCCGGGTTCACCAGCAGGCGGAAGTAGGCCATCAGGTCCTTCACTTCCTGGCGGCCAAAGAAGCTGTTGCCGCCCGACAGGCGGTACGGCACCTGGTGGTGCTGCAATTTCAGCTCGATCAGCTTGGCCTGGTAGTTGCCGCGGTAGAGGATGGCGAAATCGCTGTACGGGCGGTCGGTGCGCAGGTGCAGGCTGAGGATTTCCATGGCCACCCGCTCGGCCTCGGCTTCCTCGTTCTTGCAGCGGATCACGCGGATCTCGTCACCGTGGCCCATCTCGCTCCACAGCTGTTTCTCGAACGCGTGCGGGTTGTTGGCGATCAGCACGTTGGCGCAGCGCAGGATGCGGCTGGTGGAGCGGTAGTTCTGCTCCAGCATGACCACTTTGAGCGACGGGTAGTCGTCCTTGAGCAGCATCAGGTTTTCCGGCCGCGCGCCGCGCCAGGCGTAGATCGACTGGTCGTCGTCGCCCACCACGGTGAACTGGTTGCGCGTGCCGATCAGCATTTTCACCAGCAGGTACTGGCTGGCGTTGGTGTCCTGGTATTCGTCCACCAAGAGGTAACGCACCCGGTTCTGCCACTTTTCGAGGATGTCGGCGTGCTCTTCGAAGAGCTTCACCGGCAGCAGGATCAGGTCGTCGAAGTCCACCGCGTTGAACGCCTTCAGCGTGCGCTGGTAGTGGGCGTAGACGATGGCGGCGGTCTGCTCCTTGGGATTGCGGGCTTTTTCCAGTGCTTCGGGCGGCAGGATCAGGTCGTTTTTCCAGGCGCCGATCATGTTCTTGATCTCGTCGACGCCGTCTTCCCCGGAGTATTCCTTCTGCATGATGTCGGTCATCAGGGCTTTCACGTCGGTTTCATCGAAGATCGAGAAACCGGGCTTGTAGCCCAGCCGCTGGTGTTCCTTGCGGATGATGTTCAACCCCAGGTTGTGGAAGGTCGACACCGTCAGGCCACGGCCCTCGCCCTTGCGCAGCAGGGTGCCGACCCGCTCCTTCATCTCCCGCGCGGCCTTGTTGGTGAAGGTCATGGCCACGATGTACTGGGCACGAATCCCGCACTGCTGGATCAGGTAGGCGATCTTGCGGGTGATCACGCTGGTCTTGCCGGAGCCCGCGCCGGCAAGTACCAGAAGCGGGCCGCCGACGTAGTTCACGGCTTCTTGCTGCCGGGGATTGAGTCGGGACATGACGTAAACCGGGGGTGGTTGAAAAATAGCCGCGCAGTTTAACAGGGGATCGTCGCCATGGCGCGACCGTCTGACAGTGTGACGCAGCACAATATCCAGATTTGCCGGCTTTGCTACTTTCCATCAGGATGCGTGCCCGGATTGAACGGTTTTCTGGAAACGGCAATACCGTGTTCCAAGTGAAAATCATTTACATTAGTGCGTGGTGTCGTTTTCCTATCATTCAGCGTCAATGACTGCGTCCGCGTGCTAACTAAGGAGAGAGCTTGTCTACGCCTGCCGAACCGTTGCGTTTGCTCCTGCTGGCCGAAGAGCCCGAATGGGCCGTGGCCCTCGGTGAATCGCTTTTGCCGCTGGCGGGCGCCGCGGTATTGCTGACAGCCCCGAGCTGGGAATCGGTGGACAGCCTGTTCGCCCGCGACCGCAACGCCGTCGTCCTGGCCACGCCGGGTCGCCAGCCGGCGCCGGGCCGCTGCGACCTGCCGATGGTGCTGTTGCTGGAAGACGAGCCGGTCAGCGCGCCGCCCGGCGTCAGCGACTGGCTGGTGCGTGGACAACTGGGCAGCGACACCGTGCGCCGCTGCCTGCGCCATGTGCGCGAGCGCGGTGTGCTGGAAAACACCCTGCAACGCCTCGCCGAACAAGACCCGCTGACCGGCATCGCCAACCGCCAGGGCTTCCAGACCCTGCTGGCGGCACGCCTGGCCGAGAACGAAGGCCGTGGCGTTGCCCTTGGCCACCTCGACCTCGACAACTTCCGCCATGCCAACGACGCCCTCGGCCACCAGGGCGGCGACCGCCTGATCCTGCAGGTGGTGGGCCGGCTCAAGAGCCAACTGGAAGCCGGTGACCGTCTGGCCCGTCTCGGCAGTGATGAATTCGCCCTGCTGATCGACACCCGCCGTGAGCCGCAACGGGCCGAGTGGATGGCCGAACGCATCGTCGAAGCCCTCGCCGAACCCTATTGGATCGACGGCGAAAGCCTGCTGGTCGGCTGCAGTCTGGGCGTTGCCCACGCCCGCGCGCTGGCCGGTGCCGACCCGCTGATGTGGCACGCGCACATCGCCATGCAGCAGGCCAAGAGTACCCACGGCTGCACCTTCCACATCTTCGACGAACGCATCAACCAGAACGCCCGCAGCATGGCTGACCTGGAAAGCGAACTGCGCCGCGCCCTGCGTCGCGACGAGCTGGAGCTGCACTACCAGCCGCGTCTGGACCTGAGCGAAGGCCGCATCGTCGGCCTCGAAGCCCTGGTTCGCTGGCGCCATGCCGAGCGCGGCCTGCTGCCGCCGAGCGAGTTCGTCCCGCTGGCCGAGCAGAGCGGGCTGATCGTGCCGCTGGGTTACTGGGTGATCTCCCGTGCGTTGCGCGATGTCCAGGTTTTGCGCGAGCGCGGGCTGGCGCCGCTGCACATGGCGGTGAACCTGTCGTTCCGCCAGTTCCAGGACAGCCAGTTGCTGGCGACCCTGAGCCGACTGATCGTGCAGCACGGCGTCGATGCGCGCTGGCTGGAATTCGAACTGACCGAAACCGCGGTCATGCGCCGCAACGACCTGGTCAAACAGACCATGGACGCCCTCGGGCGGCTGGGCGTGCGTTTCTCGCTGGACGACTTCGGCACCGGCTTCTCGTCGTTCGTGCACCTCAACAGCCTGCCGATCGCCCTGCTCAAGGTCGATCGCAGCTTTGTCGCCGGCATGGAACAACGTGAAGAAAACCGCAAGCTGGTCCACGCCATGATCAACCTGGCGCACAACCTTCACCTTGAAGTGGTGGCCGAAGGTGTGGAAACCACCGAGCAACTGGAGCTGCTGCGCAGTTTCGGCTGCGACCAGGTGCAGGGTTACCTGATCAGCAAGCCGCTGGCGATCGAGCCGCTGGTGGAGTTTTTGCTGGCGAACGCGGCGCAGCGGCCGGTGGCGTTGTAATCAACGCGGAGGCCAAAAGGCGCTAGCCGACAGCTTTTCAGCGCTCTCAAGATCGAGCGCCGCCCGCGCGGCGCATCGCGAGCAAGCTCGCTCCTACATTTGTTGCACCGTACCTATGCCTGTCAGGCCATGGTTGACCGCCTTGTTTGTACGACGCGGTATCGAGTCGACCTCAACAGCCTCCTCGCGATCCATCGCCAAACGCCAAGGGCTGGCAACCCAACTCTTACAGGCCATGGCACGTTGCAACCCATGTAGGAGCGAGCTTGCTCGCGATGCGCCGCGCGGGCGGCGCTCGATCTTGAGAGCGCCGAAGAACTATCGGCTAGCACCTGGTGAACCTGCGAGGATGTAGATACCCATGCCGCGATATCAAGGTCGAACAGGCACTCCCACACCCGCGCCGCCCATCATCCGCTTCATCCGCCACTCAAACGCCCACGTCAGGCTAATCGCCGCGCACGCCAGCCCCAGCGCCAGTCCCCACCAGACGCCCACCGCGCCCATGCCCAGCGGGAAGGCCATGATCCACGCCGCTGGCGCACCAATCAGCCAGTAGCAGCCCAGGCCCACCAGGAAGGTGGTCTTGGCGTCCTTGAGGCCGCGGATCGAGCCCATGGCGATGGTCTGGATGCCGTCGAACAGTTCGAACCACGCCGCCACCATCAACAGGCTCACCGCAAGCTGAATCACACCGGTGAAGGCCGGGTTGTCGCGGTCGAGGAACAGGTTCACCAGCGGCTCCGGCACCAGCCAGAACAACACCGAGAAGCCCAGCATCAGCGCCGCACCAAAACCGATGCCGATCCGCCCGGCATGCCGCGCCGCCAGCAGGCGATCAGCGCCGTAGTGCAGGCCGACGCGCATGGTCACCGCATAGGACAACCCCGCCGGCACCATGAACGCGGTCGAGACGATCTGCAGCGCAATCTGGTGCGCCGCCAGTTCAGTACTGCCCATGGTGCCCATGCACAGCGCCGCGAAGGCAAACAGCCCGACTTCCACGGTGTAGGTGCCGCCAATTGGCAGGCCCAGCCGCCACAGCTCACGCAGGGCCGGCAGCGACGGCCGCGAAAGCTGTTTGCGGATCGGGTAGGGCGCGTAGGCCGGGTGCTTGCGGATATACAGCGCCAGCGCCACCGCCATGCAGTTGGCGACGATCGCGGTGACCAGGCCAATCCCCATCAGGCCGAGCTTGGGCAAGCCGAACATGCCTTCGATCAACGCATAGTTGAGCAGGAAGTTGAGCACTGTCCCCACCACGCTGATGACCATCACCGGCGATGACCGTCCCAGCGCGCTGGTGAAACCGCGCAGCGCCATGAACGTCAGGTAGCCGGGCAAGGCGAACGGCAGCAACAACAGGAACTGGCTGGCGTTTTCGACGTTGCCGGGCGTCTGCCCCAGCAGCAGGAGCACCGGCGACAGGTTCCACAGCACCAGCGCCGCCACCACCGCCATCACCCAGCCCAGCCACAGACCGGCCTGGGTCAGGCGGGTGGCGCCGTCGGTGTCGCCGGCGCCATGGCGGATGGCGACCAGCGTGCCCACCGCAGCAATCACGCCCAGGCAGAAGATCGACACGAACGAATAACTCGCCGCGCCCAACCCGCCGCCGGCCAGCGCCTCGGGGCTGATCCTGGCCATCATGAAGGTGTCGGTGAGCAGCATCAGCATGTGCGCCAACTGCGAGGCAATCAGCGGCCCCGCGAGCCGCAGCAGTGCCTTGAGTTCATGAGTCGACGCGGCCTGCATGATCGGTGTCCTTGCCTGAAGAAGAGAGAAGCCAGCAATTTTCAGCCTTTGCAGCGCGGCGCACAAAAGGATAAAAACGATCACTGGCATGATTAAAACTCATGCGAAGATGCGCGCCAGGAGGTTCGCCCATGTCCCAACGTCTTCCCCCGCTGTACGCGCTGCGCGCCTTCGAGGCGGCGGCGCGGCACAGCTCGTTCACCCGCGCGGCGGATGAGTTGAACGTCACCCAGAGCGCGGTGAGCCGGCATATCCGCACGCTTGAAGAACACTTCGCCTGTCGCCTGTTCGTGCGCAATGGCCGCAGCCTGCAACTCAGCGAGGCCGCGCGGTTGCTCTTGCCCGGCGTGCGCGAAGGCTTCGCCGCGCTGGAGCGGGCCTGCAGCACCCTGCGCAGCGAAGACGGCGTATTGCGCATGAAGGCGCCCTCGACCCTGACCATGCGCTGGCTGCTGGCGCGGCTGAGCCGCTTCCGCCATCTGCAGCCCGGCAACGAGGTGCAACTGACCAGCGCCTGGATGGATGTCGATCATGTCGACTTCAACCAGGAGCCATTCGACTGCGCGGTGCTGCTGGGCGACGGGCACTTCCCGCCGGACTGGGAAGTCAGCCGGCTGTTCTCCGAGCTGCTGGTGCCGGTGGGCGCGCCCGAATTGCTCAAGGAAGGCCCGTGGACCGCAGAGCGCCTGGCCGCCTGCGAGCTGCTGCACCCAACCCCGGACAAACGCGACTGGCGCACCTGGCTGGCGCGCATGGGCCTGACCGAACAGATTTCGCTCAAGGGCGGCCAGGTGTTCGACACCTTGGAACTGGGCATGATCGCGGCGGCGCGGGGCTACGGCGTGTCCATGGGCGATCTGCTGATGGTCGCCGAAGACGTCGCCCAGGGCCGGCTCAGCCTGCCGTGGCCGTCGGCGGTGGCCAGCGGTCTGGATTACTTTCTGGTCTGGCCGCGCACCCGCCCCGGCGGCGAGCGCCTGCGCCGGCTGAGTGATTTTCTGCAGAGCGAGGCGCGGGCGATGCAGTTGCCAGAAGTGGAAATGCTGCAGGCAAATGAGCTTAACGGCAGCGAATGATCGTTTGCGCTGAATATCCGGGTGGGCCACTCAAGTAATCCACCGCAAAGCCGAATCTAAAGGGCGAGGGCCTCAGGAGAAAGGCCCGCTCTTTTTATGCCGACGGTGCAGCGATCACGATGATCCCTGCCGGATTGCCAGGAGTTTTCATGTCTCGACCTCGCGCCCGGATTGCCTCGCAGCTCGGTATCGCCCTCGCCGCCGTGCTGGCCGTGGTGATTACCGGCAGCACCCTGTTCGCCCTGCGCTCCCTCGACCACGCCAACCTGATCACCCGCCAGGAACACCTGGCCAGTGAAGCGCGGCTGCTGGCCGACCAGCTCAACACCTTCCACAGCACCCTGCGCGAAAGCACCCAGCGCCTCGCCGGCCTGTTCGAACAGCGCTTCAAAAGCGGCCTCAGCGTGCAGGCCGGCACTTCGATTCCGGTGGCCGGTGTAGCGACGCCGGGCCTGTTTCTCGATGGTCAGGCGCTGAACAACGACTTCAGCGAAGTGGACGAATTCCGCAACCTGACCGCCGGCGCCGCCACCGTGTTCGTGCGCAGCGGCGACGACTTCGTGCGCATCAGCACCTCGCTGACCAAGCAGGACGGCAGCCGCGCCATCGGTACCCTGCTGGACCGCCAGCACCCGGCCTACGCCCGCCTTATGGCCGGGCAAGCCTACGTCGGCCGCGCGCTGCTGTTCGAGCGCGCGTACATGACCCAATACACCCCGGTGCGCGACAGTGGCGGGCGGGTGATCGCGGTGCTGTTTGTCGGCTTCGACTACACCGGCGCGCAGAACGCCCAGTTCGCCAACCTCAAGCGCTTCCGCATCGGCCAGACCGGTTCGCTGGCGCTGCTCGACGAACAAAAACGCTGGCTGGTGACGCCGGCCGGCTCCACCTCCGCCGAGCCCAAGGCGCTGGATGATGTTCTCGCGCACCCCGGCGAGGGGCGTTTCTGGAATGACGGCAGCGATGAGTTGTACAGCGTTGCCGCGCCGTTTGCCGATGGCCCGTGGACCGTGCTGGCGAGCATGCCTGAGGCGGAAATCCGCGCGGTGACCTGGAGCGTCGGCATGCGCCTGGCCATCGGCAGCCTGCTGTCGATGCTGCTGGCGGTGGGCGCCACGCTCTGGTTGCTGCGGCGCAAGTTGCGCCCGCTGAGCGATCTGGTGCATCAGGCCGAAGCCCTCGGCGCTGGCGATCTGAATGTGCGTTTGAAGGTGACTAGCGAGGATGAAATCGGCCAGCTCGCGCAGAGCTTCAACCAGATGGGCGAAGCGCTGGCGAGCATGGTCCTGCGGATTCGCGAGGCCGCGCAGCAGGTCGGCAACCGCGCCCACGCCCTGGCCGATTTGTCGTCCGGCGCCTGCGATGGCATGGAGCAGCAATCCGGCGAGATCAACAGCATGGCCGGCGCGGTGGAAGAGTTCAGTGCCACTTCGATGAACATCGCCGACAGCATGGGCAGCACTGAGCGCATGGCTCAGGACAACGCCCAGCAAACCCGTATCGGTCGTTCATCGATGGAGGAGGCTTCGTCGTCCTTGCAACAAATTGCCGGCGCGCTCGGCGACACCGCCAAGGTGATCGACGTGCTTGGTGCCCGTTCCCAGGAAATCGGTGGCATTGTCGGGGTGATCACCTCGATTGCCGAACAGACCAACCTGCTGGCGCTCAATGCCGCCATCGAAGCGGCGCGGGCTGGCGAGCAGGGCCGTGGCTTTGCCGTGGTTGCCGACGAAGTGCGTAGCCTGGCAGCGCGCACCCGCAAGGCCACCGATGAAATCTCGGTGATGATCGACAGCGTGCAACAGCAGACTGGCAACGCCATCAGCACCATGGAACAGGGCAACCGCCTGATGCAGGAAGGTCTGGAGCGTAATGTCCGGGTGGCCGAGGCGCTGATGCGGATCGACGAGCAGAGCCGCAGTGCTGGCGAGCAATTCGCCGCCATCACCACCGCGACCCAGGAACAGAGCGCCACGGCCACGTTGCTCAGCAGCAACCTGCAGAGCATTGCGTTGGCCAACAGTGAGCAGCGGGAAGTGGCGAGCAACCTTGCGGCGACGGCGCGCGAGCTGGAGGGGCTGGCGGGGCAGTTGCGGGAGGAAGTGGGGCGGTTTCGGGTCGGTCGTTGACCGAGGGGCCTGATCGCGAGCAAGCTCGCTCCTACAGGTCACACCGGCTCAGAACCCTGTAGGAGCGAGCTTGCTCGCGAAGGGCCGCAAAGCGGCCCCCGTTTTTCAGATAGAAACAGGCAACTTCAACGCCTCAGCACAAGCAGCAAGCGACCGCCGCTCACTCTCCGCATACAACGCCAACTCATCCTGCACCCGCTGCCCCAGCGCTTCCTCGAACGCTTCGCGGTTGGCATTGCTGCCGTATTCGGCCTGGCCGTCATCCCCAAGGTTGGACTGGAAGATCCCCGCCGCACTGACCGGCAGGAAATCCTCGTACACCAGCGCTTCATAGTGGATATGCCCAGCCTCGATCAGCGCCTCCAGGCCGGTCGGCCGCTGCGCTGAATCCCGCGCGGCCAGTCCCTTTTCCGTCGGGAAATAACGGAAGTACGCCAGGCCCTGCTCGCGCATCTGCCGCAGGTCGTCGGGGAAGGCGCGGAACTGCTCGGCCAGCAGGCTCATGTAGCGGTTGGCGTTACTCTCGGCCGGCGCGCCGCCCAGGGCGTCGCGGGTGGCGTCGAGCAGTTGGTCGTAGAGCTGGCGGCCTTTCGGCGTCAGCGCCGCGCCGCGCTGTTCGATTTCCCCAAAGCGCGCAGTGTGGCTGCCCTCGGCGTCACTGAAGGCGATGGTCTCCTGCAATGCCTTGAAGCTGGTCTGCCGCAGCAGGATCGGGTGACGCCGGGTGGGCGGGCCTTCGACCACCGCCTTGGGCGGAATACCCGCCGTCGGCATGCCCAACTGGATCGCATCGATATCCAGGGTGCGCGGGGTCAGGTGATTGATGTGCGGGCCTTTGAACGCCACCACATCGGCGATCAAACGGTGCTGGTCGTGCAGTTGCTTGTACTGCTCGGCGGTCACCGTGGCTTCGTGGTGCCAGCGGAAGGTGTGCAGGGCTTCGTTGACGAACGCGGTGGCATCCTCGTCATTCAGGCCGCCATCACGTTCGCTTTGCTCGATCAGTTGCAGCGCGCGGGGAGTGAAGATCTGCCGCTGTGCGAGGATTGAGCGGGCCAGCTCGCGCAGGGCGGGATTGTCGATCAGTTCCAGACGCAGCAGCGAGGTGAAGACCCGGAACGGGCTGACATGCAGCGACTGCTCATGCACCGGGCGAAACGCCGTGGAATGCACCGGCACGCCCGCCGAGCTGAGGTCGTAGTAACCCACCGGCTGCATGCCCATCACCGCGAACAGGCGGCCAATGGTGGCCAGTTCTTCTGCGGTGCCGACGCGGATGGCACCGTGACGTTCCTGGTCGAGGCGCTCGATTTCGCCGGTCCAGCGCAGGGCCTCGGCGACTTCCGGCCGGCTGGCCATCACCTGTCGATTGACCTCGCTCACCAGCTTCAGCAGCGTGCCGTAGAGCGGGACTTCCTGCTTGTACATGAGCGACATGGCGGCGGAGAACCGTGCGCGGATGAGGTCCGGGCTGACGAAATCTTGAGCGGGCATCGCAAGCTTCCTGGTGAGTGATCGGGGCGCTGATACATGAAAGCGAGGAATGCTGGTGGACTTCAAGCGAAAAAAAGTCGAGCAGTCATTCCGTCAATTCAGGATCTCTCGTCCGCCACCTGCTGATTGATCCAGTCCACCAGGCAGCGCACCTTCGGCACCTCGGCGGCATGCTCGGAAAACGCCAGGAAGTGCGCGCCGTTGCTGCGCATGCGGTGCGGCCACGCCACCACCAGTTTGCCCTCGGCCAGCTCGGTCTGCGCCAGGTAACTCGGCACCAGCGCCACGCCGCAGCCGGCCTGGGCGGCGCTCAGGCACATATGAAAAGTGTCGAAGCGCGGGCCGTGGTAGCTGTTGGCCGAGTGCAGGCCCTGTTCAAGAAACCACTCGTGCCAGGCTTCCGGGCGGGTGGTGCTTTGCAGCAGCACCAGATCGCCCAGCTCGCTGGCGTCATTCAGGGTGCGGCCCTGCAACAGCTCCGGCGCGCAGACCGGCAGCACATCCTCGCCGAATAGCTCGATGCAGGTCGCCCCCGGCCACGTGCCCTGGCCATAGAAGAACACCACATCGGCCTTGGCCTGGAGCAGGGCGAAGGGCTCCATTTCATTGCGAATATCCAGGTGGATGTTCGGGTGGCGCTTGCCGAAGCCCTTCAGGTGCGGGATCAGCCAGCGCACGCCGAAGCTGGGCTGGGTGGCGACCTTGAGCACTTCGGTCTGCTCGCCGTAAGACAGGATGTAGCGGCTGGACATGTCCACCTGGGTGAGGATCTTGTTCACCTCCGCCAGGTACAGCGCGCCGGCCGGCGTCAGTTGCAGGCGCCGGCGGATACGCAGAAACAGGTGATGGCGGAGCATTTCTTCCAGTTGCGCCACCTGCTTGCTCACCGCGCTCTGGGTCAGGTGCAACTCTTCGGCGGCGCGGGTGAAGCTCAGGTGCCGGGCAGCGGCTTCGAAGCATTGCAAGGCCGCCATCGAGGGCACCAGACGTTTGGACATAGCGGCGACTCCTGGCCGAAAGATCATTACCTGGCGGAATGATGTGCGGAATAAAGGTCGTTTGTTGCGCCAGAGTGATCGGATTAATACTGATCCCCACAACGATTACAACCTCTCACCGCCTTGCAGGAGAACAACATGGTTGATGGATTGCTTGACCGCCTGGGTGTCCCGGCCAGCGCCTACACCCACGGCAACCATCCGGTTCACACCCCCATCGACGGCAGCGTGATCGCCTCGGTGCACCTGGAGCCGGCCGCCGCGGTCAGCGCAAAGATCGACCAGGCCCAACAAGCCTTCCTGGCCTGGCGCAATGTGCCGGCGCCGCGTCGCGGTGAGCTGGTGCGCCTGTTTGGTGAAATCCTGCGCGAGTACAAGGCGCAACTGGGTGAACTGGTGTCGGTCGAAGCCGGCAAGATCACCCAGGAAGGCCTGGGCGAAGTGCAGGAAATGATCGACATCTGCGACTTCGCCGTCGGCCTGTCGCGCCAGCTCTACGGCCTGACCATCGCCTCCGAGCGTCCTGGCCACCACATGCGTGAAAGCTGGCATCCGCTGGGCGTGGTGGGGGTGATCAGCGCCTTCAACTTCCCGGTCGCGGTCTGGGCCTGGAACACCACCCTGGCGCTGGTCTGCGGTAACGCCGTGGTCTGGAAACCCTCCGAGAAAACCCCGCTGACCGCCCTGGCGTGCCAGGCGCTGTTCGAAAAAGCGTTGGCCGCGTTCGGCGATGCGCCGCAAGGCCTGAGCCAGGTGATCATCGGTGACCGCGACGCCGGCCAGGCGTTGGTGGACGACCCCCGCGTGCCGCTGGTCAGCGCCACCGGCAGCACCCGCATGGGCCGCGAAGTCGGGCCGCGAGTGGCGGCGCGTTTCGGTCGCAGCATCCTCGAACTGGGCGGCAACAACGCGATGATCCTCGCCCCCAGCGCCGACCTTGATCTGGCCGTGCGCGCCGTGCTGTTCAGCGCCGTGGGCACCGCCGGCCAACGTTGCACCACCCTGCGCCGGGTGATCGTGCACCGCTCGGTCAAGGATGAAGTGGTGGCGCGGGTCAAATCCGCCTACGGCAAAGTGCGTATCGGTGATCCGCGCGAAGGCAACCTGATTGGCCCGCTGATCGACAAGGCCTCGTTCCAGTCCATGCAGGACGCGCTGGCCCGTGCTCGCGATGAAGGCGGCCAGGTGTTCGGCGGCGAGCGTCAACTGGCCGAGCAGTATCCGAATGCCTATTACGTGGCGCCGGCGATTGTCGAAATGCCGGGGCAGACCGAGGTGGTGCGCCATGAAACCTTCGCGCCGATTCTCTATGTGCTGGCCTACGATGACTTCGACGAAGCGCTGCGCCTGAACAACGAAGTGCCACAGGGGCTTTCGTCCTGCATCTTCACCACCGACCTGCGCGAGGCCGAGCGTTTCCAGAGCGCCGCGGGCAGCGACTGCGGGATTGCCAACGTCAACATCGGCACCAGCGGTGCGGAGATTGGCGGGGCGTTTGGTGGCGAGAAGGAGACTGGCGGCGGTCGTGAGTCGGGGTCGGATAGCTGGAAGGCCTACATGCGCCGGCAGACCAACACCGTGAACTATTCCCGGGAGCTGCCGTTGGCGCAGGGGATTGTGTTCGACTGACTGACGTCTCGCGAGCGAGCTCGCTCCTACAACAACTGTAGGCGCGAGCTCACTCGCGAGAAGGCCCTAAAAATGACATGACCACCGCCGGAGCCAGGCCATGCCCGAACTGCGTCAACAATGCTTGTGGGAATACGTCACCCCGCCCGCGGCGCCCGCTGCGGCATTGGCGGCTGAGGTCAAGGCCGATGTCTGTGTGATCGGTGGCGGTATCACCGGTCTCTCGGCCGCGCTGCACTTGCTCGAACAGGGCAAGTCGGTGGTGCTGCTCGAAGCCAGCGTCATTGGCCACGGCGGTTCCGGGCGCAATGTCGGGCTAGTCAACGCCGGCACCTGGATTCGTCCCGACGACGTCGAGACCACCCTCGGCCAGCAACAGGGCAGCCGTCTGAACAAGCTGCTGGGCGAGGCCCCGGCGCAAGTCTTCGCCTTGATTGAGCGCCTCGGCATCGACTGCCAGGCGCGCAACGAAGGCACGCTGCACATGGCCCACAACGCCACCGGCGTGGCCGACCTGCAAGCCCGTCACGAACAATGGACCCGCCGCGGCGCCGACGTCGAACTGCTCACCGGCGCCCGCTGCGAGGACTACTGCGGCACCGACAAGATTTCCGCCGCGCTGCTCGACCGCCGCGCCGGCACCATCAACCCCATGGCCTACACCCGTGGCCTGGCCGAAGCGGTCACGCGCCTTGGCGGCAAGATTTATCCACAGTCCCCGGTGCAAGGGCTGGTGCGCAACGGCAGCGGCTGGCAGGTGAAAACCGCCAAAGGCGCCGTCAGCGCCGAGAAAGTGGTGATCTCCACCGGCGCCTACACCGAAGGCGACTGGACCGACCTGCAGCGCCACTTCTTCCGCGGTTATTACTACCAGGTCGCTTCGGCGCCGCTGCACGGTGCCGCCGCCGATAACGTGCTCAAACACGGGCAAGGCTCCTGGGACACCCGCACCGTGTTGAGCAGCATCCGCCGCGACGACCAGGGCCGCCTGCTGCTGGGCAGCCTCGGCCGGGTCGACAACAAGCCCGCGTGGTTCGTGCGCAGTTGGGCCGACCGCATCCAGAGCCATTACTTCCCGCAACTGGGCAAGGTCGAGTGGGAAATGCACTGGACCGGCTGCATCGATTTCACCCCCGACCACCTGATGCGCCTGTTCGAACCGGCACCGGGCATCGTCGCCGTGACCGGCTACAACGGTCGCGGCAACACCACCGGCACGGTGATCGGCAAGGCGTTCGCGCAGTTCCTGCTGCAGGATGATCCGGACACGCTGCCGATTGCCTTTTCACCCATGAAACCCGTGGCCGTACCTGCGCTGCGGACCGGCTTCTATGAAACCGGGTTCTCGCTGTATCACGCGGGGCAGTGCCTTCGCGTTGTGCTTTAGGCCTTCTTGAGCCAGTTGAGGAAACCGCCTTTCTTGATCACGGCGGGTTTCTGCAAAACCAACGACTGGCTGTTCTGCTCGCGCACGCGCTGCAGCTTGCTCAGTGCAGCCTTCACCTCGTCGCGTTTCTCCAGGCAGTCGCGCACCTCGGCCTTGTCGATGCGGTAAAGCAAGCAACTGGTCAGCGTGCGGAACTCGGCACTGGAGGCGTCGCCGTCCAGCAGTCCTTCCACGCCCAGCACTTCGCCCGGGCCCATGCGCCCGGCTTCCAGCAGCCGCTCACCGTCGTGGACCGCCGCCGACACCACACCGGTGCCGATCACCAGCACATGCTCGGAAGCCTGATCGAGGCCGAGGATCACCTGATCGACCGGGTACTCGATGGCGATCATGCGCTGGCTCAGGCTGTCTTTTTCCTCGCTGCTCAGGGCACGGAAGATCCGCACGTCTTCCAGCAGACTGCGCTGGCGGCTCCACGGGCGGACCTCGCTATCGCCATTCCAGATAACGCCGGCAGCGACGAGGTGACGGTGGGCGAGGTCGAACATCTGGTTGCGCACCGGGTTCTTCTGGTCCATTGAACTGACGAAACCGCTAGCCTCGTATTCCACCGATTCCAGGGTCGAAGCCTTGATCGTCGCCTTCGGCTTGGGCGTGGTCAGCAGCGCGCTGCTGCCTTGCAGGGTCTTCTCCAGCGCATCCAGCACCTTGCGCGGCCGCACGCTGGCCGGCACCACCACGGTAATGGACACGCCGTGAACATCGTTGGGCCGGCTGAAATTGAGCAGCTTGGCCTTGGCTGCCACCGAGTTGGGGATCACCGCCATGCTGCCGTTGCCGGTGAGCAGGCGAGTGGCGCGCCAGTCGATATCGATCACCCGGCCTTCGGTGCCGTCGATGCTGATCCAGTCATCAATCTGATAGGGCCGGGTGGTGTTGAGCACGATGCCGGAGAACACATCGCTCAGCGTGCTTTGCAGCGCCAGGCCGATGACGATGGCCATCACCCCGGACGTCGCCAGCAGGCCCTTGACCGGCAACTGCATCACATAGGCCGCGGCGGCGACGATCGCCACCAGGAAAATCACCGCGCCCACCACATCCTGCAACAGCCGCCCGGTGTGACCGCTGCGGGCAATCAGCAACAGGCCGATCACCACCGTCAGCGTCCGCGCCGCGAACAGCCACCAGACAATTTCCAGCACCGTCGCCAGCAGATTGCGCGCGACGTCCTCGGGCCAGGGCGGCGGCTGCAGCGGGCTGATCCCGGCGCTCAGCAGCACCCCGGTAAACAGCAGGAACGCCACCACCCGCGCGGCGATGCGCCAGTTGCGCTTCTCGATGGGAATCGCCCGCCACAGCAGCAGATCGAGCCCGAGCAGGAATATGCCGAGCAGAAGAGGGTAGTCCTGGAGGAGTGCGGGCATGGAGTTCTCTGGCGTGGTGGGGCGCTGATGGTTTCAACTGTTATTCGAAACAATAGATTTCACAATGCCCTGTAGCCGTTTTCTGTAGGGCTCTTCTGAATCATACTCCGCGCCCTGTTGCTCTGTTGCGCCCGCCTGGGTGGCTGCTTAGGCTCCGAGCGTCGCTGATTTTCAGTGATCGGGTGTCGCAGCCCAAAGCAATAGTCATGGCTTCCCTCTACGGCGGCTGTGCGTGGGGCACCTTCGGGTGCGCCGGTTCCTATTGCCCGGTCTGCGAACCCGCGTACAGCTGCCACCTTTCGTTTCGCAGCGCTTCGGTGGTGGCTCCACAGCAGTAGGAGTCGCCCAATGAAAAAGCCCGTCCCCGATCCCCCGACCCTCGAACTCACCCGCGTGTTGACCTGCCCGGTCCCGTTCGGCCCGACCGATTTCCATGGCAATCCGATGTTCATCGCCCGCGAAGGCATCTGCGCCGAAGACGCACTGGTCCATGTCAGCCAGATACTCAACAGCGTTCAGGCCTACGCCTACGACAGCGCCGAATACCTGAGCTTGAACGACAAGGCGATGGCACTGGGGATCGCCCAGCAGGCAGAGATGGCGAAAGCGCTGGTGGATGCGGTGCTGGCGGGCGTCACTCGTAGTGGTAGCGGCAGGCCAGGATAGTCAGCGTACCCGCTTCATAGAAATAGATCAGGCGGGGCTCGATGGTGATCCGGCGAGAGTGGTAGCCGCTCAGGTCGCCCTTGAGTGCTTCAGGTTTGCCCGCGCCGGAAAAAGGCGTGCGCAAGCACTCCAGAATCAGTCGGTCTACCGCAGCGGAGATTGCCTCGTCATTGGCCTTCCAATGCTGATAGTCCTTCCAGCCATTGGGTGTGAAGGCGATTGAAACGCCGTGGCGGGCTTCTTGTTTGTTGCGCTGTTTAGTCTTCTGTTGGGACATTCAACGACATCTCCTGCGTGAAGACCTTTCCCGCTTTATGTTGCGCAATGGACTCGCGCAGCCATGCCGCATTCTTCTCGTTGCCCAGCAGGTAGACGGTTTCCGCCATTGAGTTGTAATCCTCAAGGGACATGACCACTACAGGTTCACCGCGTTGGCGGGTGATCACCGCCGGCTCGTGATCCCGGCAAACGTCATCCATGGTCTGTTTCAAATTGGCACGTGCCTCGCTGAAAGTAAGGATCTGCATGATGTGGTTTCCGTAGGAGAGCGGGCGGAGGAACTGAGAGCGAATCATGGTACAGAGCTTTGTACGCATCAAGGTCGATTCGTCTGAAGTTGCCCATGCCCACGTCCTATTCCTGCCCCGCCGGCCGATACTGCAACGCCTCCGCCAGATGATCCCGGCGAATGTCCTGGGCTTCTTCCAGGTCCGCCAACGTCCTCGCCACCTTGAGCAAGCGATGCGCGGCGCGGAGGGAAAGGGTCAGCCGCTCACATGCGTTCTCCAGCCAGCGCTCGTCGTCTGTGGATAACCCGCAGTGCCGACGCAGGCCGGGCAGGTCGAGGAAGGCGTTGGCACAGCCCTGTCGGCGCTGCTGGCGCTCGCGGGTGATGGCGACCTGATGGGCGAGGGTGGCGCTGTCGGGGCCGTTGTCGATGGAGGGTGAAAGGGCGGTGGCTTCGCGGGCGACGGTGAGGTGCAGGTCGATGCGGTCGAGCAGCGGGCCGGAGAGTTTGTTGCGATAGCGCTGGACCATTTCACTGCTGCAGCGGCAGCGGCCAGTGGGGTCGCCAAGATATCCACAGGGGCAAGGGTTCATCGCCGCGACCAGTTGAAAGCGTGCCGGAAAGCGCACCCGGTCCCGCGCTCGCGCCACCACGATCTCGCCTGATTCCAGAGGCTCGCGAAGCACCTCCAGCACGCGGCGCTCGAACTCGGGGAGTTCATCGAGGAACAGGACGCCGTGATGGGCGAGGGTGATTTCGCCCGGCGTCGGGCGTGAACCACCACCAACCAGTGCCGGCCCGGAAGCCGAGTGGTGCGGGTGGCGAAAGGGTCGTTGCGGCCAACAGTCCAGCGGCTTGGAGCTTGCCACGGACTGAATCGCCGCGACTTCCAGCGCCTCGCGCTCATCCAGTGGCGGCAACAGGCCGGGCAGGCGGCTGGCGAGCAGTGTCTTGCCGGTGCCAGGCGGGCCGGTGAAAAGCAGATTGTGAGCCCCCGCGGCCGCCACCAGCAGCGCGCGTTTGGCGGCGAGCTGGCCCTGCACTTCGCTCAGGTCCGGGTAGGGGCGGGGCTGCATGAGCAAGCCGTTGGCCTTGTAGGGTTCCATCGGTTGTTGCCCGCTGAAATGTCCGACCAGTTCCAACAGATGTCCCGCCGCATACACCACCAGCCCCGACGCCATGCACGCTTCTTCGGCATTTTCCTTCGGCACCACCAGTGCGCGTCCGGCTTCGCGGGCGGCAAGGGCGGCTGGCAGCACGCCCTGCACTGGACGCACCGCGCCGGACAACGCCAACTCGCCCAGGCATTCCACCCTGTCCAGCGCCGCCAGCGGGAACTGTCCATTGGCGGCGAGTAGCCCCAGGGCAATCGCCAAATCGAAGCGGCCGCCATCCTTGGGCAAATCTGCAGGCGCCAGGTTGAGGGTGATCCGCCGCGCCGGAAACTCCAGCTTCGAATTGAGAATCGCGCTGCGCACCCGGTCCTTGCTTTCCTTGACCGTGGCTTCAGGCAGACCGACCAGCGTCAGGGTTGGCAAACCGTTGGCGAGGTGGGCTTCGATGATGACAGGCGGGGCCAGCACGCCCACCTGGGCGCGGCTGTGGACAAGGGCGAGGGACATGAACGCTCCATGATCATTGCGGGGCCGCGTCGTGCGGCTTTGCAAGGATAGTGGCGGGTTCACGGGGTGCAGGCGGGAGAGTGAATCCGGGTGTTGCCGAGGGCCAGGAGTTCGTTCCCGAAAAGCTGACCTTGCGCAGTAATGCCTGTCAGTTAAACCCATTGGGGTGCGGTTCACGCACCCGTAGGAGCGAGCTTGCTCGCGAAGGGCCCCAAGAGGTTTGGTTGACCGGCATGACCCTGCGCGGCACGTTCGACTGATCAGCCCGGCTGCACCTCGATGGTCAGGTGCCGCACCTCATGCACCGGCAGCAAGCGCTGCCGGATGCTCGCCAGGTCCGCGCTGGCCGCACCCACCACGCTGACGATCGCCGCATGGGCCTGCGGCCCGACCCGCCAGACGTGCAGGTCGGTGATCCGCGCATCCCCCGGTTTCTCCACCAGCGTGCGGATTTCCTCGGCGACGTGCTCGTCGGTCTGGTCCAGCAGCACGCCGGCGGTGACTTTCATCAGGCTCCACGACCAGCGCGCGATCACCAGCGCACCGACGATGCCCATCGCCGGGTCCAGCCACACCCAGCCCAGATAACGCCCGGCCAACAGTGCGGCGATGGCCAGCACCGAGGTGAGGGCGTCGGCGATCACGTGCAGGTAGGCCGAGCGCAGGTTGTTGTCGTGACCGTGGTGGTGATGGTCGTGATCGTGGTCATGCGCGTGTTCGTGTTCGTGGTGAGGGCCATGGCTGTGACCGTGGCCCAGCAGCAGGGCGCTGATGAGGTTGACGATCAGCCCGACCACGGCGATCAGGGTCGCGGTGCCGAATTGCACCTCAGTGGGCTGGAACAGGCGCAGCGTCGATTCGATGCCGACGCTCAAGGCGACGATGCCGAGAATCAGCGCCGAAGCGAAGCCGCCGAGGTCGCCGACCTTGCCGGTGCCGAAGCTGTAGCGACCGCTGGAGGCGTGACGGCGGGCGTAGGCGTAGGCTGCGGCGGCGATGCCGAGGGCACCGGCATGGGTCGCCATATGGAAGCCATCGGCGAGCAGGGCCATGGAGCCTGTGAGGTAACCGGCGGCGATCTCGGCCACCATCATCACCAGGGTGAGAACCACCACCCACAGGGTGCGCCGGGCATTTTCATCGTGGGTCGAGCCAAGGAAGACATGGTCATGGGCGGGCGGTGCGCTGTGGTTCATGGCGGTTCCCCGGTGATTATCTGGAGTAGCGACGGATCGCTTCGAGCAGTTCCTCGACACCCTTGGCGCGCTCTTCATCGCTCAGCGCCGGGTTGGCCACATGGGCCTGGGCGTGGTCTTCGATGATTTCTTCCATCAGGCCATTGATGGCGCCGCGGGTCGCGGCAACCAGGTGCAATGTGGTGGCGCAGTCGTCGTCGCCCTCAAGGGCTTTTTCCACGGCCTGGAGCTGGCCGGCGATGCGTTTGATGCGCTTGAGCAGCGCATCTTTCTTGGAATGGATGTGCGACACGGTATACCCCCTCCCCCTATGTATGTCGCGCACAATGACATACCCCCACCCCCTATACAAGCGCGCAGACGAACGAACGCGGCGAACCTGTGTTCGCGGGGCGAAAAGAGTGCGGGGGAGAAAAACAGACCCGCCGCCTGGAGACGGCGGCGGGTGAGGGGATTACTTCAGATCGACGTTCAGGCTGGGGGTGCCGAACGCTACGAGGCTCGCATTGGAGCCGCTGAAGTAGCCTTTCCAGAAGCCTTCCAGCAGTTCCATGGTTTTGCCGGAACGGTAGGCCTGCTTCACGTCTTTGGTCACCAGGCCGGCACCGGCCACATAGACGCGGGCGCCTTGCAGGTCGGCGTAGAGCTGTTTCTCTTCGACGCGCTTGAGTTCGGCCTGGGCTTGCAGGTCACGAATCCGGTTGTTCACGTAGAAGCTGCCGAAGTCGCTGTTTTCCAGCATGTCGGAAATCAGCAGGATGACCCGCTCTTGCGCTGGCTGGGCGGCCAGGTCGTTGCCGATGTCACGCAGCGAATGGAAGATCTCGCTGCGCGGAATGTCTTCGGAGGCTTCGCGCAGGGTGGTGACGAAGGTTGCGCCGAACTTCTTGCGGAAAAAGTCCTGCTGCTGCGCCACACATTTGTCGAACGAGCGCAGCGACGACATGCCGACACTGTCACGCACCTTGCCTTCGAGTGGCACGTTCAACTCGCCGGCGAAACGCAGTTGCATGAACTGGTTGGGCAGAAACGCCGAGAAGCTGTACAGCCGCACCCGGTCGCCGGGGGCGACGAAGCGGTTG
The DNA here is from genome assembly GCF_903166565.1 of Pseudomonas sp. Marseille-P9899. Classification (NCBI taxonomy): domain Bacteria; kingdom Pseudomonadati; phylum Pseudomonadota; class Gammaproteobacteria; order Pseudomonadales; family Pseudomonadaceae; genus Pseudomonas; species Pseudomonas sp. Marseille-P9899. Next base: position 167,476 of record NZ_CAESCG010000004.1, read on the forward strand.
ATCTGACCCCAGGTGGCTTTCTGGATGCTTTCGGGCATCGGAATGGTCTGGTCGACGATCACGGTCAGTTCGCGCCCGGAGCCGGGCTGACGGAAGCTGTCGATCTTGGCGTAGCTGTAGCAGTCGGGGATTTCGTTGCGCTCGGCCGCCTGCGCAAGCGCAGGCAGGCACAGCAGCAGGGCGAAGAGGTGCTTGAGCTTCATTCAGATCCCTTCGAATTCTTTGAGCAGGATTTGATCGGCGCGGATCTTCAGTACCGCTTCCGCGTCCAGGCCCTTCTTCTCGCTGACTTTGCGCAGGTCGTCTTCGCTGAAGCGGGTCAGGTCCATGGCACGCATCGCGTCCAGGCCACCGGCTTGCGCGGCGGGTGCTGCCTGCTCGACCGCTGCTGGCTGCACGGCGGCGACCGGCGCTGGCGCTGCAACAGGCTGTGGAGCAACGACCGGAGCGGGTGCTGCGACCGGCTGCGGTGCAACCACAGGCTCGGCAACCACCGCTGGCTGTGGCGCCACGGCAACCGGTGCCGGCTGGGGCACAGGTTGTGCGACCGGCGCGGCCACGGCGGGTTGGCCGGCTGCTGCTGCGGCGGCAGTGGCGGTAGCGGTGGCGTCACGGATAACGGCTTCTTCATGCATGCGCGCGGCATAGGCATTGAAGTCGCGGCCATGGGCGCCGCTGATGGCTTCCTGAATCGCGCGGCCGGTGGTGGGGCGCTGCGACAACTTCATCTGCAGCATGCGCAGCTTGTGGTCGGCATGACCGGAGATGCGGGTGCGCTGGGTCTCCATCCAGCGCTGCAACTCTGAAGCGCTGTTGAACTTGTGGGTGTATTCCCAGGCCTTTTTCGACTCGGCACCGGCGAAGCCGAAGATCGAGGCCATCCACACGCTCACCACCTGGATCGCGATGTAGATCACCGAGAGCACCACGAAGGTGATCAGCGACGCACTGCGGATGGCGTCCATCCGGTCTTCCAGGGTCTTGTCACCGGCTTCCTGATTGACCGCAGCCGACTCTGACGGGAGTTCGAACGGGCTGGCAGCGGACTCGTAGTTCTGTTCGGCGAACACGTTCGGATTGCCGACCATCTCCGTCTCGATGCTCTTGAGCTGATACGCCCGGATGCCAAAGGCGGCGCACGCCATGATCAGCACAACCGCGGCGCAGCCGATGATCATGCCGTGACGCGGGGTGACGGTCTGGTTGGTGCTCAGACGGGCAAGAATGCGGTTGTAGTCCTTGGCATTGCGGTCTTCATCCGTGTTCTTGATGCGGAAGCCCGGCAGGATCTGCTTGAGCGGGGTGTTGCCCTTGTCCGGGTCGATTTCCCACCAGTGACGTGCTTTGTTCACCAGCGAGTTTTTATGGATCGCTCGGCCGGCCGCTTCGGCCATGCCCGCCGAGAGGATCGAGAGCAGGAAGGCGCCGATCCAGGCCAGGTAGGTCTGGTCATTGGAGGACGCGTTCTGGTTGATGAAAGGCGCCAGCACATAGGCGAAACCCACGGCTTCGAACAGGATCAGCAAGAAAATCAGGATCAGCACCCAGGCCGGGCGCTCGCGGCGGTCACCTTCACCGATGGCGTCCAGATAGGCTTCGGACTTGTTGTAGTAGTCCGTGTCCTTGTCGGAGATCGAGTCGTAGTAGTCCCAGTAGTTGTTGCACAGCGCCACTTCGTTGGTCAGCCACTGCTTGCTGTCCAAGTTCATGCCTGAGCGCGACAGCCGCGCGACGGTGCCGATCAGCGGGAAACCGTGCCACACGCGCATGGCGAAGTAGCTGACCTGTTCCCAGTAGACCTTGATCAGAATCACCGAGAGCAAGGTTGTAACCACCGCCCCGGTGATCAGCTTGTTAGCCCCCGCGAGGGCCATGAGCGCTTTGAAGCTCAAGTCTTCCATTGTTCGTTCCTTGTATCAGGTGCGGGTGGGCACGTAGCGGGCGGAGTAGGTTTCACCGGAGCTTTTCGGGTAGAACAGCACCCCGTCAGTGGCCTGTGAGTTGCCTTTGCTGAACACCACGTCCATGCAGGACAGCGGTGCCTTGGGGTTCTGGATGAAGACGCGGTAGAGCACGCGGTCCTGGCCTTCGTAGGTGTTGGCCACGGCGTTGACCTTGCTCAGGGCCTTGCGGTTGCCCTTGTCGTAGTTTTCCACGACCTGGATGAACGGCTGGCGGTCCACCGCAGCGGATTCGCGCAGGATGGACACCGGCGAAATGGTCACCAGGTGGCCGTTGACCGTTTCAGCCCAGACCCGGTTGTTGTAGCCAGGCAGGTAATCGGTGGTGGCACGGTTTTCCACGGCTTTGCCGCTGGCCAGGTTGAACACCTTGCCGCTTTCGCGCGGCTGGTCGGCTTCACAACTGCTCATGGGGATCTGCGACGCCTGCGCGCTGGAGATCAGGGCGAAACCACCGCTCTTGGGCGTGATTGCCTGGCCCAGGGTCCATTGGTTGGTGCTGGCCGGCTTGCCGCCGAAGTCCACTGCTGTGCCTTTGAACGGGCTGGCGGAGCTGGTCGGCGTTTTGGCCGAGGCGACTTCGCTGGACTTGCCTTGCGTGCTGGTCACGACCGGCGACTGCGCCGTGGACTCGCTGCTGGTGTCTTTGCTGGTGTCGGTTTTCGCGACGGTGGTGCTGGTCTTGTCCGTCCCGGTCTTGGCGACCGTGGTGGCGGACTTGTCGCTGCCGGACTTGGCCACGCTGGTGTTCTTGCTCGAGGCGGTTTTGCCGCTGCTGGCGGTCGCCTTGCCTTGAACCGGGGCGGCCGGCGCTGTGGTCGACGTACCGTGGGCCAGGTATTTCGGGTTGTTCTGCTCGGCGTTGATGCGTTTGACCAGGGTCTGCACATCATTCACTTCGACGATTTCCACGCGGCGGTTTTTCGCCCGCTCGGTGACGTCGGTGTTGTCGGCCACCGGACGCGAAGCGCCCGCGCCCTGGAAGTACATGCGGTCGGCGCTGATGCCCTGCTCGGCCAGAATGCTGGCGACAGCGCGGGCGCGTTGTTCCGAAAGCTTCTGATTGGTGGCGGCGCTGCCGGTGGCGTCGGTGTGGCCGACCACCAGGATGGCCGTTGTGTCTTTCTCACCCGGCTTGCTGGCGAAGGCGCTGGCGAGCTTGCGCACCTGGCGCTGGCCGTCGGCGGTCAGGGCCGCGCTGCCCAGCGGGAACATGCCCTGGTCTTCGACCTGGGCGACGAAACCGGCGTCTTCGGGTGCGGCACCCGGTTCGGCGGTCTTCAGGGTTTCGGTCTGCAGGCGCAGGTTCTCTTCCTTGGCGACCTTCTCGAGCTTGTCGATGCGGTTCTTGTACACCAGTGCGATGCCGCAACCGGCGGTGGCGCCGATGAGTGCGCCGCCGATGATCGAGCCGTTGCCCTTTTCCTTCTTGTTCTTCTTGACCATGGCGCCGGCCGCGGCACCCGCGACGGCACCGATGGCGCCGCCGGTAATGCAGTTGACGCTTTCACTGTGGCTGGCGGCGAAGTCGTGCACGGTGGTGCAGCCACTGGTGAAGAGGGCGACGGAAAGGGCCAGGGCCGTTGCACGGAAAGTCCGTGAGCCGATCGGATTCTGAGAGGGGATCAATGGTGCGCTCCTGATGCTCACGACAGAACCTCAGGGCGCTCGCGAAGGGGCGTAGTGAAAATGGTCATCCCTGAAGCAGGCAGGGCGAAGCCTTGTTGGCTTCGCGCGAACGGGCATTTCATCACAGCGAGTGATGGCGCTTCAATGGCGTCAAGAAAAAATCATTACATGATGTGGCCAGCTTTCGGCGCTGGCCAACATTCGCGGGGGTGCGGGTGCGTGTCGCTCACTCGCTGGTGATGGGGTTGAGGCGGGCTTCGAGTTCTTCGAACTTGGATTCCAGCGCTTCAAGGCGAGCGCGGGTGCGAGCGAGCACAACCATCTGGCTGTCGAATTCTTCCCGGCTGACCAGGTCGAGCTTGCTGAAGCCGCTTTGCAGCAGGGCCTTGAACTGGCTTTCGAGTTCGTTGCGTGGCTGCGAGGCGTCGCCACTGAACAGGCGGGAGGCCTGGTCGCTCAGGGCATCGAGAAAGGCTTTGGGCGCGAGCATGATCGGCTGTCCTGTCTGGCAAAGAGGGGCGGCAGTGTAGCACGGGGCAATGGCGGCCTTTTGCTGCACGCTTTTTGAGCATGCCCGGGAATGGTCGCGCACCTTTATTGTGCGTCCCTTGCTTGCTGGCGACTGGCCAAGATCGTGAATCGCTCCCAAGTCGTTGTAATCCGGGCTTTTGTCAGACATGGCAAGGTTTCTGCTAAGACCATCGTGACCCATGCACTGATGCAGTCCCCGTGACGAGGCAGTGCTCAGGCAGCGCGAATACATGTGTTTTGTCAGGAGCGGTACTGGTGTCGGACCGGGCATATAAAGCCGACGAAGCGTTACAAAGCCAGGCACTGCGCTTAGACTTGAGTCGGGTTTGTTTTCCTGGGGCAAGTCCACCAATTCGGGAGAAAGTTTCATGAAGCTAGTCACTGCCATCATCAAGCCGTTCAAATTGGACGATGTGCGCGAGTCGCTGTCCGAGATCGGCGTGCAGGGCATTACCGTCACTGAAGTCAAAGGTTTCGGTCGTCAAAAGGGTCACACCGAGCTGTATCGCGGCGCGGAATACGTGGTCGACTTCCTGCCCAAGGTCAAGATCGATGTCGCCATCGACGACAAGGATCTGGACCGGGTCATTGAAGCCATCACCAAGGCCGCCAACACCGGCAAGATCGGTGACGGCAAGATTTTCGTGGTGAATCTGGAACAGGCTATCCGCATCCGTACCGGCGAAACCGATACCGACGCGATCTAAAACAAGCCGCCCCAAACCCAACGCCCCAGGAGATAACAACATGACTCTGCGTAAGTTCGCAGGGCTAGGAGCCCTTTTGTCCCTCGCAATGCCTGGCCTGGCATTTGCCGAGGAAACCGCGGCGGCGGCAGCAGCCCCGGCGCTCAATTCCGGCGACACCGCCTGGATGCTTACCGCAACTGCCCTCGTCCTGTTCATGACCATTCCTGGCCTGGCGCTGTTCTACGGCGGCATGGTGCGTTCGAAGAACGTCCTCTCGGTGATGATGCAGTGTTTCGCCATTACCGGCCTGATCAGCGTGCTCTGGGTCGTCTACGGCTACAGCATGGCGTTCGATACCACCGGTATGGAACAGGGCGTCACCAACTTCAATTCCTTCGTCGGCGGCCTGTCCAAGGCATTCCTCGCCGGCGTGACTCCGGCAAGCCTGACTTCGGCCTTCCCGGAAGCGGTGTTCGTCGTCTTCCAGATGACCTTCGCCATCATTACCCCGGCCCTGATCGTCGGTGCCTTCGCCGAGCGCATGAAGTTCTCCGCGATGCTGCTGTTCATGGGTATCTGGTTCACCCTGGTTTATGCACCGATCGCGCACATGGTCTGGTCCGGCAACGGCGGCCTGATGTGGGACTGGGGCGTACTGGACTTCGCGGGCGGCACCGTGGTGCACATCAACGCCGGTGTTGCTGGCCTGGTGGCCTGCCTGGTGCTGGGCAAGCGTAAAGGCTTCCCGACCACCCCGATGGCCCCGCACAACCTTGGTTACCCCCTGATCGGCGCCGCCATGCTGTGGGTTGGCTGGTTCGGCTTCAACGCCGGCTCCGCCGCTGCCGCCAACGGCACCGCCGGCATGGCGATGCTGGTGACCCAGGTCGCCACCGCTGCCGCCGCACTGGGCTGGATGTTCGCCGAGTGGATCACCCACGGCAAACCAAGCGCGCTGGGCATCGCCTCGGGTGTGGTTGCCGGCCTCGTCGCCATCACCCCGGCTGCCGGCACCGTCGGCCCGATGGGCGCCCTGGTGATCGGTCTGGTCGCTGGTGTGATCTGCTTCTTCTGCGCCACCAGCCTGAAACGCAAACTGGGCTATGACGACTCGCTCGATGCCTTCGGCGTCCACGGTATCGGCGGTATCGTCGGTGCGATCCTCACCGGTGTGTTCGCAGCACCGGCCCTGGGCGGCTTCGGCACCGTTACCGATATCGGCGCTCAAGTCTGGATTCAGGCCAAGGGTGTCGGCTTCACCGTGATCTACACCGCGATCGTCACCTACGTGATCCTCAAGGTGCTGGATCTGGTCATGGGCTTGCGTGTAAACGAAGAAGAAGAGTCGGTCGGTCTCGACCTGGCACAACACAACGAGCGCGGCTACAACCTGTAACTGTCCTCGAAAAAACTTGCCCGGTTCGCCGGGCATTTTTTCGTCCGGATTTTGCCCTTGTTGGCGACGCAAACGGTTTTTCGCCTCAGGTTCATCGCTGCGGGAATGCATTGAGCGACGGCGCCTGGATTGTCAGCGGAAAACTTACAGGCATCCGGGAGATTTAGGCACTTTGCTTTTTCATCGGGCACGCTAGAATGCGCGCCGTGGGGTGATGATGGCCTGTTCACACACTTCATGGCCCTTTGCTAGGCTTGTCGATGAGCAGGCCCAGTCGGCGGGGTAAAGTCCGGTGTGGTTGAACCGGCAGCTCTTTATTTGGTCAGGCTCAAAGTAGCCTGCACGGCGCTCGTCAGGCGACACGGCGGGTGCTGTCGATCACGGGTTACCCGAGGTCTGTTTTTTCTCCAGCGGTCGTAAACCTCCACGGCTGCTGGTCTATAACTAATCTGCTTTTCGCAAGTCATGAGGTAGAACATGAGCGACGACGATCTGGAAAACGATGACCTCGAAGTAGGCGACGAAGACGAAGGTGATGAAGGCCTCGAAGCGGCAGCCGACGATGTAGCGGACGACGCGGGCGATGACAGCCCGGCGCCGGCTGCCAAGGGCAAGTCCAAGGCTGCGGCAGCGGTCGACGAAATGCCGAGCATGGAAGCCAAGCAGAAGGAGCGCGACGCTCTCGCCCGTGCGATGGAAGAGTTCCTGAATCGCGGTGGCAAAGTGCAGGAAGTCGAAGCCAACGTGGTTGCCGACCCGCCCAAGAAGCCTGACAACAAATACGGTAGCCGTCCTATCTGAGGCCGCTGTAACAAAAAAGCCCGCCATTGCAGCGGGCTTTTTTGCGTTTGGGGTTCAGCGCCAGCGGGCGAGCACTTCCGGCAATTGCGACAGGCGCTGGATTTCCGCGTCCGGGCGGCTGTCGGCTTGCCAGGCTTTGCCCTGGGGGTTGAACCACACCGCGCGCAGGCCGGCCTGTTGCGCCCCGGCGATGTCATCACCGGGATGATCGCCGATATGCACTGCGGCACCCGCCTCGACGCCGCCCTGGCGCAAGGCTTCAAGGAAGGGCGCCGGGTCCGGCTTGCCGATCCCCAGGTCTTCGGCGCAGAGCGCGAATTTGAAATAGTCGGCCAGGCCCAGGCGGCGCACATCGGCGTTGCCGTTGGTGACCACCCCGAGGGTGTAATGGTGGCGCAGGATCTCCAGCACCGGCTGCACCTCGGGGAAGATATCGATCTGGTGACGGGCGTGGAGGAACACCTCGAACCCTTCGTTGGCCAGCTCGCGGGCGTGCGCTTCGCTGTAGCCGACATCTTCCAGGGCATGGAACAGCACGCGCCGGCGCAAGGCGCTGATGCGGTGCTTGAGGCCGGGCTCGGCCTGCACCAGGCGTTCGCGAATGGCGTACAGGTGCTCGACCGGCACGCCGCCCAGGCTCGGCGCATTGGCCGCCAGCCAGTCGCGCAGGACGGCCTCGGCGCTGACGATCACCGGCGCGGTGTCCCACAGGGTGTCATCAAGGTCGAAGGTGATCAGCTCGATACTCATGAGTCGCTGCCTTTGCTGCGTTTGGCACGAGGGTGGGCGCTGTCGTAGACCGCCGCCAGGTGCTGGAAATCAAGGTGAGTGTAGATCTGTGTGGTGGCGATATCGGCGTGGCCGAGCATCTCCTGGACCGCGCGCAAGTCCTGGGACGACTCCAGCAAATGGCTGGCGAAGGAGTGACGGAGCATGTGTGGGTGCAGGTTCTGCCCCAGCTCGCGCTCGCCTGCGGCGCGGACCCGCAACTGCACGGCACGCGGGCCGAGGCGGCGGCCTTGCTGGCTGACGAAGACGGCGCCGTCTGGCGGGTTGCTCATCGGCCGCAGCGCCAGCCAGAGCTCAAGCGCTTCGCGTGCCTTGCGCCCGACCGGCAGGACGCGGGTCTTGCTGCCTTTGCCGTGCACTTGCACCAGCCCTGCGGGCAGGTCCAGTTGCTCCAGGTTCAGGCTGGTCAGCTCGGAAAGGCGCAGGCCGGAGGAATAGAACAGTTCGAGAATCGCCTGATCGCGGCGGGCGAGAAAATCGTCCTCGACGCCGCCTTCGAGCAGTTGCAGTGCGCGGTCGGTGTCCAGGGTGCGCGGCAAGCGCCGCTCGCCCTTGGGCGCCGCCAGGCCGTTGGCCGGATCGTGCTCGCACAGGCCTTCGCGGTTCAGGTAGCGGTAGAAGCCGCGTACCGCCGAGAGCAGGCGGGCGAGGCTGCGGGAGGACTGGCCCTGGTGATGGCGGCGGGCGATGAACTGGCGCAGTTGCTGGATCTGCAGGGCTTTCCAGTCGCTGATGCCGGCGGTGGCGCACCAGGCGAGGACGCTGTCCAGGTCGCGGCGGTAGGCCAGTTGGGTGTGTTCGGACATCTGGCGTTCATTGCGCAAGTGCGCATGGAACGCCTCCAACTGGCGTTCCATTAGCGCACCGGGCGCAGGGTCTGGGTAACTTGGGGGATGACCCGACCGAGCACTTCGGCGATATAGCCGAGGAACAGCGTGCCGACGGTGCTCTTGTAGTGATGCGGGTCGCGGCTGCCGATCGCCAGTACACCGTGCAGGCCCTGGTTTTCCACCGCGGCCACGGCGCTGGAACCGACGTCCTTGCGCGCCTCGCCGAACAGGAAGTCCAGCTCGTGGTCACGCAGGTTGCCGCTGACCGTCTTGCCGCCGCAGAGCAGCCCGCCAATGGCTTGCTGCGCTTCGCTGGTGCTGACCCAGCGGCCTACTGGCGTGGCGTTTTCACCGAACAGGATGAGGCTGACGAAGGGCACCTGGAAGTCCTGGCGCAGACGGTCTTCGACCGCCATGACCACGGCTTCCAGGCTATCGGCATCGAGCAGGTCGAGGATCAGCCGGCGGGTCTTTTCGAACAGCCGGTCGTTGTCGCGGGCGACATCCATCAGGTGGGAAAGGCGGTGGCGCATTTCGATGTTGCGATCGCGCAGCAGCTTGAGCTGGCGCTCCACCAGCGACACGCTGTCGCCGCGCTGGTGGGGGATCTGCATGTCCAGCAGCAAGTCATCGTGCTCGACAAAGAAGGTGGGGTTGGCACGCAGGAAAGCTGTCACGGCCTCAGCCCCGACGGTGGGCGTTGAGCCCTCCGCGAGGTTGTCGCTGGGCTCTTCGGCTGGCGCCTGGGGCTGATCGGTCATGGCTGGCACTCACTCATAGACGAACCTGTCCTTCATACACCCGAACTGCCGGGCCGGTCATCATGACCGACTGGCCCGGGCCGTTCCACTCGATGGACAAACGTCCGCCGGGCAGGTCGATCAGCAGCGGCGAATCCATCCAGCCCTGGCTGATGGCGGCCACTGCCGCGGCACAGGCGCCGGTGCCGCAGGCCTGGGTTTCCCCGGCGCCACGTTCCCAGACGCGCAGTTGCGCGCGGTGACGGTCGATGACCTGGAGGAAGCCGACGTTCACCCGCTGCGGGAAGCGTGGGTGGTTCTCGATCTGCGGGCCCAGGTCGTGGACCGGCGCCGCATTGATGTCATCGACCCGCAGTACGGCGTGGGGGTTGCCCATGGAAACGGCGGCCAGTTCGACCGTCTGCCCGCCAACTTCCAGCGGGTAGCTCAGCGCCTGGCTCGGTGCCTGGAACGGGATGTCCGCCGGGACCAGCCGAGGCGGGCCCATGTCGACGCAGATCTGGCCGTCGTTGCGCACGTCCAGCTCGATGATGCCGCTCTTGGTTTCGACGCGGATGGTCTTCTTCGCGGTCAGGCGCTTGTCCAGCACGAAGCGGGCGAAGCAGCGCGCACCGTTGCCGCACTGCTCGACCTCGGAACCGTCGGCGTTGAAGATCCGGTAGCGGAAGTCCACCTCCGGGTTGCTCGGCGCCTCGACGATCAGCAACTGGTCGAAGCCGATCCCGGTATGGCGGTCGCCCCACTGTTTGGCGTGCTTGGGCAGGATGTGCGCATGCTGGCTGACCAGGTCGAGGACCATGAAGTCATTGCCCAGGCCGTGCATCTTGGTAAAACGCAAAAGCATCGGGTCACTCCGGCAGCAGGCTTTCGCCGGCAAACAGCTCGGCTACGGTCTCGCGGCGGCGCACTTCGAACGCCTGGTCGCCATCGACCAGCACTTCGGCGCTGCGGCCACGGGTGTTGTAGTTGGAGCTCATGACGAAACCATAGGCGCCCGCCGAACGAACGGCCAGCAGATCGCCTTCGGCCAGGTTCAGGGAGCGGTCCTTGGCGAGGAAGTCGCCGGTTTCGCAGATCGGCCCGACCACATCGTAGGTACGCGGCTCGCCCTGGCGCGGTTGTACGGCGCTGACGTCCATCCAGGCCTGGTACAGCGCCGGGCGGATCAGGTCGTTCATCGCCGCATCGACGATGGCGAAATCCTTGTGTTCGGTGTGCTTGAGGTACTCGACCTTGGTCAGCAGCACGCCGGCGTTGGCGACGATATGCCGGCCCGGCTCGAAGACCAGTGCCAGGTCGCGGTCGCCGAGACGCTCACGCACGGCCTTGATGTAGTCGCCGGCCAGAGGCGGCGCTTCATCGCGGTAGCGCACGCCAAGACCGCCGCCCAGATCCAGGTGGCGCAGCAGAATGCCACACTCGCCGAGGCGATCGACCAACGCCAGCAGGCGGTCGAGCGCATCGAGGAAAGGATCGAGGGAGGTGAGTTGCGAACCGATATGGCAGTCGACACCAACCACTTCCAGGTTGGGCAACTGCGCGGCGCGAATGTACACATCTTCGGCATCGGCGATGGCGATGCCGAACTTGTTTTCTTTCAGGCCGGTGGAGATGTACGGGTGGGTGCCTGCATCGACGTCCGGGTTGACGCGCAGCGAGACCGGAGCGCGCAGGCCCATCTCGGCGGCGACCACTTGCAGGCGTTCCAGCTCCTCGGTCGACTCGACGTTGAAGCAGTGCACGCCGACTTCGAGGGCGCGGCGCATGTCTTCACGGGTCTTGCCGACGCCGGAGAAGACCACGCGATCGGCGCGTCCGCCGGCGGCCAGGACCCGCTCCAGCTCACCGCCGGAAACGATGTCGAAGCCTGCGCCGAGGCGCGCCAGGACGTTCAGCACGCCGAGGTTGGAGTTGGCTTTTACGGCAAAGCAGACCAGGTGCGACATGCCCTGCAGGGCATCGGCATAGCTGCGGTACTGGGCTTCGATATGGGCCCGGGAGTAGACGTAGGTCGGGGTGCCGAAGCGCTCGGCAATCGCCGACAGCGCTACGCCTTCCGCGAACAGCGCGCCGTCGCGGTAGTTGAAAGCGTCCATCGGTGCCCCTTACTGGTGCTGGTGCGATTGCGACTTCTTGCCGTCCTTGCCGTCTTCCGGCAGGTACAGGGGGCCTTTCTGACCGCAGGCGGAGACGAGGCAGGCAACCGCGACGAGCGCCGCGAGGGAGGAAATCAGGCGCTTCATGGCGAAATCCTTTAATTTAAGCAGTATTGCGCCGGAGTATACCGAGCGCCCGACGCCTTGCCTATGTAGCCGGTCCGCCGTCGGGCGGTGCAGCGGGCGCGGCGCGTTTGTCTTTGCATTCGTGGCGCTGCGCTCGTATCTTGCCCGGCTTGCGTGTTGAGCAGACATTTTCGAGGTTCTTGCAATGAGTTTGAGCGAAGCGCGTTTTCACGATCTGGTAGACGCCACCCAACAGGCACTGGAAGACCTGTTCGATGAAAGCGGCATGGACCTGGACATGGAAAATTCGGCCGGCGTGCTGACCGTCAAGTTCGACAACGGCAGCCAGTTGATCTTCAGCCGCCAGGAGCCTCTGCGCCAACTGTGGCTGGCGGACCGTTCCGGCGGTTTCCACTTCGACTTCGACGAAGAAAGCGGCAAGTGGACGTGCGAGAAGACCGAGGAACTGCTGGGCGAGATGCTTGAACGCATCGTCTGGGAGCGCGCCGGCGAAAAACTCGATTTCGAAGAGATCTGAGATGACCGCCGCCGTCAGACCGGCCAAGCCGCTGTACAGCAATGTCAGCCCGGCTGTCCCTTCACCCTGCATCAGCACCTGCCGTCTCGACGAGGCGCGGGTGTGCATTGGCTGCTTCCGGCATGTCGAGGACATTCGCGAGTGGCGCTCGGCAGATGACCAGCGGCGGCGCGAGATTTGCGCGCAGGCGGGTGAGCGGCGGTTGATGGCGAGCTCCTGAGTCGGGGTGTTCGCGCGTCCCGCCGCCTCTTGTGAATTTGTCCCGCTGTGGTAGTGTCAGTCCTCATCGGCCGAAGCCGAACCGTCAAAACCCCGCCCTTGGGCGGGGTTTTGCTTTATTCGATCTGCAAAAAGGAGTCTTACCGGATCATGAGCACCAAGCCCTCCCTCACCCTCACCCGATTGGACGTGCAGCGTCTCGAGCGTCTGATCGACAGTCTCGATGAAGATGTTCCGGGTGTGCTGGCCCTGCAGGGCGAGCTGGACCGTGCCGAGCAGGTGGTCGGTCACGAGGAAATCCCGGCCGGCGTGGTGACCATGAATTCCCGCGTGCACTGCCGCGAGGAAGCGACCGGCAAGGATTACCACCTGACGCTGGTCTACCCGAAGGACGCCGGCAAGGAAGGCAATGTGTCGATCCTCGCACCGATCGGCTGCGCGCTGCTGGGCCTGTCGGTGGGCGAGCAGATCGACTGGCCGGCGCCGGGCGGCAAGACCCTCAAGCTCAAGCTGCTGGAAGTCGAATACCAGCCAGAAGCCGCGGGCGATTTCGACCTCTGATCAGGCCGCCGCCAGCGCCTGGTTCAGCAACCGCTCAAGCTCCTGCTTGTAGCGCAGGTAGAGAATGCTCGAGCCCTGGCCGTCGGCGAGCAGGTCCGACAGGTCCAGGTCGGTGATGTAGCAACGATAGCGCTGGGCATCCCGGCGCTGCTCGATGATTTCCCGGGCGACCACGGTGTAGAGCTGGTCGCCGTGATCCAGTTCGGAAAACTCTTTCTGATTGCAGTACAGCGTGACGTGCAGCGCATCGTCGGCGGCTGCCTGGATGATCGCCTGAACCTCGTAGTAAGGCTGATCCAGCGTCAGTTCCGGGGCCTGCCACGGTTCGACCTGGCGGGCGCGGCCCGTGCCCGAAGGCAGTAACCGGTAATAGAGGATGTCCAGTGGATGGGCTTGTTGCTCGTCCATCGGCAGCCGCGCATTGCGCCGGAACACCACCGACTGCAAGAAGCGCTGCAGCGGCAGCAGCAGGCTGCTGTCGTCGTGGAACGGCAGGCGTTGCTGCCACAGCACGTTGAACTCATCCAGCACATAGACATCCGCCACAGCGTCCTGCACCCGGTAGAAAACCTGAATGCACTGCGGCTGCCCCAGCGGCAGGACCAGCGCCAGGTCGTGGTCTTCCAGCACGTTGCTGTCCAGCGCCAGCGGGCTGTAGCTGCTGCGCTCCTGACCGAGGTAGGTGAGCAGGCGTGCCTGGCTGTCCAGCGACACCAGGTTCACGCCGCTGGCGAGCAGTTCCAGCACATGGGTGTGCTGCTGGACCTGAATCAGGTAGCGATAGTCGAGGTGCTGGTCGTGGAGCGACTGAGCGGTGGTGAACACTTCCTCCACCCGTTGGGCAATCGCCAGCGCACGGTTGTGGCAGAAGCTGCGCACCCGCAGGCCTGGCCGGTGCCGTGCGTGCGCGGGGGTATCGTCGAGGCTGTTGAGGTAGTCGCGTAGGCAGCGCAGCAACGCATGCTCGCCGTCGTAGCGCAGCACCTGCACTTCGTTCCAGCTGTTGAGGGTGATCTGGTCGAGGGTCAGCACCAGGTTTTCCCGCACGCCGGCGTAGCTCAGCGAGTCGGTGCGCTCGGTGGTCATCAGGATGTTCAGGTCGCGGTGATGACGCAGCGGGTCGACGCCGACGTTCACCAGCAACAGCACGTTGTCCGCCACGCTCGGCTGCAGCAGGCGCGCATCGCTGACGGTGCTCAGCGGCAGCACCACGCTCTGTTGCAGGCTGCCGAGCAGGTTGAACAGCTCGTACTCGCTCAGGTCGCTGCTGCCCGGGTGCAGGGCCAGCCGCGTGGAACTGTCGATAACGCCGTTGCGGTGGGCCCAGGCCAGCAGGTCGAGCAGGTCGCGGCTGCGCTTGATCGGCGTGAAATGCTCCCACTCATGGGCGGTCAGGTTGCCGTTGTACAGCCCCCAATGGGTTTGCCCGGGCTCCTTGCGGTCGGGCGACTGGACCACGGTCAAGGTGTCTTCGGCCAGGTCCGGGGCGACGCCCGGGTTGACGAACTCGACCTTGCCGGCACGTCGCTCGAAGGCGGCATACAGGCGCCGGCCGAGGATGTTCAGGTCGCGCTGGTTGATGCTGGCGGTAGCGCCCCGGGTGCGGGCGAACTGATCGAGGAAGCGGTAGCTGTGGTTCAGCTCGGCCACCAGCACCCGCCGCTCGGCCGCGACCTGACGCACCTTCCATTGGCTGCGGCTGTCCAGCAGCGCCAGTTGTCGTTCGTCCCAGCCCCATTCGTGGGTCAGGCGCTCCAGCAGCGCGGATTGCCAGTTGGAACGCTGCCGCGCCAGTTGGCTGATCTTGCGGTTCACCTTCAGGTACAGGCTGCGCCGCACCAGTTCCAGGCGCTGGTGTTCGCCGCGGCGTTGCAGGTATTGCTCGATGCGCCGGTACACCATCATGTACGGGTCGAGTTCGTCCAGGTCCAGCACGTTGGCGAACACCGCCTGCTTGAAGTGCAGGCTCAGGCAGCGCACGTCCGGGTGCTCGCTGGCGTAGACCTCGGTCAGCAGCAGCTTGAGCACGGACTTGTAGGGCGATTCGATGCCCTTGAACAACTGCCACAAGCCGGCGCCGACGAACTCGCCGGGCGGGATGTGCGACAGGTTGCCGAGGTCGAGCACTTCGTCGCCGGGCACGAAGCGTTTGGACAGCAGGGTTTCGGTATAACGGGCGTAGTTGGCTTCTTCGTAGACCGGCACCAGCCACCACAGCGGCGTGCGTCCGGCCAGCCAGATGGCGGTGCGGTAGAACTCGTCCAGCAACAGGTAATGCTGGGTGGTGCCGCAGTCGTCGGAACTGAGGCGGCTTTCGCGCTCGCCGGTGATGAACTGCCGCGGTTCGATCATGAACAGGTGCGCTTCGGCGCCTTGGCTGGCGGCCCAGATTTCCAGCAACTGGCATTTCTTGCGCAGCTCGGCCACTGCGACCTCGCCCAGGTCCGGGGCGTGGCAGACCCAGATGTCCATATCGCTTTGTTCGGCCTGGGCCAGCGTGCCCAGGCTACCCATCAGGAACAGGCCGTGGATCGGCAGCCATTGTTCGCCGCGTTTGGCTTTGTAGGAAAACGAGCGGGTCAGGCGCTGGGCATCGGCCAGGGCCAGGGGCGTCGGCTCATAGGCGGACACGCCGGCAGGCGTCGTGCCGGACACATAGCCGGGCAGCAGCGGATGATTGACGTGGAAGAACAGCGGCAGCAGGGTCAGGACCTGTTGCTGGCGGCTGGAAAGTCCTTCCATGGCCCGGGCCAGACGCCCTTGGTTGAGATCCAGGAAGCGCTTGCGCAGCTGGCTGAGGACTTTTCGATCGATGCCCTGATCGAGGTTCGGGCGAATTTCCTGGGGGTGATTCATCGCGAGCTTTAAACCGGCCGTCATGAAGGCATGGGCGAGTTTAGCCGTTGTCGCGTTGTAGGAATAAGCGCTATTTGATTTTTGACGTCAGATTTCCAGCGCCGTTTGTCGGCGCCACCGAATCTGTCGTGGCAAGCCCGCGGTAGCGCGGGCTTGTCGGAGGAGGGAGGCGGTCAGGCCGGTTCGGCGACGTTCAGAATGGTCAGCAATTGCTGGGCTGCTTCTGCGGCATCGTGGCCCAGTTGAGTGAGGTAGCCGCCATCGGGCTGGTCGATCAGCTTCTTCTCGTAGAGGCGCTTGGCCGCCGCGATAATATGAGGGGCGGCGGTGTTGTGGACTTTAAGTCCTTCCTGGGTGCTGTCCAGATTGAACAGCGCGAGGATTTCCAGTTCGGCAACCAAATCGGGGGTAAACGACATAGATACTCCGGACTTCAAGAAAAAGGAGGGCGGCACCTCTGCGGATGCCTGGTTTTGCAGTGTAGTCAGCCTCGCCTGGCTTTGCGTCAGTCTTTCTCTGGCGGCAGCTCGGGCAGGGCGCGCAGCGCGGTTTCATACCATTCGGTGTTGAAGGCGCGGTCATCTTCAAGCATGGCATCGATCTCGATGGCCAGGACATGGGCCATCAGGTTGAGGATGTCCTCACGCTCGTAGCCCACCAGGGTCAGCTTGTTGAACGCTGCCTTGGCTGCCGGCGGCTCTTCGCTTTCAATCTGGTTTTCGATGGCTTGGGTCAGGGTCGATTCGGCGAAGGCTTCTTCATCGTCGTTGTCGATATCGTGGTCGCTCATGGGCGCGCTCCTCGGGATGAGGCAGCCAGTTTGCCACGGCCTTGGCGACAATGCCGGGGTATCTGCCGCTTGGATGATGCTGGTCAGTACCGGGCATTGGGTCTATAACACCCCGGCCAACCCCTTACGGCCTGGAGGCTGTTTTCATGCTCAAGCTTCATGGATTCGCAGTCAGCAACTACTACAACATGGTCAAGCTGGCACTGCTGGAAAAAGGCCTGCCGTTCGAGGAGGTACTGTTTTTCGGCGGTCAGGTGCCGAGCTCGCTGAAAATCAGCCCGAGGGGCAAGGTGCCGGTGCTGGAGACCGAGCACGGTTTCCTCAGCGAAACCGACCTGATCCTCGATTACATCGAGCAGACCCAGCCGGGCAAGGCGTTGCTGCCGAGCGAACCGTTCGCCCGCGCCAAGGTGTGGGAGCTGGTCAAGGAGATGGAGCTGTATATAGAGCTGCCGGCGCGCGCGTTCTACCCGCAGACCTTCTTCGGCGCCGAAGTGCCCGAGGCGATCAGGGAAAAGGCCTGGACCGAATTGCAGAACGGCATCGCAACCCTCAAGCGCAACGGGGTGTTCACCCCTTACGTCGCGGGTGAGAGCCTGACGGTGGCGGATATCTTCTTCTGCTTCAGCGTTGATCTGGCTCGTGCGGTGGGCAAGAAAGCCCATGGCGTGGACTTGCTGGAAGACTTCCCGCAGGCCAGCGCACTGCTGGAGCAGTTCGCGCAGAACCCGCATGTGGTGGCGATCAATGAAGCCAAGGCGGCGCAGTTCCCGACCTTCCTGGAGCAGGTGGTCAAGGCGCGTAGCCAGTAGTAAAGGCGTGGGAGCGAGCAAGCTCGCTCCCACGGTCACTCAGCGGCTGGCCAGCAAGGCCTGGCCGCGGGCCACGGCAGCGCGAACCTGCGCCGGCGCGGTACCACCAATGTGGTTACGAGCGTTGACCGAACCTTCCAGGGTCAGCACTGCGAACACGTCCTGCTCGATCTGGTCGCTGAACTGGCGCAGTTCGTCCAGGCTCATCTCGGCCAGGTCCTTGCCGGTCTCCACACCGTATTTCACGGCATGGCCGACGATTTCGTGGCAATCACGGAACGGCAGGCCGCGGCGTACCAGATAGTCCGCCAAGTCGGTCGCGGTGGAGAAACCGCGCAGAGCTGCTTCACGCATTACCGCGTGACGCGGCTTGATCGCCGGGATCATGTCGGCAAAGGCACGCAGCGAGTCGCGCAGGGTGTCGGCGGCGTCGAACAGCGGTTCCTTGTCTTCCTGGTTGTCCTTGTTGTAGGCCAGTGGCTGGCCTTTCATCAGGGTCAGCAGGCCGGTCAGGGCGCCGAATACGCGGCCGGTCTTGCCGCGAACCAGCTCGGGAACGTCCGGGTTTTTCTTTTGCGGCATGATCGAACTGCCGGTGCAGAAACGATCCGGCAGATCGATGAACTGGAACTGGGCGCTGGTCCACAGCACCAGCTCTTCCGAGAAGCGCGACAGGTGCATCATCGCCACGCTGGCAGCGGCGCAGAATTCGATGGCGAAGTCGCGGTCGGACACGCCGTCCAGCGAGTTGCCGGCGACGGCTTCGAAGCCCAGCAACTGGCAGGTCAGCTCGCGGTCGATCGGGTAGGTGGTGCCGGCCAGCGCGGCGCTGCCCAGCGGCATGCGGTTGGTGCGCTTGCGGCAGTCGACCAGGCGCTCGTAGTCGCGGCTGAGCATCTCGAACCAGGCCAGCAGGTGGTGGCCGAAGGTCACCGGCTGCGCGGTTTGCAGGTGGGTGAAGCCGGGCATCACGGTTTCCGCTTCGCGCTCGGCCTGCTCCAGCAGACCCTGCTGCAGACGGGTGATTTCGGCGAGGATCAGGTCGATTTCGTCACGCAGCCACAGGCGGATGTCGGTGGCCACCTGGTCGTTGCGGCTGCGCCCGGTGTGCAGCTTCTTGCCGGTGATGCCGATGCGGTCGGTCAGACGCGCCTCGATGTTCATGTGCACGTCTTCAAGGTCGATGCGCCAGTCGAAGTTACCGGCCTCGATCTCGCCCTGGATGGTCTGCAGGCCGTCGATGATGGTGTCGCGTTCGGCGTCGGTGAGCACGCCGACCTTCGCCAGCATCGTGGCGTGGGCGATCGAACCCATGATGTCGTGGCGGTACAGGCGCTGGTCGAAGGTGACGGAGGCGGTGAAGCGGGCGACGAAGGCGTCGACGGGCTCACTGAAGCGGCCGCCCCAGGACTGGTTGGTCTTGTCAGTGCTCATGGATTCGCTCGTTGAAGGCGTGAACGGGAAAAAGTGCCGCAGATGATAACAGGGTTGCCGGCTGCTACGAGGCCCGGAAGTCGGCACGCATGCGGGTTGGTGTCGCAGCTGCACGGGATATTTATCGATTGAACGGCAGTGTTCCGGCAACCGTCTACAGTTGGACAAAGGATCGGCATGTTTGCTGTCGAACCAGTGAATCTTTAGCCATCGTGCGAGTCTGAGCGTGGATCGCCGTGACGGTCGTCACCTCACCTGTCTACGTTACCCTTGTGCGAGACTCACGCAGGAATCCAGCGCAATATGAATGTCCTGATCGTTGATGACGAACCCCAAGCCCGCGAACGCCTGAGCCGGCTGCTCGGCGACCTGGAGGGCTATACCGTGCTGGAGCCCAGCGCCACCAATGGTGACGAGGCTCTGGCGTTGATCGACAGTCTGAAGCCCGACGTGGTCCTGCTCGACGTGCGCATGCCGGGTGTTGACGGCCTGCAGGTCGCTGCCCGTCTTTGCGAGCGCGAATCCCCGCCGGCCGTGGTGTTTTGCACCACGGACGACGAGTTCGCCGTGCAGGCGCTCAAGGACAGCGCCGTGGGCTACGTGCTCAAGCCGGTGCAGGGCGAAGACCTGCACAACGCCCTGCGCAAGGCCGACCGGCCCAACCGCGCGCAACTGGCGGCCCTGACTCGCCCTGCCGCCGAAAGCGGCAGCGGCCCGCGCAGCCATATCAGCGCGCGGACCCGCAAGGGCATCGAACTGGTCCCCCTCGACCAGGTGATCTATTTCATTGCCGACCACAAATACGTGACCTTGCGCCACGAAGGCGGCGAGGTCTTGCTGGATGAGCCGCTCAAGGCCCTGGAAGACGAGTTCGGCGATCGCTTCGTGCGCATCCACCGCAACGCGCTGGTGGCCCGCGACCGCATCGAGCGCCTGCAGCGAACGCCGCTCGGGCACTTCCAGCTGTTCCTCAAGGGGCTCAACGGTGACGCGCTGATCGTCAGCCGGCGTCATGTGGCGGGTGTGCGCAAAATGATGCAGCAGCTTTAGGGCGGGGCAGGAAAGCCAGACGACCAGGGATGGTCACTTTTCAGATGACATAGATCTGCAAGAGGCTTTGGCGGAGCTGTTATTATCCGGCGAATCTTTCTGCTACGGATCGTTCCATGTCCACTCGCGAAATCCGCATTGCCACTCGCAAAAGTGCCCTTGCCCTGTGGCAGGCCGAATATGTCAAAGCCCGTCTGGAACAGGCCCATCCGGGACTGATCGTGACCCTGGTGCCGATGGTCAGCCGTGGCGACAAGCTGCTCGATTCGCCGCTGTCGAAAATTGGCGGCAAGGGCCTGTTCGTCAAGGAGCTGGAAACCGCGCTGCTTGAGCAGGAGGCCGACATCGCCGTGCATTCGATGAAGGATGTGCCGATGGACTTCCCCGAGGGCCTGGGCCTGTTCTGCATCTGCGAGCGCGAAGACCCACGCGACGCCTTCGTTTCCAACACCTTCTCCAGCCTCGAAGCGCTGCCGGCCGGCAGCATCGTCGGCACCTCCAGCCTGCGCCGTCAGGCCCAGTTGCTGGCGCGCCGGCCTGATCTGGAAATCCGCTTCCTGCGCGGCAACGTCAACACCCGCCTGGCCAAGCTGGATGCCGGCGAGTACGACGCGATCATTCTCGCCGCCGCCGGCCTGATCCGCCTTGGTTTCGAAGACCGCATCACCGATTCCATCAGCATCGACGACAGCCTCCCGGCGGGCGGCCAGGGCGCGGTGGGCATCGAGTGCCGCAGTGCCGATCACGAAATCCACGCCCTGCTGGCGCCGCTGCACCACGCTGATACCGCCGACCGCGTCAGCGCCGAACGCGCGCTGAACAAGCACCTCAACGGTGGCTGCCAGGTGCCAATCGCCTGCTACGCCGTGCTTGAAGGCGAGCAACTGTGGCTGCGCGGCCTGGTGGGCGAGCCCAGTGGCGGCGCGCTGCTCAGTGCCGATGCCCGCGCCCCGCGTGCACAGGCCGAGGCGCTGGGTGTCCAGGTTGCCGAGGCACTGCTGGCGCAAGGCGCTGGCGATATCCTCAAGGCGGTGTACGGCGAGGCCGGTCACCCGTGACCTGCTGGCGGCTGCTGCTGACCCGGCCCGCCGAGGACTGCGCTGCGCTGGCCGCCACCCTCGCCGAGGCGGGTGCATACGGCAGTTGCATGCCCCTGCTGGAAATCGAGCCGCTGACGGTCCTGGATCAGTATCAGGCGCTGATACACAACCTCGATCGCTACTGCGCGGTTATTGTGGTCAGCAAACCGGCAGCCCGGCTCGGCCTCGAGTTGCTTGCCAGGCAGTGGCCGCAGTTACCTGAGCTGGCCTGGTTCAGTGTCGGCGCCGGCACTGCCGGCGTACTCGAAAGCCATGGCCTGACGGCGCACTTCCCCGACAACGGCGATGACAGCGAAGCCCTGTTGCGCTTGCCGCAATTGCAGGCGGCGCTGGCTGGTCCGGCGCCGCGCGTGTTGATCCTGCGCGGTGAAGACGGTCGCGAACTGCTGGCCTCGCAGTTGACCACGCTCGGCGCGCATGTCGACTATCTGCCGCTGTACCGCCGTGGCTTGCCGAACTACCCTGCCAATACCCTGGCGCAGCGGGTTTCGGCGGAACGCCTGAATGGCCTGGTGGTCAGCAGTGGACAGGGTTTTGAACACCTGCGGGCGCTGGCTGCGCAGGATTGGCCGCGTCTGGCGCGGTTGCCCTTGTTCGTACCGAGCCCGCGGGTGGCTGAAATCGCCCGCCAGGCCGGTGCGCAGAACGTGGTGGATTGTCGCGGCGCCAGTGCCGCGGCTTTGCTGGCGGCGCTGCGGGAAACCCCTGCACCCGCTTTCTAAGGCGCTAAGCTGATGCGACGCGCCCCAATGCAAAGGATGGATACGTGAGCGAAACAGCCTTGCCCAACGATGATCTGCAAACGACGTCCGAGGCTTCGACGAAACCCGCGCCCGAGTCATCCGGGCGCTCTGGCAATGGTCTGGCGATCCTCGCCCTGCTGCTCGGCGCCGCGGGTGTGGCTGCCGGTGGCTGGGGGTTGTGGCAGGTTCGTCACTTGCAGCAGTCGAGCCAGGTCCAGGTTGACCAGGTACGCCAACTGAACGAGCAGACCGAAGCCCTGCAGGCCCGTGAGCAGCAACTCACGGCGCAGTTGAGCAGCCTGCCGCCGGCCAGCGAGCTGGAAGACCGCCGCCGTCTGGTGGCGCAACTGCAGGGTGACCAGCAACGCCTGAGCCAGCGCCTCGAAACCGTGCTCGGAGCCAGCCGCAAGGACTGGCGCCTGGCCGAGGCGGAGCACCTGCTGCGTCTGGCCAGCTTGCGCTTGTCTGCCTTGCAGGACATCGCCAGCGCCCGCGCGCTGGTCGAGGGCGCGGACCAGATTCTACGCGAACAGAGCGATCCCGCTTCGTTCGCCGCCCGCGAGCAACTGGCCCGCAGCCTGGCCGCGCTGAACAGCGTGGAGCAGCCGGACCGCACCGGCTTGTTCCTGAAGCTGGCCGCACTGCGTGAGCAGGTGGTGCAGCTCAATGTGCAGGCGCCGGAGTTCAAGGCTGACGGTGAATCCTCGTCCGGCCTGACCGCCGATGGCGATGGTGCCAGTCGCTGGTCGCAATGGTGGGAGCAGATCTCGCGCTACTTCCGCATCGACTTCAATGCCGATCAGAACATCAAGCCGCTGCTCGCCGGGCAGGCGCTGAGCCAGGTGCGCCTGGCCCTCAGCCTGGCGCTGGAGCAGGCGCAGTGGGCCGCGCTCAATGGCGAAGCGAAGGTCTACACCCAGGCGCTGGATGAGGCCCGTGGTGTGCTGCTGGCCAACTTCAATCGGGACAACGAGCAGGGTCGCTTGATGCTCGACCAGCTCAACGCGCTGGTGAAAGCGCCGGTGACGGTGGTGACACCGGACCTGGCCGAAAGCCTCAGCGCCGTGCAGGCGTACCTCGAGCGGCGTCATATGCCGGCCGAGGAAGCGGTACTGCGCCAGCCCGCCGAAGATAAAACCCAGGAGGCCAAGCCATGAAGCGCGCCTACCTGCTGGTGGTGGTGGCGATCGTCGTCGCCACCCTGTTGGGTATCGCCGTGGCCCGGCACAGCGGCTATGTCCTGATCGCGTACGACACCTTCCGCTACGAATCGAGCCTGTGGGCGACCCTCGCGTTGGTGGCGGCCGTGATCCTGGCGTTGTGGTTGCTGCGCGTGGTGATCGGTCTGGTGTTCACCTCCACCGGGCTGGTCAATCCATGGTCGCGGCACAACCGCAGCCGCCGTACCCGGATCGCTATCGAGCAAGGCCAGATGGACCTCGCCGAAGGTCGCTGGGCCAGCGCGCAGAAACACCTGCACCGCGCCGCGGAGGCCGAGCGCCAGCCACTGCTGTACTACCTCGGCGCGGCCCGCGCGGCCAACGAGCTGGGCCGTACCGAAGACAGTGACAACCTCTTGGAGCGGGCGCTGGAGCGTCAGCCACAGGCGGAACTGGCCATTGCCCTGACGCACGCGCAGCTACAGGTCGATCGCGGCGATACCGAGGCTGCGTTGGTCACCCTGCAGACGATGCATGAGCGTCATCCGCACAACGCGCAGGTACTGCGTCAGTTGCAGCGTCTGTATCAACAACGTGGCGACTGGTCGGCGCTGATTCGGCTGATGCCGGAATTGCGCAAGGACAAGGTACTGTCGGCGAAGGAACTGGCGGACCTCGAACGTCGCGCCTGGGGCGAGAACCTGAGCCTGGCGGTGCAGCGCGAGGACGATGGTCAGGCAGCCCGGCAATCGTTGGAGCGTGCCTGGCAACAACTGACCAACGCCCAGCGCCAGGAGCCGCAACTGGTGCTGGCCTACGCCGAGCAATTGCGCCAACTGGGCGCCGAGGGCACGGCAGAGGAAGTGTTGCGCACCGCGCTCAAGCGTGAGTACGAAAGCCATCTGGCGCGCCTCTACGGCCTGGTGCGTGGCAGTGATCCGGCGCGGCAACTGCAAACCGCCGAAGGCTGGCTCAAGACGCACGCCGACGACCCGAGCCTGCTGCTGACCCTGGGGCGTCTGAGCTTGCAGAACCGTCTGTGGGGCAAGGCCCGCGACTATCTGGAAGACAGCCTGCGCCTGCAACGCAACCCGGAAACCTGCGCCGAGCTGGCGCGCCTGTTGGCCGGCCTGGGCGACAACGAGCGCAGCAATGCGCTGTTCCAGGAAGGCCTGGGTCTGCTCGACGAACGCCTCCTGGCGTTGCCGCTGCCGGATCCGGTGCGGGCGTGATCGACGCCGCGGACTGAACGGCAGGTTTGGTCCGCGGTGGTGACGGTGTGAGTTTTCCTGCGCAGGGTTGAGGATTTTTCTTATCCTGTTCGGCGAAAATTCTAACAAAATCAGAGATTTGTCTACTTCGTTGCTTCTTGAAACAACGGGGGCGTTTCCTCTACCGTTGCGCAATCTCTTTCCTGCCTTGGTTCTGCCATGCCGCTGGCCTGTCTGCGTTCAATCTTCCTCCCGGCTTTCCTGGCTTCCTTTCTGGTGCTTTGCGGCGCGTTCTACCTCGAGTTCGGCCTGGGGCAGATTGCCTGTCCGCTGTGTCAGGGGCAGCGGCTGTTGCTGGCGGCGTTCTCGCTGGTCTGCCTGTGTGGGCTGATTCATCGCCCCTCCCGCCGGGTCGCTCGCCGGTATCTCTGGCTGTGCCTGGCGCTGGCCATTGCGGGCGCGCTGCTCGCAACCCGGCATGTTTGGCTGCAAGGGCTTTTTCCTACCGACGACACGCCTTGCCTGCAGTCCATGGACTATCTGGTCGAGCAGGGAAGCCTCATCGAGTGGTTGCAAGGCATGCTGGTGGGGGCGGCGGAATGCGTGCCGATCACCTGGAGTTTCATGGACCTGAGTGTGCCGGAATTGAGCCTGCTGGCGTTTCTCGGGCTCGGCGTGATGGTGGTGTCGAGATTGTTACCTTGGCGTGAGGTGAACCCGCCCAACCCGGCGCGGTCATGAAAGGGGGCCGCCGGTCGTTTGAATCACCGGTGGCGATGCGTCGCAGGCTTAAACACTTGTATGAAACTAGTCACCTGCGTACCTTGAAGCCAAGGGCGTGCGGGAATAATCTCCCCTGCACGCATACCGAAAACACTGCTGCTCAATGCCGTTCTGCCGTTATTCCTTTTTGTATCTCAGCCTTGAGATACGGGGCGCAGGGGCACGACCCACTAGGGATGAGACCGCCATGTTAGATAGTTGTCAGAATGCTCAGGAACGCTGGGGTGGGGTTCACAAGCTCATTGATCGCTGGCTGCAAGAGCGTAGGGAGTTGGTCACTGCGTTTCGCGAGTTGCGCGATGCCAAGCAGGCATTTGCCGACAAGAAAGCCAATGCCCGTTTCTGCGAGATTCTCGTGGACTATGTTTCAGCCTGGCACTTCGAAATCTGCGAACAACTGGTCAGCGAAGCCAAAGCGTTTGGCGATGACGGTGGGCTGAAACTGGCTGAACAAATCAACCCGCGCATCAATGACAGTACTCAGCTCGCGTCGGCCTTCAACGACAATTGCCACAAAGGCGAATGCAAGGACGCCGAGCGTTTCGCCGAAGAGCTGAGCAAGCTCGGTGGTCAGTTGCGCGAGCGCTTCGAACTGGAAGACTGTCTGATCGAGGTGCTGCACACCGCGCACAAGGAAGAGGTCGCCACCCAGGCCTGATCCTTCTGCGATGACGTTGCCGGCCTGTCAGTCGGCAACGCCGAGCAATTCAATCTCGAATACCAGCGGCGTGTACGGTGCGATCAGATCGCCCGCACCGTCCGCCCCGTAGGCTTGCGCCGAAGGGATCACCAGGCGGTATTTCGAACCCGCCGCCATCTCCGGCAACGCTGTTTGCCAGCCTTCGATCACGCTGCCCAGTTTGAACCACTGCGGTTGGTTGTTCTGATCGAACACCGTGCCATCCGGCAATTTCCCCACATAACGAACCTGCACCCTGCCACCCGCTTTCGGCTTGGCGCCGTTGCCTGCCTGCAGCTCGGTCATCAGCACGCCGTCACTGAGCTCACGCACACCGGCGCGGCCGCGCTCGGTGGCCATGAAACGCTTTTCCGCTGCCAGCGCCTGCTCGACCTGCGATTGCGCGGCGGCGGCAGTGGCCTGCTCGTCGTGCCTGGCGAGGACGGCATCAATCCGCGCCTGGCTCAGCGCCAGCGGCTTGTTCTGATAAGCCTGTTGCAGGCCCTCGATCAACGCCTGGAGTTGCAGCCCCGGAACCTCCTGGCGCAGGCGCTCACCCAGGCTGGCGCCAAGGCTGTAGGCGAGGTCGTGATCCGATGTGGCGGGGGTGGTCTGTTCCGCGAAAGCCGGCGGCAGCATGAGGACTAATGACAGCAACAAATAGCGCGACACGGGCAGGCTCCGAAAAGACCGAAGAAGAGTTTCGAGCGGTGTTGATTATGCCGTCGGCATGGCGCAATTAGTTAATTATCGGCAGTCGGAAATACAGCATCTACACTTGTTTTCGAGCTGCAGCGATAACAACTTTGCCCAGGCATGCAACGCGGCGTCTCCCTTGCGGTCAACATGCCCTAGCGGCGATAGCAGCACAGGTCTAGTATGAGCCGCAATTTCGTCAGCCAGGAGGTAAGCCATGTCGGCCAACAAGAAGCCAGTCAATACGCCTTTGCACCTGCTACAACAACTCTCGGGCAGCCTGCTCGAGCATTTGGAGAACGCCTGCTCGCAAGCGCTGGCTGATGCGGAAAAACTCCTGTCCAAGTTGGAAAAACAACGTGGCAAGGCTCAGGAAAAACTGCACAAGTCTCGCCTCAAACTTCAGGATGCCGCTACCGCCGGTAAAGCCAAGGCACAGGACAAGGCAAAAACTGTAGTAAGTGAGTTGGAAGGACTGCTCGATTCGTTGCAAGAGCGTCAAGCGCAAACCCGCACTTATATTTCTGGGCTCAAGCGTGATGTTCAGGAAAGCTTGAAGCTGGCCCAGGGTGTTGGCAAAGTTCGTGATGCCGTGTCCAAGACACTGTCCACTCGCGCACCGGCCAAGCCTGCCGCGAAACCAGCCGCCAAGACCGCTGCCAAGCCAGCCGCAAAAGCCGCTGCTGCCAAGGCGCCGGCCAAACCTGCTGCCAAGCCGGTAGCCGCCAAAGCCCCAGCCAAACCGGCTGCCAAGCCCGCCGCAGCCAAAGCACCTGCCAAGCCTGCCGCCGCCAAACCAGTAGCCGCCAAACCGGCCGCCGCCAAAGCCCCGGCCAAGCCAGCACCCAAACCCGTCGCCGCCAAGGCTCCGGCCAAACCGGTAGCCGCGAAGGCTCCAGCCAAGCCAGCGGCCACCAAGGCACCAGCCAAACCGGCTGCTGCCAAAGCGCCAGCCAAACCCGCCGCCGCCAAGGCACCTGCCAAGCCAGCAGCAGCGAAACCTGCCGCCAAGCCCGCTACCCCTGCCGCTACACCAGCAGCGCCAGCGTCGCCGGCTCCTGCGGCTTCCGCTCCAGCCAGCGCTCCAGCAGCAACCACTCAATCTCCGTCGACGGCTTCCTGAGTCGTCACCACTGCGGCGCGCAGCACCTGCAGCGCGTCGTGGTGATGGGAGATGGCCGGCGCCAGCCGTGCTAGCCAGCTATCCGGCGGGGCTTTGTCCCCGTCCGGCCAGCCGGCACAAATACCCTGTAAACGTTCCAGTTGCAGGCGCTCCGCATCCAGTTCCAGCCCCTTGATTCGCTCGCGCAACGCCGCCAGTTGGCTGTCCGCAGTCGCTTGCGCGCGCCATTGCTGTCGCAGTGACCTCAACGGTTGCACCACGTCGCGCTGCCACGGGCCAGCCAGTTGCCGCAATTGTTCGGTGCGCTCATCGCTGGGCACGACTGCGCGTCGGTCGAGCCACGCCGCGCACAGCAGCAGGCAGACATCCGCGCCCTGCGTCTGAAGTTCCAGGCAGGCTTGTTCCACGCCAGGCCGGGCATAGAGCCCGATGGCGAAATTCCACAGGTCGGTGTGCATGGTCCCACTCGCGCCAGTTGCCATCGAAGCTGGTAGACTCCGCGGCCATTATGATCAGACTCTCGAACCTCACTTTACAGCGTGGTCCGCAACGCCTGCTAGAAGGCGCGGAGCTCACCCTGCACGCCGGCCACAAAGCCGGTTTGATCGGCGCCAACGGCGCCGGCAAGTCCAGCCTGTTCGCCTTGCTGCGCGGCGAGCTCACACCCGACGCCGGCAACTGTCAGTTGCCCGGCGACTGGCGTATCGCCCACATGCGCCAGGAGGTCGACACCCTCGACCGCCTCGCCGTGGACTATGTGCTGGACGGAGATGTGCACCTGCGCAAGGTCCAGGACGCGCTTGTCGCCGCCGAAGCCGCCGATGACAACATCGCCCTGGCGCGGCTGCACATCGAGCTCGACAGCGCCGACGGCTACACCGCCGATGCGCGGGCGCGCAAGCTGCTGGCTGGCCTCGGCTTCAGCAACGAGCAGATGGACCGCCGTGTCGGCGACTTCTCCGGTGGCTGGCGGATGCGTCTGAACCTGGCGCAGGCACTGATGTGCCCCTCCGACCTGCTGCTGCTCGACGAACCCACCAACCACCTGGACCTCGACGCGATCCTCTGGCTGGAAGACTGGCTCAAGGGCTATCCCGGCACGCTGCTGCTGATCTCCCACGACCGTGATTTCCTCGATGCCGTGGTCGATCACGTCGCCCATGTCGAGCAGTGCAAGCTGACGCTCTACCGCGGCGGCTACAGCGCCTTCGAGCGGGCCCGGGCCGAGCGCCTGGCGCAACAGCAGCAGGCGTACGAGAAGCAGCAGGCGCAGCGCGCCCACATGGAAAAATACATCGCCCGGTTCAAGGCCCAGGCAACCAAGGCCCGTCAGGCGCAGAGCCGGATCAAGGCCCTTGAGCGCATGGAAGAACTGTCGGCGGCCCACGTCGATTCACCGTTCGACTTCGTTTTCCGTGAGTCCGAGAAGATCTCCAGCCCGCTGCTCGACCTCGCCGAAGCCCGCCTGGGCTATGGCGACAAAACCGTGCTGGAGAAGATCAAGCTGCAACTGGCACCGGGTGCCCGTATCGGCCTGCTGGGCCCTAACGGCGCGGGCAAGTCGACACTGATCAAGAACCTCGCGGGCGAGCTGGAGCCATTGGCCGGTCGTCTGGTACGTGGCGAGAACCTGGTGGTCGGCTACTTCGCCCAGCACCAGCTCGACTCCCTCGACAGCAAGGCTAGCCCGTTGCTGCACCTGCAGCGCCTGGCGCCGACTGAGCGCGAACAGACGCTGCGCGATTTCCTCGGCGGTTTCGACTTCCGTGGCAATCGCTGCGACGAGCCGGTGCTGAATTTCTCCGGTGGCGAGAAGGCCCGCCTGGCCCTGGCGCTGATCGCCTGGGAGCGGCCGAACCTGCTGCTGCTCGACGAACCGACCAACCACCTCGACCTGGAAATGCGCCTGGCGCTGACCATGGCGCTGCAGGAATTCAGCGGCGCCGTCGTGGTGGTCTCTCACGATCGTCATCTGCTCAAGAGCACCACGGACGAGTTCCTGCTGGTCGCCGACGGCAAGATGGAAGCCTTCGACGGCGACCTCGATGACTACGCCCGCTGGCTGGTGGAGTATCGCCAGCGCAACGCGCCGGTCAGTACGACGCCGGCCAACCCCGACAAGACCGACAAGAAGGCCCAGCGCCAGGCCGCCGCGGCCCTGCGCCAGCAATTGGCACCGCACAAGCGCGAGGCCGACAAGCTCGAAGCCGAGCTGGGCAAGCTGCACGCGGAGCTGGCGAAAGTCGAAGCGAGCCTCGGCGACAGCGGTGTCTACGAGGCCGCCCGCAAGGACGAACTGCGTGACCTGCTGGCCCGTCAGGCCCAGCTCAAAAGTCGCGAAGCGGAACTGGAAGAAGCCTGGATGGAAGCGCTCGAAGTGCTGGAAAACATGCAGGCGGAGCTGGAGGCATTGTCCTGATGGAGTCGTTGCGGCAGATGTTGCCGGTGGAGTGGATCGGACCGTTCTGGATGGGTTTGCAGATCCTGCTGATCCTGGTGGTGGCGTTCGTCCTGCAACGCCTGGTTGCCCGCTGCCTGAAACGCCTGAGCGAGCGCTACCCGCTACCGCCGCAACTGATGGTGCCGCTGCGCGGCGGCCTGCGCTGGCTGATCATGGGCAGTGCTTTGCTGTTTGTGCTGGAGCGGCTCGGGGTTTCGGCCACGGTGTTGTGGACGGCGCTGTCGGGCTTTGTCGCGGTTGCCGCGGTGGCGTTCTTCGCGATCTGGAGCGTGCTGTCGAACCTGCTCTGCGCGGTGTTGATCTTCACGGTCGGTCCGTTCCGCATCGGCGATGTGGTTGAACTGGTCGACACCACCGACAAGCCGGGCATCAAGGGCCGGGTCACGGCCATCAACCTGCTGTTCACCACCCTGGTGGAACTGCCGGAAACCGGCGGCGCGCTGGTGCAGGTGCCGAACAGCCAGTTCTTCCAGAAGTCCGTGCGGCGCTGGCGTGGCAGTGATGTCTTGCCACTGGTGACCGAGGACAAGTCGAGCGGTCATTGAGCGGTCGCTGAAAAATTTTGTGGTGATTTCTTTTCCAGCGGATTAGCGTGAGGCCTTGAACCGATTTTTTGGCCGAGGTGTGTCATGTCGCTGGAAACGTGGTTGGCTTTTTTCGCCGCCTGTTGGGTAATCAGTCTGTCGCCGGGTGCAGGGGCTATCGCCTCCATGTCCTGCGGTTTGCAATATGGCTTCTGGCGCGGTTACTGGAACGCCCTGGGCCTGCAACTGGGCCTGATCCTGCAGATTGCGATCATTGCCGCCGGCGTCGGCGCTATCCTCGCGGCGTCGGCCACCGCGTTCCAGATCATCAAGTGGTTTGGCGTGGCCTATCTGATCTACCTGGCAGTGAAGCAATGGCGAGCACTGCCGGCTGACCTGTCCGACGACGCTGCGGTCCGTCCGATCGGCAAGCCGCTGAGCCTGGTGTTCCGGGGTTTCCTGGTCAACGTCAGCAACCCCAAGGCGCTGGTCTTCATGCTCGCGGTGCTGCCGCAGTTCATCAACCCGCATGAGCCGCTGCTGCCGCAATACGTGGCGATCACCGTGACCATGATCAGCGTGGACCTGCTGGTGATGGCCGGCTACACCGGTCTGGCCTCTCGCGTGCTGCGCCTGCTGCGCACGCCCAAGCAGCAACGCCGGATGAACCGCACCTTCGCCGGCCTGTTCCTGGGCGCGGCGACCTTGCTGGCGACCATTCGCCGGGCGCCGGTCTGATTCGATCTGCAATGCAAAAAGGCGACCTGAGAAGGTCGCCTTTTTTGTTTCGCGCGAGTTCCGGCATGGCGTACGCTGCGGCGCCAGGCGGTAAGCAATTTGGAGAGTTTTGGCCGACCATTTCAGCCAGAGACGGCCAGTGGCGGCGTGATTGGCATGACGCCAGGTTGGCCCCTACAGGAGTTCACATGCAGGTCATCTATCTTTTCTTCTGCTTTGCGGGCGCGGCGTTGCCCCTTTCGCAGTTCGTCCCTTGGCTTGCGGCGCAGGGCCTCGATCTACCGCTGCTGTTGCAGCAGGCAACCGCTGACTCCATCACAGCATTCGCTTGGGCTGATGTCCTGGTTTCAGGACTGGTGGTCATTGTGTTCGTGCTTGCCGAAGGTCGCAGGCTGGCGGTCCCTCGACTGTGGTTGCCGTTGTGCGGCCTTGCCGTCGGGCCGTCACTGGCATTGCCACTCTTTCTCTTGCTTCGCGAGCGCCATCTTGCGGCTGCCAGGCTTGAGGCCGGTGTTGCCTGACCGCTGCTTCGTTTCAAGCCCCAGGCATTTTGGGCAAGGGGCTTGAAGCGAGCTTTTTTGTGCCTTAGCGCAGAACCCGCGCTGGCTCATCCGGCGGCAGGTTGTTGCCACCCTGGTAGCTGCGAGGCTGTCCCGATACCGGTCCGCCCAACTGCTCGGCCAGTTGCCGGGCGACATCGATGCCCAGCTCTTTCGACACTTCACGCACCACCTTCGGCCGGCTCAGGCTGATTTTCGCGTCGCGACCGTTGACCAGCTTGGTTTGCTGGCCTTCACCCATGGCGGTGAACGCCGAGGTGATTTCGTAGGTGCGGGTGTTGATCAGGCTGAAGTCGGCCACCAGGGTCAGGCCCAACACCGCCGAGTAGCTGTTGGTGTTGTCGATGGCGTTGGTGTCCTGCTCGAAGTCGACATCCGACAAGGTGCCGAACAGCACATAGTCCGCGCCCTTGAAGTGGCCGGCCTTGATGCGCTTGATGATGTCGTAGACGTCACCCTTGGCGTCGGCGGTGTAGGGCGTGCCCTGCACCAACTGGAACATCCCGGACTTGATGATCTCGCCCTTGATGTCGCCGCTGAACTTGCGCAGTTCGGTCTGCTCGATGTAGCTCTGGCTGCTCTCGAACTCGTTGTAGTTCGACGAGCCGCTGGCGCTATACATGCTTGCCTGCGAACTGTTCTGCGCAGAAACGATGTGGATGTACTGCTCCACACGTTCTTGATACGCAAGGTCGGTGACCGCCACCTTGGGGGCCGCCTGTACGCCAAAGGCGCAGGCCAGGCCCAGAATTCCCATCCATGCGCGCATTGCTTATCGCTCCGTGGTCTTGCGGATTTCTTTCTCGTCCATCCACTCGGCCAGGCCGCTTTCGACGTCGATCAGTTGCAGGCTGAATTTGTAGAAGACGTCCTTGTAGTCTTCGCTGCGCTTGACGATCGAGCTGATCGAGCCTTCCAGGCGGTATTTGGCGGCGATCATGTTGCCGGTCTTGGCGACGGTGTTTTTCTTGTACAGGCCGCTCTGGTTCTGCAGCTTGAGCTGATCGACCTGGCTCTGCATCTGGTTGTTGTCGCTGGCGAAGCGGGCGGTGCCGGACTTCATCAACTGGGTCTTGATCGAGGTGGTGATCTCGCGGGTATCGATGTACTCGCTGGTCTTGTTCTTCACGTCGTAGACCTGAACCACCGGACGACCTTGCAGCACGCCGGACTGGGCCAGGGAGCGGGTCATGGTTTCGGCGATCATTTGCAGGTCGGTGGAACCGAATTCATTGGTTACCAGTTCGACGGCCTTGCTGTCGCCGTAGCTGATGTTCTTGCCGCCCAGCACGGGGGAGGGCGACGAGCAGCCGCTGGCCAGGGCAACGACGGCGGCGAGCAGGGAAAGCTGGACAAACTTCATGTAGAAAACTCCGGAAAAAAATTACTGAGACTGGACTTCGAGACGGAAATCGGTGGCCTGGGGAACCGGCGCAATCGCTGGCAGGACGCTGGATTGCGAACCGTACAGGGTCAGGGTCTTCCAGCTTTCCTCGTCGGCGACGGGGAAGCCGTCGTTGCCCAACCAGGCGAAGCGGTAGAAGAGGGTCTTGTTGCTGCTGCTGGTGTTGTTCAGCGCGACCTTGACGGTGAGAAAGCCGTTCTCGCGGGCGACCCGCATCGGGCCGGTCTCGATGTTCTTCAGCTTGCCCATGACTACGACTTTGCTGGCGGCGCTGCCGGGAGCGGGCGGCGGTGTGGCGCAACCGGCCAGCAGGGCGGCGGCGAGGGCGATGGCGAGTTTGAAGCGCATGACAGTCCTTGGTTACTTGAGGGTGGCGACGGCGGCTGCCGGAGCCGGAGGTGTGAGGAGCCTGGCGGAGCCGGCGGCGAAGACCTGGTTGCCGACGACGCGCAGCGAAACGACCTGATAAGGACGGTCGACTTTCACCACGATCTTGCTGCCGCCCAGGCCTGAAGGCAGGCTCAACTGGTGCTCGCCCGGACTCAGGCGCACGCGGGCGACCAGGGTTTCGTTGGGCAGGGTGCGCCAGGTGCGGGTGTCAGCGCCTTCGGTGATGGCCGAGGCGATACCGACGGCCAGTCCGGCCAGCGGGTTGACGTCGTTGAGCTGCTTCTGCGTCACCGCGCGGGTGACGGCGCGCACGCTGGTGCGCAGGATGATGCCCGGCATGTCGTCGCGCAAGGCCCGGCGAGACATGGCCGAAGTGCTGTTGAGCGTGGTCAGCGACAGCGACTTGTCGTCCAGCGTGACCTGGCCAACATGGGCGGTGGACGTGTCTTCACGGATGATCGGGAACGACAGCGGGGTGATCACCAGATTGCCGCTGATTACCAGCGGCAACGGGATGCGGATCGAGTCGCGGGCTGGCGCCAGGCCGCTCTGGACCACGATCAGCACGTCGCTGTCCTGGCTCTTGGGTTTTTCCACGACGACTTCTTTGGCCTTGCCTTTGCGCTTGCCCTTGTCCTTGCTGGCGACGGGGGCGGGCTCACTGCTGTTGTCGGTGCTCTTGTCGAGGTCGAGCAGGGCCTGTTCCAGCAGCGGGGTGTTGGGCAGCAGTTCGGCAGCCTTGCGATAACCCGGCGCGGCCAGGCCCTGTTCGCCCAGCGCCTCGTAGACGAAGCCGGACAGGTAATGGCTGAAGGCGCTCTGGTAGCTGTTTTTCAGGCCGATGACTTCGGGCGCATCAAGGGCGGCGACCGGGTAGCCGCGCAGGTCCTTGTACTCGGTCGTGACGCCTTCCTTCTCGGCCTCTTCCTCGCGCTTGAGGTATTCCTTGTCGCGCAGCTCGGCGATCACCGCTTCACGTTCGTGGGTTTTCTTGATTTCGGTGCGGGCGCCGTCGAAGTCGTTCTGCGCGAGCAGGTTCAGGGCCATCTGGGTGGTCAGCATGACTTTTTCATAGTCATAGCCTTCGTAGCGGCGGACCTTGTCGTTGCCCGGGTAGCTGCCGAACTGGCTCAGGTCCTTCTCGGTATCGAGCTTGACCGCCTCTTCCCATTTGAACACCAGCCCGTCGGCCGCGCGCCAGGCAGTCTGGCTGCCGCTCAGGTCGCCCTTGGAGCGCAGCAACTCACCTTTTTCGAAGTAGTAGAGAAGATCCTTGTCTTCGCCTGTGTTGTTTTTCTCCAGCACGGCCAGGGCGGCATCGATGTTGCCGCTGCTCAGGTGCTGGTTGGTTTCCTGGAGTTCGCTGTCGTAGCTGCGGAACACGGAGCAGCCTGTCAGTTGGAGTGCCACGAAGAGTGCGGCAAACGTGAAGACACGGGACTTCATTACTTCTTCCCTGAACAGAGGTTGGGGTCTTTTGGAAGGCCGAAAAGTGCTTTTGAATTGTTCTTTGATTCCGTTAGGGCATAACGGAAGGCGCGCAGTATAGGGGCGGACTTCGCTACTCCAAGACGTGCGGATTGTTACCGAAGGTGAGTGCCAGTACGGGTGCCATTATCTCTGAAGTGCCCGATGAACGGTAACTTCCGCCGCATTCGGAAGGGCAATTAATGAAATTGTTGCTAATTTTTACGATTCGCCTTGAGCCCGCCAGGACGGCGGTGAACAATATTCGCCTCATCGCTACCGTCCGAGACTGGCCCCATGATTTCCCGCTCCCGCTTGTTCGCCTGGCTGTTGTGGCCAATGCTGGTCCTGGGCAGTGCTGCGGCACTGGCTGAACCTGTCGAGGGGGCGGCGAAGGCGTTGCACCTGCTGGACGCCATTGGCGCGGATTACCCGGACACGGTGCAGGCCGGCAACGCGGTGGACAAGGCCGGGCATGGCAAGCAACTGGAGTTCGTCGGGGCCCTGCAAGGGTTGCTCGCCGACCTGCCGGAGCGGCCTCAGCGCAAGGCGTTGCAGGACGGCGTCGCTAATCTGCGCCAGGCCATCAGCGAACATCAAGATGGCGCTAGCGTGACGCGTCAGGCCCGGCAACTGGGCGCGGAGCTGGCGCTGGCGTATGAAGTCAGCCAGGCCCCGGTCATCACGCCCGACCCGACACGCGGCGCGCCGCTTTATGCCCAGCATTGCTCGGTGTGCCACGGCGACAGCGGTGCCGGCGATGGCCCGGCGGGCCTTGGGCTGGAGCCGCCGCCGTCCAACCTGCGGGATGTCGCGCGCCTCGACCGGCTGAGCCTGTTCGATCTGTACAACACCCTCGGTCTGGGCATCGAAGGCACCGACATGCCGTCCTTCGCCGACCAGCTCGACGAGCGTCAGCGCTGGGACCTGGCCTCCTACATCGCCGGTTTCAGTGCCGATCCGGCCAAGGCCGTCAGCGACAAACCGTTCAACCTCGCCGACCTGGCGCGTCAGACCCCGGCCGAAATCGAAGCAGCCCAGGGCGCGCAAGCGCTGCCCGCCTTCCGTGCCCAGCGCGCCAAGCCGCCACAGGTCCAGCGCGGTCCGGGGCAGTTGCTCGACTACACCGCCACCACCCTCGACCAGAGTCTGGCGGCCTACCAGCGCGGCGACCACGAGCAAGCCTACGACTTGTCGGTGGCGGCTTATCTGGAAGGCTTCGAACTGGTGGAAAGCTCGCTCGACAACGTCGATAGCACCGTGCGCAAAGACACCGAAAAAGCCCTGATGGCTTACCGTCAGTCGCTTCAGGACGGCCTGCCGCTGGAGCAGGTCAGCCAGCGTCTGGCCGACGCCAAGGCCAAGCTGAAGGTGTGCGCCGGCCTGCTGGGCAGTGATGGCCTGAGCTGGTCGCTGAGTTATATCTCCGGCCTGCTGATTCTGTTGCGCGAAGGGCTGGAGGCGATCCTCGTTCTGGCAGCCATCCTCGCGTTTCTGCGCAATACCGGGCAGCAGGCGGCGGTGCGCAGCGTCAACATTGGTTGGGGACTGGCGTTGCTGGCAGGCTTCGGCACCGGGCGCTGGCTGCGTATGTGATCGATGTGGGCGGCGCGCAGCGTGAATTGCTCGAAGGCTGCACGGCGCTGTTCGCCTGCGTGATGGTGCTCTGGCTCGGCGTGTGGATGCACGACCGTCGGCATGCCGCAGCCTGGCAGGACTACATCAAGAGCAGCCTGGTGGGCGGCGGTGGTCGCTTCGGCTTCGCCATGCTGGCGTTCTTCTCGGTGTACCGCGAGCTGTTCGAGGTGATCCTGTTCTACGAAACCCTCTGGTTGCAGGCCGGCCCGGCCGGGCATCAGGCGGTGCTGGCGGGCGGCGCCACGGCGCTGGTGCTGCTGGTGGGTCTGGCGTGGGTGATCCTGCGTGGCTCGGCCAAGTTGCCGCTGTCGCTGTTCTTCAGCATCAACGCGGCGCTGCTGTGCGCGCTGTCGGTGGTGTTCGCCGGGCACGGCGTCAAGGCGCTGCAGGAAGCCGGGATCTTCGGCACCCGGCCGGTGCCGTTCTTCGACTTCGACTGGCTGGGCATCCACGCTGACGCCTATTCGCTGGCCGCCCAGGTCGCGGCCCTGCTGGCAATCGCGGTGCTGTATGGCCGCAGTTGGTTCAGCGAGCGGCGCCGCGTTTCGGCGCATTGATTTGAAGCGGGGCGGGCGAGCGGGGATACTGCCCGCCTGTTTCGTCTCGCTGTGGATAACTCAATGATGCGTATCTGGATCGATGCCGACGCCTGCCCCAAGGCCGCGAAGGATCAGATCGTTAAATTCGCGCTCAAGCGTCAATTTGAAGTGGTGATGGTGGCCGGCGGGCCCCAGGCCAAGCCGCCTTTCGCCTGCGTAAAGCTGATCGTGGTGCCGAGCGGGCCGGATGCCGCCGATGATTACCTGGTGGAACACGCGGTCCCCGGTGAACTGGTGATCTGCAGCGATGTGCCGCTGGCCGACCGCCTGGTGAAGAAGGGCGTCGCCGCCCTTGACCCGCGTGGCCGCGAGTTCGATGAGCGCAACATGGGTGAGCGGCTGGCGGTGCGCAACCTGTTCACCGACCTGCGTGAGCAGGGCCAGGTCGGCGGCGGCCAGGCGCCTTATGGCGAACGCGAAAAGCAGGCGTTCGCCAATTCCCTCGACCGCATCCTGACGCGGCTGGCGCGGCAGTTTCCGGGCTGAGGCCGGAGCCGTCAGCCCGGCTAGCCCCGGTCACTCACCTTCGTGGGTCAGTTCCAGTACGCGGTCGACCAGCTTGTAGATACCGCCGGCGGCGTCGCTGATGGACTGGGCGAGCATGTAGGCCGGGGTGCTGACCAGCTTGCGCGCGGTGTCTTCGACAATGCCGTGCACATCGCATTCTTCGTGAGTGCCGCCCATCTTGACGATGGCTGCACTGATCTCGGCATCGTTGCCGATGGTGCAGACCACGCCCGGGCCGTAGATCTTCGCCGCCAGTGCCGGCGAGATGCAGATCAGGCCCACCGGCTTTCCGGCTTCGGCGAATGCTTCGGCCAGGGCCAGGACATCCGGCTGCACGGTGCAGTTGGCGCCTTCAAGAAGCAGGTTGGACAGGTTTTTCGCGGTGCCGAAACCACCGGGCACGATCAGCGCGTCGAAGTCGTTGGCATCGGCTTCGCGCAGGTCCTTGATATTGCCGCGGGCAATCCGCGCGGACTCCACCAGCACATTGCGCGACTCGGGCATTTCCTCGCCGGTGAGGTGGTTGATCACGTGCAGTTGCGCGATGTTCGGCGCGAAGCACTGCACCTGGGCACCACGCTGGTCGAGGCGCAGCAGGGTGATGACGCTTTCATGGATTTCCGCGCCGTCGTAGACGCCGCAGCCTGACAGAATCACAGCAACTTTTTTGGTCATGCTTTCTACTCCCGATTCGAGGCGCTAAATGTCGTCTAATTTGGCAGTTGTCGCCATAGGGATTCCCGCATTGCGGGCCTAATCTTGATCCATTGCCAGAAAATGGACTCGCCATGGACTTCATCCTGCTTGCCGTGCCGTTTTTCTTCGTCTTGATCGCGGTCGAACTGCTGGCTGACCGCTGGCGCGGCGTGAGCAATTATCGGTTGGCGGATGCCGTCAACAGCCTGAGTGCGGGGGTGTTGTCGACCACCACGGGGCTGTTGACCAAAGGGGTGGGGCTGGTGAGTTACGCCATTGCCCTGGAGCACCTGGCGCTGTTCGAGTTGCCGGCGAATGCCTGGTGGGTATGGGTGCTGGCGTTCATCGCCTATGACTTCTGCTACTACTGGCTGCATCGCTTCGGCCACGAGCGCAACATTCTCTGGGCCGCGCATTCGGTGCATCACCAGAGCGAGGACTACAACCTTTCTACCGCGCTGCGTCAGACCAGCACCGGCTTTCTGCTGTCGTGGATCTTCTATCTGCCGCTGGCGGTGCTGGGCGTGCCGCTGCTGGTGTTCGTCAGCGTCGGCGCGCTGAACCTGCTGTACCAGTTCTGGGTGCATACCCGGCACATTC
This sequence comes from Pseudomonas sp. Marseille-P9899, assembly GCF_903166565.1. Taxonomy (NCBI): domain Bacteria; kingdom Pseudomonadati; phylum Pseudomonadota; class Gammaproteobacteria; order Pseudomonadales; family Pseudomonadaceae; genus Pseudomonas; species Pseudomonas sp. Marseille-P9899. Next base: position 206,425 of record NZ_CAESCG010000004.1, read on the forward strand.
CCAAGCTCGGCTGGTATGAATGGCTGTTCGTCACGCCGTCCAATCATCGGGTCCACCATGCGCAGAATCCTATCTACATAGATCGCAACTACGGTGGCGTGTTCATTCTCTGGGACCGTCTGTTCGGCACCTTCCTCGAAGAAGACGATAACGAACCCGTGGTGTTCGGGGTGACCACGCCGCTGGCGAGCTGGAATCCGCTGTGGGCCAATCTGCAGTTCTACGCCCAGCTCTGGGCGGATGCGCGGCGCACGGGGCACTGGTGGGACAAGCTGCGGATCTGGTTCATGCCCACTGGCTGGCGGCCGGCCGATGTGGCGCAACGTTATCCACAGGCGAAGCAGGATCTGACCAATTTCCGCAAGTTCGAGGTGCCGCTGGGCGGCGCGCAGCAGCTTTATGTGTTGCTGCAATTCGCGGTCTATGTGGCGCTGGGCAGCTATCTGATGAACGCCGGCGGGCACCTGCCGCTGGCAGCGTTGCTGCTGGGCTGGGGGGTGATGGCGTTTGGATTGTTCGTGTTGGGGACGGCGCTGGAGAACCGTCCCTGGGCGCGGCGTCTGGAACTGACGCGGCTGGGGCTGAACCTGCCGGCCTATGCGCTGGCCGGTGTGACCGGTTTAGGGTCGGTCACCGCCCTGGGGTGGGTCGCGCTGCTCGGTTACAGCCTGCTCAGCCTGATCGGCCTGTACTTGAGCCGCCGCTTCCTGTTTGGCAATGCGCGCGGCCTTGAACCGGCGACGCAGCCACAGCAGGGCGCCGAGCACCAGCAGGCCGCCGAGCACCCATAGCTCGTACTTCTTCACGTTGCCCAGCAGGCCTTCGAGAATCGCGCCGAAGTGGTAGGCGGCGGCACCCAGGGCCAGCGCCCAGACCGCCGCGCCGATGCCGTTGAGCAACAGGTAGCGGCGCGGTGGATAACCGGACAGGCCGATGGCCACCGGCATCACGGTACGCAGGCCGTAGACGAAGCGGAAACTCAGCACCCAGATGTCCGGGTGGCGGCGGATATGCTCCAGCGCCCGGTCGCCCATCAACTGCCAGCGCGGCTTGCGTGCCAGCAACTTGCGCCCATGACGACGGCCCATGAAGTACCAGAGCTGATCGCCGGCATAGCTGCCGAAGAACGCCACCAGCACCACCAGGTTGATGTCCATGTATCCGCGGAACGCAAGGAATCCGGCCAGTACCAGGATGGTCTCGCCTTCAAAAAACGTACCTAGAAAAAGGGCAAAGTAGCCGAAATCTTGCAGGAATTCTTGAAGCATTTTCTGGATGCTGGCGAAATGAACGCGCAGCCTACCCCTTCGAGCGCTTTGGGGAAAGTGTCCAAATGTGTCTCGACGTGAACAATTCCTACAAGGGACAATGCCTGCGTCTGTAGGTCGCAGGGTTGTCCCCGCCTGTCACACAAGCGTCATAATGGCCGCTTATAACTGTCGCGCCCGCCTGTCCGCGCGGGCTCAGGAGTCTGCCGTGAGCTTTACCCCTGCCAATCGTCTGTCCCCAGCTACCCGCCTGCGTCGCAACCGCCGTGATGACTTTTCTCGTCGTCTGGTCCGCGAGAATGTCCTGACTGTCGATGACCTGATCCTGCCGGTATTCGTGCTGGACGGTGAAAACCGCCGCGAGGAAGTGGCCTCCATGCCGGGCGTCGAACGCCTGAGCATCGACCTGCTGCTGGAAGCGGCGGCGGAGTGGGTCGAGCTGGGCATTCCGGCGCTGGCACTGTTCCCGGTGACCCCGTCGGAAAACAAATCCCTCGATGGCGCCGAAGCCTGGAACCCCGAAGGCATCGCCCAGCGCGCTACCCGCGCCCTGCGTGCTCGCTTCCCGGAACTGGGCGTGATTACCGACGTCGCGCTTGACCCGTTCACCACCCACGGTCAGGACGGCATCCTTGATGAAGAAGGCTATGTGCAGAACGACATCACCGTCGATGCACTGGTCCGCCAGGCCTTGTCCCACGCCGAAGCCGGCGCCCAGGTGGTCGCTCCGTCGGACATGATGGACGGCCGCATCCAGGCCATCCGCGAAGCCCTGGAACTGGCCGGCCACGTCAACGTGCGCATCATGGCCTACTCGGCCAAGTACGCCAGCGCTTACTATGGTCCGTTCCGCGATGCGGTGGGCTCGGCGCTCAATCTGGGCAAGGCCAACAAGGCCTCGTACCAGATGGATCCGGCCAACACCAATGAGGCGCTGCACGAAGTGGCAGCCGACCTCTCCGAAGGCGCCGATATGGTCATGGTCAAGCCCGGCATGCCATATCTGGATATCCTTCAGCGGGTCAAGGACGAGTTCAAGGTGCCGACCTTCGTTTACCAGGTCAGTGGCGAGTACGCGATGCACATGGCTGCGATCCAGAATGGCTGGCTCTCCGAGGGCGTCATTCTCGAATCGCTCACCGCTTTCAAACGAGCGGGCGCCGACGGCATCCTGACTTACTTCGCTGTACGCGCCGCACAATTGATGAGAGGGCAGTAACGCCCTTCAGGAACGCAAGATGAATAACGAAGCACTGATCGAAGACGCTGTTAAGGATGAACCAGTCGCTCCCGAGCAACTGCTGGAAACTCCGCCAGAACCCGAGGTGGTCGCCGCTCCCCCGGCGGAGGCGCCGGCGGTTGCTCCGGCACCCGCTGTCGCGGTACCGGGCCTGGATGACAGCAGCCTTTACATCCATCGCGAACTGTCGCAATTGCAGTTCAACATCCGCGTGCTGGAACAGGCGCTGGATGAGTCCTATCCCCTGCTGGAGCGGCTGAAGTTTCTGCTGATCTTCTCCAGCAACCTGGATGAGTTCTTCGAAATTCGTGTTGCGGGCCTGAAGAAGCAGATTACCTTCGCTCGCGAGCAGGCCGGCGCCGACGGCCTGCAGCCGCACCAGGCACTGGCGCGGATCAGCGACCTGGTGCACCACGAAGTGCAGCGCCAGTACGCGATCCTCAACGAAGTGCTGCTGCCGGAGCTGGAAAAGCACCAGATCCGCTTCATCCGTCGCCGTCACTGGACGACCAAGCTCAAGACCTGGGTGCGCCGCTTCTTCCGCGACGAGATCGCGCCGATCATCACGCCGATCGGCCTCGACCCGACTCACCCGTTCCCGTTGCTGGTGAACAAGAGCCTGAACTTCATCGTCGAGCTGGAAGGTATCGATGCCTTCGGCCGCGACTCGGGTCTGGCGATCATCCCGGCGCCGCGCTTGCTGCCGCGGGTTATCCGGGTGCCGGAAGAGGTCGGTGGTCCTGGCGACAACTATGTATTCCTTTCGTCGATGATCCACGCGCACGCCGACGACCTGTTCCAGGGCATGAAGGTCAAGGGCTGCTACCAGTTCCGCCTGACCCGTAACGCCGACCTGGCACTGGACTCCGAAGATGTGGAAGACCTGGCCCGCGCCCTGCGCGGTGAGCTGTTCTCCCGTCGCTACGGTGACGCGGTGCGTCTTGAAGTCGCCGATACCTGCCCGAAACACCTGTCCGACTACCTGCTCAAGCAGTTCAGCCTGAGCGAGAGCGAGCTGTATCAGGTCAATGGGCCGGTCAACCTGACCCGCCTGTTCAGCATCACCGGCCTGGACAGCCATCCAGAGCTGCAATACACGCCGTTCACCCCGGCGATCCCCAAGCTGTTGCAGAACAGCGAGAACATTTTCAGCGTGGTGAGCAAGCAGGACATCCTGCTGATGCACCCGTTCGAGTCGTTCACCCCGGTCGTGGACATGCTGCGCCAGGCCGCCAAGGACCCGCACGTCCTGGCCGTGCGCCAGACCCTCTACCGCAGCGGCGCCAACTCGGAAATCGTCGATGCGTTGGTGGACGCGGCGCGTAACGGCAAGGAGGTCACTGCGGTGATCGAATTGCGTGCGCGCTTCGACGAAGAGTCCAACCTGCAGATGGCCAGCCGCCTGCAGGCCGCTGGCGCCGTGGTGATCTACGGTGTGGTCGGCTTCAAGACCCACGCCAAGATGATGCTGATCCTGCGTCGCGAAGCTGGCGAGATCGTCCGCTACGCGCACCTGGGTACCGGCAACTACCACGCCGGCAACGCCCGCCTGTACACCGACTACAGCCTGCTGACCTCTGACGACGCCCTGTGCGAGGACGTCGGCAAGTTGTTCAGCCAGTTGATCGGCATGGGCAAGACCCTGCGCATGAAGAAGCTGCTGCACGCGCCTTTCACCCTGAAGAAAGGCATGCTCGACATGATCGCGCGGGAAACCCAGCTCGCCGTGGAAGGCAAGCCGGCGCACATCATCGCCAAGTTCAACTCGCTGACCGATCCGAAGATCATCCGCGCGCTGTACAAGGCCAGCCAGTCGGGCGTGCGCATCGATCTGGTGGTGCGTGGCATGTGCTGCCTGCGTCCGGGCATCGCCGGCGTCTCGCACAACATCCACGTGCGCTCGATCATCGGCCGCTTCCTGGAGCACACCCGGGTGTTCTACTTCCTCAATGGCGGCGATGAGCAGATCTTCCTGTCCAGTGCCGACTGGATGGAGCGCAACCTCGACAAGCGCGTCGAGACCTGCTTCCCGGTCGAGGGCAAGAAACTGCTGCTACGGGTGAAGAAAGAGCTGGAAGGGTACCTGACCGACAACACCCACTCGTGGATCCTGCAACCGGACGGCCGCTACGTACGCAGCACGCCGACCGGCAATCAGAACCCGCGCAGTGTTCAGGCGACTCTGCTCGAGCGCCTGAGCAATCCGGTGCTTATCGTACGCTGAGGACGAAACCGACCCGGGCCAACCACTCGGCTTCCTGTTCGAAGTCGGCCCGGGTCAACTGGTTCTCTTCCAGCCAGTTATCCGGGAACGCGATGGCCAGGCTGTCGCCATTGGCGTGCAGTTCCACCTTCGGCATCTGTTGGGTGCCGCGGATGTGGTGGAACAGGATGGCGAAGCGCAGCAGTACGCACAGGCGAATGAGCTTCACGCCTTCGTCGCCGAAGTCGGCGAACTTGTCCTTGGGAATGTTGCGGCGGTGGCCACGCACCAGCAGGGCCAGCATTTGCTGGTCTTCGCGGGAGAAGCCGGCCAGGTCGGAGTGTTCGATCAGGTAGGCGCCGTGCTTGTGGTAGTGATAGTGGGCGATGTCCAGGCCCACCTCATGCACCTTGGCCGCCCAGCCCAGCAGTTCACGCCAGATACCGTCTTGTAGATCCCACGCCGCGGCCACCTGGTCGAAGGCGTGCAGCGCCTTGCGCTCGACCCGGGCAACCTGGCCCTGATCGACGTGGTAGCGCTCCATCAGCGAGCTGAGGGTGCGCTCGCGCACGTCTTCGTGATGGTGGCGGCCGAGCAGGTCATAGAGCACGCCTTCGCGCAGGGCGCCGTCGCAGTGGTCCATGCGTTGCAGTTCGAGGGCGTCGAAAATCGCTTCGAGGATCGCCAGGCCCGCCGGGAAGATCGCCCGGCGGTCAGGTTTGACGCCGTCGAAGTCGATCTTCTCGATCTCGCCCAGCTTGAACAGCTTGCGCTTGAGCCAGGCCAGGCCTTCGGCGTTGACTTCACCGTTGCCCAGGCCGCCGGCCTTGATGGCCAGACCAATGGCGCGGATGGTGCCGGATGAACCGATGGCTTCATCCCAGCCCAGGCGGTGCAGGGCGGTTTCGATGCTCATCAGTTCCAGGCGCGCTGCGGTGTAGGCCTGGGCGTAGCGTGCCGGGGTGATCTTGCCATCGCGGAAATAACGCTGGGTGAAGCTGACACAGCCCATTTGCAGGCTTTCGCGCAGCAGCGGTTCGAAACGCTGGCCGATGATGAACTCGGTACTGCCGCCACCGATGTCGGCCACCAGGCGCTTGCCGGGGGTGTCGGCGAGGGTGTGGGAAACACCCAGATAAATGAGGCGGGCTTCCTCGCGGCCGGAAATCACTTCCACCGGATGGCCGAGGATTTCTTCGGCGCGGCGGATGAACTCGCCACGGTTGCGCGCTTCGCGCAGGGCGTTGGTGCCGACGATGCGCACCGAGCCCTGGGGCATGCCGTTGATCAGTTGGGCGAAGCGCTTGAGGCAATCGAGGCCGCGCTGCATGGATTCTTCGTTGAGCTGGCGCTCTTCATTGATGCCAGCCGCCAGTTGAACCTTCTCGCCGAGCCGCTCAAGGATGCGGATTTCGCTGTGATGGGCTTTGGCTACAACCATATGGAAACTGTTGGAGCCAAGGTCAATGGCGGCGATCAGGGAAAGGTTCTTGGCAGGGGAATGCGGCATGTGATGGCTTCTCGGTCGTTAACCCGGCAATCCTGCCACGATAGTCGGTTTACGCCAACGCGGAGCAGTGCAAGGCTTGATATGGCGCAGTTTCGCGTAGGAATTGTGTCTTTTGTGTGACAGCCGATACGCAAGATCATGAACTACCATAGACAGACTCAATCGCTGGCGGCTTCCTGTCGGCAGAGAGGGCCGTTATGATGGGCAACGTTTTTTTGCTTCCGAACCTGGAGATTTCCATGAGCAGCGATCTTATCAAACATGTTACTGACTTCAGTTTCGAGGCCGACGTACTGCAGGCTGCGGGCCCTGTACTGGTCGACTACTGGGCTGAGTGGTGCGGTCCTTGCAAAATGATCGCTCCGGTCCTGGACGCTATCGCCGAGGATTACAACGGCAAGCTGACCATCGCCAAGCTGAACATCGACGCAAACCCTGATACTCCGGGCAAGCACGGCGTTCGGGGTATCCCGACCCTGATGCTGTTCAAGGACGGCCAGGTCGCAGCCACCAAGGTCGGCGCCCTGTCGAAATCTCAGTTGCAAGCGTTCATCGACGCCAATATCTGAGTCTGTAAAAGCCCCGCATTTGTCGGGGCTTTTCTCATTCTGGTGACTAGACGCCAGAAAAAGCAGGTGTTAAATTCGGCCTCGCATTGTTTCTTCAATGCCCCCTGCACACCGCCGCCGCCTTCTAATTAGAACCTGTGCGCGATCTTGTCGCCTTCTCTGCGGCGCGGCCTCATTAAGCCAGATGCTTAATCTCCCTTCTTACATGATTACCTCAATCCCCTTATGAACCTGACTGAACTCAAGCAAAAGCCGATTACCGATCTGCTAGAAATGGCCGAACAGATGGGCATAGAAAATATGGCCCGTTCGCGCAAGCAGGATGTGATTTTCTCCCTGTTGAAGAAGCACGCGAAAAGCGGCGAGGAAATTTCCGGTGACGGCGTGCTGGAGATTCTCCAGGACGGCTTCGGCTTCCTGCGTTCGGCGGATTCTTCCTACCTGGCCGGCCCAGACGATATCTACGTCTCGCCAAGCCAGATCCGTCGCTTCAACCTGCGCACCGGCGACACCATCGTCGGCAAGATCCGGCCGCCAAAAGAAGGCGAGCGTTACTTCGCACTGCTCAAGGTCGACACCATCAACTTCGACCGTCCTGAAAACGCGAAGAACAAGATCCTGTTCGAAAACCTGACGCCGCTGTTCCCCAACAAGCGCCTGAAGATGGAAGCCGGCAACGGTTCCACCGAAGACCTCACCGGTCGCGTCATCGACCTGTGCGCCCCGATCGGCAAAGGCCAGCGCGGCCTGATCGTCGCCCCGCCGAAAGCGGGCAAGACCATCATGCTGCAGAACATCGCGGCGAACATCACCCGCAACAATCCCGAGTGCCACCTGATCGTTCTGCTGATCGACGAGCGCCCGGAAGAAGTGACCGAAATGCAGCGCACCGTGCGCGGCGAAGTGGTTGCCTCCACCTTCGACGAGCCGCCAACCCGTCACGTGCAAGTGGCCGAAATGGTCATCGAGAAGGCCAAGCGCCTGGTCGAGCACAAGAAAGACGTGGTCATCCTGCTAGACTCCATCACCCGTCTGGCTCGCGCCTACAACACCGTGATCCCGAGCTCCGGCAAGGTACTGACCGGTGGTGTCGATGCCCACGCGCTGGAAAAACCGAAGCGTTTCTTCGGTGCCGCACGGAACATCGAGGAAGGCGGTTCGCTGACCATCATCGCTACCGCGCTGGTTGAAACCGGCTCGAAGATGGACGAAGTGATCTACGAAGAGTTCAAGGGCACCGGCAACATGGAGCTGCCTCTGGACCGTCGCATCGCTGAAAAGCGTGTGTTCCCGGCCATCAACATCAACCGTTCGGGCACCCGCCGCGAAGAGCTGCTGACCGCCGACGACGAACTGCAGCGCATGTGGATCCTGCGCAAGCTGCTGCACCCGATGGACGAAATCGCCGCCATCGAGTTCTTGATCGACAAGCTCAAGCAGACCAAGACCAACGACGAGTTCTTCCTGTCGATGAAGCGCAAGTAAGCACTCGCTGTAGGCAAGAGCCGGGGAAACCCGGCTTTTTGCTATCTACCTTACGGACTATTCTGACTGGCCCGGTTCGGCGCTACACTGCCCGTCCCGACCGATACGGCCAATACGAGGCTCACGCATGCAGTATCGCGATTTGCGCGACTTTATCCGTGGCCTGGAGCAGCGCTCAGAACTCAAGCGCATCCAGGTCCCCATTTCGCCGGTCCTGGAAATGACTGAAGTCTGCGACCGCACACTGCGGGCCAAGGGGCCGGCACTGTTGTTCGAGCGCCCCACCGGTTACGACATTCCCGTCCTTGGCAACCTGTTCGGCACCCCGGAGCGGGTGGCCATGGGCATGGGCGCCCAGTCGGTGAGCGAACTGCGGGAAATCGGCAAGCTGCTGGCTTTTCTCAAGGAGCCCGAGCCGCCAAAGGGACTCAAGGACGCTTGGTCCAAGCTGCCGATCTTCAAGAAAGTCGTGGCCATGGCGCCGAAAGTGGTCAAGGACGCGCCTTGCCACGAAGTGGTCATCGAGGGTGAAGATGTCGACCTGGGCATGCTGCCGATCCAGCATTGCTGGCCAGGCGACGTCGCGCCGCTGATCACCTGGGGCCTGACCGTCACCCGCGGGCCGAACAAGGAGCGGCAGAACCTCGGCATCTATCGCCAGCAGGTGATTGGCCGCAACAAGGTCATCATGCGCTGGCTCAGCCACCGCGGCGGTGCCCTCGACTACCGCGAGTGGTGCGAGAAGAACCCCGGCAAGCCATTCCCGGTGGCCGTGGCCCTGGGCGCTGACCCGGCGACCATTCTCGGCGCGGTCACGCCGGTGCCGGACACCCTTTCCGAATACGCCTTCGCCGGCCTGCTGCGGGGCAACCGCACCGAGCTGGTGAAGTGCCGTGGCAGCGACCTGCAGGTGCCGGCGACCGCCGAGATCATCCTGGAAGGCGTGATCCACCCCGGCGAAACCGCGCCGGAAGGCCCGTATGGCGACCACACCGGCTATTACAACGAAGTCGACAGCTTCCCGGTGTTCACCATCGAGCGCATCACTCACCGCACCAAGCCGATCTATCACAGCACCTACACCGGCCGTCCGCCGGATGAGCCGGCGATTCTCGGCGTGGCGCTGAACGAAGTGTTCGTGCCGATCCTGCAGAAGCAATACCCGGAAATCACCGACTTCTACCTGCCTCCCGAAGGCTGCTCCTACCGCATGGCGGTGGTCACCATGAAGAAGCAGTACCCGGGGCACGCCAAGCGGGTAATGCTGGGCGTCTGGTCGTTTTTGCGACAGTTCATGTACACCAAGTTCGTTATCGTCACCGACGACGATGTCAATGCGCGGGACTGGAACGACGTGATCTGGGCCATCACCACGCGCATGGACCCCAAGCGCGACACGGTGCTGATCGAGAACACGCCGATCGATTACCTCGATTTCGCCTCGCCGGTCTCGGGCCTTGGTTCGAAGATGGGCCTGGACGCCACCAACAAGTGGCCGGGCGAAACCACGCGCGAGTGGGGCCGGGTCATCGTCAAGGACGAGGCCGTCACCAAGCGGATCGATGAGCTGTGGAACCAGTTGGGAATAGATTGATGCAGGTAACCTTGCAGCCGTCCGGAGCCGTACTGGCGCTCAAGCCCGGAGAGAGGATTCTGGAAGCGGCACAGCGCCTGGGTTATGACTGCCCGCAGAGCTGCCGCAATGGCAACTGCCACGTCTGCGCCGCCCTGCTGGTGGAAGGCCGGGTGCGTCAGGACGGTGAAGTACGCGATCACGGTGAGCTGTTCACCTGCATCGCCGAACCGCTGGAAGACTGCATCCTGCTCTGGGACGGCGTGCTCGCCCTGGGCGAGTTGCCGGTGCGTACGCTGGCGTGCCAGTTGAGCGAGTGCACCGAGGTCGGTGGCGATGTCTGGCGCGTGCGCCTGCGCGCCCCGGCCGGCAAACCGCCGCGCTACCACGCCGGGCAGTACCTGTTGATCGAGCGCGAAAGCGGCGATAAGGCTGCGTTCTCCCTGGCGTCGGCACCGCACGGTGGCCGCGACCTGGAAATGCACGTGCTGGCGCGGGAAAAGAGCGCGCTGGACCTGATCGCGCAACTGCAGCGCACTCGCATGGCCCGCCTCGAAATGCCGTTCGGCGACACCCATCTCGCCGAATTGCCGGAAGGTCCGCTGGTGCTGATCGCCGCAGGCACCGGCATGGCGCAGATGCACAGCCTGATCGAGCATTGCCGCGTGCAGGGCTTCAAGCACCCGGTGCATCTGTACTGGGGCGTGCGCCGGCCCGAGGACTTCTACAGCATCGACGCGTGGGCGCAGTGGGAGCAACTGCCGAACCTGTTCCTGCACAAGGTCGTGAGCGACCTGTGTGGCTGGGACGGGCGCTGCGGCTTGCTGCACGAGGCGGTCTGCGAGGACCTCGACGACCTGTCGCGGATTCATGTCTATGCCAGCGGTTCGCCGGCCATGGTCTATGCCACCCTCGATGCCCTGGTGAATGCCGGCATGGATGCGCACCAGATGCGCGCCGATGTATTCGCTTATGCCCCGCGTGGCTAACTTGAGTAATAAGGCGCGTTGCAACAACGCGCCGGTTTATAACCGAGTGTCCAAGTAAGGCTTATAAGCAAACGCCCGCCTTTTAATTATTGCCGGCGCCGCGAAAAAGTATCGCTACACTTGCAATAGTGTTCTTCGATCTTCTGAAACTCCCGTGTTTCGCGGTGTTTAGGCGAGCGGGGGGGCTTGTTTCCGAACCGTTGTCTGCCGTACGGTAAGTGTCTATTGAGTGCGTTGGCTCTATAGTGGAGTACTTCGGTATTTCACGAGGAACTTTGGCGGCGGCTATGTCGGTAATCGAATCTGCACCTTTTCCCCTTGCGTATCCCCCGGTACTTGATTTCGGTCAGCAATTGTCCCGGGAGCAACTTCTCGACTCTGTCCAGCAAACCATGGCCCTGCACCAAGGCGGCCCGGTCTGGCTGTTCGCCTACGGTTCGCTGATCTGGCGTCCGGAGTGCCAATCGACCGAGCGGCGGCGCGGGCGGGTTCATGGTTATCACCGCGGGCTGTACCTGTGGTCGCATGAACATCGCGGCACGCCGGAATGTCCGGGGCTGGTGTTTGGGCTGGATCGGGGTGGTTCGTGCAGCGGGTTCGCCTATCGGTTGCCGGAAGACAAACTGCAGGATTCGTTGCTGGCGCTGTGGCAGCGCGAGATGCCGTACCCGGCGTATCGCCCGCACTGGCTGAATTGCCGGTTGGACGACGGCAGCAAGGTACAGGCGCTGGGGTTCGTGCTGGAGCGGCATTTGCCGTGCTACGCGGGGAATCTGCCGGACAGCCTGCTCACCCATATCCTCGCCAGCGCCAAAGGGCGCTACGGCACGACCCGCGATTATGTCGAACAGACCCTGGAAGCGTTGCGCAGCCATGCCATGCCGGACCGCAATCTGGAGGCGCGGTACAGGCGCTGCCATGGTCAGTGATTGAGCCTTGGGGGCCGCTTCGCGAGCAAGCTCGCTCCTACACTGAGTGCCGCTGACTGTAGGAGCGAGCTTGCTCGCGAAGGGCTGCAACGTCGGTTTATCTGACCTTCACCACCAACTTCCCAACCGCCTTGCGCCCCGCCAACTGTTCGATTGCCAACCCGGCCTCGGCCAATGGATAGGTCTTCGACACCAACGGCTTCAACTTGCCCTCGGCAAACCACGCAAACAGTTGCTGGAAGTTCGCCGCGTTGTCCGCCGGCTGGCGCTGGGCGAACGAGCCCCAGAACACGCCGAGCACCGCCGCGCCCTTGAGCAGCACCAGATTGACCGGCAACTCAGGGATTCGCCCGCTGGCAAAGCCCACCACCAGCAACCGGCCGTTCCAGGCCAGGCCGCGCACGGCCTGATCGAACAGGTCGCCGCCGACCGGATCGTAGATCACGTCGACGCCCTTGCCGCCGGTCAGGCGTTTGATCTCGTCTTTCAGGCTGCTCTGGCTGTAATCGATCAGCTCGTCAGCGCCCGCCGCCTTGGCGATTTCCAGTTTCTCCGCGCTACTGGCCGCAGCGATCACCCGCGCGCCCATGGCCTTGCCGATTTCCACGGCCGCCAGGCCAACGCCGCCAGACGCACCCAGCACCAGCAAGGTTTCGCCGGCCTGCAACTGGCCGCGCTGGCGCAGCGCGTGCATCGAGGTGCCGTAGGTCATGCCGAAGGCCGAGGCGGTGGCGAAGTCCATGCCTTCCGGGATGGGCAGCACGTTGTAGGCCGGCACCGCGACCTGTTCGGCGAAGCTGCCCCAGCCCGTCAGGGCCATGACCCGGTCGCCGACCTTGAACGCGCCGGCATTCTCGCCCGCCGCGGCGACCACCCCGGCGGCCTCGCCACCCGGCGAGAACGGCAGCGGTGGCTGGAACTGGTATTTGCCCTCGATGATCAGGGTGTCCGGGAAGTTGACGCTGGCGGCGTGTACGTCCAGGAGGACTTCATTCTTCTTCGGCGTCGGGCTGGCGACGTCTTCCAGCACCAGATCACGGGCCGGACCATGGGCTTTGCACAACACGGCTTTCATCAGGGCTATTCCTTTGCGGGTGGTGGCCGATAAGTGTAGGTATGCAAGGTGCCGGGTCAACGAGCATGGCCTGGCCTGAATAGGCTGGCATAAGCCCGGGCTTGGGTTTGGCCGGCGCGCTGGGTATGCTGGCGCCAACTGTTTGAGGAGCGAATTCGTGAAAGCGTGGATCTTGATGGTACTGGCGCTGACGCTGCCAGTGGCGGCCATGGCCGAAGAGAAGGAAGAAGCAGCAGCGCCGAAGGTTGCCTATATCAGCCTGTCGCCGCCCCTGGTCGGTAACTACGCCCTCGATGGCAGCCCGCGTCTGCGGGTGTACAAGGCCGATGTTGCGCTGAAGGTCGAAGGCGATGCGGACGCCGCCGCGGTCAAGCACCACGAGCCGTTGATCCGTAACCAGTTGGTGGCGCTGTTTACCCAGCAGAGCCTGGACGGCATGAGCAACGTCGAAGCCAAGGAAAAACTGCGTCAGGAAGCCCTCAAGCAGGTCCAGCAGGTCCTGGCCAACGAAGAGGGTCGGCCGGTCGTCGAAGACCTGCTGTTCAACAACCTGATCGTTCAGTAATCACGAGGCCAGGCTGCGGCGGAAACGTGCCAGGGCGATCGCGAAGAACGCCAGGCCGATCGCCGCCAGGGCCAGCAGGTCGGGCCACACCACTGCGGTGCCGGCGTCGCGAAACAGAATCGCGGCGCCCAGGCTGACGAAGTGGGTGGACGGCGACAACTGCATCACCCACTGCAACCATTGCGGCATGCTGTCCAGCGGCGTGCTGCCGCCCGAGAGCAGCAGCATCGGGATGATCACCGGGATCGCCAGCAACCCGAACTGCGGCGTCGAGCGCGCCAGCGTGGCGAGAAAAATCCCCAGCGCCGTGCTGGCGAACAGGTACAGCGCCGTCACCCCCAGAAACAGCGGCAGCGAGCCGGCCAACGGCACGCCCAGCGCCCACTTCACCACCACCTCCAGCGACACCCAGGTGCACAGCACCACCACCAGCGCGTTGCTGCCGATCTTGGCGAGCATGATTTCCAGTGCAGTCAGCGGCAGCACCAGCAGGTGATCGAGGGTGCCGTGCTCGCGCTCGCGCAGCAGGGCGGTGCCGGTGAGGATGATCGCGAGGATGGTGATGTTGTTGACGATCTGGATCACCGCCAGGAACCAGCCGCCTTCCAGGTTCGGGTTGAACAGCGCGCGGGGCTCCAGCAGCGCCGGGCTGCGGCTGCTGCTGCCGGCGGGGCTGGCGTAATCCAGCAACTCGCGTTCGAAAATCCGCCCGATATAGCCGGCGCCCATGAACGCCTGGCTCATGGCCGTGGCATCGACGTTGATCTGCAATTCCGGCGAGCGTCCGGCCAGCAGGTCGCTCTGGAAATTCACCGGAATATTGATGACGAAGGTGTACAGGCCGCTGTCCAGGCTGCGGTCGAGCTGGTCGTAGGCCAGCGGCACGGCGGGCTGGAATTCCGGGGGCTGCAGCGCTTCGGTCAGCTTGCGTGAGACCAGGCTCTGGTCCTCATCGACCACCGCGACACTGGCGTTGTGCACGCCGATCACCGAGCCCGCCGCGGGCATGTAGATCGCCACGCTGAAGGCGTAGAGCAAGAACAGCAGCAGGACGCTGTCGTGGCGCAGGCTGGTCAGCTCTTTCAGACCCAGGCGCAGAATGTGGGCAAGACGCTGCATCAGGCCTCCTGTTTCTTCAACATGATCAGGCTGAGCCCGGTGAACCCGACGAAGAAGCCGAGCAGCGCCAGGCATTGCGGCCACAGTTCGCGCAGGTCCAGGGCCTTGGTGAAGGTGCCGACGGCGATATCGAGGAAGTAGCCTGCGGGGAACAACTGGCCCATCAGCGCGGCGGAGCCATCGAGGGATGAGCGCGGTACGATCAGCCCGGAGAACTGGATGGTCGGCAGGCTGGTGAGGATCATGGTGCCGAGGATCGCGGCGATCTGCGTGCGGGTGAAGGCCGAGATCAGCAGGCCGAGACTGGTGGTCGCCAGCAGGTACAGCACCCCGCCGCACGCCAGCGCCAGGGCGCTGCCCTTGAATGGCACGCCGAACAGCCAGCGGTTCATCGCCACCAGCAGCGCCAGGTTGACCAGGCTCACCGCCAGGTACGGCGCCTGTTTGCCGAGCAGGAACTCCAGGCGGGTCAGCGGTGTGGCGTAGAAGTTGGTGATCGAGCCCAGTTCCTTTTCGCGGACGATGCCGAGGGCGGTGAGCATGGCCGGGATGAACGCCAGGATCAGCGCCATGACCCCCGGACCGATGGCATTCACGCTGACCACATCCTGGTTGTAGCGAAAGCGCGTTTCCAGCTTCACCGCCGCCTGGCGTGGCTGCGCCGGGCTGCTCAGCGCCGCCAGCTGTTCGAGGTTGGCCTGATGCACCGCTTCGACATAGTTGCGGCTGGTTTCGGCGCGGAACGGCAT
This sequence comes from Pseudomonas sp. Marseille-P9899, assembly GCF_903166565.1. Classification (NCBI taxonomy): domain Bacteria; kingdom Pseudomonadati; phylum Pseudomonadota; class Gammaproteobacteria; order Pseudomonadales; family Pseudomonadaceae; genus Pseudomonas; species Pseudomonas sp. Marseille-P9899. The sequence continues at coordinate 221,699 of NZ_CAESCG010000004.1, forward strand.
GCCGCCGTCGAGCCAGGCTGCGACCACCGGCTGGCGCCCGGCAAGCAGGTCGCGGCCGAAGCTGGGTGGAATCTCCAGGGCCAGCTTGATCTCCGAGCGTTGCAGGCGCTGGTGCAGTTGCTGCGGATCACGGATTGGCGGCTGCTCGGCAAAGTAGCGCGAGCCACGGAAGGCTTCGAGATAGGCCCGGCTTTGCGGGCTCTGGTCCTGGTCGTAGACGGCGAAGGCGAGGTTTTCCACATCCAGCGAAATGCCGAAGCCGAAGATCACCATCATGAACAGCGCACCCAGCAAGGCGAACGCCAGGCGCACCTTGTCGCGCAGCAGTTCCTTGCCCTCGCGGCTGGCCACGGCGACCAGCCGGGTCAGGCTGAAACCCCGGCGAGGCGGCGGACTGGCGGGTGCGGCCGGCGTGTCGAGATTGGCTGCTGGCGTCTCGGGCGCGCCGCCTTGGGCTTGTTCCAGGCACGTGACGAAGGCGTCTTCCAGGGTCGCGCCGCCGTACTGCACCTGCAAGGCGGCCGGGGTGTCGCAGGCCAGCACCGAGCCTGCGTGCATCAGCGAGATGCGGTCGCAGCGCAGCGCCTCATTCATGAAGTGGGTCGAGAGAAAGATGGTCACGCCCTGTTCCCGCGACAGCTCGATCAGCAACCGCCAGAAGTCGTCGCGGGCAGCCGGGTCGACGCCGGAGGTGGGCTCGTCGAGGATCAGCACCTCCGGGCGGTGCAGCACCGCCACGGCCAGCGACAGCCGCTGGCGCAGGCCCAGCGGCAGGGCGCCGGACTGCTGGTCGGCGACGTCGCCGAGGTCGAAGCGCTGGATCAGCTCGGCGATGCGCGGCGTGCTGTCGGCGGGTTTCAGGTCGAACAGGCGCGCGTGCAGTTCCAGGTTCTGGCGCACGCTGAGTTCGCCGTACAGCGAGAAGCTCTGCGACATGAAGCCGACCCGCTTGCGCGTGGCCAGGTCCTTGGCGTCCACCGGGCGGCCGAGCAGGGTGGCGCTGCCTTCGCTGGCCGGCATCAGGCCGGTGAGGACTTTCATGGTGGTGGTCTTGCCGCAGCCGTTGGAGCCGAGGAAGCCGAAAATCTCGCCACGACCGATAGCGAAGCTGACCTTGTTCACGGCGGTGAAGTCGCCGAAGCGCAGGGTCAGTTCATGGGCTTCGATGGCGATGCTCGCGTCGCCGGCGTCCCGTGGCGGGATGTGCAGCGGCTCGGCGTTGTGGTGGCTGTCGCCCTGGAAGTAGGTAAAGGCTTCGTCCAGCTTGCCGCTGGGTGTGACGCTGGCCAGTTCATGGCTGGCGCCGGCGCCGATCAGTCGTCCGCGGTCGAGCATCAGGCAGTGTTCGAACTGTTCGGCCTCTTCCATGTAGGCCGTCGCCACCAGCAGCGTCAGTTGCGGGCGTTGCTGGCGCACATGCTCGACCAGTTCCCAGAAGCGCCGCCGCGACAGCGGGTCGACGCCGGTGGTGGGCTCATCGAGGATCAGCAGATCGGGTTCGTGGATCAGCGCGCAGCACAGGCCGAGCTTCTGTTTCATGCCGCCAGACAGCTTGCCCGCCGGGCGCTCGGCGAAGCGGGCGAGGTCGGTGGCCTCCAGCAGCGTGTGCATGCGCGCGTCGCATTCGGCGCGGGACAGGCCGAACAGGGTGGCGAAGAAGCGGATGTTCTCGCTGATCGACAGGTCCGGGTACAGGTTGCCGCCCAGGCCTTGGGGCATGAAGGCGATGCGCGGGTACAGGCTGCTGCGGTGCGAACGCTTGCCGATCGGGCCGCCGAGCACGTCCAGCTCGCCTTGCTGCAGCCGTTTGACCCCGGCGATCAGCCCGAGCAGGCTGGACTTGCCGGCGCCGTCCGGGCCGATCAAGCCGCAGCGGGTGCCGGCGGGCAGATCGAAGGTGATGTCATGCAGGGCTTCCAGTGCGCCATAGCGGTGGCGGATGCCGCGGGCCTGCAGGGCCAGCCCGTTCATTGCAGGTTGGCCGGCCAGTCCACGGTGGCGGTGCGCACATAACCGGCGCCGGGCATGCCGGGTTTGGCCTGGGGCACGGCGTCGGGGGCGGTCAGGCGCAGCTTGACCCGGAATACCAGCTTCTGCCGCTCGTCGCGGGTTTCCACCTGCTTGGGCGTGAACTGGGCCTTGGCCGCGACAAAGCTGATTTTCGCCGGCAGCGCCTGGTCGGGCAGGGCGTCGAGGACGATCCGCGCCTCGTCGCCGATGGTCAGCCGGCCAGCGGTGGAGGCAGGCAGGTAGAGGTTCATGTATTGGTCGCTGGGGTCGATCAACAGCAATACCCGACCACCGGCACCGAGCACTTCGCCCGGTTCGGCCAGGCGCAACTGGATCACGCCATTGATTGGCGCGCGCAGGCTGCTGTCGTCGATTTCGCTGGTCAGTTGCGCGACCTGGGCTTCGGCGGCGCCAATCGCCGCCTTGATCGCCGCAAGTTGCGCCCGCGCGGCGACCACCGCCGAGTTGCTGGTGTCGAAGCGCGCCTGTTGCTGGTCGAGCAACTGCTGACTGGCGTATTTGCGCTGGAACATCTCGCGGATGCGCTTCAGCTCCTGGCTGGCGAGCAGTTGTTCGCTCTGGCGCAACTGCACGTTGGCCTGGGCGGCGGCGTAGTTTTCGCGGGCGCGGGTCACTTCGGCTTCGGCCTGGGCGCGCTGCGCTTCGAGGGTTCGGGTATCGATGCGGGCGAGTAACTGGCCGCGACTGACTTTATCGCCCTCGTCCACCAGCACTTCGGCGAGACGCCCAGGCACCTTGCTGGCGATCTGGACTTCGGTGGCTTCGAGCCGCCCGTTGCCCATGGCCAGGCCTTCGGGCAGGCGGTCATGCAAGGATTTCCAGTAGCCCAGGCCACCGGCCGCCAGCAACAGCGCAATCAGCGCGCCGGCGAAAATCTTGGGGGTGTGTTGACTCATCGACATGGTCCTGCATCCTGCTACATACGCGTCAGATTGTGACGTCCCACCAGCCTTGGTGGTTTGATTCGCGTCAAATGACCCCCGATCCTACGCCGATCAGCGAAGATTGAGTATTGCTGCCCACTGTTCGGCTGTGACCGGCATCACAGACAGGCGACTGCCTTTCTGCACCAGCGGCAGTTCGGCGAGGGCGGTTTGCAGCTTCAGGTAGCCGAGCCCCAGCACCTTCGGGAAAGTTTCCACATGGGCGACGTCCACCGCGCTCCACGGGTTCTTGTCAGCGTTGGCCTTGGGGTCGTGGTAATGGCTTTGCGGGTCGAGGGCGGTCGGGTCGGGATAGGCCGCGGTGCTGATCCGGGCAATACCGGCGATACCCGGCTCGGGGCAACTGGAGTGGTAGAAGAAAAACTCGTCGCCCACCGCCATCGCGCGGATGAAATTGCGCGCCTGGTAATTGCGAACCCCGTCCCAGCGCGCCTCGCCGAGGCGGGCGAGGTCCTCGATCGAGAGTTCGTCGGGTTCGGATTTCATCAGCCAGTAGGCCATGGGCTCAGCTCCAGTCAGTCTCTGAAACAACCTGTTGCATCAAACCGACAGCCGGTTGGCGTCAAGGTTTGCTTGTGGACGAGTGTTGTCGGAAAATGCGCCACCTTTAAGCTTGACGCTGCTGCACGGCCTATAAAAAGAACCGTCGCGGACATCGTGATCAGTTTGCCTTCGGGGGGCAATCGATGAATCGCAAAAAACCGGACCTGCTCTGGATTCTAGTTTTCGTGTTTGGTCTGGGCGTTGTCACGACCGGTTATGCGCAAAGCTTCTGGGAACGCAAAGTTGAAACCGCTTATCAGCAGATGCCGGTGAATCCCGCTCAGCGTTGATGCTGCGGCGCCGTTCAGTGCGCCAGATACCAGCTTTTATCCGACACAGTGCCTTGTAGCGGCACGTCCCAACTGGCTTGCGCCAGGCGTTCCACCTTCTGGCATTCATGGGCCAGCCCCAGCAGCAGGGGTTTTTTCCAGGCCTTGCGCCGGCCTTGATACGCCAGGCTGCGATCATAGAAACCGCCGCCCATTCCGAGGCGACCACCCAGCTCATCGAAACCCACCAGCGGCAGCAGGATCAGGTCCAGCGCCCAGACCGGGCGTTGCCGCGCCAGGCGGATGCTCGGCTCGGGGATGCGAAAGCGGTTGGGCCGCAGTTTTTCGCCCTGTTCGAAGCGCTGGAACGCCATCTTGGTCTTCGGCCAGGCATGCAGCACCGGCAGGTAGGTGCGCTTGCCACGGCGCTGGGCCTCGCGCAGCAGCAGGCGCGGGTCGATTTCGCTGTCGTTGGGCAGGTACAGGGCGATGTGGCGGGCGCGCCGGAACAGTGGGTGCTGTGCCAGTTGCCGATACAGGCCACGGGCGGCCTGACGTTGCTCGGCTGGGCTGAGTGCGCGGCGGGCATCACGAAGCAGGCGGCGAAGTTGAGGGCGGGTAAGCGGCGCGGTGTCGGTCATGGCACGGGCGATCCCTGGGGGCGATCATCACGCGGTGATGTCGCGGGTGCAGGCGCGCAAGGAAGATAAAGGCGCATGCAGATAGAAACAGGCTCCCCGACGAACCGCTGTCGGTGTAGCCCTTGAACCCGAAAGTTCAAGGTGGAGATTGCAGGAGGCGTTAAGGCTTTCCGTCAAGCGGACATGCACACCGGCCCCAACGTGCAACCCCCGTGGTTGTGCGTATCGGCTCAGGGACATGACCGACTGGCAAGCACTCCAGGGAGTGGGCGGGAGTATACAGAAACTCAGTTGGCTTTTGTATCCGCGTCGTCGATCAGGGCCTGGTCGACGCGGTCGAGCAGCTCGCGTACCTGCTCACGGGTGGCGCCGCCGCTCTGGGCTTCCGGGCGCTCTTGATTGTGCAAAAGGTCGTGGGTGATGTTCAGCGCGGCCATCACGGCAATGCGGTCGGCGCCGATCACCTTGCCGCTGCTGCGGATCTCGCGCATCTTGCCGTCGAGGTAGCGTGCGGCGCTGACCAGATTGCTGCGTTCTTCCTGCGGGCAGATGATCGAATACTCTTTGTCGAGGATCTGCACGGTGACGCTATTGGTAGAACTCATGAGTCTTGCTCCAGGGACTTGAGCCGCGAAATCATCGATTCGACCTTATGTCGCGCGATTTCGTTTTTTTCAATGAGGTGGGCACGTTCCTCGCGCCAGGATTTCTCCTGCTCGGATAGGAGTGTATTTTGCCGTTTTAGTTGCTCGACCCGCTCAATCAGCAGTTCGAGTCGGCTCTTCAGCGTTTGCAGCTCATTATCTTGCATTGCTCGCCACTCGATTCGGTCTGACTGTGACTGTCTGGCTACTGCGCCTCATGCGCCGGAATTGCCGCGTCGATGGTCTTGGCGCGCCTGCCGGTGCTAGGATACAAGGCCTTCATTCTAGTCATTGCGCCGTCTGGCGCCTAGTTGCCCATGCCCACTACCAATTCGCCGTACCCCGCCTTCGCCAACCTGCTCAACAGCAACGGTCATCCTGTTTCCCCCGCCGAACTGCACGGCCTGTTGCTCGGTCGTAGCTGCGCCGGCGCCGGCTTCGATGTTGACGGCTGGCTGGCCGACGCCGCTCATCTGCTGGAGACCGAACCAGTAGACAACGTTCGCAACGCTTTGATCGGTCTCCAGGAAATGGTCAAGTCCGAACTGACCGGCGAAGACATCGCCATCGTCCTGCTGCTGCCGGGCGATGACCTGCCGCTCACCGAGCGCGCGGCTGCACTGGGCCAATGGTGCCAGGGCTTCCTCAGCGGCTTTGGCTTGAACTCCGGCGGCAAGGACCTCAGCGACGAGGTCAATGAAGTACTTCAGGACCTGAGCGCGATTTCGCAAGTTCAGGACGCACTGGAAGAATCCGAAGACGGCGAAAGCGACTATATGGAAGTGATGGAGTACCTGCGCGTCGCACCGCTGCTGCTCTTCACGGAATTGGCCAAGCCGGTCGCGCCTGCCGCCAAACCTTCCTTGCACTGAGGCCAAACAGGGGTTCCCCGTGGCAACAAACCATATCCCGAAAGCGGAATACGCCCGGCGCCGCAAGGCGCTGATGGCGCAGATGGAACCCAACAGCATCGCCATCCTGCCGGCTGCCGCGGTTGCCATTCGCAACCGTGACGTCGAGCACGTCTATCGCCAGGACAGCGACTTCCAGTACCTCAGCGGTTTTCCCGAGCCCGAGGCGGTGATCGCCCTGATCCCCGGCCGCGAGCACGGCGAGTACGTGCTGTTCTGTCGGGAGCGTAATCCCGAGCGCGAGCAGTGGGACGGCCTGCGCGCCGGCCAGGAAGGCGCGATCCGCGACTTCGCGGCCGACGACGCCTTCCCTATCGCTGATATCGACGACATTCTTCCTGGTCTGATCGAAGGGCGCGACCGCGTCTATTCGGCCATGGGCAGCAATGCCGAGTTCGACCGCCGCCTGATGGAGTGGATCAACGTGATCCGTTCCAAGGCGCGCCTGGGGGCTTCGCCGCCGAACGAATTCGTTGCCCTGGATCATCTGCTGCACGACATGCGCCTGTATAAATCGGCGGCGGAAGTGAAGGTCATGCGCGAAGCCGCGGCGATCTCCTCGCGGGCCCATGTGCGGGCCATGCAGGCCAGCCGTGCCGGCCTTCACGAATACAGCCTGGAAGCCGAGCTGGACTACGAGTTCCGCAAGGGCGGGGCGAAGATGCCGGCCTACGGGTCGATCGTCGCCGCCGGGCGCAATAGCTGCATCCTGCATTACCAGCAGAACGACGCGCCGCTCAAGGATGGCGACCTGGTGCTGATCGACGCCGGTTGCGAGATCGACTGCTACGCCAGCGACATCACCCGCACCTTCCCGGTCAGCGGGCGTTTTTCGGCGGAACAGAAGGCGATCTACGAACTGGTGCTCAAGGCTCAGGAAGCCGCCTTCGCGGTCATCGCCCCCGGCAAGCACTGGAACCACGCCCACGAGGCGACGGTTCAAGTGATCACCGAAGGGCTGGTGGAACTGGGCGTGCTCAAGGGCGATGTGGCCGAACTGATCGAAACCGAGGCCTACCGGGCCTTCTACATGCACCGGGCCGGACACTGGCTGGGCATGGATGTACATGATGTCGGCGAGTACAAGGTCGGCGGTCAATGGCGCGTGCTCGAACCGGGCATGGCCCTGACGGTCGAACCGGGTATCTACATTGCCGCAGACAACCAGAGCGTCGCCAAGAAGTGGCGCGGTATTGGTGTACGGATCGAGGACGACGTAGTGGTAACCAAGCAAGGCTGTGAAATCCTGACCTCCGGTGTGCCGAAAACGGTCGCCGAAATCGAAGCCCTGATGGCCGCCGCCAGAAGCCAGGCCGCATGAGCCGGGTCAATCTGGCGATCATCGGCGGCGGCCTGGTCGGCGCCAGCCTCGCGCTGGCCCTGCAGGCCGGCGCCAAGGCCCGGGGCTGGAAGATCCTGCTGATCGAACCGTTCGCCCCGGGCGACAGCTACCAGCCCAGTTATGACGCGCGCTCTTCTGCGCTGTCGTTCGGCACCCGGCAGATCTATGAGCGACTCGGCCTGTGGCAGGTCATCAACCGCCGCGCCGAGCCGATCCGGCAGATTCAGGTGTCCGACCGCGGGCGCTTCGGCGCTACCCGCCTCGATGCCCTGGAAGAAGGCGTTCCAGCGCTGGGCTATGTGGTCGAGAACGCTTGGCTCGGTCAGTGCCTGTGGCAGGGCCTCGATCCCGAAGTGGTGAGCTGGCGCTGCCCGGCGGAAGTCACCGCGATGCAGCCACTGGGCGATGGCTATCGGTTGTCGCTCAATGACGACACCGTGCTCGAATGCGACCTGGCCGTGCTCGCCGATGGCGGCCGCTCCGGCTTGCGCGAGCAACTGGGCATTCACGTCAGCCAGCGCCCGTACAACCAGAGCGCGCTGATCGCCAACATCACCCCGAGCGAAGCCCACTGCGGCCAGGCGTTCGAGCGCTTCACCGATGAAGGCCCGATGGCCCTGCTGCCGCTGCCGGAAAACCGTTGCGCGCTGGTCTGGACCCGCGCCGGGATGGATGCCAAGCGCTTGGCGGAGCTGGACGAACGACGCTTCCTCGACGAGCTCCAGAGCATCTTCGGTTACCGCCTCGGCGCTTTGCGCCAGGTTGGCGCGCGGCACCTTTATCCGTTGACGCTGGTGGAAGCGCAGGAGCAGGTGCGTCCGCATCTGGTGGTGCTCGGCAACGCCGCCCACAGCCTGCATCCGATTGCCGGGCAGGGCTTCAACCTGTCGCTGCGCGACGTGCAATCGCTGGCCGATGGCCTGCTTGCCGGCCCCGAAACACCCGGCGACCTCGGCACGCTGTTGGCCTACCGTGAACGCCAGCGTCTGGACCAGGACCTGACCGTCGGCTTCTCCGACAAGATCACCCGCCTGTTTGGCACGGCCCAGCCGTTGATCGCCACCGGCCGCAACCTCGGCCTGCTTGGCCTCGATCTGCTGCCCCCGGCCAAGCGCTGGTTCGCCCGCCAGGCCATGGGCCTCGGCACTCGCCCTGACCTTCAAGGCAAGGCATGACCCCTTTTTTCTATTACCCGGAACAGGCTTGAAGCATGGACATGCGCGCGGATCTGTTGATTGTCGGTGCCGGTATGGTCGGCAGCGCTCTGGCCCTGGCCTTGCAGCACAGCGGCCTGGAAATCCTCTTGCTGGACGGCAGCTCCCTGTCCGTCCCGCGCTTCGATGATGCCGCGCCGTTCGAGCCCAGGGTCAGCGCCCTGTCGGCGGCCAGCCAGCGCATTCTCGATCGCCTCGGCGCCTGGCAGGGCATTTCCGAACGGCGTGCCAGCCCTTACTCGGACATGCAGGTCTGGGACGGCAGCGGCACCGGGCAGATCCACTTTTCCGCCGCCAGCGTTCACGCCGATGTGCTGGGTCATATCGTCGAGAACCGCGTGGTTCAGGACGGCCTGCTGGAACGCCTGCACGACAGCGAAATCGGCCTGCTGGCCAATGCCCGCCTGGAACGCATGCGCCGTTCCGGTGACGAGTGGCTGCTGACCCTCGCCGACGGCCGCAACCTGCGGGCACCGCTGGTGATCGCCGCCGACGGCGCCAACTCGGCGGTGCGCCGCCTGACCGGTTGCGAAACCCGCGAATGGGATTACCTGCACCACGCCATCGTCACCAGCGTGCGCTGCGCCGAGCCGCACCAGAACACGGCCTGGCAGCGTTTCACCGATGAAGGTCCGCTGGCCTTCCTGCCGCTGCAGCGCGACGGCAAGCAGGATTGGTGCTCGATCGTCTGGTCGACCACGCCCGAGCGGGCGGAAAAACTCATGGCATTGCCGGACGAGGCGTTCTGCGCCGAGCTTGAGCGCGCGTTCGAAGGCCGCCTCGGCGCGGTGCTGCACGCCGACCCGCGCGTCTGCGTGCCGCTGCGTCAGCGCCATGCCAAGCGTTACGTCGCCGAAGGCCTGGCGTTGATCGGCGATGCTGCGCACACCATTCACCCGTTGGCCGGCCAGGGCGTGAACCTGGGCTTTCTCGATGCCGCGGTGCTGGCCGAAGAACTGCTGAAGGCCTACGAGCGCGGCGAGCGACTGGCCGACGTGAAGGTGCTGAGCCGCTTCGAGCGCCGACGCATGCCGCACAACCTGGCGCTGATGGCCGCGATGGAGGGCTTTGAGCGCTTGTTCCAGGCCGACCCGCTGCCGCTGCGCTGGTTGCGTAACAGTGGCCTGAAATGGGTCGAACAGATGCCCGAGGCCAAAGCGTTGTTCGTGCGTCAGGCGCTGGGCTTGAGTGGTGATCTGCCGGAACTGGCGAAGGCCTGAAAGGCCGGCAACATCTGGTAACTCCTCGGTGAAGCGTTCGGTTTGTGATGCCAAATGACATTAACTACCATTTGCGCCTCATTTGAATTTCCGAGGAGCGCTACCGATGTCGCCACGCAAGCATTTACTGGCCGCCCTGACCCTCACGCTGTTTGGCGGTGCTGCCCAGGCGGCGGACGAGGTGGTGGTGTACTCCTCGCGCATCGATGAGCTGATCAAGCCGGTCTTCGACGCCTACACCGCCAAGACCGGGGTGAAGGTCAAGTTCATCACCGACAAGGAAGCCCCGCTGATGCAGCGGATCAAGGCCGAGGGCGAGAACGGCGTGGCCGACCTGCTGCTCACCGTCGACGCCGGCAACCTTTGGCAGGCCGAGCAGATGGGCATCCTCCAGCCGATCAAATCCGCCGTGATCGACGCCAACATCCCCGCGCAATACCGTGCTTCGTCCCATGACTGGACCGGCCTGAGCCTGCGTGCGCGGACCATCGTCTACTCCACCGACCGGGTCAAACCCGAAGAACTGAGCACCTACGAGGCGCTGGCCGACAAGCAATGGGAAGGCCGCCTGTGCCTGCGCACGGCGAAGAAGGTCTACAACCAGTCGCTGACCGCCACCATGATCGAAACCCATGGTGCCGAGAAAACCGAAGAGCTGGTCAAGGGCTGGGTCAACAACCTGTCCACCGACGTGTTCTCCGATGACAACGCCGTGATCCATGCCATCGCAGCCGGCCAGTGCGACGTGGGCATCGTCAACACCTACTACTACGGCCGCCTGCACCAGGAAAACCCGAAACTGCCGGTCAAGCTGTTCTGGCCTAACCAGGCTGATCGCGGCGTCCACGTGAACCTGTCGGGCATCGGCCTGACCAAACACGCACCGCACCCGGAAGCTGCCAAGGCGCTGGTCGAGTGGATGACCGGTGAAGAAGCACAGAAGATGTTCGCGGGCATCAACCAGGAATTCCCGGCCAACCCGAAAGTCGCGCCGTCCGACGAAGTCGCGGCCTGGGGCAGCTTCAAGGCCGACAGCCTGCCGGTGGAAGTTGCCGGCAAGCGCCAGGCTGAAGCGATTCGCTTGATGGATCGGGCTGGCTGGAACTGAGTTTCAAGCCTTATTCTTGCTGCGCCCTCAAGCCCGCCCTGGCATCGCGCCGGGCGGGCTTTTTCATTGACTGCCGCCCGTAGAGACTTTCTCCTTGCCGCACCCCGTCCAACGCCGCTGGTATCCCCTGGTCTACGCCATCGCCGCGCTGGTGATGCTGCCGCTCAGTGTCTTGTTGTTGTCCTGGCAAAGCGTGGACATGCAGATCTGGTCGCACCTGCTCGATACCCAGATGAGCCGCCTGTTGAGCAACACTCTGACGCTGGTGGTTGGCGTGGGGGTGGGCGTTACTCTGCTGGGCGTCAGCCTGGCCTGGCTCACCAGCCTCTGCGAGTTTCCCGGCCGGCGCTGGCTGGACTGGGCGCTGATGCTGCCGTTCGCGATTCCCGCCTATGTGCTGGCCTTCGTGTTCGTCGGCTTGCTGGATTTCTCCGGGCCGGTGCAAACGCTGCTGCGCGAGTGGTTCGGGCCGATGCGCCTGCCGCGGGTGCGTTCCACTGGCGGGGTGATCATCGTTCTGGTGCTGGTGTTCTATCCCTACGTCTACCTGCTGGCGCGCACCGCGTTCCTCGCCCAGGGCAAGGGCCTGATGGAAGCGGCGCGGGTCCTCGGGCTGTCGCCGCTCAAGGCGTTCTGGCGGGTCGCGTTGCCGATGGCGCGTCCGGCCATCGGTGCGGGCGTGGCGCTGGCGTTGATGGAGACGCTGGCTGACTTTGGCGCCGTCTCGGTGTTCAACTTCGATACCTTCACCACGGCGATCTACAAGACCTGGTACGGCTTCTTCAGCCTGTCCAGCGCGGCGCAACTGGCCAGCCTGTTGCTGCTGGCGGTGATCCTGGTGCTCTACGGCGAACACCGCGCCCGTGGTGCGGTGCGCGGCAGCAACGAGCGCCCGCGCGGCAAGGCGCTGTATCACCTGCGCGGGGTCAAGGCGCTGTTAGCCAGTGGCTGGTGCCTGTTGGTGTTCGCCTGTGCGTTCGTCATTCCGGTGCTGCAATTGCTGGCGTGGTTCTGGCAGCGCGGGCGCTTCGACCTCGATGAGCGTTACACCGGCCTGATCCTGCACACGCTGTACCTCGGCGCCATGGCGGCGCTGATCACCGTCAGCGCGGCGCTGTTGCTGGCCTTCGCCCGCCGCCAGTCCTCGGCACGGGGCATCCGCGTCGGCGTCAGTCTGGCCAATCTTGGTTACGCGTTGCCCGGCTCGGTGCTGGCGGTGGCGATCATGCTGGCGTTCAGTTACCTCGATCGCGAACTGGTGATTCCGCTCTCCGGCTGGCTCGGCGGGGCGGGCAAGCCGCTGTTGCTGGGCAGCCTGTCGGCGTTGTTGCTGGCGTATCTGGTGCGCTTCATTGCCGTGGCCTATGGTCCGCTGGAAAACAGCCTCGGGCGTATCCGCCCATCGTTGCCGGAAGCGGCGCGCAGCCTTGGGGTCAGTGGCCCGGGATTGTTTTTCAAGGTGTATCTCCCGTTGCTGGTGCCCGGTGCGTTGAGCGCAGCGCTGCTGGTGTTCGTCGATGTGCTCAAGGAAATGCCGGCGACCCTGCTGATGCGCCCGTTCGGCTGGGACACGCTGGCGGTGCGGGTCTTCGAGATGACCAGCGAAGGCGAGTGGGCGCGGGCGTCGTTGCCAGCGCTGACACTGGTTCTGGTGGGGCTGCTGCCGGTCATCGGACTGATTCGGCGTTCTGCCCGTCACCCCGGTCAAAGTCGCTGAGGATGTAACCCGGCCGCCTTGCGGATACAATGCGCGGCATTCGCTGCGGCCGGCCACTGGCTGGGTAGCAGGAACGCTGCCGTCTGCCGCAGCTTCGCCACGCCCGGAAGGAGAAACCCATGGGACAGCGTACGCCTCTGTATGACCTGCACCTGGCGCTTGGCGCCAAGATGGTCGATTTTGGCGGTTGGGATATGCCCCTGCATTACGGTTCGCAAGTCGAGGAGCACCATCAAGTGCGTCGCGACTGCGGAGTTTTCGACGTTTCGCACATGACGGTGATCGACATCAGCGGTGTCGATGCCACCGAATGGCTGCGTCATCTGCTGACCAACGATGTCGCCCGCCTCGGCGAGATCGGCAAGGCCCTCTACAGCACCCTGCTCAACGATGAAGGCGGTGTGATCGACGACCTGATCGTCTATCGCCTGGCCGACGGCTATCGCCTGGTGGTCAACGCCGCGACCCGCGACAAGGACCTGGCCTGGCTCGAAGCGCACAAGAGCGGCTTCGAAGTGCAGTTCCGCGAGCGCCCTGAGCTGGCGATCCTCGCGATCCAGGGCCCGCAGGCGCGGGAGAAGGTTGCCGAGCTGCTCAGTTCCGCACGCGCCGAGCTGATCCGCAGCCTCAAGCCGTTCGAAGGGCAGTTCGAAGGTGACTGGTTCATCGCCCGCACCGGCTACACCGGTGAAGACGGTCTGGAAATCATCCTGCCGGCCTTGCAGGCGCCCGCATTCTTCAACGATCTGGTCGGCGCCGGCATCGCCCCGAGCGGCCTCGGCGCCCGCGACACGCTGCGCCTGGAAGCCGGGATGAACCTGTACGGCAACGATATCGACGAGGCGCATTCGCCGCTGACCTCGAACCTGGCCTGGAGCATCGCCTGGGATCCCGCAGGGCGTGATTTCATTGGCCGCCAGGCGCTGGAAGCGGAAAAAGCCCGTGGTATTTCGCAGAAACTGGTGGGCCTGGTGCTGGAAGAACGCGGCGTCCTGCGTGCCCATCAGGTGGTTCGTGTTGCTGAAATTGGCGAAGGGGAGATAACCAGTGGTAGTTTCTCTCCTACGCTGAGCAAGGCAATTGCTCTGGCGCGCCTTCCAATGGCGACCGCCGACCGTGCCGAAGTGGAAATCCGCGGCAAGTGGTACCCGGTGCGGGTGGTCAAGCCGACGTTCGTGCGTCATGGCAGGATCCTGATCTGAATTCATTCCGGCGGGCCGACCGCTGACCTGTTGAGGAAAAACAATTATGAGCAATGTTCCCGCCGACCTGCGTTTTGCCGAAAGCCATGAATGGGCGCGGCTTGAGGCCGATGGCACCGTGACCGTCGGTATCAGTGATCACGCCCAGGAAGCCCTGGGTGACGTGGTATTCGTCGAGCTGGCGGAAGTGGGCAAGGTGTTTGGCCAGGGTGATGCGGCTGGCGTGGTGGAATCGGTCAAGGCCGCTTCGGACATCTACGCCCCGGTTGGCGGCGAAGTCATCGCCGTGAACGAAGACCTGGCCGACAGCCCGGAGCAACTGAACGAAGACCCGTACGGCGCGTGGATCTTCAAGCTGAAGCCGTCCAACCCGGCTGAGCTGCAAAAGCTGCTGGACGCGGCGGGCTACAAGGCTGCTATCGGCGAGTGATGTTTTGGGGGAGGCTGATCGCGGCGGACCGTCGCGATGCGCTCCCCAAAATTCCCACGCAATCGGTAATCCCTTCCTAGACTCAATAGGCCCCGGCCTACCTCGGGGCTTGGTCTAGGAAGAGAGAGCCGCTATGTCCTTGTTGCCGTCCCTGAGCCAACTGCAAGACCCCAATGCTTTCCTGCGCCGCCACCTCGGCCCCGATGCCGCCGAGCAGCACGCCATGCTCGATGTGCTGGGCGTTGCCAGCCGCAGTGAACTGATCGAACAGACGGTGCCACCCGGCATCCGTTTCAATCGCCCCCTCGAGTTGCCACCGGCCCTGGATGAACAGGCAGCGCTGGCGCGTCTGCGTGGTTACGCCGAACAGAACCAGGTGTGGACCAGCCTCATCGGCATGGGCTACCACGGCACGCGCACGCCCACTGTCATTCTGCGCAACGTGCTGGAAAACCCCGGTTGGTACACCGCCTACACGCCCTATCAGCCAGAAATCGCCCAAGGTCGCCTGGAAGCCTTGCTGAATTTCCAGCAGATGGTCATCGATCTGACCGGGCTGGACCTGGCCAATGCCTCGTTGCTGGACGAAGCCACCGCCGCGGGCGAAGCCATGGCCCTGGCCAAACGGGTGGCGAAATCGCGCAGCAACCTGTTCTTCGCCGACGAGCACTGCCACCCGCAAACCCTCTCGGTGCTGCAGACCCGCGCCGAAGGCTTCGGCTTCGAACTGATCGTCGACTCGCTGGAGAATCTGGGCAAGCACCAGGTGTTCGGCGCGCTGCTGCAGTACCCCAACACCCACGGCGGCGTGCATGACCTGCGCCCGGCCATCGAGCATTTGCACGGGCAGCAGGCGATCGCCTGTGTCGCCGCCGACCTGCTCAGCCTGTTGCTGCTGGCGCCGCCGGGCGAGCAGGGCGCCGATGTGGTGCTCGGCTCGACCCAGCGTTTCGGCGTGCCCATGGGCTACGGCGGGCCGCATGCGGCCTATTTCGCTTGCCGTGACGAATTCAAGCGGGCCATGCCCGGGCGCATCATCGGCGTGTCGAAGGACGCTCGCGGCAGCCTGGCGCTGCGCATGGCCCTGCAAACCCGCGAACAACACATCCGCCGCGAGAAGGCCAACTCGAACATCTGCACCGCGCAGGTACTGCTGGCCAACATCGCCGGCTTCTACGCCGTCTATCACGGCCCCGACGGGCTGCGGCGCATCGCCCAGCGCGTGCACCGGCTGACCACCATTCTTGCCGCTGGCCTGGAGCGCAACGGCGTCCAACGGCTGAACGCGCACTTCTTCGACACCCTGACCCTGGACGTCGGCGGCAGCCAGACGGCGATCATCCAGAGCGCCGAAGCGGCGCGGATCAACCTGCGTATTCTCGGTCGCGGCCACCTCGGCGTGAGTCTCGACGAGACCTGCGACGAAACCACCGTGCTGCGCCTGTTCGACATCTTCCTTGGTGCCGACCACGGCCTGCAGGTTGACGCGCTGGACGGCGAAGACCTGCCCGCCGGCATCCCCGCCGCGCTGCTGCGCCAGTCCGATTACCTGACGCACCCGGTCTTCAACCTGCACCACAGCGAAACCGAGATGCTGCGTTATCTCAAGCAACTGGAAAACAAGGACCTGGCGCTGAACCAGTCGATGATCCCGCTGGGCTCCTGCACCATGAAGCTCAACGCTAGCAGCGAGATGATCCCCATCACCTGGCCGGGGTTTGCCGACTTGCACCCGTTCGTGCCGCTGACCCAGGCGGCGGGCTACAAGGCGATGATCGATGAGCTGGAAAGCTGGCTGTGCGCGATCACCGGTTTCGATGCCATCTGCATGCAGCCCAACTCCGGCGCGCAAGGCGAATACGCCGGCCTGCTGGCGATCAGCAAATACCACCGCAGTCGTCAGCAGGGGCAGCGCGATATCTGCCTGATCCCGGCCTCGGCCCACGGTACCAACCCGGCGTCGGCGCAGATGGCCGGCATGCAGGTGGTGATTGTCGCCTGCGACACGGCCGGCAACGTCGATCTGGAAGACCTCAAGGCCCGGGCGGCGGAGGCCGGGGAGCGGCTGTCCTGCCTGATGGCGACCTACCCCTCGACCCACGGCGTGTACGAGGAAGGCATCAGCGAAATCTGCGAAGTTATCCACAGCCACGGTGGCCAGGTTTACATGGACGGCGCCAACCTCAATGCCCAGGTCGGACTCGCGCGGCCGGCCGATATTGGCGCCGATGTATCGCACATGAACCTGCACAAGACTTTCTGCATTCCCCATGGCGGTGGCGGTCCGGGCATGGGTCCGATTGGCGTACGCGCACACCTTGCGCCGTTCGTCGCCAGCCACCCGGTGGTGCCGGTGCCGGGGCCTGATCCGCAGAACAGCGCGGTCAGCGCTGCGCCGTGGGGCAGTGCGAGCATCTTGCCGATCAGCTGGATGTACATCGCGATGATGGGCCCGCAACTGGCCGATGCCAGCGAGGTGGCGATTCTTTCCGCCAACTACCTGGCCCAGCGCCTCGGCGGGGCATTTCCGGTGCTCTATCGCGGGCGCAACGAGCGGGTGGCCCATGAATGCATCCTCGACCTGCGGCCGCTGAAAGCGCAGACCGGGATCAGTGAGGAAGACGTCGCCAAGCGCCTGATGGATTACGGCTTCCATGCCCCGACCATGTCGTTCCCGGTGCCGGGAACGTTGATGGTGGAGCCCACCGAGAGTGAGCCGAAGGCCGAGCTGGACCGTTTTGTCGAAGCGATGCTGAGCATCCGTGCGGAAATCGCCGAAGTGCAGAACGGCAACTGGCCCGCCGAGGACAATCCGCTCAAGCGTGCGCCGCATACCCTCGCGGATGTGCTGGCGCGGTGGGATCGGCCCTACAGCATCGAGCAGGGCGTGGCGCCCAGTGCCCACGCCAAGGCGCACAAGTATTGGCCGGCGGTGAACCGCGTAGACAACGTCTACGGCGACCGCAACCTGTTCTGTGCCTGCGTGCCGGTGGAGGATTACCGCTGAAGGAAGACGGGCGACCCGGCCGGGTCGCCCGCAGATGTCACTCGGTGATTGCGCTGTTGCGCGCGAGGATGGCGTTGGCCAGTTCCATGTCGCTGGCGTTGAGGCTCGGGTTTTCCACGCGGGCCTGGCGCAGGGCGGCTTCAAGGAACGGACCGCGGATCGCGCCTTCGCTGGCGACGAAGCTGCCGGCATCATCCTGCGCGGCGGCGACCAGCTTGTGGTCGCGGGAGGTCAGGTAGGTCGAGGCGGTGGTCGCACCCGAAGAAATCACGTTGCGCCAGAAGGGATCGGCCATGGCCGAGGCCGAGGCGAGGGACAGCAGGGTGAGGGTGGCGATGGCAAAGGGGCGACGCATGGTTCCAGGGCTCCGGGGGATTTTGGGTAGGTCATCGCGAGCAAGCTCGCTCCTACGGGGGTGGTGTTGCTTTATGAGGCCGAATTTGGACATCGGCCCCGCAACAAGTTCCCGATGGCACTACGCCGAAACCCGATCCACCTCCACCGCGGTGGTCACCCCCGCCGCCACCTTGCGCAGCCCGTTCTCCCGCAGGTCGAACATGCCCTCGGCCCGTGCCCGCTGGCGCAAGCTCGTCAGGTCGCAGTCCCCGCTGATAAGCGCCTTGAGCCCGTCACTCACAGTCAGTACTTCATACAGGCCCGTGCGCCCCTGATAGCCGGTTTGCCGGCACTCCTTGCAGCCCACCGCGCTGGCCTCGCCCGGCGCCTTGCACGCGACACACAGCGTGCGCACCAGCCGTTGGGCGACCACGCCCACCAAGGTCGACTTGATCAAATAATGTGCAACGCCAAGCTCCAATAACCGGCCAATCGCGCCGCTGGCATCGTTGGTGTGCAGCGTGGACAACACCAGATGCCCGGTCAGTGCGGCCTGAATCGCCACTTGGGCGGTTTCCAGATCGCGGATCTCGCCGACCATGATGATGTCCGGATCCTGGCGTAGCAGCGCACGCACGCCGTTGGCAAAACCAAGGTCGATGCCGGGCTGCACCTGGGTCTGGTTGAAGGCCGGCTCGACCATTTCGATCGGGTCTTCCAGGGTGCAGACGTTGACCTGCGGCGTGGCCAGTTGCTTGAGGGCGCTGTAGAGGGTGCTGGTCTTGCCCGAGCCGGTCGGGCCGGTCACCAGGATGATGCCGTGGGGCTGGCGCAGCATGGCTTGCCAGCGGGTCAGTTCGTCGCCGTCCAGGCCCAGGCCGTTGAAGTCCTGGCGCAGCAACTGCGGGTCGAAGATGCGCATTACCAGCTTCTCGCCGAAGGTGGTCGGCAGGGTCGACAGGCGCAGTTCCACCTCGTCGCCGGCCGGGGTGCGGGTTTTGATTCGGCCGTCCTGCGGGCGGCGTTTTTCCGCAACATTCATGCGCCCGAGGCTTTTCAGGCGGCTTGTGATCGCCAGGGTCACTGCGGGCGGGAAGGGATAGGTGTCGTGCAGCACGCCGTCGATGCGCAGGCGCAGCCGGCCTTGGTCGCGGCGGGGTTCGAGGTGGATATCGCTGGCGCGTTGCTCGAAGGCGTATTGCAGCAGCCAGTCGACGATGCTGACGATGTGTGCGTCATCGGCGTCGTGCTGGCCATCGCCCAGTTCCAGCAACTGCTCCAGATCGCCGCTCGCGGGCGCGGGCATGTCCAGGTGGCTGGCGCCGCTGACCGAATGGGCGAGGCGAAAGAAGTCCTGGCTCAACTGGCGAATCCGTTCGGGGCTGGCGACAACCCGCAGCACCCGGCGCTTGAGTACCTGGGCCAGGTCCGTCTCCCAGCCGCACACATACGGCTCGGCGCTGGCGACGGTGACGCTGTCACGGTCCTGGGCCACGGCAAGAATGCCGTGCCGACGGGCGAAGGCCGCCGACATCAGCCCGGTCATTCCGGCGAGATCGATGCTTAGCGGGTCGAGGCGCAGAAAAGGTTGTCTGGCCTGCTCGGCAAGCCATTGGCAGAGGTTGTCCAGGTCGAGTGTGTGGCCGGGACGCTGCAGATCATCCAGGCGCTGGCGGGCGATGCATTCGAGGGGATGGTCGGCGTGCGTGGCACCGCTGAAGTGCTGGCGGGCCTGGGGCGCGATACGCCGTTGGGCGATCAGTTCATCGAGCAGGCTGGGAAGGGCCAGCGTGCGGTCGGGGGCGGGGGCGGGCATGCGACGTCCTTGTGTGCGCTTCGTAGCAGCCAAGGCTAGCCGTCGTGGCGCGCACCGTCGGGACGCAAGCGTTGCCGGATTTATCCGTGCCAGCCGACCCGCTGTGGGTTGGCCGGCAGCAGCGCGGTGAGCACGGCCACTTCGCAGACACACACCAGGTTGCGCATTTTTTGCGCAATCAACTGGGCGCGGTTCCAGTTCAGGCCGTCGATGGCGATATCGATGTGCAGCAGGTCGGCTTCCTGACGCATGTTTACCCCGTGCGGCATCAGGCATTGCAGGGCGAACAGGTTGAGCACCCGGCACAGGCTGTCCGACTCGGCTTCGGCTTGCAGCTGGTAGTGGTAGCGAACCTTGTTGTTCTCGTTGCAGGCAACTGTGGGTTCGAAAAGCTGCGGGGCGGCGAAGTGGTCAGGCCGTTCGAGTACGGTCATGGGTGTTCTCCAAAAACGATGGAGGAATTTTTACACGGCGTGTCGGAGATTATTTTCCTATCATTGGCCGATACGAGCTTTTTTCGAATTGTTCAATTCGTCCATGTGCAGATGAGAGAAATAATCATGCAAATCGAGCTGGACACTTACGACCGCCGCATCCTCGCCGTGCTGCAAGAGGACGCTTCGTTGTCCAGCGCGCAGGTGGCAGAGCGGGTCGGGCTTTCGCAGTCACCGTGCTGGCGACGTATTCAGCGCTTGAAGGAGGAGGGGGTGATCCGTGCGCAGGTGAGCCTGCTCGATCGCAAGAAGGTGGGGCTGAATACGCAGATCTTCGCCGAGGTGAAGCTCAATGCCCACGGGCGCTCGAACTTCGCCGAATTCACCGAGGCGATTCGCGGGTTTCCGGAAGTGCTGGAGTGTTATGTGCTGATGGGGGCGGTGGATTTTCTGCTGCGGATCGTCACCTCGGATATCGAGGCCTACGAGCGCTTCTTCTTCGAAAAGCTGTCGCTGGTGCCGGGGATTCAGGAGGTCAATTCGACGGTGGCGCTGTCGGAGATCAAATCCACCACCAGCCTGCCGCTGATGCGGTGAAGATTGGGGCCGCTTTGCGGCCCTTCGCGAGCAAGCTCGCTCCCACAGGGTTCTAAACAAGGGAACACATGTGGGAGCGAGCTTGCTCGCGAAGGGCTGCAAAGCAGCCCCAGCATAATCCGCGACCCTGGCTTATTTGCGCGCCAGTTGTTTCCAGCCGCGGCACTGGGCAACGGCGAAGGCTTGCTGGACGCGGGCGTCGAGCACTTCGTCGCTGATCGGCAGGCAGGCCAGTTGTTGCAGCTTGCTCAGCTCGCCGTAGAGGCGGTCCAGTTCTGGCACTTCCAGCACGTCGCGGGCGTGGTGCAGCCAGGCCAGCAGGCGCTCGATGCGCGGCAGTTGCTCGGCGAGGTCTTCCGGCTGCTGCTGGTACAGCGGCAGTTGCAGGGCCTTGGCCTCGTCGCCGAATTCCACGGTCAGCCAGTTGGCCAGAGGTGCTGCGCCCTGGCGGTCGCCGCGCTTGTTGCGGTCGACGGTCCAGGCACGGGCCAGCAGCCAGCGCGAGGTGTCCAGGGAGAACTGGCCCCAGCGGGTGTCCAGCAGTTCTTCGGCGAACTGCTCAGGGGCGGCGCGGCGGACGTCTTCGTCGTCATTGCCGGCCAGGACCACTGTGCGCCAGTCTTCCAGCAGGGCGTCGAGGCTGCCGCGCAGGGCACGGGTGGTGGCGCGCGGTGCCGCCTGGCCGAGGCTGCTGGCCAGGCCGCGCAGTTCGGCGAGGCACTGCACCCAGTCCTGCAGCAGGCGCCAGTGGCCGTTGTAACGGTATTGCTCGGCCAGGCGCTGGCTGCTGCCGAGCAACTGCCAGGCGATGGCGGCAAAGGCGTCGTCCAGCGTCATTTCCGGGGTCAGTTCGGCGGCGGGCAGGCTGAGCTGATAGCTGGCCGGATCAAGCAGACGGTAGCCGCGCTCGGCCTTGCTGATATCGCAAGGGAACAGCGGCAGCGTCGCCGCCAGTTCGGCAGCCAGTTCCAGCAGGGCTGCTGGCTCGCCTTCGCGCAGTTCCAGCTCCAGCTCGCAGATTTCTTCCTTCTGCTTGCCGACGATAACGGTGCCGAGGTCCAGGGCGGCCTCGATCACCACTTTGGACTTGCCGCGGCCCCAGGCGATATCAGCGTATTCGCGGACGAAATCGGTGGTGAACAGCGGCTTGATGGTTTTCTTGTCCAGCTCCGCCAGTTCGGCGGGCCAGCACTGGTCGTCGAGCTTCTTCAGGTCCAGCTTGGCCTTGGGCAGCTCCCACTGGAACTCATTGCGCTCGGACAGGCCGGCAACGCTCTGGCCGCGGGTTTTCAGAGTCTGGATCACCACGTCGCCGTCGCGGCGCAGGCGCAGGGCGACTTTGGCTGCAGCAAGATCGCGCTCTGGGGTGTCGAAGTACTGGTTGAGCAGCTCACGCTGCTGCCAGCCGGACTTGTTGCGCTTCTTCAGCAATGGGTGCTCACGCAGCGCGGCGAGGGTCTCGCGGCTGATCCGCAGTTTGATTTCGGTTTCTTTGTTCATTGCTGGGTAACCAGAAGGGCGGGGACGTCTTGGCCGTGCAGTGTACAGGACTCGACCGCTCGCGGTTTATTCAAGGTGGCCGATGGCCCTATGATGGGCCTCGTTTCCAGGAGAACGCGCATGCCGCTGCCATCGCTCAAGGACCAGTTCGCCGCGTTGATCGCCGCGCCCTCGGTCAGTTGTACCCAACCGGATCTGGACCAGTCCAACCGGGGGGTGATCGATCTGCTTGCCGGCTGGCTCGGCGACCTGGGTTTCACCTGCGAGATCCAGCAGATCACGCCGGGCAAGTTCAACCTGCTCGCCAGTTACGGCAGCGGCCCCGGCGGGCTGGTGCTGGCCGGGCACAGCGACACGGTGCCCTACGATCCGCAATTGTGGAAAAGCGACCCGCTGACGCTGACGGAAGTCGGTGATCGCTGGGTCGGACTCGGCGTGTGCGACATGAAGGGTTTCTTCCCGTTGATCATCGAGGCGGTCCGGCCGTTGCTCGATCAGCCGTTCCGCCAGCCGCTGCTGATCCTGGCGACCTGTGATGAAGAAAGCTCGATGTCCGGCGCCCGCGCCCTGGCCGAGGCGGGTCGTCCGCTGGGTCGCGCCGCGGTGATCGGCGAGCCGACCGGGCTGAAGCCGATCCGTCTGCACAAGGGCGTGATGATGGAACGCATCGATATTCTTGGGCGCAGTGGCCATTCGTCGGATCCGTCCCTGGGCCACAGCGCCCTGGAAGCGATGCACCAGGTCATGGGCGCCTTGATGGAACTGCGCCAGCAATGGCAGCGCGAGTACAACAACAGCCAGTTCAGCGTGCCCCAGCCGACCCTGAACTTCGGCTGCATCCACGGTGGCGACAACCCCAACCGGATCTGTGGTCAATGCGCCCTGGAGTTCGACCTGCGCCCGCTGCCGGGCATGGACCCGCAGGTGCTGCGCGCGGCGATTCGCGGCAAGCTGGCGCCGCTGGCCGAGCAGCATCAGGTGACGATCGACTATGCGCCGCTGTTCCCGGAGGTGCCGCCATTCGAACAGAGCGCCGATGCGGAACTGGTGCGACTGGCCGAACGTCTTACCGGTCATGTGGCCGAGGCAGTAGCCTTCGGCACCGAAGCGCCTTATCTTCAGCGCCTGGGCTGCGAGACTCTGGTCCTCGGCCCCGGTGACATCGCCTGCGCCCACCAGCCCGGCGAGTACCTTGAACTGTCACGCCTGGACCCTACAGTGCGTGTGTTGCGTGAGTTGATCCAACATTACTGCCTCAGCCCGGCCACCGGCCGCTGAGCCACCTTGCCTTGCATAGGAGAACGCGTGTGACGCCTTGCCTGCTGCGACGATAACCCTTCGAGCGCTGTTGCTGTTCCGTTCTTGTCTTCATTTCTACAGGCTCAGGTTATGCCCGAATACGTCAATTGGCTGCGTCATGCTTCGCCTTACATCAATGCTCACCGGGACTGCACTTTCGTGGTCATGCTCCCGGGCGACGGGGTCGACCACCCCAACTTCGGCAATATCGTCCACGACCTGGTGCTGTTGCACAGCCTCGGGGTTCGTCTGGTGCTGGTGCACGGTTCCCGCCCGCAAATCGAAAGCCGCCTGAGCGCTCGCGGTCTGAGCGCCCATTACCACCACGGTTTGCGCATCACCGACGCGGCGACCCTGGAGTGCGTGATCGATGCGGTGGGCCAACTGCGCATCGCCATCGAAGCGCGGCTGTCCATGGACATGGCCGCCTCGCCGATGCAGGGCTCGCGGTTGCGGGTGGCCTCGGGCAACCTAGTGACCGCGCGGCCGATCGGCGTGCTGGAAGGCGTGGACTATCACCACACCGGTGAAGTGCGCCGGGTCGACCGCAAGGGCATCAGTCGCCTGCTGGACGAGCGCTCCATCGTCCTGCTGTCGCCGCTGGGCTATTCGCCCACGGGTGAAATCTTCAACCTGGCGTGCGAAGACGTCGCGACCCGCGCCGCCATCGAACTGGAGGCGGACAAGCTGCTGCTGTTCGGTGCCGAGCCGGGTCTGCTGGACGCTACGGGGCGTCTGGTTCGGGAAATCCGTCCGCAGCAGGTGGCGCCTCACCTGGAACGCCTCGGCTCCGACTACCAGGCCGAGCTGCTGGATGCCGCCGCCGAAGCCTGCCGGGGCGGCGTGGCCCGCAGTCATATCGTCAGCTACGCCGAGAACGGCGCGCTGCTCAACGAGCTGTTCACCCGCGAAGGCGGCGGCACGCTGGTTGCGCAGGAGCAGTTCGAACTGGTGCGGGAGGCGGCGATCGAGGATGTCGGCGGCTTGCTGGAACTGATCAGCCCGCTGGAAGAGCAGGGCATTCTGGTGCGTCGTTCCCGCGAGGTACTGGAGCGCGAGATCGAGCAGTTCAGCGTGGTGGAGCGCGAAAGCGTGATCATCGCCTGTGCGGCGCTGTACCCGATTGCCGATTCCGATGCGGGTGAGCTGGCGTGCCTGGCGGTGAATCCGGAGTACCGCCATGGCGGTCGCGGTGATGATCTGCTGGAGCGCATCGAGACGCGGGCGAGGGCGTTGGGGCTGAAAACGCTGTTCGTGTTGACGACCCGGACGGCGCACTGGTTCCGCGAGCGCGGGTTTGTGCCGAGCGGGGTCGAGCGGCTGCCGGCGGCGCGGGCGTCGCTGTACAACTATCAGCGCAATTCGAAGATCTTCGAGAAGACGTTGTAGGTATTGCGCCCATAAAAAAACGCCGCCTGATCAGGCGGCGTTTTCATTTACACGGTATGCAGGTACCAGTTGTACTCGAGGTCGGAGATGGAGTGTTCGAACTCCTCCAGCTCGCTTTCCTTGCACGCGACAAAGATGTCGATGTACTTCGGATCGATGTACTTGTTGAGGATCTCGCTGTCATCCAGCTCGCGCAGGGCATCACGCAAGTTGTTCGGCAGGCTCTGCTCAACCTGTTCGTAGGCGTTGCCTTCGACCGGCTTGTTCGGCTCGACCTTGTTGGTCAGGCCGTGGTGCACGCCCGCCAGCACGGCGGCCATCAACAGGTACGGGTTGGCGTCGGCACCGGCTACGCGGTGTTCAAGACGCACAGCGTCCGGGGTGCCCGTCGGAACGCGCAGGGCCACGGTGCGGTTGTCCAGACCCCAGCTTGGTGCGTTCGGCACATAGAACTGGGCACCGAAACGACGGTACGAGTTGACGTTCGGGCAGAGGAACGCCATTGACGCTGGCAGGGTCTCGAGCACACCGCCGATCGCGTGACGCAGCGCGGCGTTCTGCTCGGGATCCTCGCTGGTGAAGATGTTCTTGCCATCTTTGTCCAGCACCGAGATATGAACATGCAGACCGTTGCCCGCCTGGCCCGGGTAAGGCTTGGCCATGAAGGTGGTGTCCATCTCATGGTCGTAGGCGATGTTCTTGATCAGGCGTTTGAGCAGAACCGCGTAATCGCAGGCCTTCAGCGGGTCGGCGACGTGGTGCAGGTTCACTTCGAACTGCGCCGGGGCGCTTTCCTTGACGATGGCGTCAGCCGGAATGCCTTGTTCCTTCGCACCCTCGAGGATGTCCTGGAGGCAGTCGACGTATTCGTCGAGGTCGTCGATCAGATAAACCTGGGTCGATTGCGGACGTTTGCCGGAAATCGGCGAGCGTGGCGGCTGTGGACGGCCGTTCACGTTCTCCTGGTCGATCAGGTAGAACTCCAGCTCGAACGCGGCGCAGATGGTCAGGCCCATCTCGTCGAACCTGGCCACGACCTGACGCAGGACTTCCCGCGGGTCGGCGAAGAACGGTGCACCTTCGATTTCGTGCATGGTCATCAGCAACTGCGCGGTAGGGCGCTTCTGCCAAGGCTCGTTGGAAAGAGTGTCGGGGATCGGATAGCAGATACGGTCGGCGTCGCCGATGTCCAGGCCCAGGCCAGTGCTTTCGACCGTGGAACCGTTGATATCCAATGCGAAGAGGGAGGCCGGCAGGTTGATGCCTTTCTCGTAAACCTTGTGGAGGCTGGTGCGCTCAATGCGCTTGCCGCGCACCACACCATTCATATCTGCAATCAGAAGGTCAACGTAGAGAACCTCAGGATGTTCCTTAAGGAACGCGTTCGCTTCGTTAAGCTGAACGGCACGCGGGGGTACCGACATGATGCAACACCTTTGTTGTTAAAAATATCAATCAATGGGGGCTTGCAGGCCCAGTCAATCGGAAAGCCCGAATGAAGTCAAGCAAGCCCCATGATGCCCTAAAAGGGCGCCATAGCGGCATTTTTGCTGCAATTCAGGGCATCCACAAGCGCTGCTTTCGTCGTGAAAGGGGTGAAACGAGTAAGCCGTATTTTATTTTTTACGGGGTGGTTGTGTAAAAAAATGAACAAGGCTAAGCTCGGTCGCAACCCATAACATCAATAATACCGGGGGTTACATGTCACGCCTGTCGATCATTGGCGACACCGGCTGCCCTGTGCGGGCGGGTCTGGATGCCATTTCCGCGAGCAGCGAACGCTATCTGTCAGTAGCGTTGGCGCCGGCCAAAATAGTTGACGGCCAAGGCGACGTGTTCCCGATCGTTTCATCTACTCATACTGCCTTTCATCACTATAGCGGGCTCCTCTGCATCACGGGCAATGCCGGTGACGCATTCTCCTCGCGCGCCTTTTGCTTTGGGCCGTCCGGGGATCCAGAATGCTGGAGACGGCCTGACATAGGCGTCTTGACTACAGTCCAGGCATTTACCTGCTGAGGTATTTATGAGTAGCAGCAATCTCGACCAGCTCACCGATTGGCTGAAAGAGCACAAGATCACCGAAGTCGAATGTCTGATCAGCGACTTGACCGGTATCACCCGGGGCAAGATCTCGCCAACCAACAAGTTCATCGCCGAAAAGGGCATGCGCCTGCCCGAAAGCGTCCTGCTGCAGACCGTGACCGGCGACTACGTCGATGACGACATCTATTACGAGCTGCTCGACCCGGCCGACATCGACATGATCTGCCGCCCCGACGAGAACGCCGTGTTCCTCGTGCCGTGGGCCATCGAGCCGACTGCCCAGGTAATCCACGACACCTACGACAAGAAGGGCAACCCGGTCGAGCTGTCGCCGCGCAACGTGCTCAAGAAAGTGCTGAAACTCTATGCCGACAAGGGCTGGCAGCCGATGGTGGCGCCGGAAATGGAGTTCTACCTGACCAAGCGCTGCGAAGACCCTGACTCCCCGCTGCAGCCGCCAATCGGCCGCTCCGGCCGCCCGGAAACCGGTCGCCAGTCGTTCTCCATCGAAGCCGCCAACGAATTCGACCCGCTGTTCGAAGACGTCTATGACTGGTGCGAACTGCAGAACCTCGACCTGGACACGCTGATCCACGAAGACGGCACCGCGCAGATGGAAATCAACTTCCGTCACGGCAACGCCCTGTCCCTGGCCGACCAGATCCTGGTGTTCAAGCGGACCATGCGTGAGGCAGCGCTCAAGCACAATGTCGCCGCCACCTTCATGGCCAAGCCCATGACCGGCGAGCCTGGCAGTGCGATGCACCTGCACCAGAGCATCATTGACGTGAAGACTGGCAAGAACATCTTCTCCAATGAAGACGGCAGCATGAGCGAGCTGTTCCTGTACCACGTCGGTGGCCTGCAGAAATTCATCCCCGAAGTGCTGCCGCTGTTCGCGCCCAACGTCAACTCGTTCCGTCGCTTCCTGCCCGACACTTCGGCGCCGGTGAACGTCGAGTGGGGCGAGGAAAACCGCACTGTCGGCCTGCGCGTCCCGGATGCCGGCCCGCAGAACCGCCGCGTCGAGAACCGCCTGCCTGGCGCCGACGCCAACCCTTACCTGGCCATCGCCGCGAGCCTGCTGTGCGGCTACATCGGCATGGTCGAAGGCATCAATGCCAGTGCCCCGGTCGTGGGCCGTGGTTACGAGCGGCGCAACCTGCGCCTGCCGCTGACCATCGAGGACGCCCTGGAGCGCATGGAAAACTGTCGTGCGCTGGAGAAGTACCTGGGCAAGAAATTCATTGCCGGCTACGTCGCCACCAAACGGGCCGAGCACGAGAACTTCAAGCGCGTGATCAGCTCCTGGGAACGTGAGTTCCTGCTGTTCGCGGTCTGATCAACCCCGGGGCCGCAGGAGCGCGGCCGCCAGAAAACGGAGAAGCACATGAGCGTCAAGAACCCGCAAACCCGCGAGTGGCAGGACCTGAGTCGTGATCATCACCTGGCGCCTTTCAGCGACTATAAACAGTTGCAGGAAAAGGGCCCGCGGATCATTACCAAGGCCCAGGGCGTGCACCTGTGGGACAGCGAGGGCAACAAGATCCTCGACGGCATGGCCGGCCTGTGGTGCGTGGCGGTTGGCTACGGCCGTGAAGAACTGGCCGATGCGGCGAGCAAGCAAATGCGCGAACTGCCGTATTACAACCTGTTCTTCCAGACGGCTCACCCGCCGGCGCTCGAACTGGCCAAGGCGATCTCCGACGTGGCCCCGGAAGGCATGAGCCACGTGTTCTTCACCGGCTCCGGCTCCGAAGGCAATGACACCGTGCTGCGCATGGTCCGTCATTACTGGGCGCTGAAGGGTAAGCCGCAGAAGAAGACCATCATCGGCCGCGTCAACGGCTACCACGGTTCCACCGTGGCCGGTGCCAGCCTGGGCGGCATGTCCGGCATGCACGAGCAGGGCGACCTGCCGATCCCGAACATCGTTCACATCCCGCAGCCATACTGGTTCGGCGAAGGTGGCGACAAGACCCCGGAAGAATTCGGGATCTGGGCGGCCGAGCAACTGGAGAAGAAGATCCTCGAAGTCGGCGTCGACAACGTCGCCGCCTTTATTGCCGAGCCGATCCAGGGCGCGGGCGGGGTGATCATTCCACCAGAAAGCTACTGGCCGAAGATCAAGGAAATCCTCGCGCGCTACGACATCCTGTTCGTTGCCGACGAAGTGATCTGCGGTTTCGGCCGTACCGGCGAGTGGTTCGGTTCCGACTATTACGACCTCAAGCCCGACCTGATGACCATCGCCAAGGGCCTGACTTCCGGCTACATCCCCATGGGCGGCGTGATCGTCCGTGACGAAGTGGTCAAGGTGCTTAACGAGGGCGGCGACTTCAACCACGGCTTCACCTATTCCGGCCACCCGGTGGCAGCGGCTGTGGGCCTGGAAAACCTGCGGATTCTGCGCGACGAGAAGATTGTCGAGCGCGTCCATGAGGAAACGGCACCCTATTTGCAGAAACGTCTGCGCGAGCTGAACGACCACCCGCTGGTGGGCGAGGTCCGCGGTCTGGGTATGCTCGGCGCGATCGAACTGGTCAAGGACAAGGCCACGCGTACCCGTTACGAAGGCAAGGGCGTCGGCATGATCTGCCGCCAGTTCTGCTTCGACAACGGCCTGATCATGCGCGCCGTGGGCGACACCATGATCATCGCTCCGCCGCTGGTGATCAGCCGCGAAGAGATTGATGAACTGGTTGAAAAGGCTCGTAAATGCCTGGATCTGACCCTCGAAGCACTGGGCTGATCAACTGCTAGGCTGGCATGGTGGCTTTGCGGCATTGCCGAGGCGGCTCTTTCCTTGAAAGAGCGCCTTGGATCTTGCCAGACTAGTGCCTGTTTCAGCCGGGAGCCGACAGGGCCGGCCGCTGAACAGATGGCTTTATAAAAATTCTGGAGCAATAACGCATGAAGAAAATGGGCAAGACGCTGTTGGCCGTTTCCCTCGCGGGGATGATGGCTAGTGCTGTTCAGGCGGACAACAAGGTCCTCCACGTCTACAACTGGTCCGACTACATCGCCCCGGATACCGTCGCCAAGTTCGAGAAGCAGACGGGCATCAAGGTCGTCTACGACGTCTTCGACAGCAACGAGACCCTGGAAGCCAAGCTGCTGGCGGGCAAGTCCGGCTACGACGTAGTGGTTCCGTCCAACAACTTCCTGGCCAAGCAGATCAAGGCCGGCGTTTACCAGGAGCTGGACCGTTCCAAGCTGGCCAACTGGAAAAACCTCGACGAAGACCTGCTCAAGGCCGTCGGCGACGCCAGCGACAAAGGCAACAAATACGCCTTCCCGTACATGTGGGGCAGCATCGGCATCGGCTACAACCCAGAGAAGGTCAAGGCCGCACTGGACGTCGACAAGATCGACTCCTGGGACGTGGTGTTCAAGCCTGAGAACATCGCCAAGCTCAAGAGCTGCGGCGTGAGCTTCCTCGATGCACCGACCGAGATGATCCCGGCCGCGCTGCACTACCTGGGCAAGCCGACCGCGAGCAAGGACAAGGCTGACCTGAAGGCCGCCGAAGACCTGTTCATGAGCATCCGTCCTTCGGTGACCTACTTCCACTCCTCCAAGTACATCTCCGACCTGGCTAACGGCAACATCTGCGTCGCCGTCGGTTACTCAGGTGATCTGGAGCAGTCCAAGGCCCGCGCCCACGAAGCCGGCGACAAGGTCAAGCTGGACTACGTGATTCCGAAAGAAGGTGCCGGCACCTTCTACGACATGGTCGCCATTCCGAAGGACGCCGAGAACGTCGACGCCGCCTACCAGTGGATGAACTTCCTGCTGCAGCCGGAAATCATGGCCGAGATCACCAACTCCGTGCGCTTCCCGAACGGCAACAAGGCCGCCACTGCGCTGGTAGACAAAGACATCTCCGGCGATCCGAGCATCTACCCGTCGGATGAAGTGAAGAAACAACTCTATGCGATCAGCGACCAGGACCCGGCCACCCTGCGCCTGGTGACTCGTAGCTGGACCAAGATCAAGTCGGGCAAGTAACCCGGCCTGACGCCCCCAGGCGCGGTGAAAGCCGCGTCCTGTGGGGGCTGCAATGCAAAATTCTTTTGCTGGTCAGGTGTATCGAAGGTAAGTTGCGCGCCGGTTTGCATGGCCGGCAGGTATTTCTGCCGTATGCCACGGGCACTAATGTAGAGGACCTCCCACTTGTCTATTTCCGTATTTCGCAAGGCCGTCATGGCTGGTGCGGGTCTGACGCTGGCTTGCAGCGTCCAAGCGGCGCCAACGGTGCACATCTACAACTGGTCGGACTACATCGGCCAGACCACACTCGCGGACTTCGAAAAGTCGACCGGCATCAAGCCGCTGTACGACGTGTTCGATTCCAACGAAACCCTGGAAGGCAAGCTCCTGGCCGGTCGCACCGGCTATGACGTAGTCGTGCCGTCCAACCATTTCCTCGGCAAGCAGATCAAGGCCGGCGCGTTCCAGAAACTCGACCGTGCGCAGTTGCCGAACTGGGAGAACCTCGACCCCGCCCTGCTCAAGCGCCTGGAGCGCAACGACCCGGGCAACCAGTACGCCGTGCCGTACCTGTGGGGCACCAACGGCATTGGCTACAACGTCGAGAAGGTCAAGGCGGTGCTCGGCACCGACAAGATCGACTCCTGGGCCATGCTGTTCGAGCCGGAGAACATCAAGAAGCTCTCCAGTTGCGGTGTCGCCTTCCTCGACTCGGCGGATGAGATGCTGCCGGCCGTGCTGAATTACATGGGGCTCAACCCCAACAGCGAAAACCCCAAGGACTATGAAGCCGCCGAGAAGAAACTGCTCGCCGTGCGTCCTTACGTAACCTACTTCCATTCCTCCAAGTACATATCCGATCTCGCCAATGGCGATATCTGCGTCGCCGCGGGCTTCTCCGGCGACATCTTCCAGGCCAAGGCCCGTGCTGAAGAAGCCGGCAAGGGCGTGGAAGTCGCGTATGTGATCCCCAAGGAAGGCGGCAACCTCTGGTTCGACATGCTGGCCATCCCCAAGGATGCCGGCAACGTCAAAGAGGCCCACACCTTCATCAACTATCTGCTCAAGCCTGAGGTCATTGCCCAGGTCAGCGATTACGTTGGTTATGCCAACCCTAACCCCAAGGCTGGCGACCTGATGGACCAGGATGTTCGCAAGGACGCGGCGGTTTATCCGCCGCAGGAAGTGCTGGACAAGTTGTACGTCAACTCTGAGCTACCGCCCAAAGTGCAACGTTTGATGACCCGCATCTGGACCAAGGTCAAGTCGGGCAAATAAAAATCCGTACCCGTCACGGCAGGGGCGGGTACAGAACATTCTGTTGGGAGTTTCACACATGGCAGTTGCCTCCGGCGCCTACAAAAAAGCCCTCGAGGGCGATCAGCAACCTAAACAGGTGCTGGTCAAGATCGACCGGGTCACAAAGAAGTTCGACGAAACCATCGCGGTGGACGATGTCTCGCTCGAAATAAAAAAGGGTGAGATCTTCGCGTTGCTCGGCGGCTCCGGTTCGGGTAAATCCACCCTGCTGCGCATGCTGGCCGGTTTCGAGCGTCCGACCGAGGGGCGTATTTTCCTCGATGGCGTCGACATTACCGACATGCCGCCCTACGAGCGGCCCATCAACATGATGTTCCAGTCCTACGCGCTGTTCCCGCACATGACCGTGGCGCAGAACATCGCCTTCGGCCTGCAGCAGGACCGGATGCCCAAGGCCGAGATCGAAGCCCGCGTGGCCGAGATGCTCAAGCTGGTGCACATGACCCAGTACGCCAAGCGCAAACCGCACCAGCTCTCCGGCGGTCAGCGTCAGCGCGTCGCCCTGGCCCGCTCGCTGGCCAAGAGCCCCAAGCTGCTGCTGCTCGATGAGCCGATGGGTGCACTGGACAAGAAACTGCGTTCGCAGATGCAGCTCGAACTGGTGGAAATCATCGAGCGGGTCGGCGTGACCTGCGTGATGGTGACCCACGACCAGGAAGAGGCCATGACCATGGCCCAGCGCATCGCCATCATGCACCTGGGCTGGATTGCCCAGATCGGCAGCCCGATCGACGTTTACGAGACCCCGACCAGCCGCCTGGTCTGCGAGTTCATCGGCAACGTCAACCTGTTCGACGGTGAAGTGGTCGACGACGCCGAAGGCCACGCGCGCATCGCCAGCCCCGAGCTTGAGCGCCACATCTACGTCGGCCACGGCATCACCACCTCGGTGGAAGACAAGCGCATCACCTACGCCCTGCGCCCGGAAAAACTCCTGGTAACGGCTCAACAGCCTACCTGCGAGTACAACTGGTCGCGCGGCAAGGTCCACGACATCGCCTACCTGGGCGGCCACTCGGTGTTCTACGTCGAGCTGCCGAGCGGCAAGATCGTCCAGTCCTTCGTCGCCAACGCCGAACGCCAGGGCTCGCGCCCAACCTGGGGCGATGAAGTGTACGTGTGGTGGGAAGACGACAGCGGCGTGGTACTGCGGTCATGAACATGCGCAAGCTCAAGCGAGCCCTCAATCGCATAACACCCGAGGGGCGCCACCTGGTCATCGGCGCCCCGTTCCTGTGGCTGTTCCTGTTCTTCATGCTGCCGTTCTTCATCGTTCTGAAGATCAGCTTCGCTGAAGCGGATGTGGCGATCCCGCCGTATACCGAGATCTACAGCTACGTCGAAGACAAGATCCAGGTGGTCCTCAACCTGGCCAACTATGGCCTGCTGACCCAGGACGAGCTGTACATCTCGGCCTACCTGGGCTCGTTGAAAATGGCCTTCTTCAGCACACTGCTGTGTCTGCTGATCGGCTACCCGATGGCCTACGCCATTGCCAATGCGCGCAAGGACATCCAGACCGTCCTGCTGCTGCTGATCATGATGCCGACCTGGACCGCGATCCTGATCCGCGTCTACGCCTGGATGGGGATCCTCAGCAACAACGGCCTGCTCAACGCCTTCCTGATGTGGCTGGGGCTGATCGACGAACCGCTGCAGATCCTCAACACCAACCTCGCGGTGTACATCGGCGTGGTCTATTCGTACCTGCCGTTCATGATCCTGCCGCTGTTCGCCAACCTGGTGAAACACGACCAGAGCCTGCTGGAAGCCGCGTCGGACCTGGGTTCGAGCACCTTCAACAGCTTCTGGAAGATCACCGTACCGCTGTCGAAAAACGGCATCATCGCCGGCTGCATGCTGGTGTTCATTCCGGTGGTGGGCGAGTTCGTCATCCCTGAGCTGCTGGGCGGCCCGGAAACCCTGATGATCGGTAAGGTGCTCTGGCAAGAGTTCTTCAACAACCGCGACTGGCCGGTGGCGTCCGCCCTGGCGGTGGTCATGCTGGCGATCCTGATCGTGCCAATCCTCCTGTTCAACCGCAGTCAGGCCAAAGAGATGGAGGGCAGGGCATGAAGCGTTTCGGATTCTCCAAGCTGATGCTGGTGCTCGGCCTGCTGTTCATCTACCTGCCGATGCTGATCCTGGTGATCTACTCGTTCAACGCCTCGAAGCTGGTGACGGTCTGGGGCGGCTGGTCGATCAAGTGGTACGTCGGCCTGCTCGACAACACCCAGCTCATGGGTTCGGTGATGCGCTCGCTGGAAATCGCCTGTTACACCGCGGTTGCCGCCGTGGCGCTGGGCACGCTGGCCGCCTTCGTGCTGACCCGCGTGACCCGCTTCAAGGGCCGCACGCTGTTCGGCGGCCTGGTCACCGCGCCGCTGGTAATGCCTGAAGTGATCACGGGTCTGTCGCTGTTGCTGCTGTTCGTGGCCATGGCACAGATGATCGGCTGGCCGCAGGAGCGTGGCATCGTCACCATCTGGATCGCCCACACCACCTTCTGTGCCGCCTATGTCGCGGTGGTGGTCTCGGCCCGCTTGCGCGAGCTGGACCTGTCCATCGAAGAAGCGGCCATGGACCTGGGTGCGCGGCCGTGGAAGGTGTTCTTCCTGATCACCATCCCGATGATCGCGCCGTCGCTGGCGGCGGGCGGCATGATGTCCTTCGCCCTGTCGCTGGATGACCTGGTACTGGCGAGCTTCGTGTCGGGTCCTGGCTCCACTACCTTGCCGATGGAAGTGTTCTCGGCGGTGCGTCTGGGCGTGAAGCCCGAGATCAACGCCGTGGCCAGCCTGATCCTGCTGGTGGTGTCGTTTGCTACCTTCCTGATCTGGTACTTCAGCCGCCGTGCCGAAGAGCGTCGCAAGCGCGCGATTCAGCAGGCGATCGAAGAGAGCGCTGCGGATTCGTGGAAACAGCCGGATGTGCGTCGCCCGGCGGCGGCTCAGGCTTGATCTGAGACCGTGATTGGGGCCGCAGAGCGGCCCCAAACTCTACCTGCTTGGTACCAACCGCAACGTCCCCTCCGTCTCCCCCGCCAGCCCCAACCACGCCCGCTGGTATTTCCCCTCGATATACGCCTTCGCCTGATCCGCATAATGCCGATCAAACAACACCCCACTCTGCCCGACCGGATTGATGCTCAACGCCGTCCCCGCATCGGCGAAATCGATCAGCCGCCGCGTCGACGGTCCATAGGTCACCGGCCATGGCGCCGCGCCGATCTTCGCCGACAGGTTGTTCGGCACCTCATGGGTCCCGGGCGCCGCGAATGGTCCGACGTTGAACAAACGGTCCAGCGGCTTCTGCATGCCTAGCGGATGGCCGTGGGTCAGGGTGTGCGCCTTGCCCCACTGCCAGCTCGCGGGGTCCGTGCCGAGGGTGTCGCGCAGGTGCGCCAGGGTCTTGTCCCAGGCGCGCTTGACCACCGCCGCGCGACTGCCGCGCTCGCTGCTGCCCTGGCTGTCCCACCACGGCGAATCGACGTCGGCGGCGAGGCGCGGCAGGGCGGCATCGATCACCCGGGTCGACAGCAGCGTCTGGAACCAGCTATCGCCCAGCTCGTCGTGCATCGCCGCGTAGGCCAGTTCATAGAGAAACTGGTTGAACAGCGTGGCGTTGACCGAAGCCAGCGGGTAGTCGCCGCGCCAGCCGGCCAGTTGCTCCACCAGCTCGCGTCCCTGCTCGTCCTGCACCACCTGGCGCAACACCCCGAGCAGCGGCCCCAAGGTGCGCGGGCCGTAATCGGTGCTGGTCCCCAGTTGCAGCGCCTGACTGTTTTGCAGATCCCATTTGACCTGCGTGTCGGCCAGTTGCCGGTCGAGTTGCTGACCACGGTCCGCGAGGTTGTAGTAACCGGGAACGACCATGCCGCTGGGTGACAGCGGCTGGAAGTTGGCGGAGACGATATAGCCGCTGGCCGGGTTCTCCGATTGCGGGTTGGCGCTGAACGGGTAGAAACCGGATTTGTCGGCCTGGGCGGTGCTGCCGTCGAGGATGAAGGCCGGGTTTACGCCGTCCGGTCGCACCGGCAGCGCTGCTGCAGCCCACCAGCCGATATCGCCCTTGGCATTGGCCCAGATGAAGTTCAGGCCCGGCGCCTGGACTTTCTGCACGGCGTTGCGCATGGCGTCCAGGGTGCTGGCGCGGTTGATCGCGTAGAAACCGTCGAGAATCGGGTTCTCGGTTTCCAGAAAGGCCCACCACATGGCGATCGGCGTCGGGCCCGCGTCCTGGCCGATCACCTTGTTGACGATGGGACCGTGGGGCGAGCGCAGCAGGGTAATGGTCTTGTCCGCCTCGCCTTTGACCTTGAGGGTCTGTTCGGTGCGGGTCAGCGTCTGCCACTGGCCACCGACCATGACCTGATCGGGGTTGTCCGGGTTGACCCGCTCGGCGATCAGGTCGATGTCGTCGTTCTGGAACATCGTCAGGCTCCAGCCGAATTCGCGGTTGTGCCCGAGGGACGCAAAGGGGTTGAGCGCCTGGTAATAGCCGTACAGGTGGAAGCCCGGCGCCGACAGCTCGGCCTCGTACCAAACAGCCGGCACCGAGAAGCGAATATGCGGGTCGCCCGCCAGCAACGGCTTGCCGCTCTGGGTGCGACGGCCGCTCACGGCCCAGGCATTGCTGCCCTCGAACTGCGGCAGGCCGGCTTCGCCGAGGGCTTGCTGGCTGACCAGCGCCAGGTGGCTCAGGCTGTTCCAGTCGGCGTCGGCCAGTGCTGGCGCCTTTTGCAGCACGCCGTCCGGGTGCCAGTCGAGGTCGAAGACCTTCAGGTAGTCGGCGCCGAGGTGGTCGCGGATGAAAGTCAGCAACGGCTCGGTGCGAAACGCCGCGGCGAAGCTGTACGCCATGAAGCCGGCGATGCTCACCGTGTCTTGGGCCGTGAACGGGCGCGGTGTGATGCCCAGCGCATCGAACTCCATGGGTTTCGGATGCGCGGCCTGCCAGGCATTCACGCCGTCGAGGTAGGCCTGCAGCGCTTTCCAGGCTGGAGACTGCTTGTCCTGCCGATCCACGTAGACCTGCGCCTGCTCGGCAATGCGCAGGCTGCGGAACAGGGTGTCGGTGTCCACCAGCTTTGGCCCCAGCACTTCGGCCAACTCACCCCGGGCCAGGCGCCGGGTGATTTCCATCTGGAATAGCCGGTCCTGGGCGTGAACGTAGCCGAGGGCGCGGTACAGGTCATTTTCGTTCTGTGCCTGGATATGCGGGACGCCGCGCTCGTCGTAGCGCACGCTGACCGGCGCCTGAAGATTCGCCAGAACCAATTCGCCGTTGCGCAGCGGCTGTTTGCCCTGCACATACCAATAGCCACCACCTGCGGCCACGGCGACGATGGCGACGGCGAGAAGGGAGAGACTGCGTTTCATCGAAGCTCCTTGCAACGGGTCCGGAGGATCTTTCTTCCAGTGAGTCGGTCATCTTTCGGACAGAGGATAGACTTTTGCAACCTAACCCATCAGCCAGGAGTTACGGCCATGGATCTCAGCGAAAAACAGAAAATGCTCACAGGCCAGTTGTACCGGGCCTCCTGCGCGGAATTACAGGCTGAGCAGATTGCCAACAAGCACTGGATGCAACGCTACAACGGCTCCGCCGACCTGCTCAACGAACAGCGCCATGAACTGCTGGCTGCGCATTTCGCCACGGTTGGTGCGGATGTGGTCATCCGTCCACCGTTCTATTGCGACTACGGCTACAACATCGACGTGGGCGCGCGGGTCTTCATGAACTTCAGCTGCGTGATCCTCGACGTCTGCCCGGTGAGCATCGGCGACGACTGCCAGATCGGCCCGGCGGTGCAGATCTACACCGCCGACCACCCCCGCGACCCGGAACTGCGCCGCAGCGGCCTGGAAAGCGGCAAGCCGGTGAAGATCGGCCGCAATGTGTGGATCGGCGGCGGGGCGATCATCCTGCCTGGGGTGACCGTTGGCGATAACGCTGTGATTGGCGCTGGCAGCGTGGTGACCCGCGATGTGCCGGCGGGAGCGACGGTGGTGGGGAATCCGGCGCGGGTGCGGTGAGGCAGGGACATCAGCGTCCTGGGCCCCAGGAGCATGTATGAGCAGCCTGACAGACCTGCCAGTTTGGTCGATGGCTTGGACGCTGTCAGGGCCAGTCCCGAACGGGGGGCTGAGGGATGATCGGGGGTGAATCCAGGTGATCCGGGAGGTGACAGCATGATTGACGTAGTGATTATGGATTGACTACTATTTGATCGTCTGCGCCTAGGCGTGAACAGGGTGGTTACAGGGATCTTCGGATCGCACCCCGCTTCTGATGAATGTCAGATGGCCCAGAGCCAGGTAACAGCGTCCTGCCCCGTCGAACGCATGCAATCGACGGCTGAGAGTCCCGCCTAGAGCGGGATTCGCCGTTTCTGGCCCTTCACTTTTACGGTTTCGGCCGATTCCGTACTTCCTTGGGGCATTGGCCCTTGGGCTTTCTTTGCGTATCCATCGCGACCTTGAAGACACTGAACCCCTTCTTGTTGATCGGGGTATCCGGTGAGCCTTCGCCAGTGCGTGCGAAATACGCGCTGGTGACGTGAATTCGCAGCAAGCGATGTTCGCGATAGAACGCCAGGCACACTTTGTACGGTTCCAGCAGGCCGGTAGCGTTGTTCAACACGCTCATGGTGAAAAACCGCTCCCCTTCCGTGTGGTAGATCGTAGCGGCGCCCAGCTTCTCTATCATGCCCTTGAGCTGCTTGGAGGCCTCGTAGCGTTCCAGGCAGACCATTTGCCCATGCCGACCGTCTTCGTACCGGTACGGGATGTTGGTGCCGCTGCCGTCTTTCGTGAAGCAGTGGAGGCCGTAAGTCACAACGAATTCATAGTCTTGTCTATCGGCCTTGAAGACCACCAGATGCGACGACAGGTGGCCGAGACCGAACTCAACGCCGTCGTGTTCGAACGACTGCCACTCTTGGATAGAGTCGACGTGAAATTTAGCCAAGCTCAGTCCTTGAGCGCATAGTAAGAGCTCGACTTCACACGAAAAAAACCGTTCCTCTGGCGAGTTGACGCGCAAGCAAAAACGTCGTGTCACTCTCAACGAATGTGGGCCAAGGCGGATGTTATCGAGCCGCCATACCTATTCCGGGCTTTGGGGAACAATGAAAAAGGAAATGCACATAGGCGCAGCAGGCTTGGCGTGCGATTTATCGAAGTGCTTGCTCAATTCTGAATCCGCCGCGATGGTCTACCCGAGCGCCTCACGCATCCTGCCCCATCGACCGAAAGTCCGTCCCCTCGACTGGTCCGCGATGCGCGTAGGAAGTGGAGCATCTGAGGCGCTGTAGATGGCGCCTTCCTAGTCCGAAATGATCCGCCCGCTTCTTGGCCTGACCCGCATAGCCTCGCGAGTTTTGAGGTAAATATGGCTGGGTAGAGTGAGGCCGGGCGTAGCGCTGTTGGCAGGCTGCTGGAGCTGTCTGCGGATGAAGCGGTTAGGCGTCCGGCGTGTCGTTCTAACCGTCGGCTAGATGATCCAGACAGAGAAGCGCCGCTATCGCACGGGGGCGACAGCGGCGTTGGGTCAGGCGGGTTTGAAGCCGGGTTTACTGTTGGCGGTGCGCCATTCCTTTATGCGTTTGACGACGCCCTCGGGGCTGTCTTCCTCGCCAGCAAGTGGGAAACAGATGAGGTTGAAGCCGTTGGGGTGCTCTGAGATAGATACCAGATGGAGCAGAATTCTGTCTTTCCAGGCACCGTACGCTTCGCCTTGCAGAGGGGAATCATTCCGGAACAGTAAGCTCACGCAGGCCAGAAATTCGGCTTCTGTGTAGTTTTCAATATTTGGCTTCAGGTCCATTAGTTTTTCCCCTTGTGAGCATCCTGATGTGCCCTTGGTGTCATGATGGCAAGGTTGTCCAAGTCATAAACTGCACCGCCTTTGGCAATCGGATGAATATGGTGCAGTTCGAACGTCAGGTGTTTTCCAACTTGGCCTGAACTTGCATAGGGTGCTTTACCTTTGCGCATGTTATCGAGGCTGATTTCAGGAAAGCTCTTGCTCAACTCTGGATCGGCAGCCGCTGCTTTCCAGATGGCCTCACGCAACTTCCCCCATCTGCTGAACTGCTTGCCCCGTAACTGATCCGCAATCTGCGTCGGAATCGGTGCTCCCTCTGGACTGGTCATTGCATCTCGCCAGCCAGGAATCGTCTGCCCACTCCCAGCGCCAACCCCCGCATAATCCCGCGGGTCCTTGAACATGACATAAACAGGCTCAAGTCCCGAGTCCGCCGGGAAGGTGATGATGTAGTCGTCGAAATGGACGTCATCCTCAGCAGGAAAAGGGAGGAACGGCGGTACGTGATCGAGGCTGATATCGCCGGGATAGAGCGGCGACACCGGTTGTTGCACCACTGGCAGGCTGGTGGAGCTGTCCGTAGGCGGTGCGCCAGGTGTCCACAGAATCGTGATCGGACCGGGGCCCTCGGTAATGAATGTGTAGGCGCCCTTTTCGGCATCCCAGGTCGCGGCCCGAACCGGTACGTCGGCGGACACCCCATCGTTGCTGGTGGGGATGATGCGGATCGTGGAATCGTCCCCGACCAATCCGGAAATCAGCCGCATCGGTAGCGCAAGGTGCTCGCCCATGCCCTCCAGCAACTGCTGGGGATCGAAATCCAGCTTCATGCTGGTGAGCGGCACGCTGAGCCCGTGACGTCCGCCTTCCTCCAGCTTCAGGGAAAACACCACCAGCGCCGCGAAATACAGGCCCGCGCGAGGCAAGCCGCCGACACGGCGGCCGGCAGAAAGCAGGGCCTTGGCTAACGCGGGACGTACCGATTCAAACGCCGCCATTGAAGACGCTTTGGGCGTCATGACCTGAGGCGCGCCCAGGCTGGCGACGGTCAAGGCATAGGTGGCCGGGCGTTGGGACGGCTCGGTGCCGCCAAGCGCTGCCAGGCGCACCAGTTCGCTGCGGGCGTCGACGAGGGCGCGTTCTATCTGCGCCTCATAGGTGGCCATCCGCTGCTGCTCTTCGGGCCAGCTTTCCTGGTGCGCGTCGAGGGTGTGCACCACCGTCTGCAACAGGGCTTCGCGATCCACGCGGTTTTGTTCAGAGGCCGACTCCGGATTGCCTGACGTGAGGCGTCTGTGCAGGAAGTTGCGTTCTATATCGAGCTTTTGAGCCTGAATCTCGGCCTCGGCGCGCGATGAGCGCGCCGCATGTCGGGCCATGAGCAGGGCGTTGATTTCTTCCGCGAGGTCTTTGGCATGAAGGGCGGCGGTCTCCTGGGTGACGCCGTCTTGCTGATGGCGCGAGAAGTGTTCGAGGCGCTCCTCCATCTCGCGCAGGTCGACATGGTGCTGAAACCTCGCCTCGTCCAGCCTCACTTGCGCCAACTCGACCCCCTGCGCCTGTTCGGTGAGGCGCTGGTCGGCGCTTTGGTGAAGACGGGCCTGCGCCTTGACCCGCTCCACCGCGACCTTGTTGGCTCGCGCGGTCAGCACATCGATGGATCGGGTCAGCAGCCGTGCTTCAAACGCGGCTTTGTAGGAGACGAACCAGGTTTGTTTCGGATCAGGGAAGCCGCCTTCACGCGTGGCAATTCGAAGAAAATCGACGGTGGTTTTGTTGACGGGATCTTCGCCGTAGAACGCCCGTGCGCTTTCCCAGATCGGGGGCAGTGCTGCGCGCTTTTCCTCCAGCAGGCTGTTGATCGCGGCGGTTTTATGGTCGTACGGCTGGAACGGGCCGCTGGTGCTCGGCGGCGCGGTGCGAGCCTTCAACTCTTCAGTCAGGCGGGTGTTCAGCTGCTTTTAATTGTCGGCGTGTTGTTGCTCGACGCTTCGCTTGTCGTCCTGGAACTCCTTGGCCAGTTCGAGAACCAACTTGCCAGG
This sequence comes from Pseudomonas sp. Marseille-P9899, assembly GCF_903166565.1. Taxonomy (NCBI): domain Bacteria; kingdom Pseudomonadati; phylum Pseudomonadota; class Gammaproteobacteria; order Pseudomonadales; family Pseudomonadaceae; genus Pseudomonas; species Pseudomonas sp. Marseille-P9899. The sequence continues at coordinate 263,524 of NZ_CAESCG010000004.1, forward strand.
TTCAAGCTCGGTCGTGATGTAGTCGGCGGGGTTGAAGCGTTGGGGTGCGAAATGGCGGGGAAAAACGAGGTAGCGGGGGGTCAGGGTGTGTTCCAACCGCCATGGAATCCGCGTGCTGTGAACGGTTTGTGCGGGCAAAACGATAGTTTGTCTCGACATACAGGCGCTCCTTTGCGTGTATGTGCGAAACCTACGGAGCGTTGCTCTCCTGCAAGATGTAGATAGTTATCGACGTGATGCCGGGTGTTTCAGCCCTGTTCACTCATTCCACGGGCAATAACACCCCACCGCCATGGTCTGGGTCACTTTCACCGGCCGGCCTTGGGTCAGCGCCTGCAGGATCGGTTCGATAAAGCTGTTGTTGGCGTTGCAGGTCGCGCCTTCGCTGTAGGGGCCGAAGTAGGCGAGGTCGCCGTTCTGGTCCCAGATCGCCACGGCGGGACTGGCCGGCAGGTGTTCGGCGCCGGGCAGGCTGGCGATCGGCTGGAGGGCGGCAAGGGTGTTGGGCAACTGGCCGTGGCTGCCGGGTTTTTGCAGGACATGGAAGGACACGCCCTGCGGCGCGTAATGTTCGATCAGTTCGCCCAGGTGCTGCTGGTTGCCGACGTTGCACGGGCAGGCCGGGTCCCAGAAATGCACCAGGCGGATCGGGCCGGGGCCGGCCAGTTCGGCGGGCAGGCGCAGGTGGTCGCCGGCGAACAGCGCGGTCTGGTTGTCGAAGGGGCGCAGGTAGCGACTCTGGAAGCTGTCGTACGCCCACCACAGGCCGGCGGCGCAGAGCAGCAGGGTCAGGGCGGCGAGCAAATTTTTCCCAGACATCGAACACACCGGCAATCATGGAGGGCGGCTAGCTTGCCATGCCCCCGCCGACAGATGAATATCGCAGATCAATCCTTTGCACTCTCACCGGAAGCCTTCCATGTCCGCCTCGTTCCAAGCCGATTCCCTGCGTGCCAGCCTGCAACCGCTGGCGGCCCGTCAGCTGCTGTCGAGCGCGGGGCAGGCGTATCAGCGTTTCTACGGCCTGGACCTGCCCCAGCGCAAGGACGTGCAGAGCTGGCTGGGCCGCTGCGACTGCGCCGGTTTCGAGGTGGTGAGCCAGGTCTGGCTGCCCGCCGAGCCGGTGGCGACGCTGGTGTTGCTGCATGGTTTCTACGATCACATGGGGTTGTACCGGCATGTCATCGACTGGGCGCTGGAGCAGCGCTTCGCGGTGATTTCCTGCGACCTGCCGGGGCACGGGCTGTCCAGCGGAGAGCGGGCCAGCATCGATGATTTCGCGGTGTACCAGCAGGTGCTCGACCGGTTGTTCGAACAGGCTGGCGAGTTGAATCTGCCGCAGCCCTGGCACCTGTGCGGGCAGAGTACGGGCGGCGCTATTGTGGTCGATCATCTGCTGCATTGCGGGTCGGACAGCCCGGCGCAAGGCCAGGTGATCCTGCTCGCGCCCTTGGTGCGGCCGCGGGCGTGGCTGTGGTCGAGGCTCAGCTACTGGATGCTGCGGCCTTTCGTGACCGGCATCGAACGGCGCTTCAGCGAAAACACCCATGACCCGACCTTCCTGCCATTTCTCCAGGCCGACCCGCTGCAGCCGCGGCGGCTGCCCACCGCTTGGGTTGGCGCGTTGCTGGCGTGGGTCAAGCGTATCGAGGCGGCGCCGGGCAGTTCGCGTCGGCTACTGATCGTGCAGGGCGAGGGCGATATGACGGTAGACTGGCGTTACAACCTGGAAGTGCTCAAGCGCAAGTTCGATGCGCCGCAGATCTTGCTGCTGCCGCAGGCGCGGCATCATCTGGCCAACGAGCTGCCGGAGATTCGGCAGCGCTATTTCGACTTCATCGGCCAGCAGTTGGGCTGATTATTTGAGGTCAGAGGTGCTCTGGCCCACGGCCAGGCCGGCACGAATGGCGGACAGGGCGGCCTTGTAATAGGCCTGACCCTCGTTGGACTCGGCGAAGGTGGAGAACTCCTCCAATTCGGCGTCAGACAGGTCGCGGTAGACATACAGCAGGGTGTTGTTGAGGTCTTCGCCGATCTGTTCCATCAATCGCTGGCGTTGGCCATCGAGCAGGCCCTGGGCCTGACCGCCGCCAAACAGGCCGGGAATCATCTGGCTGAGGCTGTCGGCGGCGACGCCGGCGATCGCCAGGCTGACCTCGGCACCGGCCTCGCGGGCCGGCAGCGCCTGGGCCAGGTGGCCGATGATCAGCAGGCGAGTATCACTGGCCTCGACTTTCGGCAGGCCCTTGGCGTTCTTCGCCAACTGGTCGCGGCGGGTGGCCATCAGTTCGGCGGCCACGACCTTGCGGCCCAGTGGCGACTGGAAGAAGGTCAGCGCGGGCGCAGGATTTTGCAGATGGGCGCGCAGCTGGGCTTCGGCGCGTCGGTCGACGGCCTTGGCTTCGAAGCGTTGGTTGCTGTTGTCGACCAGCGCCTGGAATACCGCAGGCGGCAGGCTTTTCTGATAGCGCTGCTGGGCGGCGGCGATGGCATCGGAGAAGTGGGCGCGCTGTTCAGGCCAGCCGGCAACTTTGTAGAGCTGATCGAGGGTGTCTGCCCAGACAGGCGTGGTGCAGATCATCAACAGCAGAAAAAACAAACGGCGCATTCAGGACTCCTGTCGGCAGGCCGCTATTGTCCGTGGCCTTGCGGGGCTTTGTCGAGACGCCTGTGCAGCCATGCGACCAAGTGGCCCTGTCGAATTTTCCGACAGCCCGATACTATGCGCGCCATGCACATATCCTCCGAACACCCGCAATTGCTCAGCATCGTCGATGACCTGGCCGGCCAGGGCTGGTCGCGGCAGGAGGTTTTCCTGCCCGAGGCCCTGACCCGCGCATTGGCGGCCGAGTGCCGCCAGCGCGCGGCCGAAGGCGAGCTGGCGCCGGCGGGGGTGGGGCGAGGTCAGGGCCAGGACGTGCGCGAAGGTATTCGCGGCGACCATATCCTCTGGCTCGAGCCCGGACAGTCGCAGGCGTGCGACCAGTATCTGGCACTGATGGACAGCCTGCGTGAAGCGCTCAACCGCGACTTCTACCTCGGTCTGGAAGACTTCGAGTGCCATTTCGCGATGTACCCGCCGGGCACCTTCTACCGCAAGCACCTCGACCGCTTCCGCGACGACGACCGCCGCACCGTCTCGGCGATCATCTACCTCAATGAACAGTGGTTGCCGGAAGACGGTGGCCAGTTGCGCATGTTCCTCCAGGACGGCTCGGAGCGGGACGCATCGCCGGTGGGTGGCAGCCTGATCGTGTTCATGTCCGCCGACCTGCCGCATGAAGTGCTCCCGGCCAGCCGCGAGCGCCTGTCCGTCACCGGTTGGTTCCGCCGCCGTGGCAATGACCCGTTCTGAATTGCCGAAGGTGCTGGTGAGCGCCTGCCTGCTCGGCCAGCCGGTGCGCTACGACGGCCGCGCCAGTGGCCATCCTGATTTGTTGCAAGCCTGGCAGCGCGAAGGTCGCGTGGTGCCGCTGTGCCCGGAAGTGGCCGGCGGGTTGCCAACGCCGCGTCCGCCCGCGGAAATTCCCGGTGGGCAGGGTGGGGCGGTGCTGGACGGGGATGCGCAGGTGGTGACCATTGTCGGCGAAGATGTCAGCGCAGAGTTTCTGGCGGGGGCCCGGCTGGCGCTGGAGCTGGTGCGGCGCCACGGGATTCGGGTGGCGGTGCTCAAGTCCGGGAGCCCGTCGTGCGGTAACCGGCTGGTCTATGACGGCACGTTCAGCGGCAGCAAGGTCAATGGCGAAGGTGTGACCAGTGCCTTGCTGCGGCGTGAAGGGGTGCTGGTGTTCAGTGAGCTGGAACTGGACGAGGCTGCAAAAGCACTAGGCCGGTAAATTCAGCAGCCGTTATTACTTCGGCGCCTCGCTCGCATCCACACCGAACCACTTCTTCGACAGCTCGCTCAACCGCCCATCGGCCTTGATCCGTTGCAGGGCGTTGTCCACCGCGCTCTGGAACGCCGGGTTGCCTTTCTGGAACGGAATCGCCAGGTTCACCACCGGGCCGAGGGTGGCGCCTTCGGTCACTGGCAATTTGCTTTCGCGGATCGCGTACGGCACCAGCAGGCGGTCGCTGATGGCGGCGTCGATCTGGTCGTCGGCCACTTCCTTGATCGGCTGGATGGCGTCCTTGTAACTGCGCAGGTCCACGCCTTCCACATCTCGCGCTTGTTCGGCGAAGCTGCTGCCCTGAACCGCGCCGAGGCTGTGGCCCTTGAAGGCTTCAAGGCTGCGCAGCGGGCGTTTTTCTTCCTGGCGCACGATCAATTGGGCGCGGGTGTAGCTGTAGGGCGTGCTGAAATCCAGGCGCTCTTTCAATTCGGGGGTTGTAGCAATCTGATTCAAGGCGATGTCGTATTTGCCGCTTTCCACGCCGCTGAACAGATCGGCGGGTTCAACCACGACGAAGTCGGCATTGACGTCCAGTTCCTTGGCCAACGCCTCGCCAAGTTCCACTTCAAAACCGCTCAACTGGCCGGCGGTATCGCGGAAGTTGAAAGGTGGCGTATTGGCTTCGATGGCAATACGCAGTTCGTTGCGGTCGCTGATGTCATCCATCAATTCCGCATGTGCCCATGGGCTGAGCAGGCTGGCGGCAAATAGTGCCCCGGTAATGAAACGCATCTGAGCCCCTTTTTATCATTGGCAATTCACACAGTGTTGCCGCGACTTTCTGGAATTGCCACGGTCAAGTTGCCGCTTGTGACCGCATCGAGTGCGGAATGTTTGATTGGCCGGTAAATATTTCTGCCTTTTTTCGGCAACTTTCGCAACGCGCGGGCAAACAAAAGGGAGGCCACCAGGGCCTCCCTTTTTCACAGCATGAAGCGCTTAGAACAGAACACGGGACCGGATGGTGCCCTTGACCTGTTGCAGCTTCTCTTGCGCCAGATCCGAGTACTCGGCGTCGACGTCGATAACCACGTAACCCACTTTCTCGTTGGTCTGCAGGAACTGACCGGAGATGTTGATGCCGTTTTCAGCGAAGACTTTGTTGATCTCGCTGAGCACGCCCGGGATGTTTTCGTGGATGTGCAGCAGGCGGTGCTTGCCAGGGTGCGCCGGCAGGGCAACTTCAGGGAAGTTGACCGACGAAACGGAAGTACCGTTGTCGCTGTACTTGACCAGCTTCTCGGCAACTTCCAGGCCGATGTTGGCCTGGGCTTCGGCAGTGGAACCACCGATGTGCGGAGTCAGGATCACGTTGTCCAGGCCGCGCAGCGGGCTTTCGAACTCTTCGTCGTTGGAACGCGGCTCGACCGGGAACACGTCGATGGCGGCGCCGATCAGGTGCTTGTCCTTGATCGCTGCGGCCAGGTGATCCAGTTCGACCACGGTACCGCGGGCGGCGTTGATCAGGATCGAGCCCTTCTTCATCGCGCGGATTTCTTTCTCGCCGATCATCCACTGGGTGGACGGCAGCTCAGGCACGTGCAGCGAGACGATGTCGGCCAGGCCGAGCAGTTCGTTCAGGCTGGTGACCTGGGTGGCGTTGCCCAGAGGCAGCTTGGTCAGCGGGTCGAAGAAGAACACCTGCATGCCCAGGCTCTCGGCCAGGACCGACAGTTGGGTACCGATCGAGCCGTAGCCGACGATGCCCAGCTTCTTGCCGCGGATCTCGAAGGAGTTGGCCGCGCTCTTGATCCAGCCACCGCGGTGACAGGAAGCGTTCTTCTCGGGGATGCCGCGCAGCAGCAGGATGGCCTCGGCCAGCACCAGCTCGGCAACGGAGCGGGTGTTGGAGTACGGGGCGTTGAACACGGCGATCGCGCGATCGCGAGCGGCGCTCAGGTCAACCTGGTTGGTACCGATGCAGAAACAACCAACAGCAACCAGTTTCTTGGCGCAGTCGAAGATCTCTTCGGTCAGTTGAGTGCGGGAGCGGATGCCAATGAAGTGGGCATCGGCGATCTTTTCCTTCAGCTCGGCTTCCGGCAGGGAACCGGTGAGGTACTCGATATTCGTGTACCCGGCGGCCTTCAGGACGTCCACGGCGTTCTGGTGGACGCCTTCAAGAAGAAGGAACTTGATCTTGCTCTTATCGAGAGAAGTCTTGCTCATCTGCGTAAACCTGTGTCCCGGAGAAAAATGGCAGGGAAGTGAAGCTCTCGCGAATCGGCCGTCAGCACGATTGGCGGGGGGCGTATGCTAGCATATCGACCCCTCGCTACGCCCATCCCTGCTGCGTGAAGTGTGCTCAGGGTGACTATGAATAGTTCGAGAGTTCTATCGATGACCGATCCTGTTCTGATTGACGAGCTGATGACCCTGGTCGAGCCCGGCAAGGTACTCACTGACGCCGCTTCCCTCGACGCCTACGGCAAGGACTGGACCAAGCACTTCCCGCCAGCGCCTAGCGCCATTGTCTTCCCGAAAAACATCGAGCAGGTCCAGGCCATCGTCCGTTGGGCCAACACCCACAAGGTCGCGCTGGTGCCTTCGGGCGGGCGCACCGGGTTGTCTGCTGGCGCGGTAGCGGCCAACGGCGAGGTCGTGGTGTCGTTCGACTATATGAACCGCATCCTCGATTTCAACGAATTCGACCGCACCGTGGTCTGCCAGCCCGGCGTGATCACCGAGCAACTGCAGAACTTCGCCGAGGACAAGGGCCTGTATTACCCGGTGGACTTCGCTTCCGCCGGCTCCAGCCAGATTGGCGGCAATATCGGCACCAATGCCGGCGGGATCAAGGTCATTCGCTACGGCATGACCCGCAACTGGGTCGCCGGCCTGAAAGTGGTCACCGGCAAGGGCGATCTGCTCGAACTGAACAAGGACCTGATCAAGAACGCCACCGGTTACGACCTGCGTCAGTTGTTCATCGGCGCCGAGGGCACCCTGGGCTTCGTGGTCGAGGCCACCATGCGCCTGGATCGCGCGCCGAAGAACCTCACGGCGATGGTGCTCGGCACCCCGGACTTCGACTCGATCATGCCGGTGCTGCACGCCTTCCAGGGCAAGCTGGACCTGACCGCCTTCGAGTTTTTCTCCGACAAGGGCCTGGCCAAGATCCTCGACCGTGGCGATGTGCCGGCGCCGTTCGAGACGCCGTGCCCGTTCTATGCCCTGCTGGAGTTCGAAGCCACCACCGAAGAGGTGGCCAACGACGCCCTGGCGCTGTTCGAGCATTGTGTCGAACAGGGTTGGGTGATCGACGGGGTCATGAGCCAGAGCGAGCAGCAGTTGCGCAACCTGTGGAAACTGCGCGAATACCTCTCCGAAACCATTTCCCACTGGACGCCGTACAAGAACGACATTTCGGTAACGGTGTCGAAAGTGCCGGCATTCCTGCGGGATATCGATGTCATCGTCAGCGAAAGCTACCCGGACTTCATCGTCGTCTGGTACGGCCATATCGGTGATGGAAACCTGCACCTGAACATTCTCAAGCCGGATGACATGAGCAAGGACGAGTTCTTCGCCACCTGCGCCATCGTCAACAAGCAGGTGTTCGAAACCGTCGAGAAGTACAACGGTTCGATCTCTGCCGAGCACGGCGTGGGCATGACCAAGCGCGATTACCTTGGTTACAGCCGGTCGCCGGCCGAAATCGAATACATGAAGGCAGTCAAGGCGGTGTTCGATCCCAACGGAATCATGAATCCGGGCAAGATCTTCGCTGTCGAGTGATAACACGTCACAGATCCAACCAGCGCTCCAGGAGTCGGCAATGAGCTATCAGCACCAATACGTAGACGGAACCCGCATCCATTTCGCCTTGGGCAAAGTGGTGTGCATTGGGCGCAATTACGCCGAACACGCCAAAGAGCTGGATAACCCGATCCCCACCGAGCCCCTGCTGTTCATCAAGCCGGGCAGTTGCGTGGTCGCGCTCGAAGGTGGTTTCAAGATCCCGGCCGAGCGCGGCTCGGTGCATTACGAAGCGGAAATCGCGGTGCTGCTGGGCAAGTCGCTGTCGCCCCAGCCTTCCGAAGAAGAAGTGCTGGACGCCATTTCCGGCTTCGCCCCGGCACTGGACCTGACCCTGCGTGACCTGCAGGCGCAGTTGAAAGAAAAAGGCCTGCCGTGGGAACGCGCCAAGTGCTTCGACGGCGCCTGCGTCCTGCCGCCGTTCGTCGCTGGCAGCACCTTCAATGACCTCGCGGATATCGGCATTCGCCTGACCATCAACGGTGAAGTCCGCCAGGATGGCAACAGCGCGCTGATGCTCAATCCCATCGTTCCGATGATTCAGCACATGGCCTCGCAATTCTCGTTGCAGGCTGGCGATGTGATCCTGACGGGTACGCCAGCGGGCGTCGGCCCGTTCAATCCGGGCGATGAGCTGGTGCTGGAACTGCCAGGCGTCAGTCGCTTCGAAAGCCGCGTCCTGTAAGTGCGCAAGGGCGGCTGGTGAGGCTAATGCTGGTCAGTTAAACCTAGTGGGGCCGCAAAGCGGCCCAACATAGGCGCCAAAACGCTAACTGACAGGCATTAGCCGGCGAGTTTGCCCCTTTGCTTTGTCAAACCACTTCGTCGGCTTTTGGCATTTTTTTCACAAAATATCCGGATAATTCTTGCGCGGCCCGACCGCTCCGTCTCTCAGGCTGGAAAACAACAGGAATTCTCCAATGGCCACCCCTCTTCCTACAGGCGGTTCCTTGTCGCCCGTGCACAAGCGTCCGATCGCCCTGCGCCGTTCCACCTGGCTGCTGTTTGCGGCCGTGATCGGTTATGGCGTAGCCATCGCCATGCACTGGGATGATCGAGGTTTTCTCTGGGTGCAGGAGCGTTTCGAGTCGCAGGTTGAGCAGAAAGCCAGCGTCTGGCTGCCGGACTATCACGTCGATATCGATGCCAAAGTGCTGCCAGGCATGGAGAAGGACGAGGCCTCCGACCTTTCCTATGATCCGGTCCGCAAGACACTGTTTTCGGTGATGGGCAAGAACCCGTTCCTGGTCGAGTTGACCCTTGATGGCGACGTGCTGCGCAAGATCCCGCTGGTCGGCTGGGCCAACCCTGAAGGCGTGGCCGTCATGGCAGATGGCCGTTTGGCTATTACCGACGAACGGCAACACAACCTGACCTTCGTGACCCTTGATGACGCGACCCGCGAGCTGAACATCAAGGACTTCCCGCAATACGACCTCGGCACCTCGGAAAACCAGAACAAGGGCTTCGAGGGTATCGCCTGGGACCCGGCCCAGCAGCGCCTGGTACTGGGCGAGGAGCGCCCGCCGCGCCTGTTCGTCTGGCGTACTGATGGCAGCTCGGCGCTGACCGGCACCAAGCAGGAACTGCCCAACGACGATCTCGACCTGCGCAACCTGTCAGCCCTGGGTATCGACCCACGCACCGGCCACATGCTGGTCCTGTCGGCAGACTCCAACATGCTGCTGGAACTGAACGAGCAAGGCGAACAGGTCAGCTTCATGACCCTGCTTGGCGGGTTCAACGGTCTGAAGAAGCGTATCCCGCGTGCCGAAGGCGTGGCGATGGATGAGCAGGGCACGCTGTATATGGTCAGCGAGCCGAATCTGTTCTACCGCTTCAAAAAGGACTGATCGGCAGATTTTTCCGATAGTGGCGTTAAGATTCGATTCAGCTCGCCATGGTTGAATGCTCGACGTTCCGTTTCCCGTCGAGTCCTGTCGAATGCGTCGTTTTCTACGCCTGCCCCTGATTGCCCTTTCCGTTGGCCTGCTGCTTGCGTTGCTATTAGCGGTGGCGGGCCAGGAATACCGGCTGTTCGAGCGCGGCTGGTTCAATCTCAAGACCTGGTGGCAGCCCGCCGAGCAGAGCATCGGCCTCGACCGTTACCAGGTGGTGATCGAAGCGCGGCCGATCGAAGGGCTGGATGAAGACATCTCCGCGCTGACCTTCGATCCGGACCGCAACAGCCTGTTCACCGTCACCAACAAGAACCCCGAACTCATCGAGCTGTCGCTGGAAGGTCGGATTCTGCGCCGGGTGCCGCTGACCGGCTTCGGCGATCCGGAGGCAGTGGAGTACGTCGGGCGCGACAGCTATGTGATCACCGACGAGCGCGAGCAGCGGCTGATCCGCGTGCGTCTGACCGCTGACACACCGTTTCTCGACGCCAAGGACGCCGAACAACTGACCCTGGGCATCGGCCTCAACGGCAACAAGGGTTTCGAGGGCCTGGCGTACGACCAGAAGGGCAAGCGCCTGTTCGTCGCCAAGGAGCGCGACCCGATGCTGATCTATGAAGTCCACGGTTTCCCCCATGACAATCCCGAGCAGCCCTACGCCGTGCATGTGGTCCAGGACCGCAAGCGTGATTCGAAGCTGTTCGTGCGGGATCTGTCGAGCTTGCAGTTCGATGAACGCAGCGGTCATTTGCTGGCGCTGTCGGATGAGTCGCAACTGGTGCTGGAACTGGATGTGACGGGCAAGCCGCTGGCGAGTCTGTCGCTGCGCAAGGGCTTTCAGGGCCTGAGCCAGAGCGTGCCGCAGGCGGAGGGCATTGCGATGGATGATGCGGGGACGTTGTATCTGGTGAGCGAGCCGAACCTGTTTTATGTGTTCAGGAAGGCGGCTGATTGACCGGGGCCTGCACGGCAGGCCCCGATTTGTTCGTCAGGCCTTGAGGGACTTGACGCCTTCGGAAGTCCCCAGCAACAACAGGTCGGCTGGACGCGCCGCGAACAGGCCGTTGGTGACCACGCCGACGATAGCGTTGATCTGTGCTTCCAGCTCCACCGGGTTGGTGATCTGCAGGTTGTGCACGTCGATGATGATGTTGCCGTTGTCGGTCACCACGCCGTCGCGGTACACCGGGTCACCGCCCAGCTTCACCAACTGGCGCGCCACGTGGCTGCGGGCCATGGGGATGACTTCGACCGGGAGCGGGAAGTTGCCCAGCACCTGCACCAGCTTGCTGCCGTCGGCGATGCAGATGAAGGTCCTGGCGACCGCGGCAACGATCTTCTCGCGGGTCAGGGCAGCGCCGCCGCCCTTGATCAGGTTCAGGTGCTCGTCGCTCTCGTCGGCGCCGTCGACGTAGAACTCCAGTTCGCTCACGGTGTTCAGTTCGTAGACCGGGATACCGTGGCTCTTCAGGCGCGCAGCGGTGGCTTCGGAGCTGGCGACGGCGCCGTCGAAGGCGGTCTTGTGCTTGGCCAAGGCGTCGATGAAGCAGTTGGCGGTCGAGCCGGTGCCGACGCCGACGATGCTCTTGTCATCGAGCTTGGGCAGAATGAAATCGACAGCGGCCTGGGCAACAGCCTGTTTGAGTTGGTCCTGGGTCATGCGGGCTCCGAAGCGGGGAGTATCGTGAGGGCGCGTAGTATAGCGGCTAAAACCCCGGACTTGCTGTGGTCGCCCGACCGGGCGCTGGGGTAGACTCCGATCCCCCGTCCAGCCGCCCGTGATGCTTTCCCGATGCTCGAACAGTACGTCAAGAAGATCCTCACCTCGCGCGTTTATGACGTCGCCGTGGAAACCCCTCTGCAAGCCGCCGGGCAACTCAGCAAGCGTCTGGGCAACAACGTGCTGCTCAAGCGCGAAGACCTGCAGCCGGTGTTTTCCTTCAAGATTCGCGGCGCTTACAACAAGCTGGCGCAACTGACCCAGGAAGAACGGGCACGCGGCGTGGTCACCGCCTCGGCCGGCAACCATGCCCAGGGCCTGGCGCTGGCGGCGCGGGAAATGGGGGTCAAGGCGACCATCGTGATGCCGCGCACCACCCCGGAAATCAAGGTCGAGGGCGTGCGTTCGCGTGGCGGCAAGGTCGTGCTGCACGGCGATTCCTTCCCCGAGGCGCTGGCCTACTCGCTGAAACTGGTCGAGGAAAAGGGCTTCGTTTATGTCCATCCCTATGACGACCCGCACACCATTGCAGGCCAGGGCACCGTGGCCATGGAGATCCTGCGCCAGCACCCGGGCCGCCTTGATGCGATCTTCGTGCCGGTGGGCGGCGGTGGCCTGATTGCCGGGATCGCTGCGTACGTCAAATACCTGCGTCCTGAAATCAAGATCATCGGCGTCGAGCCAGACGACTCCAACTGCCTGCAAGCCGCCATGGCCGCGGGCGAGCGCGTGGTGTTGCCGCAGGTCGGATTGTTCGCCGACGGCGTCGCGGTAGCGCAGATCGGTCAGCACACCTTCGACATCTGCAAGGACTACGTCGATGAAGTGATCACCGTCAGCACCGACGAAATCTGTGCGGCGATCAAGGACATCTACGACGACACCCGCTCGATCACCGAGCCTGCCGGCGCCCTGGGCGTTGCCGGGATCAAGAAATACGTGGAGCAGCGCGGCGTATCCGGGCAGACCTTGGTCGCCATCGAGTCCGGTGCCAACGTCAACTTCGACCGCCTGCGCCACGTGGCCGAGCGCGCCGAGCTGGGTGAAGGCCGCGAAGCCATCATCGCCGTGACCATCCCCGAGCAGCCGGGCAGTTTCAAGGCGTTCTGCGAGGCCATCGGCAAGCGTCAGATCACCGAATTCAACTATCGCTACCACACCGGCAGCGAAGCGCACATCTTCGTCGGCGTGCAGACCCACCCGGATACCGATCCGCGCAGCGCGCTGATCCAGCACCTGACCGAGCAGGGTTTCCCGGTACTGGACCTGACCGACAACGAGCTGGCCAAGCTGCACATCCGCCATATGGTTGGCGGTCATGCGGCGGGGGTCAGCGATGAACTGGTGCTGCGTTTCGAGTTTCCCGAGCGGCCGGGTGCGCTGTTCAACTTCCTCAACAAGCTGGGCGGGCGCTGGAATATCTCCATGTTCCACTACCGCAACCACGGCGCGGCGGACGGCCGTGTGGTTGCCGGCCTGCAAGTGCCCGAGGACGAACGTCATCTGGTGCCCGCGGCGCTGGCGAAAATCGGCTATCCGTACTGGGACGAGACCGAAAACCCGGCCTACCGGCTGTTCCTCGGCTGAGCGGCTACGCTTTGAGCAATGCCTGAGGAGTTGAATCCATGGAACCGCTGATTGCCCTGAAAACCGCCCATGTCCTGGCCACTGTGCTGCTCTTGGGCAGCGCTGTGGGGCTGGCGTTGTGGACCTGGCGCAAGCGCCGCGCGGGGGATGCGGCGGTTTATGGCCAGCTGTTGCGGCGGCCGCTGGTGTTTGTCTGGCTGTTGATGGGCATTTGCCTGGTGAGCATGCCGTTCACCGGCTGGTGGCTGGTGCACCTGGTGGGCTGGCCGTTGGGGCAGACCTGGGTGCTGGGTTCCAGCGTGCTCTACACCGTCGGCGCGCTGGCCTGGTTCTGGCTGCTGGCGCGGGTCAATCGCCTGCGCACCGCGCCGGCCGTGGGTAAACCGGGGTTTACCCTGGCCCTGGCGCTGTTCAGCGGGGTGTGTTTCATCGCCATCGCCGGCTTGATGGGCGCCAAGCCGGTCTGAGGCGACTCAGCCGCGCAGGTCGAGTATCGGCCAGCCGCGTTTTTCGGCTTCGGCGCGCAGGTTCGGGTCGGGGTTGACCGCCACCGGGTTATCAACCTGCTCCAGCAGCGGCAGGTCGTTCATCGAGTCGCTATAGAAGTAGCTGCCTTCCAGGTTCAGCCCATTCTCGTCCAGCCAGCGGCGCAGGCGCGTTACCTTGCCTTCGCGGAAGCACGGCACGTCGGTGCTGCGGCCGGTGTAGCGGCCATCGACCAGTTCGCACTCGGTGGCCAGCAGGGTTTCCACCTCCAGGCGCTTGGCGATCGGCCCGGTAATGAAACGGTTGGTAGCGGTGATGATGACCAGCTTGTCGCCCGCGTCGCGGTGCTTCTTCAGCAGGGCCAGGGCCTTGGGCAGGATGATCGGTTCAACGCAGTCGCGCATGAACTCGCCGTGCCACTGGTCCAGCTGGGCCATTTCGGTGGTGGCCAGGATTTCCAGGCTGAAGTTCAGGTAGGCCTGCAGGTCTAGCTTGCCGGCCAGGTAGTCCTGATAGAAGGCGTCGTTGCGGTTCTGGTACTCCACGGGGTCGAGAATGCCGCGGGCGCAGAGGTAATCGCCCCATGCGTGGTCGCTGTCGCCGCCGAGGAGGGTGTTGTCCAGATCGAATAAAGCCAGGCGCATTGAAGAGTCACTCGCATAACATCTGAAAAGTCCCACAGAATACGGACTTTTCACAACGCTGCACATAAGGTATGGCCGGCGCGTTGCTGGCCTTGCAAGCTTTGTGGAACAATGCGGCGACATGCGTTTGCGAGGCTGCTGCCGTGATCGACCCCGATGGTTTTCGCCCCAATGTCGGGATCATTCTTACCAATGATCTTGGACAGGTGCTATGGGCTCGGCGAATCAACCAGGATGCCTGGCAGTTTCCCCAGGGGGGCATCAACCCCGATGAGACCCCGGAAGAAGCGTTGTACCGCGAGCTGAACGAAGAAGTAGGACTGGAGCGGCAAGACGTTGAAATTCTTGCCTGCACCCGTGGCTGGTTGCGTTATCGTTTACCCCAACGCCTGGTGCGGACCCACAGCCAGCCGCTGTGCATCGGCCAGAAACAGAAGTGGTTCCTGCTGCGACTGGTTTCCAACGAGCAGCGGGTGCGGATGGACTTGACCGGTAAACCGGAATTCGATGGCTGGCGCTGGGTCAGCTATTGGTATCCGCTGGGCCAGGTGGTGACATTCAAGCGCGAGGTGTACCGCCGCGCGCTCAAAGAGCTTGCCCCGCGCCTGCTGGCGCGCGACTGACGACGGAGTTCGACCCCGAGCCATGCTCAATACGCTGCGCAAGATCGTCCAGGAAGTTAACTCCGCCAAGGATCTCAAGACGGCGTTGGGGATCATTGTCTTGCGCGTCAAAGAGGCCATGGGCAGTCAGGTCTGCTCGGTCTATCTGCTCGACCCGGAAACCAACCGTTTTGTCCTGATGGCCACCGAGGGCCTGAACAAGCGCTCCATCGGCAAGGTCAGCATGGCGCCGAACGAGGGCCTGGTCGGCCTGGTCGGCACCCGGGAAGAACCGCTGAACCTGGAAAACGCCGCCGATCACCCTCGCTACCGCTACTTCGCCGAAACCGGTGAAGAGCGTTTCGCTTCCTTCCTGGGCGCTCCGATCATCCACCACCGTCGCGTGGTCGGGGTGTTGGTCATCCAGCAAAAGGAGCGTCGCCAGTTCGACGAGGGCGAAGAAGCCTTCCTGGTCACCATGAGCGCGCAACTGGCCGGGGTTATCGCCCATGCCGAGGCCACCGGCTCGATCCGCGGCCTGGGTCGCCAGGGCAAGGGCATCCAGGAAGCCAAGTTCGTTGGCGTGCCGGGCTCGCCGGGTGCGGCGGTCGGTACTGCCGTGGTCATGCTGCCGCCGGCTGACCTGGACGTGGTGCCGGACAAGACCGTCACCGATATCGATGCCGAACTGAAACTCTTCAACAACGCCCTCGAAGGCGTGCGCGGCGACATGCGCACCCTCTCGGCGAAACTGGCCACCCAGTTGCGTCCGGAAGAGCGGGCGTTGTTCGACGTCTACCTGATGATGCTCGACGACGCCGCGCTGGGTGGCGAAGTGGCAGAGGTCATCAAGACCGGCCAGTGGGCCCAGGGCGCCCTGCGCCAGGTGGTGGTCGAGCACGTCAACCGCTTCGAACTGATGGACGACGCCTACCTGCGTGAGCGCGCGTCCGATGTCAAAGACCTCGGCCGGCGCCTGCTGGCCTATCTGCAGGAAGCCCGTCAGCTTTCGCTGGTCTACCCCGACAACTCCATCTTGGTCAGTGAAGAACTGACCCCGGCGATGCTCGGCGAAGTGCCGGAAGGCAAGCTGGTCGGGTTGGTGTCGGTGCTGGGTTCGGGCAACTCCCACGTGGCGATCCTCGCCCGGGCCATGGGTATTCCCACGGTGATGGGCCTGGTCGACCTGCCGTATTCCAAGGTCGACGGCATCCAGATGATCGTCGACGGCTACAAGGGCGACGTCTACACCAACCCCAGCGAAGTGCTGCGCAAGCACTACGCCGATGTGGTCGAGGAAGAGCGCCAGTTGGCCCAGGGCCTCGACGCCCTGCGTGAACTCCCTTGCGAAACCACCGACGGCCACCGCATGCCGTTGTGGGTCAACACCGGCCTGCTGGCCGATGTGGCGCGGGCGCAGCAGCGCGGCGCCGAGGGCGTTGGCCTGTACCGCACCGAAGTGCCGTTCATGATCAACCAGCGCTTCCCCAGCGAGAAGGAACAACTGGCGATCTACCGCGAGCAACTGGCGGCCTTCCATCCGCTGCCGGTGACCATGCGCAGCCTGGATATCGGCGGTGACAAGTCGCTCTCCTACTTCCCGATCAAGGAAGACAACCCGTTCCTCGGCTGGCGCGGCATCCGCGTCACGCTCGACCACCCGGAAATCTTCCTGGTCCAGACCCGCGCCATGCTCAAGGCAAGCGAAGGCCTGAACAACCTGCGCATCCTGCTGCCGATGATTTCCGGTATCCATGAGCTGGAAGAAGCGCTGCATCTGATCCACCGCGCCTGGGGCGAAGTGCGTGACGAAGGCACCGACGTGCCGATGCCACCGGTGGGCGTGATGGTGGAGATTCCTGCGGCGGTCTACCAGACCAAGGAACTGGCGCGCCAGGTGGACTTCCTGTCGGTCGGTTCCAACGACCTGACCCAGTACCTGCTGGCGGTGGACCGCAACAACCCGCGGGTCGCCGACCTTTACGATTACTTGCACCCGGCGGTGCTGCAGGCCCTGCAACACGTGGTCACCGCGGCCCATGCCGAAGGCAAGCCGGTGAGTATTTGCGGTGAAATGGCCGGTGATCCGGCGGCGGCGGTGCTGCTGATGGCGATGGGCTTCGACAGCCTGTCGATGAACGCCACCAACCTGCCGAAGGTGAAGTGGATGCTGCGCCAGATCAGCCTCGGCAAAGCCAAGGAAATGCTGGCCCAGGCCATGGACATCGACAACCCGCAGGTTATCCACAGCACCTTGCAACTGGCCCTGAAGAACCTTGGGCTGTCGCGGATGATCAATCCGGGGCCGACGCAGAATCTCTGAACTACTCAGGGCCTGATCGCATCGATCAGGCCCTGAGCTTCACAACACCAGTTCGACCTCTCCCAGATGCCCTCCAAGCGGCCCGAAACTCCGCTCCACCAGCCTGCGCTTCCCGTCCGCCTCGACGATCAGCACCGTACTCGCCCGCGTTCCGTAGTTCTGGCTGGCAATGAACACGCTCGACAGCAAACGCTCGGTCGCCAACCCGACACGGGTATCCGGCAGCTCGCTGTCGGCAGCCTGATTATTGTCCGCCAACAACTCGAACAGCCGCGCCGGGACTGGATCGTCCAGCCGTTCGCGCAAGCCTTCGCGGGCCTTGATCAGCTTGGGCCACGGCGTATCCAGCGCGGCATTCGACAGGCCATAGACGCCCGCCTCGAGTAGCCGTGGCGCTGCATCCCCTCCGTGCAGATAACCCAATTGATGGCTGTCCCCGACCAGCAGATTGAAGCCGGAATAATGCAGCGCCTCGCCCGCGACCCGTTCCAGATAAGCCTCGACCGAAAGCTCCCCGCGCAGATAGCCCGCCACCAGTTCACCCCGCGAGCGGGCGCCCGCTGGCTGGCCGGGATCACGGATATTGGTCAGCGCGGCGAAGCGTCCCTGCGGGCCCAGGCCCAGCCAGGTGCCGCCGGCTTCGAGGTCACGCCCGGCATGCACGCCGGGCGCCTCGTCCCATTGGCTCAAGGCTAGGGTCGGGCGGGCATAGAACTCGTCACGGTTGGCCGCGACGATCAGCGGCCGGGCATTTCCCGGCCGCCAGGCGAAAACGATCAGGCACATCGTGGTTCTCGTCGATCTTGTCGGTAGTGGCGCCACTGTACCTCAGGCGACGCTGACAAGGTCTTCATCTGCCATGAGTAGAGGCAAAGGCCCACCTTCCGTTACCATGCCGGACTGATTTTTCCGGGGGCGACAATGGAATTCGTGCTCTATCTGCTGCTAGGCGCCTGCGCGGGCGTGCTGGCCGGACTGTTCGGCGTCGGTGGCGGCATCATCATCGTGCCGGTGCTGGTATTCAGCTTCACCCTGCAAGGCTTCGATGCATCCGTCCTGACTCACCTGGCGGTGGGCACTTCGCTGGCGACCATCGTCTTCACCTCGATCAATGCCGTGCGCGAGCACCATCGCAAGGGCGCGGTGCAGTGGCCGATCTTCGCCTGGATGACCCTGGGCATCCTGATCGGCGCCGGGGTTGGCGCCAAGACCGCCTCGCTGATCCAGGGCCCGCACCTGCAGAAGATCATCGGCACCTTCGCCCTGATCATCGCCGTGCAGATGGCCCTGGACTTCAAGCCCAAGGCCAGCCGCAGCGTTCCCGGCAAGGCCGGGCTGACCGTTGCCGGCAGCGTGGTCGGCTGGGCGTCGGCGATCTTCGGCATCGGTGGCGGTTCGCTGACCGTGCCGTTCCTCACCTGGCGCAGCCTGCCGATGCAGCAGGCGGTGGCGACGTCCTCGGCGTGCGGCCTGCCGATCGCCCTGGTCAGCGCCCTGAGCTTCATGATTCTGGGCTGGCACGACGAGCACCTGCCGCCCCATAGCCTGGGCTTCGTGTACTTGCCGGCGATGATCGGCATTGCCGCGACCAGCATGTTTTTCGCCCGCTTCGGCGCGCGCCTGGCGCACAAATTATCGCCACGCCTGCTCAAACGCCTATTCGCCGCGCTGCTGTTCTGCGTCGGCCTGAGCTTTTTGCTTTAACGAGAGGAGACACCATGCTGCCTTACCCGCAGATCGATCCCGTGGCATTGGCCATCGGGCCACTGAAAATCCATTGGTATGGCCTGATGTACCTGGTCGGCATCGGCGGTGCCTGGGATCTGGCTTCGCGCCGGCTCAACCGCTTCGACCCGACCTGGAGCCGCGAAAAGCTCTCGGACCTGATCTTCTGGCTGTCCATGGGGGTGATTGTCGGCGGGCGGCTGGGCTACGTGCTGTTCTACGACCTGAGCGCCTACCTCGCCAACCCGACGCTGATCTTCGAAGTGTGGAAGGGCGGCATGTCGTTCCACGGTGGATTCATCGGGGTGATGCTGGCGGCGTTGTGGTTCGGCAAGCGCAACAACAAGTCGTTCTTCGAGCTGATGGACTTCGTCGCACCAATGGTGCCGATCGGCCTGGGCGCCGGGCGTATCGGCAACTTCATCAACGCCGAGCTGTGGGGCAAGGCCACTGACGTGCCGTGGGCCATGGTCTTCCCGCCGTTCAGCGACCCGGCGCAACTGCCGCGTCACCCGTCGCAGCTTTACCAGTTCGCCCTTGAAGGCGTGGCGCTGTTCCTGATTCTCTGGCTGTATTCGCGCAAGCCGCGGCCAACCATGGCGGTGTCGGGGATGTTCGCGCTGTTCTACGGCATCTTCCGTTTCATCGTCGAATTCGTCCGCGTGCCGGATGCCCAGCTTGGCTACATCGCCTGGGGCTGGCTGACCATGGGTCAGATTCTTTGCGTGCCGATGATCGCCGGCGGCCTCGGCCTGATCTGGTGGGCCTATAATCGCAAGCCGACGGTAAAACCCGCGGTCTGAAATTCCACGGCAGGGGCGATCCCCCTGCCGTCTTCGTTACAGGAACGCTATGAAACAGTATCTGGATCTGGTCCGCGACGTTATCGAGAACGGTACGTTGCAGGAAAACCGCACCGGCGTGCGCACCATCAGCCTGCCTGGCGCCATGCTGCGTTTCGATCTGCAGAAGGGCTTCCCGGCCATCACCACGCGCCGGCTGGCGTTCAAGTCGGCGATTGGCGAGATGGTCGGCTTCCTTCGCGGCGTGAAGAACGCCGCGCAGTTCCGCGAGCTGGGCTGCAAGGTCTGGGACCAGAACGCCAACGAAAACGCCCAGTGGCTGGCCAACCCGTTCCGCCAGGGGCATGACGACCTGGGCGAGATCTACGGCGTGCAATGGCGCCAGTGGCCGGCTTACAAACGCATCCCGCTGAGCAATCCGGCCGCGATCGAGCTGGCGCAGAGCCAGGGCTTCGCCCAGATTGCCGAGTCCGAGGAAGACGGTGAAGCCTTTGTCGTGCTGTACAAGGCCATCGACCAGATTCGCCAGTGCGTCGACACCATCATCAAGGACCCGGGCAGCCGGCGTATCCTGTTCCACGGCTGGAACTGCGCCCAGCTCGATGAAATGGCCTTGCCGCCGTGCCACCTGCTTTACCAGTTCCACCCGAATGTCGAGACCAAGGAAATCTCCCTGACCCTCTACATTCGCTCCAACGACCTGGGCCTATTATACCCCCTCGACGAAACCGCACATTACGCAATGGCTGCGTAGTAAGGCTTTACCTTCCAAGCTCATTTATTGTGCCCCAATACGAAATGCACATTGTGTATAGTACGGGCCGCTTTGAAGAGAGAGGAAGCCGTGAAGGTCATCGCAGTTAGGGGCGCCCCCCTAGATTTCAGAGAGTCCCCAACCAGGCGGGACGACTCATCCGAAGAATCCCCAATTCAGGAAGCCGTGAACGTCACAGGGACAGCCGTCTTTGATGATGATGAGCGCCTCATGCCTTTGATTTCGGGTTACCTATCCCACGCGCTTCAGAAAGCCTATATATCCCAGCAGACGGCCATCACCTATGGTCGCAACCTTGGGTACACCTGCGAGTACCTGACGAACCGCCGTGAGTTTCGTGATTGCGAGCGTGACTCGGCGTTCTTGGAAATCCGCACCCACGTGATCGAGGAGTACTTCGCTCACCTGCGCGAGGACGAGGAGCTTTCCAAGAAGACGGTGCGCAACCGGGATTCGTCTTTGATGGCGTTTTTCAATGATTCTCTATGCCGGGGAGTGGACGACGCACCCGCGCCTCGTACCGCGCCTAACCCCTACACTGCCGGCTACCTGTCCCCCCGTCCCAACAAGAGCTTGGTAGTGGCTTGTTCCCTGAATGATCTCAGAGAGCTCATCCTGGCTACGCAGAGTGAGCGTGAGCGCTGCTTGCTCCAGTTCATGTACGACGCAGGCGTGCGCCGCTCAGAAGTCCCGCGAGTGACCCTCAAGGCCATTGATGATGCCCTTCGATTCCAGGACACGTTGTTCATCTCGCCTGGTGTTTCAGAACCGGTAAACGCGGACTACTGCCCGCTGCATATTGATGGAAGCAAAGGCCCTGCGGACTCATTTAAGCCCCGCCAGACGTTGGTCAGCCGCGCCACGCTGCTGCGCATCAAGAAGTACCATGCTTCGCCGCTGTACAAAATGACTAAGCGTCAATTCAAGGGGGCTGAGAACACCCCTGCTTTCCTGAATGCGGAAGGGGGTGAGTACACCCCTCGCTCGATCTCCAAGCTCTTGGAGCGCACATCCGAGCGAGCGCTGAACCTGCTGAAAATCGACAGGATGATCTCTCCCCACAAGTTGAGGCACGGGAATGCTTATGCCCTGTTGAGAACGCCAGACATTGGTAGTGATTACCTTGACCGGCTAGTGAGCGTGCAGAAGACGCTTGGTCACTCGCGCCTCAGCACGTCGGAAACCTATACCCAGATCCCCTACGACCTCTACCAGAAGCTCGTACGCCCCGGAACTGAAACCAAGACGAAAGCAGGCGAGATGGCTGAGCTTTCCCAGCAGACGCGCCTGAAAATTGATGCGGGAGATATGAAATGAGTCGGTTGACTAGCGCTCAGGCAGACGCCGTCATTGAGTCATTTGTGGCCCGCGCCACTGATGATCGGGAGTCGTTGCTGAAGGTATGTCTGAGCAGGGGGGACGAGTTGGCGGTGGCTCCTAAATACCTCATCGAACAGACTAATCTGAACCCAGGTACGATCTCAAAGCGCGTCTCAAGCTTTGAGCCGATCTTCGAGGCGATGCGCGCCGAAGGAATTATCGTACCTGGCCATCCGTCTGGCGCCTGCGATTGGCGCCGTAGGCTGCTTGCCTGGTACGAAGGCATGTCTATGGAGGAGAAGCTGGCGATTCCAGTGGCTGCCAATACCATCAGGGATCGTGGCTTCATGAGCGAGATTCCTGAATTGGCTGGCTTCAAATCAGCCAGGGCGAGCTTCGAACTGGTGCGGATCACGTTTGAGGAGATTCTCGATGATCTTCGCAAGCTTGGTGTTCTTGACCCTAACTATCAAACCGTCGAGCAGCGTATCGCCTCGAAGACGGTAGTCGAAAAGACTGAGTCATTGCGAGACGGCTTCAACGCTTTGCGCTCAGTCCGCATCCATCGCCTGTCCGACCTCGTAAGCCCGGAACCGGAGCGCCCCTTCCAGCACCTGCTGCACCTCTTCAGTGCTTCATCAATGAAGAGCAGTAGTGCGTCAGGGCAGTCGAATTTCATTGAGGCTTTCAAAAACTTCCGAGCCTATCTCAAGGATGCCAACTACACAGGCTTGGAGGACATTAGGGAGCTCGTAACCCCGTATTCCCTCCCCAAGTTCAGGGGATATCTCCAGGAAAAGATCTTGGAGCGTTCGCTGTCGACCAGCCACAGCAGTTCGATGATGAGCTCTGCTCGGAAAATGATGGCGCGCGCAGTCCAAATCGAGGGTCTCGGGCTGAGCAGCTACGTCGCAGCTACAGGCTTCGATGCTGAGCGTGAAACTGACCAGTACAAGCCTTATCCCCAGGCTGTCCGAAACCGTATTTCGCAGGTCATTGAGCAAGAAATTGATGAAACCAATCGCTTGGCCCAGGCTTACGTTCCAAGCCAGGTAGGGGAAGATCCGCTGAACGCTGACGGAAGAGTACGCCGAGGCTTTAACACTCTGGATAACGCACGGTGGATTTTTGAGAACAAACTCAACTGCAAGCCCCTAAACTTCGAATCCGTAGATAAAAACGACCTTTATCAACGGGCGTTTATGTCGATTATCTCGGCTTCGCCAATTTCGATCTTCGAGGTTTATAAAAGCTGGGGCGTGCAGTATCAGGTTGATGGTCGAGTCATTGCGCCGTACATCGCTCGGCTTGCCCAAGTTACCGGGATGAATGCTGACTCGCTGCTGGGACTGGAGCTGGATGATTTCATTGAGCGCCATGACTTAACGGATCGGCCTTGCTTGCTGTATTGGAAAGAGCGTTCTGAAGGCGCGAAGATGCTTCATCTAGATATCTTCCATGCGGAGATCTCTTGGCTGACCACCTCTCAAGGCCGTGTGGTCAAGAAAATCTTTGACGATGTGAAGCACCTGACCCGTGAGA
Organism: Pseudomonas sp. Marseille-P9899; assembly: GCF_903166565.1. Classification (NCBI taxonomy): domain Bacteria; kingdom Pseudomonadati; phylum Pseudomonadota; class Gammaproteobacteria; order Pseudomonadales; family Pseudomonadaceae; genus Pseudomonas; species Pseudomonas sp. Marseille-P9899. The sequence continues at coordinate 286,604 of NZ_CAESCG010000004.1, forward strand.
TTCGCTTGAGTGCGCCTGTCGAAGCCCAGAACAAGCTCTTCATTTACCGCTCAAGCTCTCCCAGGAAATACGGGGTTGTAGATTCCTTTGAGAACTCAGGTGGCAACCAGCTCAATAAGACCCTGGACAAGTTCTCTCAGGATCACGGGCTGCTTGACGAAGATGGTAATCCTCTCAAGCTCTCACCGTCACGTTTCCGACCTAGCTTCGTAAGCGAACTGATCGAGCGCGGCGTCTCTCCACGTGAGATCCAGGTTCTCCTGGGGCATAAGAGCCTAAGCACCACCATGGCCTATCTGGATCAGATGGACTTCAACCCCATGGCGCGCCGAATGCTGAATAAGGTTCTCCATGAAATGCAGCAAGACACGTTAGAGGAGGCTCCGAAGCTGATCCCGACCAAGACTATCGAGCCCACGCCCGAGGCGATGCCACTGCGTTCTGGCCTTGCCACATGCATGAACGTTTTTGACCCACCTGCTTTCATCAAGGCGTTGGCAAGCTATGACCCCAGCAAGCCCTGCACGCTGTTCAACATGTGCCTTTCATGCAGCAACAGCATCATCACGGTATCGCACCTGCCGGAGCTCTTCGCCATGCGGCGTGACTACCAAAGGATGATTGAAGTCAACCGGGTGCTCGATACGCCCTACGGAGCCGTCATCCTGGACAACCTTGATGTGCTAAACAACCTTCTAGATCCTGAGACATCGGACTTTTCCGCAGAAGAGCTGACCAAGGCTGAGCGCCTCTCTGAAAACCTGCAGGTCAGTGTTTTGACCGAGGGAGTAACGCTATGAACCATGCTCTGATCCCTGAACTCGCTGCGTACAAACAGTGGCGTACAACTGCTCACACCCTGCTGCTTGAGTTGCGCAGAAACATCGCCGATCCGACTCCTGTGTCGCTGGAAGCACTCTCTTGGTACCAGGCGCTGATGGCGTTGCCTGTCAGTAAGACATCCGTCTTGGGCGACGCCGTCTGGGACTTCAATGACGATCATCCGAACGCCGCCAGGAATGTCCAAGGAGCCAAGCTACGGCTCAATTTTGACTCGTACCCATTGCTCAACCAGTCGGCGGTCTTGGAGGTCAAGGTGGCCCTGTATTGCTGGCTGAAGATGCCAGCGGCAACGCGCTCGTTTGCCTCGCCAAGGAACATCAAAGCCAACACCGCCATTTCATGCATGAAGGCTGGATTGAGCTTCCTGGATACGATGTCGGGGCAGGCGCGCCAGCTGATGACGGATGAGTTCTTCGAGGTTGGACACCATGGTCTGACGTACTTTGATGCGGGTATGTACCGGGAGGCAGCGCTCATTCATCCCTACGCCTTTGGCCCTGATCTCAAGAAGTTCTTTACCTTGGTCAGGTCGCCATTTTTCGAGGAGCAGATTTTCGAAGAGCCACTGCCTTACGTTCAGCTGGAATCGCTCGCCTGGGCCAAGGTACTCAAGCACGTCCCTGATTCTGAGCGCACATACCGTATTCTGCCGAACGATGTGTTCGAGAAGGCTTCTCGCGAGGCGTCGTTCGCAGTGGTCGACTTCCTAAGCACTCTGGGGGAGCCTGTGGATGACCTGGTTGCCCTTACCCGCCAAAACGCTAGCGGCTACTCGTTAGCCAACGCTCAAGAGCTGTCGCGTTACAATTTCGAGTTGTACGTAGCGCTGAGGCTGCGGAGAAAAGGCTATGACTCCGGTGCGATGGCGAATGCACTGTCCGCAGCTTTTGGCTGCATTCCATCTACGTTCCAATCTGGCTCTGGTCGACATGATTTTAAGGCGACCGAAACGTTACTCAAGCTCTCAGATTCCAAACTGGACGATGATTTCCGTAGGTACATCAATTTCGTCTCGTACAGTGCCTGCTATCTCGTGGCGCAGTACACCGGCATGCGGCCCTCAGAGCTCTCCGAGATCCTAGTCGAGTCGTGCATGGAGCAAGAGAGCGACTACTGGTTGCTGATCAGCAACGTGATCAAGCATCGCCAAGGCTTGGCCAAGCTGTTCGACGACAAGTGGATCGCGATTCCGATTGTGCGTGACGCCATCCGTGCCGCTTGCCTCATCGCTAAGGTAAAGCAGAATCCTTACCTGTTCTCCAATGTGGATACTGTCGCGCAGGACGCCGAACCAAACTCAATGTCCTCGCTTGGAATCACTCACCAGTTCAGAGCTTTCTTCGAGGATATTCTGACGGACGAGGAGTTCGAGTCGCTGGAATTCTCGCCTTACACGTTGCGACACACCCTGGCTTACCAGATGGCCAGGGCTGAGCTTGGGCTCCCATTCATCTCTCACCAGCTAAAGCACTTCGGTGACCTTATCGGTGGTGCTGGCCAGAACAAGGCGTTCAGTGCGGTGACGCTTGGGTACGGAGCGATCGCTGAGATCTTGTCCAAGGGTGGGCGTTCATCTAGCAAGACGCCGACGCAAATGGCAGAGGAGGAGTACATCCAGAGCTACTGCGATCCCGACGGAAACTACGCCGGCCCCAATGCGGAGAGCCACAAGGCGCGGATGAAAAAGGTGTTCAGCGGGTACATGGCGGCTGGCTACACCAAAGAGCAAATCATCGCCCAGATGGCCAAGAAGCGCATGGCGATCATCAACGTGGGACAAGGCTTCTGTTATGGCGGTCAACGTGAGGTATTTGACGAGTCTCTGCCCTGCATCGGATCGCTGCGTTGCAATCCGAATCGGTGCAAAAACGCCGTGGTCACCAAGGCTCACGCTCCTAAATGGCGGGAGATCTATGTGCAGAACAGCTTGGCCTTGAGCTCTCCGAACTCAGCAGGCTCTGAGGAGGAGTTGCGAGCGGCGATGGAGGAAGCCAAGGGTGTGTTGGAGCATCTGGGTGAGGAGGTCGAGGTATGACAGTCCAGGCGTTTGATGCCAAGAATAAGCTCGACTACGACCGGAACACTGAGCTGCTGGCTCAGGGGCTTATGCAGATTGCCTCTGATCCGAAACTGAAGCCGACGATGGCGGAGCTGAGCCGCATCACAGGCATTCATCGCAACACTATCCGACAGCGCGACTTCCCGGCGCAGCGGCTTGAGGCGATCAAGGACAACCGCCGCATTGCAGTGCTCGCTCAGAGGGTCAAGGCTGAGAAGAAGCAGGATCCCAAGACGATTCTGATGCAACGCCTTGAAAAGAGTCGATTGGAAGTGCTTTATTGGTTCAATAGGTATCAGGATTCTGAGAACTCTTGTGCCACGCTCGACAAGAGATTGGACACTGTCCGCGAGTCTAGGGACTACTACCTCCAGCTCGCAGATGAGCTGCGTCAGAAGATCAAAGAGCAAGATACTGAAATTTTGAAATTGCGTGACGCACTGGATTTGGTCAGCGCGAACCTTGAGGAACCGAAATGAAGATGTACCACGATTTGCTGGCCGACGTGCTAGAGAATGGCGTCGAGAAAGGCGATCGCACCGGCACCGGCACGCTGAGTGTCTTCGGTCGCCAGTTCCGCCACAACCTGGAGGATGGCTTCCCGCTCCTCACCACCAAGAAGCTGCATTTCAAGAGCATCATCAACGAGATGATCTGGTTCCTGAATGGTGACACGAATACCAAATGGCTGAAGGAGCATGGTGTCAGCATCTGGGATGAGTGGGCAACTGAAGACGGTGACCTCGGCCCGATCTACGGCAAGCAGTGGACGGCCTGGCCTACCCAGGACGGCAAGGCCATCAATCAAATCGACTACGTCGTTCATACGCTCAAGACTAACCCAAACAGTCGTCGGATTCTCTTCCATGGATGGAACGTCGAGTACCTTCCTGATGAATCGGTGAGTCCACAAGAGAATGCCCGGAATGGGAAGATGGCATTGCCACCATGCCATTTGCTCTATCAGTTCTATGTAGCCAACAATAAGTTGTCGGCGCATCTATACATTCGGTCGTCAGACTTATTGCTCGGAAATCCCTATAACCTAGCAGGGGTTAGTTTTTTAACTCATATGTTGGCGCAGCAGTGCGATTTGGGAGTTGGCGAGGTTGTAGTTACAATGGGTGATGCGCATATTTACTTGAATCATATTGAGCAAGTTAACCTGCAACTGACTCGTGATCCGCGCCCTCTGCCTAAGTTGCAGTTCAAGCGCAAGCCGGACAGCATTTACGATTACAAGTTTGAGGACTTTGAGATTGTGGGCTATGACCCACATCCTCATATTCCTGCTCCTGTATCGATCTAACTGAGTCGATGCCTGGCTAGCCAAATTTTGGTTGGCCAGGATGGGAATTTTGAATGGTAAGCATAGGCCTCGCCTCATCGCTTTAGGCTTCGGGTTTTGCAGGACGCAATCAGGCAACCGCCAAGGAGTTCAAATGTACCTCACGATCATGAAGCCACAAGCGCTTCAGCAAATCGCTGTCTTAGCCCGTGGATTATGGATCGTTGAAGGCCCTGAAGGGTAACCGTCCGGCCATGTCATCTACCCAGCCCCGCAAAGCCAAGACATCGTGTGCACTCAAATTTAAGTGAGCACCAGATCTAGCCTTTTAAACGGGTATTTCATGCAGCCAACACTCGGTTCCTATTCCAAGGCCTTCAAAGCCCAGGTCATTCAATATGGGTGCCCAGCACGGCACTACAATTTCCAGCATCGCATTCAGCCGTAAGCGTGCCCGTGGAAGTCGCAAGGCTGGCATGACGCTTTTTTTTGTAAAATTTTTGACGATAGGATGAAGCGTACTCTTCAGAAACTGCTCGTGCCGCCGATGGCCCAGAGGAGCCAAATTCAACCTTCGGGGTTTCAATGCTAGTAAGCAGCTATAACAGCGTGTATGTGCTGTTTTCCTTCGCCGTAGCGATCCTGGCGTCTTATACCGCGCTGGACATGACTGGTCGAGTCACCCGTACCGAAGGCAAAGCATCGGCACTTTGGCTTGCCGGTGGATCTTCCGCCATGGGCACGGGCCTCTGGTCGATGCATTTTATTGGCATGTTGGCCTTCCAACTGCCCATCGAGCTGGGTTACGACCCGACGCTGACTGGCTTATCGTTGTTGATCGCCATCGCCTCCTCCGCCTTTGCTTTGTGGCTAGCATGCCAGACGGAAATGCCACTGCCGCGTTTGCTGCTTGGTGCGGTGCTCATGGGTATCGGAATTGCATCCATGCACTACGTTGGAATGGCGGCGCTGCTGATGAATCCTGTAGTGGAATACGTTCCGTCTTTGTTCGCGCTATCGGTGCTGATTGCTATCCTTGCTTCGGGCGTGGCTTTGTGGATCGCTTTCCGCCTGCGTGGCGAAGGTCAGTACATCAATCGTACACGCATCGGCGCCTCGTTAATTATGGGGTGTGCCATTGTTGGAATGCACTATACCGGAATGGCGGCTGCCCAATTTCCTATCGGGAGCGTGTGCGGAGCGGTCAATGCAGGCATTGATAGCAACTGGCTAATGGTTTTGGTGATTCTGATCACGCTGGCTGTCTGCGCTATTGCCTTGATCGTATCAATGCTTGACGTCCGCACCAGCATACTTGCCAGCTCCCTTGACCTCGCAAACAGTGAACTGGTGCAGCTAGCTCTTCACGACAATCTTACTCGCCTCCCTAACCGTATCCTCCTAAACGACCGTCTTCAGCAAGCGATTCATAAAGCCATCAGGCAGAAGAGCCACTTTGCCGTACTCTTCATGGATCTGGATGGTTTCAAAGCTGTTAACGATACTTACGGTCATCACACTGGCGACCAGTTGCTTCTGCAAGTAGCAAAGCGAATCAACGACGCCAAACGCGGCGAAGATACGGTGGCTCGCCTCGGAGGCGACGAGTTCGTTCTGCTTATCGATCCCGGCGAACCTGAAGACGCTGCGATGTTGGCGCAACGCTTGGTGGAAAATATTCGATTACCTTACGTACTTGGGCGGCAGACAGTGCATGTGTCCGCTAGCATCGGTATCGCTATATTCCCAGAAAATGGCCTAACCGAGCATGAGCTGATGGTCAATGCCGATGCGGCTATGTACCACGCCAAGGAGCAGGGCCGCGATGGCTACTGCTTCTTTGAAAAAGCTATGAACGTTAACGCTCACCTGCAGTTGGAAATGCAACAGGATCTGCGGTGCGCACTGGATCGGAATGAATTTATCCTGCACTTCCAGCCGAAGATGCTCGCCCCAAATGGCCCTATGATCGGCGTTGAAGCTTTACTGCGTTGGAACAAGCCAGGTTTTGGCTTGGTGCCGCCCGTCCGTTTCCTGCCCTTGGCAGAGCGTACTGGATTGATCGTGCCAATCGGTAGCTGGGTAATCCATGAGGCGTGCCGGCAGATGGCCGAATGGCAAGCGTTAGGCGAAGGTAAAGACGAATGGAGTATTGCGGTCAACATTTCGACGGTACAACTGGCCCATGCAAAGCTCGTTGATGTCGTGCGCAATGCCCTGCAAAGCAGTGGCCTGCCCCCCCGTTTCCTGACACTGGAAGTTACCGAATCTACGGCGATGCGGGACGCTGAAGCTGCTTTGATTGCTCTTGATCAATTGGCAGCATTGGGCGTGAATATCTCCATCGACGACTTTGGTACCGGTTATTCCAGCCTGCTTTATCTTAAGCGCCTACCAGCCAACGAACTGAAGATCGACCGAGGTTTTATCACCGAGCTGGCTAAGTGTAACGATGACGCGGCTATCGTTTCGGCCATAGTAGCGCTCGGTAAAACGCTGGGGCTGAGGATCGTTGCAGAGGGTGTGGAAACCGCTGAACAACAACAGATGCTTACCGAGTTGGGTTGCGACATTTTGCAAGGTTACCTGCTGGGCAAGCCGATGAGCGCAGAGAGGATGCTGGAAAGCTTAAGCGCGACCAAGACTCTAGCGTGATACTGCACAAGCCATAGATTCAAGTTGGTGCTTGCTGGTGCAATTTGCAGACCCGCTACATCACCTGATTTAAGCATCAGTTAAACATTCGAATTGGGATTTACGGCTTCTCCTCATTCGTCCGATAGTAAAATTCACTCTAAGGCTAATCAATGTTCAACAAGGCAATCAAGCAGACCTTGGCTGAGGCTCTGCAAAAGCTTCAGGCCGCAGAAGCAAGGGCCGTGGCCGTTGACCGTTCGACGGCAACAATTGAATTTAAACCCGATGGCACCATCATAGGTGCCAATGAGAACCTTCTTACCACCATGGGCTACCGACTGGAGGAGATCGTCGGACAGCACCATCGTATTTTCTGTTTTCCTGATTACCAGGCGAGTGCCGACTATCGTAAGTTCTGGCAGCGCCTGGCTGGTGGCGAGTACATACGTGAACGTTTCCTGAGGCGTAATAAGCAAGGCCTGGAGGTCTGGCTCGAAGCCAGCTACAACCCTATCCGAGGCGCCGATGGTCGCGTCGAAGGCGTGCTGAAGCTGGCCACCGACATTACTACTCAGGTGATCCGTGAGCAGGAGCAGAGCAGCATGGTTCAGGCCATCAGTCGCTCGATGGCTGCGATTTCCTTTAACTTGAAAGGTGAGGTTCTCGACGCCAACGAAAACTTCGAGCAGGCCATGGGCTATCGCCTGGATGAGATTCGGGGAAAGCACCACCGCATGTTCTGCACACGAGGTGAAGCGGACTCTCCTGAATACCGCGATTTCTGGGAGCGACTGAACCGTGGTGAGTTCTTCTCTGGACGCTTCCAGCGACTCAACCGGCATGGCGATACCGTCTGGCTGAGCGCAACCTACAACCCGGTATTCGATGCCAGTGGCCGGCTTTACAAAGTAGTTAAGTTTGCCCGTGATATTACGTCCCAAGTGCGCCAGCAGCAGGCAGAATCCGATGCAGCCACGCTCGCCTACAATATATCCCAGCAGACGGACAGAAGCGCTCGCCATGGTGCCAAGGTCATTAGTGAAACGGTCGAGGTGGTACAAGGCATAGCAGCCGAGCTCTCACGAGCGGCTGAAGGCATCACTGCAGTCAATCAGCAGTCAGAGATGATCCGCAGCATCGTGCAGACCATCCGAGGTATCGCCGAGCAGACCAACCTACTTGCTCTAAATGCTGCTATCGAAGCTGCAAGGGCGGGTGAACAAGGCCGAGGTTTTGCGGTGGTCGCCGATGAAGTACGAAACCTTGCAGCCCGCACGGCGCAGGCCACCGTGGAAATCGTCGATGTTGTGAAGCGCAACCATGAACTAGCGCAGGATGCTGTGGAGAGCATGCAGGCTAGTCGCCAAAAGGTCGATCAAGGCGTCGATTTGGTCAGCCAAGCCGGCTTTGTGATAGAGGAAATTCAGAGCGGAGCACGGCAAGTAGTCGACGCCGTGCGCCAGTTCGCCGAGGCAAAGGAAGAGCTCTGATGTAACTGTATCGGGCACAACCTCGTAAGGCTGTTCCAATTTCTCACGATAAGCGTGCTTGTCCAATATGACATCATCGCTGCTTACTGGGCGCAACTGAACGTTTGCATCCGAGCATCACGTCTTACGCAATTAGACCGGTTGCCAAATATGCGGCAGCAAATGATCGATTTCACTCGCCCGCTGCGTCGGCAGGCGTGTGAGCACGTCCTTCAAATAGGCATACGGATCATGACCGTTGAGCCGCGCAGACTGGATCAAACTCATGATCGCCGCCGCCCGTTTTCCGCTGCGTAGCGACCCTGCGAAGAGCCAGTTCTTGCGTCCAAGAGCCCATGGTCGGATCTGGTTCTCTGCCCAATTGTTGTCTATGGGTACAGCCCCGTCATCGAGGTAGCGCGACAGCGCTGCCCAGCGTTTCAGGCTGTAATCGAGTGCTTTGCTGATGGCTGAGCCTTCGGGCACAAGGTCGCGCTGGGCGCTCATCCAGACATGTAGCATGTCCATTACCGGGACGGCTTTTTCTTTCCGTATTCGCCGCCGTAAATCCGGCTCCAGATCGCGGACTTCGCTCTCGATTTCGTACAACAACTGGATATAGCGCAGGGCTTGCTCAGCAAGCGTGCTTTTATTCGTAGCGTGCAGCTCGAAGAATTTGCGCCGTGCATGGGCCATGCAGCCGATTTCGGTCACGCCGAGTTCGAAGCTGGCTTTGTAACCGCCAAAATCGTCACAGACCAGCTTGCCCCTCCAGCCTTGCAGGAAGTTGCGAGCATGCTCTCCGGCACGGCTGGGGCTGAAGTCATAAACCACCGCTGCCACATCCGAGAACTGGCTGGTGGCGTAGGCCCAAACATAGGAACGGTGGGTTTTCTTTGTTCCCGGCATGAGCATTTGCACGGGTGTTTCATCGGCATGAATAATCTGCTGCCCGAGTACCACTTCGCGCAGCGCATCGACCAGCGGCTGCAACTGAACCCCAGTCACGCCAACCCATTCGGCCAAGGTTGAGCGTGGAATCGCCAGGCCCGCTCGACCGAAGATCGATTCCTGACGGTAAAGCGGTAAATGGTCAGCAAACTTGGCAATCATGACGTGGGCCAGCAGCCCAGCGGTTGGGATGCCCTTGTCGATGATCTGAGCCGGAACCGGTGCCTGGATAAGCGTTTCGCAGTCATCGCAGACCCATTTGCCACGTACATGACGCTCGACGGTGAACACGCCCGGTGTGTAATCCAACTTCTCACTGACATCTTCACCGATGCGTTTCAGCGCGCAGCCGCATGGGCAGTGAGTGTTGTCAGGTTCGTGATGGATCAGTGTGCGTGGAAACTCAGCCGGCAATGCAGTGCGCTTGGGCTTCTGCTTTTTCTCGGTCGCCGCTGGCACTGTTTGCAAGGCCTGAAGCTCTGCTTCAATCGCTGCGATATCTGTATCGATCAGGTCATCGAGCAAACTGGCCTGCTCAGGATTCATCTGCTCGCTGCGCTTGGCAAATTTCAAGCGCTTGAGCTGCGCAATTTCGAAGGTCAGCTTCTCGATCACCGTCTGATCGCGGTTGATCTTCTTGCCCATGGTTTCGACCGTCTTACCCATTGTTTCGACTTGCGAGAGCAATTGCGCAGCTAAGGCACGCAGTTGGTCGGGAGTCATTTGGTCGAGATTGGGAGAAGAAGTCATGCGCCGAATTTTGCCAGAGCAGGCGCTTCGCGGCGATAGACCGATAGGCTAATGGCAGCCGTTAAAGCAGTGTGATCGAGCCGCCGGAACCTGCTCGTTGCCATGGCAGGCCCAATACCAAGGCTTGGAGTTGCTCGGTGTCCAACTGCATTTCAGAGCCATGACGAATGCTTGGCCAGTGGAACTTGCCCTGGCTCAACCGGCGCGCCGCCAGCCATATGCCGAAGCCGTCATGCACCAGCACTTTCATGCGATTGGCGCGGCGGTTGGCGAAAAGATAAGCACAGTGCGGCTGCGCCGCACCGAACACCGCAATCACCTTGGCTAATGCCGTTTCGGTACCAGCGCGCATGTCCATCGGCTCGGTGGCGAGCCAGATGGAGTCGATGCGAATCATCGCAGAAGGTCTCGAAGAAAGGTCGCGCAGGCAGCAGCATTTTCAGTGGGCCAGTTCACTGTGACGGTGCCACGCGGGTGCTGTATTTCAACGCAAATATTCGATGATGATGTGTGGGATTTCGCCCCTGCCAGCGGCACGGGTAACGGAATAAATGCAGGTTGCAGCGCTGTGCTTTTCTGCGCTTGCAGGCGAATCCATTTGTGGACGAGGTTTGCGTTGAGGTTATGGCTGAGTGCGATGCTGGCAATCGAAGCACCGGGCTGGGCACACTCTTGAATGACCTGAGCTTTGAAGGATTTGGAATAGGAACGGCGTGTTGGCTGCATGAAATACCCGCTTAAAAGGCTAGAACTGGTGCCCACTTAAATGTAAGTGCACACCATGTCTTGGCTTTGCAGGGCTGGGTAGATGACTTGGCCGTACGCATACCCTGAAGGCTTCGTGCTGGTAATCAAGGCAGGGAAAGAGCTGATCTTGGCCGCTCAGCAAAGGCGTGAATTGAAGCTTTACCTTGCGCCATACAAGGCAGGCGAAACGACGGGGCTTACGCTTCTCACAGCCTGCTTTGATGACCCACAAAGTCCGCTATTGATCAAAACCCCACTCATCCCTGGTGACCCTCTCACAGAGGCACTGCAGAGCTTCCCTGACGAATTCAGTGTGTGCTTTTTCGACGAGCACAACCGCGAGCTGTTCAGTTGTAAGGCCCAGGCGAAGCTTGGTCAGCTCCGCAAGGAGCTCGGTACACTCAGCCCCATTGGAGCAGATCACTGGCCCAAGATGTATGAGCAGGCGGAAAGATGGTTCAGCCTCACGACCTATGAGGACGACGCTCGTGCCACAACGGTGTTCCTGCAGGAAGATCTGTTCCCCTCGGACTATTTGATCACCGACCTGACCCGCCAGGACTTTCGAGGCTCCCAAGGCTTCTCCAATACGCAGTTAGAGCGCACTGAGCCGGGCACGTTTCAGGAGTTGGACATCATCTATCTTCTCCAGCGCGCATACACCTCCGAGCGGATCATCCATGGCCCCTTGAAGGTTTCCGATGGCGAGGAGCTGGCTGACGTAGTGGTGATGGGCGATGAAGTGACTTTGCTGCTGCAGGCGAAGGACAGTCCCAATACGCCAGCAATGATGAACACAACGCTTGAGAGAAAGCGAAAGAAGGCCATAAGTCAGTTGAAGAACGGCCTGCAGCAACTACGTGGCGCCATCTCAACGATCAGGCGAGAAGGCAATCCAGCCTTAGCGCTTGTGGACGGCACGCCCTTGGACATTGATCTTGCTGCACGCCCCCTGGTGGGAGTTGTCGTGGTCAGAGAGCTTTTTATCGACAACTACGATGAATACAGCGCCATGATTTTGAAATTCATGGATGAGGTCGGAATTCGCGTCCTAGCCTTCGATTACAACGAGTTCGAGGTCATGACCCGCCACTGCCCTTCGGAAGATGCACTGCTGTCAGCGTTCTTGCAGATTTCCAAATGCGCTGAGGAAAGGCGTATCTATCCCCGGCTGCGCTTCACGGATCTGCCGCCGCGCTAAATCGAATTGGAAAAGTGGAGAGCTTCTCTGCTCTCACCCCACAACTCCCTTTCTAGCCAGGCAGTTCTTTGAGCCAGTAACGCCTGACAGTCGCTTCAGGCAACCCCAGCGCTCGACCCACCTCCGCCTTCGACATGCCACTGGCCTTGAGCTCTAGTACTGCCCGGATTCGATCTGGGCTGCTGGGTTTGCCTCGCGTGCGCTTCACCAGCCCTTCACCAGCGTCCCAATGCCTCTTCAGGCCCTGCAACCCTCCCTGGGCTACGAAGCCTTCCAAGTCCTTTGAAGCCTTCGCCATGACATCGATAGGTGATGACCCATCCTGGAGGGCCTGACATAGCGCGACGAGAGCCACGAGGTCGAAATCCAGGGTGCGCGCGATCTTGCTCAGCTTGACCAAAGAGACCTGCGTTTTCCCTTGCTCCAATCGTGACAGATTGGCTTGGGAACTGATCTCGGCAAGCTCCTCCTGAGCTGATCCTCTCAGGTCGCGCAGAGCTCGGACTATTGCTGCTATCTCGTTCTGCATGCTGAGCGCTCAAAACGAAGAATAGGGCCACAGCGCCATGCGTCGATAAATATCGAAAGCTAGCAATAATGGCGATCATCGTTTATCGTGGGCCTACTGATGGCAGCTTCGCCGCGTCCGAGCGACCGGGCCAGGGAATGATCAATTTATTAGAAAGTCGACGTCAGCAGGCTTGGGATGAAGCTTCATATACTGTCTGATCTGCATTGTGAGTTCGCCGATTTCGTCCCCCCTGTGGTGGACTGTGACGTGGTCGTATTAGCCGGTGACATCCACGTGAAGTCCAGGGGGGCCATGTGGGCCAGCCTGACCTTCAGCACGCCTGTCATATATGCCATGGGCAATCATGAGCACTACAGCGGGAATATAGATCGAACCCACAGCAAGCTGCTTGACGCTGCTGAGGCGCACGTCCACGTATTGGAAAATCAGGTTTTAGAACACCGTGACGTGCAGTTTCTCTGCGCTACGGGTTGGACGAGCCTGGCCGCGACCGGAGACCCAGTAGCTGCTTCTTGGTGCGCTCGTAACTCACTGAATGACTTTCGCGCAATCCGTGTCGGTGAACAGTATCGGCGTTTGCGCCCTGATGATCTGATCGCGAGAAATCGAGAGACGAAGGAGTGGTTGGAGGGCCAGCTATCGCTGCCATTCAACGGTAAGCGTGTAGTTGTGACTCACTATCCGCCCCTTATGAAGTTCGTGAGTGACCAAGGAGCCGATCCTCACTTGCGAGCAGCCTATGGAAACAATTGGGATGGCCTGATGGATTTCAAGATCGATCTATGGATCTTTGGCCATACCCACGAAGCTGTGGATGAGGTGGTTAATGGCGTTCGGTTTGTGAGTAATCCTCGTGGTTATCCCACCGAAGAAACTGGCTTTCGGCCAGACCTAGTTGTCAGTGTATGAAGACTGATTGGGCTGCCGTCGTTTAGCTTTTTCAGTAAGTGAGTAGGTTTCAAATTCGAACGTGATGGAGAATCCATGAGTTGTCTGAATTCCCAGGACTGGATGGTTGAGGGCGTAATACGACTGCCCAGTCTGGTGTCAGCTAAGTTGGCGATCGCGCAGGCCCATGATTGGGGTGCACTAGTGGACGCGTACCTGGTAGATGCAGCTGAAGTTGGCGATCGTTTCGTTGCGTATGTGTATGGCGATCTTTCAGGGCAACTGGCTGATGGGATGACAATTGTCACACCCCCTAGTGAGGTGATAGCGGAGGTCGAAGGCATGGCGTTATTGCGGACAGTGTCAGGCAACGATCATTACGTCATGGTCAGCCGATTGCCTGCCGCCGCTTGATTGCCCCCGCGTTGTCGAGGCCGCTGTCTCAGCCTGCTTAATTAGGCCCCGCCGTCATCTAATCCATTAATAGTTAATGTGTGTTTAAGGGAGGAAGCATGTCCGAGTTAAAGAAACTGACATTGACTGTTAAGAACTATGATGCTCAAGGGAGCGGTGATCTAGACGCTCTCTATCGACGTGTTAGATACGAAGATGAGCACGGCGCTACTCTCTATTTCAAAGAGGTTGTGATGCTGAAGTACCTTGTGAAGCATGGTGCTTTGGCGACTGATGTTCCGCGAACTTGGTACTATAAGCATACCTCAAAGAAATCGATAATTGTTGTCGCTTTTGAGAAGGCTGGTGGGAAAGTTGAGTGCGACTTGGATGATCTGCGAATTATTGCAAGGTCGACTTTGGTAAAGGGTGTGGTTATTTCGCTAGCAGCGGTTCCAGCTGGGATTATTGCTGCAACGGCAACCTTTGGAGTTGGGCTTGTCATTATTCCTATGTTTTTGTGGTATGGGTACAGGAACGTCTTCAAGCTTCCGAAAATGCTGGGTCGAAAAACGCTGGTGGATGATTTTTCAAAATTTGGCGTTACTCTTCGATAGCTTAGTTTTTTGGTTGTTGAACTTGATTCTCGTTAGAGTGGCTGTCTTGCGGACGGTGACCAGCGAAGGAAACTCAGATGAAGACCAATGCCGTTATCTTTGACGCCTTCGGAACGCTGGTCGAGATTCAGCAGCCGACACATCCGTTTCGACAGTTGCTTCGAGAGGGGCGACGCCAAGGCCGCTTGCCTCGCGCTGATGACATTCGAGCGATCATGACCCGTTGCCTTTCCCTAAGCGAGGCTGCGCTGTACTTTGGTATCAAAATCTCGCCCTCCCAGCTTGCATTTCTCGACCAATGCCTGGAGGAGGAACTGGCAAGCATTCGGCCTTATCCAGACGCGGTTGAGGCCGTTGGGCTACTGCAAGCTGCAGGGCTGAGACTGGCTGTGTGTTCAAACCTGGCCATGCCTTACGGCCCCGTAGTGGAAAGGATTTTCCCGCACCTTGGGGCCTATGGTTTCAGCTATCGCATTGGTGTTATGAAACCGCAAGCGACCATCTACCAGCACATCTGCGATCTACTTGATGTTCGGCCAGGAAATGAGCTCAGTAGTCAGAGGCGGATTGTCATGATTGGCGACTCAGAAAGGTGTGATCGGGATGGGCCTGGCCAGGTTGGTATCAAGGGTTATCTGTTGCGCAGGAATGGAGGCGGGGCTTCCAATCTTTCCCATTTTGCACAATCAGTGCTGAGTGATAGGTAGCTGGGAGCAGATCTTCAATTCGATGGAAGCGTTGCGTCTGAGCTAAAGGGCCGCGCCACGAGGTGGCCCTGTCGGGATGCCCCCTGCACAGAGTACGAGCGGCGACCAGACCAGTATCACCAGAGGGTGAAGCATGAATGAGCTTAGGATTGTCGGGCGATGCGTTCGCTCCCCGATCGGCTGCTGGAGTGCTAGGCATCGCTGTTTTGAAACGCGTTACGAGCAGGTCTTCTCAATCGCACTTGAAGTGTTTGGAAGCCGAAAGAAGGCGGAGCGATGGCTCGTAAGATCTGTAGTAGGTGTAGGCCGTCAGGCACCCTGCAGGGTGCTGTGCACACCTATGGGACTCACAATTATCCATGACGAGATTATACGGCTTGACCACGGCATACGAGCCTAATGCCATCTAGCCTGTCGTTGCGTTCTATCGAGTGAGGGCCGCCGCACCAGAGACTGTGCGATTCGTGGTCTTGTGTGCTGAGCTTCACTGCCACATTTTTCCGATCTGGCTTTTCAGACTATCGGGTGGGCAGACTATAAGCCATTGACGAATGGTAACGCCTTGCACATGTAGCAAGCCGAGCCAGGGCAAAGCCCCCTGAACTGCTCCGTCTGTGAGATCAGATGCGTAATTGCATGGACTTGACCACCTGTTGCACTCGACTTGACCAGTTGTTTGCATCGAATTTGACCGGCGCACGGGTACGCCTTGACGGGCAGAAGTCGGCCAAAAGCGTACGTAGCTAATAGGCCACTGCTTTCGGTCAGTGTGCGGTCATGAAAGCAAGTAGCTGGTCGCAGGCACTCCGGTTAAGACCATCAGCGTCCTTCGATTAACTCGCCGAACAACTCCCTAACCTTCACCTTGGCATCTGCCAGCGCGGCTCGGCCTTCATCGGTAATCTCATACATGCGTCGCTCGCGGCGCCCAGTGCGTTCATGGTGCGAGCACAGATAACCCTTCTTCTCCAAACCGTGCAGCATCGGATACAGCGTGCCCGCGCTGAGCTTGTAACCGTGGTGGCTCAGCTCCTCGATGACGGCCAGCCCGAAGATGGGAGCCTCGGCAGCGTGGTGCAGGATATGCAGGCGGATCAACCCGCCGTAGAGGTCTTTGTCGGTCACTCGATGTATCTCACAGTGCAATGCTCAACAGCCCGCCCAGGACACCGCTGCCCAGCACGACCATCCACGGCGGCAGCTTCCAGAACATCAACGCCACCAGTGCCACGAGGGCCAGGCCAAAGTCTTGCGGGCCATGAATCGCACTCGTCCATACCGGCTGGTAGAGAGCAGCAAGCAGCAGGCCGACCACGGCCGCATTGATGCCCAGCAGTGCTGCCTGCGTACGCAGGTTACGGCGCAGGTGCTCCCAGAATGGCAAGGCCCCCACCACCAGCAGGAAAGACGGCGCAAAGATCGCCAGCAGGCAAATCAGCCCGCCAAGCCAGCCAGTTGGTGCTTGGTTCATCGAGGCACCGAGAAATGCTGCAAAGGTGAATAGAGGCCCCGGCACGGCCTGCGCCGCACCATAGCCCGCGAGGAATGCTTCGTTGTCGACCCAGCCTGTTGGTACGACCTCAGCTTGCAACAGCGGCAGCACCACATGCCCGCCACCGAATACCAGCGAGCCGGCGCGGTAGAAGGCATCCATCATCGCCAGTGTCTGGCTCGGGAACACAGCTGTCAGCAACGGCAGCCCAAGCAGCAGGGCAAAGAACAGGGCCAGCCAGAACAAGCCAACGCGACGCCGCACGCTGATCGGTAGTGGATCATGGGCCTCGCCCTGCTGTGGTTTGAATAGCAGCAGGCCGACGATGGCTGCAAGGATGATGACACTCACTTGCCCCCAGGCAGAGGGTACGAGCAGCACGAAGCAGGTCGCCGCTGCCATGATGGAAATACGCGGCGCATCGGGACAAAGATTGCGCGCCATGCCCCAGACAGCCTGGGCGACCACCGCCACGGCCACCACCTTCAGACCGTGCAGCACGCCAGCAGGCATGGCATCACCATAACTGGCGATGCCGAGTGCGAAGAGGATCAAGGCGATTGCGGAGGGCAAGGTGAATCCCATCCACGCGGCTAGTGCCCCGGCGTAGCCGGATCGAGACAACCCGAGCGCAATCCCGACCTGGCTACTGGCTGGCCCCGGTAAGAACTGGCAAAGGGCGACAAGATCCGCATAGCTGCGCTCGCTCAACCATTGTCGACGCACCACGAACTCATCGCGGAAATAGCCCAGGTGTGCGATTGGGCCGCCGAAGGAGGTGAACCCCAAGCGGAGGAAGATCAAAAAAACAGCCCAAGGGCTACGGTCAGTCTTGGTTATTTCAGTCATGGTCAATACCTGATCTCTGACAAGGCTGGATGAAATTATCGATATACGATAGCGTAAATCGATAATTGAGGTCGACCATCATGGAACTCGTTCTGATCGGCTTACGCCGTGCTTCAAGTGGTCAGATCCAATGCAATTGGCTGGTCAAGTCCGATGCAAACAGGTGGTCAAGTGCAATGCAAACGATTGGTCAAGTGAGGTGCAATTCCCAATCAGAGGCGGCTCAGAGTCTCGCTGGTTAGTGCGTATCCCTGCTGTTCAAAAAAGCCTGATGCAATTGTTGTCAGCAAATGAAATCGAGCGTTTCCCTGCTTCGCAGCTATTGCTTCAACGACTCGAAGCATTTCAGCTCCAACCCCTGTCGATCTGTATGCCGGCTCCACGACCAGGGAACGCAGCAATCCATCTGCCCCATGCGTTTCAAACCCTCCCCACCCAACAGTCTCACCATCCCGCGTGAATTCGAAAAAGGTTCGGTTCGGAAGATCCACATCGTCTGATGGAAGGTCAGCAGACTCCAAGGCGTCGCGAAAGCGCTGCCATTGCCCTCCGGCTATTTGCATTGTCTGGATCATCATCTCCGTCTCCACCCTGTCATTCCCTATGCCTTGCTTTGCATGACCGCTATGGCTCAAGCCTGAGCAGCGGTCATCATATTCGCTTTACCGAATATCTGCCAAAGCGTATATTCGATTTTCCATATGCATCGAGTTCAGTCATGACCCCTGCTATCAAAGTTCTTTTCGTGTGCGTTGCCAACTCAGTCCGCTCCCAGCTTGCAGAGGCGTTACTGCGGCACACCGACCCGCGCTTCGAGGCCTTCAGCGCAGGATCCCAACCGTCTGAGATTGATCCGCGCACGATTCAGGCATTGGAGGCAGTTGGAGTCGATACAGCGGGCCTGCGAAGCAAGTCCATCAGCGAGTTTCAAGCTGATCGATTCGATTACGTCATCACTCTTTGCGATAAGTCCGCCAGCGAGTGCCTATCAATGCCCAGTGCAGGTGAAGTCATTGCCTGGGATTTTTCTGACCCAGTAACGAGCGATGATCCCGGCGCATTTCGCCACACGCTCCACGACATCCATGAGCGCATCAAGCTCTTCGTTTTGGTCAAGACCAAACACCTGGAGGATCTATGACAGAACCCATGAACCCCACCACGTTATTCAAGTGCTTGGCGGATGACACCCGAGCCAAAATTTCCCTGCTTGTCGTGAGCGAAGGCGAGCTGTGTGTCTGCGAGCTGACGGCGGCACTCGACCTGAGCCAGCCGAAGATTTCTCGTCATTTGGCCCTGCTGCGTTCTGCTGGTTTGTTGATGGATCGTCGGCAAGGTCAGTGGGTGTACTACCGCCTGAACCCCGACTTGCCTGCGTGGGTAACTGCGGTTTTGAAAGAAGTCGTAGACGCCAATCAGCATTGGCTGGAAACCGAGGCTAAACGCCTGTGCGGTATGAACGACCGCCCTATCAATCAGGGCGTGTGCAGCTGATTCACGCCCCAACCGGATTACTGAAATGCTGATTGCCGTATTGATCTTTATCGCCACTATCGTGCTCGTCATCTGGCAACCCAAGGGGCTCGGGGTAGGTTGGAGCGCGACGTTGGGTGCCATCGTGGCGCTGCTGGCAGGCGTCGTTACCCTGGCTGACATACCAGAGGTTTGGCGCATTGTCTGGAATGCCACCGGGACGTTTATCGCAGTCATCATCATTAGCCTGCTGCTTGATGAAGCAGGCTTTTTCAAGTGGGCTGCGTTGCATGTAGCGCGGTGGGGTGCTGGAAGCACTCGTAAGTTGTTTGCGTTCATCGTCTTGCTGGGCGCAGCTGTGTCGGCACTGTTCGCCAATGACGGAGCAGCGTTAATCCTCACACCCATTGTGATCGCGATGTTGCTGGCGTTGCGTTTTTCTCCTGCTGCTACGTTGGCATTCGTCATGGCAGCCGGTTTTATCGCCGATACGGCGAGCTTACCGCTGGTGGTTTCCAACCTGGTCAACATCGTTTCTGCCGACTACTTCGATATCGGCTTCAACGAATATGCTTCGATCATGGTGCCGGTAAACATCGTCAGCGTGGCAGCGACATTAGCCATGCTGCTGTGGTTTTTCCGCAAAGATTTACCAAAGACCTATGACCTCGACCAACTGGACAACCCGGACGAGGCAATTCACGACCGCGCCACTTTCGTAGCCGGCTGGTGGGTGCTGGCACTACTCCTGATCGGATTCTTTGTCATTGAGCCGCTGGGTGTGCCAATCAGCGCCATTGCTACGGTCTGCGCATTCGTCCTCTATGTCATCGCGGCTCGTGGTCATGCCATCAACACAAGCAAGGTGCTCAAGGAGGCTCCATGGCAAGTGGTGATTTTTTCCCTGGGTATGTATCTGGTCGTTTATGGCCTTAAGAACGCGGGCCTGACTGATCACATCGCCCAGATTCTGAACGTATTCGCCGGTTATGGCGTCTGGGGGGCATCCCTGGGTACTGGGATGCTAACGGCATTGCTGTCGTCGATCATGAACAACATGCCCACGGTTCTGGTGGGTGCCTTATCCATTCATGCCGCCGAAGTGGATGGCGTCGTTCAGCAAGCGATGGTGTACGCCAACATCATTGGCTGCGACCTAGGCCCGAAGATCACCCCAATTGGCAGTTTGGCCACGCTGTTGTGGCTACATGTGCTGGCCAAGAAGGACATCAAGATCAGTTGGGGTTACTACTTCAAGACTGGGATCGTGCTGACCTTGCCTATCCTCGTCGCCACCTTGTCTGCCCTGGCATTGCGCCTCAGTTTCTGAATCAAGGAATCTTCTGATGAAAGTCTTGTTCATGTGCACCCACAACAGCTGCCGCAGCATCCTGTCCGAGGCGCTGTTCAATCACCTGGCGCCTGAAGGCGTAGAAGCGGTCAGCTCGGGGAGCTTTCCCAGTGGCCGGGTGAATCAAAGGGCACTGCAGACGCTTGAGGCGGCGGGTATCTCTACGGCGGGCTTAAGCAGCAAGGCTTCGGATGCTTTTGAAGGCTCGCCTCCAGACATCGTGATCACTGTCTGTGACCGGGCTGCAGGTGAGGCATGCCCAATCTTCTTTGGGCCAGCTTTGAAGGCGCATTGGGGGCTGGCTGACCCGTCTGAGGCTAGCGGGTCGGAAGCCGAGATCACCGCTGCGTTTGAAGCCACACTCGTGAAAATTCACGAGCGCGTGAGCGCATTTCTTGCGCTTCCACTGAAGACCATAAGCGCTGAACAGTTGAAAGCTGAACTGAGTCGCATCGGTTCACTTTAGAGATCAACCGAGGCGGTGCCCAACCTGGCGTCGCCGTAGGAGTTTATATGCAAGACACATTGCCGAACGTCCACGCCGACCTGATCGACATTCCTTCGTTGGAGCAACTGGCACCTCGTACGCCTTCGCTTCATAAGCCTCGAATTCTGCTTTTGTACGGATCGACGCGAGAGCGCTCTTTCAGCCGGCTGGTGACTCAGGAAGCAGCGCGCTTGTTGGAAGAGTTTGGCGCCGAAACCAAGATCTTTGACCCGTCAGGTCTCCCGCTGCCGGATGACGCTCCCGATACACATCCCAAGGTCGCTGAGCTGCGCGAGCTGATGCAATGGTCTGAGGGGCAGGTGTGGTGCTCCCCTGAGCGTCACGGCTCCATGAGTGCGGTATTCAAAGCCCAAATTGACTGGGTTCCGCTGGCGATGGGCGCTGTACGACCTACCCAAGGCAAAACCCTTGCTGTGATGCAGGTCTGTGGTGGTTCTCAATCCTTCAACGTGGTTAACCAACTACGGGTACTTGGCCGATGGATGCGGATGTTTACCATCCCTAACCAGTCTTCCGTGGCCAAGGCGTTCACCGAGTTCGATGAAGCAGGCCGTATGAAGCCGTCCTCGTACTACGACCGACTGGTGGACGTGATGGAGGAGTTGATGAAATTCACCCTGCTGTTGCGGGATCGCCAGGATTATCTGGTTGATCGGTACTCCGAGCGTAAAGAGTCCGCCGAAGACCTGTCCAAGCGCGTCAACCAGCGCTCCATCTAACGTCAGCACGAGGAAGCGATATGAGCCAGATCACGATCTACCACAACCCCGAATGCGGCACCTCTCGCAACACCTTGGAATTGATCCGCAATAGCGGGGAAGAACCGACAGTTACGGGCACTCACGCATCAGGCAATTTCTGGTAGGCAGCACGACCACGACGATGCTGCGAACATCCACTTTTCCCGTATTGCTGCTTCGCTGAGCCAGTGCCACTGGCCACAGTATTTCCAGAACTGCGGAAATGCCGTGGCCACCCTGGGCGATGACTAACTGATCTTGCCGTAACGAGAGCACATGCAACTCATAACTGAAATTGTTCACCCCGAGCTCACATCAAAGCAGGGCAGAGTATTCCGTCGACATGCAGCACGCGGCATCGTGATGCGGCATGAGCAGATCCTGTTGCTGTTTACCGAGCGCTATAACGACTTCAGCTTTCCTGGCGGCGGCCTTGACGGTGACGAGGACATTGTCACAGGCTTGAAGCGTGAGCTTGAGGAAGAGACTGGCGCCCGTGAAATACAGGTGCTCCAGCACTACGGTTACATTGAGGAGTACCGGCCCTACTGGAAGCCACAGTACGATCTGATGCACATGACCTCGCATTTTTATCAATGCGAAGTAGCGCCCCAGCTAGAGCCCGTGAGAATGGAAAGCCACGAAATCGCGAATGGTATGCGGCCTGTCTGGATCAACCTGCATGAGGCCATAACGCATAATGAAGCCGTGATGCAGCGTCAGGAGTCATCGATGGGGCAGTCAATTCAGCGCGAAACGTTCATGCTGAAAAAAGTTGTGTCCGAGTTGATGCCGCCAATCAGCCTTTGATGGGCTATCTCAGCAGCTTGTGGCGTAAAGCACGATGACCTCACTTCGCGAGACGATGTTCCAGCCACAGGATTTCTGTCAGGGAGAAACTCCGTGGCCGGCTCGCTTACGCTTATTTAGAGACCGTGGCGGCGACAATGGCGGGCCCCGCGCCGCGTCGCAAAATCAGGACTCCACCGATTGCAGCTAAGGACGAACCGATCAACACACCCACTTTTACTTCGTCGATCAGGGGAGCTGATCCAGCAAACGCCAGGTTTCCGATGAACAGGCTCATGGTGAAGCCGATGCCACACAAGAGCGCAACGCCGTAAAGCTGTGCCCAATTGCTGCCTTCCGGCAGTTTGGCCAAGCCCATACGAATGGCCAGAGCAGCTAATAGGAAAATGCCAACTTGCTTGCCCACCAACAGACCGAGCGCTACACCCAGCGGAACCGGATCGACTAGGTTTTCCATCGAAATACCGGCCAATGAAACACCCGCATTGGCGAAGCCAAAAATCGGCACCACAGCGAACGCTACCCACATATGCAGCTTTTCTTCTAGGAACAGCAGTGGAGACCGGGCTTCTTCTTCAGGCTTACCCATTGGAACACACAGCGCTACAGCGACACCTGCAAGGGTGGCGTGCACTCCCGATTGCAGCACGAAGAACCACAGCACACCACCTACCAGCAGATACGGGAACAATCGTCTGACGCCCAATCGATTCATTGTGATCAGAATGGCCAGGGTTGCGAGCGATGCCAGCAACATCGGCATGGAAAGACCAGAGGTGTAGAAAAAGGCAATGATGACTACAGCACCCAGGTCGTCAATGATCGCCAAGGCGGCGAGGAAGACCTTCAGCGACGTAGGGACTCGCTTCCCCAGCAACGACAAGACGCCCAAGGCGAATGCGATGTCGGTAGCGGCTGGGATAGCCCACCCCTTCAAAGTCTCAGAATTACCCCAGTTGATTGCGATGTAGATCAGCGCAGGCACAACCATGCCACCTAAAGCACCAAACCCCGGCAGGGCGCGCTGGCCCCAAGTGGAAAGCCCACCTGCCAGAACCTCTCTTTTGATCTCTAGGCCGACCATCAGGAAGAAGATGGCCATGAGGCCATCATTGACCCAATGCTCCACAGACATGCCCAACCAGACACTGTGCAAGGCGGCAAAATAACCTTGCGAGAGAGGCGAGTTCGCCACGATTAGGGCCGCGAGTGCTGCGCCCATCAGTACAAGACCGCCAGCGGATTCCGACGATAGGAAGCGAGCCAGAATCGCGGCTGCTCTAGGGGTTTCTGCGGGAGCTCTACTATGAGTCATCAGTGTCCTTGCGCTTTGATCCAAAGCGATTATTTTAACATCCGAGGTTTACCAGCACGGCAGGGCACATAGCCTGTAACGATTTACACCGAGCCTTAATCAGCCGTCAGTGTGTTCCCCGGCACGGGCTCGCTCATGAAACGCAGGAGCGCGCTCCAAGCACATAGCCTCACTAGGCGAGCGAGCATCGATCCTTCTTTACAGGTGTGTGGCTCCTCGGATATTTGATGATTGAAGCAACTGAGGCCCAGCATAAATGCACGCACCTCAGCGCGATCCTACGACAGTGGCATTTGAATCTGGAGTAAGCCTATTTGGGGATATACGCCGCTACCGACTTGCGAATCTCTTCCCGCGCCTCATCCGCGCTCCCCCAACGCCCCATCTTCACCCACTTACCCGGCTCCAATGCTTTGTAGTTTTCGAAGAAGTGCTGGATCTGTGCGAGGAGTAACGCAGGTAGGTCTGAGCACTCATTCACGTCGGTGTACAATGAGCTAAGTTTCTCGTGAGGCACTGCGATCACCTTGGCATCCGCTCCGGCTTCGTCAGTCATGTACATCACACCAACCGGGCGACTACGGATGACAACACCAGGTGAGACGGGATAAGGGCAAACCACCAGGACGTCCAGCGGATCACCATCGTCGCTCAGCGTGTTCGGGATAAATCCGTAGTTGGCTGGATAGAACATCGGTGTGCTGAGGAAGCGGTCGACAAAGATCTGCCCACTTGGCTTGTCCACCTCGTACTTGATCGGCGAGTGGTTTGCAGGAATCTCTATAACGGTGAAGAAGTCATCGGGGATGGCGTTGCCAGCTGGGATGTCCGCGTAGCTCATGTTCATAGCTCCGAAGTTGTGGAGGGTGTTGAGCTGGAGGGCATTTTTCCAAGGGTGCCCATCTCGACTGGCGTCTTCGTGAAAAACACCGATATTTCCTCAGAGTCCAATCGTTTGAACAATCGTTCTGCCTCATCTTCCGTGATGGCCAAGCGAATCTCCGTGGGTTGATCCGCCAGCTCAAAAAAGTGCGATGAATGCAGTTTTCCTGTGTGCCCAAACCCTTCGATTCCGGTGCAGAGCGTGGCGCCTCGCAACCCCATTTCTTTAGCCACGTCGACGATCCATTCGCCTAGCATCTTTCCCTGATAACGACGGTTTTGTTGGGTGAAGAAAACGACCATATAGCCTTTCATTTCTATCTCCTCAGCGAGTACCAATCATTTGGTAGGACAGAAGCCCCGCAGCGGTCATCGCTAACGAGCCTGCAACGTGCAACGAAATTGAGCCAAGCGCCCAGACCAGTCTGCCTTCCTGAATCAAGGCAACCGTTTCGGCTGAAAATGTAGAGAAGGTGGTAAGCCCACCACAGAAACCCGTGATGATCAGGAGACGCCACTCTGGACTGAGGGTAGGAGAAGCGGCCAAGAAGGCGATGGCCAGGCCGATGATGTAGCCCCCAACCATGTTCGCGACCACAGTACCTGGGGGAATCGTAGGAAACAGAGCATTCAGTTTCATGCCCAATATCCAGCGCAACCAGGCTCCAAGTGAAGCGCCAACGGCGATGACCATTAAAGACTTCAGCATGGCGAGCCCACCTCATCAGACCTGAGTGGACTAACTGGTAAGCGGCTCGCGCCGAAAGAAAAAGGAAACTCGGAGGATAAGATCATAGCCTGTCCTAAAATGGAGGACAGGGAGACGCACCTACGCACCCTGTCCAGGGTTCACGTAGGCATCATCAGCACGAAGGCGGTTAAAGGAGGAATGCCATCTCCTGATCTGATCCTATAGCATCAGCGCCAATGGTATCAATAGGCATCAAGAGCAGCTGCATGCAAGCGATCTGAAGGCCCTTTTGGCTAGGCAAGATGTTTGATTGTTGGCGCTGATTGAAAACTGACCCATCCTGCCGATTGAAAATTGACCCAGGGAGGATTGCTGATTTTTGTCCCAGCAATTGTGGATAGGAAGGTGAGTTGGCCGGACGGTTACAAATGATCGACATGGCCAATGTATCTGCTACTGGACGCGGTTGTAGGCGATCAAAATTCGCATTTGGTGAATCGAAACTCATAAATGTTAGCGTTTTCGCCTGTTTTAAAGCATTTTTTATAGGTTTTCGAGGATTTTTGAGTGAAAACTCAGATTGACAAATAGGCAATTTATTTACCGTTCGTCGGCAATGTCCATTTTATTTTCACCCCCCCCTCTTGAAAATTTTTAAGCGAGACGGAGTTCTTATATTTGAGAGCAAGATAAAAGCGGCAGTGGCCCAGGCACCGCTTTTCTCACAGGATTTCGCCGGCTTTTACATCTGATATTTACGGCTTCTAGATCACACGGTTTTGAGGACTGAAGGTGAATTTGAGGTTGGAATGGGTGGGCCGGGGGCCAAGGAGAAATCGCTTTACTTTGCAGCCGCAGGCTGCTGCTTACGCTTTGACGTCAAACCAATAGGGCTTTTTTGCTGGGATCAGTCCGTCTGAAATTCCACCCGTCTCGTACAACAGGCGTCTGCAAACGTCCGCCCCCGTCATATTTCTAACGAAATGCATTTGCTGACCCTTGTACGCACTTTGAAAATTCGAGCCTGTAAACCAAATTTTTACACTGTAAACTCCTGTGATTAACACGTTAAAAAATTGGTTTACAGGGTGCACCTGAATTCTGGCCGCGCTTGGGTGCTATGTTGCCAATTTATGGATAATGCGAGCCCGACATCGGATCCTATGACCCCACTGTCTGATGGTCAGCTCTGGTCTCTTGCCTGCGAAGCCTATGGGGATGATCTCCCTGTAATCCTTCGATCGCTTTTAAGCGCCTACGAGCGTCGTCCTGGGCTGAATAATCCTATCCGTGTTCACAGGTCGGTCATCGGCGTTGATGGCTTTACTGCGCTTCGAGAGGCCCTTGTTACACAGCGCTCCAATGGTTTCCATCAGCTCGACGGTTGCTTGGAAATCCGTGAACCTTTGGCTTGGCATCTCGTACGCCATCTGCAGCAGAAGCTGATCATCGATGGGCATGCCCCTGCTTCAATCCGCGACCAGCGTTTTGCGGCAGACCTGGGGCTTTGACCTTGTCCAGTTGAGACACCTACGGATTCCGGACTTGCAGAGGCTTGCAGCGGACGAGCTCATTTGTGATAGCCCAAGCGCTGAGGTTTACGGGTATAGCTTGAAGTCGCTGCCCTCATGCCACTGGCTAGGATCGATATCAGTGATTTCTAGCCCGTAGGTGCGCAGGAGCCAGCGTGTTTGCTCGCCGTATTCACTTCCAGGCTCACTGCGGCCATGCAGCGCAATGCGATTGTTTACCAAGGCGATATCACCTGGCTGCAGAGGAACAGCGATTGCGCAGTCAGCACATGCGTGTTTCAGAGCGTCCATTGCCTCCTGCGCGGACTTGTGGCCGATGTCAGCAATCTGCGTGGTGCTGTGGCTGAATCGGATCCACCAGCTTCCATTCATTTGGAAGAGAAGCTGCGCATCATCGACATCAAGTTCGTCGCCCAGGATGTCTACCATCCCATCCTGGAAGGTCAGTTGCGAACCAATGATGTACTGGGGCTTCTGGAGTTCGTCGATATGCTCTTGGCTCAAGTGCGCCATGAGGTGGTCAAGAGGCATAACCGTAGTCGGAACTTGCTTCGGGTTGCGCAGTGCCGACAAGCACACAAAGTCTGGAGAGGGTGCAATGCGTTCATTCAGGGGGTCGCGGTATCCCCGCAACGGGAAGGTCACTCCATCGGTGTGCCCACTCATCTTGTCCGCCGATTTGACTGTGAATTTACCTCGGCCAGGCGGGAACACCACCAGGTTCACGAACAGATCGCCTCCGTTCTCGGAGCCATAGGAAACCGTGGCGGAATTGATAGCCGCAAGGCACGCGATCGCAGTGACTCGGGCAATGACCGTGCCTTCTGCTTCAGGCACCGGGCAAAAATCAATAGGGGTATCGGGTAGGTCATCTGGCCGGAAGATACCCTCCAGCGTCAGGCAAGGCTGTGCCCATGCAAAGGCTTGCACCTCTGCACAGCTGCTCCCCCGGCTATTGAGCTCGCGTTCGATCGCAGGCTGCAGCTCACGCCCCAGATCGCCGGGGCGCGCCAGGTACTCAAGCACTTGCTCGTAGGTCACGTTCGCTCGCCATTCGCTGACTGCGACACGCACTGCTTCTGTAAAGATTGCCTGGATCAATTGTGTCCCTACACGCGCGAGTGATATAAAAGTGATGTATGTCAGCGTGATTATCACGCACGATCTCACCAGCGACCAAATCCGTCTATGAAAATGCCCAAGCTTCAGCCTGCCGATTATCTCCAAGGGTGCGCTAGTTTCCTAGCCTGCCTTAAGCCATTCATGCACTTGCGGGAGACCTCCCAGGGCATTGAGTGTGAGATGACACTGGCTAATGGCCAGCCTGTAGTGGTCACCGGCAAGGACGAACCGCACCTGCTGCTTGGCTTGATGTCCGTACTCGTCGAACTGATTCCTCAAGTTCCAGCCGACGAACGGTTAGCGATGCCACCTGTCTCACGCACAGTGCCTGCGGATAAGCAGACTTTGGAGGCGACCATGCAACCTACCGCTACTACCAAAATCACCGATGAACGAACACAAGCTGCCCGCTTGCAAATTGGTTTAACTACCAAGGTCTCGCTTCATGAGTTGGTAAGACGCGTAGCAAAACGCCGTGGGGTATCGCTGTCGATCGCTGCGCGAGATCTGGTGCAGGACGGGCTGACCCGGTTCGATAAAGAATCAAGGACAGTAGACCCTTCGGAGCTGCTGACTGATTACGAGCGCACTGCCAATGATTACGCAGGTGCCGATTCGGAGAGTTGGATCATCCGGGCTGACAGGCGTCTGGTGATGAGAACGCGCTTACGCGCAGGTGAATATGAGCGCTCGTTGTCATCATTCACCAACTTCCTTCTCGCCAACGCTTTGAGCCATTGCCCTCACGCTGCTGCTGTGCGTGAGGCAACGACTAATTCGATTACCCGTGATGAGGTTGTCGTAGAGGCTATCAAGGCGATCGAGCAGGTCAGTGGGGTAAAAGCCCGTGCTCTCGCTCCTCAGATCGATCTAGGTGAGCAACGCGGCCTGACCAACATGATCCTTGGTGGTTCTGTACTGGCGCCTGCGCGAGTCCTGGCGAAGCTGGCTGTCGTTTTGAAGAAGCCTTTGGATGTTGTGTCGGTAGCCTTGGAGCGTCGGTTCGCCACCCAATGCGTTCCAGCTTTCAAAGCGACTGATGGAAAACCCACCGTGCAAGCGGAACGCAAGGCGTGGAGTGTCGCAGTCAAAGAGCTTCAGCTGCCGGCTGAGGAACAAGAGCGTCTCCTGAACCTAGAGGGCTAAGTGTGAATCCATTCGACCGGGCACGTCGGCAAGCATTCGAAACCCGAGAAGCCCTGGTCGGATTGGCCGCTTCTCTAGGTGGCGTCAGCTCCTCTGGGCTCTTGGCTCATGTTGAGGACACGCTCGAAATCGCGATTGAGCGCTTACCTTTCGGGCACCCAGAGTTGGGTGGCGGCAGCGGGGTGCTCAAGCGAGAAATTCAAACCATCTACATCCGCAACGATGTGTCTCCAGGAGAAACGGCCTATCTCATCGCCCATGAGTTGGGTCACTGGTACCTCGACGGCGATCGCCCTGCACAGACGGTCGCTCATCTGACCAGCATGACGGATTCCTATGGGAGTCAGGCTACGGTGGCGGTGGAAGCATACGGTGCTCGTGAGCGCTTGGAGCTTCAAGCAAACGTGTTTGCTCGTGAGCTTCTGCTACCCCGTGGTGTCGCAAGCCAACTGTTCCATAGCGGTACTGGTGCCACGGTCATCGCGGCCACTCTGGAGGTACCGCTGGAGATCGTTCGTCTTCAGCTATTCGACGGCATTTTGCTCCCCATATTGCCTCCTGCTCCACCTCCTCCTCTGCCGCTTATGACGCAGGGGCAGCACGATGCTGCTACCGCGTCCGAAACCTTCGTCAACGTTGTTGCCGGGCCGGGTACTGGTAAAACGACGACACTGATCCATCGCATCAAGCACCTGGTCGAGCGCGGTATCCCTCCCAGCCAAATCTTGGTGCTGACCTTCACGAACAAGGCGGCTCATGAATTGGTTGAACGCCTGAAGGTGTCTGGCATCGCCGGAGCCGCCGACGTGTGGGCCGGGACTTTTCATGCATTCGGGCTCGAATTCCTTCGCAAATACCATCAGATTTTCGGCCTGGAGTCCGACGTTCGGCTCGCAGATCCGCTGATGCAAGTTCGCCTGATGGTGAGCACGCTGCCCAAGGTGCGGCTCAAGTATTATCTGAGGCTACAGAACCCGTACGATTGGCTACCTGGCGTTCTGGGCCATATCAAACGACTCAAGGAAGAATGCCTCACAGTTGCCGACTACCGCACGCGCTTGGCTGCACTTCCGCCCTGCGAGCCGGATGTAGCCAATGAGCGCGAAGACATCGCCACCCTGTTTGAAGCGTACGAAACAGCAATGCGAGCTGAGCATTTGGTCGACTACGTTGACCTCATTGCCCTCCCTGCATCCCAGGCCAAGCGGGATAGAACAAGCGTTGCTCAGTACATCGACCATTTCTCGCACGTACTAGTGGACGAGTATCAGGATGTCACCGAGGTGATGGTCGACCTCCTTCGTCAATTGGCGCTGAATGCTCAATCATTCTGGGTCGTCGGTGATGTGCGTCAGGCCATTCACCATTGGCGAGGCGCGTCGATCCGTAGCTTGATGCACTTCGACACCACGTTCTTGAGCACCATTCCAGGAGCAACGGTGCGCCGCTACGCTCTCGACCTGAATCGGCGAAGCACGCCTGAGATCTTGGAGCTATTTTCCTGCGCAGGCATCCATCATGCACTGAATGACCGGATGCCTCTGGAACCAGTCACGGCGTATCGTCCCTCGATCGGGGTCATACCTACCCTGTATGAGTGCGACTCCAAGCCCTCCCAAGCCGTCACCATCGCTCAGCGCATTGATGGGCTGGTGCAGAGGGGTGTCCCGTACAGGGATCAAGTCGTGATCAGCCGCAAATCGGCAAACGTTGAGCAAATTGTTGAAGCGCTTGAAAATCTGAATGTGCCAGTGCTGCACATCGGCGATGTCTGCCAGCGCCCTGAGATAAAGAAGCTGCTGTGCCTGATGGAACTGCTGTGTATGCGACAGCCGCGTTCACTGGTCGGGCTGATCTCTGAGCCAGCGTTTCGAATGCCGCCCCAAGACATTGAGCACCTCATATTCCTGACCCGCAAAGGCGCGGGATTGAGCATGCAGCGAGGCCGTTGGCTATGGCTGCCTACGCCAGGCCTCTCGCCCGCTGGCCAGCAAGCCAAGTCAAATTTGGCGTTGCTGTTGAGAGGGCTCAAGCGGAATTCAAGGCCTTGGGATTTTGTCGCCAAAGTACTGCTCGATCAGCGCTACGGTCTTCCAAACCCTGCTGATCAGACCATTCAGGCCCATACTCAGCGCTTGGCAACATGGCTGTTCGTCTATGCCGTACGCAATGGTGACGGAGATATCCGCCAGGCACGGCTTTCCCAGTTCCTGCTTCGCGAGGAGCTTCGCCGTAGGATTGGAGAAAAACTAGGGGATCGCGGTTTACCGCCTGAAGCGCGAGTCCTGGATGCGGTGAGCGTTATGACCGTGCATTCCAGCAAGGGGCTTGAGTACCCAGCAGTTCACGTCACCGATGTTGACGACGCGTCATACGGCGCCAATCGACCCTATGCATACGATGTGCGGGGGTTGGATCTCATCCCTCCCGAAGTTTTGAACAGCACTGGGTCAGAGTTCATGTTCGAAGAGCGGGTAGAGCGCAATAACCTGCTCTATGTCGCCCTGTCTCGGGCCCGTGATTACCTGTATCTCTATGAGATCAGTGGGTGGCCACGTCCAGTTCCGCTCAATCGCGCTGCTCCCACTAGTCTGGTTAAGCGCTTGGGGGTGAAGGTACCGCCCGCACCCATCATACCGCTGCCGTTGGCTAGCAGCACCGTGGTACCCACTGTGAGCTATGAGGCGTTCCAGGCCTACATGAGCTGTCCCCTCCAGTACCACTATCGCTATGAGCTAGCGCTCACTGCCGAGCAGGAAATCGACGTCTCGATCCGTGCTCGCTGGGCGATTATGGACATGCTGTTGGCCGTGGCGAGGGACGGCACTGACCCCAACACGGCATTCCAAGCTGCATGGGCGTTACGCGGACTTCCAGATAGGGCAGAAGACCCTGGCTTGATGGATGATGCGATTGCCGCCGCCAAGCGTGGGCTGGTGGTGGTTAACAGCGTCGGCGGTGCCGTCGAAGAAGGGATGGTTTCTGAAGTCAACGGTGTGCGCATTGAGCTCCCTTGGATGCTCGTCGATAAAGGGCAGCTGCACTGGATTCGAGCTCAGACGGGGATCCCATACACCCTGAGTCACCTACGGCCCATGATGCTCGATATCAATGGCTCTCGAAGGCCGAGTGCGAAGATCTACTCCATTATCACTGACCAGTACGTGATGGATGGCCCTTCCAAGCAGGCCGCGAGCACGTCCGTATACAAGATGGCTCAACGTTTTGCCGCAGGTGATCGATCCGCCTCCAGAGGTCGGCATTGTGGGCGCTGCGCCTATCTGAGCATCTGTGCCAGTATCCCCTGATCAACCTCAAGGGCTTCTGTGTTTCATCGCCATGGGGCTATCTCTCAGAGACGCGGAAAGCTGTGCGCTGAGATGAGACGGTAGCTTGGCCACCATTACACAAGGATAGTTTTGGGTATGACCTACATTAACTTGCCGAGTAATCAGCAAGCTGCAATCAGCGACGTAGACGAGACAGCGCTTCGGACAGCTGTGCGCAAGTGCCTGGATGAAGAGCGTATGGGGCCGATTCATGGCCTTGGGCTCAGTGACTGTGGCCCTTACGTGGGTACCAAGCTTCACGCATTCCAACAAGCGATCGCTGAGTACGGCAAGGCCAAGGCCCATGCCAAGCGCGAACGCACTCGACAGGATGCGCTGCATGCCGGCAATGACCTCATTCACGCTGTGCAGCAGATGAAGGGTCGGCTTGAAACTGAGCACAAAGAGGGGGAGCTGTTTTTCATTGATGATCAGATCAGGCCGCCTTTCCATCTCAGCAAGCGACTGTCAGTGCAAGTGTCATTCCGCTGGCGAGCGTCACCGTCTTCGGACTGGAAGCACGGGCACCTGACGTTCGTCTACGAATTCTCCCCTCAGCCCAGCTATACCTTGCCGATGCCCAAGCGCAAGCCCAGCGCGGCGGAGGCAGCCAGGGATCTAGAAGACAGTCTTAACCGAGAATGGGAGCGTTTGAAGGCTCAGGCGCTTTTCTCTATGAGAGAGTTCTTCCGCGATGGCGGCGATGGGGATGCGGTGCCAGAGGTGTTCGCGGTGAGGCCTAGTGCCTACGGCGGGGGCCTGAATAACTTCAGCTGTAATTTTTGGCAGCCCGAGAGGCCGGTACCCTGAATTCGAGCAAGCATCAGCCTAGGTTGCTATGGCTGATGTGAGCAATCGCTCGCGTACCAAGTCTGCGTGGGCCGGGGAGCATTAGGAGATTCAAGCCTCAACTGAAGTGGTTTTGCCCCTATTTTGTTGGCATCCGCTTCATCTGAAATAGCCAGCCCTCACTTCCCATCATGGGATTTCACCTTGTATAACGCAGGTCGTGACGCTATAGTGGGTGTGCGGGAAATAAGAGCAGGGCTCCGAGATCATCAGGCGAAATTGGATCTGGAGTGTGGATTGCACGGAGACGCCATCCGTGTGGTAGCGGCATCAGACTTCGGTCTGTTGGCATGTGACCCAACCCCTAGGGGTTAGCTAAGCAAGCGCTGCGACTACCATCCCGCATATCTTCTTCAGTCAAGGGCGCCAAATCTGGCGCCTTTGGCGTTTCTGGGATTTGAAAACCCTCAATCATCCCGACAGCTTTCCCGTTCGGCGTACGGTTGCGATAAGCCGTCACCACGCTGTAATAGAGCTGGTCATCGCCGATAGGCCAAGCTGCTAATACTGCACACCCTTTGCGACCCCGGAGCACGATCAGTCGCTCGTTCCCCTTCATCGAGTCAAACTCACAAACGATGTTTGAGCCATGCACGATGATGTCGGACACAAAACGCGGTACGTCATAGACCGTTGGGTAGCCCCACTTTACTAGGTCATGGCCACGCTCTTGCCAGATGTGGCGTACACCGAAGCCTTTGTGGGGCCCGATGTGCTTGCCCGCCCTGAGGTAGATATCCCCGCCAGGCTGTTGCAATAACTGGCTGGTGACCTTCACCAATCCCCAGGATTCCAGGCCTGTGGAGGGGTGAGCAATATTGAAATCTTCGTGATGGTCGAACTCGACCGGTATCGCCTGAGGCGGCGGCGCCTTGAAACGTGACATGCCAGCAATCCTTAACTACTTGATGGCTCCATTCTCACGTCACGACTGGCCGTGTCAGAACCGCACTTTCCCATTTTACAGAATTTAGTGATGCCGATGGTCATTGGGTTTCTGCGGCGAGTACTCTGGATGGAGAAGCTGAGTCGGGGTGATCCCTAGAATCGTGCAGGTGGCTCGATGACTCAAGGTGTGGGATACCTCAGAGGCCGCCGAGCACTGCTAACACGATAGCCATTAAGGCTTAGGTACTTTGCCGGCTGATTCGCAGGCCTCCATCGTCGAGTCGAGTATGAATTGGCGTGGAGACTTGTTCAGCATGTTGGCCGCTTTGTTGACTTTGTCGGTCTGGTTGACCCCAAAGGTAACCAAAATGGGTTTGCCAGCGATGGCGGGTGGAGCGGATTTGCGGCTCATTTATTTTTCCCCTGTTCCAAAACCTGTTCCGCTTTCTGCAAAGTCGCCTGCTTAATGAGCTTGTTCACGGAAATACGTTTGCCGGTGCATCGCTCCATCAAATCAAGTTGGCGGTTTACCGAATCGGCTTCCTCCTGGGTGAGTGACAGGCGTTGCTGGCGCTTCATCGTGTATTGCTCTGAGTATTCACCGGCAGCGGGGGTAGGCGCTGCTGCCTGTTGTGCTGCAGGATCTGCAGCGATGTGGGGGTTGAATGTCGTCATTCGTGAAGTCCTGTATGTGGGCTTGGCCCAGTTTTTTGCTGAATGGGTGAGCCAGTCCATGGGAGCCTGGCTCATTTGCCCTGCCAGTGCTGCGACACGTTTGCGGCGTAGGCTCGACATCGGCGGGTGAAGCAACCATAATCGTTGCTCATGGGTTTGTCACCTGTTTTGAAAAGTAAACGTTACGAGGCGTGTAAACGTGTCTGAGAGCAAAGTCAAAAAGGCAATCAGCGTCCGATTCGATCCAGTGGAGTACGCGAATTACTCGGCTATGGTCGAAAATGCGGGGGTAGCCGTGAGCGACGGCCTTCGCTACCTGGTGACGGAAAAGCTGCAGCAAGCGGAAGAGGCCGACATGAAGAAATTTCATATCAGCTTCGATTTTCGATGGAAGGAGCGTGACGTTGCTTTTCCTGAGCACGTCGGGAATATGCTGGTGACGGTAACCCCTCCCCGCGAGCTATCGGACGATTTCTTGCAGCGGCTCATTTTTGTCATCCCAGAGTTTTGGGATGACTCAGGGTCGGGATTGAAGGAGATGTTCCGTATCGACTCAGCCTATTTCCACAGAGTCACGGCAGAGCCCCACCATAGAACGAGTGCCAAGGCCTCAAGAAATGTCCTGAGCTTCCATCTCCTCAAAAGCCGATGGAGATCTGCCATATTCGACTATGGCAGCGGGTACAAAGCAGAGGAGCTAGAAGATCGAATTCGCTCAGCGGTTACGTCTCACTTTACCCAGACTATCCGGCTTTACCTTATCGATCATCTTCCAGCGTCTCGGGTACTGCCAGAGGAGCTGTTCAACGAGATGATGAGTTTTCGCGACGAAAACACTCTCGATCAGATGATGGCTTTAGGGTAGATGTCGCTTGGTGTCGCGAGAAGACGTCCCTGGCCAGCTGTGGGTGTGTACCCGTGCCAAGGATGCATCAAGTCTCTCTGGTGTATTGAGCGCCCCTGCAGGAGGCTGCGTGTGGCCGCCACTGATCATAGGACGCCGGCTCCAGCTAATTTCAGCTGTTACGCAGCCAGGTATCAATCTTGTGGTGTAGCGACTGGAGAATTGCATTCCACTTGGCCGCCCGTTTGCAAGAGACTTGACCGGCGAACTGCATGCCCTCGACCGGCTGGAGTCGACCAATAGCTGCCCTCGGCTGGGGGCAGCTAACGGCCGATTCTGTTGAAAAAGTCGGTCTGCCCAAACTGCCTGATCATTGACTGGTGAGAACGCCTTTTTTGCACGCAGCTACGTGAAATCCGAGTCCGGAAGCCCCTGCCAAAAGTAAAGATTTCAATCTCGGACGCGTACTTTTCTGATGCGCAAACCATGGCCGACTTTTTCAACAGAATCGGCCAAAAGCGGCCCTCCAGCTTTAGAAATCTAAAGCGCATGAAAGAAGCATTTCTGTCGCTGACAACATTGTGCAGCTCCTAAAGCCCTTATTTGCGCACGACCACTCCTCCTACAGTCGGACTCACCAATATCCGTGTTTCGATGCGCGGCTTCCCAAGCGCCAAGATCTTGATTAATGTAATCGTCATTACAAACTATATAGCTAACTCTACATGAATAATTGGCTGGCTCTGATTCTTGGCTTACCCACTGCCAATGCCACCGAACGCATGCGCGCCTGGCGTGCATTGAAAGCTTCTGGTGCTGCGGTTCTGCGCGATGGCGCGTATCTGCTGCCAGACACTGGCGTCTGCCGTGAAGCACTGACGTCTGTCGAGCGCGATATCCTCGCCATCAATGGCACGGCCTACGTTCTGCCGATCGTCGACCCTAGAGGTGAGCGCTTCGTCGAGTTGTTCGACCGTAGCGATGACTACGGTAGGCTTGGTGCGGAGATAGAAGAGTGCCGTGGACAGCTGAATTCTGAAAATGCCCTGGCGACGACCAAACAAATTCGTAAGCTGCGCAAAGCCCACGATCAACTGGTCAGCATCGATTACTTTCCAGGCAAGCCCAAGCAGCAAGTTGATTCGGCGTTGCAGGAGCTAGAGACGGCGGTCAGTAGAGCCCTGTCGCCGGATGAGCCACACAGCAGCAACCAACCAATAACGGCACTCAATCTCAGCGATTATCAGGGCCGTATCTGGGCGACCCGTAACCGTCCCTGGGTCGACCGGCTCGCCTGTGCCTGGTTAATCCGCCGCTTCATCGACCCGCAAGCTCAGATCGTCTGGCTGAAGACTCCACAGGACTGCCCAGTCGACGCCTTAGGGTTTGATTTTGATGATGCAACCTTCAGCCATGTTGGTAACCGCGTCACCTTTGAAACCCTACAGGCCAGTTTTCAAATCCAGATACAAGGTCTAGGTCGCATTGCTGCACTTGTGCATTACCTCGATATCGGGGGCATTCAACCCGTGGAGGCTGCCGGCATCGAACGTGTACTGGCAGGGCTGCGAGAAACCATTACCGACGACGACCAACTGCTGGCTGCCGCGTGTGCCATTTTCGACGGTCTGCTCGCCGGTTTTGTGAAAGAGGAGCAGCCCAATGAGTAAAGTTATTGCACCAGAGATTGAAGCGGATCCGTCGAGGCCTGAAGAAATTAGTCTGCGTGAGGCGTTCTGGTTCTGGTTGAAGCTCGGTTTCATTAGCTTCGGCGGGCCTGCGGGCCAGATCTCGATCATGCATCAGGAGTTGGTGGAGCGGCGACGCTGGATTTCAGAACGCAGATTTCTGCATGCCCTCAATTACTGCATGTTGTTGCCAGGGCCCGAGGCTCAGCAACTGGCGACTTACATTGGTTGGCTGATGCATCGAACGTGGGGAGGCGTGATCGCCGGCACGCTGTTTGTGCTGCCCTCACTATTCATCCTGATCGCGCTGTCGTGGATGTACATCGCGTTCGGCGAAGTACCCGTGGTAGCCGGACTCTTCTACGGCATCAAGCCCGCCGTGACGGCCATCGTGGTGCAGGCGGCACATAGGATCGGCTCTCGGGCATTGAAGAATAATTGGCTGTGGGCGATAGCGGCGGCTTCATTTACTGCGATCTTTGCATTCAATGTTCCGTTCCCGCTGATCGTCTTAGGGGCAGCATTGATTGGCTATTTCGGCGGGCGACTGGCACCTGAGAAGTTCAGAGCCGGTGGCCATAGCGCCGCCAAAAAATCCTTCGGCCCGGCCTTAATCGATGACGACACGCCGTCCCCGGAACATGCCCGCTTCAGCTGGTTGAAATTGGCCTCACTCGCACTGATTGGTGCCGTGCTATGGGCTTTGCCGATGGGTGTTTTGACCGCGCTCTTTGGGTGGGAAGGAACCCTGACCCAGATGAGCTGGTTCTTTACCAAAGCTGCATTGCTGACCTTTGGCGGTGCTTATGCCGTACTGCCGTATGTCTATCAAGGCGCAGTCGGTCACTATGGCTGGTTAACCCCGACACAGATGATCGACGGCCTTGCGCTGGGGGAAACCACGCCTGGGCCGCTGATCATGGTGGTGGCTTTCGTCGGCTTCGTCGGGGCCTATGTCTCGCAAGTGTTCGGGGCTGATCAGCTGTTTCTGGCCGGAGCTGTCGCAGCTGCCCTGGTGACCTGGTTCACCTTTTTGCCCTCGTTCCTGTTCATCCTTGCGGGTGGCCCTCTGGTTGAGTCGACCCACAACGAACTCAAGTTCACTGCACCGCTTACCGCCATCACCGCCGCCGTAGTTGGGGTGATCCTCAATCTGGCGTGCTTCTTCGGGTATCACGTGCTTTGGCCGAAAGGCTTCAGCGGCAACCTCGACTGGCCCTCTGCAGTAATCGCCATCGCAGCGGCAATAGCATTGTTCCGCTTCAAGCGCGGCGTCATTCAGGTACTGATGGCCTGTGCGCTCGCTGGTCTGGCAGTACATCTGCTGCGCTAGCTATCACGAGCGGATTAAACAGCGTCCGTCAGACACCCAGGCCCCTTCAGATCTGAAGTGACCAGCTCACACCAATGCCCAGCCTGACGCTGGGCTTTTGCCATTTAATGGCAGTGGTAGTCGTTGGTTTTATGGTTGCGATGGCAACCTTTTGAATCAGTACCGCCGCTGTGCGCGAAGGCAGCAACGGACGTAATCGAAAGTAAAGCGGCGATCAAAATGGCGGACAGTTTCATCAGGGCTTGCTCCTTGCTCATATTTTATATCCGTGAGAGGTCTCACGCCCGGCAGCGTATGGCTAAGTGCCTTCACTGAGCAAGCTACTTCTCCGGGGACTCGATCAAAGGTCGAATGCTTATTTCTTGAGCTACTTCTGGCTCTGGTTTAGGATGAATTCATATCCCCCTAGGGGGGATACAAAATCATCTGAAAACGAGAACTCGTAGTTCTTCTATCTTCGGGAAATCTCAGTGACTAGATAGGCGCACGCGTTTCCTTTTGAGATTTCTCATGCTGAAAATCCTAGCCAACCGAACCTATCGCCATCTTTTCCTGGCTCAAGTGATTGCACTCGTAGGGACTGGCCTTGCCACCGTCGCGCTCGGTTTACTGGCGTTCGATCTAGCAGGCGCCCAAGCAGGTGCCGTTCTCGGCACGGCGTTGGCGATCAAAATGACCGCCTACATTGGCGTTGCGCCCATTGCAGCGGCTTTTGCAGAGCGCCTGCCTCGCCGAGCCATGCTGGTCTCTCTGGATCTGGTGCGGGCCGTGGTCGCGCTGGCTCTCCCGTTTGTGACTGAGGTTTGGCAAATCTACGTACTGATTTTCGTCCTTCAGTCCGCATCGGCAGCGTTCACTCCAACGTTCCAAGCGACCATTCCAGACATCCTGCCGGATGAAGACGACTACACGCGTGCGCTGTCGTTATCGCGCCTGGCCTACGATCTCGAAAGCGTCGCGAGCCCGATGCTCGCTGCCGCGCTCCTGACGGTGATCAGCTTCCACAACCTTTTCGCCGGCACGGTCATCGGCTTCCTCGCTTCTGCCGCCCTAGTCGCCACGGTGTTGTTGCCAAAGGCGAAGCAAGTACCACGACGCAGCATCTATGAACGAACCACCCGTGGCATGCGCATATTCCTAGCGACGCCCCGCCTGCGAGGGCTGCTGGCTCTCAACCTGACGGTAGCGGCTGCCAGTGCAATGGTCATCGTCAACACCGTGGTTCTGGTTCAGTCGCGCTTCGCTCTGCCCCAAAGCTCAACGGCATTGGCGCTGGCTGCGTTTGGTGGTGGTTCCATGATCTCGGCCCTGGTCTTGCCTCGCCTGCTGAAAAACATCAAAGACCGAACGGCCATGTTGTTTGGCGGAGGAATACTGGTCGTAGGCTTGGCCGTCGGCATCAACCTGACCACCTACAACTTCCTGCTGCCGTTGTGGATGGTGCTCGGGGTGGGCTATTCGCTGGCCCAGACTCCGAGCGGTCGCCTGTTGCGTCGCTCGGCACATGCCGAAGATCGCCCGGCGTTGTTTGCCGCCCAATTTGCGCTGTCCCATGCTTGCTGGTTGATTACTTATCCACTGGCGGGATGGCTGGGAGCCAACATCAGCCTCACGGCGTCGTTTGTTGGCCTCGCCGTGGTGGCAGGCAGTGCACTACTGGTCAGCATCGTGATCTGGCGCCCAGCTCATGATCAGGAGTCGATCAAACACACCCATGAGAATCTGCCGGGCGATCACGCGCACATCGACGGCCAGGACGGTGTGGATCACGAACACCCATACGTGATCGATGATCAGCATCGCCGATGGCCCAATAGGTGATCGCGAATTCCTAAGATTTGCTAAAGCTGGTGACCGGTATTCAGCCAAGCAACCGTAGCGCTTGCAAAGCGGCAAGGTGGCCCGGATAGAACCAATATCCCCATTGCCGCACCGGCCAGACCTTGAAGGTGAAGGTCTGACGCAGTAGCCAGAGTCCGATCAGCGGCGCCGCGAACGCGGTGCTCAAAGCCACCAATGAATAGACCTCCAAGTCCAGCGCCTTGGTTACGATGCTACTTCGCGTATTGCTCATCAAGCATAGAGCCGCAGGCAGCAGCCAAAGAACACCAGGGCCTTTGATTGCTATTAAGACAGCCGCTGGAACAAGCGCACCGTAGAAGCCGTACATCAGTGGATCATCCAGCACGTAGGCAATCGCGGCGGCCAATAACGCCATAGCACTGCTCAACAGGGTGCGATGCTGCCATCCCCAGGCAATCACCAGTCCCAATGCCAGCGTCACCAACACGTTGAATGACCCCGAAGAACTGATGTAGCGATACGGCACTTCTGAAATGGCGGCGAACACCAGCATCAAGGCAAGGTATCGACCATTCGCCGCCGTCAACAACTCGCCCCGTTTGGAGCGCGCCACGTTGGCCGCAATGGCGACACAGAACAACGGAAAGGAAAGTCTCCCCGGAATGAACAGGTTGCTCAACTCCGGCCACACCAACCGCAAGTGATCGATAACCATGGTCAACATCGCTAGCCACTTGATCAGATCCAGGCTATTGCTTCGGCTCTTGAGTGGGGAAAGCGGGACAGTAGGCATCGTCATGCCCACCCCAGCGTGACGGCGGTCAGCACGAGATAACGCAGGCCCTTGGCCAGGGTGACAATCAGCAGGAAACTCCAGAGTGGCTCGCGCATGACTCCGGCGACGACTGTCAGCGGGTCGCCAATGATGGGCACCCAGCTCAACAACAGTGACCAGCGCCCGTAGCGCAGATACGACTGCTGGGCCTTTTCTAACTTGCTCTCGCTCACGGGGAACCAGCGCTTGTGGCGGAATCGCTCAACGGAACGGCCCAGAAGCCAGTTCAGAGCGGAGCCAAGCACGTTGCCAACAGTGGCGACTGCCAATAGCGAAGAAACAACGTACCGGTCGGAGAGCAACATCCCGACCAGCACGGCTTCAGACTGCATCGGCAATAACGTCGCGGCACCGAATGCCGCCACGAACAGACCAATGTAGCTCGTGAGTTCAAACACGAAAGACTTGCCTCAAGCGTTCAGGCCGATCCAGCCATGGAAGCCCACGTACAGACCAACACCAATGATCAGCACGCTGGACAGGTACGGAGCACGACGAGCCACGGTGCCCAGCCAAGGCCAACGGTTGGAGGCCTGCTTAGCACCAATTGCCGCAGCAGCACCGACAGTGACCAAGGTGAGCGCCAATCCTATGCTGAAACACAGGACAAGCATGCCTCCCAGCGCGACTTCTTTAACCTGAAGACATAGCAACAGAACGGTAATGGCTGCCGGACAAGGAATCAGACCCCCAGTCAGGCCGAACATAACGATCTGGCCCGTGGTGACCTCGCGATTGGTGAAGCGCTTGCGGATATCGTTGGCATGCGCACGTTCATGCGCATCCTGGTAGCCATCAATCGACAACTCTAAGCCTTCCAATTCGGAATGAGCATGCCCGTGATCGTGTTCCTGATACTGGAGATCGTAATCATGGGAGTGACCTGCATGCCCAAGACTCAAGCGAGCACTGAACTCATGTGGTTCCGGAATATCGACCTTCGACTCCAGGAAGCCGTCGCGCTCAACGAAAGAGAACGATTGGCTGCTACCGTCCGGACGAGTAGTCATCAGGCGAACATCTGAGGCAGCCCAAGCGTGCCCGGTCAGTGTCTTCAGGCGCCAGTGCGGTGGCATGCCTTCCTCGAAGATCGACAGCTCAATGCGGCCATGGCCGGTATCGATTCGATGGGTCTCATCATGATGACCATGGTCGTGCTCGCCGTGGTGATGATCATCACCTTGCTCGAACTTGAACATCTGCTCGCCGCGCCAAGTACGCCAGAGCATCCATAGCGCAATCACGATAATCAGTGCAGAAGAGGCAAGCTGGAAGTACGGCTCAGTGGTTTGCGCATCCAGGCCTTTGCCCAGGTACATGCCGCCGATGGCGACCAACCACACCACTGCGGTATGCGACAACGTCGCGGCCAAACCTAACAAAACAGCCTGTTTGACCGAGCCTCGGATGGCCACGATGAAGGCCGCCATCATGGTTTTGGAATGTCCCGGCTCCAGGCCATGCAAGGCGCCGAGCAGGATCGCGCTCGGGAAATACAGCCAGGCGTGAGCCCCGCCTTGTTGCAGCAGTTCAGCAAAATTGGGCATGACAGAC
Source organism: Pseudomonas sp. Marseille-P9899 (assembly GCF_903166565.1). Lineage (NCBI taxonomy): Bacteria > Pseudomonadati > Pseudomonadota > Gammaproteobacteria > Pseudomonadales > Pseudomonadaceae > Pseudomonas > Pseudomonas sp. Marseille-P9899. The sequence continues at coordinate 329,395 of NZ_CAESCG010000004.1, forward strand.
CTAGAGGTACTTGGTGATTTGCTTGAAAGCTTCCAGTGGTGCGCGTTCGCCATTGCCTAGCGCCGAAACGGTGTCCTCCAGGCAGTGATCAATGTGATCCTGGATGAGCGTACGTTTGGCCTGGCACACTGCTTTTTCAACCGCATGCAGCTGCTGGGCGATGTCCACGCACTCACGACCCTCTTCGATCATGGTGATGATGCCGCGTAAATGCCCATCCGCCCGTTTGAGACGTTTGATGATCGCCTCATGACTTTGGTGGGTGTGGGGATGGCTGTGTTCGTGTTCGTGCTCACTCATGACTTGAGCCTCAGGCCTCAATGAATTACGCTGGCATCCTATCCCCCCTAGGGGGATGTGGTCAAACGCGTAAAAGCCCTATAAACCGAGTTGAAACCCTAACGCCATGTTCAGCAGAACACTGACAACTACGGTGGTAATCGCGCTGGCTCTCGCCATGTTAGTGGCTTGGGCCGGGCATACCTATTCGTTATCAGTGGCGTCGAAACAGCCAGCCTGGGAGATCACGCAAGACGCCCATCACTCCCACGGCGAAGAGGCTTCATCCAGCTATTCGAGTCTTTCAGATCACTACCATTCGCCATTGACCCCTGATCACCAGCACGAAACACCGCAACTCACAGCGGCGTTGATGCTGGCGACATCCCCAATGCTATCCATCCGGGTCGATGCGCTTCGACACTCTGTTCCCCTGCCGCCGATATTCTTGATCGAGCGTCCACCCCGTCCTTCGTTCGCATCTTGACCTTGGCCGCACTGCGGCCTTCGATCTCTGCAACGTAGGATTGATCTATGCATCCGTACTCGATGAGCGGCGCCGGCGCGTTTACTACGCCTTTGCACCGCCCCGTATTGCTGTTGTTTTTACTTGTCGCTGCACTTTTCCTGGGAATGCCCGAGGCGATGGCTCACGCCGTAGCGGAAGGTGACAAAGGCTTCATCCAGGAAAGCTCCGGCGTCATGTTGCTGCCCTTCATCTACATGGGCGCCAAGCACATGATGACCGGATACGACCACCTGCTGTTTTTGTTCGGGGTGATCTTCTTCCTCTATCGCCTGAAAGACGTGGGGCTGTATGTCACGCTGTTCGCTGTAGGCCATTCGGTCACGCTGCTGCTTGGCGTACTTACAGAGGTCAGCATCAGCTCGTACATCATCGACGCCATCATCGGCTTCTCGGTGGTGTACAAGGCGCTCGACAACTTGGGCGCATTCCAGCGCTGGCTCGGTTTCCAACCCAACACCAAGGTGGCCACGCTGATCTTCGGCTTGCTCCACGGTTTTGGTCTGGCGACGAAGATCCAGGAGTACGAGATCTCGCCTGATGGCCTGATTCCGAACCTCATCGCCTTCAACGTCGGTGTTGAGATTGGCCAGTTGCTGGCCCTCAGCGCGATTCTCATTTTGATGGGTTATTGGCGGCGCACCGGCAGTTTCTGGCGCCACGCCTATACCGCCAACGTCGCCATGATGAGTGCCGGTTTCCTGCTGATGGGTTACCAGATCACCGGCCTGTTTGTCTCCGTGTAAGGAATTCTGACCATGTTTAATACTCCGCTTCCGACTGTTAATGAATTGCCAAGCACTCGCAAACTGGTGCGCTCCACTGTTATTGCCCTGCTGACTGCGGTCGGCCTGCTGGTGACAGTGGTTATGCCTTCGGAATATGCCGTCGATCCAACGGGTGTGGGCCGAGCACTGGGACTGACCCAAATGGGCGAATTGAAGATCATCCTTGCTCAGGAAGCTTTGGCGGATGCCGCGCCACCGCAAGCTGCTACTCCAGCTCCAGCTCCAGCTCCGCAGGTTGCGCAAGTCCAGCCTATTGCGAAACCTGTTACTCAGCCGGCGCCCACACCCACTTCAGCTTTGAAGACTAATCAAATGAGCGTCACGCTCAAGCCAGGTGAAGGGACGGAAATAAAGCTCGAAGTCTTGAATGGCAAGTCTGTTAGCTACGAATGGACTGCGGTTGGCGGGCCTGTGAACTTCGATACCCATGGCGAACCTTACAACGGTGAGAAGGGTTACTTCCACAGCTACAGCAAGGGCAAGCAGGTCAAAAGTGACAAGGGTGAATTTACCGCCATTTTTGACGGCACCCATGGTTGGTTTTGGCGTAATCGCAGCAACAGCGACGTGACCATCGCACTGAAAACAACCGGCGATTACTTGAGCGTCAAACAGTAATTCGAAACAGCGATGGCTGTCCTACTGCCGAAAATTCACCGTTCAGCCTGCCCCCAGACCATTTATCAACTTTTGAAGAGTCCTTCCATGAAAACCCCAACCACTCTGGTTCGTTCTATGCTCCTGATCTGCTTCTTCGGCCTGATGACGGCATGCGGTGGTGGTGAGAAAGTAGAAACCTCCGACAAAGCTGAGCACGGACATTCCCACGAATAACCCCATAAAAACAAGGCCGCAAATGCGGCCTTGTTTTTTCTGCGTGACGAAAAATTTTTGCCTGACATCCTGCAAAAAAATGACTGTTTTGGGTCGATTGCTGGTAGTCACGTATGGCAGCTAATGGCCGATCAGGGTCGGCCAGCGGGCTGGTCAAATCCGACGCAAGCGACTGGTCAAGTCGAATGCAAATGGGTGGTCAAGTCCATGCAATTACTCAGCGGCGACAGTTGGATGCCAATAGGGGATCTGTGAGGCCCCTGGCTTATCCAAGACAATCGCCACGCTTTGCTCGGCCCGTGTGACCGCCACATAGAAATCGGCTGCGGAGAGGGGCAGGAGATACTCCCCTTTGCTGATGAACTTGCCGATAGGTTCGGTTGGATAAATCAGCACGCGGTTGAAGGTCTGCCCTTTGGATACCCCAAAGTTCATGTAGTTGAGGTCGAACTCCGTCCCCGAGCGAATGCTGTTGCGCAGGCACTGGGGTTGGAATGTCTCAACGTACTGACGGACGTGAGTCTTTCTCACGAGGAAAACGCCGTCGTGGGGTGTGATCGCGTGATTCTGTGAGGTCGTTTCCGGAAACTCCCAGATTGCCTCGAAGATGGTGTCGGAAAAGGTAGCTATTGTCTGGCAGCACCTCCATGTGACAGAGCTGTAGTTGATTTCCAGGCGGCCTGCTTTCTGCTGTTTTTTGAACCATGCAATGGATTTCGAGTAGGCAAAGGCCTTCTTCATTTGACCACGAGGATTGGTGGACAAGACTGCCTGCCGGACGTCCCCGACGAGCCGTATCTCAATGCGTGTGCCGAACAGCGCCTCCAGGATGTCCCAGTCGTAACCTGAAAGATCCTGAACCTCGTCGATGAGTATTTCGTCGTAAAGGCATTCGAGGCGTTGAATCAAGGCCCCGCCGCTTTGGCCAATCAGTTGGTGGGCCAAGCGTGCTAATTCCTTCGCATACACACTGTCCGACGAATCGAAAAATCGATTCTCACCGCTGGCATATCGTCCTGGATCACCTTCGAAATTGAAGCCCCTGCAGCGCTTGCCGGGGAAGGCGAATGGGACGAAGGGTTTGACGAAATGACGCAGCAAAAAGCTGAACCAGCCAGAGACTTCCAAGCCGGGTCGGTCTCCGGCATACCGCCTTACGCGCTCGCGCAACTCGATCTGATTGGCCTGGGCGAAGGTGATGAGCAGAACTTTGCGATCGGCTGCTAATGCTTTGCAATGCTCCACCAGGCCTTGAGTCTTGCGAGCACCCGCAACTGCCAGGGTCAGGTAGTTTTTAGCCATGAATGAACGCCGCAGCCGCAGCCATATATGGTGGCGGTGTGACCGTCTCCTTGGATTTGGCGATGAGAAGTGCTGCTTCCGTTTTTTCTCTCGACATCCATTTCTCAAGGCTGGCCCTATCAGTGGCCCCAAGAATATTGCGCAGAGACTCTTCGCTGTTGCACGCCCTCAATTGTGGTTCCAATGTCCTGCCCGCTTCCTTTGCACCAATAAAGAGTTCGCGCTTTCCTGTTTCGAGCAGTTCGCTGACAGTTTCCTTAAGGGTTTCTGGGTCTTCCCCGTCGTTGTCTCGAAGCACTGCAACTGGGCGATCGATGGCAGTACACAGTTCCAGGCAGCGCTTCAATGTCAGTCCGTGCATGCTCATCACATCAATCCCCAGCTCCATCGGGTGCTTACCGTAGAGGTCTTTGAAGAAGCGCTCAAACAAGATCTCGTCCGAGGGGCCTTCCACCAGGACGAGCTTGTGAGCCAGTACCATACGCAACGTGTCGAAGCCTGGCAGCTTTTGGAAATAGCCGACGGTGTCCGGATCAAGCGTCTCGATGTGAGATGCCTTGCCGCGATGCAGGAGGAGCAAGGAGCTCAGGCCGAGCCGATTTAGCACATAGGCACTGTGAGTCGAGATGAACAGCTGACGCTCGCCTGCAGCTTCCTCGATGCGCGACAGCAGCGTGGTCAAACTCGTATGCGACAGATGGTTTTCTGGCTCTTCGATCATCACGATGCTGGTGTGCTCGGACAGGCGCTGCATGGCCAGCGAAATCTTGATTGAGGCTTGCTGCCCTTGGCCTGCCAGCGCGAAAGGCACATGATCCACATGTGGTGTGACCGACCCCTCCCAGGAGGATTGAGCGCTTTGATCCATGGCCAGGGCCATCACCTGGTTATCCAGTGGCGCTCGAATATCCTTGAGGCGATCATTCACGCCACCCAGGGAGTTAGAGGTCATGGACTCTTTGATCTCGCGGTAATGCTGGGATATCTTGGCTTTCTCGCCCGGCTCCAAGTGGTCACTTAGGATTTGGCGCAGGTGGTAGTCGACGCCCGAGGTCGAGCGGACGGTACGGGAATCGATAGTCGCTACGGCTAGCTGCCGGGGGCGCCTAGTCAGTACTTCATCCCCAAAGGTACGCCATTCAATCTTGTAGTACTCGACGGGGATCAGCGCGCTGGGGTTGATACGCCACTGGGTAAGTTCCTCGTCATATTCAGGGTTGGGAATGACCTTGAATGAGATGCCAGGGCAGGCATTTGTCTTCCTGTCGCTATTGATCGCGCCACAGAGGAATTGCAGCTCTGGCCGATTTTCGAGGAAAAGCTCAATCAGAATTTCTGGTAGAGCTGGGTTTTCATCCCAATCGCAATTATCTAGAAATTGATTAACCAGCTCTTTGTTGAACCAATAGGGGTTCAACTCCTCCTGAGCGGAGCGACCACCGATACGCCCGTTGAGCGCGAGACCAATTGCCTCCATCAGGGTCGACTTCCCCGCGTCATTACCGCCCACAAGGATGTTGAGATCCCTGTTGGGCAGCAGCGTGAAGTCGCCGTAGATCCGATAGCCCTGGATTTTGATCTTCGTGATCATCTGCTGTCCTTACATGGAAGGGATGTCCGATTAGTCGGTGCATTACTCATAGTGGAGCTCACCAAATAGTCCGATCATGAGGTCGCCGTCCAGGATCTCAAAAGGTAGGGTGACGTACTGATCTCGATGGCGAGGTAGCGCCTTTCCATCGTGCGGTGCGTTCTTCGTGTGCCCTTGAACCTTTTCCCCGTTCTCCTTGATATAGGGAAGCACGACGATCCGGCCATGGTTCTTGGATAAGATCGTTCCCTCGTACCACAAGGTGTTTCCTTCATCGCTGCTGGACTCGCCACCCGTGTTTTTCAGCACCCACCGTGGCACCCCGTCGTCCTCATACCAGAACACGAAGCCACCGCAGACCACTACTCTCTGGCCGCGCATCCTCGCCTCGGCAAGCATTTGCTTGACGCTCGCTAACTGCAGCAGCTGATTGGCCCTGGGAAGAAGCAGTGCCCGAATCTGTGCTTTCGTTCTCCCCCAGTGATCTGCTCCCGAAAGACCGAATCCTTTGGCTGTCACCTCTCGCAGGCAAATCTGCGAGCGTTTGGGAGACAAGGCTCCGATCTGTTCCCACGTCTGGTCTTCGGTACGACGAAGGCACATGTTGAATCTCGGGATGGCAACTATCTCCAGGTAAGGAGCGCGCTCAAGCTCCTGGTAGAGGGGTTGTCGCAAGCTTTCCATCGTATTGTGCAGTTCCAGCTCCTGCATGTTGGGACGGGGCAAATGGGCGTTTCGCTTGATTGCTTCGCGCTCCATGAGCTCTTCTTCTGCGTGGATGCGACGCGCTGCTGTCAGGGCCTTCTCGACTTTTAGGGCGGTCGAGCTCTGAAGCACAGGATCCGGTACCGCCTGAGCTACCAGTTCACTGGTTCGGCTGTTGAATTCGTCCGCAGCTTCTATGGCCTCCTCGTAGGAGGTGAAAACAGCCGCCCTCGCATGGCCACTGCCGTTATCGTAGGAGTAGCGCTTCCAGGACAGCTGAGACTCGGGGAAGAGCTTGAGTGCCCGCAACTGCCATGTCCATCCGATGCTGAATTGCCGGAACGGAAGGACGGCCAGGGTGGGCATTGAGTGGTATGGCATCTGATCTAGGCGCATCGACTCTCCCTGCTTTATTGCGCCTTAGCGTCTGCGGAAGCGCTGGAGCTTAGTCTGGGGAGATAGATTCCCCCGACATTATGGATAGCACATTGCCAGGGTGAGTCAACTTCTTGGCTGCAGGCCCCGTATTTCGGGGGCTTCAGGAGAAAGGGAACTGCGGGCGGGACTTAAAAAAACTGGTGGTTTATCCAGCATTAGGGGTTGCGCAGGTAATGTGCAAAAGCTATAATGCACATATACCAAGTTGCTTGGAAGGCATTACAAGTCAGCGTAATGTGCAGTAAAGGTGGGGGGTGAAGCTATTGGGCACGCCGTTCAACCTTACCGAAGGCGCTGCGCTGCTGTCGCTGGTGGGTCGCCTGACCGGCTACACGCCGCGCTGGTTCACCTATTTCATCGGTGACGCGCACGTCTACGAGAACCACCTGGACATGCTCAACGAGCAGATGCGCCGCGAGCCGCTGGCAGCGCCGAAGCTGGTGATCAGTGACCGCGTGCCGGAGTTCGCCAAGACCGGTGTCTACGAGCCGGAGTGGCTGGAGAAGATCGAACCGAGCGACTTCAGCCTGGAAGGGTATGAGCACCATCCGCCGCTGACGGCGCCGATGGCGGTTTAACACTGCCGCAGTTGGAGCTGGCTTGCCAGCTCCAACTGGGTTCGTGGCCAGCCTCAATGCCCGTGGCTTCTTCCCACATGCGAATGCTCCGTCTCCGGCACTGAAACCGCCCCATTCACCTCCAGCCTTTCCAGAATCGCGCAATGCTCGCCTTCGGCCTGACAGCGCCGACGCAGTTCTACCAACTGCTCCTGCAACGCCATCAATCCGTCGATCCGCGCCTGTACATGGTCGATATGCTCGTCGATCAGCGCGTTGACGCTCCCGCATTGGTCCTGCGGGCTGTCCCGCAGTCGCAGCAGGCTGCGGATTTCTTCGAGGGTCATGTCCAGCGTCCGGCAGTTGCGGATGAAGGTCAGCCGCTCGACATGGGCCTGGGTGTAGACCCGGTAGTTGCCGTCGCTGCGCGCCGGTTCCGGCAGCAGGTTTTCACGCTCGTAGTAACGGATGGTTTCCACCGCGCAGTCGGTGGCCTTGGCCAGTTCGCCGATCTTCATCTGCAAATACCTCGACAGGTTGCTTGACCCTATAGTGGCTACAGGGTGTTCACTTGGCAACAGGACATTTAGGGACAAACCTTCATGAATCAGCCTGTCAGCTCAGATTCACTCAAAAAGCCACACGATCACGACCATAGCCAGCACGATCATGCGCATGAGCATAAGCACAGTTGCTGCGCGCCCAAACCGGCCGCGCATGCCCACGGTTGCTGCTCCGGCTCTTCTGAAGCTCCGGCGCTGATTCAGTTGCGCGAAAGCGCCAGTGCTGACGCCCGGCTCAGTCGTTTCCGCATCGAGGCCATGGACTGCCCGACCGAGCAGACGCTGATCCAGAACAAGCTGGGCAAGCTCGACGGCGTCGAGCAGCTTGAATTCAACCTGATCAACCGCGTCCTCGGCGTGCGCCACACGTTCGCCGACACCCAGGCCATCGAGCAGGCCATCGCCTCGCTCGGCATGCACGCCGAGCCAATGATCGCCAATACCAGCGAAGCCGCACCGGCCCCGGCGAAGAAGGCCTGGTGGCCGCTGGCGTTGTCCGGCGTTGCTGCGCTGGCTGCGGAAGTCGTCCACTTCACCAATGCCGCGCCGGAATGGGCGGTGGCTGCGCTCGCGCTGGTGGCCATCCTCGGCTGTGGTCTGGGCACCTACAAGAAGGGCTGGATCGCCCTGAAAAACCGCAACCTCAATATCAACGCGCTGATGAGCATCGCCGTGACCGGCGCTGTGCTGATCGGTCAATGGCCGGAAGCGGCCATGGTGATGGTGCTGTTCACCCTCGCCGAAGTGATCGAAGCCCGCTCGCTGGACCGTGCACGCAACGCCATCGGCGGCTTGATGCAATTGACCCCCGACGTGGCCACGGTGCAGCAGGCCGATGGCCAGTGGCGGGAAGTCGAGGTGGCGCAGGTGGCCCTGGGCGCTCGGGTGCGTTTGCGGCCGGGTGAGCGGGTCGGGCTGGATGGCGAGGTATTGAGCGGACAGTCCACGATTGACCAGGCGCCCATCACCGGTGAAAGCCTGCCGGTGGAAAAAGGCCCGGGGGACAAGGTTTTCGCCGGCACCATCAACCAGTCCGGCGAACTGGAATACCGCGTCACCGCCGCCGCCGGGCAATCGACCCTGGCCCGGATCATCCACGCCGTGGAAGAAGCCCAGGGCGCACGGGCGCCGACTCAACGCTTCGTCGATCAGTTCTCGCGCATCTACACGCCGGCGGTCTTCGCCTTTGCTCTGGCGGTGGCGGTGATTCCGCCATTGTTCATGGCCGGCGCCTGGTTCGACTGGATCTACCGCGCCCTGGTGCTGCTGGTGGTGGCCTGCCCATGTGCACTGGTGATTTCCACGCCGGTGACCATCGTCAGCGGCCTTGCCGCCGCGGCGCGCAAAGGCATTCTGATCAAGGGCGGCGTGTATCTGGAGGGTGGGCGCAAGCTGGACTTCCTCGCCCTCGACAAGACCGGCACCCTGACCCACGGCAAGCCGGTGCAGACCGACATGCAGGTGCTCGACACCCTGTTCGAAGACCGCGCCCAGCGCATCGCCGCCAGCCTCGCCTCCCGTTCCGATCACCCGGTGTCCATGGCCATTGCCCGGCACGCTGAGGAAAACGCGTTGGCGCTGGAGTCTGTGGATAACTTCCAGGCCCTGATGGGGCGTGGCGTCAGCGGTGAGGTCGGTGGCGTGAGCTATCACCTGGGTAACCACCGGTTGGTTGAAGAACTGGGACTGTGCTCGCCGCAACTGGAAGAAAAACTCGACGCCCTGGAGCGCCAGGGCAAGACCGTGGTGTTGCTGCTCGACAGCTCCGGCCCGCTGGCGCTGTTTGCCGTGGCCGACACGGTCAAGCAGAGCAGCCGCGAGGCCATCGCCGAACTGCATGAGCTGGGCATCCGCACCGTCATGCTGACCGGCGACAACCCGCACACCGCCGATGCGATTGCCGCCCAGGTCGGTATCGACGAAGCCCGCGGCAACCTGCTGCCGGCGGACAAGCTGGCGGCCATCGAAGAACTGTATGGCAAGGGGCACCGGGTCGGCATGGTCGGCGACGGTATCAACGACGCCCCGGCGCTGGCTCGCGCCGAAATCGGTTTTGCCATGGCCGCAGCCGGCACTGACACCGCCATCGAGACCGCCGACGTCGCGCTGATGGACGACGACTTGCGGAAAATCCCGGCCTTCGTCAGGCTCTCGCGGCAAAGCGCGGCGATCTTGGTGCAGAACATCGTTCTGGCCCTGGGGATCAAGGCGATCTTCCTGGCGATCACCTTCGCTGGCATGGCCACCATGTGGATGGCAGTGTTCGCGGACATGGGCGTCAGCCTGCTGGTGGTCTTCAACGGGCTCCGGCTGTTGAGAAAGTAAGAGGTTGTATGTTGAGTTCCGAGCTGAAGGCGTTTTTCATGGTGGCCCGCCTGGGCAGCATCACCCTTGCCGCGAAGAAGCTCGGGCTCAGCCAGCCCACCGTCACCACGCAGATCCGCAACCTGGAAAGCAGCTACGGCGTCGAGCTGTTCTACCGTGGTGGCCGACGCCTGGCGCTGAGCGAAGACGGCGCGCGGCTGCTGCCGATGGTCAAGGTGCTGTTGCAGCAAGAGGCCGATATCGAGTTCTTCCTGCGCAACAGCGGGCTGGGGCAGGGCGCATTACGGGTGGCGGCGACGGCGCCGTACTACATCCTTGATCTGGTGAAGATCTTCCGCGAACGTCTGCCGCAGGTGGAGGTGTCGGTGGAAATCGGCAACTCCCAGCAAGTGCTGGAGCTGCTGGAGGATTACCGGGTGGATGTGGCGGCGTCCTCGCAGTTGCTGGAAGACACCCGGCTGGTGCGGCGGATACTGGGCACCGATCCGCTGGTGGTGGCGGTGCACCGCAGCCATCCGCTGGCGTCGCGCGATTCGATCCCGCTGGCGGCGCTGGCCGGGCATTGCCTGTTGATGCGCGAGCAGGGCTCGACGACCCGCAAACTGACCGAGCAGATGCTGGAGGATGCCGGCGTCAAACCGGGCGCCTTGCTGGAGATTGGCAGCCGCGAGTCGATTCGCGAAGCGGTGCTCCGGAATATCGGCATCAGCATCATTGCCCGGCATGAAGTGCCGCATAACCCGGAGTTGCGGGTGATCTGCCTGGAAGGGGCGCCGGTGATGCATGAGTATCTGTATTGCTTGAAGGAGCGGCGTCAGGCGCGGTTGCCGGCGGCGTTTCTGGGATTGGCGCAGGAGATGTCGGCGCTGGAGTCCTGATTCTTCTTTGCCCTTGAGGCCCCCAAACAAAATCTGCCAATACCACTATCACCAGCTTTTGCCCCAACGCCACAGAACCTTCTTAAACCCTCCCTAGCATGACCCTCATCTGTACGGTGAGGTCCTGTCATGAACAACACGCTCGCAAATCCCGGCGCCCAGTTGCGCGTTCGCGGTATCCACAAGCGCTTCGGCGCGTTCACGGCGTTGAACGATGTCTCTCTCGATGTCGCCGCCGGCGAACTGGTCTGCCTGCTTGGCCCATCTGGCTGCGGCAAGACCACGCTGCTGCGCTGCATCGCCGGGCTCGAGCGCCAGGACCGCGGCGAACTGAGCATCGGTGAGCGTGATATCTCCACCTTGCCGCCTCAAGCCCGTGACTACGGCATCCTGTTTCAGTCCTACGCGCTGTTCCCCAACCTCACCGTCGAAGCCAATATCGCCTACGGCCTGGCGGGCGCTGGGCGCAATGAGGTGCGCCAGCGCGTCGGCCAGATGCTGGAACTGGGGGGCCTGACCGGCAGCGAGAAGAAATACCCCGGCCAGCTTTCCGGTGGCCAGCAACAACGTGTGGCCCTGGCTCGTGCCTTGGCGCCGGCCCCTTCGCTGTTGCTGCTGGACGAGCCGATGTCCGCGCTCGACGCCCGGGTCCGCGAACACCTCTGCACTGAGCTGCGCCAACTTCAACGCCAACTCGGCATTACCACCCTGATGGTGACCCACAACCAGGACGAGGCCATGTTGATGGCCGACCGCATCGCCGTGATGAACAACGGTCAGGTCGAGCAGTACGCCACCGCCCAGGAAATCTACGACAAGCCGGCCACGCCGTTCGTCGCCGAGTTCATCGGCCAGGGCAACTGGCTGCCGTTCCAGCGCTGCAGTGACAGCCATGCCCAGGTTGGCGGCCTCAACCTGCGTCTGGCGCCCGGCGCGCGGGCGAGCGGCAGCGGTCGGTTGTTCTGCCGCCCCGAGGCGATCAGCGTCAACCCGATCGTGCATGAAGAAAACCTGTTCCCGGCGCGCCTGCGCGAGATCACCTTCCTCGGCAATCGCTGCCGCATGAGTTTCGAGCTGCACCAGTTGCCCGGTCATGCCCTGCTCGCCGAAGTGGCGCCAGAAGCCATGCCGCAACTGGGCTCGCAAGACATCTGGGTGGCGCTTCCGCCGCGCAGCCTCCAGGTGTTTGCCTGAGATGGCCGCGCCAATCGTCCTGCCGATCGCTCACGCGAAGGCCAGGTCGCGCAGCGGTGTTGCGTTCGGTGACCGTCTCTTCGTGGTCGGCGGCAAATGGCTGCTGCTGATCTTTCTCGCCATTTCGGTGCTGATGCCGCTGCTGGCGATCTTCTGGCGCGGCTTCAGCGGCGACGCCGGGCAAGGCGGCGGCCTGGTCGCAGCGCGCGCGCTGTTCGCCAGCGAAAACTTCCACTGGCTGCTCGGCAACAGTCTCAAGGTTTCCGTCAGCGTTGCGGCCATCGTCGTACCGCTGGCTTACCTGTTCGCCTACGCGCTGCAACGCACCCTGATTCCGGGCAAGGCCGTGTGGCGCGGGATTTCCCTGCTGCCGCTGCTGGCGCCGTCGATGTTGCCGGCCATCGCGCTGGTCTATCTGTTCGGTAACCAGGGGCTGCTGCGCGGGCTGCTCAGCGACAACATCTATGGTTTCTGGGGCATCGTGCTGGGCGAGGCGATCTACACCTTCCCGCATGCGCTGATGATTCTGCTGTCGGCCTTGTCGCTGGCCGATGCGCGCCTGTTCGACGCCGCGTCCAGCATGGGCGCCGGGCCGTGGCGGGCGTTTCACAGCATCACCTGGCCGGCCACCCGTCAGGCCGTGTTCGCCGCGTTCTGCCTGGTGTTCACCCTGACCATCACCGACTTCGGCGTGCCCGTCGTGGTCGGCGGCGATTATCAGGTGCTGGCGCTGGAAGCCTACAAGGCGGTGGTCGGACAGCAGCAGTTCGGTCGCGGCGCACTGATCGGCATGGTGCTGTTGATCCCGGCGCTGCTCAGCTTCGGCGTCGATGCCTGGCTGCGCCGCCGTCAGGGTGAGGCCATGAGCGGCCGGGCCCAGGTGTTCGAACCGGCTGTGTCGCGGCGTCGCGATGCCTGTTTCCTCGCCATTGTCCTGCTGGTCTGCGCCGTTCTGTTGCTGGTGGTGGGCATGGCGGTGTACTCGTCGCTGGTGAAGTTCTGGCCCTACAACCTGTCGCTGTCGCTCAAGCATTACCAGTTCGATGAAACCGCTGGCGGTGGCTGGCTGGCCTACCGCAACAGCCTGACCATGGCGGTCGGCACTGCACTGATCGGCAGCGTGGTGATCTTCAGCGGCGCCTACCTGATGGAGAAGACCCGCGGCCAGCGCGCCCTCAACCTGATCCTGCGCCTGCTCAGCTTTGTGCCGATGGCCGTGCCGGGGCTGGTGCTGGGCCTGGGCTACGTCTTCTTCTTCAACCTGCCGGGCAACCCGCTGCATGTGCTGTACGGAACCATGGTGCTGCTGGTGATGTGCACCGTCGCTCACTACCTGACCACCGCGCAGATGACCGCCACCACCGCCCTGCGCCAGCTCGACGGCGAGTTCGAAGCCGCCGCGTTGTCGCTGAAAGCGCCGCTGTACCGGCACTTCATGCGGGTCACCGTGCCGATCTGTCTGCCGGCGTTGCTGGACATCATTCGCTACCTGTTCGTCTCGGCGATGACCACGGTGTCGGCGGCGATCTTCCTCTACAGCCCGGACACCATCCTCGCCGCTGTCGCCGTGCTGAACATGGACGACGCCGGCAACGTCGGCGGCGCGGCCGCCATGTCGACCCTGATTCTGCTGACCAGCGCGGCCGTGTCGCTGCTGCTGGCCTGGGCCTCCCGTGGCCTGCTCAGCCGTTCCCAGGCCTGGCGCCAGCGCGCGCCGGGCCATTGATTGCGCCAACCCAACCTGACCAACGTCCCTTCAAAGGAACCGCATCATGTTCAAGCCACTCGCTCTTGCCGCTGCCGTCCTCTCCGCGTTCAGCCTGCAGGCCAGCGCCGCGCAGACCTCGCTGACGGTCTACACCGCGCTGGAAGCCGAACAGCTCAAGAGCTACAAGCAGGCGTTCGAAAAGGCCAACCCGGACATCGAGATCAAGTGGGTGCGTGATTCCACCGGGATCATCACCGCCAAGCTGCTGGCCGAGAAAGACCGCCCGCAGGCCGACGCCGTGTGGGGCCTGGCTGCATCGAGCCTGGCGATCCTCGATCAGCAAGGCATGCTGCAAAGCTACGCACCCAAGGACCTGGCCAAGATCGGCGGCAACTACCGTGACCCAGCCAACCCGCCGGCCTGGGTGGGCATGGACGTATGGGCCGCGACCATCTGCTTCAACACCGTCGAAGCCGAGAAGCAGGGCCTGAGCAAGCCAGTGAGCTGGCAGGACCTGACCAAGCCCGAGTACAAGGGCAAGATCGTCATGCCGAACCCGGCGTCGTCCGGCACCGGCTTCCTCGACGTCAGCGCCTGGCTGCAGACCTTCGGCGAGCCGCAGGGCTGGGCCTACATGGACGCCCTGCACCAGAACATCGGCCAGTACGTTCACTCCGGCTCCAAGCCGTGCAAGCTGGCAGCCGCCGGTGAGTTCCCGATCGGCATCTCCTTCGAATACCCGGCCGTGCAGCTCAAGCGCCAGGGCGCGCCGCTGGACATCGTGCTGCCGAAAGAAGGCCTGGGCTGGGAGATCGAGGCTACCGCCGTGATCAAGGGCACCCCGAACGAAGCGGCGGCCAAGCGCCTGGCCGACTTCTCCGCCAGCCCTGCGGCGATGGAGCTGTACAAGGAAAACTTCGCCGTGCTGGCTCAGCCGGGCATCGCCAAGCCGCAGACCGAACTGCCGGCGGACTACGAGCAGCGCCTGATCAAGAACGACTTCGCCTGGGCCTCGAAGAACCGCGACCAGATTCTGAGCGAGTGGCGCAAGCGGTATGACGGCAAGTCGGAGAAGGTTGCCCAGCAGTAACAAGCGGGGACCGCTTTGCGGTCCTTCGCGAGCAAGCTCGCTCCCACAGGTACCTGAGCCGGACTTTGTGGGAGCGAGCTTGTCGGAGCGCCGAACCGTCGCGAAGGGCTGCAAGGCAGCCCCAAACAACACATGAAGGACTCTACATGACCGATTTCCTGATTGTCGGCGCCGGCATCCTCGGCCTCTCCCACGCCTACGCCGCCGCTCGTCGCGGCCTGCGGGTGAAGGTCTTCGAACGCAGCGCCACACCGCTCGGCGCCTCGGTGCGCAACTTCGGCCAGGCGCTGGTCAGCGGCCAGCCGCCGGGCCAGATGCTCGACCTCGCCCGCGCCAGCCGT
Source organism: Pseudomonas sp. Marseille-P9899 (assembly GCF_903166565.1). Lineage (NCBI taxonomy): Bacteria > Pseudomonadati > Pseudomonadota > Gammaproteobacteria > Pseudomonadales > Pseudomonadaceae > Pseudomonas > Pseudomonas sp. Marseille-P9899. Next base: position 344,514 of record NZ_CAESCG010000004.1, read on the forward strand.
CCACTTTGGGCCCACTGGGCCGAACACGCCGGCTTCGCCCTCAAGCGCAACGGCTCGCTGCTGCTGGCGCGCACCGCGCAAGAGCGCGATGTGCTGGAAGCCTTCTGCGAAAGCCGCGCGGTCGAATATGGCTACCCGGCCCGCCTGCTCGAAGGCGCTGAACTCAACGCCCTCTACGACGGCCGTTTCAGCCATCACCGCGCAGCCCTGCATGGTCTGGAAGACCAGCAACTCTATTCCCGCGAAGCCCTGCCGACCCTGGTGGCCTGGCTGCGTGAGCAGATGGGTGTCGAGTTCCACTTTTCCACCCTGGTCCGGGATATCGAACCGGGTCGCCTGAGCACCACGGCCGGCACCTTCAGTGGCGGGCAGATCGTGGTCTGCTCCGGTCACGACTACCAGACCCTGCTGGCCGAGCCGATGGCCGCGCTGCAACCGCAGGTCTGCCGCTTGCAGATGCTCCGTGCCCGTCCGCGCTTCCAGCTGGACTTGCAACACTCGTTGCTCACCGGCCTGAGCTGCCTGCATTACGGTGCCTACGCTGACCTGCCGCAGGCGGCAGCCTTGCGCGAGCGGGTTCAGTCCCACAGTCCCCATCTGCTGGAGCACGGCATCCACCTGCTGATCAGCCCCACGCCTCACGGTGAGCTGATCATCGGCGACTCCCACGCCTACGGCAGCGATGCCTCGCCGTTCAACGCCGAGCAGGTGGACAACTGGATGATCGAACTGGCCGAGCACACCCTTGGTGGGCGCATCGAAGTGGTCGAGCGCTGGCAGGGCGTTTATGGCTCGGGTGGTCCGGGGCCGTTCTCGTTGCTGCCGGTGGCGCCGGGGATCAGCGCGGCGCTGATGCACACCGGCGTCGGCATGAGCGTTGGCCCGGCGCTGGCCGAGCGGCATGTGGCGCGCTTGCTGGGCGAGGTGTCGTGAGATCGCCGGAGCAGGTGGTGGACGCCGTGTTCGCCCTGTATCAGCAGCATGGCGACGCCGATTACATCGGTGAGCCGGTGTCGCAGTTGGAGCACATGTCCCAGGCCGCGCAACTTGCCTTGGCCGAGGGCTTCGACGATGAGGTGGTGCTGGCGGCGTTTTTCCACGATATCGGGCATATCTGCGGCGGGGCCGAGGGCGACATGGACGGCTTCGGCGCGGTCAGCCACGAGCGGGTCGGCGCCGAGTACCTGCGGCGCTGCGGCTTCGGTGAGCGCATGGCCAGGCTGGTGGAGTATCACGTCGAGGCCAAGCGCTACCTGACGCTGCGCCAGCCGGGTTATTACCAGCGCTTGAGCGAAGCGAGCCGGCGAACCCTGGTGTTTCAGGGTGGGGTGATGAGCGAGGCCGAGGCGGGTGCGTTCGAGCAGGACCCGCTATGCGCGGTGAGTTTGCGTATGCGGGTGTGGGATGAAGAGGCCAAGCTGAGTGAGGTGCCGGTGATAGACCTGGAGGTGCTCAAGGCAAAGGCCATTGGGCTGATTCTGCGGTGAGATTGAGGGCCCTATCGCTGGCGTGCCAGCGATAGGGACTTCCAGCCTGGCTCAGATCTCCTGCACCAGCGCTTCAATCTGCTCCAACCGCTCTGCCTGACTCAACCTGGCCCCCGGATTCAACGACGACCACTGCGGATGCGCCCGCGCCTTGCTCAGCGCAGCCGGCAGTTTGCCTTCGCGCCAGGTCTGGTCAGGCGGGGTGTCCAGTTTGATCCGGTTCATCGCCGCATGCCCGCGGCTGTCCAGCGCTTGCAGCAGTTGCTTCTGCCGCACGGCGAGCAGGCGCAACACCGCATCGTCCACGGTCAGTTCCTGTTGCCCCTTGAGTTTGCCCAGCAACCGCGAACCATAGCTGCGCGCCGTGCCCAGCGCGCCACCGGCGATGGCCCCGGCCAGCGCTGCGACGCCGAGGGTCAGGCCGCCGACCGCGAGGTCGATCCCGGCGCCGGCCGCGGCACCCGCCACAACACCGCCGCCCAGGCGAATGCCCAGTTGCTTGAGGGTTTCCGGGTTGAACAGGTCATCGCCCCAGCGCCCGTCCAGTAACGGCAGGTCGCTGGCGTTGGCGTCTTCGCGACGGAAGGCATACAGCTTGAGCAGTGCTTCGACGCAGCGTTGCTCGCGTTGGCGAATGGTGTCGCGCAGCTCGCGCACGGCGGCGGCTTCTTCGTCCGGTTTGGCCACCACGCTGCGCCGGCACGCTGCGCAATCCACCAGCAGTTCGGCGATCAGGCGTTTGCCGCTGTGCTGGCGAAGCTGGCGTTGCGCCTGCTGGTCGTCGATCAGCCGTTGCAGGGCCGGGCGAGCGTTTTCCAGCATCAGGGCGAGGCTCTCGTACAGCCGTCGTTCGCCGTCTTCGGGTGGCGCAACGCTGTCGAAACGCACCAGCGCGTGCAGCCCCAGCCGGGCCAGGGCCTCACGCCAGTCGGGTTCGCGGTGGTCGCTGCTGGCGGCGAAATTGAGCACCGGCAGCAGCGGCTTGCCGCAGCCGGCGAGCACTTCCAGTTCGTCGCGGTACTTGGCCAGCACCGGTTCGCGGGCGTCGATCACATAGAGCCCGGCGTCGCTGGCCTGCAACTGGCGCAACACCTTGGCCTCCTGTTCGAAGCGCTGGCGCGCCTCGCTGCTTTGCAGGAAGCGTTCGAGTCGCGCCGGGCCGTCGAGGCGCTCGCCGGGGCGCTCCAGACGTTCCAGATAATCGAGCAGGGCGATGGCGTCTTCCAGGCCGGGCGTGTCGTACAGCTCCAGTAGCGGCTGGCCGTCCACCGACAGCCGTGCACCTTCGACATGCCGGGTGGTGCTGGGGCGATGGGACACTTCACCGAAGCCGACATCGCGGGTCAGGGTCCGCAGCAGCGAGGTCTTGCCGACATTGGTGTGGCCGACCACGGCCAGCTTCAGCGCTTTAGTCATGACCGTGCTCCAGCCAGTTCAACGGTGCCGTGTCGGCGTAGGGCAAGGCCAGTTGGTCCAGGGCCTGATGCCAGTCGCCAAGACGCTCGGCGTCCAGCGCCTGGCCGGGTGGCGGCTGCATCAGCCAGATACGCGTGGCCGCCGCGCTGCGCGCCAGCTCGGCGAGCAGTGCGAGGCTGCCGCGATCCGGCGAGCGCCGTGGGTCGCAGGCAATCGCCAGGCGCGCCGGAGGAAAGTGGCTGAGCTGTTCCAGCAGGCGCTTGCGTGATTCGCGGCTGTCCAGCACGCCGGCGTTGGTCACCGAGGCCGGCAGGGCGGGCGGCCACGGACGTTGGTCGTCCAGTTCCAGGCCGACCAGCAGCGCGCCGTCGTGCTGCACGTCGTCCTGACCGCGTTCGATCTGCGGCAACTGATCGGGGGCAGCATCGTTTACGCCGAGGCGTTCGCTGCTGGGCATCAACGATTCGCGCAGGGCGCTGTAGCCGGGGAGTTTGAGGTCGAGGGCGAGCCGCGCGCGGCCCTGGCGCCAGCGCCACAGGCAGAGCGCCGCCAGCAGCAGGCGCGGCAGGATACCGTAGACGACAAGCACGCCGAGCAGCCAGCCGGCCCAGGCCTGACGGCTCAGTTCCAGCGCCGGCTGGCTGTCGCCGCTGGCGCGGATCATCGCCGCGTCCGGGGTGCTGAAACCGAGCAGGGACGGCAGGGCGCCGAGGGTTTGGGTCAGGCTGACGAAGGTGTCGGGCTGGAGCAGCGTGGTTTCCCAGACAAAACCGTAGCGCCGGGTCGAGAGCAGCATCAGCAGCAACACCAGCGCCGCGAGCAACGCCAGCAACCACAGGCCGTGGACCAGCGTGCCGAGCAGCCAGCGGGTCAGGCGCTGGCGTTGCAACAGGACCAGTAAAGCCGGGGCTAGGTGCGCGGCCTTGGCGTCGCGGGCGAGTTTTTCGCTGAGCCAGAGCCACAGCCGGCCGAGGCTCGCGCCCTGATCGCCGGCCATGGAAAGGCCGGTGGCCCAGCCCAGCAGCAACAGGAGGTTGAGCCCGAGCAGGCTGCCCAGAGCCCAGAACACATTCACCGGACGTTGACCGTCGCCAAGGGCGGCAAATGCCAGCCCGGCACCGCTGACCAGCGCCACCACCAGCAGCGCCAGCAAGGCCAGGCGGGCCCCGCGTTTGTAGTGTTCCAGCGCCTGGCGCAGGCCGTCGCGTTCGGCCAGGAAGAGGGCGCGGTGTTCGATGCGCTGGGCGAGGTCGCCGCCCTGCTGGCGGGCGCGGCGATTGGCTTCCTGGTCTTCCAGGGGCCCCGTGTGTTCTTCGCGCAGGCGCACCGCTTCGGTCAGCCAGCGCTTGTCCAGGTCGGTCAGTCCAGTCACGTACAGCTTCCGTTGAGCGAGTCAGTCTGGAAGCATAACCCAGGCATCCGCGAACGGGCTTTGCTATCCTCGCCGCCATGAAAACATCACGCCCTCTCAGCCTGATCGCGGCCCTCGCCGAGAACCGCGTCATCGGCATCGACAATCGCATGCCCTGGCATTTGCCGGGGGACTTCAAGTACTTCAAGGCCACCACGCTGGGCAAGCCGATCATCATGGGTCGCAAGACCTGGGATTCGCTGGGCCGCCCGCTGCCGGGCCGGCTGAACCTGGTGGTCAGCCGCCAGGCCGGCCTGCAACTGCAAGGCGCCGAGGTGTTCGCCTCGCTGGAAGACGCCATCGTCCGCGCCGACCAGTGGGCGGCGGAGCAGGGCGTGGATGAGCTGATGCTGATCGGTGGCGCGCAGCTTTACGGGCAGGCGCTGGAGACGGGACTGGCGGATCGCTTGTACCTGACCCGGGTGGAATTGAGCCCGGAAGGCGATGCCTGGTTTCCCGAGGTGGATGAGCGGGTCTGGACCAAGGTGTCCAGCGAGCAGGCGCCGGCGGAGGAAGGGAAGCCGGTGTATCACTTCGAGGTTTGGGAGCGGGGCTGAGGTTTTTCGGCCTTTTCGCTGCGGTTCGGCGCGCCGAACCGCAGCAATCAGAGTCCTACGAGTGACTCAACTGCACCTGCTCGTCCGCCGCCAGCAGCGTCTTGTCGGTCTGCCCCATGATCTGGCTGGTGATGGTCCCCGCCGTCATCGCGCCGCTGACATTCAGCGCCGTGCGGCCCATGTCGATCAGCGGTTCGACCGAGATCAGCAGCGCCACCAGCTCCACCGGCAAGCCCATCGCCGGTAGCACGATCAGCGCGGCGAAGGTCGCCCCGCCACCCACACCGGCCACCCCGGCCGAACTCAAGGTCACCACTGCCACCAGCGTCGCGATCCAGAGCGGATTCAGCGGGTCGATGCCGACTGCTGGCGCGACCATCACCGCCAGCATCGCCGGATACAGCCCGGCGCAACCGTTCTGACCGATGGTGGCGCCGAACGAGGCGGCGAAGCTGGCGATAGCCTGCGGCACGCCCAGGCGACGGGTTTGCGCTTCGATGCTCAGCGGAATGCTGGCGGCGCTGGAGCGGCTGGTGAAGGCGAAGGTCAGCACCGGCCAGACCTTGCGCAGGAAGCGCAGCGGGTTGACGCCGGAAAGGCTCAGCAACACGCCATGCACCACGAACATCAGCGCCAGGCCGATGTAGGACACCACCACGAAACTGCCCAGCTTGAGAATGTCGTCCAGGTTCGAGCTGGCGACCACTTTGGTCATCAGCGCCAGCACGCCATAGGGGGTCAGTTTCATCACCAGGCGCACCAGGCGCATCACCCAGGCTTGCAGGGTTTCGATGGCGGCGAGGGCGCGGTTGCCCTTTTCCGGTTCGTCCTTGAGCAACTGCAGCGCGGCCACGCCAAGGAAGGCGGCGAAGATCACCACACCGATGATCGAGGTCGGCCGGGCCCGGGCCAGGTCGCCCACCGGGTTGCTCGGGATGAACGAAAGCAGCAGTTGCGGGATGTTCAGGTCGGCGACCTTGCCCGCGTAATCGCTCTGGATCACTTGCAGGCGCGCGGTTTCCTGCGTGCCGGCCACCAGCCCTTCGGCGCTCAGGCCGAACAGGTTGGTGAGGACGATGCCGATCAGCGCGGCGATCGCGGTGGTGAACAGCAGCGTGCCGATGGTCAGCACGCTGATCCGGCCCAGCGACGAGGCATTGTGCAGACGCGCCACGGCGCCGAGGATCGAGACGAAGATCAGCGGCATGACGATCATTTGCAGCAACTGCACATAACCGGTGCCGACCAGGTCGAGCCAGCCGATGGTGGCTTTGAGCACCGGGTTGCCGGCGCCGTAGATCGCATGCAGCGCGGCGCCGAACAACACGCCCAGCACCAGGCCGACCAGCACTTTCTTGGCCAGGCTCCAGTTGCCATGACGGGTTTGAGCCAGGCCTAGCAGCAACGCCAGGAACACCAGCAGATTGAGAAACAGCGGCAGGTTCATTGAAGCTCCAGAAAAAACGACACGCATCGCCTCTGTGGGCGGTGGCTGAATCGAAAATGCTAACAGTCTGAAAACAAAGAACTTTATATCGATATGGAATTACTTGAGTCGTTTTTGGAATAACAGCAGGTCGTTTTTGGATAAGTGCCTGCCGTTGAGGCCGTTGCCGGGGTCGCTGTCAGAGCGGGGCGCGATCAAGGGACTGCTTAGGGTGGAGCGGACCCTTTTGCAGGAGACCCGCACATGACGTTCGCTCCGAAAATCCTCGCCGCCGGCCTGGCCCTGCTGTTCGCCGGGCAGACGCTGGCGGTGGAGTTGAAACACTGGCCGGCCCCGGCCGCGAAGCAGCTCGACGCGATGATTGCCGCCAATGCCCACAAAGGTAACTACGCGGTGTTCGACATGGATAACACCAGTTACCGCTTCGACCTCGAAGAGTCGCTGCTGCCGTTCATGGAAAACAAAGGCCTGCTGACCCGCGACAAGCTCGACCCCTCGCTCAAGCTGATCCCGTTCAAGGACACCGCCGAGCACAAGGAAAGCCTGTTCAGTTACTACTACCGCCTCTGCGAAATCGACGACATGGTCTGTTACCCGTGGGTTGCGCAGGTGTTTTCCGGCTTCACCCTCAAGGAACTCAAAGGCTACGTCGATGAGCTGATGGCGTCGGGCAAGCCGGTGCCGAGCACCTATTTCGAGGGCGATCAGGTCAAGGCCATCGAGGTGCAGCCGCCCAAGGTGTTCACCGGGCAGACCGAGCTGTTCAACAAGCTGATGGAGAACGGCATCGAGGTCTATGTGATGACGGCGGCTTCCGAAGAGCTGGTGCGAATGGTCGCTGCCGATCCGAAGTACGGTTACAACGTGAAGCCGCAGAACGTCATCGGCGTCAGCCTGTTGCTCAAGGACCGCGCCAGCGGCGCGCTGACCACCGCGCGCAAGCAGATCAGCGCCGGCCAGTACGATCCTGCCGCCAACCTCGGCCTGGAACTGACCCCGTACCTGTGGACCCCGGCCACCTGGATGGCGGGCAAGCAGGCGGCGATCCTCACCTACATCGATGAGTGGAAGAAACCGGTGCTGGTGGGCGGCGACACCCCGAGCAGCGACGGCTACATGCTGTTTCACAGCGTCGATGTGGCCAAGGGCGGGGTTCATTTGTGGATCAACCGCAAGGCCAAGTACATGGACCAGATCAACGGGATGATGGCCAAGCACGCGGCGGCCCAGGCCAGGGAAGGGTTGCCGGTGACGGCGGACAAGAATTGGGTGGTGGTGACGCCGGAGGAGATTCAGTAGAACTGTAAAGCCATATTTCTCAGGCTTGCTTATCTTTTGGATCCAATGACAGAGTGGCCATCATGTTGATGGCCATTTTGCGTGGGGTATCAGTGGTGAGCATTCGCGATAGAAGCTTTATTTATCATCTAACCAGCTTTGAAAATGTCTCTTCAATCCTGCGCAACGGGTTGCTGCCAAGAGCAGAGCTGCACCCTCGAGACTTTGCGGATGTAGCGGATGCAGAAATCATCGAAGGGCGAATGAACAACGGATTGGAAACATTTGTTCCATTTCATTGGTTCTCACGAAACCCATTCGACGGACGGGTTCAAGCTGACCACCCTGAAACAGCCTTCGTGTTGATCGCTGTTTACCGCGAGCATGCCAGAGATCAAGGCTGGCAAGTGATCCCCCGCCATCCATTGGCTGGCGGACGTCTCGAAATCATGGCGTATGAGGACGGCATAAACGCAATTGATTGGGAACTCATGGATCAGCGGGATTATTCAAACGCTGCCTGTCGTCATGTCTGCATGGCAGAATGTCTCTCCCCTGCTCCGGTTCCGGTTGGTGACTTCGCCAAAATCTTTACTCCGTCCGAAGCGCTCAGATTGAGAGTCGTGGAGCTGGCGCAAGAGCTTGGCCACCCGAGGCTCTGGATAGAGGCAAATCCCAACATGTTTTCAACCAGATGATTTTCAAGAACCTCAACGCTCAAAAAGCCCTGATCTGGAGAATCATTCATAGGGACAATCTGCCGTGGGTGTTATCCCACGGATTGGATGCTGTAGGGACCGGCAAGCTCACTGGCAACTACGTAAGCATTGGTAACCCAGACCTGATTTGCAAGCGCTTCCAGCGCACGGTGCACATTGCCCCTGGCGGTACTTTGGCAGACTACATTCCTTTCTACTTCACGCCTTTCTCGGTAATGATGAAGAACATTCATTCGGGGTGGGGGGTCCAGCAGCGGCCAAATGAAGAGATCGTGATTCTTGTCTCTAGTCTGTACCATCTCCAATCAATGGACCTTCGGTTCATCTTTACGGATGCTCATGCCTATCCGGATTGGACCGGCTATTACAGCGATCTGCAGCACTTGAACAAGATCGACTGGCCTCTCTTACAGCACCGGGACTTCAAGCGCGACCCGGATGACCCGCGTAAAATGGAGCGCTATCAGGCTGAGGCGCTGATCCATGGACACGTACCCGTCGCTGGTCTTCTGGGTATTGTCTGCTACAACGAAACTGTGAAACGAGGCGTCGACAAGGAGGTTCAGCGATGCCAGCTGAATCTCCCCGTGCATGCTCGACCTGGGTGGTATTTCCAATGATTCGCTTTACACAAGGTAACCTGCTGGAGGCCAAGGCCGAAGCATTGGTTAACACCGTCAATACCGTAGGGGTGATGGGTAAGGGGATCGCGCTGATGTTCAAGGAGCGCTTTGCCGAGAACTATCGACTTTATGGTGCTGCCTGCAAAGCGAGTGAGGTTGTCACCGGAAAAATGTTTGTAACAGAGGTGCGCGAACTGGATGGGCCACGCTGGATTGTGAACTTTCCCACCAAACGTCATTGGCGATCGCCTTCTCAACTGACCTGGATCGTTGAGGGGTTGCACGACCTGCGCAGTTTTGTCGTTGCCAATAGCGTTTCATCCATTGCAATACCTCCCTTGGGGGCGGGCAACGGCGGGTTGCCTTGGGCGTCCGTACGAGAGCAGATCGAGGCGATTCTTGGTGATCTCGACGCGGATGTTCTGGTTTTCGAGCCGACTGGAAAATACCAGAACGTGTCAAAGCGGAGTGGAGTTGAGCAGTTGACGCCGGCTCGCGCGCTGATTGCCGAGCTGGTACGCCGATATTGGGTATTGGGTATGGAGTGCAGCCTTTTAGAGATTCAGAAACTGGCTTGGTTTCTGGAACGGTCAATAGAGCGCTTCACACCTGGCAATAATCCCCTGGCCCTGAAGTTCGTTGCGCACAAATATGGGCCCTATGCTAATCGCCTGGAGCATTTGCTCGACAATCTCGACGGTAGCTATTTGCATTGTGGAAAACGCATCGGTGACGCTGGCCCTTCTGATGTGATCTGGTTTGATGATGGGCGCAAGGCATTTGTGCAGGCGTATTTGAATAGTGAAGCCAAGCTTTACCTACCTGCTCTTGAATTTACTGCTGATCTAATTGATGGGTTCGAATCGCCCTTCGGTATGGAGCTTTTGGCGACAGTAGACTGGTTACTGTCTCGAGAGGGCGTTGCACCTGATGTTCCCGTTATCAGAGAGGCCTTGAAAGGCTGGTCCGGTGGTGCAGGAGCAGGTAAGCGGAAAAGCAATATCTTTGACGATGAGTCGCTGAAAATTGCTCTTGAGAGGCTGTCAGCTTTCGGGGCTGGGCAGTTGCAGCCAGCGCATTGAGAGCATAAAAAAACCGGCACCCAAAGGCGCCGGTTTTTTCATTCCGCTCTACGACTCACAGCCCGTCGAGCAGAGCCTTGTCACGCACCGCACCCTTGTCGGCACTGGTGGCCAGCAGGGCGTAGGCTTTCAGCGCGGTGGTCACTTTGCGCGGACGCTGTTCCACCGGTTTCCAGCCTTTCTGGTCCTGAACGACGCGGCGCGCCGCCAGTTCTTCATCGCTGATCAACAGGTTGATCGAGCGGTTCGGAATGTCGATCAGCACCTTGTCGCCGTCCTTAACCAGGCCGATGGCGCCGCCAGCAGCAGCTTCCGGCGAGGCGTGGCCGATGGACAGGCCCGAAGTACCGCCGGAGAAACGGCCGTCGGTCAGCAGGGCGCAGGCTTTGCCCAGGCCCTTGGACTTCAGGTACGAGGTCGGATACAGCATTTCCTGCATGCCCGGGCCGCCTTTCGGGCCTTCGTAGCGAATGATGACGATGTCGCCTTCCTTCACTTCGTCGGCGAGGATGCCGCGTACCGCGCTGTCCTGGCTTTCGAAGATCTTCGCGTTGCCTTCGAACACGTGGATCGACTCATCGACGCCCGCGGTTTTCACCACGCAGCCGTCCAGTGCGATGTTGCCGTACAGCACGGCCAGGCCGCCTTCTTGCGAGTAGGCGTGCTCGACGCTACGGATGCAGCCGTTTTCACGGTCGTCATCCAGGGTTTCCCAACGGGTCGACTGGCTGAACGCGGTCTGGGTCGGGATACCGGCCGGGCCGGCCTTGAAGAAGTGGTGCACCGCTTCGTCGTCGGTCTGGGTGATGTCCCACTTGGCGATGGCTTCTTCCAGGCTGCGGGTGTGCACGGTCGGCACGTCGGTGTGCAGCAGGCCGCCACGGGCCAGCGAACCGAGGATGCTGATGATGCCACCGGCGCGATGGACGTCTTCCATGTGGTACTTCTGGATGTTCGGCGCGACCTTGCACAGTTGCGGCACTTTGCGCGACAGGCGATCGATGTCGCGCAGGTCGAAGGCAAGCTCGGCCTCCTGGGCCGCGGCCAGCAAGTGCAGGATGGTGTTGGTCGAACCGCCCATGGCGATGTCCAGGGTCATGGCGTTTTCGAACGCCTTGAAGCTGGCGATGTTGCGCGGCAGCACGCTCTCGTCGTTCTCGCCGTAGTAGCGTTTGCACAGCTCGACGATGGTACGGCCGGCGGTCAGGAACAACTGCTCGCGGTCGGAGTGGGTTGCCAGGGTCGAACCGTTGCCTGGCAGCGACAGGCCCAGGGCCTCGGTCAGGCAGTTCATCGAGTTGGCGGTGAACATGCCGGAGCACGAACCGCACGTCGGGCAAGCGCTGCGCTCGTATTCGGCGACTTTCTCGTCGCTGGCGGTGGAGTCGGCGGCGATGACCATGGCGTCGACCAGGTCCAGGCCGTGGCTGGCCAGTTTGGTCTTGCCGGCTTCCATCGGGCCGCCGGAAACGAAGATCACCGGGATGTTCAGGCGCAGGGACGCCATCAGCATGCCGGGGGTGATCTTGTCGCAGTTGGAGATGCAGACGATGGCGTCGGCGCAGTGGGCGTTGACCATGTACTCGACGGAGTCGGCGATGATCTCGCGGCTCGGCAGCGAATAGAGCATGCCGTCGTGACCCATGGCGATGCCGTCATCCACCGCGATGGTGTTGAATTCCTTCGCCACGCCACCGGCGCGTTCCACTTCGCGGGCGACCAGTTGGCCCAGGTCCTTCAGGTGCACGTGGCCCGGGACGAACTGGGTGAACGAGTTGGCGATCGCGATGATCGGCTTCTTGAAGTCCTCGTCCTTCATACCGGTGGCGCGCCACAGCGCGCGGGCACCGGCCATGTTGCGGCCGTGGGTGGACGTTTTGGAACGGTAATCAGGCATGAAGCACTCCTGGCGGCTAATCCGGTATCAATGAGGGGAGTGAGCTTCTCTTGTCCGTGGTACCGCAAGGCAGGTGGCCGCTGGTACGGATGAAGCCGAAGACGCCGCGGGATCGCCGTGCGCTCGGCCAGAGCTCATAAACCCGCCGGGGGATGACTGGCGATGAATAGGCCGATTCTACACCGCTGGCGGGCTTAGGGAATGGCGCAATAGACAGTTGGCGCGCGCGGCAAGGCGCTTTGTGTCGCAGACAAGCCCTTTTTTGGTCGGGCTCGCTTTCCGGGCGACGGGGCGCTACCGTGATCGGCTTCTCGTCCTGGACTTCCATGGAGGAATTTATGGTCCACCCTGCCGATGTTCCCGCCAGCAGCGTCCTGCGCATGCTCTCCACAACGGCCTGGTTCTTCGATTGCTTCGCCCGCCGGGTAACCCCCGAACAGGGCCTGACCGCGCTGGACGCCTACCAGCGCATGAGCCGCGCGGTGCCCGATTGGGTCAACAAGGCCATCCGCCTGCGCGACATGCTGGTCCGGCCCTTCGGCCTCAAGCCGGTCGCCGGCTTCAACCTGCGCGAACAGCAGACCCCACGGGTCGGCGACAACCTCGACTTCTTCCAGATCGCCGCGGTGACAGACAAGGAACTGGTGCTGTCGCTCAAGGACAGCCACCTGGATGTACTGATTTCCGTGCATCTGGACCCCAACAACCAGCTCAGCCTGACCTCCATCGTCGAACCGCACAATGCACTGGGTCGCTTCTACATGCGCCTGATCGCGCCGTTTCATCGGCGGGTGGTGAGGTCGATGTTGGGCAGGATCTAGTCCGCCACGGTTCGCGCCCATAAAAAATCCCGGCACCAGGCCGGGATTTTTCATTTCAGCGGCGCACTCAGCTGTTAGGCAGCAGGCGGCAGGTGATGCTCTTGATGTAGCGGGTTTCCGGGATTGCCGGGTGTACCGGGTGGTCCGGGCCCTGGCCGCCGCGCTCGAGTAGCTGAATGTTGCGGTCCAGGTGGCGGGCGCTGGTGAGCAGGATGTTCTGCAGGTCGTCTTCCGGCAGGTGCATCGAGCACGATGCGCTGACCAGGATGCCGTCCTTGCTGAGCAGGCGCATGGCCTGTTCGTTCAGGCGGCGGTAGGCGCCTTCGCCGTTTTTCAGGTCTTTCTTGCGTTTGATGAAGGCGGGCGGGTCGGCGACGATCACGTCGAAGCGCTCTTCCGAAGCCTTCAGCTCGCGCAGCGCGGCGAACACGTCGCCTTCGATGCAGGTCATTTTCTCGGCGAAGCCGTTCAGCGCGGCATTGCGCTCCACGCCATCGAGGGCGAAGCTCGAGGCGTCGACGCAGAACACTTCGCTGGCGCCGAAGGCCGCAGCCTGCACGCCCCAACCGCCGATGTAGCTGAACAGGTCAAGCACACGCTTGCCCTTGACGTACGGCGCCAGGCGCGCGCGGTTCATGCGGTGGTCGTAGAACCAGCCGGTCTTCTGGCCTTCCATCACCGGCGCTTCGAACTTCACGCCGTTCTCTTCCAGCGCAACCCACTCCGGCACTTCGCCGTAGGCGGTCTCGACATAACGCTCCAGGCCTTCGGCATCACGGGCGGACGAGTCGTTCTTGAACAGCACGCCGCTCGGCTTGAGCACCTGGATCAGCGCGGCGAGGACGTCATCGCGGTGACGCTCCATGGCCGGCGAGGCCAGTTGCACCACGAGGATGTCGCCGAAACGGTCGACCACCAAGCCCGGCAGCAGGTCGGAATCGCCGTAGACCAGGCGGTAGAACGGCTTGTCGAACAGGCGCTCGCGCAGCGACAGGGCGACGTTCAGGCGGTGCACCAGCAGCGACTTGTCCAGTGCCAGCTTGACGTCGCGCGACAGCAGGCGGGCGCAGATCAGGTTGTTCGGGCTCAGGGCAACGATGCCCAGGCCCTTGCCGCCTGCGGTTTCCAGAATGGCCTGGTCGCCGGCCTTGAAGCTGTGCAGCGGGGTGGCGGCGACGTCGATTTCGTTGCTGTAGACCCACAGGTGGCCAGCGCGCAGGCGGCGGTCGGCGTTGGCTTTGAGGCGAAGGGTGGGCAGGGACATGACGTCGCTCCGGGAAAAAAGAGCGGGAGTATAGCCTGTCGACCAGGCGAGCACTGCGCCGGCGCGACAAATTGCAGGCCAGCGGACGGTATTTTGCGTGGCGCCCCACTGTACTGATCAGGTTAGAATTCGCCGTCAGCCGCGAGTGTGAATTTATGACCCCGGAACTAACCGCCGAACAGATCCAGCAAGCCTTGCAAGGCATCAGCGTCCCGCCCCAACCGCAGATCATGGTGGACCTGCAGATGGAGCAGTACATGCCCGATCCCGACCTTGAGGTGATCGCCAAGCTGATTTCCCAGGACCCTGGCCTGTCTGGCGCGTTGCTGAAGATCGTCAACTCGCCGTATTACGGCCTGACCAACAAGATCGCCTCGATCCAGCGCGCGGTGAACCTGCTGGGCAGCCGTTCGATCATCAACCTCATCAACGCCCAGTCGATCAAGGGCGAGATGAGCGATGAAACCATCGTCACCCTCAACCGTTTCTGGGACACGGCCCAGGACGTGGCGATGACCAGCCTGACCCTGGCCAAGCGCTTTGGCTCCCAGGCGGTGGACGAGGCCTATGCTTTGGGCCTGTTCCACGATTGCGGCGTGCCGCTGATGCTCAAGCGCTTCCCCGAATACATGCGTGTGCTGGAAGACGCCTACGCCAGCGCCGGCGACAACCAGCGGGTGGTGGACACCGAGAACCAGGTGTTCAACACCAACCATGCGGTGGTGGGCTACTACACGGCCAAGTCCTGGCGCCTGCCGGAGCATGTCAGCACCGCCATCGCCAACCACCACAACGCCCTGGCGGTGTTCAGCGACGACTCGCCGCGCAATGCGCCGCTGAAGAACCTGCTGGCGATCCTGAAGATGGCCGAGCACATCTGCGCGTCGCACCGGGTGCTGGGCAACCAGAGCGTGGACCACGAATGGAATACCGTCGGGCACCTGGTGCTGGACTATATCGGCCTGTCGGAATACGACTTCGAGAGCCTCAAGCAAACCATCCGCGAACTGGGCAGCCATTGATCGATGCCGGAACTACCTGAAGTCGAAACCACTCGTCGGGGCATTGCCCCTTACCTCGAAGGCCAGCGTGTCAGCCGGGTGATCGTGCGCGAGCGCCGTCTGCGCTGGCCGATCCCTGAAGACCTTGACGTGCGCCTGTCCGGGCAGCGGTTCGTCTCGGTGGAGCGCCGCGCCAAATACCTGTTGTTGAATGCCGAGGTGGGGACGCTGATCAGCCACCTGGGTATGTCTGGCAACTTGCGGCTGGTGGAAATCGGCTTGCCGGCGGAAAAGCACGAGCATGTGGATATCGAGCTGGAGTCCGGCCTGGCGCTGCGCTACACCGATCCGCGGCGCTTCGGCGCGATGCTCTGGAGCCAGACGCCGTTGGAGCATGAGTTGCTGATCCGGCTCGGCCCAGAGCCGCTGACTGACCTGTTTGATGGCGAGCGGTTGTTCCAACTGTCTCGCGGGCGGTCAATGGCGGTGAAGCCGTTCATCATGGATAACGCCGTGGTGGTCGGGGTTGGCAATATTTATGCGACCGAAGCGCTGTTCGCGGCGGGCATCGATCCGCGCCGCGAGGCGGGCGGGATTTCCCGGGCGCGCTACCTGCGGCTGGCGATCGAGATCAAGCGCATCCTCGCGGCGGCGATCGAGCGAGGCGGCACTACCTTGCGAGACTTCATTGGCGGGGATGGTCAGCCGGGATACTTCCAGCAGGAGCTGTTCGTCTATGGGCGGGGCGAGGAGCCGTGCAAGGTGTGTGGCACGGTGTTGCGGGAAGTGAAGCTGGGACAGCGGGCCAGTGTGTTTTGTCCGCGGTGTCAGAAGTAGATCTTAGTTTTGCTGCATAGGTATCTATACATCTCGCAGGCAAGCACCGCGCTTCAGGTCACAGCGAACGGTGGGAGCGGATTCATCCGCGAAGGGCCGCGTAGCGGCCCTAAACCCATCCAGCACACTGTTTCTGCCTAGACTGGATCTCACATTCAGGCATCTTGAATGTCGACAGATACTCTGGATATAGACAGCCACCTCGTGCTGGATGGTTTTGGGGCCGCTACGCGGCCCTTCGCGGATGAATCCGCTCCCACAGTTTGCGGTGATGCTGACGCTCTGGGCTTGCCAGCGATGAGGCCATCTCAGGGCTTCACCACCTCTGAACTGCCCACCCCCCGCGGATCACTCGCCGCCTCCAGCTTTCCATCCCGCTTGTCCCAGAACAGCACCTGCTGATTGCCGTAGCTGCGTCCCAGATCCTTCAGCTCATAACCGCGTGCCCGCAGCGCCTGCTGCTCCGCCTTGCTGAATGCGCCCGGCTCATGTTCCACCACATCCGGTAAATACTGGTGGTGATAGCGCGGAACCTCCGGCCAGGTATTCACCGGCCGACCGTCCAGGTATTCCAGCATCGACAGCAGCACCATGCTCGGAATTCGGCTGCCGCCCGGCGTGCCGAAGGCTGCGAACTCTCCGGGGCTTTCGATGAAGCTCGGGCTCATGCTCGACAGCGGTCGCTTGCCGGCCGCCACGGCGTTGGCCTGGCTGCCGCTCAGGCCGTAGCTGTTGCTGCCGTGCGGGTCGGCGGCGAAGTCGTCCATTTCATTGTTCAGCACCACGCCGGTACCGGGCGCGGTGAAGGCTGCGCCGAAAGGCAGGTTGACGGACAAGGTCGCCGCCACGGCATTGCCGTCGGCGTCGATCACGGCGAAGTGGGTGGTGTGGTCGCCTTCGCGCCAGGCGGGTGACGGCGGCAGGCGGCTGCTCGGTGTGGCGTCGTGCACGTCGATGCTGTCGGCCAGCTCAACCAGGTGCGAGCGCGACAGCAGGCGCGGCACGGGGTTGTCCACATGGTCCGGGTCACCCAGCAGGCCACGGTCGCGGTAGGCCCGGCGCAAGACTTCCAGCACATAGTGGGCGCGCTGCACCTTGTCGGCGCTTTGCCATGGCAGTCGCTGGAGCATCGCCAGGCTCTGGGCGATGGCCACGCCGCCGGCGGACGGCGGCGGGGCGCTGATCAGTTCGCGCTGGTCGGCCAGGCGATAACGCAGCGGTTCGCGCTCGGCGGTGCGGTAGTTGGCGAGGTCGTCCAGGCTCCAGATGCCACCGGCCGCGTTGACTTCCCGCACCAGCGTTTGCGCCACCGGCCCTCGGTAGAAACCGTCGCGGCCCTGATCAGCCAAGCGCTGCAGGGTGGCGGCCAGTTCCGGCTGGCGGATCGCTTGGCCGAGGGCCGGTACTTCATTGCGGTCGAGAAACAGTCGGGCGCTTTCGGCGTCGTCGCGCAAGGCGCTGAGGCGCATCGTGGCGCGGTCGCGGTAGATGCGGTCGACGGCGAAACCCTGGTTGGCGAGGCGAATCGCCGGCGCCAGGCTGCTGCGCAGCGGAAGCTTGCCGTAGCGCGCGGCCAGTTCGTCCAGCGCTGCGGGCAGGCCGGGGATGGCCGCCGCCAGCGGACCGTTGATCGACAGGCCGGGCTCGACCTTGCCGTCTTTCAGGTACATGTCCGCCGTGGCGTTGCCCGGCGCCTTTTCGCGGGCGTCGATAAAGCGGTAGCCGGTGGGCGTGCCGGGCTGGCGCAGCAGGAAGAAGCCGCCTCCACCGAGGCCCGAACCATAGGGCTCGACCACGGCCAGTGCGGCGCTCACGGCAATCGCCGCGTCGAAGGCGTTGCCGCCCTGACTGAGGATTTCCCGCGCCGCGGCAGTCGCCTCAGGATGGGGCGTGGCGATCGCCGGGCGCCCCGGTCCGTCGGCCAGGGCCGCAACGCTGTACAGCGCCAGGCTGGCGCCGAAGAACAACGATCGGAGAGGGGCGACGCCCCGCATCAGGCCTTGCCGGTAATACGGCGGTATTTGGTCATCAGCTCGTCTTCGGTTTCCGGGTGGGCTTCATCCAGCGGGATGCAGTCGACCGGGCAGACTTGCTGGCATTGCGGTTCGTCATAGTGGCCGACGCACTGGGTGCACAGGGTCGGGTCGATCACGTAGATCTCTTCGCCCTGGGAGATGGCGGCGGTCGGGCACTCGGGGTCGCAGACGTCGCAGTTGATGCAATCGTCGGTGATGATCAGGGACATGGGGACTCCGGCCAGGCTCTTGCGCACTGGCAATTGAAAACCAATGGGCGCAATTGTGCCGTATTAGCGCCCGCAGTGCACGCGGGCGCGGGTTTCAGGCCGGAGTTGAGATTACTTCTTGAATCGCTCGGTGAGGGCTTCAGCCACTACCGGGTGGACGAACTTGGTGATATCGCCGCCCAGCGCCGCGATCTCGCGCACCAGCGTCGAGGAGATGAACGAATACCGCTCCGACGGGGTGAGGAACAGGCTTTCGACGTCGGGCGCCAGTTGCCGGTTCATGTTGGCCAGCTGGAACTCGTACTCGAAGTCCGACACCGCACGCAGGCCGCGCAGGAAGACATTGGCGCCTTGCTCCTTGGCGAAGTGCGCCAGCAACGTGGAGAAGCCAAGAACTTCGACGTTGGGCAGGTGCCGGGTCACCTCGCGCGCCAGTTCCACGCGTTGTTCCAGTGGGAACAGCGGGTTTTTCTTGGGGCTGGCGGCAACCGCGATGATCACATGATCGAACAGGCGTGAGGCGCGTTCGACCAGATCGCCATGGCCCTTGGTAATCGGGTCGAAAGTACCCGGGTACAACACTCGGTTCATCGCGTCGTCCTGGCAGGAGGGCGTTAGGCTCTGTATGAAAAACCTTGATACTTGGTGATGCTGCGTTGAAAACAGCCTCGGAATGCTCATTTACAACCCGTAAACTCCGCTTCCTCGGCTGTTTTCGCCTTGCCTGACCTTCGTCTCAAGGCTTTTCATACAGAGCCAGGGACTCGGATGGTAGCGCAGCCGATACTGTCGGGCCAAGTCGCCATCACCGGCCCAACGGACTATAGACAGCGCGGCCCGCTGTTGTCATGCAGGCATTTTCAGGCGTTTGGCGAGCTGCTCGCTGAGCCGGGCGCTGATGGCGTAGACCGACAATTGCGGGTTGGCGCCGATGCTGGTGGGGAACAGCGAGCCGTCGTGGATCGACAGGTTTTCCAGTTGATGATGCCGGCCAAGGCTGTCGCAGACGCTCTGGCGCGGGTCTTCGCCCATGGCGCAGCCGCCCATCACGTGGGCGCTGCCGAGACGGGTGAGGAACAGTTCCAGCGACAGGTCGTCGATCATCGAGCGGGCTTACGCAAGATTTTTCGCGGGGCGCGCATGGCTGTGCAGCGGCAGGACACTTTCGGCCCCGGCAGCGAACTGAATCTGCGCCATGCTGTGAAATGCCCGGCGCACGCCGTCCCAGGCATAGGCCGACACCGGGTAATCGAGCACCGGCGTGCCGTCTCCGCGCAAATGCACGCTGCCGCCGACGCTGTCCGGGTGGAAACCGTCGCGCAGCAGGGCCAGCATCACGTGGGTGTGGGGCAGGTCGGCCATGCGCAGGGCGTTGTCCTCGCCAAAGCCGCCGAGCAGCGTGGCGGCCAGGGCCGGGTGCAGCGGCGGTACTTCCAGCTTGTAGCCCATGGCGCCGGTGACGCCGCCGCGCCACTGGAAGTGGTCGCTGTAGATCGACTGCGGCGCGCCGTAGAACGGGTTCACCGGTTCGGCGAAGCGGGCCGCGCTGAAGTTGACCAGGTGCAGGAAGGTTCGCTTGCCGAGACGCTGATGCGGGTCCGGGGCGTCCGAGCGCAGCAGCAGGGCCGGGCTGTTGATGCCACCACCGGCCAGCAGGTAGTGCCGCGCCCTTACCCGGATGCGCCGATCCGTGGGCGCGACGCAACGCGGGTCCATGGCCACGCAGTGCAGTTCGCGGATGCGCTGGCCGTCGTGTTCGAAACGTTCGGCGCGGGCGAGGTAGAGCAGCTCGCCGCCTTTTTCCAGCGCCGCCGGAATGCTGGTGACCAGCATCGATTGCTTGGCGTTGAGCGGGCAGCCCATGCCGCAATAGCCAAGGTTGCCGCAGCCGCGCACATTGCGCGGAATCACCTTCCAGTCCAGGCCGAGGGCCGAGCAGCCACGGCGCAGCACGTCGTTGTTGGCGTTGGGCGGCACCTGCCAGGGCGCGATGTTCAGGCGTTGCTCCATGCGCTCGAACCAGGGCGCCAAGTCATCCGCGCCGAGGCCGCTGACGCCGTGTTCGCGGGCCCAGTGCTGCAAGGTCGGTTCCGGGGTGCGGAAGCTGGACGTCCAGTTGATCAGCGTGGTGCCGCCCACGGCGCGGCCCTGCAGGATGGTGATGGCACCGTCCTTGCTCATGCGGCCGATACCTTCCTGGTAAAGGCGGGCGTAGGCCTCGTGTTCGAGCATCTTGAAGTCGCTGCTGGTCTGCAGCGGACCTTCCTCGATCAGCAGTACCCGGTAACCGGCCGCGCTGAGGTGTTCCGCGCTGGTGGCGCCGCCCGCCCCGCTGCCGATGATGGCGATGTCGGTTTCCAGGGTCAGGTCCTGGCTCAGGGCGGAGCCGTCACGGGTTTTCCAGCCACGGACGAGGCCGTCGCGGAACAGATCGGGTACGGGCATGGGCGGGCTCTTGTCGGTCAGAATTTCGGCGGGCCGGGATAACCGCAGGTGCCCCAGGCGTCGGGCAGGCTGTACCAGGCCATCAGCAGCAGTTGCAGCAGCGAGCAGTAACCCTGGCGCAGCAGGTTCAGCGCGCTGTCCTGCCAGCGCAGCAGAAAGGCGCGGATGTCTTCGACGCTGGCCTGTTCCCAGGCGCCCCAGATGCCGGTGAGCGGACCGCGGGTCAGCGGCAGGGCGAGCACGTCGAGCAGTTGCCGGGTGAGCGCGAGCATTTCCGGCGAGAGGCTGGCCAGCGTGTCGTCGAGACGGGCGAGCACCGCTTCCGTAGCGCTGACGGGCGCGGCACCCGCGAGAATCACCGGCGTGATGGCGCGTAGCAGTGGCAGATCAGCGGTGCGCAGTACGCCGAAGCCGCTGGCCGGCGTTTCGGCGGTGCAACCGAGCAGGCTGGCGCCGCCGAGAAACAGCGTGGCGCCGAGGCTGAACTTGAGCAGGCCGCGGCGGTTGAGCGCGGCGGCGTGGGGCAGGCATGTTGTCATTATTGTCGGGCCTGTGCAGCGATCAGCGGATGAAGAAACGGTACACCAGTTGTTGCAGGCGCTTGCCATAAGGCGGGTAGATCAACCGCGCCAGGTTCAGGCGTTGCTTGGCCAGCACGCCCTTGGCCTGGCTGAAGGTCTGGAAGCCCTCGTAGCCGTGGTAGTGGCCCATGCCGGAAGGGCCGACGCCGCCGAACGGCAGGTCATCCTGGGCGACGTGCAGCAGGGTGTCGTTGAGGCAGGCACCGCCGGAGTGGGTGTTTTCCAGTACCAGGCTCTGTTCGCCGCGCTCGTAGCCGAAGTAGTAAAGCGCCAGCGGACGCGGTCGCTGATTGATGTAGGCAATGGCTTCGTCGATATGCCGGTAAGGCACGATGGGCAGTAACGGACCGAAAATTTCGTCCTGCATCACCTGCATCTGCGCGTGGGTGTCTTGCAACAGATAGGGCGGCAGGCGGCGACCTTGCCGCGGCTCGTCCGGGTACAGATTGGTCACTGTGGCGCCTTGCAGGCGGGCGTCATCAAGGTAGCCGTTGAGCCGGGCCAGGTGGCGATCGCTGATGATCGCCGTGTAGTCCGGGTTGCCCTGCACCTGTGGGTAAAAGCGTTTTACTGCCTCGCGGTAAGCGTCGATAAAGCCGGCGATCCGCTTTTCCGGCACCAGCACGTAGTCCGGCGCGACGCAGGTCTGCCCAGCGTTGAGGGTCTTGCCGAAGGCGATGCGCTCGGCGGCGTCGGCCAGCGGTACGCGGGTGGAGACGATGGCCGGGGATTTGCCGCCCAGTTCAAGGGTCACCGGGGTGAGGTTATCGGCGGCGGCGCGCATCACGTGGCGGCCGATGCTGGTGGCGCCGGTGAACAGCAAGTGGTCGAACGGCAGGCGGGAGAACGCCTCGCCGACGTCGGCCTCGCCCAGCACCACGCTGACCATGTCCGTGGGGAACACCGATTCCAGCAGGTTCTTGAGCACCAGCCCGGTGGCCGGCGTGGTTTCGCTGAGCTTGAGCATCACCCGATTGCCCGCAGCCAGGGCGCCGGTGAGCGGGCCAATGGCGAGAAACAGCGGATAGTTCCACGGCACGATGATCCCGACCACGCCCAGCGGTTGGTAGTGCACGCGCGCACTGGCCGGCTGGAAGGCCAGGCCGACGCTGCGGCGCCGGGGCTTCATCCAGTGGCCGAGGTGTTTTTCCGCATGGGCCAGGCCCAGCACGCTGGGCATCAGTTCAGCCAGCCGGGTTTCGTCGGCGCTGCGCCCGTTGAAGTCCTGGTCGATGGCGGTGACCAACTCGTCCTGCCGCTCGATCAGCGCCTGGCGCAGGGCCTTGAGCCATTGCCGGCGCTGGGCCAGGGGCGGCATGGGTAGGCGGTTGAAGGCGGCGCGCTGTTGTTCGAACAGGGCGTCGAGCCAGTCCAGTTGGGGCATCGGGACCTCCATGACTAATTGTTTCGGCTAGAGCATATACTCTAGTTGGTCTTTTTGTGTGGCTCTGTCGGGCCTCATCGCAGCGCTGAATTCCCCTGCATTCAGCAGATGCACGCACCCCATTGAGGCCGTAAGATTAACCAAACATTTCAAGCTCACGCTTTTGGAGCTGGCGTCATGGCCCCGCGTATCAAGACCCGCGAGCGCATCGTGCAAAACAGCCTGGAGCTGTTCAACCAGCAGGGCGAGCGCAGCGTCAGTACCAACCACATTGCCGCGCATATGGAAATCTCGCCCGGCAACCTCTACTACCACTTCGCCAACAAGCAGGAAATCATTGCCGAGTTGTTCAGTCAGTATGAGGAACAGGTGGAAAGTTTCCTGCACCCGCCCAAAGGCCGCCTGGCCACGGTCGAGGACAAGCGCTTCTACTTGAAGGCGATCCTCGCGGCGATGTGGAACTACCGCTTCCTGCACCGCGACCTCGAACACCTGCTCGACAGCGACAAGGAACTGGCCGCCCGCTACCGGCGCTTTTCCCAGCGCTGCCTGTTGCAGGGGCAGGCCATTTACACCGGCTTTGTCGAGGCGGACATCCTGGAAATGAACACGGTGCAGATCGAGTCGCTGACCCTCAACGCCTGGATCATCCTCACGTCCTGGGTCCGCTTTCTCTGCACCACCCGGGAAAATGCCGCGCATTTGAGTGAAGAAGCCATCAAGCGCGGCGTTTATCAGGTGCTGGTGCTGGAGCTCGGTTTTGTCACCGCCACGGCGCGCCCGGCGGTGGACGCGCTCTGCGAAGAATTCTACGTACCGCTGCAGCAGGCGCTGGAGCAGTAACGCCCCGTTCAATCGATATGGAGACTGTCATGCCTCACGCGCAACTGATTGCACCCCGGCAACTGGCGGAACGCCTCGGCGAGCCGAAGCTGGTGATTCTCGATTGTCGTTTTGCCCTGGAAGATCCGGATTACGGCCAGCGCAGCTATGCCGAGGGGCATATTGCCGGGGCGCATTTCGCCGATCTGGAACGCGACCTGAGCGCGCCAGTGGTCAAGGGTGTGACCGGGCGCCATCCGCTGCCGCAACCGGAGCGGTTGATCGAGCGCCTGCAGCAATGGGGTATCGATAACGACAGCGACGTGGTGCTCTATGACGACGGCCCTGGCGCGTTCGCCGCGCGGGCCTGGTGGTTGCTCGCCTGGCTGGGCAAGCGCAGCGGCGTGTACCTGCTCGATGGCGGCCTCAAGGCCTGGCACACGGCGGGCCTGCCGCTGAGCCTGGATCTGGCGGACAAGCGCGAAGGCACGTTCAGCGGCGAGCCGGATTCGGCGTTGCTGATCAGTGCCGAGCAACTGCGCGAGCGCCTGGGCGACCCGGCGCTGACCTTGCTCGACGCCCGCGCCCTGCCGCGTTTTCGCGGGGAAGTGGAGCCGATCGACCCGGTGGCGGGGCACATCCCCGGCGCGCAATGCGCGGCGTTCACCGACAACCTGGGCGCCGATGGCCGCTTCCTGCCCGCTGACCAGCTCAAGGCACGCTTCGCCAAACTGATCGGCGCGCGCAAGCCGGAGTCACTGGTGGCCTACTGCGGTTCCGGGGTTACCGCCTGCCACAACCTGTTCGCCCTGAGCCTGGCCGGTTATCCGCTGGCGCCGCTGTACGCGGGCTCGTGGAGCGAGTGGATCAATAATCCGCAGCATCAAATCGCGACCGGCGATTAACGCCCCGCCTGCTGCGCCAGCCACTCGGGGATACGCCGTTCCAGGTAATACCCCGGCTGGCGCAGACTGCCATCGATAAAGCCGACATGACCGCCATGCGCGTGCAGCTCAAGGTGGGTGGTAGTGGCCAGCTCACCGGCTTCGGGAAGGCTGTGGCTGAACACGAACGGGTCGTCGCGGGACTGGATGATCAGCGTCGGTGTGCGGTTCTCGCCCAGGTAGTAGCGGCTGGACGAGCGCTTGTAATAGTCGTTGGCGTCATCGAATCCGTTGAGCGGGGCGGTGACGCGTCCGTCGAAGTCCCAGAAGGTGCGCAGGTTGGTCAGCGGCCCGAGCCGCGCCAGGGTTTCCAGGCCTTCGTGCTGGCCATGGTGCTGGAAGTGCCGCTCCTTGTTCTTCAGGTAGGTGATCATTTCGCGGATGAAATGCGCCTGGTAGACCCGCGAGAAACCCAGGCCGATGCGGTCGGCGCACTGGTCTAGGCGAAACGGCACCGACACCGCCACGGCAGCCTGCAGCTGGCTTGCCGATCCGGTCTCGCCCAGGTACTTGAGCAGCACATTCCCGCCCAATGAATAACCCACCGCGTACAGCGGCGCCGACGGACGCTGGGCGCGCAGGTGGGCGATCACTTCCGCCAGGTCTTCGCTGGCGCCGGAGTGGTAGCTGCGCGGCAGCAGGTTCGGTTCGCCCGAGCAACCGCGCCAGTTCACCGCCACGCTGGCCCAGCCGCGGGCGTTCAGCGCGTGTTGCAGGCCGAGCACGTAATGCGAGGAGGACGAGCCGGTAAGCCCATGCAGCACCAGCACCAGAGGCGCGGTGTTGTCGTGGGGGCCGCTCCAGTCCAGATCAAGGAAATCGCCGTCGGCCAGCCACACGCGCTCGCGCTGGTGCGCCAGCGCTGTCGGCTTGCGCCACAGCGGACCCCAGAGGGTTTGCAGGTGAGGGTTGGAGAGGCCGAGGGCCGGGCGAAAATCGGAGGGAAGGCAGGACATGTCGATTATCCAGTGATGTCCTGCCTAACTTGCCACAAATCAGTAACGCTGTACCGCGGCGAGTGGGGCTTCGGACGGATAGCGAGGCGGCAGGTCGGTTTGCTTTTCGTCCGGGCCGATGCTGATGAACACGGCACGCTCCGGGTCCAGGTGACGCTGGAGCGCCGCCTTGATGTCAGCGGGCGTCAGGGCCGGTGCGTGTTGGAGGTTGGCGAAATACTGGTCGAGTGCTGCCCGGTCACCGTTGAACTGGGTCAGCAGTTCCGCCAGCGATCCGTTCTGTGACACCTGTTTCAGCGTGTGCACGGCCAGTTGCTGCTGGGCTTCGTCCAGTTCCTCCTGAGTCGGCCCCTGGCTGATCAGTGTTTTCACGGTTTCCAGCACCAGGTCCTGGGAGGCATCGTTGTGGCCGGCCGCAACATCCCACTCGATCCCCAGCATGCCGGCTGAGTCCAGGGCGATCAGATTGGCCCTGATGCCATAGCTCAGGCCCCGCGCGACACGCAGTTCTTGCATCAGGCGGGAACTGATGCCGCCGCCCAGAATCTCGCTGGCGAGCAGCAGCGGAAGGTAATCGGGGTCGTTTCGGCGCACCGTCAGCGCAAAGGCCAGCATCACGGTGGTCGCCGAGCCTGGGCGTTCGAGGTGGAGGATTTCCGGCTCGGCCAGGGCCGGAACCGGCAGTCGAGGCTGGGCGGTGCCTGTCGGCAGGGCTTGGCTGATCTTCTGCGCGATGGCCTGGGCATCGGCCTGGCTGAGATCGCCGACGATGGACAGGCTGAGGTTGCGGGCAACGTAATGGCTGGCGTGGAAGTTTTCCAGCTCCCGGACGGTCAACGCCTTGACCGTCTCCGCTAGGCCATGG
Source organism: Pseudomonas sp. Marseille-P9899 (assembly GCF_903166565.1). Taxonomy (NCBI): domain Bacteria; kingdom Pseudomonadati; phylum Pseudomonadota; class Gammaproteobacteria; order Pseudomonadales; family Pseudomonadaceae; genus Pseudomonas; species Pseudomonas sp. Marseille-P9899. The sequence goes on from NZ_CAESCG010000004.1 coordinate 370,596, forward strand.
GACGGCTCGGCATAGGGGTGACCGGCGAACAGGTGACGGTACAACCCGTTCTTCAGCATCGCGGCAGGTATGTTCCGCCGCCGTTCCTCGATCGCCAGCCATTGCGACTTCATGAGCTGCAGTTGCGCGTCCTTGAGGGCCGGGCGGGCGAGCATTTCGATCAACAGATCAACCGCCGCGTCCCGCTGTTCGGGCGCGCTGAGGCTGCGCAACGACAACTTCACGTAGTCCCGATGGATCGACTTCGAGAACTTGACCCCCAGGCTGTCGAGCCGCTCGGCCAGTGCGTAGGCGCTTCTGTCCCGGGTATCTTCATCGAGCATGTACAGCGTCAGTGCCGCCAGCCCCGGCTTGTCGGCGTCGGCCGCGCTGCCCGCCGCGATACGTATCTCGAGGTCGATCATCGGCAGTTCGCGGGCCGGCACGAACAGCACGCGGCTGCCCGCTTCGGTGTTCCAGGACTGCACCTCGGGAACGCGGATGTCAGTTTGCTGCCTGTCCGGCCCCGGCACCGAGGTCAGTCCGCCAAAACCATCATTCTGTTGCGCAGTGGCGAGGGCCGCATATGCCCAGGCGCACAGCAGGCCGGCGCCCATTCGCAGGGCTCTGTTCAGGTCACTCATGCGTGCGCTCCTTGTCGTGCATGTAGGTCACGGTCAGGCGCTCACGGGTCAGGTAGTCGCGAACCACGCCCTGTATCTGTAGCGCCGAGACCTTCTGAACCTCGCGGATTTCCGTGTCGAGCAGGGTCGGGTCGAGGCCGCTGGCGGAAAAGATGCCGATGGCGTCGGCCTGTCGATCCATCGAATCGCGCTCGAACACTATGCTGGAGGTGAGGCGGGCCTTGGCGCGTTGCAGTTCCTGCGCGCTGGGAGGGGACTGTCGGAGGTCCTCGATCAGGTTCCAGATCGCATCCTCCGCCTGGCGCAGGCTGATCTGCTTCTCCGCGTTGGGGAAGGCGTGGAGGGAGAACAGCGAGTCGCCTCGCTGGTAGGCCGAGTAATCGGAGCTGATATACGTCAGCAGTTCTTCCTCGCGCGCCAGTTTGCGCGTCAGGCGCGAGCTGACACCTTCGGTGAGCAGGTGCGGGAGCAGGCTCAGGGCATAGGCAGGGGCAGGGGATTCGGCGGTCGCGAGGCTGGGCGTATTGAAGCGCATGCTCACGCCTTCGTTTAGCCCCGGCAAGGTCACCTTCAGCCGTCGCTCCCCCGGAGGATCAAGCTCTCTGGGTACCCGGCTGGCGGGCAGTTCGGCTTTGCGCAGTGCGGCGAACTGCCGCTCGACCAGTGGCCGGAGCTGACTCAAGGTGATGTCGCCGACGATCACCAGCGTGGCGTTGTTTGGGTGGAACCAGGCTTGGTGCCAATTGCGCAGATCGTTCACGGTCATGCGTTCGAGGTCATGCCGGTAGCCGATCGTCGGGGTGCGATAGCTGCTTTGGCTGTACGCCACTGCCTGAGAGCGTTCTCGGGTCAGCACGAAAGGGTCGTCGTCATGGTGGGTAAGACGCTCGGCCATGACCACGGCGATTTCACGGTCGAACTCCGCCTCACCGAGCCGCGCACTGCCCATGGCATCGGCCATGGCCTCCAGGGCGACTTCCAGCCGGCTGACGGGCAAGGTCTGGTGGAACACGGTGGCGTCATCGAGGGTGAAGGCGTTTTCTTCGGCGCCGAGGCGGGACAGGATCCGGGAGTACTGTCCGGGGGCGATTTTGCTGCTGCCTTCGAACATCAGGTGTTCGAGGGCGTGGGAAAGGCCGGACTGTCCGGGTGGCTCATAGCTGGAGCCGACGTGGTACCAGAGCTGGGAGACCGCCAGAGGCGCCCGGTGGTCCTCACGCAGGTAAACCCGCAGGCCGTTGTCGAGGGTGAACTGCTGGAGTGGCGGTGGCGGGGGATTTGCGGCGGCCGCTGAAGAAAGGGCAGCGAGTAGAGCACCGGCAAGGCAATGCCGACGGTGGGGGGATCGCATGGTGGGAAGCTCCGCGGGTGATGGGCGGAGTAGTGTCCGTGACCGGAAAAACCGCCTGCGGTACTTAGGTCTCGCAGGCGGTTTTGGCTCAGATCAGCCGCGCTCCCACAGCGCGTAGTGCACCTGACCGGCTTTTTTCTCGCGGTGCAGGCGCCAGTTGCCCGGCAGGTTCAGCGACGAAGGCGAGATCTCGCTCTCGGTGTAGATCCAGGCGCGATCGGCCAGCCAGCCGCGCTCTTCGAGCAGGGCGCAGGTGCTCGGCAGCAGGTCCTGGTGGAACGGCGGGTCAAGGAACACCACGTCGAAGGCCAGTTTCGGTTCGCCCTGCAGGTAGCGCTGGGCATCGCTCTGGAACACCTGGCCACGCGGGCAGCGCAGCAGTTCGAGGTTCTGCCGCAGGCTGGCGATGGCCGCGGAGTTGCTGTCCAGCGCCACGGAGTCGCCGGCCCCGCGGGACAGGGCTTCCAGGTACAAGGCGCCGCTGCCGGTGAAGGCATCCAGCACCTTGGCGCCTTCGATGTGCGCGGCGAGCCAGTTGAATACGGTTTCCCGCACCCGGTCCGGCGTCGGGCGCAGGCCGGGGGCACTGGGGAAGCTCAGGCGACGGCTGCGCCATTCGCCGGCGATGATGCGCAACTGGCCTGGGCCCGTTTGCGGCTTGGATGGACTGGCCATTAATGCTCCGGTACGCCAAGCGGCTGCTCGGCGGGTTTATCGAGGGGTGGTGGCAGCGGCTGCTGCGGCACCTTGGGTCCGGCGGTGACGATCACCAGTTTGTCGGCCGACAGGTGGCGGTTCAGCGCGTCGCGAACCTGTTCCACGGTCAGTTCCTGGGACTGGCGCATGTAGTCTTCAAGGTAGGTCAGCGGCAGATTATAGAAGCCGATGGCGCCCAGTTGGCCGACGATGCTCGCGTTGCTGGCATTGGACAGCGGGAAGCTGCCGGCCAGTTCACGCTTGGCGTCGTCCAGTTCCTGCTGGGTCGGGCCGGTCTTCAGGTAATCGCTGAGGAGGTCCTGCACCAGCTTGAGAGTGCCTTCGCTGAGTTCCGCGCGGGTCTGCAGGTTGATCATGAACGGCCCTTGCGCCTGCATCGGCACGAAGGTGGAGTAGACGCCGTAGGTCAGCCCGCGCTTCTCGCGCACTTCGCTCATCAGACGGGTGCCGAACGAGCCGCCGCCAAGGATCTGGTTACCCAGCGAGAGGGCGGCGTAGTCCGGGTCGTTACGGTCGATGCCCAGTTGCGCCAGCAGCAGGTGTGTCTGCTTGGACGGGAAGTCGATGTGCGTCGCGCCGGCTTTGGGCTCGGCGGGCGCTTCGACCTTGGCCAGCGCCGGGCCTTTCGGCAACGCGGCGGACACTTGCGAGGCGATGGCCTCGGCGTCGGCGCGGCTGAGGTCGCCGACCAGGGCGATCACCGTGTTGCCAGCGGTGTAGGCCTTGGCATGGAAGGCGCGCAGTTGTTCCAGGGTGATCGGCGGAATGGTCTTGGCGGTGCCGTCGCTCGGGTGGCCGTAAGGGTGCTGGCCGTACAGACGCTCGAACAGTTCCTGGCTGGCAAGCTTGCCGGGGTTCTGTTTCTGGTATTCGAAGCCGGCGAGGATCTGGTTCTTGATCCGGGCCAGGGCGTCTTTCGGGAACGTCGGCTTGCCCACCACTTCGGCGAACAGCTTCAACGCCGGCTCGCGCTTGTCGGCAGCGCTCAGGCTGCGCAGCGAGGCTACCGCCATGTCGCGGTAGGCGCCGTTGCCGAAGTCGGCGCCCAGGCCTTCGAAGCCCTGGGCGATGGCGCTGACGTCCTTGCCGGCCACGCCTTCGTTGAGCATGGCGTTGGTCAGCGAGGCGATGCCGGGCCTCGCACCGTCATGGCTGCTGCCGGCGGCGAAGGTCAGGCGCAGGTCGAACATCGGCAATTCGTGGGCTTCGACAAACAGCACCCGGGCGCCTTCGGCGGTGTTCCAGGTCTGGATGTTCAGGGCGCGGTGGCTCGGTGCCTTGCCATCCAGCTCGGCCAGCGACTGCAGGGTGTTGGTCGGCTTGGCGGCGGAGGCCGGGGTGCTGTCGGCGTAGGCGGGCGCGGCCAGGGCTACGGCCAGCGCGAGAATGCCGAGGCCCTTGAGGTTGAAGCGGGGCAGGGTCTGCTGGCTCATTGGGCGCGCTCCTCGGGCAGTACATGGGCGATGCTCAGGCGCTCGCGGGTGAAGTAGGTGCGCGCGGCGTTCTGGATGTCCGCGGGAGTCACGCTTTTCAACTCGTCCAGCTCGTTGTCGATCAGTTTCCAGGACAGGCCGACCGTCTCCAGTTGGCCGATGGTGGTGGCCTGGCTGCTGATGGAGTCGCGGTCGTAGACAAGGCCTGCGATCACCTGGGCGCGCACGCGCTCCAGCTCTTCGGCGCTTGGCGGAGTGGTCTTCAGTTCGTCAAGCAACTGCCAGATACCGGTTTCGACCTGGGCGAGGGTCTTCTTCTTCTGCGTGTTCGGCGTGGCCGAGAGCACGAACAGGCTGTCGCCACGGGTGAACGGGTCGTAGCGGGTCGATGCACCGGCCACCAGTTCCTGGCCGCGCTCCAGGCGGCTGGCCATGCGGGCGCTGTAGCCGCCGTCGAGCAGGGCCGAAATCAGGCGCAGGGCATGCACTTCGCGGGGATTCTTCGCGGTGGCGAGGCCTGGCACGTTGAAGCCGTAGATCAGGCTCGGCAGTTGCGTGCGCACATGCACGGTCAACTGGCGTTGGCCGGGTTCAGCCAGTTCCAGCGGCAGCTTGGTCGGCGGCAGGGTACGTTTCGGGATGCCGGCGAACCAGCGGTCGGCCAGCTTGCGCACTTCATCGACGGTGATGTCGCCGACCACCACCAGGGTGGCGTTGTTCGGCGCGTACCAGGATTCGTACCAGTGACGCAGCTCTTCGACCTTCATGCGTTGCAGGTCGGCCATCCAGCCGATGGTCGGCGTGTGGTAGCCGCTGGCCGGGTAGGCCATCGCCTTGAACAGCTCGAATGCCTTGGAGCCAGGGTTGTCGTCGGTGCGCAGGCGGCGCTCTTCCTTGATGACCTCGATTTCGCGGCTGAACTCGTCGGCCGGCAGGCGCAGGCTGGCCATGCGGTCGGCTTCCAGTTCCAGGGCGACGTTCAGGCGGTCACGGGCCAGGACCTGGTAATAGGCGGTGTAATCGTCGCTGGTGAAGGCGTTTTCCTCGGCGCCGAGGTCGCGCAGGATGCGCGAGCCCTCGCCGGGGCCAACCTTCTCGCTACCTTTGAACATCATGTGCTCAAGAGCGTGGGACAGGCCGGTCTGGCCCGGGGTCTCGTAGCTGGAGCCGACCTTGTACCAGACCTGCGAAACCACCACCGGGGCGCGATGGTCTTCGCGCACGACGACTTTCAGGCCGTTGTCGAGGATGAATTCGTGGGTGGGTTGCGGGTCGGCGGCGAAGGCCGCGAGGGGCAGGCAAATCGTGCTGAGCAGCAGGCCAGCGGCACGGCGGGCTAGAGCATTCATTCGTAGTTCAACCTGTTGGGCTGCCCGCATGGCCTTAGCGTCGGCGGGCTAGGAGGTGCTAGGATACTGATCCGGTTGCCTGGCGACCATGCCTGTCGAGGATGTCGCCGCAAAGGCCCCCCGACAAAATAGACGACGCGCACGAACGAGCCGGATTTAAAAGAGTCTCTTCTGCGTTAAAAGAATTCTGACGCGCCAAGCAGGCGCATCGCCACCCTGAGATAGCCGTCTTCCATGTTTGGTTCCAACGACGACAAGAAAACGCCGGCTGCGCCCGGCGAAAAGAAAGGCCTGTTCGGCTGGCTGCGCAAGAAGCCCCAGCAACCTGTTGTCGAACAGCCTGAAAGCCCCGCCCCGATCGCTCCCGAGCCCGCTCCCGCCGTAGTGCCGGAGCCTCAGGTCAGCGCGGCGCCGGCCATCGCCCCTGAAGTGCTGGCTCCGGTTGCGCCTGAAGCGCCGCTCGCCGCACCGTCCAGCCTGGTGCTGCCGGTGCCGGAAGAGCCGGTCGCGCTGGTGCCTGACCTCGAACCTCACCAGCCACCGGTCATTCCCGAGCGGCCGGTTGATGTTGTGCCTGTCGAGCCCGAGCCCGAGCGGCAGCCCGCGCCAATCCCGCAACCCGAGCCGGTTCAGGTCGCACCTGCTCCCGAGCCTGTCGCGCCGATCGTCGAGCCTGCTCCGGTGGTTGTCGCTGCGGCTCCTGCTCCCGTTCCAGTCCCGACTCCGGTGGTCGAAGCGGTTGTCGAGCCTGCGCCAGCCCGCGCGCCTGTAGAAGAAGCCAAGACCGGCTTCTTCTCCCGCCTCAAGCAAGGCCTGTCGAAGACCAGCGCCAGCATCGGCGAGGGCATGGCCAGCCTGTTCCTCGGCAAGAAAGCCATCGACGACGATCTGCTCGATGAAATCGAAACCCGTCTGCTGACCGCTGACGTCGGTGTCGAGGCCACGTCGCTGATCGTGCAGAACCTCACCCAGAAAGTCGCCCGCAAGCAACTGGCGGACGCCGACGCGCTGTACAAATCGCTGCAGGACGAGCTGGCCGGGCTGCTCAAGCCGGTGGAGCAACCGCTGCGCATTCAGTCGCAGAACAAACCGTTTGTCATCCTGGTGGTCGGCGTCAACGGCGCCGGCAAGACCACCACCATCGGCAAACTGGCCAAGAAGCTCCAGCTCGAAGGCAAGAAAGTCATCCTGGCCGCCGGCGACACCTTCCGCGCCGCGGCGGTGGAGCAGTTGCAGGTCTGGGGTGAGCGCAACAACATCCCGGTCATCGCCCAGCACACCGGCGCCGACTCGGCCTCGGTCATCTTCGATGCCGTGCAGGCCGCCAAGGCCCGTGGTGTCGATGTGCTGATCGCCGACACCGCCGGTCGCCTGCACACCAAAGACAACCTGATGGAAGAGCTGAAGAAGGTTCGCCGGGTGATCGGCAAGCTCGACGCCGATGCGCCACACGAAGTGTTGCTGGTGCTCGACGCCGGCACTGGCCAGAACGCCATCAACCAGGCCAAGCACTTCAACCAGAGCGTTGAACTGACCGGCCTGGCCCTGACCAAGCTGGACGGCACCGCCAAGGGCGGGGTGATTTTCGCCCTGGCCAAGCAGTTCGGTCTGCCCATTCGCTATATTGGCGTAGGTGAAGGCATCGACGATCTGCGCGCGTTCGAAGCAGAATCCTTCGTTAAAGCACTGTTTGCCGAGCGGGAGCATCCATGATTCGATTCGAACAGGTCGCCAAGCGTTATCCGAATGGTCACGTTGGCCTGCATGAGTTGAGTTTTCGGGTACGGCGGGGCGAATTTCTGTTCGTGACCGGTCACTCCGGTGCCGGCAAGAGCACCCTGTTGCGCCTGCTGCTGGCCATGGAGCGTCCGACCAGCGGCAAGTTGCTGCTGGCCGGCCAGGATCTGGGCCAGATCACCAATGCGCAGATCCCGTTCCTGCGCCGCCAGATTGGCGTGGTGTTCCAGAACCATCAGTTGCTGTTCGACCGTACCGTCTTCAATAACGTCGCCCTGCCGTTGCAGATCCTCGGCCTGTCCAAGGTCGAGATCGCCAAGCGGGTCGACTCGGCATTGGAGCGGGTGGCGCTTTCCGACAAGTCCGCGCTGTTCCCCGGCGACCTGTCCACCGGCCAGCAACAGCGCGTCGGCATCGCCCGCGCCATCGTTCACCGCCCGGCACTGCTGCTGGCAGACGAACCTACCGGTAACCTCGACCCGCGCCTTGCCGCGGAGATCATGGGTGTTTTCGAAGATATCAACCGCCTGGGCACCAGCGTGCTGATCGCCAGCCACGACCTGGCACTGATCGCGCGTATGCGCCATCGCATGCTGACGCTGCAGCGCGGCCGCCTGATCGGCGATGGGGAGGCCGGGCAATGAGTGCGACACGCAGTCCAAAAGTATCCGAGCGCGTAGCGCCGAAACCGGCCGACACGCAATCGGATAAAAAGAAGAAGGGCCACGACGATGACGACGGCCCGGATTTCCGCACCCTGCTGCACGCCTGGCTGGAAAGTCATCGCGCCAGCCTGGTGGACAGCCTGCGACGCCTGGGCAAGCAGCCGATGGGCAGCTTCTTCACCTGCCTGGTCATGGCGGTGGCACTCAGCCTGCCGATGGGCCTGTCGCTGATCCTGAGCAATATCGAACGGCTTGGCGGCTCCTGGCAGCGCGCCGCGCAGATTTCCCTGTACCTGAAGCTGGACGCCAGCGCCCGCGACGGCGAGGCCCTGCGCGAGCAGATCAAGACCCTGCCGGGCGTGGCCGATGCCGAGTACGTGAGCCGCGAACAGGCGCTCAACGAGTTCCAGCAGCAGTCCGGTCTCGGCGAAGCGCTGCGTGAACTGCCGGAGAACCCGCTGCCCGGCGTGGTGGTGGTGACCCCGGCGGAAGTCGATAAAGCGACCCTTGAAGCCCTGCGTCAGCGTTTGTCGGAGCTGCCGCGGGTTGAGCTGGCGCAGCTCGATCTGGTCTGGGTCGAACGGCTGGCGGCGATCCTCAAGCTGGGTGACCGCTTCGTCTTTGGCCTTACCGTCTTGCTGGTCTCCGCGCTGCTGCTGGTGATCGGCAACACCATCCGGCTGCATATCGAGAACCGCCGGACGGAAATCGAAGTCATCAAGCTGGTCGGTGGAACCGACAGCTATGTGCGTCGTCCCTTCCTTTATATGGGTGCGCTGTACGGTCTGGGCGCGGGGATTCTGTCCTGGGGCGTGCTGGCATTCGGGTTGAACTGGCTGAATGACGCGGTGGTCGACCTGTCAGGGCTGTATGGCAGTGATTTCGCCCTGGCCGGCGTGCCGTCTGCCGATGGTCTGTCGCTCTTGCTTGGTGCGGTACTGTTAGGGTATATCGGTGCATGGATCGCGGTGGCCCGACATCTGAGTGAGCTGGCACCACGATAGTGTCTTTTTGCTGGTATTGACTCTTTTGGTTTTCAGGGAACTTGTTTAGCGGTTTCCGGTCAATGTTGGCAGTGCCCATGGGCACGAGTTTAGTGAGTCGGAGGTTTTTTCGTATGACCACTTCGTTGCAACCTGCCTACGCCTTGGTCCCGGGTGCGAACCTGGAGGCCTACGTACATACGGTGAACAGCATTCCACTGCTGACTGCCGAGCAGGAGCGTGAACTGGCCGAGAGTCTCTACTATGAGCAAAATCTTGAGTCTGCTCGGCAAATGGTGCTCGCGCACCTGCGCTTCGTTGTACACATCGCCCGCAGCTATTCCGGCTACGGGCTGGCCCAGGCCGACCTGATCCAGGAAGGCAACGTCGGCCTGATGAAAGCAGTCAAACGCTTCAACCCGGAAATGGGCGTGCGTCTGGTGTCCTTCGCGGTGCACTGGATCAAGGCCGAGATCCACGAGTTCATCCTGCGCAACTGGCGGATCGTCAAGGTTGCGACCACCAAGGCGCAGCGCAAGCTGTTCTTCAACCTGCGCAGCCAGAAGAAACGTCTGGCCTGGCTGAACAACGACGAAGTGCATCGCGTCGCCGAAAGCCTGGGTGTGGAGCCGCGGGAAGTCCGCGAGATGGAAAGTCGCCTGACCGGCCAGGACATGGCCTTCGACCCGGCTGCCGAAGCCGATGACGACAGCGCCTTCCAGTCGCCAGCCAACTACCTGGAAGACCACCGCTACGACCCGGCTCGCCAACTGGAAGATGCCGACTGGAGCGACAGCTCTTCGAACAACCTGCACGAAGCATTGCAGGGCCTGGACGACCGTAGTCGCGACATCCTTTATCAGCGCTGGCTGGCCGAGGAAAAGGCCACGCTGCATGACCTGGCGGCCAAATACAGTGTTTCGGCGGAGCGTATCCGCCAACTGGAAAAGAACGCGATGAACAAGGTGAAAGCCCTGATCGCAGCCTGATTTTCCAGGTGTCAGAAATAGAAAGCCCGACTCGAAAGGTCGGGCTTTTTTATTGGCTGTAGGGCCTGAATCACCGCCCCTGCAACTGCTCCAGATAACTGTCGCTACCCAACTGCCCCATTTGCTGCCGAATCCACCCGGCTCGCCGCGCTACATAGCTACTTGGCCGGCTGGCACTCCAGTTGCGCGGGTTGGGCAGTACGGCGGCGAGCAGGCTGGCCTGCTGGCGCGACAGCCGGCTGGCGTCGACGCCGAAGTGATGGCGGGCGGCGGCCTGGGCACCAAATACGCCGTCATCCCATTCCGCACTATTGAGATACACCTCAAGAATCCGCTCCTTCGACCAGAGCAATTCGATCAGCGCGGTAAACCAGGCTTCCAGCCCCTTGCGCACCCAGCTTCGGCCCGACCAGAGAAACTGGTTCTGGGCCCCCTGCTGGCTGAGGGTGCTGGCCCCGCGGACACTGCCGCCGCGCTCGTTATGCGCCAGCGCCGCCTGGATGGCCGTGAAGTCGAAGCCCCAATGGCTGGCGAATTTCTGGTCTTCGCCGGCGATGACCGCCACTTTCAGCTCATCGGAGATCCGTTCCCAGGGTTCCCAGTCGCGCTGCAAATCGATGGGCTGGCCGTCGAACCAGGACTCGATCTTGCGCTCGACCATCAACGCCGTGCCTGGCGGCGGTACCCAGCGGAAGATCAGCACCAGCACTACGCTGCCACCGGCGAACCAGAGCAGGGCACGAGCAAGGCGTCGAATTACGGATGACAGCATGGTGATGGCTTGGCCGGGGCGGATGAGCGGGCCATTATACAGGCCCTGTGCACCCCAAGGAGTTGTTCCATGCTTCGTAGCTTCCTGATGCTTGCGGCGTTCTTCGGCTTTACCGGCGTGGCCCTCGGCGCCTTTGCCGCCCACGGACTCAAGGGCCGGCTGACCCCTGAATACCTGGCGATCTTCCACACCGGCGTCACCTATCAACTGGTTCACGCGCTGGCGCTGATCGGCGTCGCGGTGCTCAGCGTGCACCTGCCCGGACGGCTGGTGAACTGGGCCGGCGGTCTGTTCGCCCTCGGCATCCTGCTGTTCTCTGGCAGTCTGTACCTGCTGACCCTGAGCGGTATCAGCAAGCTCGGTATCATCACGCCATTGGGCGGAACCGCCTTCCTCGCCGGCTGGTTATGCCTGGGTGTGGCGGCCTGGCGGATGAACTGACTCGCGGGTCGAAAATCGTGACGAATGGTGTCGCCCGGCCTTGGGTTCGGGCGCGGATCGGCGCTAGAATGCGGGCCCCTAAAAATAATGGCGGCCGTGCGCATGCGCATTCAACTGAACGGTGAACCCTTCGAATTGCCCGACGGCGAGAGCGTCGCGGCCCTGCTGAGCCGGCTTGACCTGGTTGGGCGTCGGGTGGCGGTCGAACTGAACCTGGACATCGTGCCGCGCAGCCAGCACGACAGCACCGCGTTGAGCGAAGGCGACCAGGTGGAAGTTGTCCACGCCATCGGCGGCGGCTAGGCCCCCGCGCTTCACCTGCAAGTCCCTCAACCTTCAAGAGGATTACCGATGAGCAACGTTCGTAGCGACAAGCCCTTCACCCTGGCCGGTCGTACCTTCCAGTCGCGCCTGCTGGTTGGCACCGGCAAGTACCGTGACATGGAAGAAACCCGCCTGGCCATCGAGGCCTCGGGCGCCGAGATCGTCACCGTCGCCGTGCGCCGGACCAACATCGGCCAGAACCCGGGCGAGCCGAACCTGCTCGATGTACTGCCGCCAGACCGCTACACCATCCTGCCGAACACCGCCGGTTGCTACGACGCGGTCGAAGCCGTGCGCACCTGCCGCCTGGCGCGTGAACTGCTGGACGGCCACAACCTGGTCAAGCTGGAAGTCCTGGCTGACCAGAAGACCCTGTTCCCCAACGTGATCGAAACCCTCAAGGCCGCCGAAGTCCTGGTCAAGGACGGTTTCGACGTGATGGTCTACACCAGTGATGACCCGATCATCGCCCGCCAACTGGCCGAAATCGGCTGCATCGCAGTCATGCCGCTGGCCGGACTGATCGGCACCGGTCTTGGGATCTGCAACCCGTACAACCTGCAGATCATCCTCGAAGAAGCCAAGGTGCCCGTGCTGGTGGACGCCGGTGTCGGTACCGCTTCCGACGCCACCATCGCCATGGAACTGGGGTGCGAGGCGGTGCTGATGAACTCGGCGATCGCCCACGCGCAGCAGCCGATCGTGATGGCCGAAGCCATGAAACACGCCATCGTCGCCGGTCGCCTCGCCTACCTGGCCGGCCGCATGCCGAAAAAACTCTATGCCAGCGCCTCGTCGCCGCTGGATGGCCTGATCAAGTAAGAGCCTCTGATGACTGAATCGCAAGAATCGCCGATCGCCGCCGAAGGCGAAGAGCGCCAACACCGCCGTATCAAGAGTTTCGTGATGCGCGCCGGGCGCATGACCGAAGGCCAGCAACGCGGCCTGGACCAGGGCGGCCCGCTGTACATCCTGCAACTGGCTGATAGCCCGGTCGACTACGACCAGGTGTTCGGTCGGTCGGCGCCACGCACCCTGGAAATCGGTTTCGGCATGGGTCACTCCCTGCTGGAGATGGCCGCCGCCGCGCCGGACCAGGACTTCATCGGTGTTGAAGTGCACCGTCCGGGTGTCGGCGCACTGCTCAACGGCGTAATCACCCAGGGCCTGAAAAACCTGCGGGTGTACGACTGCGATGCCATCGAAGTGCTGAACAAGTGCGTCGCCGATGGCAGCCTTGATCGCCTGATGCTGTTCTTCCCGGATCCGTGGCACAAGAGCCGTCACCACAAGCGCCGCATCGTCCAGCCGGAGTTCGCCGAGCTGGTGCGTCGCAAGCTGAAGGTGGGCGGTGTATTCCATATGGCGACCGACTGGGAACCGTATGCCGAATACATGCTGGAAGTCATGAACGTCGCCCCGGGTTATCGCAACCAGGCGGCGGACGGCACCTATGTGCCGCGTCCTGAAGAACGCCCGATCACCAAGTTCGAACGCCGCGGCGAGCGGCTGGGGCATGGGGTTTGGGATCTGAAGTACGAAAAGCTGGCTGATTGACGAACGGGACCGCTTTGCGGTCCTTCGAGACGGTTTGGCGCTCCGACAAACTCGCTCCTACGGTATACGCGCTCTTGTAGGAGCGAGCTTGCTCGCGAAGGCCCGATAAGCATCACCCCCGCCGATCAGCCACCACGCCGATCAACACCAGCACCACCAGCAACACCGGCGCCAGCGCATAGTTGTTGAACTGGCCCAGTCCCTTCACCACCCATGGGGTGGCATAGATCAGCGCAGCGCCGCTGCCGATCAGCACCAGCAGGGCCATGAACGGCACCCGCAAAGCCCCGGCCAGGCCGCCGAGGCGTCCTTCGACCCAGCTTTTGATATCGGTGCCGAACAGCACCAGCAGGCAGCCGACCAGCGCCAGCGAGATTTCCGAAAGGTTGCTACGGCTCCAGCGGGAGATGGTCGAGAGCAGGTCGAGTACCAGGTCCATGCGCTTTCCTTAGGTCAAGAAGTACTGCAACAGGTCGTTGAGGAACAACTGGCCACGCGCGGTGGCGACCAGTCGCGTCGGTTCGACTTGTAAAAGGCCTTTTTGTTCTGCTTCCCGGCGCGCCGCAGTGAGTTGTTCCAGTGGCAGCCCGGTTCGCTGGCTGAACAGCGCAGCGTCGACGCCGTCGGTCAGGCGCAGGGCGTTCATCAGGAATTCGAAGGGCAGCTCATCTACCGGCAGTAGCTTTTCGCCGGCCTTGAAGGCCTTGGCCGGATTCAGGTAGTCCTTGGGCAGGCGGGTTTTCCAGGTGCGCAAAATACGGCCATCCGGATGACTGAGCTTGCCGTGCGCACCCGCGCCGATACCGATGAAGTCGCCAAAACTCCAGTAGTTCAGGTTGTGTCGCGCCGCCCGCCCGGCTTGGGCGTAGGCGGAAACTTCGTACTGGTGGAAGCCGTTTTTCGCGAGCAGGGCCTGACCGGCTTCCTGGATATCCCAAAGGATGTCGTCTTCCGGCAGCACCGGCGGCTGGTTCCAGAACACGGTGTTCGGCTCCAGGGTCAACTGGTACCAGGACAGGTGCGTCGGGCCGAGGTCGATGGCTTGTTGCAGGTCGCCGAGGGCGTCGTCCAGCGACTGGTCCGGCAGGCCGTGCATCAGGTCCAGGTTGAAGTTGTCGAAGCCGGCATTGCGCGCCATGGCGGCGGCGCGGATCGCTTCGTCGCCGTTGTGGATGCGGCCGAGGGCTTCGAGCTTGGCCTGCTGGAAGCTCTGGATGCCGATGGACAGCCGGTTGATGCCCAACTGCCGGTAAGCCTTGAACTTCTCTTGTTCGAAGGTCCCCGGATTGGCTTCGAGGGTGATCTCGATATCGCTGGCAAACGGAATGCGCTGCTCAACCCCGACCAGCAGGCGGCCCAGCGCCTTGGCGCTGAACAGGCTGGGCGTGCCGCCGCCAAAGAAGATCGAGCTGATCGGCCGGCCATACACCGCAGGCAATTCCTGGTCGAGGTCGGCCAGCAGCGCGTCGACGTAGGCCTCTTCAGGCAGCTCGGGGGTGGCGGCGTGGGAGTTGAAGTCGCAATACGGGCATTTGCGCACGCACCACGGAATATGGATGTACAGCGCCAAGGGCGGCAGATGCGGCAAGGCCGCCCTTGGTGTTTGGGACGTGAAGCCAGCCTCGCCCAGATGCAGTGGCTGTGCCGGCGTTTTTTCGGTCATGCCAGGCCCAGACGTTGACGCAGCAGGCTCATGGCGCGGGCGCGGTGACTCAGTTGGTTTTTCTCGACAGGGGCCAGTTCGGCGCTGGAGCAGTTGCGCTCAGGCACCCAGAAAAGCGGGTCGTAGCCGAAACCGTGCTCGCCGCTGGCGGCGGTCAGGATGCGGCCGTGCCACAGGCCTTCGCAGAGGATCGGCAGCGGATCGTCGGCATGGCGGACCAGGGCCAGCACGCAAACGAACTGCGCGCCACGCTCGGCTTCCGGCACGTCTTTCAGTGCGTCGAGCAGCTTGGCGTTGTTCGCCGCGTCGCCCTTGCCGTCGGCATAACGCGCCGAATAGATACCCGGTGCACCACCGAGGAAGTCCACCGCCAGGCCCGAATCGTCGGCCAGTGCCGGCAGGCCGGAGATGCGCGCGGCGTTGCGGGCCTTGAGGATGGCGTTCTCGACGAACGACAGGCCGGTTTCTTCCGGCTCGACGCTGCTGAATTCACCGATGGAGCGCAGTTGCACGGTGTCACCGAGCATGGCCTGCAGTTCCTTGAGTTTGCCGGCGTTGTGGCTGGCCAATACGAGTTGCTTGATGTTCATCATTCGCCTGGGAAGACTTCCTGGTTGAAGCTGAAGGTGTTGTTGGCGTCACCCGAGCCGACCGTGATCGAGAAGGTCAGGGTTTCCGGCTGGTCCACCGGGAACTGGGCCAGGTAATAGACGGCGCCCTGGTCGCTGACCTGTTTGAAGCTGAGGTTGCTCTTGCGGCTGGTCAGGTCACTGACGGTGCCGCTGACGTTCGCGACGCCCGGCTTGCCGGCCTTGAGCACGGCAATGTTAAGCACGCCCTGGTTCTTGCTGCGTACCAGCCCGCTGGCCTGCGCCGTTTGGGGCTGCAGGAAGGTGGAGTTGAAGACGCTGTAATGCACGGTGACATCGCCGAAGACTTCCTTGCGCTCCGGTTTTGCGGCATCGGCAGCCAGCACTGGCAGGGCCAGGCACAGGCTGAACAGAAACATGGCTAAGCGACGCATGATCGTATCCTCTGGTGGACGGGTTAAACCGCGACCTTATGCTCCTGCAGGCCGGGGCTGCTTACACGATAAATGCCGATTTCCCCTAAAAGATTAGGCCAAAGCCGACCGCCCCATCCGTTGCGGTGACGATTGTCCACCGCCAGGCGGTTGAGGACCTGCGCACGGCGTTCGCTGCACAGGGCCTCGAAGTCTTCGAAGGTGCAGAAATGGATGTTCGGCGTGTTGTACCAGGTATACGGCATGAAGTCCGAGACCGGCATGCGACCCTTGGTCGCGAGGTACCAGCGGCAGCGCCAGTGGCCGAAGTTGGGGAAGGTGATGATGCACTGGCGGCCCACCCGCAGCATTTCGTCGAGGATCCGGTCCGGGTACTCCACGGCCTGCAGGGCCTGGGTCATGACCACCACGTCGAAGCTGTTGCTGGCGAAGTTGCCCAGGCCCTTGTCGAGGTCCTGTTCGATGACGTTGACGCCCTTGGCCACGCACTGGGCGATGTTGTCGGCGTCGATTTCCAGGCCATAGCCGGCGACCTGCTTGGTGTCGCGCAGCGAAGCCAGCAGTTCACCGTTACCGCAACCGAGGTCGAGCACGCGGCTGCCGGCGGGGATCCAGTCCTGGATGATTTCCAAATCGGCTCTCATGGATTCCTCAGCAGACGATGCGGTTCATGTAGTTGGAGAAACCCTGGATGTAGCGCGGGGTCGGGATCAGGAAGGCGTCGTGGCCGTAAGGCGAGTCGATATCCAGGTAGCAGACGTTCTTGCGCGCGGCGATCAGGGCGTCGACGATTTCCCGCGAGCGGGCCGGGGAGAAGCGCCAGTCGGTGGTGAAGGACATCACGCAGTAGTCCGCCGTGACATGGGCCAGGGTCGCGGCCAGGTCGCCGCCGTGGCTGGCGGCCGGGTCGAAGTAGTCCAGCGCCTTGGTCATCAGCAGGTAGGTGTTGGCGTCGAAGCGGCCGGAGAATTCCTCGCCCTGGTAGCGCAGGTAGCTTTCGACCTGGAACTCGACACTGTGGAAGTCGTAGTTGAGCTTGTCGCTCTTCAGCTCGCGGCCGAATTTCTCGCCCATGGAGTCATCGGAAAGGTAGGTGATGTGGCCCACCATGCGGGCCAGCATCAGGCCGCGCTTGGGGATCACGCCCTGGTCCTGGAACGAGCCGCCGTGGAATTCCGGGTCGGTGAGGATGGCCTGGCGTGCCACTTCGTTGAAGGCGATGTTCTGGGCCGAGAGCTTGGGTGCCGAGGCGATGTCCAGGCAGTGGCGCACGCGGTCCGGGTAGGTGATGGTCCATTGCAGCGCCTGCATGCCGCCGAGGCTGCCGCCTACCACCGCCGCCCACTGGTGGATGCCCAGTCGGTCGGCCAGGCGTGCCTGGCTGTGCACCCAGTCTTCCACCGTCAGCACCGGGAAATCGGCGCCGTAGGGCTTGCCGGTCGCCGGGTTGGTGCTGCTCGGGCCGGTACTGCCGTTGCAACCGCCGAGGTTGTTCAGGCTGACCACGAAGAAACGGTTGGTATCGATGGGCTTGCCGGGGCCGATGCAACTGTCCCACCAGCCGGGCTTGCGGTCATCGACGCTGTGGTAGCCGGCCGCATGATGGTGACCGGACAGCGCGTGGCAGATCAGCACGGCGTTGCTGGCACGGCTGTTGAGCGTGCCGTAGGTTTCGTAGGTCAGCTCGTAGGAAACCAGGGAGCGGCCGCAGGCCAGGGCCAGGGGCTCGTCGAACTGCGCCAGTTGCGGTGTTACCAGACCGACCGAATCTTCGGGAAAGACAGTGGACATCGACCCTGCTCACATCTGAATGAGGCGTAAGTCTAAAGACCACCGGAGTGGGCGGCAAGCAATGTGCCGGGGGTTGCGGGAATCGATGCCGGGCCCGGCGCCACGGGTGTTCGTGGCGCGGGCCTGGCGGGTGTCGCTGACGCTGCGATCAGACCAGTCGACGCAGCACTTCGGGCATGAGGGTCATGGCCGCGAGGTTGTTGATGACCAGCATGTCGAGCAGCTTGAGCGCCATGAACGCGAGGATCGGCGAGATGTCCAGGCCGCCCAGGTTCGGCAGGATGCGGCGGAACGGGGCGAGGAACGGATCGCAGATCTGGTTGATCAGCTCGGCGCCCGGGTTGTGGCTGCCGGGTGCGACCCAGGACAGGATCACGCTGATGATCAGGGCGTAGAAGAAGATGTTGAGGAACAGCGCGGTCACCCCGATCAGCGACCAGATCAGCAGCTGCAAGGGGTTGCCGATGGTGCCGTAGAGCAGCATCAGGATCGCGCCCATCAGTGCCATCTGCACGATGATCGCCAGCACCAGCGAAGACATGTCCAGGCCGAACAGGCTCGGGATGATCCGGCGCATGGGTTTGAGCAGCGGCTGGGTGGCGCGCACGGCGAACTGGCTGAGCGGGTTGTAGAAGTTCGCGCGGACCAGTTGCAGGATGAAACGCAGCATGATGATCAGCAGATAAAGACTGCCGATGGTCTGCAGGATGAAAATTGCAGCGGTACTCAGTCCAATCATTTCACGCTCCTTAGTTGCCCAGTTGTTCGGCCATTTCTGCCGAACGATGTGCTGCGGCGCCTAGCGCCTTCTCAACCAGTGCTTCGAAACCATCAGCCTGGAACGATTTGATTGCCGCTTCGGTGGTGCCGTTGGGCGAGGTGACCCGGCGGCGCAGCTCGGCGGCGTCGACATCGCTGGACACCGCCATGTGCGCGGCGCCTAGCGCGGTTTGCAGGGTCAGCCTGGAAGCGGTTTCCCGTGGCAGGCCGAGTTTTTCGCCGGCGGCGGTCATGGCTTCGATCAGCAGGAAGAAGTACGCCGGGCCGCTGCCGGAAACGGCGGTGACCGCGTCCAGTTGTTGTTCGCTGTCCAGCCACAGGGCGATGCCCACTGCCGAAAGCAGTTGCTCGGCTTGCTCGCGTTGCGCTGCGCTGACGTCAGCGGTGGCGTACAGGCCGCTCACGCCCTGGCGCAGCAGTGCCGGGGTGTTGGGCATGCAGCGAACGATCGGCTGCGCGCCGAGCCATGTGTTCATGCTGGCGCAGGTGATGCCGGCGGCGATGGAGACCACCAGTTGCTCAGGCTTCAGGCTTGGCTTCAAGGCTTCGCAGACCGCTTTCATGGCCTGCGGCTTGACCGCCAGTACCACCACGTCGGCGCCTTCGACGGCGCTGGCGTTGTCTTCGAACAGTTCGATGCCGTGTTCGGCGTGGATCTTCGCCCGTTGTTCGGCACCCGGGTCGCTGGCGCGGATCTGCGCGGCTTCCAGGCCCTGGGCGCGCAGACCGCCGATCAGGCTGGCGGCCATGTTGCCTGCGCCGATAAAGGCAATACGAGTCTTGCTCATGTCAGGTCCTTGGTAGAAGAAGGTGAAAAGTGCATGGATCAGGCCTGGCCATAGTCGCGGGCACCGAACAGCGCGGTGCCGATGCGGACCCAGGTTGCGCCTTGGGCGATGGCGCTTTCCAGGTCGTGGCTCATGCCCATGGACAGGGTGTCGAGGCCCAGTCCGAGGCTGTCTTGAAGCTCCCGCACACGGGCGAAGGCGGAGTCTTGCGCGGCGCGGTCGTCGGTGGGTTCGGGAATGGCCATCAGGCCGCGCAGGCGCAGGTTCGGCAGCGCGGCGACAGCGGCGGCCAGGGCCGGCAGTTCTTCGGGCGTGCAGCCGGACTTGCTGTCCTCACCACTGACGTTGACCTGCAGGCACAGGTTCAGCGGCGCCAGGTTGGCCGGGCGTTGTTCCGAGAGGCGTTGTGCGATTTTCAGTCGATCCACCGAGTGTACCCAGTCGAAATGTTCGGCAATGGCGCGGGTCTTGTTCGACTGAATGGGGCCGATGAAGTGCCAGGTCAAGGGCAGGTCGGTCAATTCTTCCTGTTTGCCGAGTGCTTCCTGAAGGTAATTCTCGCCGACATCGCGTACGCCGGCGGCGAAGGCTTCACGCACGGCTTCGGCGGGTTTGGTCTTGCTCACGGCCAGCAACTGGATGCTCGCAGGGTCACGTCCGCAAGCCGCGGCGGCGGTCTGGATGCGCCCGGCAAGCGTGGAAAGGTTGTCTGCTATGGTGGACATGGATTCGATGCCAGCGGGTCATTGGGTCCGGGGCATTCTACCCGCTTGTCAGTCTTTGGGGAGTCTTATGGAAATGACCGGGCTGTTGGCCCTGGCGCTCAGGGAGAGCGCTTCCGATCTGCATCTGGCGGCTGGCCGGGTGCCGAATATCCGTGTGGATGGGCAGATGCGCCCGCTGGATCTGCCGCCTCTGGAGCCGGCGGCGATGCGGGCGCTGCTGGCGCAGATCATGAGTGAACGGCAGCAGCGCGAGTTCGAGGAGCGCCGCGACCTGGACTTCGCCGTGGCCTTGCCGTACACACCGCGTTGCCGGGTGAATGTCTTCGAGCAATTGCATGGCGCCGGGGCGGTCTTGCGCTTGCTGCCGGAGCGGGTGCCGAGCCTGGAGCAACTGGGGCTGGGAGAGGCGTTCAAGCGGTTGGTGGACGTGGAGTCCGGGCTGGTGCTGGTCACCGGGCCCACCGGATCGGGCAAGTCCACCACCCTGGCCGCGCTGGTGGAGCACCTGAATCGCCAGCGCGCCTTGCACATCCTCACGCTGGAAGACCCTGTCGAGTTCATCCATGAGCCGCTGCGCAGCCAGGTCAATCAGCGGGAAATCCACCGCCACAGCCTTGGTTTCGCCCAGGCCTTGCGAGCGGCGCTGCGTCAGGACCCGGATGTCATCATGCTCGGCGAGCTGCGCGACCTTGAAACCATCCGCCTGGCCCTGACCGCCGCGGAAACCGGGCATCTGGTGCTGGCGACACTGCACACGGCGTCGGCGGTGAAAAGCATCGACCGCATTGTCGATGTCTTCGCCGGCGAGGAAAAGGCGATGGTGCGCAGCTTGCTGGCCGAGTCGTTGCGGGCGGTGGTGTCGCAAGTGCTGGTGCCGCGAGCGGCAGGCGGGCGGGTCGCCGTGCAGGAGATCCTGGTGGCGACCCCTGCTGTGCGCAACCTGATTCGCGAAGGCAAACAGGCGCAGTTGTATTCAGCAATGCAGACCGGCGCGGGGCAGGGGATGCAAACCCTGGACAGTTGCCTTCAGGGGTTGCTGGCGCGGGGAGATATCAGCGCGCAAAGCGCTCGGGCGAACATGCGTTCGCCCTCGGCTTTCTAGCGCTTGGCCAGGCGCAGTTGCTCTTGCTGTTGCGGCAGCACGCGCTTGGCCACTACGTAGCGTTTGTCCCAGTAAGGCTTGTTCAGCGTGTCGATGGTGACGCGCTTGCCGGTACGCGGGGCATGGATGAAGCGGTCGTTGCCGAGGTAGATGGCAACATGGTTCACCCGACGGCTCTTGATGTTGAAGAACAGCAGGTCACCCGGCTTGAGGTCACTGCGATCGACTTTCACGCCGTGGTCGCCACTGGCCATCGCGTTGGAGGTGCGCGGCAGGTCGACGGCGTCGATGTCGTTGAAGGCGTACTTGACCAGGCCACTGCAATCGAAGCCCTTGCCTGGGGTGCTACCACCCCAGCGATAGGGCGTTCCCAACTGGTTCACGGCGCGGCTGAGCACGTCGCTGCTCTGGCTCGGCGGCATCTGTGCCACCGTCTGCGAGGCGCCGTGGGTGCGGCGCGAGTGCTGGGGCTTGCTGGCTACGCTCTTGGTAGAGCGGGTAGCCGTGGAATGGGCGGTCGATCCGGAAAAGCCGGTGGGAAGACGTTGCTCACGGTTGGTGGCGTGGGCGGCCAGTGGCAATAATAGGCAAATAGTTAGCCATGTCTTGAAAAATGAACGCATTAGGCAGGGCTCTTGTTGGTGTAGGCGCGCAACTTTATAACAGCTTTTTGGTCATTTTCTGATCCACTGGTCGTCTCAAAAGTGTCATACGTCGGCTTGATCGGAAAAAGTCACATATTTGCTTAGAAAATTTTTCGATAAACCCGGGAGGCTATGAATGAACGGTTATCAACAGGAAGGGCGTCCTGACACCCACAGCAAGGTCATTGGTTACCTGTTGTGGATCTTTGGTTTTCTTGGCGCGCACCGCTTCTATTACGGCAAGCCGGTCACGGGGACGATCTGGTTCTGCACCCTCGGTCTGTTGGGTATCGGTTGGCTGATCGACCTGTTTCTGATTCCGGCCATGGACCGAGAAGCGGATCTGCGCTTCCACGCAGGGCCACTGGACTACAGCGTGGCGTGGCTGCTGCTGACATTCCTTGGGGTGTTCGGTGTGCACCGGATGTATCAGGGCAAATGGATCACGGGTGTGATCTACCTGTTCACTGGCGGGCTGTTCCTGATCGGTGTGCTGTATGACTTCTGGACCCTGAACACGCAGGTTTCGATGAAGAACGCGCAACAACGCTACTGAACAAAAAAGGCCCTGATTCGCATCAGGGCCTTTTTATTTGTGGCGGGGGATTACTGGCGAGTCTGGCGCTGCTGCAACAGCAGGTTGTTGAAGCCACTGCCGGCCAATTGCTTCTGAGCCACGGTCAATTGTTCACGGTTGCTGAACGGACCGACCAGCACTCGGTACCAGGTCTCTTCCTTGACCGTGCCGGACTCAACTTGCACCGACTGACCGAGCAGGATGATCTGCGCGCGGACTTTGTCGGCATCCGCCTGTTTGCGGAATGAGCCCGCCTGCAGATAGAACTGCGTGGTGGCGGCCGGCTTGATCACGGGCGGCGCCGGGGGCGGCACTTCGCCGTTGAGCGCGGCCTGGGCCCGGGCGGTGTCGATCTTCGCCGCTTCTGCTGGCGTGACCGGCGGTTGCGCTGGCACTGGCGGGGTTTTCTCGGGCACGGCTTCCGGCGGCACGATCACTTCCGATTCCGGCAGCAGGGTATAAAAGTCGTACTTCGGCTTCACCGGCTGCTGCGGGCTGGGCGGCGTCTTGTTCGCCTCGGCGACCTTATCGGCCTTCTGCTGCTCGGGTTTCTCCCGCTTGACCTCATCCCGACCCGGTTCGAGCTTCATCAGGAACACGATGAAGGCACCGACCGTCAGGCCGATCGCCATCCACAACCAGCCCGGAATCGGCTTTTTCGCTGGTGCCTGGTAGCGGCTGGCGCCGCGCTTCGGGGCGGGTTTCTTCTTGGCTGCCAACTTACATACGCTCCAGGGTTTCCAGGCCCAGCAGCTCCAGGCCCTGTTTCAGGGTACGACCGGTCAGTGCTGCCAGACGCAGGCGGCTCTGTTGTTGTTCCGGGGTTTCGGCACCGAGGATCGGGCAGTTCTCGTAGAAGCTGGAGAACAGGCCGGCAACGTCGTACAGGTAGCTGCACAGTACGTGCGGCGTGCCTTTTTCGGCGACGTTGTTGAGGATCTCGGCAAACTGCGCCAGGCGTGCGGCCAGGTCTTGTTCCTGCTGAGCTTGCAGAACGATCTGACCTTCAACTTCGCTGAAGTCCTTGCCGAGCTTACGGAAGACACCGGCCACGCGGGTGTAGGCGTACAGCAGGTAAGGCGCGGTGTTGCCTTCGAAGTTCAGCATCAGGTCGAAGTTGAAGCTGTAGTCGCTGGTGCGGTGCTTAGACAGGTCGGCGTATTTCACGGCGCCGATACCGACCACCTTGGCGATGGCGCGCAGGTCGTCTTCCGGCAGTTCCGGGTTCTTTTCCTTCACCAGGGTGTAGGCGCGTTCCTTGGCTTCGGTCAGCAGGTCGATCAGCTTCACGGTGCCGCCGTCGCGGGTCTTGAACGGACGGCCGTCCGCGCCGTTCATGGTGCCGAAGCCCATGTGCTCGGTCTGCATCGGGTGGTTGATGAAGCCGGCGCGACGGGCCACTTCGAACACTTGCTGGAAGTGCAGGGCCTGGCGCTGGTCGACGAAGTACAGCGCGCGGTCGGCGTGCAGCACGTTGCTGCGGTAGCGCACGGCCGCCAGGTCGGTGGTGGCGTAGAGATAGCCGCCATCGGCCTTCTGCACGATCACGGGCAGCGGGTCGCCGTCGGCGGTCTTGAATTCTTCGAGGAACACGCACTGTGCACCATTGCTTTCGACCAGCAGGCCCTTGGCCTTGAGGTCGCTGACCACGTTGGCGAGGTCGTCGTTATAGGCGCTTTCGCCCATCACGTCGGCCGGGGTCAGTTTGACGTTGAGCAGCTCGTAGGTCTTCTGGCAGTGCGACAGCGAGATGTCCTTGAAGCGGGTCCACAGCGTCAGGCAGTCGGCATCGCCGGCCTGCAGCTTGACCACCAGGCCGCGGGCGCGGTCGGCGAAGGCTTCGGACTCGTCGAAACGCTTCTTGGCGGCGCGGTAGAAGTTTTCCAGGTCCGACAGCTCGTCGCTGGTGATCGGGTTCTCTTCCAGGTAGGCCAGCAGCATGCCGAACTGGGTGCCCCAGTCGCCAACGTGGTTCTGCCGGATCACCTCGTCACCGAGGAACTCCAGAACCCGGGCCACGGCGTCGCCGATGATGGTCGAGCGCAGGTGACCTACGTGCATTTCCTTGGCCAGGTTCGGCGCGGACAGGTCGATGACCACTTTCTGCTGCGGGCCGGCCTTGTGCACGCCGAGCTTGGCGTCGGCCAGGGCGGCGTCCAGGCGCGAAGCCAGGGCCTGGGTGTTCTGGAAGAAGTTGAGGAAGCCGGGGCCGGCGATCTCGACCTTGCTGATCTGCGGATCGGCAGGCAGCGCGGCGATGAGCTTCTCGGCCAGGTCGCGGGGCTTCATGCCGGCCGGCTTGGCCAGCATCATGGCAATGTTGCTGGCGAAATCGCCGTGGGTCTTGTCCCGGGCGTTCTCCACCTGGATCGCCGGCGTCAGCCCTTCAGGCAGCACACCGTCGAGGGTGAGTTGGGTCAGGGCTTGCTGGATGAGCTGGCGAATGGTGTCTTTCATGGGATTCTCTTTCGACCGCAAGCGCGGCGGCGCTTCGATGCGCAGGTGGAAAAACTGGGCATTATCCGTTGCTGGTGCAAGGTTGCCAACCTTTGGGCCGGCGCTAGTACAGATCTACCGGGTCCACATCCAGTGACCAACGCACCTGGCGCCCGCTGGGTAACTGCTCCAACACTAGCAACCAGGCGCTGATCAGTCGATGCAGCGGCGCCCGCGCATTGGCCTGAAGCAGCAATTGTGCGCGGTAGCGGCCGGCACGGCGTTCCATCGGCGCCGGGACCGGCCCCAGCAATTCGATCCCATGCAGACCTTGCTCGGCCAGCAATCGTTCGGCTGCGGAGCAGGCTTCGTCGAGAAAACCTTCGGCCTGGCCCGGTTTGTGTGCCTCCGCGCGCAGCAGCGCGAGGTGCGCGAACGGCGGCAGACCGGCGGCGCGGCGCTCGCTCAGGGCCTGCTCGGCAAAGGCGAAGTAGCCCTGCTCGGTCAGTTGCACCAATAAAGGATGGTCGGCGAGGTGGGTCTGGATGATCACTTTGCCCGGCTCTTCGGCCCGCCCGGCGCGCCCGGCCACCTGCACGATCAACTGGGCCATGCGCTCGGCGGCGCGGAAGTCGCCGGAGAACAGCCCGCCATCGGCATCGAGGATCGCCACCAGGGTGACCCGCGGGAAGTGGTGCCCTTTGGCGAGCATTTGCGTGCCGACCAGGATGCACGGCTGGCCGCGCTGGATGGTGTTGAACAACTGGTTCATCGCGTCTTTGCGCGAGGTGCTGTCGCGATCCACCCGCAGAACCGGGAAATCAGGGAACAGAATGCTCAGGCGCTCTTCGGCGCGCTCGGTGCCTGCGCCCACCGGTCGCAGATCGACGTGGTTGCATTGCGGGCACTGGCGCGGAATGCGTTCTTCATGCCCGCAATGGTGGCAGCGCAGCTCGCCGGAGCGCTGGTGCACGGTCATTCGCGCGTCGCAGCGCGGGCATTCGGACAGCCAGCCGCAGTCGTGGCAGAGCAGGGTCGGGGCGAAGCCGCGGCGGTTGAGAAACACCAGGACTTGCTGGCCGGCGGCGAGGGTCTGGGCGATGGCCTGTTGCATCGGTCCGCTGATGCCGCTGTCCAGCGGTCGGCTTTTCACGTCCAGGCGCAGGAAGCGCGGGGCTTGGGCGCCGCCGGCGCGGTGGTTCAGGCGCAGCAGGCCGTAGCGGCCGGAGTGGGCGTTGTGCAGGCTTTCCAGCGATGGCGTCGCCGAGCCCAGCAGGATCGGGATGTTTTCCTGCCGCGCACGCACCAGCGCCAGGTCGCGGGCGTGGTAGCGCAGGCCTTCCTGCTGTTTGTAGGAACCGTCGTGCTCCTCGTCGATGATGATTAGCCCGGGATTCTTCATCGGCGTGAACAGTGCCGAGCGAGTGCCAATGATGATGTCGGCCTCGCCATCACGGGCGGCGAGCCAGGCGTCCAGGCGCTCGCGGTCGTTGACCGCCGAGTGCAGCAGGGCGATGCGCGCATTGAAACGCTGCTCGAAGCGGGCCAGGGTCTGCGGTCCGAGGTTGATTTCGGGAATCAGGATCAGCGCCTGCTTGCCGGCTTCGAGGGTTTCGCGGATCAGTTGCAGGTAGACCTCGGTCTTGCCGCTGCCGGTCACTCCGGCCAGCAGGAAGGCGTGAAACGTATCGAAACCGGCGCGCACGGCGTGGAAGGCGGCGCGCTGTTCATCGTTGAGCGGCAGTTCCGGCTGCGCCAGCCAGTGTTCGTGGCGGGCCTGCGGGGCATGGCGGCGCACTTCGACCTCCACCATCTCCTTGGCCAGCAACAGGTCGAGGCTGTCCTTGCTCAGCCCCAACTTGCCCAGCAGGCCATGGGCGACGCCGTGGGGATGCTGGGCGAGGGTGGCGAGGGCTTCGCGCTGGCGCGGCGCGCGGGCGATGCGCGGATCGTCCTGGCGAGCGTTGGGGGCGACTTGCCAGAAGCGCTCCTGACGCGCTTCGGCGGGTTCGCCCTGGCGCAACAGCACCGGCAGCGCCCAGCTCAGGGTGTCGCCGAGGCTGTGCTGATAATACTGGGCGGTCCACAGGCAGAGCTTGAACAGCGCCGGCGGCAGCGGCGAGACCGGGTCGAGCAGGACGATCGCCGGCTTGAGTTTGTCTGCGGGCACTTCGCTGTGCTCAGCGACCTCCACCAGAACGCCGATCATCTCCCGGCGGCCAAACGGCACGCGCACGCGCATGCCCGGTGTGAGCGTCTGGCGCGCCATGCTCGCCGTGGCCCTGTAGTCGAACAGCCGCCGTAGTGGCGAGGGCAGGGCAAGGCGAAGAATGACGTCGGACACGCGGAGGCTTCTCTGTAAGGGTAATTCCAGATGCCCGCGAGCCTAGCAGACGACAGTCGGTGCAAGCGACAACTTGCGCTGGGGCTTCGCTCTGGTATTATTCGCCGCCTAATTACGTGCGGTATTCAACAATGGTGTTGGGTGGCGGCACGCAGTCGAGGAAATGGCCATGAAAGCAGATATTCATCCAGTTTACGAAGTGGTTGCGGTCACCTGCAGCTGCGGCAACAAGTTCGAAACCCGTTCGACCTTCGGCAAAGCACTGCCAATCGACGTGTGCAACGAGTGCCACCCGTTCTACACCGGTAAGCAGAAGACTCTGGACACCGGCGGCCGCGTACAGCGCTTCGCAGATCGTTTCGGTACGTTCGGCAAGAAGTAAGAATGCGCTTGGCTGGCCCTATGGGTCTGGCCTGGTTGCAAAAAAAGGCGCCCCTTGTGGGCGCTTTTTTGTGGGCGCGATTTGGCAGTTGCCGGCGTTGGCGTTCTGCCTGGCGACCATTTCGAAGCGGTGCTGGATCGTTCCCGCAAAGGGGTGCTGAAACCGGGTCAGCAGCGTTGGTTGCTGCAATTGACTGGCCCGAGCATGCCGGAAAGGGTCAGAAGATAAAAAATTGTGGACATTTTTTTGCTCGATTGTACACATCGAAAGCCGCGTGCTACGCGGCTCTTGGCGGAAAGTCGTAGCTTAAAGGCCTTGACACAAGTGACCGGGCAGTCTTGTCGGCCCTTTGCTCTTTGCGTATCCTCGGCGGTCCGTCAGAACAGTAAACAAGCGGAATGCCCACCATGTCAGACCTGAAAACTGCCGCTCTTGAATATCATGCTCAGCCTCGTCCGGGGAAACTGAGCGTAGAGCTTACCAAACCAACCGCAACCGCTCGTGACCTGGCGCTGGCCTACAGCCCGGGCGTCGCGGAGCCGGTGCGTGAAATCGGTCGCGATCCCGAGCTGGCCTACAAGTACACCGGCAAGGGCAATCTGGTAGCAGTGATCTCCGACGGTACCGCCATTCTTGGCCTGGGTAACCTCGGCCCACTGGCTTCCAAGCCAGTGATGGAAGGCAAGGGTGTTCTGTTCAAGCGTTTCGCCGGTATCGACGTGTTCGACATCGAAGTCGACTCCGAAAGCCCGCAAGCCTTCATCGACACCGTCAAGCGCATCTCCATCACCTTCGGTGGCATCAACCTCGAAGACATCAAGGCACCTGAGTGCTTCGAGATCGAGCGCGCCCTGATCGAACAGTGCGACATCCCGGTTTTCCACGACGACCAGCACGGCACCGCCATCGTGACCGCCGCCGGCATGATCAACGCCCTGGAAATCGCTGGCAAAACCCTGGCCGACGCCAAGATCGTCTGCCTGGGCGCCGGTGCTGCGGCCATCTCCTGCATGAAACTGCTGGTGAGCATGGGCGCGAACATCGAGAACATCTTCATGGTTGACCGTACTGGCGTGATCCACGCTGGCCGCGACGACCTGAACCAGTACAAGGCAGTATTCGCCCACGCTACCGACAAGCGCAGCCTGGCCGATGCCCTGGACGGCGCCGACGTGTTCGTCGGTCTGTCCGGTCCGAACCTGCTGAGCGCTGAAGGCCTGAAGTCGATGGCGCCAAACCCTATCGTCTTCGCCTGCTCCAACCCTGATCCGGAAATCTCGCCAGAGCTGGCTCACGCCACTCGTAACGACGTGATCATGGCTACCGGTCGTTCCGACTACCCGAACCAGGTCAACAACGTTCTGGGCTTCCCGTTCATCTTCCGCGGTGCTCTGGACGTTCGCGCCAAGCGCATCAACGAAGAAATGAAGATCGCCGCCGCCAACGCTCTGAAAGACCTGGCCAAGCTGCCAGTTCCGAAAGAAGTCTGCGACGCGTACGGTGTTGCGGGTCTGGAATTCGGCCGTGAGTACATCATTCCGAAGCCAATGGACTCGCGTCTGCTGACCGTCGTTTCCGATGCCGTGGCCAAAGCCGCCATCGAGACTGGCGTAGCGACCCTGCCGTACCCAAAACACTACCCGCTGACCAGCGTGGATGAAGTGTTCAACGGTTGATCCGCTGACGTAACAAAAGAAAGCCCCGGCTCGTGAGAGTCGGGGCTTTTTTGTTGGGCAAACATGATGGTTTGGTGCGGAACCTGTGTGCGGCTGTTAGCCGCGAAGGGCCGCCACAGAATTGTGAGCGGCCAGCTTCAGTCAGAACAGATCCATCGGCGCCGCTTCATCCGCTGGCAGCGGGCTGCCCGGTGCGCTGCCATTGCCCAGTTCGTTGACCGAAGGCGGAGTGTCCTCGGCCTTGAACAGTTCGAAGTAGGCATTCGGCGTCCCCGGCGTTGCCGCGCGGCCACTGACCGGATCGACCCGCAAGCTGAGGATGCCTTCCGGCTCCGGCAGCCGGTGCTCGGGTTTGCCCTTGAGCGCGGGGCCCATGAAGCTCATCCAGATCGGCAGCGACACCGTGCCGCCATACTCGCGACGGCCCAGGGTTTCAGGCTGGTCGAAGCCCGTCCAGACCGTCGTGACGTAGTCGGCGTTGTACCCGGAGAACCAGGCGTCCTTGGATTCGTTGGTGGTCCCGGTCTTGCCGGCCAGGTCGTTGCGGCCCAGTGCCATGGCGCGACGCCCGGTGCCGCGCTTGATGACGTCCTCCAGCATGCTGGTGAGGATGTAGCTGGTACGCCCGTCGATGATCCGCTCTGCGGTCAACGGCACCTGTGGCTGCGTGGAAGGCGCTGCTGTGGCATCGGTAGTGATCGCCTGCACTTGCGGCGCAGCGATGCCAGCCTGGTCTTCCTGCCCCGACGGAACCCGCGCCGGATTGGCGGTGAACAGGGTTTCGCCGTTTCGGCTGTCGATACGATCGATCAGGTACGGACTGATCTTGAAGCCGCCGTTGGCGAAAGCACTCCAACCGGTGGCGATTTCCATCGGCGTCAGGGTCGCGGTGCCCAGTGCCAGGGACAGGTTGCGCGGCAGGTCCTGCTTGTTGAAGCCGAACTTGGCGATGTAGTCGATGGTCTTGTCGACGCCCATGCTTTGCAGCAGGCGGATCGACACCAGGTTGCGCGACTTGTACAGCGCCTCGCGCATACGGATCGGGCCGAGGAAGGTGTTGGTGTCGTTCTTCGGGCGCCAGACTTTGTCCAGGTACTCGTCGACGAACACGATCGGTGCGTCGTTCACCAGGCTGGCGGCGGTGTAGCCGTTATCCAGGGCCGCGCTGTAGACGAACGGTTTGAAGCTGGAGCCCGGCTGGCGCTTGGCCTGCATGGCGCGGTTGTAGTTACTCTGCTCGAACGAGAAACCGCCGACCAGTGCGCGGATCGCGCCGTTGTTCGGGTCGAGGGTGACCAGCGCGCTCTGTGCGCCGGGCACCTGGCTGAAGGCCAGGCTGCCGTCGTCCATCCGGCGGACCCGGATCAGGTCGCCGACCTGCGAAACATCGCTCGCCTGCTGCGGGCTGCGGCCCTGGCTATTGGTGTTGAGGAACGGGCGCGCCCATTTCATGGTGTCCCAGGCAACGGTGGCCTCGTCGCCAGACCTGGTCAGCACGCGCAAACCGGACTTGTCGACCTGGATCACGATGGCCGGCTCAAGGCCGCCCATGTTGCGCTGCTTGCCCAGCTCCTGCAGCCACGCAGCGCGGGTCTTGCCCTGCAGGCGCGATTCGGGGCCGCGGTAGCCGTGGCGCTGATCGTAGGAAGTAAGCCCGTCGAGTACGGCATTGTTGGCGATAGCCTGTAGGTCGCTCGGCACCGTGGTGGTGACCCGGAAACCTTCGGTGTAAGCGTCGCTGCCGTAGCGGCCGACCATTTCGGCGCGGGCCATTTCGGCGATGTAGGGCGCGTTCACTTCTGGCGTCGGCACGTGATAGCTGGCGTTCAGCGGCTCGGCCAGGGCGGCCTGGTAGCTGGAGTCGTCGATCTTGCCCAGCTTGTACATGCGCCCGAGGATCCAGTCGCGGCGCTCCTTGGCCCGGGCCGGGTTGGCCAGCGGGTTGAAGCGCGACGGCGCCTTGGGCAGGCCGGCGATCATCGCCATCTGCGCCAGGCTGATGTCGCGGATCGACTTGCCGTAATACACCTGCGCTGCGGCTTCGATGCCGTAGGCACGGTTGCCCAGGTAGATCTTGTTGACGTACAGCTCGAGGATTTCGTCCTTGGTCAGCTCCCGCTCGATCTGCAGGGCCAGGAGGATCTCGTTGGTCTTGCGCGAGAAACTGCGCTCGCTGGACAGGAAGAAGTTCTTCGCCACCTGCATGGTGATGGTGCTGCCGCCGGTCTGGATGTGCCCGGACTTGACCAGTTGGGAGGCGGCACGCATCAGGCTGCTGGGGTCAACACCGTAGTGGTTGAGGAAATTGTCGTCCTCGGCTGACAGCAACGCCTGAATGAAATGTGGGGGAATATCCGCGAAACGGATTGGAGAGCGGCGCATTTCGCCAAACTCGGCGATCAGCTTTCCGTCACTGCTGTACACCCTCAGGGGTATCTGCAACTGGATGCTTCGCAGCGCCTCGACCGAAGGGAGGCTGGGACTAAGATACAGAAACGCGCCACTCAGACCGAGTACGGCTGCGCAAATGACTGCGACGAAAGACCACCAGAAGAACTTCAGCAGGCGTATCAAGGCTTTGGGATGTCCAGTTGGAGTTTTGGGTTGAGCGCAGGGCCCGGCGGGCCGGAAAAACGCTGGGCATTATAAGCAATTTTCACTTCCCCGCGTGATTTGCGCCGGGTGTCAGGAGGGCGCCACTGGCGTCTTCCTGATCCTGGACGCTCTCGCTTTTTCCATGGAAATGAGGAAACAGGATGTTTGGACGCTCAGGCTGGGATGCCGGTTCACTGCTGGGGGTGGAAATCGCCTCTTGCGCTGTCAGGGTGCTGCAACTGGAACGCTGGGAGGAGGGGCTTCGCGTACGAGGCTGGGCGGTCGAGCCACTGCCGCGCGGTGCCGTAGTGGACGGCCGGGTGATTGATCATGAGGCGGTCGCCGCGGCCTTGATGCGCGCCTTTGCGCGCAGCGGCGCGAGTCGTCGCGAAGTTGCGCTGGCGGTGCCAGCCTCGGTGGTGATCCAGCATGCCGTGGCAATGCCGTCGGAGCTCGATGACGATGAAATCGACGAACGGCTGCGTGACGAGGCCGAGCAGTTCATTCCCTTCGCGGTGGAAGAGGCCGCGCTCGATTACCAGGTATCTGCCGGTGCTCCGGGCTTCCTGAGCGTGGCGTTCACGGCTTGTCGCCAGGAGTGGCTGGATGGCATGGAAGCGGTCATGGACCTGGCCGGCTTGCGGGCGCGGATCGTCGACATCGACAGTCATGCCTGGCAGCGGGTGTTGAACCGCCAGCCGACAGGACTGGCGGCGGTGCTGCAACTGGAGGCGGATGGCTGGGTGTTCCAGGCATTCACCAAGGAAGGCACGCCGTCGTTCAGCGAGCGCCATGTGCCGCTTGAGCCGCAACTGGAGAGGCTGGTCGAATTTGTTGACTTGTGCCTGCTACGTGAGCCGGGTGCGATGCCGGACCAGCTCTGGCTCGCGGGTGCGCGTGCTGACTGGGATGGGCTGGCCGGGCAATTGCGGCAGCGCCTCGGTGTGGTGACGCAGCCGTTCGACCCACTGGCGACGTTGCTTGAGCCACAGCAGGGCGCCGCCGACCTGCGTCAGGCCGCGCCGATGCTGGGTGTGGCCTGCGGGCTGGCGCTGCGAGGGTACGCCTGATGCATGCGGTCAACTTGTTGCCCTGGCGGGAATGGCGACGCCAGCGGGCGATCCGCACCTTTCAATACGGGTTGCTGGCGGCGGCGCTGCTGGGCGGACTGCTGATGGTGGTCGTCTTCGGACTGCTCAATCAGCGACTGAGCGCGCAATTGAAGGAAAACAGCCGCCTGGATGAACGGACTGCCGGGCTTGATGGCCCGGTGGCTGAGGTCGAAGGCCTGGTGGTCCGGCGTGACGCCCTTGTTGAGCAGCGCAACGAGCTGCAGGCGTTGCGGCGCCAAGGCCAATCCAAGGCCGAACTGCTGAACCACCTGACGCGGATCGTGCCGGCACAGGTCCGGCTCGATGGGCTGCAACTGGCCGGTGATGAACTGAAGCTGTCCGGGCTGGCCCGCTCGGGCACCGACGTCGCGCATCTGCTGCGCAACCTTGGGCAATCGCCTGGCTTGAGTGCTCCGGACCTTCAGGAAGTGAAGTCGTCCAGCCAGGGCGAGCGTTTTCAGATAGTGGTCAGCCTGCGCCCGGCCGCAGCTGTAGAGCCGTCATGAACGTGTCGCTGAGCACGGGGCCGCTATGGTCGAGGCTGGTGAAGTACTCCTGGCCAGTGAAGGCGCTGCTGATGGGCGGCTGCCTGTTGATCATTCCGCTGGCGGGCTTCGTCATTTATGGGCGTGGTCTGGTCGAGCGCATTGAGCAGGCTGAAGTTATCCACAGTCAGTCGCAGTCCCACTGGGAAGGCAGATCCGCACTGGCGGCACGGCTGGAGACGCATCAGGAGCAGGTGCGACAACTGGAGGCTGAACTGGCAGGCAATCGGCGCGAGTTGTTCGATGACGACGGCTTGGCGAGTCTGCTGCAAAACCTGACGCGCCTGGGTGTGGGGCTGACGTTCGAGCAGGTGACGGTCGAGGACGCCAGGACGCGGGAGCACCACGTCGAACTTCCTATCCAGGTGCAGGCCACGGGGGACTACTCGGCGTTGCAAGGGTTTCTCTCGGGGCTTGCCGGGCTTGGTCGGCTGGTCGCGATGCAGGAGTTGCATGTGGCGGCACCTGATGACCGTCCCACCGGGCCGCTGCATGTGCAACTGCGCCTCCAGGCTTACCGCGCTGCGCTGGTTGATACCTTGCCTGAGGTGTCGATGCTTCAGTCTGCGGAGCCTCGTGATCCATTCACGGCCGCTGAGTCGCTTGCGAGCGAGGCCGCGCCTTTGGCGGGGGTGACGATGGTCGGGCATCTGCGTGGCCAGCAAGGGCAGGTGGCGTTGGTCCGGGTCGGCGAGGTGCTTTATCCGCTGCGCGAGGGTGATCTGCTGGGGCCGGAACGGGTAGCGAGTATTAATGAGGGGCGGATCGAGTTGATCGCGCCGGAAGCGGCTGGGCCGATCCCACGCGTACTGCGCCTGGGATCGGTGGCCGAGGGATGATTAGCGTGAAAGGAGACGGAATGAACAGGATGTTCAGGTCCTTGGGGTTGTGCGTGGTGGTGCTGTTTTCGCCCCTTGTCGGCGCGGTATCTGCGCCTGGAGGTCACAGCGGCAAGCCGCTTTCGCTGAATTTCCAGGATGTCGAGGTGCGTGCGGTGTTGCAGGTGTTGGCTGACTTCACTGGGGTCAATCTGGTGGTCAGCGACGCGGTGCAAGGCTCGGTGACGCTGCGCTTGCAGGACGTGCCATGGGATCAGGCGCTCGATACGGTGCTGCGCAGCAAGGGGCTGGGCAAGCGCTTGGAGGGCAACGTGCTGATGGTGGCGCCGCTGGCGGAGTTGAACAATGCGGGGCTGCCATCATCCGGGGTGCGGGAGCAGGCCCTGCTGCAGGTCAATCACGCCCGGGCCACGGATATCGCTGCGTTGTTGCAGCCACTGTTGCAGGACAGCCCGGACGAAGCGCCCTGGGGTGCAATCAGCGTCGATGAACGCACCAATATGCTGATCACCAGCCAGAGTCCGGAGCGCCTGGAAATCCTGCGCCAGTTGCTTGGGCAACTGGATGTTCCGGTCCGTCAGATCATGATCGAAGCCCGTATCGTCGAAGCGAATGTGGACTACGAGCGAGGATTGGGCGTGCGCTGGGGCGGCTCGCTGGCGGGCGGCAGGTTGAAAGCCGTGGGGGCTGAGGCGCCAACCTTCGTCGATCTGGGGCTGGACAAGGCCACCTCAGGCATCGGCTTCGGCCTGGTGGGCGATGGCCGGCTGCTGGATCTGGAATTGAATGCCATGGAGAAGTCCGGAAACGGTGAAATCATCTCCCAGCCCAAGGTAATGACCGCTGACAAGGGAACCGCGCGGATTCTCAAGGGCAGCGAGGTGCCTTATCAGGAATCGGGGGCCAATGGCGCCACATCGACCACCTTTCGCGAGGCGTCGCTGTCGCTGGAAGTCACGCCGCAGATCATGCCCGGCGGGCGGGTGAGCATGCAGGTCAAGGTCACCAAGGACGAGCCGGACTACCTCAATCTTCAGGGCACGGTGCCGCCAATTCGCAAGAACGAGCTGAACGCGCGGGTGCAGATTGCAGATGGCCAGACCATCGTCATCGGCGGCGTGTACTCGACAACCAAAAGTAATGTGCAGGATAAGGTGCCATTTTTGGGCGATGTGCCGTATGTTGGGCGGCTGTTTCGTCGCTCCGCCATCATCGAGAAAAAATCCGAGCTGCTGGTCTTCCTGACTCCGCGTATCATGAATGACCAGGCGATTGCTGTGAGTCATTGATTCTGTGCGAAATTTGATACTTGTTGGGCCGATGGGTGCTGGCAAAAGCACCATCGGCCGCCTGCTGGCCAAAGAGCTACGCCTGCCATTCAAGGATTCCGATAAGGAAATTGAATTGCGCACGGGCGCCAATATCCCATGGATCTTCGACAAAGAAGGTGAGCCGGGTTTCCGTGACCGCGAGCAGGCCATGATCGCCGAGCTGTGCGCTGCCGACGGCGTCGTCCTGGCGACCGGTGGTGGCGCGGTAATGCGCGATGCCAACCGCAAGGCTTTGCACGATGGCGGCCGGGTGATCTACCTGCATGCTTCGGTGGAGCAGCAGGTGGGACGTACCGCCCGCGATCGCAATCGCCCCTTGCTGCGTACCGCGAATCCCGAGGAAACCCTGCGAGCATTGCTGACGATGCGCGACCCGCTGTATCGGGAGATCGCCGACCTGGTGGTCGAAACCGACGAGCGGCCACCACGCATGGTGGTGCTGGACATTCTCGAGCGCTTGCAGAAGTTGCCGCCCCGTTAGCGCATGACTATCCTCGGCGACCAGTCATGCCGTGACAGGGCAATCCGTTATCGCGCGGGCCGAATGTTCGAGCCCGCGCCTTTGTTCTTTGTGGGGACACATGCAGACACTTAAGGTCGAACTGGGCGAACGCAGCTACCCGATCTACATCGGCGGGGGCCTGCTGGATCAACCCGAACTGCTGGCGCCGCATATCGCGGGTCGGCAGGTCGCCATCGTTTCCAACGAGACCGTCGCGCCGCTGTACCTCGAACGCCTGAGCCGTACCCTTGGCGCTTACTCGGTATTGCCGGTGGTGCTGCCGGACGGCGAGTCCTTCAAGAACTGGGAAACCCTGCAACTGATCTTCGATGCCCTGCTCACCGCACGGCATGATCGCCGCACCACTGTGGTTGCCCTCGGTGGCGGCGTCATCGGTGACATGGCCGGCTTCGCCGCCGCCTGCTACCAGCGTGGCGTGGACTTCATCCAGGTACCGACCACGCTGCTGTCCCAGGTCGACTCGTCCGTGGGCGGCAAGACCGGCATCAACCACCCGCTGGGCAAGAACATGGTCGGCGCCTTCTATCAGCCCAACGCGGTGCTGATCGACACCGACAGCCTGCGCACCTTGCCGGCGCGCGAGTTGTCTGCGGGGCTGGCCGAGGTGATCAAGTACGGGCTGATTTGCGACGAACCTTTCCTCGGCTGGCTCGAAGAGCATGTCGATGCCCTGCGCAACATCGACGCCGTCGCCCTGACCGAAGCCATCCGCCGCTCCTGCGCCGCCAAGGCCGCCGTGGTCGGCGCCGATGAGCGTGAGACCGGAGTGCGCGCTACGCTGAACCTCGGCCACACCTTCGGTCACGCTATCGAGACGCACATGGGCTATGGTGTCTGGCTGCATGGCGAAGCAGTGGCAGCCGGTACGGTCATGGCCCTGGAAATGTCCATGCGCCTCGGCTGGATCAGCCAGCAGGAACGCGACCGTGGCATTCGCCTGCTGCAGCGCGCCGGATTGCCGGTGGTACCGCCGGAGGAAATGACGCCGGCGCAGTTCATGCAACACATGTCGGTGGACAAAAAAGTGCTCGATGGCCGTCTGCGTCTGGTTTTGCTGCGTCACATGGGCGAGGCCGTGGTAACCGACGACTATCCGCAAGAGATTCTTCAGGCCACGCTGGCGGCGGATTACCGCGCAATCGTGGCCCAGCTTTGAGGTTGATGAGAGTCCGATGACCAGTTTGCATGCCGACGAGGCCTTTCTCGGCCACTATCAGTTGAATCACGACCCCTTCGCCGCTCGCGTCCCCGGGTTCAAATTCTTCCCTGCCCAGCGCAAGCCGGTCCTGGGGCAACTGCACCACCTCGCCCGTTACAGCCAGTTGCTGCTGGTGGTGACCGGCCCGCAAGGCGCCGGCAAGACCCTGCTGCGCCAGGCCCTGGTGGCCAGCACCAACAAGCAGTCGGTGCAGAGCGTGGTGGTTTCCGCTCGCAGCGCCAGCGATGCGGCCGGCGTTCTTGCCCAGGTGGCGCAGTCGTTGGGCGTGGCCAAGGCCGAAGTGCCGCTGATTCTCGCCCAGGTGGTGCAACTGGGCTTGACCGGCCAGGAAGTCTATTTGCTGGTCGACGATGCGGAACAACTTGGCGAGTCGGCACTCCAAGCGTTGCTGGAACTGGCGGCGGGCACCGCGGAAGGTCGTCCCCACGTGTTCTTGTTCGGCGAGCCGTCACTGATCGCCGGCCTGGAAGCGCTGGAAATCGAGGAAGAGCGTTTTCATGTCATCGAGCTGCAACCCTACACCGAAGACGAAACCCGGGAGTACCTGGAGCAACGTCTGGAAGGTGCGGGGCGTGGCATCGAGGTGTTCACCAGTGAGCAGGTCGTCGATATTCACCACAACTCCGACGGCTGGCCTGGGGTCATCAACCAGGTCGCCCGCGATACCTTGATCGAAGCCATGATCGCCAGCCGCTCGACGGCGAAGCGACCATCTGTGGGGTTCTCTATGCCGAAGAAACATGTGCTGGCGCTGTCTGCCGTAGTAGTGATCGCTGTCGGCGCCGCCGTGCTGATGCCGAAGAAAGGCGACCAGCCGAAGACCGGCGCACCCGCCGAGCAGGCGCAACTGCCGCTGGGACAGGGGCAGCCGAGCAATGCACAGTCGAACAATGGCGGCCCGGCGATCGAGTTCGCCGGCTCGTCGCAGCCAATGCCACTGCCGCTGGTAGGCCAGTCGCAACCGGTAATGCGCGGTCCGCTGGCTGAAGCGGCCGGCATGAGTGAGGGTGAAGAGTCCGGTCCTGCCGGCAACACTGCGCTGCAACCGCCGACGGTGACCACCATCGCACCCCCTGCGGGCGCGGTAGCAGGCCCGGCGCCGACCCCGGCGCAGCCAATCCAGCCGTCTCAGACCATCGCCTCCGCACAGCCGGTTGCGCCTGCTCACCAGCCTGTCGCTCCAGCAGCCGCCAAGCCGGTTGCACCTGCGCCCAAGCCCGTGACTGAAGTGGCGACTGCCAAGCCCGCCGTTCCTGCCGTCAAACCTGCGGAAAAACCGGCCGCCAAGCCGGCTGCGGCACCTGCCGGTACGGCCGGTGGTGGCTGGTATGCTTCGCAAGCGCCGGGCAACTACGTTGTGCAGATCCTCGGCACCAGCTCCGAAGCCACCGCCCAGGCCTACGTGAAAGCCGAGGGTGGCGACTATCGCTACTTCAAGAAAAACCTTCAGGGCAAGCCGCTCTACGTCGTGACCTACGGCAACTTCTCCAGCCGCGATGCAGCCCTCAATGCAATCAAGGCCTTGCCAGCCAAGGTCCAGGCTGGTAAACCTTGGCCTCGCACTGTCGCCAGCGTCCAACAAGACCTGTCGACCCGCTGAAATAGCTCGGTGGCACTACCCCCGCCACCTGCTGAGCGACTCCTGAACCCTAGTCAAGCCTGCTGCGTCGAACGCGGCAGGCTTTTCTGTCCCAGACTGCCGGCCACAAGCTGCGTGTTGCAGTCCAGGCTGAAACGCTTCAGACTCGAGCATCGCTGTTATCACGGCATTCGCTTAAAAACATTCAAAAATGCGACATGGATTTTCGCTGATTCGTCAGCAAATTTGTGGGCGTCCCTGTCGCTGTGCAACAATGGCACCCGTATTGCCCCCGCAAAGCTGGCGTTCGTTCGGCGTGGATGGTAAGTGGTTGTATTAAAAAGAGATTTGCCTTTGTGAGAGGCGAACCTGGTGAGAATGTGTCTATGAAAACAGGTCTGTACCATCCCGAAGAATTCAAGGACAACTGTGGTTTTGGCCTGATCGCCCATATGACGGGCGAACCCAGCCACCACCTTTTGCAAACGGCTATTGAAGCCCTGACCTGCATGACCCACCGCGGTGGGATCAACGCCGACGGCAAGACCGGCGACGGTTGCGGTCTGCTGATGCAGAAGCCTGATGCGTTCCTGCGCGCAGTTGCCAAGGAGCATTTCGGCAACGAGCTGCCCAAGCAGTACGCCGTGGGCATGGTGTTCTTCAATCAGAACGACGCCAAAGCCGAAGCCGCGCGCGAAAACATGAACCGCGAGATCCTCGCTGCCGGCCTGCAACTGGTGGGCTGGCGCAAGGTCCCGATCGACACCAGCGTTCTCGGCCGCCTCGCCCTCGAGCGCCTGCCGCAGATCGAACAGGTGTTCGTCGGCGGTGAAGGCCTGAGCGATCAGGAATTCGCCATCAAGCTGTTCAGTGCCCGTCGCCGCTCTTCGGTTGCCAACGCCGAAGACACCGACCACTACATCTGCAGCTTTTCGCACAAGACCATCATTTATAAAGGCCTGATGATGCCGGCGGACCTCACCGCCTTCTATCCGGACCTCAGTGACGAGCGCCTGCAGACCGCGATCTGCGTGTTCCACCAGCGCTTCTCCACCAACACCCTGCCGAAGTGGCCGCTGGCGCAGCCCTTCCGCTTCCTCGCCCACAACGGCGAAATCAACACCATCACCGGTAACCGCAACTGGGCCCAGGCCCGTCGCACCAAGTTCGAGAACGAACTGATCCCGGATCTGGAAGAGCTGGGCCCGCTGGTCAACCGCGTGGGTTCCGACTCGTCCTCGATGGACAACATGCTCGAACTGATGGTCACCGGTGGCATCGACCTGTTCCGTGGCGTGCGGATGATCATTCCGCCAGCGTGGCAGAACGTCGAGACCATGGACGCCGACCTGCGCGCCTTCTACGAATACAACTCCATGCACATGGAGCCGTGGGACGGTCCTGCCGGCGTGGTAATGACCGAAGGTCGCCACGCGGTCTGCCTGCTCGACCGCAACGGCCTGCGCCCGGCGCGTTGGGTTACCACCAAGAACGGCTACATCACCCTGGCGTCGGAAATCGGCGTGTGGGATTACAAGCCTGAAGACGTCATCGCCAAGGGCCGTGTCGGCCCGGGCCAGATCTTTGCCGTGGACACCGAAACCGGCCAGATCCTCGACACCGACGCCATCGACAATCGCCTCAAGTCGCGCCATCCGTACAAGCGCTGGCTGCGCCAGAATGCCCTGCGCATTCAGGCCGACCTGAGCGACGACCAAGGGGCGGCGAGCTACGACACCGACCAGCTCAAGCAATACATGAAGATGTTCCAGGTCACCTTCGAAGAGCGTGACCAGGTACTGCGTCCGCTCGGCGAGCAGGGCCAGGAAGCCGTGGGTTCCATGGGCGACGACACGCCGATGGCGATCCTGTCGCAGCGCGTGCGTTCGACCTACGACTACTTCCGCCAGCAGTTCGCGCAGGTGACCAACCCGCCGATCGACCCGCTGCGTGAAGCTATCGTCATGTCGCTGGAGATCTGCCTCGGTGCCGAGCGCAACATCTTCCAGGAGTCGCCCGAGCACGCTTCACGGGTAATCCTCAGCTCGCCAGTGATCTCGCCGGCCAAGTGGCGTTCGCTGATGAACCTCGACCGCCCTGGCTTCGAGCGTCATGTCATCGACCTCAACTACGAAGAAAGCCTGGGTCTGGAAGCTGCGGTGCGCAACATCGCCGACCAGGCCGAAGAAGCCGTGCGCGCTGGCAAGACCCAACTGGTGCTGACCGACCGTCATATCGCACCGGGCAAGCTGCCGGCTCACGCCTCGCTCGCTGTGGGCGCCGTGCACCACCGCCTGACCGAAAAAGGCCTGCGTTGCGACAGCAACATCCTGGTGGAAACCGCCACTGCCCGTGACCCGCATCACTTCGCCGTGCTGCTCGGCTTCGGCGCCTCGGCGGTCTACCCGTACCTGGCCTACGAAGTGCTGGCCGACCTGATCCGCACCGGCGAAGTGCTGGGCGATCTGGACGAAGTCTTCAAGTACTACCGCAAAGGCATCTCCAAGGGCCTGCTGAAGATCCTGTCGAAGATGGGTATCTCCACCGTCGGCTCGTACCGCGGAGCACAGCTGTTCGAAGCGGTTGGTCTGTCGGAAGAAGTGGTTGGCCTGAGCTTCTGTGGCGTTGCCAGCCGCCTGAAAGGTGCGCGTTTCGTCGACATCGAGAATGAGCAGAAACTGCTCGCCGCCGAAGCCTGGAGCCCGCGCAAGCCGATCCAGCAGGGCGGTCTGCTGAAGTTCGTCCACGGTGGCGAATACCACGCCTACAACCCGGACGTGGTCAACACTCTGCAAGCCGCCGTGCAACAAGGTGACTACGAGAAGTTCAAGGAATACACCGCGCTGGTGGACAACCGTCCGGTGTCGATGATCCGCGACCTGCTCAAGGTGAAGACCGCCGACCAGGCGCTGGACCTGAGCGAAATCGAACCGCTGCAAGCGATCCTGCAGCGCTTCGACTCCGCCGGTATCTCCCTGGGCGCGCTGTCGCCGGAAGCCCACGAGGCGCTGGCCGAGGCAATGAACCGCCTGGGCGCGCGTTCCAACTCCGGTGAGGGCGGCGAAGACCCGGCCCGCTACGGCACCATCCGCAGTTCGAAAATCAAACAGGTCGCCACCGGTCGTTTCGGTGTCACCCCCGAGTACCTGGTCAACGCCGAAGTGCTGCAGATCAAGGTCGCTCAAGGCGCCAAGCCGGGCGAGGGTGGTCAACTGCCAGGCGGCAAGGTCAACGGCCTGATCGCCAAGCTGCGCTACGCGGTTCCGGGCGTGACCCTGATTTCGCCTCCGCCGCACCACGACATCTACTCGATCGAAGACCTGTCGCAACTGATCTTCGACCTCAAGCAGGTCAACCCGCAGGCGCTGGTATCGGTCAAGCTGGTGGCGGAAGCCGGTGTCGGCACCATCGCCGCCGGTGTGGCCAAGGCCTACGCCGACCTCATCACCATCTCCGGTTATGACGGTGGCACCGGTGCTTCGCCGCTGACCTCGATCAAGTACGCTGGCGCCCCGTGGGAACTGGGCCTGGCCGAAACTCACCAGACCCTGCGCGGCAACGACTTGCGCGGCAAGGTCCGGGTCCAGACCGACGGCGGCCTGAAAACCGGCCTCGACGTGATCAAGGCAGCCATCTTGGGCGCCGAGAGCTTCGGCTTCGGCACCGCGCCGATGATCGCCCTGGGCTGCAAATACCTGCGCATCTGCCACCTGAACAACTGCGCCACCGGCGTAGCGACCCAGAACGACAAGCTGCGCAAGGACCACTACATCGGTACCGTCGACATGGTGGTGAACTTCTTCACCTACATCGCCGAAGAAACCCGTGAGTGGCTGGCCCGCCTGGGCGTGCGCAGCCTCGGTGAGCTGATCGGTCGTACCGACCTGCTGGAAATGCTGCCGGGCGAAACCGAGAAGCAGAAACACCTCGACCTCAGCCCGCTGCTGGGCAGCCCGCACGTGTCGGCCGACAAGCCGCAGTTCTGCGGAGTTGACCGCAACCCGCCGTTCGACAAGGGCCTGTTGGCCGAGAAGATGGTGCAGATGGCCCTTCCGGCGATCCGCGACCTGAGCGGCGGTGAATTCGATCTGGATATCTGCAACTGCGACCGTTCCATCGGCGCGCGGATTTCCGGTGAGATCGCCCGTCTGCACGGCAACCAGGGTATGGCCAAGGCACCGATCACCTTCCGCTTCAAGGGCACTGCTGGTCAGAGCTTCGGCGTGTGGAACGCCGGTGGCCTGAACATGCACCTGGAAGGTGACGCCAACGACTACGTCGGCAAAGGCATGACCGGTGGCAAGCTGACCATCGTGCCGCCAGCCGGCAGCCCGTTTGCCACCCAGGACAGCGCCATTATCGGCAACACCTGCCTGTACGGCGCCACTGGCGGCAAGCTGTTCGCCGCCGGTACCGCGGGCGAGCGTTTCGCCGTGCGCAACTCCGGTGCCCACACCATCGTCGAAGGCACCGGCGATCACTGCTGCGAATACATGACCGGTGGTTTTGTCTGCGTTCTG
This sequence comes from Pseudomonas sp. Marseille-P9899, assembly GCF_903166565.1. Taxonomy (NCBI): domain Bacteria; kingdom Pseudomonadati; phylum Pseudomonadota; class Gammaproteobacteria; order Pseudomonadales; family Pseudomonadaceae; genus Pseudomonas; species Pseudomonas sp. Marseille-P9899. The sequence goes on from NZ_CAESCG010000004.1 coordinate 413,732, forward strand.
GGCAAGACCGGCTACAACTTCGGCTCCGGCATGACAGGCGGTTTCGCCTACGTGCTGGACATGGACAACAGCTTCGTCGACAAGCTGAACCATGAACTGGTGGAAATCCAGCGGATCACCGGCGAGGCGATGGAGGCTTACCGCAGCCATCTGCACCGCGTGCTGACCGAGTACGTCGAAGAAACCGGAAGCGAATGGGGCCGCGAGCTCTGGGAAAACCTGGACGACTACGTTCGTCGCTTCTGGCTGGTCAAGCCGAAGGCGGCAAACCTGAAGAACCTGCTCTCCAGCACCCGGGCCAACCCGCAATAAGCAGCTGCAAGTGGCAAGCCTCAAGCTGCAGCCAAAAGCAGTGTGAGGTTTGCCTGGCAACGTGATCGTCTTGCGGCTTGCAGCTAATAGCTTGCAGCTGCTGTTAAGAGGTTTAGAAAAATGGCTGAACGTCTGAGTAATGACTTCCAGTTCATCGAAGTCGGGCGCAAGGATCCAAAGAAGAAGCTGCTGCGCCAGCGCAAGAAAGAGTTCGTGGAGATCTACGAGCCTTTCAAACCCCAACAGTCGGCCGAACAGGCCCACCGTTGCCTGGGTTGCGGTAACCCGTACTGCGAGTGGAAGTGCCCGGTGCACAACTTCATCCCCAACTGGTTGAAGCTGGTCTCCGAAGGCAACATCCTCGCGGCCGCGGAACTGTCGCACCAGACCAACACCCTGCCGGAAGTCTGCGGTCGCGTCTGTCCGCAGGACCGTCTCTGCGAAGGTGCATGCACCCTCAATGACGGCTTCGGTGCGGTCACCATCGGCTCGGTGGAGAAGTACATCACCGACACCGCCTTCGCCATGGGCTGGCGCCCGGACATGTCCAAGGTCAAGCCGACCGGAAAGCGCGTCGCCATTGTTGGCGCCGGCCCTGCTGGCCTGGGCTGCGCCGACATCCTGGTGCGCGGCGGCGTGACCCCGGTGGTGTTCGACAAGAACCCGGAAATCGGTGGCCTGCTGACCTTCGGCATCCCCGAGTTCAAGCTGGAAAAGACCGTGCTGAGCAATCGCCGCGAAGTCTTCTCGGGCATGGGTATCGAGTTCCGCCTGAACACCGAGGTGGGCAAGGACGTGACCATGGAACAACTGCTCGAAGAATTCGATGCGGTGTTCATGGGCATGGGTACCTACACCTACATGAAGGGCGGCTTCCCGGGCGAAGACCTGCCGGGCGTGCATGACGCGCTGGACTTCCTGATCGCCAACGTCAACCGCAACCTGGGCTTTGAAAAGTCGCCGGAAGATTTCGTCGACATGAAGGGCAAGAAGGTCGTGGTGCTGGGCGGTGGTGACACCGCGATGGACTGCAACCGCACCTCCATCCGCCAGGGCGCCAAAGCCGTGACCTGTGCGTATCGTCGCGACGAAGCGAACATGCCTGGCTCGCGCAAAGAGGTGAAGAACGCCAAGGAAGAAGGCGTGAAGTTCCTCTACAACCGTCAGCCGATCGCCATCGTTGGCGAAGACAAGGTCGAAGGCGTGAAAGTGGTCGAGACCCGTCTCGGCGAACCGGACGCCCGCGGCCGTCGCAGCCCCGAGCCGATCCCGGGCTCCGAAGAGATCATCCCGGCCGACGCCGTGGTCATCGCCTTCGGTTTCCGTCCGAGCCCGGCGCCATGGTTCGAGCAGTTCGGTATCCAGACCGACAGCCAGGGCCGCGTGGTCGCTCCCGAGAAGGGCGCGTTCAAGCACCAGACCAGCAACCCGAAGATCTTCGCCGGTGGCGACATGGTCCGCGGTTCCGACCTGGTGGTAACGGCAATCTTCGAAGGCCGCAACGCCGCCGAAGGGATTCTCGACTACCTGGGCGTGTGATATACCACTGGGCGCAACAATAAAAACTATTGACCCAGGGCACTCTGATAGACAAAAGGCACGGTCTCCACCGTGCCTTTTCTTTGCCTGTCTGAGAAAATGCCCGCACTTTTTTTCCGGATGCCGACATGACTGCCTTGAAGAACGATCGTTTCCTGCGCGCCCTGCTCAAGCAACCCGTAGACGTCACCCCGGTGTGGATGATGCGCCAGGCCGGCCGCTACCTGCCGGAGTACCGCGCCAGCCGTGCCAAGGCCGGTGATTTCATGAGCCTGTGCATGAACCCGCAATTTGCCTGCGAAGTGACCCTGCAGCCGCTGGATCGCTACCCGCTGGACGCCGCGATCCTCTTCTCCGACATCCTCACCATCCCCGATGCCATGGGCCAGGGCCTGTACTTCGAGACCGGCGAAGGCCCGCGCTTCAAGAAAGTCGTCAGCACCCTGGCCGACATCGAGGCGCTGCCGATTCCTGATCCGCAGAAAGACCTGGGCTACGTGATGGACGCGGTCAGCACCATCCGCCGCGAACTGAATGGCCGCGTACCGTTGATCGGTTTCTCCGGCAGCCCGTGGACCCTGGCGACCTACATGGTCGAAGGCGGCTCGTCGAAAGACTTCCGCAAGACCAAGGCCATGCTCTACGACAACCCACACGCCATGCACCTGCTGCTGGACAAGCTGGCGCAGTCGGTCACCAGCTACCTCAACGGCCAGATCCTCGCCGGTGCGCAAGCGGTGCAGATCTTCGACACCTGGGGCGGCAACCTGTCGGCGGCGGCGTACCAGGAGTTCTCCCTGGCCTACATGCGCAAGATCGTCAGCGGCCTGATCCGCGAGCACGAAGGGCGCAAAGTGCCGGTGATCCTCTTCACCAAGAACGGCGGCATGTGGTTGGAAAGCATCGCCGAGGCTGGCGCCGACGCGCTGGGCCTGGACTGGACCTGTGAAATCAGCGACGCCCGCCGTCGCGTCGGTGACAAGGTGGCGCTGCAGGGCAACATGGACCCGACCGTGCTCTACGCCAAGCCGGAAGCCATCCGTGCCGAAGTGGCGCGTATCCTCGCCAGCTACGGCCATGGCACCGGCCACGTGTTCAACCTCGGCCACGGCATCACCCCGGAAGTCGATCCTGAGCATGCAGGTGCGTTCATCAACGCGGTGCATGAGCTGTCAGCTCAGTACCACCAGTAAAAGCGAAACGCCCGGCACAAGCCGGGCGTTTTTCTGTGCGGATTAAGTTTCAATTCAGGCGTGCCCGCTAATCTGATCCCATCAAAACCTGCCAAGGATCAGAACCATGAAAACCCGTTACCTCGCCCTTATCCTCGCCCCTCTGTTCAGCACCGCAGCCCTGGCTGCTGGCGCCGGCTATACCGGCCCGGGTGCGCAATCCGTCACCACCGTGGCCGCGGCCAATGATGCCGCCGATGACACCCCGGTCGTGCTGACCGGTTATGTGATCAAGAAGGTCAACAACGACGACAAGTACGAGTTCAAGGACAACACCGGCAGCATCACCGTCGAAATCGACAACGAAGACCTGCCGCCAGTGGCGTTCAATGACAAGACCAAGGTCAAGCTCACCGGTGAGGTGGAGAAGCACCTGATGTCGCGGGAGATTGATGTGGATGTGGTTGAGATCGTCAACTGATCCAACATTTGGGGCCGCTTTGCGGCCCTTCGCGACGGTTCGGCGCCCCGACGAGCTCGCTCCCACATAAATCGACAGCACAACACGGTCTGTGTGGGAGCGAGCTCGCTCGCGAAGGGCTGCAAAGCAGCCCCAGGTCTTTACGCGGCTTTAGGCGGCAGCTTGCTCAGATACACCGCCACACCCAGCGCCACCACCAGCAAACTACCGATAAACACCCCGATCCCATTCCATCCGGCGTAATGCCACGCCACCCCGCCCGCCGTCCCCGCCACGCTCGACCCCGCGTAATAACTGAACAGGTACAGCGACGAGGCCTGCCCCTTGGCCTTCAGCGCGCGCCGGCCAATCCAGCTACTGGCCACCGAGTGAGCGCCGAAGAAGCCGAAGGTGAACACCAGCATGCCGATGATCACCAGCGGCAGCGCGGTGAACAGGGTCATCAGCATGCCGCTGAACATCAGCACGATGGTGCCCCAGAACACCCGGCGCCGGCCCAGCTTGTCCGCCAGCGCACCAATCTGCGCCGAGCTGTAGATGCCCGACAGGTAAACGATCGACAGCAGCCCCACCAGCGCCTGGCTCATGTGATAAGGCTCGGCCAGCAGGCGGTAGCCGATGTAGTTGAACAGGGTGACGAACGCACCCATCAGCAAGAAGGCTTCCAGGAACAACCAAGGCAGACCGGCATCGCGAAAATGCAGGACGAAGCCGTCCAGCAGGCTGCGCGGGTTCATCGAGCGGGCGCGGAAGTTGCGCGACTCGGGGAGGACCTTCCAGAACACCGCCGCCGCAATCAGGGCCAGGCCGCCGATCACCAGCATCGCCGTGTGCCAACTGACGAAGTCGATCAGCACGCCGGTAATCAGCCGGCCACTCATGCCGCCAATAGCGTTGCCGCCGATGTACAGGCCCATGGCCAGGCCGATGTGTTGCGGATGAATCTCTTCGCTCAGGTAGGTCATGGCCACTGCGGCCAGCCCGCTCAGCGACAGCCCCACCAGCGCGCGCATTGCCAGCACGCCTTCCCAGGTCGGCATCAGCGCGCTGGCGAGTGTGCAAAGCGCGGCGCAGAACAGCGCGAAAACCATCACCGGCTTGCGCCCGATGCGGTCGGAAATTGGCCCGGTAATCAGCAGGCCGAACGCCAGCAAGCCGGTGGACACCGACAGCACCAGGCTGCTCTGCGCAGCATTGATGGAAAACTCTTTCGACAGCAGCGGCATCATCGGCTGCACGCAATAAAGCAGGGCGAAGGTGGCGAAGCCGCCGCAGAACAGCGCCAGCACCGTGCGCATAAAGGCCGGGGTGCCTTTTTCGATCCAGATGTCTTGCAGCGTGGCGGCCGCGTCGTTGAGCGGGGCGGGGGGAACTTCGTGGGCGTGTGGCGCGACAGCAGTTTTCACGGAAACCTCGGCGGGGTGCGGCCTCGGGGGGCAACTGCAAAAAAGCATATAGCTGGCTAATGATCATTTCCAATATATTGTTCGACCTGTTTAAGAGGTTTTACGACCTATTGGAGTCCCCATGGAATTGCGCCACCTGCGTTACTTCATCGCTGTCGCCGAAGAGCTGCATTTTGGCCGGGCCGCGCAGGTGCTGGGGATATCCCAACCGCCGTTGAGCCAACAGATTCAGGCGCTGGAACAAGAGCTGGGCGCGCGCTTGTTCGAACGCACCAACCGACGAGTGGAACTGAGCGAGGCCGGCCGGCTGTTTCTCGAAGAGGCTCGCCAGGTGCTGGCGCAGGTGGACAAGGCCGCTGACGTGGCGCGCCGGGCGCAGTTGGGTGAGCTGGGTGAAATGAAGATCGGCTTCACCTCGTCGGCGCCGTTCAATTCCAGCATTCCCAAGGCGATCTACAGTTTCCGCCAGCGTTTTCCGGCGGTGCATCTGAACCTCAAGGAGATGAGTAGCCACGACGTCGCCGATGCGCTGCTCGACGAGCGCATCGAAGTGGGCCTGATGCGGCCCTTGCCGCTGCCGGAGAGCTTGATCGCCACCGAACTGTTCCGCGAGCCGCTGGTGGCGGTGCTCAACGCCGCCCATCCGCTGGCGCAGGGCAGCGAGCAGGGTGTGCATCTGGCGGACCTGGCCCACGAACCCTTCGTATTTTTCCCCCGCAGTTACGGCAGCGGCCTGCACGCGCAGTTGCTCAGCCTGGCCCGTCAGGCCGGATTCAGCCCGCACTTTGCCCAGGAAGCCGGCGAGGTGATGACCATCATCGGACTGGTGTCGGCGGGGTTGGGGGGGTCGGTGTTGCCGGCGTCGTTCCAGCGCATGCGGATCGACGGGGTGGTCTACCGCACGCTGCTGGATGCCGAGGCGGTGACGGCGGTGTGGCTGGTGCAGCGCCGGGAGCAGGCATCGGCGATGGCCGGGGCCTTCGTCGAGCTGCTCACCCGGAAAACGTGACCGTTATCAGTCGACGCGGGACAGGTCGCCCTTGATCGCGACACCGGCCATGACGGCGCCAGCGTGGCATTCGTAGGTGGTGGCGTCCTTGCGCTCGACCTTCTTGTAGAAGCTGGCGATGTTGGTAACGGCGTTGGCGTTCACCTTTTTCGCCGCGTCCTGCATGGTTATCAGGGCCGATTGCAGGGCCCATTCGCAGGCCGCTTCGTCGCTCTTGTTGAAGGCGTTGGTCTTCTTGTTGGTGACTGCGTTCGGGCTCACCACGGTGACCTTGCCGCGAGGCTGCACGCCGGCCAGGTAGAACTTCACCGAGCCGTCCAGTTTCTTCTCGGCGGTCATCTGCTGGACGACTTTCTCGAAGGGCAGGTACAGCGCGGTATCACGTGCCTGGCTCAGGCCTGGCAGGGCGCAGAGCAGCAGGGCGGTAGTGGCGGTCCAGGTTTTCAGACGCATCTATGTCTTTCCTTGATTAGTGAGCGGTGCTCGATTGTTGTTCACTGACTGCGCGCTGAACCATGCGGTCGGTTTCGATGCGTTTCAGCGCGCGCAGGATGCTTTTGTCCAGGTTCTTGACCCAGCGGTTGTAGTTGCGGTGGATCTTGCCGTCCTTGTAGTCCATCTCGCGGCTATCGCGGTAGTCGATGCGATAGTTGCTGAGGCTGTAGGTGATATCGACGCGGGCGTAGTACATGTTGCGCACCAGGATATCGGCCTGGATCACCTCGTCGCCGATGTTGCGCACGGTCCAGCCGCGCTCGGCGGCGCCGGTCAGGATGGCTTTCTTGATCTCTTCATGGCTGTAGGTGTGGCCAACCACCAGCAGTTCTTTCGGGGTCAGCAGGGGTTTGGTCGTGCAGCCGGCGAGGCCGATCAGAACCAGGCCCATCAGGGCCGCGCGAATGAGTGAAGACATTCCTTTTTCTCCAGGTGTTGTCAGGTGTTCAGGACCAGCGACGGAAAATCAGCGAGGTATTGACCCCGCCAAAGGCGAAATTGTTGCTCATGACATAACCATGGCTCATCGCGCGGAACTCGCCACACAGATAATCCAGTTCGCCACAGCGCGGATCGACGGTTTCCAGGTTCAGGGTGTGCACATAACGGTCGCTGTTCATCATTTCGATGCTGAACCACGCCTCCAGTGCGCCGCAAGCGCCCAGGGTGTGACCGAGGAAGCTTTTCTGTGAGCTGATCGGCATTCGTGGGCCGAATAGGCTGCTGGTGGCCAGGGTTTCGGCGATGTCGCCTTGTTCGGTAGCGGTGCCGTGGCCGTTGACGTAGCCGATCGCCTCGGGCGCCAGCGCGGCATCTTCCAGGGCCAGTTCCATCGCCCGGCGCATGGTCACCTGCTCCGGGCGGGTGGTGTGCTGGCCGTCGGCGTTGCTGCCGAAACCGACGATCTCGGCGTAGATGTGCGCGCCGCGCGCGAGGGCGTGTTCCAGTTCTTCCAGCACCAGCATGCCGGCGCCTTCGCCGATCACCAGGCCGTCGCGGCCGCTGTCGTACGGGCTTGGCGTGGTTTGCGGGGCGTCGTTTTTCAGGCTGGTGGCGTAGAGCGCGTCGAACACCATGGCCTCGGTCGGGCACAGCTCTTCGGCGCCGCCGGCAACCATCATCGGCAGGCGGCCGAACTTGATCGCCTCGTAGGCGTAGCCGATGCCCTGGCTGCCGCTGGTACAGGCGCTGGACGTCGGGATCAGGCGCCCGGTGAGGCCGAAGAAGATGCTGATATTGGCCGCGGTGGTGTGCGGCATCATGCGCACGTAGGAGTTGGCGTTGAGGCCCTCGGCCACCGAGTTGAGCAGCATGTTGCCGAACGCCTTGATGTCCTCGGTGCTGCCGGTGGACGAGCCGCACGCCACGCCCATGCGGCCGTCGCGGATCGACGGGTCGTCGAGCAGGCCGGCATCCAGCAGCGCGTTCTGCGACGCCGCGACCGCCATCCGCGAGACGCGGCCCATGCTGCGCAACTGCTTGCGGGTCCAGTTGGCGGGGACGGCGAAATCATCCACCGGCCCGGCCAGGCGGGTGTTGAGTTCCGCGAAGCGATCCCACTCGTCCATGCGGCGGATGCCGCTGCGATTGGCGGCGAAGTTGGCGGCGATGGTCGGCCAGTCGCTACCCAGGGAAGTGATGCCGGCCATGCCGGTGACAACCACACGTTTCATCAGCACAGGCCTCCGTTGACCGCCAGGACCTGGCGGGTGATGTAGGCGGCTTCCGCCGACATCAGGAAATTCACCGCGCCGGCGACTTCTTCCGGAGTACCCATGCGCTGCGCCGGGATCATTTTCAGCAGCTCATCGACCGGCACGTGCTCGTCCAGCATCGCCGTGTCGATCAGCCCCGGCGCAACGCAGTTGACGGTGATGCGGCGCTTGCCCAGCTCGATGGCGAGGGCCTTGGCGGCGCCGATCACGCCGGCCTTGGAGGCGCTGTAGTTGACCTGGCCGCGGTTGCCGATCAGCCCGGACACCGAGGTGATGCAAACGATGCGGCCCGGCGCGCGGCGACGGATCATCGGCATCGTCAGCGGGTGCAGGACGTTGTAGAAACCGTCGAGGTTGGTGCGCAGCACCTGATCCCAATCGTCGTCGGTCAGCGCCGGGAAGGCGCCGTCGCGGGTCAGTCCGGCATTGCACACCACGCCGTAGTAGGCGCCGTGGGTTTCCACGTCGTCAGTGAGAATGGCGGCGCAGGCGGCGCGGTCGGCGACATCGAACTGCAGCACCCGGGCCTGCTGGCCAAGGGCGCGGACTTCCTCGGCGACGGCCTCGGCTTCGGCGCGGCCGCTGCGGCAGTGCAGGACCAGGTCGTAACCGGCGCGGGCCAGGCGCAGGGCGATGGCCCGGCCGATGCCACGGCTGGAGCCGGTGACCAGGATGGTGTCAGTCATTGCGGGGACTCCTCGGAGCCTGCCTCGGCCAGGTAAGTGGCGGCCTGTGGCGGGCGAAAAACGTTCAGGCGGGCCGTGGCGTAAATGCCAGGGCCATGCAGATGGCACTCGAACACGCCCATGCCGTTCTCGTCTTCCAGCGAGCGTTGGGCGTGGATGCGCAGGTGCGAATCGGCGGGGAAATGCTCGACATCACATTGGAACTTGCGGGTGCCGAGCAAAAAGCCCAGCTCCACCGGCTTGCCCTGCTGGCGCGCGCGGCAGCCGGCGTAGGCGGCGACGGTCTGGGCCATCAGTTCGATGCCGACCCAGGCCGGCAGGCTGCCGTCCGGGCGATTGAACAGACCGCCGGGGCGGACGGTGACGTGGGCGTGGATCTGCTCCTCGTCGAACGACTCGATCCCGTCGATGAGGATCATGTCGCCGGCATGGGGCAGCAATTCGGCCAGTGGCCAGGCAATCATGGGGTGTCTCCGAGAATCAGGCTGACGTTGTTGCCACCGAAGGCGAACGAGTTGCTCATCAGGTGCCGCGGGCCTTGCAGCGGCAAGCGCTGGTCGCCATCGAGCAGGTTCAGCGGCGCCAGTTGCGGGTCGCGCGCGCCGTCCCAGACCTGCGGCGGCAGGCGGCCTTCGCGGTTGTCCGCGGCCAGTGCCAGCCAGCAGAACGCCGCTTCCAGCGCGCCGGCGGCGCCGAGGGTGTGGCCGGTCATCGGCTTGCTCGACGAGCAGGGCAGGCGCTCGCCGAACAGGGCGTTGACCGCCAGGCTTTCCATGGCGTCGTTGTGCCGGGTGGCGGTGCCGTGCAGGTTCAGGTAATCAATCTGGTCCGGCGCCAGGCGGGCATTTTCCAGCGCCTTGCGCATCGCCTGCAAGGCGCCGGTGCCTTCGGGATCCGGTGCGGAAATATGGTGGGCGTCGGAGCTGGCGCCGGCGCCGAGCAGGGCGACGGTGGCGCCTGTCGGGTTGGCCTCGCGGGTCATCAGGAACACCGCCGCGCCTTCGCCGATATTGATGCCGTCACGGTTGACCGAGAACGGGTTGCAGCGTTGTGCGCTGACCGCCTCAAGGGCGCTGAAGCCGTTGAGGGTCAGCTTGCACAGGCTGTCGACGCCGCCGCAGATCACCGCGTCGCACAGGCCCAGGTCGAGCAGGCGGCGGGCGCTCATCAGGGCCCGGGCGCCGGAGGTGCAGGCGGTGGAAATGACATAGGCCGGCCCGCTCAGTTCCAGCCAGTTGGCGAGGAAGGCCGCGGGTGCGCCGAGTTGCTGTTGGGCGTAGTCGTAGCTGGGCGGAAAATGCTGCTCGCGCAGGTGTTGGGCGATGCCCTGGCTGGCTTCTTCGATCCCGGAGGTGCTGGTGCCGAGGACCACGCCGACCCGCAGTGCACCAAAGCGCTCGATCGCCGCGCGCAACTGCGCTTCGATCTGCAGGCAGGCGGCGTACAACAGTTGGTTGTTGCGGCTTTGCTGATGCGCCAGATGCGTCGGCAGCACGGGCAATTCGCCGGGCACGGCCGCTACCGGGATGCTCCGTCCGGTCACCCAGTGATCGCTCTTGCGCATGCCGGAGCAGTCGCCGGCGAACAGACCGCGGGTAACTTCAGCCTGATCGCGGCCAAGGGCACACACCAGGCCCAGGGCATTCAGATAAGCGGTCATGGCGTGTTCTCGCGGGGCAGGGGGCTGACTAGATAACGCAGGCCCTGCCCAAGGTTCAAGGTGAAGTCGTCGGCTTGTCGATAGTCGACCCGCCAGCGTTCGCCCAGCCAGCGTTGTTTGTCTTGCTGGCGTGCCCCGGGATAGAGGCGTTGCAACTGCTCGGCGGGGGTCAGGGCGAACAGCAACCCGGCGAACATTTCACGGGCGGCCGGGTTGGGCGGCAGCAGGCCGTCGGCTTGCCAGGTGCCCTGATCGAGCAATTGCCGCGCCTGGGGAATGCCCAGCAAATCCATCAATGACCAGCGCAGCCGCTGGTCTTCGCGCTGGATCACCAGCAGCCAGTCCTGGCGCTCCCCAGCCTGTTCGCGCTGCACATGCAACTGCATCGGCAGCGCCAGTGGCGGCAACTGTTCGGGCAGCGGCGCGTTGCTGGCGCAGGCGCCGAGCAACAGGCAGACGCTCAGGACGAACAAGGGCAGCAGGCGTTTCATGAGGCGGGCACGTCCGGGGTCAGCGGTTTGCGGGCGACGACGTTGACCAGGGTTTCCTCACGCTGGCCAACGGGCGGGGGCTTGCGCAGGCCGGTGCGCTCCAGCAGGCCGAAGTCGCTGGAGCGGCTCCACCACAGGTACGGGTAGGAGACGTTGCGCGGGGTGAACTCGAAGCCCTGGTCGCGAAGCATCTGCAGATACCCTTCGGCGCTCTTTTGCACATGCATCGGATGGCGGAACAGCCAGCGGATCACCCAGGTGTCGATGTACGCCTCGGTGGACTCGGCAAACAGCAAGTAACCACCGGGCTTGAGCACGCGCCAGAACTCGGCGAGGGCTTTTTCCTGTTCGACCAGGTGATGGAAGGTCTGGTGGCAGAACAGGATATCGACGCTGGCGTCGGCGAATTGCAGCGCCGCGCAGTCACTGCCGCGCAGCTCCACGTTCAGGCCCAGGCGACGGGCCTCGGCCTGGCTCAGTTCGAGGCTGTGCGGGTCGGCGTCGGTGCCTTGCAACTGGCCCGGCGCGAACACTTCGTTGAGGCGGCGGAACGAGCGACCCTGGCCGCAGCCGACGTCCAGCAGCACCGGCGCCTTGGGCGGCTCCTGGTCGAACAGCGTGCGCAGGTCGTTGATCGCCACCCGCAGCACATGGTGCTGCCAGGTGTGGCTGCGCAGGAACCAGAAGCCGAAGCGAGTTTCCTCGACGTAGCTGTCGCTGAAGAAGGGTTGCTCGCTCATGCCGCCGTCCTTGCGCAGACTTCAGCGAGCATGCGCAGGCGGCGCTTGGGTTCGCTGACGAAGGGGTTCTTCTGGTCCCAGGCGTAGCCGGCGAGGATCGAGCTGATCATCGCGCGGATCTCGTCGGAGCTGCCCGGGTGGTAGATCACATCCTGGAAGCCGCCGTTGTACCAGCCTTCGACGTAGGCGCGGAAGGTGTCCACGCCGCGCTTGAGCGGGGTGGCGAACTCGCTTTCCCAGTCCACCGCTTCGCCCTGCAACTGACGGTGCAGCACGGCCGCGGCCATGCTCGCCGAACGCATGGCGATGGTTACCCCGGAGGAGAACACCGGGTCGAGGAATTCGGCGGCGTTGCCCAGCAGGGCGAAGCCTTTGCCGTGCAGCGTCTTGACGTTGGCCGAGTAGCCGCCGATGGTCCGCGCCGGGGTGTCCCACACGGCGTTGGCCAGCACTTTGGACAGGCTTGGGGTCTGCGCGACGAAGTCTTTCAGGCAGGCATCCAGGTCGCTCGGCGCGTTGGCGTAGTGCTCGGCGGCGGCGACCACACCGAGGGAGCAGCGACCGTCACTGAACGGGATGGTCCAGAACCAGATGTCGCGGTGCTCGGGGTGGGTGGTGATAAGGATCTTCTCGCGGTCGAAACCCGGGTGGTCAATGCGGTCTTCAATATGGGTGAACACCGCCTGGCGCACCGGGAAGCTGGACGGCGCTTCGAGGTCCAGCAGGCGCGGCAGCACGCGGCCGTAACCGCTGGCATCGAGGACGAACTGCGCTTCGACGCGGTACTCGCTGCCGTCCAGGCGACGGACGCTCAGGTGCGGGTGCTCGCGCTCGAAATCGGCGGCGATGATTTCTTCTTCGTAGCGGATCTCGACGCCTTGCAGGGCGGCCTGGTCGGCCAGCAACTGGTCGAAGCGCGCGCGCTGCACCTGGAAGGTGGTCGGCTTGCCGCGCGAGAAGGTCTCGCCGAAATCAAAGGCGCTGTACTCGTCGCCCCAGGCGAATGCCGCGCCGTTCTTGCGCTGGAACCCGGCCGCTTCGAGGGCTTCGAGCATGCCGGCTTCCTCGACGAAATCGAGGCAGTGCGACAGCAGGCTTTCGCCGATGGAGAAACGCGGGAAACGCTGGCGCTCGATGATCAGCACGTCATGGCCCTGGCGCTTGAGCAGGGCGGCGGCGATCGCGCCGGACGGGCCGGCGCCGATGATCAGGACCTGGCGTTGTTGCAATTCAGTGTTCGGCATAAGGCCTCCTTGCCGTCGGAATAGTCTTGAGAGGAATGCGGTGCAGCCCGGCGATGGCGGGCATGAGTGTGGCGACCAGGCTCATCAGCATCAGCGCGAAGTACAGCGCCGGGCTGATCAAGTGCTGTTGCAGGAGCAGGTTGAGAAAGACGATTTCGCTGAGGCCGCGAATGTTCAGCAGCAGCGTTTCGCGCCATTTGCTCGCGCCTTCGAACGAAGACCCTGCCCAGCTCAGGCCGAGCCAGTTGCCCAGCAGCTTGCTGACGATCGGCAGCAAGAGCAGGGCGGCCAGATGTACCGCATCGAAGCCTTGCAGGACGTGATGGATGTCAATCTGGATGATGCCGAAGGTGAGGATCAGCGGAATCGCCACGCCGTTCTGCAGGCGCTTGATCCACCGCGCGGGCAACGGCATGCGCAGTGGCAGCTTGAGCCAGGCCAGGCAGCACAGGTAACCGATGCCAAAGATCAGCGCGTTGAGGCGGTAGTGCTCGGCGATGAACAGCAACACCAGGAACAACAGGCCGTAGAGTGCCGGCCGGCGCAGACCGAGGGCGTACAGCGGCAGCGGCAGGCAGGCGCCGAGCAGCGGCAGGATCAGGCTCAGCGGTTGCAGGCTGCCCTTGCCCAGGCCGAACAGCAGCCAGCAGACCACGTCGATCATGATCGCCGCCTGCATCAACCGGCGCGTGGCGGCGGGCGGGTAATCGATATTGCTCAGGTACAGGTACAGCACCGGGATGGCGGTGATGGCGAAGACCAGGCCGAGGGCGAGCGAGGTCAGCCAGGGTTGCTCGGGCAGCAGCCACACACCGCAGGCCAGGCCGCAGGCGAAGGGCACAAGGAAACTGGGCAGGGCGATCTTCAGGCTCTGCCGGTCGAATTTCAGCTCCACCACATCCGAGAGAATGTGCCCCAGCAAGAGGGCGAAGCTCATGCCGTAGAGGGTTTTCAGCCAGAGGGGCGCGACCAGTTCCGCGCCGCTGAGCTGCCAGTTCGGCTCGACCCAGAACAGCATCAGCAGCGGCAGGCCGAGGGTCGCCAGCAGCAACTGGCTGACGATGCTGATCAGGCCCAGGCGCCGGCCAATCTCGCTGGCGATCAGGAATAGCGACAGGGCCAGGGCCCAGAACAGCAGAATGGTCATGCCGACGCTTCCTTGTGGCGGCTGGCGGCCCAGGGGGCCAGGACGAAGCTGAAGGCCAGGCCGAGGCTGACCGCCAGGCCGAAGTTACTCACCGCCGGCGTACTGGACACCGCCAGCAGGCCGAACGACAGCCAGGTGGTGGTCGCCGCCAGCAGGGTGCCGAGCAGGCTGACGGCGCTGCCGCCGATGTGTTCGTGCATGAGGATCGAGTAATCGACGCTGATGGCGGTGACCAGCAGCAGGCCGAACAGGCTGAACAACGTCAGCGGCTGACCCAGCCAGCCAAGACTGGCCAGGCTGCACAGTGCCGCCAGCAGCGGCAGGGCGACGATGCGCAGGGCGCCACCGAAGCCGAACGGCAGGATCAGCAGCAAGGCGATCAGCACGCAGGACAACAGCTTCAATTCGGCGGCGCTGATCTGGGTGGCGGCGAACAGGCGGTTGAGGTCGCCGAGGCGGTCCACCAGTTGCACGCCATCGAGGTCCACCACCTGCTGGCGCAGCAGCGCCGGATCGCTCAGGCCCTGGAGGCTGACGACGGCGGCCACACCCTGGTCGCCGGCACCGAGCCAGAGCGGCCGCCAGGCTTCGCCCAACGGCCCGGCCAGGACTTGATCGATATCCAGCGTCGGCAAGGCTTGCACCTGCTTCAACTCGTTTTCCAGGGTGGCGGATGGCACGCCGACGTCCAGCAGCGGCTGCCAGTGTTCGGGCAGGCGGGCCAGTGCGTCGCGTACCTGTTGTTGATCGGCGGAGCTGGCGATCGCCTGGCTGAGCGCCATATAACCTTTCAGCGTGCCAGCCTGGACCTGCTGGTCGAGGCGCGTGCCCAGTGCCTGCAAGCGCGAGAGCAGTTGGCTCTGGTCGACGCCGCGCACCAGGTAGAACTGGCTGGTGGGCTGGTAGCCGGTGATGCGCGCGACATCCTTGGCTTCCTCCAGCAGGCGCGGCGAGCTGCCCACCCACTGGCGAATGTCGTTGCGGGTCTCCAGGTGCCACAGGCCGCCGAGGCAGAACAGCAGCAACAGGCCGAGCAGCGCCGGGCTCGGCACCCGGCGCAGCAATGCTTCACGCAGGTTGACCAAGGCGGTGGCGAGGGTCAGCGGCCATTGCGCCGGTTGCAGTTCGACGCCCTTGAGCAGCGCCGGCAGCAGGCACACCGCGCTGAGGTAGGCGCCGATCAGGCCGGCGGCGGAAAAGGCGGCGATCTGGGTCAGTGCCGGGAATGGCGTGAACGCCAGCGCCAGGTAGCCGATGCAACTGGTGGCCAGGCTGAGGCTCATGCCCGGCAGGGTCAGGCGCACCGCAGGCCAACTGTGCCAGGGGCGCAGGCTCCAGCTTTTCGACAGGTAGTGCAGCGGGTAATCCACCGCCACGCCGATCAGGCTGGAGCCGAGAACCAGGGTCATCACATGCATCTGGCCGAACAGCGCGACGCAGGCGGTGGCGCCGAACAGCATGCCCACCAGCACCGGGACGAAGGCCAGTAGCGCCCGTGGTCGGCGGAACGCCAGCAGCAACAGCAGGATGATGCCCAGCGTGGCGCCGCCACCGACCCAGGTCATTTCGCGCTGCGCCTGTTGCTGGCCATCGGCGGCGTAGAGCAGGCCGCTGGCGGCAATCAGCCGGGCGCCTTGCTGGTCGGCAAGGTGGCGACCGTCGGCGAGCAGCCCGGCCACCTGCAACGGCAGCTTCATGTCGAAGGCGTTGCCTTGGGTGCGGGCGCGCAGCATCACCCAGTGCTGGCCGTCGGCTTCGGCGATCAGGCTGCCGCTGGCGGTATCGAACTGGATGGCCGCCGGACGCGGCTGGCTGTTCTGGATACGCCCGGTCAGGCCCAGCCAGTCATCCTGGCTCGGCACCAGGCTGAAGCCGGAAAAGGGGTCGAACAGGCTTTGCACGCGCTGCTGGATAAAGGCTTGGGGCGATTCCACCAGCGTGTGCCGGTCCGCCGCCGAGAGCATTGCCAGACGGCCTTGCAGCAATTGCGCACGCAGCGCGGCGATGTCGGTCTGCAAGCTCCACTGGACTTTCTCGAACAGGCCGCTGGCCTGCCATTGCTCGCCCAGTTGCGCCGCGAGGGCGATGGCTTTGTCACGTTCGGGATGGCCGACCAGCACCAGGATTTCGCGGTTCAGCGGCTCCTGCATGCGCTGTTCGGCACGCTTGACCAGCGGGTCTTCGGTAGCACCGGGGACCAGGCTCATCAGGTCGGCAGACAGCGGCGCGCCGCGATGCCACTGCCAGCCCGCCAGCAGCAGGACGGTGCAGAGGATCAGCAGGAACAGTCGCGGCAGCAGGCGCTCAGTCGACAAGGTCGTGGCGCTCCGCGTCGGTCAGGCTGGCGCTGGTGCTCGATGGCATGCGCAGGACCGTGCTGTCGCCCTGGGTCTCCTGCAACTGGATGCGCTCGACATAGCGGCCGCCATCAATGTCGATCTGGTTGAAGATCTGCTTGATCAGCAGCGACTTCGGCACCAGCCGCAGTTGCCAGCGCTGCGCGTCGCCTTGCAGGCTCAGCTCGAAGTCCCGCTCCAGGCCGCTGCTGTCGCCTTGCAGCACGGCGAAGAACAGCTTGTTCTGCTCGGTTCCGGCGGTGCGCGTCGGCACCATCTGCCAGCCGGACGCATCGCGGCGGGCGATGCCCTTGGCGTTGAGCCGGTAATCCTGTTGCAGCGGCGTTTGCAGCAGCCACAGCAGGCCGTGGTCGCGGGCGAGGACGAAGTGGCCCTTGCTCAGCAGTGGCTGGGGCAGGGCGCGCAGGTGTTTTTCCTGGACGAACTCGCCCTTGATCACTTCCGGCTCGCTCAATTGCTTGCGCAGGTCGTTCAGGTCGAACGCCTGGGCCAGCGCGCTGGCGCTCAGCAGGCCGAGGCAGAGCAGGCTTCGCAGCAGCGGCTTCATGACAGCACCTTGTTCACGGCGTCGAGCATCACCTGCGGCGAGGCCAGTTGCATCTCGCGGCTTTCGATGTGCACCGCGACCTGCACCGAGCTGGCGCGGGTCATGCGTTCGCCCGTGGCGGCGTCGCTGATCAGGTAGTTGATCTTCAGCCGGTTTTCCCACTCCACCAGGCTGGCGCGCACCTTCAGGCGCTGGCCGAACACTGCGCCGCGCACGTAGCGCAGTTGCAGGTCGATCACCGGCCACGCGTAACCCGAGGCGAGCATCTGCTGATAGTTGTGGCCGAGGTGGTCGAGCAGCGCGCAACGCGCCACTTCCAGGTATTTGACGTAATGCCCGTGCCAGACCACCAGCATGCTGTCGACGTCGAAGAACGGCACCAGCACTTCGGTGTCGACGTGCAGCGCTCCCTGACTACGCATGCAGCCTCCAGTGTTGTGCGGCGATACGTTGCAGGCACAGGCGCAGATCGCTTTCCAGCGCGCGGTCTTCGATCACCGGGGCGAAGTCGCCGAGCAGTTGGTCGTGCATTGCCGCCAGCGCGGGTGGCAGGTCACGGGCCTCGGCTTCGCGACCGCGCAGCCAGACGCCCTGGTTGGCGGCCAGCAGGGTGGCGGCGGCGACCTGTTCGGTCAGCTCCAGCACCCGCAGTGCGTCACGGGCGGCGATGGTGCCCATGCTCACCTTGTCCTGGTTGTGGCACTCGGTGGAGCGTGAGAACACGCTGGCCGGCATGGTGTTTTTCAGGGCCTCGGCGGTCCAGGCGCTGGTGCCGATCTGCACGGCCTTGAAACCGTGGTTGAGCATGGCGCGCTCGGCGCTGGCGCCGGACAGGTTGCTCGGCAGGCCGTGGTTGTAGCGCACGTCCACCAGCAGGGCGAGCTGACGGTCGAGCAGGTCGGCGACGTTGGCCACGAGGTTCTTCAGGCTGTCCATGGCGAAGGCGATGTGCCCGCCATAAAAGTGCCCGCCGTGCAGCACGCGCTCGGCTTCGGCGTCGATGATCGGGTTGTCGTTGGCGCTGTTCAGTTCGGTCTCGATGAACCCGCGCAGCCAGCCCAGCGAGTCGGCCAGCACGCCCAGCACATGGGGCGCGCAGCGCAGCGAGTAGCGGTCTTGCAGGCGGTGCAGCGGCGCGGTCGGTGCGTCGATGGCGAGGTCTTGGCGAATCCAAGCGGCCACTTGCATCTGGCCGGGGTGCGGCTTGGCGGCGAACAGGCGCTCGTCGAAGTGCTCCGGGTTGCCTTGCAGGGCGACCACGTTGAGCGCGGTGATGCGGGTCGCCAGCTTGAGCAGGTAATCGGCGCGGGCGAAGGCCTGGCAGGCCAGGCCGGTCATCACGGCGGTGCCGTTCATCAGCGCCAGGGCTTCTTTGGGCCGCAGCACCAGCGGTTCCCAGCCCAGCTCGCGGTGCACGTCGGCGGCCAGGCGGCGTTCGCCACGGAACAGCACTTCGCGCTCGCCGGAGAGGGTCGCGGCGACATAGGACAGCGGCGTCAGGTCACCGCTGGCGCCTACCGAGCCTTCTTCCGGGATCAGCGGCAGGATGTCGTGGGCGAGAAACGCCTGCAGGCGCTCCAGCAGTTCGATGCGCACCCCGGACACGCCGTGGCACAGCGACTGCAAACGGGCGGCGAGCACGGCGCGGGTCGCCGGGGCGTCCAGCAGACGGCCCAGGCCGCAGCCATGGAAGGTGTAGAGGTGACGCGGCAGGGCCTCGACGTGTTCCAGCGGCACGGCCACTACGCAGGAGTCGCCGTAGCCGGTGGTCACGCCGTAGATCACGCCTTCCTTGTCCAGCAGGGTGTCGAGGAACTGCGCGCCGCGGGCGATCCGGGCGCGGTAGTCAGCGTCGGCCTGCAGGCGCGATTCGGCCTGGCGCTGGCTCACGGCCTGGATGTCTTCGATTGAAAGCGGCGACTCGCCGAACGTTACAGGCTCATGCGGATGCATCGTCATCAGTCTTCCAGAATGGGTAGAAATTGAACCATTGCTGCGGCGCTTGCAGGCAATAGTGGCCAAGGCGCTCGGCGTAGCGGCCGGCCCAGTCGGCGATCACTTGATCGCGCTGGCCACGGCGCCATTCGATGGCCGGGGCAAAGGGTTCGAGGGTCACCTGGTAACGGCCATCGCGTTTCAGGCAGAAGAACAGGTTGGTCTGGCACTTGAGCAAGCCGGCCAGCAGCCACGGGCCTTGCGGGAAGGGCGCCGGATGGCCGAGGAAATCCACCGTGACCGTGCGCCCGCCGTGCAGCGGCACGCGGTCGCCGGCGATCGCCAGCCATTCGCCGCGCTCCAGGCGCTGGCTCAATTGCAGCATGATCGCCGGGTCCAGCTCGCTGACCTGGATCAGCCGCAGGTTGGTCGCCCCGGCCTCGCCCAGCAGACGGTTGAAGCGCTCGGCGTGCTTGGTGTGGACCAGCACGTTCATGGTCACTTGCTCGCCCAGTTCGGCGAGCGCCCGGCACACTTCGAGGTTGCCCAGGTGCGCGCCCACCAGCATCTGCCCGCGTTCGGCGCGCAACTGGCTGCGCAGGTTGGCGGGATCGACGATCTCGATCTGATCCAGGCCGAGCCGGCCGTTCCACACATCCAGCTTGTCCAGCAGGGCATCGGCGAAGGCCATGAACTGGCCGAACACCCGGCGATGGCTCGGCCGCAGTTCTTGCTGGCCGCTCCATTGCGCCAGGCGCTGCTGGTACTGCCAGGCGCTGTGGCGGGCACGGCGTCCGAACAGGAAGAAGTACAGGACGATGCCGTAGAGGATCGGGCTGAGCAGGCGCCGGCCCAGCAGCTTGACGCCGAAGGCGGTGAGCTTCATTAGCAGGAAGCTGCCGCGCTCTTCGTGGGCGGCCCAGTGCCGTTCGCTCATGCCCGCCACCGCCGCCAGAGAATGACCGGCGCGCGCAGGAGCATGCCGAAGAACAGCTTGGTGTGCATGGTCGAGATCAGCGCGTTGTCGTGGAACAGACGGAAATGCGAGAGGCCGTCCTGCGGGTAATGGACCTTGGTCGGCAGCCAGCGCATCGGCTGGTTGCGCCACGCCAGGCGGACGAGGATTTCCGGGTCGAAGTCCATGCGCCGGCCGAGGTTGACCGAGTTGATCAGGGCCAGCACCGGCGGCAGCGGATAGACGCGAAAGCCGCACATCGAATCGGGAATGCGCAGCGACAGGCTGTTGATCCACACCCACACGTGGGTCAGGTAGCGCGCGTACAGGCGGCCCTTCGGCACGCTTTCGTCGTACTGCGGAAAGCCGCAGATCAGCGCTTCGGGGTGTTCGCGGGACTGTTCGAGAAAGCGGCTGACATCGGCCAGGTCGTGCTGGCCGTCGGCGTCCACCTGCAGGGCGTGGCTGAAGCCCAGCCGCGCCGCTTCACGCAGACCGGCCATGACCGCACCGCCCTTGCCCTGATTGACCGCCAGGCTGACCAGAAACACCTGATCCTGCTCGGCGAGTTGTTGCAGCACGCGGGCGCAGGCCGGGCTGCTGGCGTCGTCCACCAGCACGCAGGGCAGGCCGGCAGCGCGCAGGTCGGCGACCACCGCGGGCACCGCGCCTTCGTGGTTGAACACCGGGATGACCGCGCAGGGCTTATTCATCGCTGGCCTCCAGCAGGATGCGGCCGCTGGAGCAGGGCGCGCCGTCGTTGCTGTAGGCGAAGTAGAGCTTGCCGCGTTCGGCGTCGAAACGCAGGGTCAGCAGCAGGCGGTCGCCGGGGCGCACCAGTTGCTGGAACTTCAGCACTTCCATGCCGGCGAAGCGCCGTGGTCGGTCCAGCAGCGCCTGGCCGAGGGCGATGGCCCAATCGACCTGGACCACGCCGGGCAGCACCGGGGTCTTCGGGAAATGGCCGTTGAAGTACACGAGGTCGCCGGAGATCGCCAGGTGCAGGTGAGTTTCCTCGCCGTGCTGCTCTTGCGAAAGGACGTCCGGACCGTGTGGCCGCGGTGCCTGCAACAGTGCATCGACCGTGGCCTGGGGCAGCTTGCCCTGGGCTGTGTAGGGCAGTTGTCGCAGCAGCCGCCAGCGCCGCGGCAGGGCCAGGGCTTCGCAGTGCGGGACGAGGTGCGCACGCAGGCTTTCGGTGACGGCGCGTCGGCCCTGGTTGCGCAAGGCGTGCAGGCCGGCGGCGCTGAGTTGCACCAGTGCGCCGAGGAAGGCCCGGCGTTCCTGGATCATCCCCAGGCGGGTGTCTTCGACCCACGGGTGTTCCAGCAGCGCCTGTTCCAGGGTCGGCAGGGCGATGCGTTTTTCTTCCAGCTTGACGATGCGGTCCAGCCGACCAAGCAGGCGGAAGCGCCCGTGCTCGTCGAACGACACGGCGTCGGCGCTCTGTTCCACATGGCCTTCGGGCAGGTAGGGCGACTCGATGCGCAGCGCGCCTTCGTCGCTCTGGCTCAGGTGGATCCCGGCGAACGGCTGCCACAGGCTGTCGTCCTGGCGCCAGGCGATGCCACCGGTTTCCGAGCTGCCGAGGATTTCCGTCGGCCGCTGGCCGAGGCGCTCTTGCAGGGCTTGCGCGGCGTCGGCCGAGAGCTCGCCGCCGGAGGAAAACACCCGGCGCACCGGGCTCAGGGCCGGCCAGTCGAGGTTGTCGCCCATGCGCTTGAGCAGCGCCGGGCTGGCGACCCAGGCGAACGCCGGGTGCTCGCGGCTGGCGCGTTGCAGGTCTTCGGGGAACGGCAGTTGCCGGCGCACGAACGGACGACCGGCGCACAGCGGCCAGAGCACGCGGAACAGCAAGCCGTAGATGTGCTGGGTGGCGACGCTGCCGATGATGCAGGCCGGGCCGAGGTCGGCGCCCCAGAGGTCTTCCAGCACCCGCACTTCGGCGGCCAGTTGGCGCAGTTGCTTGTCGATGCGCTTGGGCTCGCCGCTGGAACCGGAGGTGCACAGGCTGACGCGGCATTCGCGCAGGTCCAGCTCGGTCGCCGCCAGCGGGGCGTCGAACAGCGCTTCGGGGCTGTGGTCCTGCTCGCTGATCCACAGGTCGACCTGATCGGCCCAGCGCTGGCGGGTCTGCGCTTGCAGGTCCGCCGGCAGCAAGACCTGGACCCCGGCGCGCCAGGCACCGAGCAATGCCACGGCGAGTTGCGCGGCGTCTTCAAGGTACACGGCGACCCGGCGAATGCCCCGGCGTTGCAGGCCCGCGGCCAGTTGCAGGGCGTGTCCGGTCAGGTCGGCGTGATCCAGCGCCGGGGCGAAGGTGACTGGCCGCGCGGCATCGGCCGGCAGCAGCAGTCGCTCAAGGTTGATCCATTTCATGAGCGTCCTCGCACACGTTGTCTTATCAGCCATTCAATGGCGAACATCAGGCCCATCAAGCCGTAGGCGATCAGGCCGTTGTACAGGGTCCACCAGCTCAGCGGCGCCCACAGGGTCAGCGCCGCGGCGACCAGGCCGTTGGCCAGGAAGAAGCCGCTCCAGACCCAGGTCACCCGGCGGGTGTAGCGGATGGCGATGTCTGGAAGCTGCGGGTCGGTCAGGCGCGCCAGGCGCTCGACGATCGGCGGCCCGAACTTCAGGCTCAGGCCGAACAGCGCGAGCATGAACGCACTGACCAGCACCGGGTACCAGCGCAGCAGCGCCGGGTCGTCCACTACTGCCAGCAGCACGCAGAAACCGATCGCCACCAGGGCCATCCAGCGTCCGCCCTGGTTGTTCGGCTGGGTCAGCGCCCGCGCCAGCCACAGCCCGCCCAACAACAGGCCGAACTGCCACGGGGCGAAATGCTCCATGCCGAAATGCACCGCGAACGGATAAAGCAGACCGGCCAGGACCAGCCCGAGGCCGATCAGGCGCTTCATGCTTCCTGGGCGACCAGGCGGTACACGGCTTCGACCACGTCGTTGACGGTGCGCACGGCCTTGAACTCGTCGGCGGCGATTTTCTTGCCGGTCTGGCGCTTGATGTGATCGATCAGGTCGACGGCGTCGATGCTGTCGATTTCCAGGTCCTGGTACAGGTTGGCGTCCAGGGTGATGCGCGCGGCGTCCAGTTCGAACAGTTCGACCAGCGCGTCGCGCAGGATGTTGAAGATGTCTTCGCGAGTTTGCATGGTGCGGTCTCAGGCTGCCTGTTTGGCGGTGACGAAAGCCGCAAGGCTGGCCACGCTGGTGAAATGGTTGCGGGTGTCTTTGGCGTCGGCGTCGATCTTGATGCCATAGCGCTTCTGGATGGCCAGGCCCAATTCCAGGGCGTCGACCGAATCCAGGCCGAGGCCTTCGCCGAACAGCGTCTGGTCGTCGCCGATGTCGTCGGCGCTGATGTCTTCCAGGCCCAGGGCCTCGATGATCAACAGCTTGATGTCATTGTTCAGGTGCGTTGCTTCGCTCATCTTCGGCGAGCTCCTTGATGAAGTACTGGTGCAGATGGTCGTTGAGTTTGCGCGAGGCCTGGGGTGCCGGGCCTTGGCTGGCGAAATCCTGGATGGTGATATCGGCGCCGACGCGCAGGCTGAAGTGCACCCGGCGCGGCGGTATCCGGTACCAGGGCTCGGCCTTGGTCAGGGTGCTGGGGTTGACCCGGATGGTGACCGGGGTAATGAATTGCGCACCGCGCAGGGCGATGGCCGCCGCGCCGCGGTGGAAGGCCGGGGCCTGACCGGGCACGGTGCGGGTGCCTTCGGGGAAGATGATCAGCGTCTGGCCGCTTTGCAGGGCGCCGACCGCGGCGTCGAGCATGTCCATGCTGCCGTCGTTGCTGATGTACTGCGCCGAGGTCACCGGGCCGCGCGTGCACGGGTTGCGGAACAGGCTCTGCTTGACCACGCAGTTGGCCTGGCGCACCAGGCCGATCAGGAACACCACGTCGATCAGCGACGGGTGGTTGGCGATGATCATCTGGCCGGGGCGCCCGAGTTTTTCCGCGCCGCTGACTTCATAGGTGAGCACGCCGCAGGCGGCCATGAACCGGATGAACCGCCAGAACAGCCAACTGATGGTGTGGCGGGCGCGTTGCCGGTGGCGGGAACTGTCACCGGGCAGGCAGGCCAGCAACGGAAACACCAGCAAGCGCAGGCAGAGCCCGCCGACGCCGAACAGCAGGAAGCTGATGGCGGTGGCGACGAGGCGCCAGAGGTAGGCGTCCTTCGGACGGCTCAGGCCTTGCGTTGCCAGTTCCATGTGCGGCCCTTCAGCGAGTGTTGGAAAGCGGACTGGTCATCGAGCCGGCTTCGCAGCCAGCTCAAGGCGTGAGGTTCGGCGGCGCCGGCGCTGCCCGATGGCGGGGCCAGGGACAGGCTCCAGTCGTCGCCCGGGGTCAGCAGCAGGCCGACGGCGTAGGCAAACGGCACATCGGTGATCCACGGGCGATAGGCCTCGGGCGGTGTTTCTTCGGCCACGATCAGCAGCACGGCGGGCGCGCCGTCATGCAGCAGGCCGGCGGCTTCCAGCACGCCCTGCTCGAAACCGTCGTCGGCTGCGGCGATGGCGCTCATCTCGCTGCGTTCGCCGCGCAGGATCGACCACAGGCCGATCACGGCGTTGTGTACCGAGAGGCTGAACTGAGTGGGCGACAGGGGCTCGCCGTTGGCGAGGTCGCTGAGGATTTCGAAGGTGCGGGGTGTCTCGCCATGGCGGGAGACGAAGACCAGCGGCAGATCGTCCAGGCCCTCGGCCAACGGCCAGCCCACGGCGAACGCCATGCGTGCCAGGCGGCTGAGGCGGCGGCGTTGCATGGCCGGCAGGAACGACACGTCGGGTGCCTGTTCGCCGTCATCGGCGATGCTGGCGCCCTGGCTCCATTGCTGCCAGTCGCCCACCGTTTGAAGGCCCGGCGCCCAAGCGCGCCACTGGCTGATATTGAAATTGATCACGGTGTTGATTCTCGCCCTGAGGGACTTCCTTGCCGAGGGGTGACTCGGAGCAACGGCCAGCAGGGGCGACACTATCGCCGAGTGCCGCGCATTATCCGGGTGCAGTGGGCTCGTAGCAAACAAACTGACAAATAAAATTGCTTGACTGGGAGGCTCAGACCCCAGCTTGCCCATTGTATTTTCAGGCGCGGGCCTTTCCCGACAGGCGGTGGTATCGGGTTGTCGGTCGGCTGCCCCGATTCTTGAGCGTTACAACGCTGGTCAAGTCGGTGACGGACTCACATACTCGGACATTCCCTGATACACGGAGGTCTTTCCATGCGGCGCGTGGTGTTCAATCAGAAAGGTGGCGTGGGCAAGTCCAGCATCGCCTGCAATCTCGCGGCGGTGAGTGCCAATGAAGGCTATCGGACCCTGCTGATCGACCTGGATGCCCAGGCCAACTCCACCCAGTACCTCACCGGCCTCACCGGCGAGGACATTCCCATGGGGATTGCCGACTTCTTCAAGCAGACCCTGTCTTCCGGGCCGTTTGCCAAGAAGAACAAGGTCGATATCTACGAAACGCCGTTCGACAACCTGCACGTGGTTACTGCGACTGCGGAGCTGGCCGACTTGCAGCCCAAGCTCGAGGCCAAGCACAAGATCAACAAGCTGCGTAAATTGCTCGATGAGCTGGCCGAGGATTACGACCGGATCTACCTGGATACCCCGCCTGCGCTGAACTTCTATGCGGTGTCCGCGCTGATTGCTGCTGATCGTGTGCTGATTCCTTTCGACTGCGACAGCTTCTCGCGTCAGGCGCTGTATGGGCTGTTGGCGGAAATCGAAGAGCTCAAGGAGGACCAC
Organism: Pseudomonas sp. Marseille-P9899; assembly: GCF_903166565.1. Taxonomy (NCBI): domain Bacteria; kingdom Pseudomonadati; phylum Pseudomonadota; class Gammaproteobacteria; order Pseudomonadales; family Pseudomonadaceae; genus Pseudomonas; species Pseudomonas sp. Marseille-P9899. The sequence goes on from NZ_CAESCG010000004.1 coordinate 439,402, forward strand.
AACGAAGACCTGCAGGTCGAGGGGATCGTGGTCAACCAGTTCCAGCCCCGTGCGAGCCTGCCGCAGCAGATGCTTGATGAGCTGCTGGCTGAAGGTTTGCCGGTGTTGCCGGTGTACCTCAATAGCTCGGTGAAGATGCGCGAGTCACATGAGGCCAATCTGCCGCTGATTCACCTTGAGCCGCGGCATAAGCTGACTCAGCAGTTTGTTGAGTTGCATTCTCTGCTTGAAGAGAACGCTTGAGAGCTGTTTTGTCCTGAAGATCGATTGATCGCGAGCGAGCTCGCTCCTACAGGTTCATCGGTGAATCCTGTAGGAGCGAGCTCGCTCGCGATTTTCGGATGGTGCAGGGGCTCAGGTTTGTAGGAGCGAGCTCGTCGGGGCGCCGAACCGTCGCGATGTACGGTCGGCGCTAGCTCAGGAAGAACAGCTGATCTCCAGATGCTTGCCCCACTCCGGCGGCCGCTCGGCATAGGCTTCCATCCCCGGTTGTTCCTCGAATGGCCGGGTCAGCACTTCATGCAGCCGCCGCACTTCCGAGAAATCCCCACCCTGCGCCGCTTCGATAGCGCGCTGCGCCAGGTAGTTGCGCAGGATGTACAGCGGGTTCACGCCATGCATCCGCTCACGCCGCCCGCTGGCGTTATCGGGTTCCCGCGCCACGCGGGCCAGGTAATCCGCTGACCAGCCATCAAAGCCCGCCAAGTCGATGAAGTCATCCCGCACCACGTTCAGCGCCTGCTCCACCGGCTGGTCGCCCAGCTTGCGGAAGAACAGCGTGTAATCCACCGCGCCAGGCTGCATCAGGCTCAGCAGGCGCTGGATCAGCACCTTGTCGTCATCCTCGGCGGTGGTCAGGCCGAGGCGGCGGCGCATCAGGTCGAGGTAGTGCGCCTCGTACAGCGGCAGGAACAACCCAAGGCTTTCCTGCAACGCCTCGACGCTGATGAACGGCGTCAGTGCCTGGGCCAGCGCGCTGAGGTTCCAGTGGGCGACTGGCACCTGGTTGCTGTAGCTGTAGCGGCCCTGGTCGTCGGAGTGGTTGCAGATGAAGCCGGCGTCGAAATCATCAAGGAAGGCGAACGGGCCGAAGTCGAAGGTGATGCCCAGGATCGACATGTTGTCGGTGTTCATCACGCCGTGGCAGAAGCCGTAGGCCTGCCACTTGGCGGTCAGCTCGGCGTTGCGTTCGACGATGGTGCGGAACATCGCCAGGTAAGGCTCGTCGGCGTCGCGGCATTCCGGGAAATGCAGGTTCAGCACGTGCTCGGCGAGGATGCGCTGCTGCTCCGGCTGGCGGGTGTAGTAGAAGTATTCGAAGTGGCCGAAGCGGATATGGCTCGGTGCCATGCGCAGCAGCATGGCCGCGGTTTCCTTGGTTTCGCGCCACACCGGGGTGCTCGAACCGATCACGCACAAGGCCCGGCTGCTGGGGATGCCCAGTGCGTACAGCGCTTCGGAGGCGAGAAACTCGCGGATGGACGAGCGCAGCACTGCGCGGCCGTCGCCCATGCGCGAATACGGCGTCTGGCCCGCGCCCTTGAGGTGCAGGTCCCACGAGTCGCCGGCGTCGTTGCGCACTTCGCCCAGCAACAGCCCGCGGCCGTCACCCAGGCGCGGGTTGTAGGAGCCGAACTGGTGACCGGAATAGACCATCGCCCGCGGCTCGGCCTCGGCCCACAGTTTGTGGCCGCTGAAGATTTCGGCGAAGACGGGGGAATGGGCCTCGGTGGGCTCAAGGTCAAGCAGGGCCATGGCGGCCTCGCTGACGACCACCAGTTGCGGGTCGTCGAGCGGCTCGGGCAGCACCGAGGTGGAGAACGCATCGCCCAGGCGGGCGAAGCGATTGTCGAAGGTCAGTTCGTCGAGGGCTTTCAACGGCCATCTCCTTGGGAAAACCTGAGCATTCTGCAAGGGTATGGCCGTTGGCGTCCAGTCAGGCGGGCTTGTTGTCCGCCCCGCCGTCGGTGTTTTCCGGCGGCAGGATGGTTTTTTCCTTGGCCTCGGTCGGAACCAGTTTGTACTCCTGGCCCTGGGTGTTTTTCAGGTAGATCTCCATCTGGCGGAACGAGATGTTGATGTGCTGGCGCTTGAACTCTTTGTTGATATAGCGGTTGATCTCGTCCAGCACCGGGTTGCGGTCGCCGAGGTCACGCACGTGCATGCGCAGTTCGTGGTCCAGGGTGCTTTCGCCGAAGTTGAGGAAGTAGACGATCGGCGCCGGTTCCTTGAGCACCCGCGGGTTCTCGTTGGCCGCCTGCAACAGCAGGGTGCGCACCAGGTCCAGGTCCGAACCGTAGTCGACGCCCAGCTTGAGGGTTACCCGGGTGACCGTGTCGGTCAGCGACCAGTTGATCAACTGGCCGGTGATGAAGGTTTTGTTCGGGACGATGATGTCCTTGCGGTCGAAGTCGGTGATGGTGGTGGCGCGGATGCGGATCTTGCTCACCGTGCCCGACAGGTTGCCGATGGTGATGGTGTCGCCGATCCGTACCGGACGCTCGAACAGGATCATGATGCCGGAGATGAAGTTGGCGAAGATCTCCTGCATGCCGAAGCCCAGGCCCACCGACAGCGCGGCCACCAGCCATTGCAACTTGTCCCAGCTCACGCCGAGGGCCGACAGGGTCGAGACGAAACCGACCCCGGCAATCACGTAGGAAAGCAGGGTGGTGGTGGCGTAGGCGCTGCCTTGCGCCAGGTTCAGGCGTGACAGCACCAGCACTTCCAGCAGCCCCGGCAGGTTGCCGGCCAGGGCGATGGTGATGCCGATGATCACCAGGGCGCCGATCAGGTCGCCGAGGCTGATCGGCACCATGCTCATGCTCGCGCCGGTGCCGCTGGTGTATTCGTACAGGGTGATGTTGTCGAGGTAGGCGAACACGCTGATCAGGTCGGCCCAGACCCAGTACAGCGCGGCGAGGAAGCCGCCGAGCAGGGCCAGGCGGATCAGGCGCAGGGACTGCTGGTTGACCTGTTCGATGTCCAGGGTCGGTTCTTCCACCACCACTTCGCCGTCCAGGCCTTCCTTGACCGCCTGGCGTTTGCTCAGCGCGCGCTGGTAGGCCAGGCGCCGCGCTGCCACGGCAAGGCCGCGGACGAAGGCGGCTTCGATCACCAGCCAGAACATCAGCAAGTAGAGGGTGTCGATCAGCCGGTCGGTGAGTTTCAGCGCGGTGTAGTAGTAGCCGAAGCACACGGCGACGAACAGCGCGATCGGCAGTGCGGTGAACGCCACACCCACGGCCTTGCGGAACAGCGAGGTGTTGCGGTGGGTCGGGCTGCTCAGCAGCAGGCGGCTGAGCAGCCAGGCCATCAGGGCGTAGCAGGTCAGCACCACGCCGATACCCAGCACGTCATCGGCCAGCGCCGACGGCTGGTGTTCGGCCACCGCCACCACACCCACCAGGGCCAGGACCACGGTGCCGAGGCGGCGGATCCAGCTTCGCAGGAATTCGACCTGCGGTTTTTCCCAGCGGAAATGCAGCTCGGCGACGCCGCCCGGGGCCAGCACGCGGTAGGCGGTGTAGAACACCAGCCAGGCCTGGGCGATCTGCCAGAGCGCGGCGCCGAGGTTGGCGTTCTGACCGCGGGCGTCGATCTGCAGCGCGTAGCCGCACAGCGCGAGGAACAGGCTGACCGGCAGCGCCAGGAGGATGTTGATCAGGATCGCCTGGGGCGTATGCCACTGGCTGTCACGCTTGAAGTGGCCGACGTCGCCGTGGACCTTGCTCAGTTGCTGATACAGATATTTGCGCCGCCAGAGCAGGGCGCCGATCAGCAGCAGCAACGGCAGGAACAGCAGCGGGCGTTGCAGCAGGCCGTCGGCCAGCTCGTTGATCCCGGCGCCCCACGGCAGACTCATCACCTGTTTTTGCAGGCGCTCGGGGACGGTGCGCAGCCACTCCAGGTCCAGCGGCTTGTTGCTGGGGATCCAGAACATCTGCTCGTCGAGGGTGGCGCGCAGGTTCTGCGCGGTGCTCAGCAGTTGTTTCTGGTTCAGTTGCAGGGTGATGGATTCGTTGAGCAGCGCGCTCAGCTCGCGGTTCAGGCGTTCCAGCAGGTCGGAGCGGGTGATCGCCACTTCCAGCAGGGCCTTGCGCAGGTTCGGCGTGACCTGTTCGGCCGGCTGGTTTTCCAGCAGCTTGTCGACGTACTGGCTCGGCGTGCTGATCTGTTCGCGCTGCTGGTTGACCTCGAACTGGTAGAGGCGAATGTCGGCGATCTGGTCAGCCAGGTCGCGGTCGAGCTTGAGGTGCGGCAGCGCCTGCTTCTGTTTGTAGAGGATCTTCGACAGCAGCAGGCTGCCCTTGAGCACGCTGATCTGCTCGTCGAGGGCCTGGTTGGCCTGGGTCAGGCTGTCCAGTTGCTGTTTGGCCTGGAGGTTCTGCTGGGTCAGCTCGTTGAGGCGGTCGGTGCTGCGCAGCAGGTAGTCGGAGAGCTTGAGGTTGGCGGCGCTTTCGGTGGCCAGCAGCGTGCTGCCGCCGGCCTTCTGCGCTTCGATCGACTGCTCGGTGACGGTTTGTTGCGACTGGGCCAGGCGCTTTTCGTTGATCAGCGTCTGCAGGTCCTGGATTTCCTGCTCCATGCGCGCGGCGCGCTCGATCAGCAGGTCGTGCTGGCTGTTGCCGAGGTCTTGCAGCAGGCTGTTGCCGGCCAGTTCCTGGCGGCGCAGCAGGGTCAGGGCGCTGAGCGAGGCCAGTTCGGCATTGAGCTGGTTGCGCTGGTCGGCGGAGAGGGCTTTGCCGCCGTCCTTGCCGAGCTTGAGGCTGGTGTTGATCTGCTGGCTGCGGGTCTGGTTGTTGCTGATCTCGGCCTGGGCACGCTCGGGGCGGGTCTGGGAATTGATGATCAGGCTGTTGGCTTCGGACAGCGCCTTTTGCAGTTCACCTTGCTCGGTGGTGCGCTCGGAGAGCACCTGTTCCAGCTGCGGCACGCTCATCGCGGCGTAGCGCTGGGCCACCGGCACTGACTTGCTGGCCAGCAGCCTGGCCAGTTCGCGCTGGTTCTCGGCGGTCTGCTTCGGTGCGTCGGCCAGTTGCTGCTTGAGCGCGGTCAGACGCTTGTCGTAGTCGTCCTTGCTGGCCAGAAGCGACAGGGTCTGTTCGAGCACCTGTTGCAGCGCTTTCTGGTCGGCCTCCGGCAGTTTGCGCTCGGCGATCTTGTCGAGGCTGTGCTGGACGCTGGCGGTGGTGGGTGGCTCCGCCGCGAAGGCGAAGGAGAGAGACAGGCACAGCCCGAGCAGGGCTGCGCAGGACAGTGTGCGCAGTGACATAGGCAGAGAATTCGTGCAACCAGGCTGGAAAGACTGAAGTTTAGAGGAACAACCCGGGGCCGGGTCGGCTACCTTCCGGGAATTTGATCCCCACTTTCTGGATCTTGTTCCCTTCCATCAGAGCAACGGTCCAGGTCGTGTTGTTCCACTCGATCTGGTCACCGACGATCGGCGCACCGCCGACCTTCTGCTGGATGAAGTGTGCCAGCGGCATTTGCGGATCCTGGCCGTCGAGTTGCAGACCGTACAACGCGGCTACAGCCCCCAGTTCTGCGTCACCTTCGAGCACGAAGTCGCCGAAGAAGCGCAGGTCGAGGCCACGTTGCGGCGCCTGGCTGAACAGTTTTCCGAGGGCCGAAAGGTTGTGTTCGTGACCGATCACGCAGAGCAGATCACCGACTTCGAGCACCGTACTACCCGACGGATGGAGCAGTTGCTGGCCGCGAAACAGGGCCGCGATGCGGGTGCCTTCGGGCATTTTCAGCTCGCGCAGGGCAGCGCCGATGCACCATTTTTCCGCGCCGAGACGGTAGACGAACAGCTCCCACTCGCTGGTGATGTGCACTTCCAGGGCCGAACGCGAGATTGGCGCCGGGTCCGGCGGTACGGTCACTTTCAGCAGGCGCGCGACCCACGGCAGGCTGGTGCCCTGCACCAGCAGCGAGACCAGCACGATGAAGAACGCCAGGTTGAAGTACAACTGAGCCTGGGGCAGGCCGGCCATCAGCGGGAACACCGCGAGAATGATCGGCACCGCGCCGCGCAGGCCGACCCAGGAAATAAAGGCTTTTTCGCGGCCATGGAAGGCCTTGAACGGCAGCAGGCCGACCAGCACCGAGAGCGGCCGGGCGAACAGGATCATCCACAGCGCCAGGGCCAGCGCCGGCAGGGCGATGGGCAGCAGGTCGTGGGGCGTGACCAGCAGGCCGAGGACCAGGAACATGCCGATCTGCGACAGCCAGGCCATGCCGTCGAGCATGTGCAGGATGCCGTGGCGGCTGCGGATCGGGCGGTTGCCCAGCACCAGGCCGAACAGGTAGACGGCGAGGAAGCCGCTGCCGTGCAGGGCGTTGGTCATGGAGAAGATCACCAGGCCACCGGCGATCACCAGAATCGGGTAGAGGCCGCCGGCCAGGTTCATCCGGTTGACCAGTTGCAGCATCAGCCAGCCGCCGCCGAGGCCGAGCACGCCGCCGATGCCGAATTCGCGCACCAGGTGCAGCAACAGGCTCCAGTGCAGGCCGGTCTGGCCGCTGGCGATCATGTCGATGAGGGTGACGGTGAGGAACACTGCCATCGGGTCGTTGCTGCCGGACTCGATTTCCAGGGTGGCGGTGACCCGTTCGTTCAGGCCCTTGCCGCCCAGCAGCGAGAACACCGCAGCGGCGTCGGTGGAGCCGACGATGGCGCCGATCAGCAGGCCCTGCATGAGGTTCAGGTCGAACAGCCAGGCCGCGGCCATGCCGGTGAGGCCGGTGGTGATAAGCACGCCCACCGTTGCCAGCGACAATGCGGGCCACAATGCCACGCGGAAACTTGCCACCCGGGTGCGCAGGCCGCCGTCCAGCAGGATCACGGCCAGGGCGAGGTTGCCCACAAGGTAGGCGACGGGGTAGTTGTTGAAGATGATCCCGCCACCATCGACACCTGCGACCATGCCGACCGCGAGGATGATGACCAGGATAGGGATGCCCAGCCGTGACGACAGCGAACTGACCAGAATACTTGCACCCACCAGCAAAGCGCCGATCAAGAACAGGCTGTTGATGGTGCTCGCATCCAAAGGCGTTACTCCGGGACATCGCGGGGAAGAGGACCTGACTGATAAGCAGGTCGCGTGCCAACCGATTCTAACCTGATGAATTGGCGGGCTGTAAAGCGTTTCCGCAGATGTAGAAAAGGCACCTGTGCAAGGTGCCTTGTTCTTGTGCTGTCTGGACTGGGACCGCTGTGCGGTCCTTCGCGAGCAAGCTCGCTCCCACAGGTTCTGACTGAACTCCTTTTTTACGGGGCCAGACATTTCCTTGTGGGAGCGAGCTTGCTCGCGAAGGCCTGCAAAGCAGGCCCAAATACACTCAACCCTGCTTGAACTCGCGAGCAGGCTTGCCCTTCACCGGTGCGCCATTGGCCACATGGTATTTGGCGGTGCTGCGCGGCAATGGCTGACGATTGCGGATCTTGTCGGCGATTTTCTCGGCGATCATGATCGTCGTGGCATTGAGGTTGCCGGTGATGATGATCGGCATGATCGACGCATCGACCACCCGCAGACCTTCCATTCCGTGCACACGGCCCTGGCCGTCCACGACCGCCATCTCGTCGTCGCCCATCTTGCAGGAGCAGGACGGGTGGAACGCGGTCTCGGCGTGCTCGCGGATGAACTGGTCCAGTTGCTCGTCGGTCTGCACGTGCTCGCCCGGGCTGATTTCGCGGCCGCGGTAAGCGTCCAGTGCCGGCTGGGCCATGATTTCGCGGGTCAGGCGGATGCCGTCGCGGAATTCCTGCCAGTCCTGCTCGGTCGCCATGTAGTTGAACAGGATGCTCGGGTGCTGACGCGGATCCTTCGACTTCAACTGGATACGGCCACGGCTCGGCGAACGCATCGAGCCCATGTGCGCCTGGAAGCCATGTTCCTTCACGCCATTGGAGCCGTTGTAGTTAATCGCCACCGGCAGGAAGTGGTACTGGATGTTCGGCCATTCGAATTCCGGGCGGGTACGAATGAAACCGCCCGCCTCGAACTGGTTGCTGGCGCCGATACCGGTGCCTTTGAACAGCCACTCGGCACCGATGGCCGGCTGGTTCCACCACAACAGCGACGGGTACAGCGACACCGGCTGGGTGCAGGCGTATTGCAGGTACAGCTCCAGGTGATCCTGAAGGTTTTCGCCGACGCCCGGCAGGTCGTGGACCACCGGAATATCGAAGCTTTCCAGCAGCGCGCGGGAGCCCACGCCGGAACGTTGCAGCAGTTGCGGCGAAGCGATGGCGCCGGAGCAGACGATGACTTCCTTGCGCGCACGGGCTTCCACACGCTCTTCGCTGGCGCCTACCAGGTAGGTCACGCCAACGGCGCGCTTGCCTTCGAACAGCACGCGGTCGCTCAGGGCGTGGGTGACGATGGTCAGGGTCGAGCGCTTCTTGGCGGTGTCCAGGTAACCGCGGGCGGTGCTGGAGCGGCGGCCGTTCTTGGTCACGCTCCGGTCCATCGGACCGAAACCTTCCTGCTGGTAGCCGTTGAGGTCTTCGGTGCGCGGGTAACCGGCCTGCACGCCGGCTTCGACCATGGCGTGGAACAGCGGGTTGTTGCCGGCTTTAGGCGTGGCCACGCTGACCGGGCCGTCACCACCGTGGTAGTCGTTCGGGCCGATGTCACGGGTTTCGGCTTTGCGGAAGTACGGCAGGCAGTCCAGGTAAGTCCAGTCTTCAAGGCCCGGCAGCTTGGCCCAGCCGTCGAAGTCCAGGGCGTTGCCGCGGATGTAGCACATGCCGTTGATCAGCGAAGAACCACCCAGGCCCTTGCCGCGACCACATTCCATGCGGCGGCCGTCCATGTGCGGCTCGGGATCGGTCTCGTAGGCCCAGTTGTAGCGGCGGCCTTGCAGCGGGAAGGCCAGCGCGGCCGGCATCTGGGTGCGGAAGTCGGCGCGGTAGTCCGGGCCACCGGCTTCCAGCAGCAGGACGGTGACGCCTTCGTCTTCGGTCAGGCGGGTCGCCAGGGTGTTACCGGCCGAGCCGGCACCGACGATGATGTAGTCGAAAATATGGGACATGTTCAGTTCCCTCATTGGGCAGTAGGCGGGGAGAGCGGGAGGCGCCCGGCCAGCAAGGACCGGGCGCGGCTACAAAAGGGCGCTTAGAACACCGAGGTGTAGGAGCCCAGCTCGACCTGTACCGACTTGATGCGGGTGTACTGGGCCAGCGAGCTGACGCCGTTTTCGCGGCCGACGCCGGATTGCTTGTAGCCACCGACCGGCATTTCCGCCGGCGACTCGCCCCAGGCGTTGATCCAGCAGATGCCGGCTTCGAGCTTGTGGATGATGCGGTGGGCGCGGCTGATGTCGTTGGTGCAGACACCGGCGGCCAGGCCGTATTCGGTGTCGTTGGCGCGACGGATCACTTCTTCTTCGGTTTCGTAGCTGAGGATGCTCATGACCGGGCCGAAGATCTCTTCCTTGACGATGGTCATGTCGTCACGGCAGTCGGTGAACACGGTCGGCGCGACGAAGGCGCCCTTGGCGAATTCGCCGTCGGTCAGGCGCTCGCCGCCACACAGGACGCGGGCACCTTCTTCCTTGCCCTTGGCGATGTAGCCGAGGACGTTTTCCAGGTGCGCGAAGCTGACCAGCGGACCGAAGTTGGTGTTCTCGTCTTCCGGGTTGCCGACGCGGATGCGGGCGACACGTTCAACGATTTTCGCTTCGAAAGCGGCCTTCAACGATACCGGAACGAACACGCGGGTGCCGTTGGTGCAGACCTGACCGGAGCTGTAGAAGTTGGCCATCATGGCGATGTCGGCGGCCTTGTCCAGGTCGGCGTCGTCGCAAATGATCAGTGGCGATTTGCCGCCCAGTTCCATGGTCACTTCCTTCAGCGAGGAGCTGGAGGCGCTGGCCATGACTTTCTTGCCGGTGACGGTGCCGCCGGTGAAGGAGACTTTCTCGATGCGTGGGTGCTCGGTCAGCCAGGTGCCGACTTCGCGGCCGCTGCCGGTCAGGACGTTGAACACGCCGTCCGGCAGGCCGGCTTCGGTGTAGATCTCGGCCAGTTTCAGGGTGGTCAGCGAGGTGACTTCGCTCGGCTTGAAGATCATCGCGTTACCGGCGGCCAGGGCCGGGGCGGATTTCCACAGGGCGATCTGGATCGGGTAGTTCCACGCGCCGATACCGACGGTGACGCCCAGCGGCTCGCGACGGGTGTAGACGAACGACGATTCGCGCAGCGGGATCTGCTCGCCTTCGATGGCCGGGACCAGGCCTGCGTAGTATTCCAGCACGTCGGCGCCGGTGACGATGTCGACGTAGCGGGTTTCCGAGTAGGACTTGCCGGTGTCCAGGGTTTCCAGGGCGGCCAGCTCGTCGTTGCGCTCGCGCAGGATGTCGACGGCGCGGCGCAGGATGCGCGAACGCTGCATGGCAGTCATCGCGGCCCAGACTTTCTGGCCACGTTCGGCGCTTTCGACGGCGCGCTCGACGTCAGCCTCGGTAGCACGTTGCACATGGGCGAGGACTTCGCCGTTGGCCGGGTTGATGGCTTCGAAAGTGGCATCGCTGCCAGCGTCGACATAACCACCATCAATGTAGAGTTTTTGCGTTTCGAAACGGGCCATAGTGTCCTCGCAAGTGCAATGTGTTTTGGCTATCCGGCAGCGACTCCCGATTTGTTTCGGGTCTTGCTGCGCGGGGTTTCAGAGGCCTGGTTCTGTACGTCCGGGCTCGTCTGTTTCGCCAGTTGTAGATCCATGTATTCGTAAGCGATTTGTTGCGCCTGGGTGGTGTCGAAGGCGTCTCCGGACAGCGCACCGCGCAGCCACAGACCGTCGATCAACGCTGCCAGGCCGCGGGCTGCGCTGCGTGCTTCGGGCAGCGGCAACGCTCGGCGGAACTGGCTGCACAGGTTGGAATACAAGCGGTGATCGTTGATCCGCTGCAACCTGTGCAAGGACGGCTGGTGCATGCTGGTGGCCCAGAACGCCAACCAGGTTTTCATTGCCGGGCCATTGACCTGGCTAGCGTCGAAGTTGCCTTCGATGATCACCTGCAGGTGGGCACGCGGGCTGTCGTCCGTGAGTGCCTGGCGGCGAGCGGCGACGCCCTCGCTCAACACCGTCATCAAATACTGCATGGTCGCTGCGATCAGGCCGTTCTTGTCCCGAAAGTAGTGACTGATGATGCCATTCGACACACCGGCCAAACGGGCGATCAGCGCAATGCTGGCGTCCCCCATGCCGACCTGGTCGATAGCCGTGAGTGTGGCTTCGATCAACTGCTGGCGGCGAATGGGTTGCATACCGACCTTGGGCATCTGGCAAATCTCCTCAGGCCTGCGAGCAGACGACAAGCGGCTGACTCGGCGAAGGCCAGTCTATTTTGTTTTGATTGAACGTTCAATCAACAAAGAATAAGCTCTGCGACAATTTGTGCCATTGACAGGATTTTGAGCCCGTCAGAAGGCACGAATTGGCACCCCGGAAAGCCGTGGAGCCCCGTAAAACATGGTGTTTCACGCGCATAGACGCACCGTTGAACAGCGTTGCCGTCCGGCCAGTGGCCGCGCGGCGCAACCCTCGAGCCGGGGTTTTCAGCCTGTTTTTCAACGCATTCGATTTGGGACCACGGTTTTTCAAGGTGCTTTTATAACACCTGACGCAATGGGGCTATTGCACCAATTGCGCGGGTGAACGGGTCGTTTCACTTTTTCTCACGCACCGCCTGGAGCATCCGTGCAATGAGTTCTGCCTCCCTGATAAAGACCCCCGTCGAGAGGGTCCGGGTCAACAGCGTGGTGTTTTTCACCTCCACCCTGCTGATCCTGTTGTTGACTGCCTTGCTGATCGCAGTTCCGGAAACCGCAGGCCACGTGCTCGGTCAGGCTCAGGCCTGGCTGTCGCGCAGCTTCGGTTGGTATTACATGCTGGTGATCGGTGGCTACCTGGTGTTTGTCATCGCCATCGCCTTTTCGTCCTACGGCAAGCTCAAGCTCGGCGGCAAGGATGACAAGCCGGACTTCAGCTACGGCGCCTGGGCCGGCATGCTGTTTTCCTCCGGCATCGGCATCTCGCTGTTGTACTTCGGTGCTTCCGAGCCGCTGGATCACTACTACAACCCGCCCGAAGGTGCTTCGGCCAGCCTGCAGTCTGCCCGCGCCGGCCTGCAACTGACCTTCCTGCACTGGGGCCTGCACGGCTGGGCGATCTACGCGCTGGTCGGGTTGGCCGTGGCCTACTTCGCCTACCGTCACAACCAGCCGCTGGCCCTGCGTTCGGCGCTGTACCCGCTGGTCGGCGAGCGTTGGGTCAAGGGTGCCGCCGGGCATACCGTGGACATCTTCGGCATGTTCGTGACCCTGCTGGGTCTGGTGACTAACCTCGGCATCGGTTCGATGCAGGTGTCGTCGGGCCTGGAATACCTGTTCGGCATGGAACACAGCAACACCAACCTGCTGATCGTCATCCTGGTGATGAGCACGGTGGCGACCATCGCTGCGGTGTCGGGTGTGGAAAACGGCATCCGCCGCCTGTCCAACCTGAACATCATTCTGTTCAGCGGCCTGCTGCTGTTCGTCCTGCTCAACGGCCCGACCCTGCACCTGCTTAATAGCTTCGTGCAGAACATCGGTGACTACCTCAACGGCGCGATCCTCAAGACCTTCGACCTCTACGTCTACGAAGGCGATGCGGCCAAGTCCGAGCGCTGGCTGGGCCTGTGGACCGTGTTCTATTGGGCCTGGTGGATTTCCTGGGGTCCGTTCGTCGGCATGTTCATCGCCCGGATCTCCCGCGGCCGCACCGTGCGCGAGCTGGTGGCCGGCGTGCTGCTGATCCCGCTGGGCTTCACCCTGGCGTGGCTGTCGATCTTCGGTAACACCGCGCTGGACCTGGTGATGAACCACGGCGCGGTGGAGCTGGGACGAACGGCGCTGGAGCAGCCGTCGATGTCGATCTACCAACTGCTGGAGCACTTCCCGGCAGCCAAGATCGTCGTGGGTGTCGCCGTGTTCGTCGGTTTCGTGCTGTTCCTGACACCCGCCGACTCCGGCGCGGTGATGATGGCCAACCTGTCGTGCAAAGGCGGCAGCGTCGACGAAGACGCGCCGCACTGGCTGCGTATCCTCTGGTCCGCGATCATCACCATCGTCACCGTCGGCCTGCTTTTCGCCGGTAACTTCGAGGCGATGCAGACCATGGTGGTGCTGGCCGGCCTGCCGTTCTCGGTGGTGCTGGTGGTGTTCATGTTCGGCCTGTACAAGGCGATGAAACAGGACAGTCAGGTCGAGCAGGAACAGGCCGAATTGGCCGCGCGCGGTCGTCGTGGTTTCAGCGAGCGGCTAAGCCAGCTCGACCTGCAACCGACCCAGGCGATGGTCCAGCGTTTCATGGACAAGCAGGTCAGCCCGGCGCTGAAAGACGCCGCCGCGCAATTGCAGGGCATGGGCCTGGCGGTGGAAACCCGCGTCGGTCAGTCCCGCTCGTCCCTGGGTCTGCGCGTGACCATGGAAGAGGGCAACCCCTTCGTCTACGAAGTGAGCCTGGATGGCTACCTGGCCGCGCCGAACGAGGCGCCGGCGGAAGGCGAAAGCGAAGTGCGCCAGCGCTTCTACCGCGCCGAGGTCTACCTGCACAACGGCAGTCAGGAATATGACCTGATGGGCTTCACGCCCGACCAGATCACCCGTGACGTGCTGGATCAGTTCGACAGCCACCGCCAGTTGCTGGGGCGCGTGTATAGCTGATCGTCGATCGCTGAAATGAACAAAGGGCCTTGCCGGTGACGGTGAGGCCCTTTTTCATTCCGGCTTCCAGACCCTGCGTAATACCGTTAACCCACCACCCGATTGCGCCCGCCTTGCTTGGCCCGGTAGAGGTTCTCGTCCGCCTGCTTGAGCACTTCGGCGGCGCTGTTCGCCTGCGGCCCGCGGCAGCCGACGCCGATGGACAGGGTGATGTGCCCGACCCCGGTCACGGCCGTGGCCTCGATGCTGGCGCGGATCCGCTCGGCGATGGCGCAGGCGGCGGTGACGTCGGTGTCCGGCAGCAGCAGGACGAACTCTTCACCGCCCGCACGGCAGGCCAGATCGCCGGTGCGCGAGTGCCGGGCAATGATCTCGGCCACCTGCTTGAGCGCCACATCGCCGGCATCGTGGCCGTAGGTGTCGTTGACCCGTTTGAAGAAATCGATATCCAGCTCCAGCGCCGAATAGGCTTGCTGCGACTGGTCGAGCAAAGCCAGTGCGGCGTCCATTGCGCGGCGGTTTGCGAGGCCGGTCATCGGGTCGCTCTGGGCTTGTTCGTTGAGCCGGCCGATCTTGCGGTGGATAAGGCTGACGCTGTCGATCAGAGCCTGGCGGATGGCGGCCGGCTCCTTGTACCAGGCCTTGATGCGGCCCAATTGATCGATGGTCTGTGGTTGCGACAGGCGTGTCGCGTTGTCCGCCAGTTGTTGCAGTGGGTGGGTGATCCAGCGGGCACCGAACCAGAGCAGCAACAAGCCGATCACGCTGGCCGGGAGCAGGTCCACGAACATGTCGCGCATCAGCCGGCCAAGGGTGGACAGGGCGATACCCCGCGGTTGTTGCGCGACCACCGCCCAGTCGGCATTGGCCACCGGGGCATAGCCCGCGAGCATAGGCACGCCCTGGGAATTGTTCGCCTCAAGGGTGCCGCTCTCTCCGTGCAGGGCCGCATCCACCGTGGCGCTGCTGCTGAGGACTTCGCCGATGCGGTTGGCGTCGGGATGATGCAGCAGGCGCCGGTGCTTGTCGGCGACGAAGGCGAACGTGCCGTCGTTGTGGAAATGGTTCGAGACGATCGTGCTCAGCGCGCTGTCCTTCTGGATATACACCGCTCCGCCGAGTACACCGAGAAAAGTGCCGTCCGCGGCGAAAATGGGCTGTGAGATGAACACCATCAGGTTGCCGTTGGCGGCGGGGTAGGCGGGGCTGACCAGCGGGCGGCGCAGCGTCACGGCCCGCTGCATTTCCTCTGAGTCCAGCTTGCTGCCCACGGCCAGCAGGTTATCGGGATGGCTGTGCAGCACCATGCCCCCGGCGTCAGTGATGACCACCGTGTTGAATGCGTTGTCCTGGGCTTGCAAGCGTTTGGCTTCGGCGTGCATGAGGTGAGGGTTTGTGTAGTCCTCGGCCAGTTGCAGCGCACTGTAGTGCAGGTGGGCGTGGGCCGATTTGATAAAGGCGCCGATGCTGGAGGCCACCTTGGCAGCGTAGGCGTGGTTGGCTTCCAGGGTCGCGTGGATGAGGGCGTCACGCTGGACGCCATAGGCCACCGCCAGGCTGTTGGCCAGGGTCGCCAGGGCCGAAAACAGGGCGAAGGCCAGCATCAGGCTGCGCAAGTTGAGGAAGTGGAAGGTGCGGCGTTTCATCGCGTGCGGGACGTCCTTGAGAAGGGCACGCGATTGAGGATAGGCGGGATTGGCGAATGTATTGGGACCGCTTTGCGGTCCTTCGCGAGCAAGCTCGCTCCCACCAGGGGATGAGCCGCGCTCTGCTTGCTCGCGAAGGACCGGATCAAGGCTCAGCCGTGGTTTTTGCCCAGCAGCGCGTGATACAGCTCGCTGTCGCCGAGAATCCCCACCACACGGTTGTCCTCTTGCAGCACCAGCTTGTTGCCGGTCTGGTAGCGGATCTGCAGCGCTTCGCGCATGCCGATGTTGACGTTGACCAGCGTCGGTTTGCGGCCAAGGCCTTCCACGGCCTCGCCCGGCGCCCAGTTCTGCAGGTCGAGGCCGTTCACGCCCTGACGGGCACCCTTGATGGTGTTGCCTTCGGCCAGGTCGAGCCAGGAATCGCCGCTCGGGTCCAGGCACACCGAGCCATTGATACGTTTGCACTGGTCCAGCGTGCGCATCAGGCTGCGACCGCAGAGGACGTTGAGCGGATTGGTATGGGCCACGAAGGTGCGCACGTAGTCGTCCGCCGGGTTGAGGACGATCTCTTCCGGCTTGCTGTACTGGATGATCTTGCCGTCTTTCATGATGGCGATACGGGTACCGAGCTTCAGCGCTTCGTCTAGGTCGTGGCTGACGAAAACGATGGTCTTGTTCAGCTTGTGTTGCAGTTCCAGCAGTTCGTCCTGCAAGCCCTGGCGGATCAGCGGGTCAAGGGCTGAGAACGGTTCGTCCATCAGCAGGATGTCGGCATCCATGGCCAATGCACGGGCGAGGCCGACGCGCTGCTGCATGCCGCCGGAGAGTTCGTCGGGCTTCTTGTTGCGCCACTGGGTCAGGCCCACCAGTTCCAGCTTCTCGTCCACCAGCTTGCGCCGCTCTTTCTCCGGGCGACCCTGCATTTCGAGGCCGAAGCTGATGTTCTCGCGTACCGTCAGCCAGGGCATCAGGGCGAACTTCTGGAACACCATGGCGATGCGCTGGGTGCGCATCATCTTCAGTTCCGCCGGGGTGCAGTGGGCGATGTCGATGTGCGAGCCTTCATGCTCGACGTACAGCTTGCCGCGGCTGACGGTATTGAGACCGTTGATGCAGCGCAGCAGGCTGGATTTGCCCGAACCGGACAGGCCCATCAGCACGCAGATTTCGCCTTTGTTGATGTCCAGGTTGGCTTTTTCCACGCCCACCACCAGCCCGGTCTTCTTGAGGATTTGCTCCCGCGTAAGGCCTTGGTCTAGCAGGCTGAGTGCCTCACGCGGTCGATTGGAGAAGATGACGTCTACGTCTTCGAAGCGAATGATGCTCATGCCTCACCCCTTACCTGTACATCGGGTTGTTTGCAGATACGGTCGAGCATGATTGCCAGCAGTACGATCGCCAGGCCCGCTTCGAAGCCCAGGGCGATATCGGCAGTGTTCAGTGCGTTGACCACGGGTTTGCCCAGGCCATCGGCCCCCACCAGCGCGGCAATCACCACCATCGACAGCGACAGCATGATGCACTGGGTGATACCGGCCGCGATGCTTGGCATCGCATGGGGCAGTTCAATACGGGACAGCAGTTGTCGGCGCGAGCAGCCAAAGGCCTTGCCGGCGTCGAGCAGTTCCTGGGGCACGTCGCGGATACCCAGGTAGGTCAGGCGGATCGGCGCGGCGATGGCGAACACCACCGTCGAAATCAGCCCGGGAACCACACCCAGACCGAACAGGGTCAGGGTCGGGATCAGGTAAACGAAGGTAGGAACTGTCTGCATCAGGTCGAGGACCGGGCGCATGGCGGTGTAGAACATCGGCTTGTGCGCGGCGACGATACCCAGCGGCACGCCGATGGCCACGCAGACCAGGGTGGCGAACAGCACCTGGGCCAGGGTCTCCATGGTTTCCTGCCAGTAACCCAGGTTGAGGATCAGCAGGAACGACGCCACGCAAAAGGCGGTCAGCGCCCACTTTCGCTGGATCAGGTGTGCGCCCAGTGCGATCAGCCCGATGAGGACGAACGGGTTGAACCAGGTCAGTGCCCCGGTCACTCCGTGAATCATCCATTCCAGCGCCGCGGCGAAGGCATCGAAGTAATTGGCGCCGTGTTGGGTCAGCCATTCAACGAAGGCCGCGATGTGCTGGCCCAAGGGTATTTTTTGATCGATCAGCATGATAGCGAGCGTCCACCTGCAAGGATTCGAAAACTCCCCGCGGCGGTCTCGCCGCCGCGGGGGCGTGCTTACTGCGTGAGTTTGGCCTTGGCCGCTTCCAGGCCGGGTTTGCCGTCTACGGTGGTTACGCCGGCCAGCCAGGTGTCGAGCACCTGCGGGTTGTTTTTCAGCCAGGCCTTGGCGGCGGCGTCGGGTTTGGTCTTGTCGTCGAGGACGTTGCCCATCAGCGTGCTTTCCATGTCCAGGGTGAAGGACAGGTTTTTCAGCAGTTGACCGACGTTGGCGCATTCCTGGGTGTAACCCTTGCGGGTGTTGGTCAGCACCGTGGCCTTGCCGAAGTCAGGGCCGAAGAAGTCATCGCCGCCGCTCAGGTACTGCATCTTGAAGCGCTTGTTCATCGGGTGCGGTTCCCAACCGAGGAACACCACATCGGTGCCGCGTCGTGCTGCGCGATCGACTTGCGAGAGCATGCCGGCCTCGCTCGATTCGACCACCTTGAAACCGGCGTCTTTCAGGCCGAAGGCGTTCTTGTCGATCATGCTCTGGATGGTGCGGTTGCCGTCGTTGCCGGGCTCGATGCCGTAGATCTTGCCGTCAAGCTCCTTCTTGAATTTGGCGATGTCGGCGAAGTCCTTCAGGCCTTTGTCATACAGCGCCTGGGGGACCGCGAGGGTGTACTTGGCGTTTTCCAGGTTGGCGCGGACGGTTTCCACGGTGCCGGCATCGCGGTACTGCTTGATGTCGTTTTCCATGGTCGGCATCCAGTTGCCGAGGAACACGTCCATGTTCTTGCCGTCGGCCAGCGACTTGTAGGTCACCGGGACGGAGATCATGGTGGTGCGGGTCTTGTAGCCCAGCGCTTCGAGAACGGCGCTGGTCACAGCGGTGGTCACGGTGATGTCAGTCCAGCCGACATCGGAGAAGTTGACGGTGTGACACGCTTCAGGCTCGGCGGCCTGGGCCAGCGCCGGGAGGCTCAGTAGCGCGGCCAGTAACAGCGAAGGTGAACCTTTCATGAATGGACTCCTTAGTGTTTTTTTTCGGGTGTCCCACGGGACCGCCGTGCTTTATGTCTGCATTCGGTCGGGCCTGGCTGCCGGGCGACAGCGGGACGAGTGCCGTGCAATCGAGTCGATACCGATCATCTACCAGCGAAAAACAAACGCCTACAGGGTGCGTCGTAACCAGTACAGGCAGGGTCGCATCCAGTGCCAATGAGGTCGCATATGGATTCATCGGCCCCGATAAACGCTCTTTCGTCCAATCTGCGCCGCAAAAAAACGGCGCTTTCAGGCCGCTCGCAAGGGGCGGCGTTGCTGGACAAGAGTGAGTCGGTTGCAGACGTCAGGGGCAGTGCCAAAAGCCTGATGATGCGCGGAATCGGCGGATTGCCGCCCAGTCAGCGTAGCAGCTGTGGCCTCCGTGCCCGGGCTGCGTACACCTGCCCAATCAGGAGGTTCGTGGCCATGGCCATCAGTGTGTTCGACCTGTTCAAGATCGGCGTCGGCCCGTCCAGTTCCCATACCGTCGGGCCCATGCGCGCCGCGGCTCTGTTCGTCCAGGGCCTGCGCGAGCGGGGCGAGCTGGAGCAGGTGCGCCGCGTCGAAGTGCGCCTCTACGGTTCGCTGTCGGCCACCGGTGTCGGCCACGGCAGCGACAACGCCGTGATCATGGGCCTGATGGGCGAATGGCCGGACGCGATCGACCCGTCGCAGATCGGCATCCGCATCGCCACCCTGCGCGAAACCGACACCCTGCTGCTCGACGGCCGCCTGTCCGTACCCTTTATCTGGCAGCGCGACATGCGCCTGCTGGACGAGAACCTGCCCTACCATCCCAACGCCATGACCCTGGTGGCCGAAGGCGCTGACGGCGAGCTGCACAGCGACACGTATTACTCGGTAGGTGGCGGCTTTGTGGTCGACGCGGCGCAGGCCGCCAGCGGTGTGCTGGACAGCGACAACACCGTGCTGCCCTACGATTTCAACAGCGCCGAGGAACTGCTCGAACGCTGCAAACAAAACGACATGCGCGTGTCGCAATTGATGCTGGAAAACGAGAAGGTCTGGCGCAGCGAAGCGGAGATTCGCGCCGGCCTGATGAAGCTCTGGCAGGCCATGCAGGACTGCGTGGAAAGCGGCCTGAAATACGAAGGCATCCTGCCCGGCGGCCTCAATGTGAAACGCCGCGCGGCCAAGTTGCACCGCAGCCTTCAGGAGCTGGGCAAGCCCAATGTGATCGGCTCGACCCTGAGCGCGATGGAGTGGGTCAACCTCTACGCCCTGGCGGTCAACGAAGAAAACGCCGCAGGCGGGCGCATGGTTACCGCACCCACCAACGGCGCGGCGGGGATCATTCCTGCGGTGCTGCATTACTACATGCGCTTCAGCGATGAAGTCAGCGAAGCCTGCGTGGTGGACTTCTTCCTCGCAGCAGCCGCGGTGGGCATCCTGTGCAAGAAGAACGCGTCGATTTCCGGTGCCGAAGTCGGTTGCCAGGGCGAGGTCGGCTCGGCCTGCGCGATGGCTGCGGCGGGGCTTGCCGAAGTGCTCGGCGCGACTCCGGCGCAACTGGAGAACGCCGCCGAAATTGGCCTGGAACACAATTTGGGTCTGACCTGCGACCCGGTCGGCGGATTGGTCCAGGTGCCGTGCATCGAGCGCAACGCCATCGCCGCAGTCAAGGCGATCAACGCCGCGCAGATGGCCTTGCGCGGTGACGGCGAGCACTTCATTTCCCTCGACCGGGTGATCCGCACCATGCGCGATACCGGCGCCGACATGCACGACAAGTACAAAGAAACCTCCCGCGGCGGTCTGGCGGTCAGCGCCATCGAGTGCTGAGTTCGCTGCGCCGTTTTCGCTCACCTGCCCACGCCCGCGCCGCCTTTTGGCGCGTGGGCGAAAGGCCAGTTTTTCCTACGCTGAAAATCCCTCCGTACTACCTCAGGTGACACTCTTTCGTGTCGCTTCTGGGCAACTTTCCCACCAGTGCTACCGAACTGCTCACCACGCCTGCCGATGAGCCCTGGACCGGCCCTTTCCGTTCACTGGAGCGGCTGTCCGAGGGCGCTTTTTAGACGTGTCGCGACGTCGCTTTCAGGATTTATTGAATAGCTGTTCAATTTCAGGCATGGCATTTGCGTTGTGATTGGCAAAGCCCCTGCATTCGAACCGGGGCGAAAACAAAAAAGCCCCATGCCTGAGGCGCAACCTGCATTGTGTGAGGAGAGATCGCGATGACGTCGTACAACTCCGGGGCCCAACCCCAAACCCGCACGCCCCAATCCATCGGTTTCCTGCTGTTGGACAACTTCACGCTGATTTCCCTGGCATCCGCCGTTGAACCGCTGCGCATGGCCAACCAGTTGTCCGGCCGCGAGCTGTATCGCTGGCATACCCTGAGCGTGGATGGCGGCCAGGTCTGGGCCAGCGACGGTCTGCAGATCACCCCCGATGCAGCGATGCACAAGGCGCCGCCGATGGACACCGTGATCGTCTGCGGCGGCATCGGCATCCAGCGCACCGTGACCCGTGAACACGTCACCTGGCTGCAGAGCCAGGCCCGTCAGTCGCGCCGCCTTGGCGCGGTGTGCACCGGAAGTTGGGCGCTGGCCTGTGCCGGCCTGCTCGATGGTTTCGATTGCAGCGTGCACTGGGAGTGTCTGGCGGCGATGCAGGAAGCCTTCCCGCGAGTGAGCATGAGCACCCGCCTGTTCACCCTCGACCGTAACCGCTTCACCAGCTCCGGCGGCACCGCGCCGCTGGACATGATGCTGCACCTGATCAGCCGTGATCACGGCCGCGAACTGTCGGCGGCGATTTCGGAAATGTTTGTCTACGAGCGCATCCGCAACGAACAGGATCACCAGCGTGTGCCGCTCAAGCACATGCTCGGCACCAACCAGCCGAAGCTGCAGGAAATCGTCGCGCTGATGGAAGCCAACCTTGAAGAGCCGATCGACCTGGATGAACTGGCGGTGTACGTCTCGGTATCGCGGCGCCAGCTCGAACGGCTGTTCCAGAAATACCTGCACTGCTCGCCGTCGCGCTACTACCTCAAACTGCGCCTGATCCGCGCGCGGCAACTGCTCAAGCAGACGCCGATGTCGATCATCGAAGTGGCGTCGGTGTGCGGGTTCGTCTCTACGCCGCACTTCTCCAAGTGCTACCGCGAGTACTTTGGCATTCCGCCGCGGGATGAGCGTGTGGGTTCCAATACGGCCCAGCAGGTGGCGATGATGCCGATCCCGCAGGCGCTGGTGTTGTCGCCGTTGGCAGGGCCGATGGCGGCGTTGAGCCAGGCGAGGAACGAGTCGACGTTTGCGAGTGTGAGGTTGTAAGAGCGAGCTTGCTCGCGATTCTCTCTTGGGGCCGCTGGCCCCATCGCGAGCAAGCTCGCTCCTACAGCTCTGGAGCGGCTTGTAGGGCGACTTCGATTACCGATGAGCCGCCTTGAACTCCGCCAGCGCCGGCAACAACTGCTTTTCAATCGCCTGACGTACCGCCGGCAAGATCGTCGCGCTGCCGGTGTACATCTGCTCGACCATTCCTTTCAGCGCCTTGGCCTGTGGCTCGCTCAGCCCGCGCACCGCGTGCTCGCATGCCTGCTCGGCACTGACCCCGGAAGGTGTTTCGAAACCGAGGGCGCGCAGGTGCCCAACCAAGTCGTCCTGATCAATCAAATCCGCGTGCATCATGGCGTTAGTCCTTGTGGCAGGTGAGATCGTGGATCGATTCTGGAAGCGCTCGGCGAGCGCGGCAAGGGCAGATTGTCGCGATGGCCGCATTACCTATGAACAGGTCGTTTTCGGCAATATTGCGCGACGCGGGAGTGTGCACACTGAGGCCATGCACAGGTTGAGGGCGGTTTGGTCACCGGTCTTCTGGCAGCAGGTAATTTGCTCACTCTTCGCCCCGGACGCGTCACGGCTATCCGGGGCTGTTTTTTTGGGCGGTTGAAAACCAGAGGAACTCAGCCCGGCAGCCCGATCACCCGGCCGACAAACTCCGCCGCCGGCAAATCCGCCTGCTCCGCGACGATCCCCCGCAGCCGCTCCACCACCTCCTCGGCGAAGGGCGCCGATTTCGGCCCCGCCAGGTCCACATGCAGCAGCATCTGTTCATTGGCCGCCAGCGCCGGCTCGAAGCCTTCACGGTGCAGGCTGTGATAGAGGTGCAGGCGCTTGCGATCGAAGCCGATCACTTGCGTGTTCACCCACACCGGCGTCCCCAGCTTCACCTCATGCAGGTAGTTCAGGTGGCATTCCAGGGTGAACAGCGAATGCCCCGTGGCATCGCGGTTGTCGCCGTCCAGGCCGATGCGCTCCATGAACGCATCGGTGGCGTAGCTGAAGATCAGCAGGTAGAAGGCATCGCGCAGATGCCCGTTGTAATCCACCCAGTCTTCCAGCACCGGGGTCTGGTAGGTCAGCAAGGCAGGCATCGCGTTTCTCCGGGTCAGTCGCTGAACGTCATGCCGTGGCGGGCCTTGGTGGTTTTCACTGCGTCCAGCACCGCCAGCAGGCAGTCATCACGATAGCGCTCCAGCGAGGCAATGCTGCGCTCGCCGCGCTGGTCGGTGGTGCCATCCACCACGGCGTCGATCAGTTCGTCGGTCAGCGCCGGGGCGGGCAGGTAGGTCCACGGCAGTTGCAGCGCCGGGCCGAACTGCGCCATGAAGTGGCGCATACCAGCATCGCCACCGGCGAGGGTGTAGGTCAGGAACGTGCCCATGAACGACCAGCGCAGACCGGCGCCGAAGCGGATCGCGTCGTCGATTTCGCCGGTGGTGGCCACGCCGTCGTTGACCAGGTGCAGCGCCTCGCGCCACAGCGCTTCGAGCAGGCGGTCGGCGATGAACCCGGGGACTTCCTTGCGCACATGCAGCGGTTGCATGCCGAGGGCGCTGTAGACCTGTTTCGCGGCCTCGATAGCCTCGGGCGCGGTGTTCCTGCCGCCGACGATTTCCACCAGCGGCAGCAGGTACACCGGGTTGAACGGATGGCCGACCACGCAGCGCTCCGGATGGATGGACGACTCGTAGAACTCGCTGGGCAACAGGCCCGAAGTGCTGGAGGCGATCAGTGCATTGGGCTTGGCTGCCGCGCTGATCTTGCCGTGCAGGTCGAGCTTGAGTTCCAGCCGCTCTGGCGCGCTTTCCTGGATGAAATCGGCGTCGCGCACGCATTCCTCGATGGTCGCTACGAAGCGCAGCCGTTCCTGCGACGCGCCGGGCGCCAGACCTTGTTTTTCCAGCGCAGGCCAGGCGTTGGCGATGCGTTTGCGCAGGGCCTGCTCGGCGCCGGGTGCCGGGTCCCAGGCCACCACGTCGAGGCCGTGGGCCAGGGCGCGGGCGACCCAGCCGCTGCCGATCACGCCGCTGCCCAGGGCGGCGAAAGTTTTGATATCAGTGATAAAGCGCATGTGTGGCTCCTGTGGCTCAGCGACGGGTCAGGTTCATTTTGGCGCGGCCTTCGGCGGGGGTCAGAACCCGCGCGCCCAGGCGGTGAAGGATCTCGGCGGCGCGCTCCACCAGTTGGCCGTTGCTGGCCAGCACGCCTTTTTCCAGCCACAGGTTGTCTTCCAGACCGACCCGCACGTTGCCGCCTAGCAGCACCGCTTGCGCGGCCATCGGCATCTGCATGCGACCGATGCCGAACCCGGCCCAGGTCGCGCCTGGCGGCAGGTTGTCGACCATAGCTTTCATGGTGGTGGTGTCCGCCGGCGCGCCCCACGGGATGCCCAGGCAGAGCTGGAACAGCGGGTCGTCCAGCAGGCTTTCCTTGATCATCTGCTTGGCGAACCACAGGTGGCCGGTGTCGAAGATTTCCAGCTCCGCTTTCACGCCCAGCTCGGTGATGCGTTTGGCGCCGGCGCGCAGTTGGCTCGGGGTCGAAACATAGATGCTGTTGCCGTCGCCGAAGTTGAGGGTGCCGCAGTCCAGGGTGCAGATTTCCGGCAGCAGTGCTTCGACGTGGGCCAGGCGCTCCAGCGGACCGATGAGGTCGGTGCCGGGGCCGAATTCCATGGGCATTTCGCCGGGGCCGATCTCCAGGTCGCCGCCCATGCCGGCGGTGAGGTTGACGATGATGTCCACGTCCGACTCGCGGATGCGTTCCATCACTTCGCGGTAGAGCGCCACGTCGCGGCTGAAGCGGCCGGTCTCGGGATCACGGACGTGGCAGTGGACCACGGTGGCGCCGGCCTTGGCCGCTTCCACCGCGGCGGCGGCAATCTGCTTCGGCGTGACCGGGACCAGGTGGCTTTTGCTGGCGGTGTCGCCGGCGCCGGTGAGGGCACAGGTGATGATGACGTCGTGGTTCATTGCGGGGTTCCTTGGGGCGTGTCTGTCTGGTTCGTGGCCTGGGTGGGCGACGAAAAATCATGGGTATCGCGTAACACTTCTGTAGGAGCGAGCTTGCTCGCGATGGCTGTGTCGCGGGCTCTGTGAGGGCCTTGTCGCGAGCAAGCTCGCTCCTACAGGGAAGGGAGGGCGGTGGGGTCAGTTGGCGGTGAGCTTGAGGTTCTCAGCGGCGGGTTGCCCGTCCAGCGTGGTCACCCCCTCCAGCCAACGGGCCTTGTCCTCGGGATGGTCCTTGAGCCACTGCCGCGCCGACTCCAGCGCGTCCTTGTGGTCCAGCAGCGGTTGCATCATCCGGCTCTCGGCTTCGGCGCTGAAAGTCAGGTTGCTCAGCAGGCGGCTGACGTTCGGGCAGCGGCTGGCGTAGTCCGGCGCGGTGACGGTCCACACCGTGGCGCGGCCTTCATCCGGGCCGAGAGCGTCTTCGCTGCCGCTCAGGTAGGCCATGTCGACATTCACGTTCATCGGGTGCGGCGCCCAGCCGAAGAACACCACGGCTTCCTTGCGCCGCACGGCGCGATCGACCGCCGCGAGCATGCCGGCCTCGCTGGACTCCACCAACTGGAATTTGCCCAGGCCGAACTGGTTCTTGGCGATCATCGCCTTGATCTGGGTATTGGCCCCGGAACCCGGCTCGATGCCGTAGATCTTGCCGCCCAGCTCCTTCTGGAATTTTTGGATGTCGGCGAAGGTTTTCAGGCCCTTGTCGGCCAGGTATTTCGGCACGGCAAGGGTGGCGCGGGCGTCGTTCAGGCTGGGAGTGTCGAGCACCTTGACCTGCCCGGCGTCGATGAACGGGGTGATGGTCTGGGTCATGATCGGGTTCCAGTAGCCCAGGAACAGGTCCAGCCGCTGGTCACGGATACCGGCGAAGATGATCTGTTGCGAGGCGCTGGTCTGTTTGGTCTGGTAGCCGAGGCCGTCCAGCAGCACCTGGGTCATGGCGCTGGTGGCCATCACGTCGGTCCAGTTGACGACACCCAGGCGGACGTTCTTGCAGGCGGCCGGCTCGGCGGCCAGTGCGTTGGTGCTGAGGATTGCGGTACCGACGAGCATCAGCAGCGATCTGTACATGGTGGCTCCTCCAACGGCAGTTCTAATTGTTATGGGGATGCGGCTTCTGCGAGCCGTGGTGCTCAAATTACGCGGGGTTCAGCGTAGAAAATCGCACTGTAGCGACCGACGCTTGCACAGCGGCGACCTGCGCGGTATTAACCGCACTTCCCTGGCTGTCGAGTCGCCACCATGTCCCAGGATTTCCACTTTCTGCTGCTGCCCGGATTCTCCGCGCTGGGCTTCATTTCGGCGCTTGAGCCGCTGCGGGTGGCCAACCGTTTCCGCACCGGGCTGTATCGCTGGCGAGTGCTGAGCCTGGATGGCGGGGCGGTGCTGGCGAGTAACGGCATGTCGGTCAACGCCGACGGTCCCTTGGAGTCGCTGGGCAAGGGCGCGACGCTGTTGGTGGTAGCCGGTTTCGAGCCGCTGCAGAGCTACAGCCCGGCGTTGGCGCACTGGTTGCGCAAGCTCGATCACGACGGCGTGGTGCTCGGAGGCATCGACACCGGCACGCTGGTGCTGGCCGAGGCCGGGCTGCTCGACGGCCACCGGGTGACCTTGCACTGGGAGGCGCTGGAAGCCTTCAAGGAGCGGTATCCGCGTTTGGAGGCGACGCAGGAACTGTTCGAAGTGGATCGCCGCCGCATCACCTCGGCGGGCGGCACTGCGTCCATCGACCTGATGCTCGACCTGATCGCCCAAGCCCATGGCGCCGAGCTGGCGATTCAGGTGTCCGAACAGTTCGTGCTCGGGCGCATCCGCCCGCGCCAGGACCACCAGCGCATGCAGATCCCCTCGCGTTACGGCATCAGCAACAGCAAGCTGGTGCAGGTGATCGGCGCGATGGAGCGCAATACCGAGGTGCCGCTGAACACCCTCGACCTGGCCGGCTCGGTGCAGGTCAGCCGGCGCCAACTGGAGCGGCTGTTCCGCCTGTACCTGAACGACACGCCCAGCGGCTTTTACCTGCGCCTGCGCCTGGACAAGGCGCGGCAACTGCTGCGCCAGACCGAGATGAGCGTGCTGGAGGTGAGCATCGCCTGCGGCTTCGACTCACCGTCGTATTTCACTCGCAGTTATCGGGCGCGGTTCCAGCGGTGCCCGCGGGAGGACCGGCGGGCTGTCAGTGGTGGGTGATCTATAGCCCGTCCTGCAACAACTTCAGCGGCAAAGCAAAGCCCTTGAACAGCGGCTGGGTGAACGGGTTGTTGGCTTTCTCCGTACTGATGCGGTAACGCATGCTGCCGTCCGGGGCGGAGAAACTGAGGTCCACGCTGGTGCTGGTGGTGCCGTTCAGTCGCGCCTGGCTCAGCAGTCGATAAAGCGACCAGGGCCCGCGATAGACCAGGCCGCTGCTGCTGCCGCCAGCATTGACGAGGCTCATGCGGCTTTCGTTGTTGGGGGCCAGGGTGTTGGGCCAGATCAGTGCCGTGCTGGTCGTCGGGCCATGGTTGTAGGTGACCAGTTGTCCTTCGACGCTGAGCGAGCTGCTGCGCTTGTTGGGCGCCAGGCCCAAGGGCTCGATATAGAACTGCACGCCGAGTAGCCCGCGACTGTTGAAGAAGGCATCGCGGATGCGATCGGCCGACTCCAGACGGGTCTGCACGTCAGCCCGCACCAGATAGCCGCCGAGGCGCTCGGAGTAGAGGGCCTCCAGGTTTTCTTCGAGAAACAGGTTGAGGTACTCCACGCGGAATTGCTGCAGCCGACCCTGTGGACCGAAGAACGCGGTGAAGTCTTCCAGCGAAACTTCCTCCCGGCTGGTGGGGCTGAATGGATAGCGATCAGCCAGCCGCTCGCGGTAGAAGCGATGAATGTCGCTATCCCAGCGCCGCTCCAGCTCGCGCAGCGCTTCCACCAGAATCACCCGTGAGGATTCATTGGCCAGCTTGGCCACCTGGCGGTTCATCGGCTCGGGCAGGCCAGCGGCAACCCGCTGCAGGTTGGCGATGGGGTCGGGGCCTTTCAGCGAGAAGCGTTCCACAACCATGGCGAGGGCGGCTTTACCGCGGTCAGGACTGTCGTGCACCAGGCGGACCTTTTCCTGCACGCTGCCAATTGCCAGCATCGTTTCCTCCAGGTAGGACGCTCGTTCTCCCCGGGCTTCAAGCAGTTGGGTCAATGGCGTGAAGGCACGCACGATTTCCAGGGTCATTGGTGTCTGAGTGGCATCAGCGCTGACCTTGGCCACCTGATCGGTCAGTGTTGCAGTCTTGTCGATCAGATTCGCCGTGCTGCTGGCGGGAACGGGTCTGGCTCCGAACTCACTGTTGTCACGCACCGTTTCGACCAGACGACGCAGCGGATCGGCCGGGCCTGTGATGCTGCCCAGGATGCTGACGGCGTCGGTGATGTCGTGGAAGTCGCGGACCTCAAGCTGGCTGAGGTTGCGCCGCCAGGTGTCGACGTAGGCGCGGCTGTAGATCGCGCGGATTCGCTCGGCCAGGATGGTTTTATCAGCCTGCGAATAATCAATTCCGCCGCGCTCGCCCAAGGCCCATTGATCGACCATCGCCAGCTCGGTGAGGCCCTCGTTGTGTTGGGCAAAGTAGCTGCGATAGCCGCTGGCGGTCAGCAGGGCATCGATGCGCCCGTCGGAAGAAAGAGACTCCCCTTCAGGCCCTTCCGCCGTTTCGGGTTCGCTCTGGTAGACGATATCGAAGGCCGGGCCGATTTCGTTGCGCAGATCCAGGGGCGAACGCAGCGACGCACCGGCCTCCTGGCGCATGGTCATGTACACCCGCTCTGGCAAGGGAATCTGCTGCAGATGCCGCTGAACCACAGCAACCCGATCGTGATAGTTCGCAAGCTGTGTGTCGGCGTACTTCATGGCGTATTCCAGATGCCGCATCAATGCGCGCTGGGTGCCGTCGTTGCCCGGGAACGCCCGTTGCCAGTAGGCCGCCATCCAGCCTTCCACCACCGGCGCGCGGCGATTGGGGCGGTCTTCGATCATTCGATAAACACGCAGGGCCGCCAGTTGAGCGTCACCCTCGATGTCGGCGCCGTCCAGTGCTTCCATGACGCCGCTGGCCAACGCCGGCAGAAAACGCTGAGAGAGTAACGCCAGGTAGGCTTCGTCTACCTTGGGGCCTATCGCTCGGCCCTGATACAAACCCATGTTGGCCACCAGTGGCCAGGCATCGCGGTAGTCGCCATAGACGGCGACCGCGTTGCTGATCTGGTCCAGAGGCTGCAACAGGTTGTATCCGGTTGGGTCCAGCGTGCCGTCGATGGCGCTGGCGCTGAAGTCGCGGCTGCGCTCCATGACACTCGAGGCCTTGTCGCGGTTGACGGTGTAATAGTGGTGCCAGCCGCCGATGATCATCAGGCTGCCCAGCGACGCAATGCCGAAATGCAGGGCTAGGGCGTGTTTCTTCTGTCTCAGGACACGCGGGTTGTCGCCGGCCAGGCCGGACTCGGGATAGATGATGCGCTGGAACAGTTGCTGGGCAAAATAGACCATTGCCCGCCCGCTGGGGTGCATCGTGTTGGCCGATTCGCGCAGGCCGTAGGTCTTGGCCGCCGATGTCACGAAGGCGTTATTGAGCACGCCTTGCTGATACACCGACGAGAAGAATACGCCGCGTGGCAAGGATGGCGTGGCGAAGCGATCACTGCCCATCACATCCGCGAGGAAGTCCAGCAGCACCGAGCGCAGACCGGACATCTGCCGCACCAGCGAATACAGGGATTCGCGCTGCGACGTTTCGCCGACATCCGCCATGGCGTCGAAGACCTGCTCGTTCAGGCGGTCGAGGAAGCTGTCGTAGCGCACGCCCAGCTCCTCGAGCCACGCGTCGTAGTCTCGTACCGAATCCAGGGTGAAGGTGAAGCCGAAAATATCCTCGCGTGCCGACTTGGGCAGGCGGGCAAACAAGGGCTCGAAGCCTTCGAGCAGATCGAACTTGCTGAGCACGACATACAACGGCGGGCGTGTGCCCAGTTCGCGGCTGAGTTCGATCAGTCGTGCCCGCAGCAACATGGCCAGGGCTTTGCGGTCGCTGGGTTTCTGGTTCAGCAAGGTCACCAGGCTGACCATCAGGACGACGCCATTCAGTGGCCGGCGGCTGCGATTGCGTCCCAGCCAGCTGACGAAGCTGTTCCACAGGCGGGAATGGAGGTCTTCCGGCAACCCGGCGGTGGCGCGTCGCAGCGAAGTATCCCGGTCGACAGGGGCCGGGTCCGGTACGTCCTTTTCTTGCGGGTTTGCTGCAACCCGCGGCTGGCTGATGATCTCGCCAGGAGGGTCGATGAGCACCGCCTGGTCGCCGATGCACCAGTCAATCGGGTAGAGCCTGTCCGGGTCTTCCTGTGTGCGCCAACTTCCCGCTTTCATCTCTCCCGTCAGGGAGAAGCTCGGGTTGGAGCGGTTGACGAAGCTGGTCTTGCCCGAGTTTTCCTGTCCGAGAACCAGATACCAGGGCATCTGGTACAAGGCATTGCGGCCTTTGAGGTTGGATTGGAGCAGCGCCAGGCTTCGGTCGAGGTCGCGTTCCTGCGCTTCGATGTAGCGCAGGCAGCTATCGGTCTGCACTTGCTGATCATGTTTGCGTTCCGCCTCCAATAGCCGAGTGTGCCGACGCAGGTGAAGCGCCCAACCCAGCAACGGAATCACCAGCAACACGATCGTGGCCAGGAACCTCGCAGTCAGGTTACCGAGGGGCTGCCGCTCGGCAACGGTCCACAGCGGGCCGAGCCACCAGATGGCAATCACGGCCATTGCCAGGGCCAGCAGCATGAGCGGCATGCCGGGTTTGACCCAGTGCAGAACGGACCGGCCGTATTGTTGCAAGGTGGACCAGATGTTCCTCAAAGCAATGCTCCTGTTGAATTCTTGTGTTCTTCGCCAGCCGGCGCGTGCCGCACCAGCAACGCGTAGAGTTCCGGTTCCCACGCCGGGGTGGAGACGCTGTCCATGACGCTGCGCGCCCGGGCATACAACCCTTCGGCGAGCCAGGCCAGCCCACGGGAGGCGAGCAGGTCGGCTGCGATGGCCATGACATGACAGCCATGTCTCACATCGGTCTTTTGCTGCTGGAGTGCTTCCAGGCGCCGCAGCATCGACTCCACGCCTGTGGCGTCGAGCAACGCACTCAGTTCGTCTCGCAGTGCCGGGTATTCCAGGCCGGAGCCGGTTTCGCTGTTCTGCGTGGCACCGCTCAGCCAGGCTTGGGTGTCGTCATCGATGAAGGGGCGGCCATCGGCAAATTCCAGCGTGGTCAATGCCGGGAGGCGGGTCACGAAGCGTTCGCTGGCTTGTCGTATGGCCTCGGCTAGCCGTGGCATTTCCAGCTTGCGAGCGGTGTCCGCCGACAGGTAGCTGCCGCGGAGCCAGTAAGGCGACGAGGCAACGCTGCGTTCGATCTGTTGCAAGAGGGTCGGGCCGACGCTGTTGGTTGTCAGGGCTTCGGCGTAGCGGTCGGCAACATCCCGTGGGACCGCCATCAACTCTGTGCGGTTGTCCTTGGCCGCCGAGGGCACCTGTGTCAGGTGTGACCACAGGGCGAACCGGCGCAGCAGATAGCCGGTCGGGTCATAGGCATCCTGCTGATTGATGATCTCGGCGGCCGAGAGCAGTGAACGGCGGTTTTCCCGTCCATTGCCCGGATTGGAGTGCAGGGGAACGAGGAGCGTATCGGCCAGCGCCTCGCTTCGGGAGGGCAGATAGACGGGATGTTCGGCCAGCTCCGGAGCGCGGGTGGCTTCGGTGTGCTGTCGCAGCTTGCCTTCCAGCCTGGTTAGCTCCGGAACGTCCAGCCCGGTCAGAGGGGCATTTGCCTGGAGGTTGTCGAGCGCCTGCTGGCCCGCCTTGTAGAAGTCTTCGGCGTAGCCTTTGCGGTCCAGCCTGGGCAGGGCCTCGCTCAGCCGCTCCAGATACTGCTCAACCAGGCGGCGCTTGCTCGAATAGCCCGTGGCACCCGGCTTGGGGTGCCCTGTTTCCCAGTATTTTTCTACCATGCCGGCCAGTACGCCTGCGGCTTCGGCCCAGCTCCGCCAACTGTTCGTGCGCAGGTGCGCCGTCATCAGGTGGCCGGCGATGCGGAAGTGCTTGCAGTGGTTGCTCAGGTACTGCCGAGCATTCTGGTCGACGAGGTTCCAATCGATGGCCTGTTCCTGCAGGCCGCCGAGCTTGATCATTTCATGATCGATGTCCTGGAACAGCGGGTTCTCTTCATCGAACGTCCCCGCAGGCTGGCGCTCATCCAGCGGCGTCAGCAGCGCCTTGAGGTCGAGCGGGGGAAGCTGCCTCACCACTGACAGGCCTCCCGTTGTCTCGACATCTGTTCGGCCAGCGCGCTGGCATCGAAGCGCATGCCATCGAACGGACCGTGATTGCTCTCGACTTGCAGCAGTTGCGCTGGACGGGTCAGGTGCCGCAACTGCTCGATGGCCACCAGCCCACGGCCGGCGTCGCTAACCGTGCCGTCTTCCAGCACTTGCCAGGGACGGGTGGGCGTAATCGGTGTGCCATCCAGCAGAAGCCTGATGGTGATGTGGTTCACCGGCAGTGGGTCGGCGCTCAGCAACTGCAGCCGGGATATGTTCGACAGGCAACTGATCGCCAGGTAGGTTTCGGCGGCAGTACCGCTCAGCGCGGGTGCGGAAATCACCACCTTGTCCTGCCCAGGCAGGGCATCCGCGCTGCGACTGATCCTTGAGGCGGTCTCCTCCGGGCGCCTTCCTGCCTCATTGGCATGGACCAGGCGTGTGATGTGGGGCGCCTTCACCACCGGCTCGGCAGCGGCAACGACCGCGTCCGCTGGCGGTTGTTGTGAAGGATAAGAGGGTGGCGTTTCGGCTATGGCATCGAAGCAGGCGAGGCGCTCCAGCGCGGAGGTGATCCGGGTGCAGTCAGGGCCGGCTGCCGTGGTGGGTCCACCGCTATCGCAGCCAGTCAGAATCACCACCGCCAACACTGTCAGTTTCATCAGCTTCATGTGGGGGAACTGGAGCTGTTTGCACAGAAGTGGCGCAACATCCATGGAATTCATTTCGTCCTCCGGGCTCAGGTCAACGTTGCCGCGAAGGCGCCATCGGTCCAGTCCAGTTCCGCATGCTGGATTTTTTCTCGGCGAGACAGTCGTTGCAGTACGGCCAGTGACAGGGGTGGGAGCAACTCGCCATCGATGATTGCATCGAGCATACGCGCTCCATTTCGATGCCGCGCACAACGTGCCCGCAGCTCACTGCGCGCGGCATCGGTGACTGCCAGCGTGGCTTCGTGGCGTTGCTGAAGTTGCTGTTCCAGGCGTTGCAGACGGCCGCCGATAATTTCGGCGATTACGTCCTCGTTCAGGTAGCGATACGGAACGATCTGCAGACGGGCCAGCAATGCCGGTTTGAAAAAGCCCATGAGCCGCTGGCGCAGCACATCGCCTTCCAGGTCTTGCAGCGACTCATCGTCCTGGTCGAAGCCCAGGTTGGAGGTCAGGAAAAACAGCACGTTCTGACAGTCGATGCGCCGGCCTTCGCCATCGTTCAGCTCGCCCTTGTCGAAGGCTTGGTAAAACAGGTCGAGCACTTCCGGATGGGCTTTTTCCACCTCATCGAGCAGCACCACCGAATAGGGTTGCTTGCGAATGGCTTCGGTGAGAACGCCCCCCTCGCCATAGCCGACATAGCCAGGCGGAGCACCCAGCAGGCGAGATACGGTGAACTTCTCCTGGTACTCGGACATGTTGATGGTGGTCAGGAACTGTTCACCACCGAAGAGCGCGTTCGCCACCGCCAAGGCGGTTTCCGTCTTGCCGACGCCACTGGGGCCGACCAGCAGGAAGGCGCCCATCGGCGTGCCTGGGCGGCGCAGGTCTGCCAGCGCGGTGAGCAGGCGTCGGTGCAGAATTCCAAGGGCAGCGTCCTGGCCTTTGATGCGGTTTTTCAGGTTCGACGGCAGTCTTTCCAGACGCGCCATCTGGTCGCTGTTGATCGTGGTGGCCGGAATGCCCGTCCAGTCGGCAATCACCTGGGCTATCTGTTCAGCGCCGACATCGGCGTGCACCAAGGCGCCTGCACGCTGGAGCTCGCTCAACTGTGCGACCTTTTCGGCCAGTACCCGGGTAACCGCCTCGTCGTCGTTGCCAGCTCGCAGGCCGACGATTTCGTCCACCAGTGCTTTCTGTTGCTCCCATGCCTGACGCAGTTGCCCGGTGTTATCCAGCATGCGCTTTCGGGCGGTGGCCAGCACTTCCAGCCGACCCGAGGCGACCGATCGGCCAGCCTTGCCGTCACGTATCAGTTGGGCGGATTCGGCGTCGATCTGTTTGAGTTCGTTCTCCAGTGCGTTGAGTCGCCTTGGCGGTTCGGCCAGCGCAGACGCGACTCGGGCACAGGCGGTGTCGAGCACGTCGATGGCCTTGTCTGGTAACTGCCGTCCAGAGAGGTAGCGGCTCGACAGGGCGGCGGCGGCTTGCAGCGCGTCATCGCCGATGAACACCTGATGCGATGCTTCGTAGACGGGGCGCAAGCCACGCAGGATGTGCACGGCCTGTTCGGTGCTGGGTGACTCCAGCTTGACCAACTGGAAGCGGCGGGTCAGGGTGGGGTCCTTCTCGAAGTATTTCTTGTACTCCGACCAGGTCGTAGCGGCGATGGTGCGCAGCTCGCCCCGCGCGAGCGCCGGCTTCAGCAGGTTTGCCGCGTCGCTGCCGCCGGCGAGGTTGCCGGCGCCGATCAGGGTGTGGGCCTCGTCGATGAACAGGATGATCGGCCGGGCGGCGCCCTTGACCTCGTCGATGACCGCCTTCAGGCGTTTTTCGAACTCACCCTTCACGGCAGCGCCTGCCTGCAGGGCACCCAGGTCCAGCCCCCACAGTTCGACCCTGCACAGCGGCTCGGGCACGCGGCCCTGCACGATCCGCAAGGCGAGGCCTTCTACCACCGCGCTCTTGCCGACGCCCGCATCGCCCACCACGATGGGGTTGTTCTTGCGCCGGCGCGAAAGGATATCGATCATCAGATCCATCTCGGCATCGCGGCACAGCACCGGGTCCATACGTCCTTCGCGCGCCTGGGCGGTGAAGTTGTGGCCGAACCTGGCCAGCGCACTGTCCTCGTCTGGCTTTGCCGTCGATGCCTGGGGTTCAGTCGCAGCCTGCAGCGTTTCCGCCGAGGCCGCCAACTGCGTCGCAAAGCGTTTGCGCAGCGATTCGCGGTTGACCCCGTCGAGCAAGCGGATGGCCGCCAGAGGCAGGTAGCGTGCGGGGCTGAGCAAGGCCGCCAGCAAGACCGCGCCGCTGCGTATGTGCGGTTGCCCCAGTTCTACCGAACTGAGCAGCCAGGCATCTTGTAAAACCTCGACAAGAAGCGGGGAGAAGGACGGGTATTGGCTGCGACCTGAATCACGGACCTCGAAGCCGCTGGACAGGGCATGCCGCACGGCATCGACGGCCAGGCCGGCGCTGGCGATCATGACGCGGACGTCGCAGGCAGGCTGTCCGAGGAATGCCGTCAGCAAATGCATAACGGTCACTTCCGCGCCGCCCTGGTCGATGCACAGATTTCCTGCTTCTTCCAGCGCCTGCCGGCAGCAGGGGCTTAGACGTTCTAATAGCGCAGCCGGATCAACCGTGATCATTTCTGTAGTTCACCTTTGGATAAGCAGGAAGTACTTCCTTGTTGCGCGGCCGCCCACATCTGTGGGGCGTGTCGATTGTCCCGCGTGATACTTCGTTTTTATTGAAAAAGCACAGCGAAAGTAGAGGTGCGCAACGACCTGAAAAGAAAGCATTAAAGTTAATTACTTGTATATAGGAAGATTCCGATAGTGCTTTGGAAGGTTTCTTCTAGTTTGTTACTTAAAATTTGAAGGAATTTCTTCGTGATAATGAGGAAATTTCCTATTTTTTTGCTGTTGGGCCTTGTTCTAGTCTTGCTGCTGTTTTGAGTTGAGGCGAGTTCGCTGGCCTTGCTCCGGTGTTGGTACGGGGCGAAATGGCCGATCTATTCGTGGGCTGGATAATTTCTATGTGATTCGATGAGTTCATCGGGGCGCCGCGTTTCATCGCATCCGTCTAGTGGTATTTCGATGAGCGCCAACTAACACGCGAACTTCCGGAGAAGTAGTTCATGGCAAATAAAAAAGGCTCGGTCGCCCCCAAGGAGCGAATCAATATCACCTATATTCCCGCCACCAATGGTGAGCAGGAAGAGGTGGAGCTCCCTTTGCGATTGCTGGTGGCGGGGGACTTTATCGGGCGAGAGGAAGACAGTGCGCTCGAAGATAGAATCCCGGTTCGTATCGACAAGGACACCTTCAATAGTGTCATGGCGGAACAATGTATCGGCCTCAAGGAAAGTGTCTCAAGCACACTTTCAGAAAGTGCGGATGACACGCTTGATATAGACCTCAAGTTCCACACCATCGATGACTTCGGCCCTGATGCGGTCGCCCGCCAGATTCCTGAGCTGAACAAGTTGCTCGAATTGCGCGAGGCGTTGGTTGCCCTCAAGGGGCCCCTTGGCAATGTTCCGGAGTTTCGCAAGCAACTGCAGGCCATGTTGGGTGACGAGGCTGCGCGCGGCCAGCTTGCCAAGGAGTTGGAGGCAGTGCTGGGCGAAAGCCTGAGCTGATCCGGTTCTGTCCGGCCCGAATGGGCTGGCGAGCAATTCATCCATTCATTTTTCAAGGGATATGAGCATGACCGAAGCGCAATCCGCCCCTGTCGAGCAACAACGTTCTAATCATGAAGGTGGCCTGCTGGCCCAGATCCTTGCTCAGACGCGAATCGAGCCAAGCCAGGAGGGGTATGCCGTTGCCGAGCGCGGTGTAGCTGCTTTCATTGCCGAAATGCTCAAGTCGTCTGATCAACAGCGACCGATCAATAAGCAACTGGTTGACCAGATGCTGGCGCAGATCGACGCCAGGATCGGCAAGCAAATGGACGTAGTCCTGCATCACCCGAAGTTCCAGGCGCTGGAGTCGAGCTGGCGTGGTCTCAAGTTCTTGATCGACCGTACGGACTTCCGCGAAAACACGATCATTGACCTGCTGCACGTGACCAAGCCGGAGTTGCTTGAGGACTTCGAGAGCGCCAGCGATATCACCCGCAGTGGCCTCTATCGACACGTCTACACCTCCGGTTACGGTCAGTTTGGTGGTCTGCCGGTGGGCTGCATGGTCAGTAATTACACCTTCGGACCGTCGGCGCCGGACATCAAGCTGCTCGGCTATGTCGCCTCTGTCGGAGCAATGGCTCATGCACCATTCCTCGGCGCTGTTGGCCCGGAAATGTTCAATCTGGAATCGTTCCAGGAGCTGTCGAATCTCAAGGAAGTGAAGGACATCTTCGACGGGCCACGCTTCACCAAGTGGCGCGGCCTGCGCGACTCCGAGGATGCGCGTTATCTGGGGCTGACCATGCCGCGCTTCCTGCTGCGCCAGCCTTACGATCCACTCGAGAACCCGGCTCGCAGTTTTGACTATCGCGAGACCATCGACGGCGATCACCACAACTACCTCTGGGGTAATACCTCGTTCGCGCTGGCTGGTCGCATCGTCGACAGCTTTGCCAAATACCGTTGGTGCCCGAACATCATCGGCCCGCAGTCGGGCGGCACCGTAGATGACCTGCCGGTTCATCTCTACGAATCCCTCGGCCAGCTTCAGGCCAAGATCCCCACCGAAGTGCTGGTCTCTGACCGCCGCGAGTTCGAGCTGTCCAGCGAAGGCTTCATTCCGCTGACCATGCGCAAAGACAGCGACAACGCGGCCTTCTTCTCGGCCAACTCGGTGCAGCGCCCCAAAGTGTTCGCGAAGACGCCCGAAGGCCAGGCGGCGCAGACGAACTACATGCTCGGCACGCAGTTGCCCTACATGATGATCATCAATCGGCTCGCCCACTACCTCAAGGTGCTCCAACGTGAGCAGATCGGTAGCTGGAAGGAGCGCCCGGACCTGGAGCGGGAGCTCAACAACTGGATCCGGCAATACGTCGCCGACCAGGAAAGCCCGTCTTCCGATGTGCGCAGCCGTCGACCTCTGCGCGCGGCGAAAATCGTGGTGCAGGACGTCGAGGGTAATCCTGGTTGGTATCAGGTATCGCTGTCGGTTCGTCCGCACTTCAAGTACATGGGCGCCAACTTCGAACTCTCGCTTGTCGGTCGGCTCGACAAGGAATGACGGTGAATTCGACCGTATCGCCCTCGCCAGGTCTGGGGAGCCTGTTTCAGCGGCTCGACCCGGACCTGCCGCCCCGACGCTTGTGCACCCGGCAGGCATTGGCTTCCGAGCGGATTCTGGCCATCAAGACCAACCTGGAGCAGTTGCTCAACGCCCGCCAGGGTGGCTCGCAGAGCAGCCCTGGCTTGGGGTTGCCCGACATGAATGATGCCGCTGCCGGGCAGTTGGAACTGAGAAATCAGATCTGTCAGAACATCCGGGAAATGATCGCTCTCTATGAGCCTCGCGTCCGGGTGCTGGACGTTCGCATGCTTGCTGCGGCCGAGCAGCCGCTGGGTCTGTGCTTTCGCCTGCACTGTCAGATCCCGCTTGCGGAGGCTTCCGAGCAGGTCGAGATAGACCTGCTGGTTCATCAGCGGCAGCAACGGATTCAGGTGCTGTGAATACACTGGCCGAGGAGGCGGGATGCCACTGAAGAGCAAGTTTCGGGAGGAGCTGGATTATTTGCGTCGGCTCGGTCGAGTGTTCTCGCGCAACAATCCGCAACTGGCTCGGTTTCTGGGCGACGAGGCCACCGACCCGGATGTCGAGCGGCTGCTGGAGGGCTTCGCGTTCCTGACGGCCAAGCTACGGCTGAAGATCGACGATGACTTTCCCGAACTGACGCATCCTCTGTTGCAACTGCTGTGGCCGAACTATCTGCGGTCGCTTCCCAGTGCCACCATCATGCAGTTTCCACCCGTGGACCGGTCGATTACCGTCCGCCAGCGTATCGCCAAGGGCGCGCGTATCCGCTCGCGCAGCGTCGACGGTGTGGAGTGCGAATTTCGCACCTGCGCGAACGTCGATGTCTACCCGTTGCAGATCAGTGAAATCAGCGATGCGCATTCGCTGGAGAAATCGACGGTCCGCGTGGACCTCATCACCCTGAGTGGAAATCCGCCAAGCACCTACGACTGCGACCGCCTGGATTTCTACCTGAGTGGCAGCGACTACACCGCCATGACCTTGTATCTGTGGCTGTCCAGATACCTGGTCGATGTGCGTCTGGAGTGTGACGGCGTGGTCAGGCACATACCTGCCAGCCAGATCGTTTTTCCGGGGTTCAGCCCGGACGAAGCATTGCTGCCCTACCCGAAGAACGCCCTGGACGGATACCGCATCCTGCAGGAGTACTTCCTTTTTCCCCGCCGCTATTTCTTCTTCGGGCTCGTTGGGCTGCGTGCCCTTTGGCCCACCACCAGCACCGAGCGTATCCGCCTGGAGTTCCGCTTTACCCGGCCCATGCCGGACGATGTGCGCGTGCAGACCGGTGACATGGCGCTGTACTGTGCGCCTGCGGTCAACCTCTTCGAGCACGACGCCGAACCGGTGAGGCTGACCGGGAAGACCCTCGATCATCGCGTGCGCCCAGCAGGCAAGCGGCCCGATGCCTATGAGGTGTTCAGCATCGATCGCGTCGACGGCTGGAAGAGCGAAGCTGCCGATCAGCCTGGCGCCTGGCTGCGAACCTACCAACCGTTCGAGTCCCTTCGTCATCAGATCGATTTCGAGCAGGGCCGGACCGTCCTCTACTACCGCACCCGAATCGACCCTTCGCTGATGAGTGCCGGTGTCGAGCACCGGGTATCGTTCGTGCGCAGCGATGAACAACGCTACATCGGGCGGGAGGAAACCGTTTCTTTCGCCCTGACCTGCAGCAATCGTGACCTGCCACAGGCATTGGCGATGGGCGATATCTGCATACGCACGCCGGGCATGCCTACCTTCGTAGCCTGCCGCAATCTGACCCCGCCCACCCCGTCATACCGACCGGTGCTGGAAGGTGATTTGCTGTGGACGCTTATCTCCAACCTGTCGCCGACTTACCTGTCGCTACTGTCGGCCGAGCCCTTGAAGGCCGTTATCCGTGCCTATGATTTCGCCGCCCACCATGACGTCCAGCGCGCACGCTCCACACAGATGCGCCTGGGGGCTTTGCTGGAGGTGCAGACCGCGCCAATCGATCGCATGTTCAAGGCACTCCCCATCCGTGGATTGCGCACCGTGGTCAAGCTCGATCAGGACGGGTTCTCCTGCGAGGGCGATCTGTACCTCTTTGGCACGGTGCTAAGCCACTTCCTCTCCGTGTACGCCAGCATTTCCTCCTTCCATGTACTGGAGGCCATCAACGTCAAGAATCAGGAGCACTACGCATGGCCGATGCGCAGCGGAACCCAGCCCCTGATTTGAATGACGTCTTGCTTGGCGAGGCCAGGAGTCATGACTTCTTCTGCCTGCTCGAGCGCCTGCATGGGTTGCACGGCGATGATCTGGAGTCTGCTGAAGCCTACGCAGCTGACGGGCAGCGCATTCGCCTGAGCAATTTTGCCGGCGTCGGATTCCCGGCCTCGGATGTCTTCCTGGCGCAGCGCCTGGAGGGGAATCTGCCGCATCAGTACCTTGTGCAGGCGACCTTCTTCGGTATGCACGGCCCCGACTCCCCGCTGCCGTCGTACTACCTCGAACGCCTGGCTTACGAGGCGGGGCAGGGCGAGGGTATCCGTCCTGCCTTTTTCGACTTTTTCAATCACCGCCTGTTGACCCTGCTTCACCAGGCCTGGCGCAAATACCGCCACTACATTCGCTTCCGTCCGGGCGCGAGTGACCGGCTTTCGCAGCGTCTCTTCGCCCTGGTAGGGCTCAAGGATGATGCCATTCGCGGCGCCACGCCGATCGCCTGGAGCCGGCTGCTCAGCTTCGCCGGTGCCGTGGTTCACCGCAGCCGCTCGCCTGCCATGGTGACGGGGCTCATTGCTCACTGCTTCGACCTGCCGGACGTCAGCATCCGCGATTTCGAGCTGCGCTATTCCGATATCGCCCCGGACGACCGCACGCAGCTTGGGCTGCGCAACGGGCAACTGGACGAAAGCTTTCGCATCGGCGACAGCGTCCGAACGCGTCACTGCAAATTCACCATCGTTATCCACAGCCTGTCGGAGGCACGTTTTCGCGAGTTCCTGCCCAACGGCGAGAACTTCGAGCGGTTACGCATGCTGATCGCCTACCTGCTGCGCGACCAGACCCCTTGCGACCTTGAACTGGGGCTGTGCGAGAACGAAATCCCCGCCTTCAATCTGGGGCACGACAACGGCGGCCAGCTTGGCTGGACCAGCTTTCTCGAGCAGCCGCAGTTGCGCACGCCTCCCCCTGTTCGACTCACGGTACGCACATGACTGTAGATAACGCCGTTCGGCGCCTGTCCCTGGTGGTGGACAACCCCCAGGCGCTCCAGCAAGGCAGCAAGCCTGGCCATGTCTTCGTTGCCGAAGGCGGCACCATCGGATCGCAGAACGCCAGCTGGACACTGCGCGACCGCGAGGGTGGGGTCAGCGTCCTGCATTGCGAAATTCTCCTCGAGGACGGTGCTTTTCTGGTGATCGACCGCTGTGGCGACACCACCGTCAATGACCAGACACAACCGCTCGGCGCCAATGCCTGCGCCAGGTTGAGCAATGGCGACAGGTTGCACATCGGCCCGTACCTGATTTCCGTTCACCTGGGCGATGAACTTCACCCTTCGGGCGATTCCGGGCTTCATTCCAGCGAACCGGGACATCTGCCCATGGATTTTCTGGAGGCATTGCCCAACGCCGAAGCGCATGACGTCGATAGCGAATATCGACAGCAATCAGGCTGGACCGAGTTCCAGGCGCTCGGTGCCCCGCAAGGACCTCAAGGTCTGCTCGATCCTCTCGAAGCACTCGACGTCGCCCACGACGGCTCAATTGCCCATCTCGATCCGAATCACTACGGACAAACGCCGCTGGCCGCCCAGGCCGACGTCGGCAGCACCCGATCCGAAGCCATCTACGGCGCACCCATGCATGCCCCAGGAGAACCCAACATGTCGGAACAGGACACACCGCCCGCGGCCGCCCGAGAGTGGATTCAACGCCAGTTTTCCAGCAACGCAGAGCCGGTCGGCCTGGTCGAGCCTCTGGTGGACGGTATTGGCGCTGCGGTTGGAGCGATGGACGAACAGGAGGCCTACGCGCTGCTGAACGAGTCGGGACGTGCACTCGGCGCGCTGATTCGCGGCCTGTGCGCCCTGAATGCTCCCCAGGCTGACGATCAGCAAAGAATTTCCCTGGCCGGGCGCACGCTGCAGCCCATCGAAGACAACCCTTTGCGTCTGGGACAAAACTACCCGGACACCGTGCGAGCGCTTTTTTCTGCCGAGCGCAGTGTTGTTCACCTGTCACCCTCGGCGGCGGTTGAAGAGTCGCTTGAGCAGATTCGCCGACAGCAGGTGGCGACACACAAGGCCATCACCGCCGGGCTCGCCGCGCTCTTGCAAGCATTCTCGCCCGGACAGTTGGAGCAGAGATTCCAGCGCTATCGCCCTGCACGCAGCGGGCAGCCGCAGACTGCCGATTGGGCGTGGCAAATGTACGGGCACTATTACGACGAACTGACCTCCGGTCGGCAGCAAGGCTTCGACAAGCTGTTCTGGGAAGTTTTCGAACAGGCCTTCGATCAGGCGCTGCGCGCGGAGGCATGATGAGGCACGCCATCGCGCTCCTGCTGGCCTCGGCCACGCTTGTCGGCTGCAGCACCGTGGGCAACGTGCTCACAAAGACGGGCCAGGTGCTGATGAGTCCGTCCATCCAGGTCGGTGCTGCGCAGGACCAACCTTCGCAGGTCGCTCTGAGCTTGTACGCCAGCCCGGACGTCAACCCCAACTCGCTCAGCTACCCGGCTGCCGCGCCTGTCGACGAAGCGGAGCCAGCGCCATGGGACCAGGAAGAGCAGGGGCCTTTCGCAGTCAATTTTCGCAGTGCGAGCAAGGACGACCTGATCGAGCATCTGCGTGCCCTGCTCGGTCATTTCGAGAACGAGCGAACGAGCGCCTTCACCACCCTCGCTGTGCGTCAGCGCCTGGCCATTCCCGGCCTGGTCGTAGACGAGCACGCGCCACCCTTGACCCTTGGCAAATCACAGCCCGAAACCCTGTTCGCCGGCACCACGACCGCGCGATGGCCACGCCCCTCGAACTGGATGCTGCGCCAAGGGCCGGCGCCGTCTACCCGTGAAGGTGGCGTCGGGGCTTCTGCCATGGCTAGCCAAGATCTGGGCCAGTACGGCCATGGCCCGGTCCTGGCCCAGGCGGCCGAAGAGCGTGCGCCACCGAACAACGCCACGCCCATTGGTTTTCGCGTATTGCAGTTGAAGGACGACTCCATGCTCGAAAACGCCGACCCCGAATTGCTCCGCAACACGCCCGACAAAGTATTGGGCAGCACCCTCCTGGCTTCGGACGACTACATCCTCACGCCTGGCCAGTTCAAGTTCATCGAGTTTTCCGACGTCGACGAAAAGGCTCGCTACATCGCGGTGGTGGCGGATTTCCACGACCCCAATGCGGAGCGTTGGCACGACGTTTTTCGCATCGAGCCTCGCGGTCGCAAATACCCGCTCATGGTGATGCTGCAAGGCAGCCGTGTTGCGCTCACCGATGAAAGCTACCGCTCTGCGCCAACCCCTGGCGACGCCTCCTCCCCTGCGAGAACTTACCGATGACCACCCGCAATCCCGTCGTCTGGGGCGAAGGACTCTTCGTCAAACCCCAGCATTTCCAGCAGACCACTCGGTATCTGGAGCACTGCATCAATGCCCGCAGTGGTAGTCGGTACTGGTATGGCTTCACCGAACTGGAGCTGAACCAGGAGTTTCTCGCCTTCGGCAAGATCGCCATCATTCGCGCCCGCGGTGTCATGCCCGACGGTACGTTGTTCGACATCCCGCATGACCAGCCGCCGCCGGACCCACTGGCCATCCCCGACGCCAGCGCGGCCAACCAGACGGTCTATCTCACGCTGCCGTTGCTTTCGGACGGCACCGGCCAGGTGCGCTGGCCTGACAGCTATGGCAATACCCGCTATCTCCTGAACTCGGAAGATGTCCGTGACACTCACAGTCACCAGGGCAATCACGCCCCGCTGGACCTGGCTGTGCCCAACTTGCAGTTGGCACTGGAGCGCGACGATCGCAGTGCCTTCACCAGCCTGGCCCTGAGCCGCATTCTGGATCTGCGGCCCGACGGCAGCCTGCTGATGGACGCAGGGTTCTACATCACCG
This sequence comes from Pseudomonas sp. Marseille-P9899, assembly GCF_903166565.1. Classification (NCBI taxonomy): domain Bacteria; kingdom Pseudomonadati; phylum Pseudomonadota; class Gammaproteobacteria; order Pseudomonadales; family Pseudomonadaceae; genus Pseudomonas; species Pseudomonas sp. Marseille-P9899. The sequence continues at coordinate 483,606 of NZ_CAESCG010000004.1, forward strand.
GTCTGCATCTCAATGCCATTCGTCCGCTGGCGCATTTCATGGAGGAAATCTCTTCGCTGATGCACGAGCGGGCCAAGAGCATCGCTCAGCGCATCGGCTCGCCCGGTCAATCCGGCGTAGCGGATTTCACTGATTTCAGCCTTCTGCAGGCCCTCAATCGCTGGCAGCACCAGTTCCGCCATCTGGCGCGGGATCCCGACGTGCGCCCGGTCGATGCCTATCTGGCCTGCGGGCAGGCCAGCGGTGAGCTAGCCACCTGCATCGACGGCTCGCGTCTTGCGCCCGAGTTCCCCGCCTATCAGCACGACAACCCGAAAAACACCTTCCTGATGCTGGAGCAAACCCTGCGCCGCCTGCTCGGCACCGTGCTGCAGCCGCGCGCCGTGTCGCTTCCGCTGGTCAAGCAGGCGCACGGCATTCTCACCGCGCAGATCAACGATGGCAGCCTGATGGACAGTGCCGATTTCATCCTTGCTGTGCATGCCCGAATGCCGCTGGAGAAGATGCGTCATTTGTTCCTGCAGCAGGCCAAGGTGGCCTCTCAGCAAACCCTGCTCGACCTCATCCGCCTACAACTGCCAGGCATCCCGCTCAGTCCGCTGCCCGTGGCGCCCAGACACCTGCCGTTCCACGCCGGCTTCACCTATTTCCAGCTCGATCGCACCGCCGGCAACTGGCAGAAGATGATGCCGAAAGGCGCTGACAGCTTCGGTTTCCACATCAGCGGTGATTTCCCGGAACTGCAATTGCAGTTCTGGGCGATCCGGAGTCAATGACATGAGCACTTCAACCCAGACCGGCAACGACCTGTCCGAGGCCCCCGAGTCGTCAGCGCCTGGTCGGGCGCGGGACGACTTGCAGCGTTCTGCGGCAGCCGAGAGCATTCAGGACAAGAACAGGCTGCTCTTCGAATCCTCGAGCAATACCGACCAGGACACCGACCTGCAATTCCAGTTGCGCGGTCACAGCCTCAACCCGCTGATAGATGCCGCCCAGCCAATGCTCGGCCTGGTGATACGCCTTCGTCGGCTTGACCGCTGCGAGGACATACCTGCGCTCTATTCCACGGTTCGCGACCAGATCACGGCGCTCTCCGAAGAAGTCCGTCAGCGGGGTTACGACGGCGCCACGCAACTGGCCTACCGCTACGCACTTTGTGCCTTCATCGACGAAGCCGTGATGGCCACCGAGTGGGGACGCGCCTCTCTATGGCGGGAGCGCTCGCTGCTCAGCTACCACCACAACGAAACCTGGGGTGGCGAGAAGTTCTTTACCGTCCTCGCGCGCATGCAGATAGACCCGGCTCGCTACCGTGACGTGCTGGAGTTCAAGTACCTCTGCCTGTGCCTGGGTTTCCAGGGCAAGTACGGCCAGCAGCACAACAACAAGGATGTTCTCAACGGCGTCATTGGCAAGCTGCATCGAATCCTCCGTGCGCAGCGCGGCGACAGCCCCGAGCGCCTGATCGACCCGCCGGACAACGTGGCATCCCGTCGCTATCGCCTGGCACGGCAATGGCCGCTTTGGACGCCCTGGGCGATTGCCGGTGTGGTCCTGTTCGCGGCTTATCTCTACTTCTCCATCAGTCTGGGAAGCACCACCGAAGAGGTGCTCAAGTCCCTCGACTTCATCCTCAAATCCTGACGTTCGAGCCGTTCAGCCACTGCTCATGACTTTGAAGTAACGCTTGCTTCAAACCCTTGCCATCACCGATGGCGCCATGGCCCACAAGGCCTTTACACCAACGAAACAAGGAGGCAGTCCATGCCAAGTCCTGCATATATCAGCATCCATGGAAAAACCCAGGGATTCATTACCGACGGGGCATTTACCGCCGAGTCCGTGGGTAACATCTTTCAGCAGGGGCACGAGGAGCAGATCCTGGTCCAGGAAATCGAACACCTGATCAGCACTCCGACCGATCCGCAAAGCGGCCAGCCTGCCGGTCAGCGCGTGCACGGGCCTTTCACTTTCACGTCGTCGATGAACAAGGCCATACCGATGTTGTACCAGGCACTATCCACCGGCGAGACCCTGACGGAGGTAGAAGTGAGGTGGTATCGCACCTCCACCGATGGGGATCAGGAGATGTTCTTCACCACCCGCCTCGAAGACGCCACCATCGTCAGCATCAATACCGCCTTGCCCCACGCCCAAGACCCTGAAATGGCCGGGTACACCCAACTGGTCAAGGTCGCCATGGCCTACCGCAAGATCATCTGGTCCCATGTCATCTGCGGTACCGAGGCCTCGGACGACTGGCGCAACCCTAAGGAAGCCTGATTACCAGGTACTTCTGGCGACCGGCGTGGTAGCGCGCCGGTCTTTTCCTCTCGCACAAGGAGCAGTGGCCCGACACCGGGCTGAGGAGGCCTTTCCATGCCGTCCAATCCGCCCTGCGCTTCCCCTTCACCGCCGGCTCCGATGACTTTGAAGTCGTCGAGTTCCACCTTACCGAAGGCCTCTCCGAAACCTTCCGCCTCGAAGTCAACCTGAGCTGCGCCAACCCTGCGGTCGGCTTTGGCCAGACCCTCGAACGCCCGGCTCTGCTCACACTCTGGCAAGGCGGCCAGCCCGTTCGCTATGTGCACGGTTCGGCGTAGTCAAACAAACGAGAGCATTCAGCATGTCGAAACCTTCCCGTTCCTTGAGCGAACTGCTCGCCATCAGCCGCGAGGCCTCCAACCGAACGAACAGCAATAAGCCTGAGGGTCCGTGTGTCAGTTGCAAGCGCACCCTCACGATCTTGCCGCTGCGCTACAGCGTGATGTCCGGTCTGGACCGGGCCAGCGTCGAAAAGCTGGCTCCCGTGCTCCCCCCTCACCTGGGCAAGAGGCTGGCGCCCTCGCTTGCTCACAGCCGCTATGCCATACGCAGCGTGCGCGAGGGTTACGTCTACGTATTCGTCAAGCGCATGGGCAAGGACTACGTGTGCGAAGCCACCTACCGGGCGCACGACAGCGGCTTGCTGGAACCCGTGCTACCGCTCTATCCAGGTACCCCGGTGGGTGGTGCTCTGGCGCTGGGAGGATGGACCCTGACCGTAGCGGATCCGGAAGATGTGGACGAGGCGCGGCTGTTGTTCACACCGGACCCACTTAGTGCCGAAATGCTCGAGCGTCACCTGAGCATCAATCGCGACCGTGACCGCCTGCAGAAGTTTGACCTGCGCACGTTGGCCAACAGTTGTGGCGTCTTCGACGACGTCATTACCCCATCGCATGTCGACAGCCTCGTTGCGGAGTTCCTGGCCGTCGGTGATGTCGCCGCGAGGGCCGTGCTGGAGAAACAGGCCTTTCCGCCCTTCCGCAGCGCGCTGGCCCCTGGGGATGTACCCAGGGACATGGATTCCATTTACCGCAACGCGCTGGAGCGCCTGATGGACGGCGGCGGTGTTGCCGTTGTCCTCGATGACCCGATTGGCATCGTTCAGGAACTGAATGCCTGGCGCAATGACTCCATCGAGATGAATCTGCCCTGGCTCAAGACCGTCGATGCGCAAGGCATCAGCAATGAGCGCCGGTATGTAGTGGCCGAGGCGCTGGACGACGTGAAGATGGCCATGGAACTGGGGTATGTCGAGAAGGCTGTCGAGAAGGCCGCTCGGCAGGACCGGGACGCCAAGGGCCGCGCCATGATGCACGAGGCCCGTTTCGGGACCAATTACGCAAAGCTGGAAAGACGCGAGCCGTATGACCCAGAGCGCGTAAAAAGCCAGGCCGAGTCCGAAAAGGAGTCGGCCTTCAAGCCGTACCAAGACAGGCTCGACTGGAAAGCCAAGGAGCGGATTCAGGCCGAGTTCGCCAGGGTTGATCGCAAGGCCCAGGAGGAAATGGACAGACGCGGGGACGACCATCTCGCCTGGCTGGACAGCGAGATGCTGGAACAGGCGCTCGACGTCTACGACCGTCATCAACCGGTCTGGGGGCAGGCGTTCGCGAGCCAGATTGCCTTGTGCCTGCTCGGCATGAACGCAAGCAGCAAGGGCGCTGCGAAGCTGGCGTCGTGGTGGTCGGACACCGACATCAGCAAGCGCAATCTGGCCTGGCGCGCCTTGACGCGTAACAACATCGACATTGCAAGGGAAGCCCGGGCGGCATTTGCCACTGCAAAAGCCGCAGCCAACGGCCTGACCGTCGATAACCTCGTCACCGAGCTGGGTGCTGCCAGCGCCTGGTTTCAGAGAGTCGTCGACCTTTTGATAAAGGTGGATGCAGCCGTTCAGATGGCGATCGTGGGGGGTGGCGCTCGCTGGTTCGATCCGCAGCGGCTTCCCCTTACGCTGTCGCTTTTCGCGTCCCTTCACGAATACATGTTGAAGCTGCTACCGGTTAACGCGACGAACCGCCTGCTATTGAGTCCGATGCTCGGTTTCGTACATGCCATGCTGGGAGAGGTGACGACCCGTCTACGACTGAGCGAACTGGCGGCGGCTGGGCTAACGGCCAATCCCAACCGGGTTTCGGGTCAGGTGAATTCCCATATCGCCCGGGTTCGGAACTCCGTAATGCGGGAATTTCAGAACACTGGAAAGGGCATCTTTCACCAACTGCGTGGCGGCACACTGCTGGCGTTGCTCGAAGCCATCATTCTGGGCGTGAAGATCTCGAAAATGGACGAGGGTGAAAAGGAATACCTGGAGTTCAAGGCGGCACTCCTGATTACCACGGCTGCAACAGTCGAGTTGACGGCACTGGGGGTGCAAATGGTTGCGGATCGGTATGCGTCTTCGGGGGTTACGGGGCGTGGGGCCACGGTTTCGTTGGGTGGATTGAGACTGTTGGGTGGAGGGCTGGCGACTGTTGGGGGTGTGATGCTTGGTTTGATTGATTACGAGGATTATAAAAATTTCAAAGAGAAGAAGTACACGCTTCTTAGTGCTGCCTACTTGGCGCGAGCTGTCGTGTCGTTTGGGGTCGCTGGGTTGGGAGCGTTAGTGTCTCTCTCGTATTCAGCTCCATTGCTCCGATTGATTTTCGAACGGCATAGCTGGGTGATCCGGTCAATAGAAATACTTGGTAGGCCCGGGGTTATGCCGATCTTGCTGCGTCTGATGGGAATTGGAAGTCTTGTTGTTCTGGGAGTTAGTGTCGCCATCGTCTACTTGTCTCCTAGCAAAATGGAAGAGTGGTGCTGGCATAGCTGTCTTAAGAAATGGAAGTCGGATGCCTTATTGAAGCCATTCAAAGATCAGGAAACAGAGCTGCAAAAACTCTATGAGGCACTTGAGGAGGAGCTCTGAATGTATTGGATTGAATGGATGTTGTGGTACGTGCAGACCTCTCGTTTCGACAGTGAAATGTGGCAGGAAGAAAAAGAAAAATACCTGGCTGAAAAACTTTCCGGAAAATACAAGCACGAAGACAACTTGCCAGGAGTTAGAGACCGGGTCAGTGAAGCTCCGCGTGCGGACGGTTCGATCTATGAGCTCAATGAAACCTACATTGAAATTATGGCAGGAGAATCACAGGAGCGGCGCGGCGTTATTACTTATCTAACAGTGTTCGCTATTTATTTCCTTTGCACTCTTTCTGGTGATGTGGCGTTAGACAATACGGTCTGGTTCACAGGCGTATATTACTGGGGGAAAGACGATGCAACAGTAGGCGACTATGTGTTCGCGGCTTTCACCGGTGCTCTGACCATTGGATGCTTTTACGTAGTAATCCGATATGCACGCATTTTCATAAACCTTGAAAACTTCGTCCAACGCCGAATTTTGATCCGTTTCAATCGAGTCACGCGTCAGGTCTATCTGCACCGGCCCCGATTCGCGGGGGGCATTACCGTTTTGGACTGGGAAAAGGTAATCGTTGACGCGGGAGTGGGCCACGAGGAAAGCGCTCACACAGGCACAAAACTCATTCTTTTATGGGAGCCTTCCACGCCCGACCACCCTTATCTCCATATGGTCTTCGTTGGCAAACGCGCCGATGGCACCAGCGATATCGTCAACCTTTGGGAATTCATACGCCTCTATATGGAAGAGGGGCCGCAATCGGTACCCGCACCGAAGAAGTTGCTGGGCAAGGTGCCATGGCCGTGGCTGTCGGTAATGGCGCCACTGAGTTTTTTCAGGCCACTGTGGCGCGCCGGGCTGCGTTGGCAGGTCGCCTGCATTGTGGCGCTGGTTTCTCCGGCGTTGGCATTGCATGCCGTTGGCCACTGGATATCGCTGCTGCTGTGCTGGGAACCTCGCTGGCCGCGCATTATTCGGGAGGCTGGCCTGCCTGGAAAACCAGTTCCGGCATTATCTACCGCTGCAGACTGGCCTCCCTTGCCCAAGGTGGAGCCCCGAGAAAAAAGACCAGGGCGTGCACGAAGGCTATCCCGGAGTGAAGAGCCGTTGGCTGAAAAAGAGCCGCAGACAGTTCCCGAGGCTCCTACCGACCTTGGGCCCGAAACTCATCGGCAGACATTGAAATGACCCTTGCCTTTATCGTTCTAGGTGACACCAGCAGCCATGGTGGCACTGTGCAGAGCGCAACTACCGGGTTCACCGTCAATGGTATTGCCGTAGCGGGAGATGGCGACTCGTTTGAGTGCCCGCTGCACGGGACAGTCGCGATTCAAGCTACCGGGCGCGGGATACGAGGCAATGGCAAAGTTCCCGCGCGGCATGGTGACACCGCCGTCTGCGGGGCCAGCCTGATTGCCTTCCAGAAGGGAATCACCTGGTCTCTTTGACCTTGGCAGCTACGCATAACCACTAGGATGCCTTCTTGCCCTTCCCCCCCTTCACCAAACCATGGCGAAGCTCCTTCGACGGCCCGTAGCCATAAAAGGACGCATAGCACTTGCTGAAATGGCTCGGCGAAACGAAACCGCAGGCCAGCGCCACGTCGATCAATTGCAGGTCGGAATGCTGCAGCAGCCGACGACTTTCGGTAATCCGCAGTTCCAGGTAATAGCGCACGGGCGTGGTGCCAAGCTGGGTCATGAACAACCGGCCGATCTGCCGTTTGGAGCGGCCGACGTAATGGGCCAGTTGGTCCTGGCTCAAGGGCTCTTCGATGTTGGCGCTCATCAGGTTGATGGCTTCGCGCAGCGGCTCGCTCATTTTTTCGTGCAGGGTCGGCCGCGCCCGGCGGTAGCGGGACTCTTCGAAGGCGAGGATATCGACGATGGCGTCGACCATGCCACGACCATGCAAGGTATTGATCCACTCGAGCACCATGTGGAACGCCCCCGCCGGACTGGCGGCGGTGAGACGGTCGCGGTCGACGATGTAGCTTTCGCTGGTGACCTGGCTGTCCTTGGCGATCTCGGCCACGGCGCCACGGTGTTCGGGGTGCACGGCGCAGCGGTAGCCATCGAGCAATCCGGTCTGGCCAAGAAACCAGGCGCCGTTCCACAGGCCAGCCAGAGCCACCTGCTTCTCGGCCGCACGCAGAAGCATCTGCGTCAGTTCCGGAATCGGCTTGAGCACGGTGCGCAAGCCGCCGCAGACCACCAGCAGGTCGAGGTCGTCCAGGCTGGCGGAATTGAGGGCGGCATCCGGGCAGATCACCAGCCCCAGGTCGCTGACCCGTGAGCCGCCGTCCATGGTGAACGTTCGGTAGGTGAAAGACGCCGACTGGATCAGGTTGGCGGTGACCACGGTGTCCAGCGCCTGGGTGAAGGCCGGCAGGGAGAAGTGTTCGAGCAGGATGAAACCGACCCGGCCCTGGGCAATCGCCGGTTGCCCTTTCTCGCCCGTGAAGCGCAGGTTTGAGCCCTGCAGGGCATCACTGAAATGCCTTCTTTCAACCACGTCGTTGCCTCGTTCGATCTTGTTCTGGTGTTGCCGGAGGGATGACGGAAACCGCAACGCCGGCGTGCATCGTTCGCATGATGCACGCCGGCGCGGCGCTTATCCAACAGCCATTGTGGGATTTTTCGTCAGGTGGCGGCCCGTATACGCCGCCCTTGCAAGGCGCCGCGAGACAACCGGTCGAGCAGCAGCGCCACGGCGACGATGGTCAGGCCGGCACGCAAGCCAAGGCCCATTTCCATGCGGGTCAGGCCGCGGGTCACTTCCGCGCCGAGGCCGCCCGCCCCGACCAGCCCGGCCAGTACGACCATGGCCAGCGACAGCAGAATGCACTGGTTCAAGCCCACCAACAGGGTCGGCATGGCCGACGGCAGCTCGATCTTCAGCAGGATGCCGCGCGGCGTGGCGCCCATGGCCTGGCCCAGTTCCAGCAGGTCGCGGGGCACCTGGTTGAACGCCAGGGTGGTCAAGCGCAGCATCGGCGGAATGCCGTAGATGATGGTGGCGAGGATCGCCGGCACCTTGCCCAGGCTGAAGACCATGACGGCGGGAATCAGGTAGACCCACGGCGGCACGGTCTGCATCACGCTGAGGATCGGTTGCAGCACCGCGTCCAGGCGCTTGGCCCGTGACGCCAGCACGCCCAGCGGAAAGGCGATGGTCACCGAGATCAGCACCGCCACCGTGACCAGGGCGATGGTCTGCATCGACGCCACCCAGAACCCGGAAAGCAGGCAGAAACCCAGCATCGCCGCCGCCAGTACGGCGGCGCGCAGGTTGATCAGCACCCCGGCGAGCAGCGCAACCAGGGCGATCATGCCGTAGGCCGGGACTGCCAGCAGCACGCCTTCGATACCGCCCAACACCATCTCGATAAAGCGGCTGATGGCGGCGAACAGGCCATGTAGGTTGGCGTTGAGCCAATCCACCGACGGCGCCAGCCAGGCGCCGGGGGAAAACTTGAAATCAGTAAGGTTCATGCAGCGGCCCTCCTGCCGAGGCGCGTGGCGCTTTGCGCCATCCGGTCGAGGATCAGGGTGAGAATGACGATGGCGATCGCGGCGTTGATCGACATGGCGATATCCAGGGTGCGGATCGCGCCGTAGATCACTTCGCCCAGCCCGCCGGAGCCGACGATGCCGGCGATCACCACCATGCCGAAGGCCATCATCAGGCCCTGGTTGACCCCGGCCATGATGCTCGGCAGGGCAAACGGCAGGCGGATCTTGTAGAACTGCTGCCAGCCGGTGGTGCCGCTGGCGTGGCCCAGTTCGATGAACACCTTGGGCGTCATGCGGATGCCGAGGGAGGTCAGCCGCACCACCGGCGGCACCGCGACGATAAAGGTGGCGACCAGCGCCGTGCCCGGCCCGTAGCCCAGCAAGGCGATGGCTGGCAGCAGATAAATGTAGGGCGGCAGGGTCTGGATCAGGTCGAGCACCGGCTCGCTGATCCGGTCCAGCGACGGCATCAGGCCGGCGGCAACACCGACGGGAATGCCGACGATCAGTGCCATGCTGGTGGCGGCCAGTACCAGCGCCAGAGTGCTCATGGTCTGCAGCCACAGCCCCATGATCACGCAGAGCACCAGGCCGAGCATCGCGCCCACGGCGAAGCGCCAACTGCCGGTAAGGCGCCAGCCGAGCACGCCGAACAGCAGGATGATCACGTAGAACGGCACCAGCGTCAGACCGCTGTAGATGACCTGATAACCGCCCTGCAATACCGCGTTGAGGCCGTCGAAGAACCACGCGCCGTTGTCTGACAGCCACTCCAGCCGCGCATCGACGAACGCATCGAAGGCCGCGGCGAAACCGGAGCCGTTCATAGCGCGGCCTCCAGTTGCGCAGCCGGCTGCTCGACCGCCGGCGCGCCCTGCACGCCACGCAGCAGGTCTTGCTGGGTGATGACGCCGAGCACCTGGCCGTGCTCCACCACCGCCAGCGCATCACCGCCGGAGCTGATCATCAGGTTGATCAAGGCATCCAGGTCGGTGTGCGGTCCCGCGCCCGGAAGGCGCGACGGATCGAGCTGTGGATGCGCCGCGACGGAGGACATGATCGAGTGCGCCTTGACCAGGTGCAGCCGAGAAATCCCCGCAACGAACTCGGCGACATACGCATCGGCGGGCTTGAGCACGATGTCCTCGGCGGTGCCCTCCTGGATGATCACCCCGTCTTTCATAATCGCGATGCGATCACCAATGCGGATGGCCTCTTCCAGGTCGTGGGTGATGAACACCGCAGACTTGCCCAGGGATTTGGTGAGCTGGCGGAATTCGTCCTGCAGTTGCCGGCGGATCAGCGGGTCGAGGGCGCTGAAGGGTTCATCCATCAGGATCACTTCCGGGTCGGAGGCGATCGCCCGGGCCAGGCCAACACGCTGCTGCATGCCGCCAGACAGCTCGTCGGGGTAACGCTGGGACCAGTCGCTCAAACCCACCTTGGCCAGCGCCTGCTCGGCGATCGCGTGGCGCTCGGTCTTGCCGACGCCGCGCACCTCCAGGCCGAAGGCGGCGTTTTCCAGCACGGTGCGGTGCGGCAGCAAGGCCACGCTCTGAAACACCATGCCGATCTGGCGCGCGCGGGTTTCGCGCAGGGCCGCAGCGTCGAGGGCGGCGAGGTCCTTGCCCTTGATCAGGATCTTGCCGGAGGTCGGGTCGATCAACCGGTTGAACATACGGATGAGGGTCGACTTGCCGCTGCCGGACAGCCCCATGATGCAGAATATTTCGCCACGCTTGACCTTGAGGCTGACCTCCGAAACGCCGACCACGCAGCCGTAGTCCTGGAGAATCTGCTTCTTGCTCAAACCACGCTCTTTATAAGCACGCATGGCGGTATCGGCGTTCTTGCCAAAAATCTTCCAGACCGATTGGCACTCCACCAATACGTCATCTGCTACATCGCTTGCTGTGTTCATCTCGCACCCGTCGAACCAGGAATCTGGTTGGCTTTTTTATTACGTTCAGTTCGGCAGTGTTCAAGGCGTTGTCCGGGAAATGCCCCGAACAACGCGGTGTTCCAAATCAGTATTGTTTGATGTTTTCCCAGCGCTTGATCAGGTCGGCGTTTTTCGTCGACCAGTCGGCAACCGCCTCTTCCACGGTCTTGCCGTCCTTCATCGCGCCGTTGATGGCGGTGATATCGGCCAGCGGCAGGTAGACCCCGGCGATCAGCTCGCGGGCCTGCGGGTATTCAGCCGAGAAGCCTTTGTGGCCGATCCAGTAGTAACCCTGCGCTGGTGCGAACGAGCCTTTCGGGTCCTTGAGGAATTTCACGTCGAACTTCTGGCTCATCCAGGACGGCTCCCAGGTGGTGACCGCGATCCATTCCTTGCGGTCCACCGCCGATTTCAGCGCGGCGGCCATGGCTGCGGTACTGCCTTCGAGGAGGTTGAGCTTGAGGCCGTAGTCGGTCACCGCCTTGGCGGCGTCGCTCATCAGGCCCGAACCCGGCTCGATGCCGACGATCTTGTTGCCGAACTTGTCGGCGTTGGCGTTCAGCTCTTCCAGCGAGTCGATGGTGACGTAGCGCGGTACGGCGATCGCCTGGTAGAGGCCGTGGGAAACCGGCGAGATCTTTTCCAGACGGTTCTTGTTCTTTTTCCAGTAATCCTGGGCGGCGTAATCGATCTGCGACGCCAGGATCTGGATATCACCCTTGCCCAGGGCGGCGTAGGCGATGCCCCATTCGGAGAAGTTGGTCACCTTGACGGTGTAGCCAGCATCTTCGAGCACTTTCTTGGTGACGGTGGTGATGGGAGTGAGGTCTTCCCACGAGAGCGTGCCCATGGTGATGGTCTTTTCCTCGGCGTGTGCCTGGAACACCGTGAGACCGACCATTGCGAGCGTACAGAGAGCCTTCCGGAAGAATTTCATTGTTGTTCATCTCCTGGTTGTGGTGCTGGCAGGGCAATGGCTTGCCCATTCATTGTTGTTGGTTTCGAGCACTGCGTGTTTCAGGGTGCAGGCAGTTTCACCGGCATCCGCTTCACAACTTTCTGGCGGGGTATTTCTGGCGCCGGGATCACCGGTTGACCAGGGGAAGTGCCCGCGAACACTGGCCTTGAGGCGAGATTCGCACGGGTTCAGGAGGCGGTCAACGGAATTGTATTCTTTGTGTATACCTAAGGAATTCAAAAAGAATTCATTGGAAGTGCTATTTTCCCCAGTGTTTTCAGGGCTCTGACGCCCTGAACGCTGCCTGAAACCTTGTCGCGGACTGACATGTCAATGGCGGGATTTGATAAGAGTGCGTCTCGTGGATGCCATAAAGACCCTCTTTGCGGGTAGCTTTAGCACCTGCGCACCAACAAAACCGGGGATCTGACCCTGTCACAGTCACCTCGATCAGCGGCCAATACCGCTCATCGAAATATCTGTAGACACATTGTCTAATCCTCCCCTATATTCGTTATACAAATTGTAGACACAACCTGATGAGTACAAAAAAGGCTCCCATGAAAGCCCCCGCAGCCGTCTCCCCGTCCATTGCCGATGCCTCCCCGGATCGCAAGGCGCTTCTCTCCGAAGCCCTGCGCCGCCGCATCCTGAGCATGGAACTGGCGCCCGGCGCGGTGGTAGATGAACTGGCACTGTGCGAAGAGTTCGGGCTGTCCCGACCGCCCGTTCGCGAGTTGCTGCGGCAGATCGCCGCCGAGGGCTACATCGAGCTGGAGGCCAACCGTGCCCCGCGTGTCGCCGCCATGAGTCATGAGTCGCTGCGGGCCTTCTTCCTGGCCGCGCCGCTGGTCTACATCGCCACCACCCAGTTGGCCGCCACCCGCGCCACTGCGGCGGAGATCGAAGAGCTGCGCCGGATCCAGGCCCTGTTCCGCCAGGCCATCGAAGCGCAACACGTGGAAAACCGGGTCATCTACAACGACGAGTTCCACCTCGAAATCGGCAAGATGGCACACAACGATTACCTGATGCCGAGCCTGCGCCGGGTCCTGATCGACCACGCACGCCTGGGCAAGATTTTCTACCGCCACCCCACTACCAGCGACATGCAGAAAGATCTGGAACTGGCCTGCGACCAGCACGACCAGATCATCGAAGCCATTGCACGTCACGACAAGGAAGCGGCGGGACAACTGATTCGCGAGCATATGGAACTGTCGCGCCGGCGCATGGCGGAATACGCCGCACCGGAAGGCATGGAGGTATCGCTCGCGTTTTGAAATACCCCGGAGCATGAAGGTTGGCGAGGTTCGCCAGTCATTTCGGCCTGGGTGGCAACACCGGATCAAACAAGAACAGCCAGGTCCCTGAAATGACAAAAGTAACCTCGTTGCCGGCCGATGATAAATCGTGCGGCTGGTATCACCTGAGCCCTTCGCGCACACCGCGGCCCGCCCATGTCGGCAACCGCAACGCGCGTTGGGTGGTGCTCGGCGCCGGCTATGTCGGCCTCGCTGCCGCGCGCCAGTTGGCGCTGAAGTTTCCTGACGAAGAGATCGTCCTGATCGAAGCGCAGGAAGTCGGCTTCGGCACGGCCGGCCGCAACGCCGGCTTCGCCATCGATCTGCCCCACGATATCGGTGCCGAGGACTACATCGGCGACATCGGTACCGCAAAAATCTCGCTGCGCCTGAACCTCACCGGCCAGAACTACCTCAAGGATCTGGTGGCCGAGCACGGCATCGACTGCCAGATGAAGTTCTGCGGCAAGTACCAGGCCGCTGTCGAAGAGCGCGGCATCGCCGTCCTCGACGCCTACCGCCGCGGCCTGGAAAAGCTTGGCCAGCCCTTCGAAGTGATCGAAGGCGCCGACCTGCCGGACCACATTGGCACCGACTTCTACCGCAAGGCCCTGTTCACCCCCGGCACCGCCTTGATCCAGCCGTCGGCGCTGGTCAAGGGCCTGGCCGAAAGCCTGCCGTCCAACGTCACGCTGTATGAATGGACGCCCATCACCGATGTCGAATACGGCGCGAAAACCGTATTGCGCCACGCCAACGGCAGCATCACCGCCGACAAGCTGGTGCTGGCCAACAATGCCTTCGGCGGCCACTTCGGCTTCCTCAAGGGCACCATGCTGCCGGTCTTCACCTACGCCAGCCTGACCCGCCCGATGACGGCCGCGGAACAGGCGCGCCTGGGCGGCAAACCGTACTGGGGCGTGATCCCCGCCGACCCGTTCGGCACCACGGTGCGCCGCACCCCGGACAACCGCTTGCTGATTCGCAACAGTTTCAGCTTCAACCCCAGCGGTCGCGCCGACAGCAAGTACCTTGAGCGCTTCATCAGCCGCCACAAGGCCTCGTTCGACCGCCGCTTCCCGATGCTTCCGGATGTCGGCATCGAGTACACCTGGGGCGGCGCGCTGGCGATGTCGCGCAACCACGAAAGCTTCTTCGGCCAACTGGCACCGAACGTCTATGGCGCGCTGTGCTGCAACGGCCTGGGCGTCACCCGTGGCACCGCCACCGGCAAACTGCTGGCGGACTGGCTGAGCGGAGAAAGGAGCGACCTGATCGACTTCCTGCTGCGCTCGCCGGGCCCCAACGTCAACCCGCCCCAGCCGTTCCTGTCGCTGGGCGTGAATGCCAATTTGAAGTGGGGACAAATGCGAGCCGGCAAAGAAAGCTGATTCACCCGGAGTTTCAACGCAGTTCTTATTAACAATTGCCGCACTGTCGAAGTGTGGCGATGCGGGTTAGTGCACCCGTAAACAACGTCGCGATGGCCGTTTGCAAGTTCCCGGACTGAAGTCTTTTTTTCAGCGCCGCGGACCCACTCGGCCTCGAGAAACCCGACGCTCGATAATGCAGGAAATAATAATGACAACGCCTACTTGTTCAGTTGAAGACGTTCCACTCAATCGCTTTCACCAGTTACTCACCGTGCGCTCAGGCGGCGGTTCGTTCGTTGACGGTTATGTGCTCAGCATCATTGGCGTGGCCATGGTGCAGATGTCCGCAGGCCTGAGCCTCACCGCGTTCTGGCAGGGCATGATCGCCGCCTCGGCACTGATCGGCATTTTCTTCGGCGGCTTCTTCGGCGGCTGGCTGACTGACCATTTCGGGCGCAAACGGATTTTCTTCGTCGGCCCGATCCTGTTCATGCTCGGCTCGCTGGTGCAGTTCTGGGTCGAGTCCGGCCCGGAGCTGTTCGCCCTGCGCTTTTTGATCGGCGTCGCGGTCGGCATCGAATACCCGGTAGCTACCGCGCTGCTGGTGGAATTCCTGCCGAAGAAATACCGCGGCCCGCGCCTGGCCACCCTGACCATCCTCTGGTTTGCCGGTGCCGCCTTCGCCTACATCCTCGGCCACTTCATCCTCGCCGCCGGTGGCGAGAACGGCTGGCGCCTGGTGCTGGCAAGCCCGGTGATCATCGGCGCGATCCTGTTCGCCGTGCGCATGGGTACCCCCGAGTCGCCGCGCTGGCTGCTGAGCAAGCACCGCCCGCAAGAAGCCGAGGCCATCATCAAGCAGGTGTACGGCAACGACTTCTCGCTGAAGAACCTGCCGGAACAGGCCCAGGAGAAAAAGACCTCGCTGCTCAGCCTGCTCAGCTCCGGCTACGGCAAGCGCATGTTGTTCGTCGCGATGTTCTGGTCCTGCTCGGTGATCCCGGTGTTCGCCGTCTACTCCTTCGCGCCGAAGGTGCTCGAAGCGCTGAACCTCAAGGGTGACTGGGCGTCCTTCGGCTCGGTGGCGATCACCCTGCTGTTCGTGGTCGGCTGCATCATCGCCACCCGCCTGATCAACAGCATGGGCCGGCGCAGCATGCTGATCCACAGCTTCCTCTGGTCGGGCCTGGCCCTGCTCGGCCTCGGCGCCTCCCACGACAGCTCGCCGATGGCGGTGCTGGTGCTGTTCGGTGCTTACGCCCTGTTTATCGGTGGCGCCCAGGTGCTGCAACTGGTCTACCCCAACGAGCTGTTCCCCACCGAAATCCGCGCCAAGGCGGTCGGCATCGGCACCTCGTTGTCGCGTGTCGGCGCTGCGGTCGGCACCTGGCTGGTACCGATGTCGCTGCAGACCCTGGGCATCGCCCAGACCATGTACGCCGCCGCCATCGTCACCCTGATCGGCCTGCTGTTCGCCTGGGCCCTGGCTCCGGAAACCCGTTCCCTGACTCTGCAACAAGCCGCCTCGCTGAACTGAGCGCGGCCCGAACCTTCCTTGCGTCCCACTGGAGAAAACACATGAAATTCGAAGGCATCTACACCCCCGCAGTCACCCCGCTGAACGCTGACGGCAGCATCGACAAGGCCGGCTTCGCTGCGGTGCTGGACTACCTGGTGGAATCGAAGATCCACGGCATCATCATCGGCGGCTCCACCGGCGAGTACTACGCCCACACCGCCCAGGAGCGCGTCGAGCTGGCCGCCCAGGCCAAGGACGTGATCAACGGCCGCATCCCGCTGATCATCGGTACCGGCGCGATCCGCACCGAAGACTCGGTGGCCTACGCCAAACACGCCAAAGAGATCAAGGCCGACGCGCTGCTGGTGGGCACCCCGCCGTACGCTCTGCCGACCCAGCAGGAAATCGCCGTGCACGTCAAAGCCGTGGACGCCGCCGCCGACCTGCCGATCATGCTCTACAACTACCCAGGCCGCATGAGCGTAAGCATGGGCCCGGAGTTCTTCGACGCGGTGGCCGACGTCAAGAACATCGTCGCCATCAAGGAAAGCTCCGGCGACATGAACCAACTGCACCGCCTGGCCACGAAGTACCCGCACATCTCGCTGTCCTGCGGCTGGGACGACCAGGCCCTGGAGTTCTTCGCCTGGGGCGCGCAAAGCTGGGTCTGCGCCGGTTCCAACTTTATCCCGCGTGAACACGTCGCCCTGTTCGAGGCCTGCGTGATCGAGAAGGACTTCGCCAAAGGCCGCCGCATCATGGCGGAAATGATGCCGCTGATGGACTTCCTCGAAGGCGGCAAATTCGTCCAGTCGATCAAGCACGGCGTCAGCCTGCACGGCCTGCGCACCGGCGGCGGTCGCGCTCCGCTGCAAGGCCTGGACGCTGCCGAACAGGCCGCGCTGGCCGACGTGGTCGCCACCTTGAAACGTAACATCGCCGCTATCGTCGAGGGCAAGTGAAATGACCGACCTCCTGAGCAAGGAACAGTACGTCGCGATCGCCGCCGGCCTGATGCCGCGCAACCAGGCCTTTATCGACGGTGAGTTCCGCGACGCCATTGGCGGGCGCACCTTCATCACCACCAACCCGGCCACCGGCAAGCCACTCGCTGAAGTCGCCGCCTGCGACGTGCAGGACGTCAACGTCGCCGTCGCCGCGGCCAAGGCCGCCTTCGAAGACGGTCGCTGGAGCGCACTGAGCCCGGGCGCCCGTAAAAAGGTGCTGCTCAAGTTCGCCCAGTTGCTGGAAGACAACGCCCATGAACTGGCCGTGCTGGAAAGCCTGGACAGCGGCAAGCCGGTCAGCGAATGCCAGAACGTCGATGTGCCGGAAACCATCCACACCCTGCGCTGGCACGCCGAGCTGATCGACAAGATCTACGACGCCACCGCGCCGACCGGTTCCGCCGCCGTAACCATGGTGGTACGCGAAGCCATCGGCGTGGTCGGCCTGGTCCTGCCGTGGAACTTCCCGCTGCTGATGCTGGCCTGGAAGATCGGCCCGTCGCTGGCCGCCGGTTGCTCCATCGTGGTCAAGCCGGCCAAGGAAACCACCCTCACCGCCCTGCGCGTCGCCGAACTGGCCCACGCCGCCGGCATCCCGGCCGGTGTGTTCAACATCGTGCCTGGCGGTGGTCGCGAAGCGGGTGAGGCCATCGGCCGGCACATGGACGTGGCCATGGTCAGCTTCACCGGCTCCACCGACACCGGTCGCCTGTTCCTCAAGTACGCCTCCGAGTCCAACCTCAAGCGCGTGGTGCTGGAACTGGGCGGCAAGAACCCGGCCGTGGTCATGAACGACTGCGAAGACCTCGACGCCGTGGCCCAGTTCGTCACTGCCGGCGCCTTCTGGAACATGGGTGAAAACTGCTCGGCCTCCTCGCGCCTGATCGTCCACCAGGACGTCAAGGACGAGCTGCTGGGCCTGATCGGCAAGCACATCAAGGATTGGAAACTGGGCGACCCGCTCGACCCGGAAAACCGCCTCGGCGCCATGGTCAGCAAGGCGCACTTCGAGAAAGTCCGCTCGTACCTGGAATACGCCGCCGAACAGCAGCTCAACGTGGTCCAGGGTGGCGAAACCCAGGACGGCGTGTTCGTGCAGCCGACCATCGTCGACGGCGTCACCCGCGACAGCCGACTGTTCGTCGAAGAAATCTTCGGCCCGGTGCTGAGCGTGACCAGCTTCGCCACAATCGATGAAGCCATCGAACTGGCCAACGACACCATCTACGGCCTGGCCGCCTCGGCCTACACCGGCAACCTGCGCAACGCCCTGCGCCTGTCGCGGGAAATCCGCGCCGGTGTGGTCACCGTCAACTGCTTCGGCGAAGGCGATGCCTCGACGCCGTTCGGAGGCTACAAAGAGTCCGGATTTGGCGGTCGCGACAAGTCCATCTGGGCGCATGATCAGTACACGGAGCTGAAGACCATCTGGATCGACGCTTCGTGAGCTGAAAACGCGGTGCTGTTCTGACGGAGTTCGGCACCACACCCCGGCCACCGCCCCACGCAGGCGGTGGCCGACCCCTTTTCGGTTTCTGTTTCATCTCGCAGTACGGCGAACAAGCAGCACGGCCCATGCAGGCCACTACAACGCTGCGGCGCTGACGGCTTCCGGTCCCGGAAGACCACACATATCCCTATACCCAAAAACCAGTCCGCACGACCACCGGAGAGTGCTCGCGTGCGCACACTTGCACAGACTTTCTACTGCCCATGCTCGCTTCCAACGTTTCAACCCAGGGTGCAACCCTGGGGCATCGCAATGCGCTGATCATCGCCCACCTGGCCGCCGTGTTGTTCGGCTTGACCGGCATCCTCGGCCACCTGATCGACGCCAGCGCCTCGGTCATCACCTTCGGTCGCGCGGCGTTCGCCGTGCTCGCATTGGGCGCCGTGGCGCAGTTCCAGCGCCGTGGCGTCTTCCATCAACTGAACTGGCGCAAGCTGGCGATGATTGCCCTCAGCGGGGTCATGCTGATGGCTCACTGGGTGACCTTCTTCATCGCCATCAAGGTCGGCGGCGTAGCCGTGGCCACCCTCGGTTTCGCCAGCTTCCCGGCGTTCATTGCCCTGCTCGACCTGGCGGTTTTCCGCGAACGCATCGGCGCCAGCGAAGGCTTGTTGTTGCTGCTGGTAAGTGCCGGCCTGGTGCTGGTGGTGCCGTCTTTCGATCTGTTCGATCAGGGCACCATCGGCTTGCTTTGGGGCCTGGCCTCGGGGCTGTCCTTCGCCTTGCTGGCGATCACCAACCGCCGTGGCCTGCAAGGCATGAACGCGGTGCAGGTGGCCTTCTGGCAAAACATGACCGTCGCCCTGCTGGTCGCGCCGTTCGCCCTCGACAACATGATGATCCGTGGCCTGAGCCACAGCGACTGGCTGTACCTGGCGATGCTCGGCGTGTTCTGCACCGGGTTGTCGCAGTACCTGTTCGTCAAAAGCCTGGAAGGGCTGGAGGCGCGAAGCGCGGGAATGATCATCGCCCTCGAGCCGGTCTACGCCATCGCCTGCGCCTGGTGGCTGTTCGGCGATCAACCGTCGCTGCGAATGGTCGCGGGAGCGTCGTTGATCATCCTGGCGACGGTGTTGTCGGCCTGGGGGAAGCTGGCGACGTCTGAATGAGGGCCCAAGTTGGGCCTCGTTGAAGTATCAGGGCGCCGGGCTCTCGTCGCTGGCGTCCGGTAGCGCCAACCCCCAGTCACCCGGCTCATGCCAGTCGTCACCGAAGGTCTCGGCAGGGTGCATGGTGCGGTCGGCGCCATTGCCGCAATCCAGCTTGCTGGCCGCGCAATAGCGGTCGCAACCCCAGCAGATCCTTTCAGGGTTCTTGGGGTTGAGGGGAAAAGGTTTGGCCATGGCGTCGGGTCCTGTTCCGTGCTGTTGCATCAGCCTAACCCGCGCTGGCCGCGAGGCGCCTTGATCCGGGTCAACGGGCCGGCCGGCTTGACCGGCAAGGTGCCGCAGACATCTTTCTGCTGGATTTTCTGCAAAAAACTTCGCAACAACGCCGCTGCTCCCCCCTGCCCCGCCGCCCTCTGGCATGCCGATGTCGCTTTCAGTCATGAATGCGGCAAACCCAGGCATTAGACGCTCCCCATGACAGCGATAGCTTGCCAGTCGGGGGATCGCCCGTGCTGCGGCGCCGCCCCCGTCGTGCCGTTTCATAACAAGTCCAATAACAAAAAGGCCTTCAGGATGAATACATCTACCCAGCGCGATCGCGCCGAACTGGCGCAGGGCTTCAAGCCGCGCCACGTCACCATGTTGTCCATCGCCGGGGTCATCGGTGCCGGGTTGTTCGTCGGCTCCGGCCACGCCATCGCCGCCGCCGGTCCCGCCGCTATCCTCGCCTACGTCATGGCCGGCAGCCTGGTGGTGCTGGTAATGCGCATGCTCGGTGAAATGGCGGTCGCCAGCCCCGATACCGGCTCCTTCTCCACTTACGCCGACAAGGCCATCGGCCGTTGGGCCGGGTTCAGCATCGGCTGGTTGTACTGGTGGTTCTGGGTGCTGGTGATCCCGATCGAAGCCATCGCCGCCGGCGTAGTGCTCAACGCCTGGTTCCCGCAGGTCGATGCCTGGCTGTTCGCCCTCGGCCTGACCGTGGCGCTGACCACCACCAACCTTGCCAGTGTCGGCAAGTACGGCGAGTTCGAGTTCTGGTTCGCCATGCTCAAGATCATCGCCATCGTCGCCTTCATCGGACTCGGCTTCTACGCCTTGCTCGGCGGTTTGCCGGGCCGCGAGGTGAGCGGCCTGAAGCAGTTGCTGGACACCCAGGGCGGCTTCGTGCCCAACGGCTGGGCGGCGATCATCGGCGCGCTGCTGACCACCATGTTCAGCTTCATGGGCACCGAAGCGGTAACCATCGCCGCCTCGGAATCGAGCAACCCCGCCGGCAACATCGCCCGCGCCACCCGTTCGGTGATCTGGCGCATCAGCGTGTTCTACCTGCTGTCGATCTTCGTGATCATCTCCATCGTGCCGTGGAACGACCCACTGCTGCCGCTGCAGGGTTCCTACCAGCGCGCGCTGGAAATCATGCAGATTCCCTACGCCAAGCTGCTGGTGGACGGCGTGGTGCTGGTGGCGGTCGCCAGTTGCCTGAACTCGTCGATCTACATCTCGTCGCGGATGGTCTTCTCACTGGCCAAGCGCGGTGATGCGCCGGGGTTCATCCAGCGCACCTCGTCTCGCGGCGTGCCGCGAGCGGCAGTCATCGTCAGCACGCTGATCGGCATGGTCACCACGGTGGTGAACTACTTCGCCCCGGCCCATGTGTTCCAGTTCTTGCTGGCCACCTCGGGTTCCATCGCCCTGCTGGTGTACCTGGTGATCGCCTGCTCGCAACTGCGCATGCGCGGCATCCTGCGCCGCGAAGGCAAGCTGCCGGAATTTCGCATGTGGCTGTTCCCGTGGCTGACCCTGGCAGTGATCGCCTTCATCGTGTTTGCGCTGGGCGTGATGTTCGTCATGCCGGAGCACCGGATGGAAGTGACGGCGACCCTGGCCCTGGCGGGAGTGACCGTGCTGCTGGGCGTGATGCGCGCAAGGCAGCATGAGGCTGTCGAGGCTGGGCGGGTGTTGAGCCGGTCCTGATTGATTGGGGCTTCAAACGCCATCGTCGGCTTGCCGGCGATGGCCACAGGTTTCGCGTCAAACCGCTGTGTTTGCCTGCGAGAGGTATAGATGCCCACACTTCCCACCGGGATCACCGGGCTAGCCGCCGGCGAGCGGCGCCATCATTCCTGCCAGCAACGCCTCCGTCAGTGCCTGGCTGATGCGAGCTTGCTCGCGAAGATCCACAAAACAGGCACAAACGCTCTTACGTTGCGCCTCCACGGCCCATCTCGCTCCACCCGGCCCGGATCAACCCAGCACCGGCCGCAAAAAGCTCCGTTCGTAGCTGACAATGAATTTTTTCTCCAGCGCCAACGCCACTGCTGCCACACATTCCGGGTCATCCTCGGCCTGCTTGCGGTAATGCTCGTACTCCGCCAATCCCGCAAAGCTGAACAGGCAGTAGGCAATATTGTTGGCGCCCTCGGCGGGCAGGAAATAACCGTGGTGCTGGCCGCCCATGCGCTCTACCAGCTTGATCCACAGGCGTGCGTAGGTTTCGAACGCCGGGATCTGATAGGGGTCGATTACGTAACGGACGTGGCAGGTGATCATCGCGAACACTCCTTGCTGATGGGCGAGCGCAGCAGTCTACCCGGCTCGCGCCGCGGCACGCTTGAACGAACTTGCCATTTCATCGACACCCGCCATTCCTGCACAAAACGGATAGAACCGCCCCCCGCCTCCAGCGAACACTAGCCCCGTCGGCACCGACCACCCACTCGGTCGCCTGCCTTCGAGTGCCTAAACAACTACCCGCTAGAGGTTTGCATGAACACCCCCGCGCATCAGCTGGCCACCTGGCTGAAGCAACACCAGATCACCGAAGTCGAATGCATTGTCAGTGACCTCACCGGCATCGCCCGCGGCAAGATATCCCCCACCAACAAGTTCCTCGGCGAAGGCGGCATGCGCCTCCCGGAAAGCGTGCTGTTGCAGACGGTTACCGGCGATTTCGTCGATGACGACATCTACTACAGCCTGCTGGACGAGGCGGATATCGACATGTTCTGCCGCCCCGATGCCGACGCGGTGTTCCTGGTGCCCTGGGCCATCGAGCCCACCGCGATGGTGATTCACGACACCTACGACAAGCAGGGCAACCCGGTCGAGCTGTCGCCGCGCAACGTGCTCAAGCGCGTGCTGCAGCTCTACAAGGACAAGGGCTGGACGCCGATCGTCGCGCCGGAAATGGAGTTTTACCTGACCAAACGCAGCAGCGACCCGGACTTCCCGCTGGAAGCGCCGATCGGCCGCTCCGGTCGCCCGGAAAGCGGCCGGCAGAGTTTCTCGATCGATGCCGCCAACGAATTCGATCCGCTGTTCGAGGACGTCTACGACTGGTGCGAAGCCCAGGGCCTGGACCTCGACACGCTGATCCACGAAGACGGCCCGGCGCAGATGGAGATCAACTTCCGCCACGGCGACGCGCTGTCGCTGGCCGACCAGATCACCGTGTTCAAGCGCACCATGCGCGAGGCGGCGCTCGAGCACAACGTGGCGGCGACCTTCATGGCCAAGCCGATCACCGATGAGCCGGGCAGCGCCATGCACATCCACCAAAGCTTGGTGGACAGCGAGTCGGGCCGCAATATCTTCGTCAATGAAGACGGCTCGATGAGCGAGCTGTTCCTGCACTACATCGGCGGCCTGCAGAAGTACATTCCCAAGGTGCTGCCGATGTTCGCGCCGAACGTGAACTCGTTCCGTCGCTTCCTGCCGGACACCTCGGCGCCGGTCAACGTCGAGTGGGGTGAAGAGAACCGCACCGCCGGCCTGCGTGTGCCGCCCTCCTCGCCTGAAGCCATGCGCGTGGAAAACCGCCTGCCCGGCGCCGACGCCAACCCGTACCTGGCCATCGCCGCCAGCCTGCTGTGCGGCTATCTCGGCATGGTCGAGCGGATCGAGCCGAGCGCGCCGGTCCAGGGTCGCGCCTACGAGCGCCGCAGCCTGCGTCTGCCGGTCACCATCGAAGACGCACTGGCGGCCATGGAAGAGTGCGCGGTGCTGGAACAGTACCTCGGGCGCAAGTTCGTCCAGGGCTACGTCGCGGTGAAGCGCACCGAGCACGAGAACTTCAAGCGCGTGATCAGCTCGTGGGAACGGGAGTTCCTGCTGCTGAGCGTCTGACGCGAGCACACGCCTTCGAAAAACAACAACAGGATGGACAGGAGCCGCTATGAATCTGTTGAAACGCCTTGCGCCCTTCACCTTGCTGGCGCTGCCGCTGGCTGCACTGGCGCAGCCGAGCGTGAGCATCTACAACTGGACCGACTACATCGCGCCCGACACGCTGACCGGTTTCCAGAGCAGCACCGGAATCAAGCCGGTGTACGACGTGTTCGACTCCAACGAGACCCTGGAAGGCAAGTTGCTGGCGGGCAAGACCGGCTATGACGTGGTCGTGCCCTCCAACCACTTCCTCACCCGTCAGGTTGACGCCGGAGTGTTCCTGGAGCTGGACCGCAGCAAGCTGCCCAACTGGAAGCACATGGACCCGGCTCTGCTCAAGCTGCTGGAGCAGAACGATCCCGGCAACCGGCATTCGGTGCCCTACCTGTGGGGCACCAACGGCATCGGCTACAACGTCGAGAAGGTCAAGGAAGTGCTCGGCGTCGACCATATCGACTCCTGGTCTGTCCTGTATGAACCCGAGAACCTGAAGAAGCTGCAGAAGTGCGGCGTGGCCTTCATGGACTCAGCCGACGAGCTGATCCCGTCCATCCTCAACTACCTGGGCCTGGACCCCAACAGCACCAACGCGGCCGACTACGCCAAGGCCGAAAAACGGCTGCTGGAGCTGCGCCCCTACGTGACCTATTTCCATTCGTCCAAGTACATCTCGGACCTGGCCAACGGCAATATCTGCGCGGCGTTCGGCTTCTCCGGCGATGTGCTGCAGGCCGCCAACCGGGCCAAGGAAGCGAAGAACGGCATCCAGATCGCGTACAGCATTCCCAAGGAAGGCAGCAACCTGTGGTTCGACCTGATCGCGATTCCCGCCGACGCGAAAAACCCCGACCAGGCCCACGCGTTCATCAACTACGTGCTTGAGCCCAAGGTCATCGCCGAGGTCAGCGACTACGTCGGCTACCCCAATGCCAACGTCGATTCCAAGGCCTTCATCGACCCCGAGACGCTGAACAATCCCGAGGTCTATCCGCCGCAGGCCGTGCTCGACAAGCTGTACATCTCCAATGCGCCATCGCCGAAGATCATGCGGCTGATGACCCGTAGCTGGAGCAAGGTCAAGTTCAACCAATGAGCCGGGACAGCGTGATGAATCGAACCGGCGAACATACCGCGTCGTACTACGCCGCCACCGCGCGCGACCGCCACACCTACCCGACGCTGGACGGCGAAATCCGCGCCGACGTGTGTGTGATCGGCGGTGGCCTGACCGGCGTCAACACAGCGCTGGAACTGGCGCTGCGCGGTCATTCGGTGGTGCTGCTGGAAGGCCGGCGCATTGGCTGGGGCGCCAGCGGGCGCAACGGCGGCCAGTTGATCCGCGGCATCGGCCATGACGTCAGCGGCTTTGCCAGGTACGTCGGCGAAGACGGTGTGCGTTACCTGCAACGTGCCGGCGAAGACTCGGTCACTCTGGTGGCCGAGCGCATCGCCGAATTCGCCATCGACTGCGACCTGCGCTGGGGCTTCTGCGAGTTGGCCAACACCCCGGCGCAATTTGCCGCGATGGTCGATGAGCAGAAGGCCTTGCGCGCGTCGGGTTATGCCCATCCCATCGAACTGGTGGAACCCGGGCGCATGCACGAGGTGGTGGCCAGCGACTGCTACGCCGGGGGCCTGATCGACATGGGCTCCGGGCACCTGCACCCGCTGGACCTGGTCACCGGCGAAGCCCGGGCCGCAAGCCGGCTGGGGGTTCAGGTCTTCGAACAAAGCCCGGTGCTGCGTATCGAGCACGGCAGCCAGGTCACGGTGCATTGCGCCCGCGGCCGGGTACGGGCAGACAGCCTGGTGCTCGGCTGCAACGCGCACCTGGACGAACTGGAACCGAAGCTGAGCGGCAAGGTGCTGCCGGCGGGCAGCTACGTCATCGTCACCGAGCCGTTGCCGGAAGCAGTAGCAGCACAGTTGATCCCGCGTAACCTGGCGCTGTGTGACCAGAAGGTCGGGCTGGATTACTACCGCCTGACCGCCGACCGCCGCCTGCTGTTCGGCGGTGCTTGCCACTACTCCGGTTCCGACCCGAAAGACATCGGCGCCTACATGCGGCCGAAGATGCTCAAGGTCTTCCCGCAACTGGTTGACGTGCGTATCGACTACCAGTGGGGCGGCATGATCGGCATCACCGCCAACCGCTTCCCGCAGGTTGGCCGGCTGAGCCAGCACCCGAATGTGTACTTTGCCCAGGGCTATTCCGGGCATGGGCTGAACGTTACCCACTGGACGGCAAAGTTGCTGGCGGAAGGGATTTCCGTGGGCCAAAGCACCGGGCTGGATGTGTTCAGCGCGGTGCCGCACCTGACGTTTCCCGGCGGGAAACTGTTGAGGTCGCCATTGTTGGCGTTGGGGATGCTTTGGTATCGGATGCGGGAGGTGATGGGTTAGTCGGTGGTTGTTTCTGAGGGCCTCATCGCTGGCAACGCCAGCTCCCACAGGTTTTTGTGTCAGGCCTCAGTTTTGTGCCCGGCTCAAAACCCTGTGGGAGCTGGCGTTGCCAGCGATGAGGCCCTCAAACCCCACAAAGAACCTGCCTACCCCCGCTTCAACGTCGCCTTCGGATACTCCCCGAACAGCGCGTGATACGACTGCGAAAACCGCCCCAGGTGCCAGAACGACCAGCGCATCGCCACTTCGGCCACGGTCACCTGACCAGGGTCTGCCGCCAGCAAATCACGCCTGACCGCATTCAAGCGGCGATTGCGCAGCCAGACCGTCGGCGGCATGTCCGCGTAGCGCATGAACGATTGCTGCAGATGCCGCACCGACACCCCCGCCGCTTCCGCGAGGTCAAGCACGCCGAAGCTGTCCTGCGGGCAATCGTTGACCACTTCCTTGACCCGCTCGACCACCCGCCGCGCCTGGTTCTCCGAACGCCGGCGTGCGCCGACGTCCAGCGCCTCGTCCAGCAACAGGAAGCAACCCTCGGCAATCTGCTCGGCGAAGCCCGGTGCATCGACGTCCACATGACCTTCCAGCGCACCAGCCAGCACGCCGCTCAGCGAGTCTTCGAACGAGCGGCAGCCGGTCGAGCGCAGCGGTTGCAACACCAGTTGGCGAAACTCCGCGGCAGAACGCTTCCAGGCCGCCGGCTGCTTCAGCACCACCGCCACCTCGCGGTAGTTCTCCGGGGTGACCCAGGCATTGCGGGTCTGGCCATCGAGCAGGTATAGCGCGTCATCGCTCATGTCGAAGCTGAACACCAGGGCATCAGGCGGGGCATGGAATTCCTGTTCGACGCGCAGGTTCATGTGCTCCTCGTACAGCTCGACGGCGCCCGTCTGCGCATGCCCCAGCCGGCCATGAAAATGGCCCGCCGACATCTGCGTGTACTGCTCCTGCCAGCCCGGCAACGCCACACGATGCTCGCTCACTTCGTGAGCTTCCAGCACCTTGATCGCCATGGTCTTACCCCGGTCATTTGTTAATTTTATTAATCATCTACCCGTTTCATGCGCAAGACGGATAGAGGCACGCCGCATAAAGCCAATAAATTAAGGATGTCGGCGACAATGACGCATCGCACGACAAGCCTCACACAACAAAATCAGTAATACAAATAACTATTAAAGCGTCAATCTGCCGTCAAGAATAATAAACGGAGCGGAGCAGATGAAAGCGATTACAGTGCGCCTCGGCGCAGCGGTCTTGCTGAGCCAGGCCATATCAGCACAGGCCGTGGAGCTGAACCCGGATTTCACCCTCGATGTGCTGGTCGCGGCGATAAGCGACTACCGCACCGGCGGGATCTCGCAAACCCTTAACAAACCGGCCTTGCAGTTCGATGTCAGCCTTCACCATTCGAGCGGCCTGCTGGCAGGCATCTTCACATCCAACGTCGATTTCGACAGCGATGCCCGTCGCGAATACGACTATTACGTCGGTATCGAGCATGCCTTCAACGACACCCTGAGCGCCTCGCTCATTTACTACGAATACGACTACCCGCGGGAGAGCGCCTTCAACTACGGCGAGTGGATCGGCACGCTGTCGGCCTGGAACGCCACGCTGGGCGTGAAGTACACCCGTGACGTCAAACCCTACGGCGACGACCGCGGCGTGATCTGGGCCGGCTACACCCTCGACCTACCCTGGGAGTCGACGCTGGACCTGCGCCTCGGCTACTCCGACGCCAAGGACCCGGTCTATGTCAGCCACGACGGCAACACCCGCAGCGGCTATCGCGACTGGGAGGTGGGGCTGAGTAAGGAACTGCTGGGCGTCGCCTGGCGCCTCGCCTACGTCGATACCGACCTCTCGAAAGCCGAATGCGAATCCACCCAGGGCATCGACGACATCTGCTCGGCGACGCTGATGGTTTCCGCCTCGAAACGCTTCTGACCCAGGGTGCTCATCATGCTTTTTCGCACAACTGCAATTGCCGCCAGCCTGGCGGCCGCAACACTGCTGGGCGGCACCGCGCACGCCGCCCAGGACATTCCCGGCCAGGACGTCAGTTCCGCCCCGGCTCGTCAATGGCAACCCTTCTGGGCCAAACGCGAAACCGGCTACATCAAGACGGCGGACGGCACCGAGCTGCGCTATTCGGCGCTGCTGCCGGCCACCCAGGGCCGTTTCCCGGTGCTGGTCCGCTACAGCGGCTACGACTCCGGCAGCATCGGCGGCAGCGCCTACCTAGCCGACGATGAAACCTTCTCGGTCGACCTCGACAAGCAACTGGTGAGCCTCGGCTATGCCGTGGTCGGCGTGCAGGCGCGGGGCACCGGCTGCTCCCAGGGCACCTTCGATTTCCTCGGTCCGGCCTACGGCACCGATGGTCGTGACGCCATCGAGTTCATCGCAAAACAGGCGTGGTCCGACGGCAAGGTCGGCATGTTTGGCTGGTCCTGGTCCGGCATGTCGCAACTGATGACCGCCGCCGAGCGCCCTGCGAGCCTCAAGGCGATCGCCCCCGGCATGGTGCTGGGCGATGCCCGCGGCGACAGTTGGGCACCGGGCGGCGTGCCGGCGCCGGAGTTCGTCACCGGCTGGCACTGGTACCTCGACCAGCGCTGGGCCGCGGTCAAGGCCAGCGCCACCAGCGAAAACGACAGCCGCTGCCTGAGCCAACTGGCGAAGAACGAGGCGGACATCGGCAAGCACGCCCTGACCTACCAGTTGATTCGCCATCCGCTGCGCGACGAGTGGGTCAACCAGCGCAACATCCGCGACCGCACCCACCTGATCCAGGTGCCGATCCTGTCCTTCGAAGCCTGGCAGGACGAGGCGGTCATGGCCCGCGAGGGCTACTACCACGAGACCGTGCGCCCGGAACACCTGTGGACCGTACAGAGCAACGGCCCGCACGATCTCTACGAGTCCCGGCATTTCCGCGACAAGCTGGTGGCCTTCTTCGATCACTTCGTCAAAGGTCAGGACAACGGCTTCAACCGCACCCCGCACGTCGAAATCTGGCAGGAGACCGCAAGCGCACAACGCGACACCCCGCACGACCTCAATGAAACCGCCGCCCCCGGCTGGACGCTGCAACGCGAGCGCCTGCCGCTGGACATCACCCCAGTGCGCTTCGCCCTGGCCGGCGGCGGCAAGCTGATCGAAGGCGGCAAACCCGAGGGCGAGCCGGACGAATACAACTACCCGGTGGCCGGGCCTGACGTGAACACCTACGAGGAAGACAACGCCTGGGGCCAGCTCAAGCCGGGCTGGGAGCACGGCAGCCTGGCGTATACCAGCGCGCCGCTGACCCGCGACCTGCTCAGCTATGGCCCCGGCAGCGCCGACCTCTGGCTGTCGACGCCGATGGGGCCGGACCTGGACGTGCAGGTCACCCTCACCCAGTTGCTGCCCGACGGCCAGGAAGTTTTTATCCAGCGCGGTTGGCTGCGGATGTCGGCACGCAAACTGGATGACGGCAAGTCCACCGCGCTGCGCCCGTGGCGGCTGGATACCCCGGATGCCGTCGAACCGATGCTGCCGGACACGCCCGTGCTGGGCCGGGTGGAAATCCCGCCGTTCTCCCATCCGTTGCGCGCAGGCTCGAGAGTGCGCCTGTGGATCGACGCGCCTGGGCGCACCGGAGGTTACGGCTTCGACACCTTCGCCCTGCCCGCCAAGCCGAAACTGCTGCATGACGCGCAGCACCCTTCGACGCTGGTGTTGGGTGAACTCAAGGGCGTCCAGATACCTGCGGCGCAACCGGCTTGCGACAGCCTGCTGAAACAGCCGTGCCGGCCCGACCCGCTAAGCCCGGCAGCCAACTGACCCGTGAGGAATCGATCATGAATGCATTACTACTGTCACACCGTGCCGTCCGCCAGGACTCCGCCGGGTAAAGGGCTATACCCACGTCGGCACGATCGATGACGTCAGCGACAGTGAAGTGCTGATCGGCGTGTACCGGGTCGACGGGGTCTGAGGCAACAACGTCAATGGGGTTCCACTCGTTTGCCCTCGCACTGTCAGGTTGCGAGGGCTTTTTTTGCAGAAGATTCTCGGTAGTGCCGCCGGGAGATGAACAGGCGCATCTTCGAAATCAGTCTGGTGATGACTCTGTAGGAGCGAGCTTGCTCGCGAAGATCACCCCCCAAACCCCTCAGGAAACATCACCAACCCGCCTCATCCGTCGGCCGCGTCATGGCCTGGTACATCCGGCTCCACGGCGCAGGAATGGTACCCCGCAAGGTGGCATTAGCGAGGTACAGCACCAACGGAAACACCGCCAACGGCACCGGCCACCAAGTCGATGACAGTTCCCGCAGATTCCACGCCGCCAGCCACGACAGCGCCGCGCACGGCAACACATGACGCAGGATCAACAGGCCCGCGCCCCGGCGATAAAGCCTGTCCGGCAACACCGCGCGACTGAGGGGCATGTCCAGCCGCGTCAGCCACATGGCGATCCTGCGCCAGATGACGTAAGCCCATACACTGCCCGCCGCCGCCAGCAAACCCGATACCACCACCCGGATGACGTATTCGGAAGGTCGGGTCTCGGCCAGAGGCAGGTGTTTCAGCGCGATGAATCCACTGGCAAGCAACCACAAATAGAGACAGAACGGCACCGCCGTGCGCGGCAGCCACGCCCGCCAGTCATCCACCAGTTCAAGTCCCAACCGCTGCAGCGTTGTCGGATTGCGCTGTTCGAAGCTTTCCGCCACTTGCTGACAATGCGCCCACTGGCCCGCGTCCATGCCATCGGCCAGTTGCCGTCGGTCGAGATCGCTTTGCCGCACGAACAGGAACGACAGCACCGCGTCCGGGTTTGGGCTCTGCACGTCACGCCGCACGCGGTCCACCTCGAACGCTGCCGCACGCAAGTCCATCAGGTGGCGCCAGCGCGCCCCCGAGCAGGGGATATGACCCTTGGCATCGCTCCAGTCCATACGCGCGGCCAACTGATCGAAGAACGCGGGGGACCAATGGCCCTCATGCTCCAGGCAGTCCAGCAGTTGCTCCTCGAACCATTGCCGGCGATCGAACGACAGCATCCATTCGCTGGCGAGAATCTGCGGCAATACCGACAGCAGCCGATGCTCGTGGCCCTCGGCGAACCACTGACGAATTTGCCCCATCGAGATAACCGGCTCCGGAATGGCGCGAACGTATGCGGCATAGTCCGGTTCCTCCGGCGCAGCCCGAACCGGCGCGGGTGCGGGCGCGACTGACAACGCCCCGCCTTCATCGATTGCGGCCAGCACCGGCTGCGGCTCCGGTGCCTCGTCCTGTTCTTCCTCCTCCCACTGCGCCCGCCAACGCAGCTCGGCCAACGCGGTTTCGTAGGCTTCGCGCAGTTGCTGAAAGGCCGCTGCATCTTCGTCAGGACGATGAATCTTGAGCAACCGGGCATAGGCGCGTTTGACCGCACGCTCGTCCGCTTCGGGGGTCAGGTCCAGCAATTGCCAATGACTCATGAACCCTCAGCCCTCCTGCTCGATCTGCGCCAGGTGCTCGGCAACGCTGCTGTAGGCCTTGCGCACCTGATGTTCATCCTGGGTTTCCAGCGCCTGCTGGAAGTATTGGGCCAGTTGCGCGATGTGCTCGCGGCGATGGCCGAGGTGCTCCTGATACAGGCGCTCCAGTCGCGCCAACAGCAAGGTGTTGGTCTGCTGATCGCGGGGATGGACCTTCAATTGCTGCAGGTCAGCCAGGCGCCGGGCGATTTCGTTCTTGTCCAGTACGCCGGGGTTGTTCTCGATCACCAGGGTGCGCGTCTCGCCATTGATCGGCAGGTGCACCTGGGCCTCCAGCAGGCCGTTGTTGTCGTAGGTGAAGCGCACGTCGAGGTCGACTTCGCCGGCCCGGCGCTTGGGCACCGGGATATCCAGTTCGCCGAGGAAAATGTTGTTCTGCACCAGCCGGCCTTCACCCTGGAAGATGCGCACCCGCACATGCTCCTGGCCATCGCTCAAGGTGGACACCACCCGCGAACGGCTCACCGGCACCACGCTGTTGCGCTCGATGATCGGCAGGTAATGCCCGCTCTGATAACCCTGCGCCACCTGCACCGAGGTCTCGATCCCGAGGGTGTAGGGGCAGACATCGGTCAGCACTACTTCTTCCAGCGAAGCATCGCGGGCCTTGAGCGCCGCCTGGATCGCCGCGCCCTGGGCGACCACTTCGTCCGGGTTCAATTGCATGGAGGGAATGCGCCCGAACAGCGACGCCACCAGCTTGCGCACCAGCGGCATACGCGTGGCGCCGCCCACCAGCAGCACCTCGTCCAGTTCCGCCGCCTTGATCCGGGCGTCCCGCAGCGCTCGTTCGATGGGCGCGCGCAGACGGTCGAGCAAGGGACGAACCACCGTGGCGAGGTCGTCCTGGGTCAGGTCGAGGTGCCATTCGCGGCCGTCGTCACTGAGGTTGAAACGCGCTTCGCTGGCGTGGCCCAGGGCATGGCGGACACGCTGCGCTTCACGGCGCAAACGCTGGGCCAGTTCCGGGCGATTGACGTCTGGCAGGTCTTTCGCGCCGATCCGCGCGACGAAGTACGCCACCAGGCTGTCGTCGAAATCTTCGCCGCCGAGGAAGTTGTCGCCGGCACTGGCGCGCACTTCCATTACCCCTTCGAACAGCTCCAGCACCGACACGTCGAAGGTGCCGCCGCCCAGGTCGAAGACCAGGAAGGTGCTTTCGTCCCGCTGATGCAGCCCATAGGCCAGGGCGGCGGCAGTCGGTTCGTTGATGAGCTTTTCGACGGTCAGCCCCGCCAGCTCGCCGGCAATGCGCGTGGCCTTGCGCTGGGCGTCACTGAAATAGGCCGGCACGCTGATCACCGCTTCGCTGACCGTCTCGCCAAGTGCCCGCTCGGCATCCGCCTTGAGGCTACGCAGCAGCATCGCCGACAGTTCTTCGGGGCGATAGGCGCGCTGGCCGAGGCGGGTTTCGCGGCCGCTGCCCATGTGTCGCTTGAACAGCGCGGTGGTCAATTGCGGGTGAGTCTGCAGGCGCTCGCGGGCGATATCGCCCACCACCAACTGGCCCTCGTCGTCGAGGCCGACGACGCTGGGCGTCAGATAATTGCCAAGAGCGTTGGGCAGCAGGCGCGCGGACTCGCCGTCCCATACCGAGACCAGACTGTTGGTCGTACCCAGATCGATGCCAATGATCACGGTCACTGTTCCTTGTGTAATGCGGAAAACCGGCGCGGGCCAGCCCGAGCCGCGGGTTTGCTATTAGAGCGACGCGATGGGGCCACGTAAAGTGGCCCGTGGGAGATGCGACACACCCCTTGAACGAAAATTCCCGGGCAGTCTTCAGTCGCGTGCCAAACCGAGGGCAGGATTTATTTCTGGGTCAGCGCCACCACCGAGACACCCGAGGCAACGAACGTCACCCCTGCTCCGACATTCAGGCCGTTGACCAGCCGTGGCCGCTGGCGCAGCGACTGGGTCAGCGCGGTGGCGAACACCCCCATCAGCGCAAAGCCCACCGCCGTCAGCGCGGCGAACCACACGCCATAAACGAACATCTGCAGCGTCACCGAACCCAGTTGTGGATTGACGAACTGCGGAATGAAGGCCAGCACGAACAGGCCCGGCTTCGGGTTGAGCGCTGCGGACAGAAAACCGGTGAGGAAGATGTTGCGCAGCGGCTGCCGGGCTGCCGGCGCGAAGTTGATCAGGTTGCGCGAGCGCAGCACCTTGATGCCCAGCCAGAGCAGGTAACCGGCACCGATGATCTTGACGACCCAGAACGCTACCGCCGACGTCTGCATCAACAGGGTCAGGCCCAATGCCGCGGTGGTGGTGTGGAAGAGAATGCCGGCCCCCGACGCTACCCCCGAGACGATCGCCGCCAGCCGCCCTTGGCTCAGACCGCGACCGATCGCCAGCAGGTTGTCGGGACCGGGGGAAATCACCAGCAGCAGACAGGCAGCGGTGTAGGCCAGCCAGATATCCAATGGGAACACGATCGCTCTCCTTCCTTGGGGATGTGGGAAATTTCGCTAGATGCGGTCCGCAACCCTACCCCAACTGAGGACGCCAACGCGATGCTGTTGGCTTTTCGCCGGTGCCAATGACGGTGACCCGCAAACTAAGTCGCTGTTTTAAAACCCCTTTCGTTTTAAAAGGGGCTTCACAGACGTAACAAAAGTTGATAAATTGCCGCCCATCCTGCAACGGACCACTAGGTTCATCGCGAAATCGTCTTCGCAAACAGCAGGATTCTGCATCTGGATGTTCTTTCATCCGTCGCAACAGGGGCGTCGCCAAGCGGTAAGGCAGCAGGTTTTGATCCTGCCATGCGTTGGTTCGAATCCAGCCGCCCCTGCCATTTTCTTCTTCTGTTTCACCCTCCCTTCTGAATGATCCTGATGCCTCGGCAGACAGCGTTCGACTGTTCGTATTTTTCTACACCTCCAAATAGCGAAAGCTGCCCTTTATCGCCAAAATCATCAGGTCTGGCGTAGTCCCCATTCCCTTGTTCATCGCCAAGTGTTAAATATATCGCCCACTTTAGGCCGCCCTGTTGCGTAAAGCCGCACAACGGGGTATCGAACGAGATAACAATTTGAAAAGCCTGATGTCCCTGCGTGAGGGAAGCACTTTCCCTGTTACCTGTCAGTCACCGGAGCAAGCTGCATGATCGAGGTCACCGAAGTTTCCATTGCCCAACTGCGTGCCGCGCTCGAATCCGGGCAAACCACCGCAGTTGAACTGGTCAAGGCCTACCTTGCCCGGATCGATGCCTACGACGGCGCCGACACGCCCACCGCACTCAATGCGGTGGTGGTGCGCAACCCCGAAATCCTCAAGGAAGCCGAAGCCTCCGACGCCCGCCGCGCCCGGGGTGAAACCCTCGGCCCACTGGACGGCATTCCCTACACCGCCAAGGACAGCTATCTGGTCAAGGGCCTGACCGCCGCGTCCGGCAGCCCGGCGTTCGCCGAGCTGGTGGCCTATCGCGACGCCTTCACCATTGAGCGCCTGCGGGCTGCCGGGGCGATTTGCCTGGGCAAGACCAACATGCCGCCCATGGCCAACGGCGGCATGCAGCGCGGCGTTTATGGCCGCGCCGAAAGCCCGTACAACGCCGCTTACCTCACCGCGCCGTTCGCCTCCGGCTCGTCCAACGGTGCCGGTACTGCCACCGCTGCGAGCTACTCGGCGTTCGGCCTGGCGGAAGAAACCTGGTCCAGCGGTCGCGGCCCGGCCTCGAACAACGGCCTGTGCGCCTACACCCCGTCGCGCGGGGTGATTTCGGTTCGCGGCAACTGGCCGCTGACGCCGACCATGGACGTGGTGGTGCCCTATGCACGGACCATGGCTGACCTGCTCGAAGTGCTCGACGTAGTGGTCGCCGAAGACAAGGACACCCGCGGCGACCTGTGGCGCCTGCAAACCTGGGTGCCGATCCCGAGCGTCGCCTCGGTGCGTCCGATCTCTTATCAGGAACTGGCGGTGGGCGCCGGCGCCCTGGCCGGCAAACGCCTGGGCGTGCCGCGCATGTACATCAATGCCGATGAACTGGCCGGCACCTCGGAAGCACCAGGCATTGGCGGCCCGACCGGCCAGCGCATCAACACCCGCGCCTCGGTCATCGACCTGTGGAAGCAGGCGCGCCAGGCCCTGGAAGCGGCCGGTGCCGAAGTGATCGAAGTGGATTTCCCGCTGGTATCCAACTGCGAAGGCGACCGCCCCGGCGCGCCGACCGTGTTCAACCGCGGCATCGTCTCGCCGGAATTCCTCCACCATGAACTGTGGGACCTGACCGCCTGGGCCTTCGACGATTTCCTCCAGGCCAACGGCGATCCGAAGCTCAATCGCCTGGTGGATGTGGACGGGCCGAAGATCTTCCCGCACGACCCCGGCACCCTGCCCAACCGCGAAGGCGACCTTGCTGCCGGCATGGACGAATACGTGAAGATGGCCCAGCGCGGCATCACCCCGTGGAACGAAATCAGCACCGTGCCGGACGGTCTGCGCGGCCTGGAGAAGACCCGCAAGATCGACCTGGAAGACTGGATGGATGAGCTGAAGCTGGACGCGGTGCTGTTCCCCACCGTGGCCGATGTTGGCCCGGCGGATGCCGATGTGAATCCCGAGTCGGCGGATATCGCCTGGAGCAACGGCGTCTGGGTCGCCAACGGCAACCTCGCGATTCGCCACCTCGGCGTGCCGACCGTCACCGTGCCGATGGGCGTGATGGCCGATATCGGCATGCCGGTGGGGCTGACCTTCGCCGGTCGCGCCTATGACGACTCGAACCTGCTGCGCCTGGGCGCGGCGTTCGAGGCCACCGGCAACCGGCGGATGATTCCGCCGCGTACGCCGGTGCTGTAACAGCGCAGGCAACCGCGACGGTTTGGGGGCGCCGGACCGTCGCGGTCGCTGCAACGATTAACGTCCCTGAGCGCCTGCTCCATCCGCCCGCCGCGCGGCATCGACGCCGGCACTGGTCAGCTTGATCGGAAAGGTCACCGACGGTTCATGGTCCTGCACCGTCACCGGATTGCCGTGGATCAGATTGCGTTCCTGCAGGTGTTTGAGCGTCCCGGCCACGGCCTTTTCACCGCGGTAGTTGTCGAGAATTTCCTTGCCCAGTCCTTCCGGGTGCGCGTGCAACAAACGGGTCAGGACTTCACGCTCCAGTTCATCATTGCTCATGAATACCTCTCTGCCCTGCGGGCTCGATTGGGGATGGTCGACATTTTTGTGACCACCCCGAACAGGCAGAGATTCATTCGAAAATCAGCCCGCCGCCGAAACCCTCAGTGCATCCAGCAGTTCCCTGCCCTGCGCCCAGTCGCTCAGTCCGCTCTGGCCATTGATGTGCCCGCGTGCGCCCACCTCGACGAAACGGCTGCCCCACGCCTCGGCGCAGTGCCGGCTGAAATCCAGACTGGCGTAGGGATCATCGCTGCTGGCCACCACGAGCGTGGGGAATGCCAAACGCTGCATCGGCAGGTCGCCGAACCCTGACGCCTGCGACGGAAACGTAGGTCCTTGCGGGTCTGGTGGTGCCACCAGCATTGCACCGGCAATCTGTACATCGCGCGCCTGCGCCCAATGAATGACCTGCAGACAGCCGAGGCTGTGCGCCACCAGAATCGTCTCGGGGCCGATACGGCGCAGTGTCCTGTCGAGGTTCTCGACCCACTGCTCGCGTACCGGCTGGTCCCAGTCCTGCCCGTCGATCAGCGTCATGCCGGCGTCGCTGTCTGCCCAAATCCGCTGCCAGTGCCCGGGACCGGAGTTGCCGATGCCTGGAAGGAGCACTATCTGTTGTGCCATGTCGGTCTCCATGTCGATGGTGGCCGTCAACCCTAGGACCATTTCCCTCCCGGCTCAATAGCCGTAACAAGTCATTGCAAACCCCGCGACAACAAGGTGAGAATTGCAACCAATTCTCATTAGTGATGTTTTCTCATGCCCGCCGACGATATCGCCCTGCGTTCCGCCGTCCATGACCTCTACGCCACCCATTGCGGCTGGTTGCGTGGCTGGTTGCGCAAGCGTCTGGACAACAGCAGCGATGCCGCCGACCTGGCCCAGGACACCTTCGTGCGGGTAATCAAGGCGCGTCAGGCCCTGGATATCCGCGAGCCGCGGCAGTACCTGAGCACCGTGGCCAAGGGCCTGGTGATCGACCTGTTCCGCCGCCGCGCACTGGAGCACAGCTACCTCGAAGCCCTCGCCGCCCTGCCCGAGCGTGAGCATCCCTCTCAGGAAGAACAGGCCATCGTCCTGGAGACGCTGGTGGAGATCGACCGCATGCTTGATGCCCTCGGTGACACGGTGAAGCAGACCTTCATCCTGTCCCAGTTCGAGGGCCTGAGTTACCCGAAGATCGCCGCGCGCCTGGGCATTTCCCTGCGCACGGTGAACAACCACATGGCCAAGGCCGTCGAGCATTGCTGCCTGATGCAGATGGGGTTGCTGTGAGCGAGCCGCGCCCCGTCCTCGACCCGGCCGAACGCGATGCCCTGCGCAGCGCGGCGCAGTGGTACGCGCGGCTGTCGTCGGGCTGCGAGTCCGAGGCCGAGCGCCAGCAATGGCAGCTCTGGCACAACGCCGATCCGCTGAATCGCCAGGCATGGCTGCAGGTCGAACAGGTGCGGCGGATGGTCGAAGGCGTACCGGGCAAGGTCGCTGCCTCGGCGCTGCGCAACGCCGGGCAGACACGCAGGCGGGTCATGCGCCAGTTGCTGGTGTTGGCCGGAGTCGGTGCGCTGGGCTGGCGGACCTGGGACAGCGACTGGCGCGTGGCGATGACCGCCAGCTACCACACCGGCGTCGGCGAGCAACGCCGTCTGACGCTGGCCGACGGCAGTTCGCTGCTGCTCGACAGCCATTCGGCACTGGATGTGGCGTTCGACAACGACCGCCGCCTGTTGCGCCTGCTCAGCGGCCGGCTGCTGGTAGAGACCGCGGCGGACTCACTGGCTCGGCCCTTCCTGGTGGAGACCGCACAAGGCCAGGTCCGCGCCCTCGGCACGCGCTTCACGGTGCAAAGCGACGACGCCTGGTGCGAGGTCGCGGTGCTGGAAAAAGCCGTGGAAGTGCGCCCGGCGCTGAGCCCGCAAGTACTACGCCTGGAAGCCGGCCAGCAGGTACGCTTCGACCGCACCAGCCTCGGCGCGGCCAGGACCAGCGACGCCACGGTCGCCTCCTGGCGCAACGGCAGCCTGATTGCCATCGAGCGGCCGTTGGGCGATCTGCTCGCCGAGCTGTCGCGCTATCGCCATGGCTGGCTGCGTTGCGATCCGGCCATCGCCGGGTTGAAGATTTCCGGCGCCTTCCCGCTGGACGACACCAACCGCGCGTTGGCGGCGCTGGAAAGCGGCTTCGGCCTGCGGGTGGTGCGGCGCAGCGATTACTGGGTCACGGTGCTGCCCGCCGGCGCGTGATCGCCCGGCGCGAAAAATAATTTCAGGGGCGTTGCACGATTTGCCTTTCCTGCTCGGCCAATCCCTCGACAAGTGCCGTTTGCACGGCCTCATTTGGGGGAGGAACACCATGAAGTACCCACACGCACGCCTGCTGAACCCCGTGGCCGTGGCCATTCGCCTCGGGCTTTGCGCCATTGCCGTCGGCAGCCTGCCAGGCGTCGTCAGCGCCGCCGAAGTCAGCGCCGAGCAGCATTACCGGATTGCCGCCGGCAGCCTGACCTCGGTGCTCGCCGCCTTCGGTTCGGCGTCCGGCACCGCCATCTCGTTCGATGCCGCCTTGACCGAGGGCCGCCAGTCCGCTGGCCTCGACGGGCGCTACAGCGTCGCCCAAGGCTTCGCCATTCTGCTGCAGGGCAGCGGCCTGCAAGCGCTGCCGCAGAGCAACGGCAGCTACGCATTGCGGCCACTGCCTAAAGCGGACGGCTCGCTGGAACTGGGCGCTACCACCATCAACAGCGCCGCCCTCGGCGCGACCTCCGAAGGCACCGGCGCCTACACCGTCGGCCAGAGCGCCTCGGCCACGCGCATGGACCTGTCGCTGCGCAAGACGCCGCAATCGGTCAGCGTGGTGACCCGCCAGCAGATGGACGACCAGGGCCTGGTCAACCTCGCCTCGGTGCTGCAACAAACCCCCGGCGTCACCGTCAACCGCGAGAACTCCGAGGGCTACACCTACTATTCCCGCGGCTTCGAAATCCAGGCCTTCCAGTACGACGGCATTCCCAGCCTGAGCACCGACGGCGGCAACGTGCGCGACAACTACAGCATCGGCAACTCGCTGATCTACGACCGCGTCGAAGTGCTCAAGGGCGCCACCGGCCTGGTCAACGGCATCGGTTATCCGTCCGGGGTGATCAATCTGGTGCGCAAGCGCCCGACCCGTGAATTCCAGGGCCATGTCGGCGCGGGCGCCGGGTCCTGGGACCGCTACAGCACCGAGCTGGATGTGTCCGGCCCGCTGGTGGACAGCGGCGCCCTGCGCGGGCGGCTGGTCGCCGGCAGCGAGCAGCACGACAGCTTCATCGACTACCAGAAAGGCGAGCAGCAGGTGTTCTACGGCATCCTCGAAGCCGACCTGAACGACGCCACCACCCTCAGTGCCGGTTTCGATTACCAGAAGAACAGCAACGACGCGACCAGCAACGCCCACCTGCCGGTGTTCTACAGCGATGGCCGGCGGGTCGATCTGTCGCGCTCCAGCAACCCGGCGGACAAGTGGGCCTACCGCAACCAGGACACTTCGCGCGGCTTCGTCGGCATCGAGCACCGCCTGGACAACGACTGGATGCTCAAGGCCACCGCCACCTACCGCAAGTACAAATCGCGGGAAATCCTCGCCGGGCTGTCGGCCGCGCACATCGACCCGGCCACCAACACCATCGACCACGGTTTCTATTACGGCGGCGCCTCGAAGTTCGATACCGACACCGAGGAAAAGTCCTTCGACGTCTACGCCAAGGGGCCATTCCAGCTTTTTGGCCGCGAACATGAACTGGTGGTCGGCTACAACTATTCGAAGACCGACGCCGAATCACGCCGCACCGACGGCACCACCGACGAGACCGTCAACCCGTTCACCTGGAACAACAACGCCACCTACCCGACCGACTGGGCGTGGTGGTCGACGCAGAAAATCGATGCCACGCAGAAGGTCAGCTACGCGGCCGTGGTACTCAAACCCACTGATGCCTTCAACGTGATCATCGGTGCCCGGGTCAACGACTATGACTGGACCCTGAGCAGCCTCAACGCGCTTGGCCGGACCAACAGCTACCCGACCCACAACAGCGGCGAAGTCATCCCTTACGCCGGCATCACCTACGACCTCAACGAGCAGTACACCGTCTACGCCAGCTACACCGACATCTTCAAGCCGCAGCCGTACAACAAGGACGCCAACGACAAGCCGATCGACCCGCTGACCGGCGAAAGCTATGAAGTGGGGATCAAGGGCGAGTACTTCGACGGCCGCCTGAATGCCAGCCTGGCGCTGTTCCAGCTCAAGCAGGACAACCTCGCCGAAAGCACCGGCCGGACCAACAGCGCGGGCAATGCCGAGATGCGTCCGGTGTCGGGCGCTTCCACCAATGGCGTGGAGCTGGAAATCGCCGGCGAGTTGCTGCCGGGCTGGAATGTCAATGCCGGCTACGTCTACCAGGCATCCTATGACGCCGACCATGTGCGGGTTGCCGCCACCCAGCCGCAGCACCTGCTCAAGGCCGCCACCAGCTATCGCTTGTCCGGCGCGCTGAACAAGGCCACCGTCGGCGGCAATGTGCAGTGGCAGAGCGCAAGCTTCTTTATCGACGACAGCTTCGACGAGCAGGTCGGGCCGCAGAAACTCAACCGCGGCAGCTACGCGGTGGTTGGCCTGCTGGCCAGCTACGATTTCACTGACGAGTTCAAAGGCACGGTGAACCT
This sequence comes from Pseudomonas sp. Marseille-P9899, assembly GCF_903166565.1. Taxonomy (NCBI): domain Bacteria; kingdom Pseudomonadati; phylum Pseudomonadota; class Gammaproteobacteria; order Pseudomonadales; family Pseudomonadaceae; genus Pseudomonas; species Pseudomonas sp. Marseille-P9899. Next base: position 525,040 of record NZ_CAESCG010000004.1, read on the forward strand.
CAACAACCTGTTCGACCGGGTGTATTACAGCGGTATCGGCAACTACAACACCGCCTACTACGGTGACCCGCGCAACGTGATGTTCAATGTGAAATACAGCTTCTGAATCGAGGCGTGGGGGCCGCCAACACGGCCCCTCTCGCCTCACGCTTCAGACCCGCCCGCTGTTGTTCTCCCGCGCCGCCTTGATCATTTCATCCAGTTGCCCGATCAGCTCATCGGCGTCGATCTCGACACAGTCCTCTTCCGCGACCGTCAGAATCCGTTGGGCGAATTCGTCGCTGTATTCCTGCACACCGTCGTCCGTGCCCAGGTCATAGCCGATCATGAAACACGCGGCTTCCAGCGCTCGCAAAGGCGTAACCGGCCCGGTCACTCGATTGAAACGGCTGTCCGCCGCCGCCGGATGCGCCAGCACCGCACTGAGCAGCCAGCTTGCCCGCAGGTTCCACAGCGCATGGTGATGCCCGGCGCGCAGGCGCTTGAACTGCAGTTGCGGGTTGCCCGGATTGCGCTGCTTCGGCGAGGCGCTGTTGACCCCCTCCTTGGCCGCCGCCCAGGGGAAGCACAACTCGGCCGGCACCCAGGCCAGGTGCTTGGCCTTGCAGTACTTGACCACCAGCCAGCCCAGCGCCGCCGCCACGCGGCTGTCGTAGATCAGGAAGTCTTCACAGAGCAGCGAGTAGACCTTGGTCATCCCGGAGTTGAAGCGCAAGCCCTTGTCGCGCAGTACCGGCGCTTGCGAATCGCCGGCGTCGAGCGCCGCCTTGACCGTGTGCAGGGTCTGCGCCAGGCCGTGCTCGTTGGTCTTGAGCCAGTCGGCATTGCGGGCGCTGACGCCGCCCCAGGCCATCACGTCCAGCGAGGCCAGCAGGCTGCGCTCGTCATCGCCGCTGGCCGCCAGCAGATCATGGCGCAGAGCATCGAGGGCGATGGCGTTGCTGCGTGGGCAGTCGCCGGCGTCGTAGCCCAGGCGCTCGTTGCCGGGGTGGTTCCAGCGGTAGCCTTCGAAGGCGTCGAACAGGTCGCTGCACTGCCAGATGGACGCCTTGCGGCGGTCGACGTATTGGTGGCGGAACAGCGAAACCGATTCAAGCTCGGTGGCCAACCAGTCGATAAAACCGGCAACGTGAGTAGCAGCGAGGTAGGACTGACGCTTCATGTGATGCTCCTGTGGGCTGGCGCAGGCACTATCGCCTGTCAGCCCGGGTATGAAAACAGCCAGCCTTCCCACTTTTTGTCCAGGTCCGCCAGATTCGATGAAAAATTTTGAAATTCGCCGCGAGCGGCTTCTCCAGGCGCTGGGCCGCCAGCAGCAAGCGCAACCCGCCTCGACCCTGCTCAAACTGATGCACGGCGCTGACAGCGAATGGTCCGGCTCGCTGAAAACCATCAATCGCGACCTCGAATGGCTCGAAGGAAAAGGCGTGGTGCAGCCTGAGGAACAGGGCAACGGCCTGCCGATCCTGTGGCGGATCAGCAAATACCAGCATGAGCTGAAACTGCTGCCGATCGAGGCCATGACCCTGTCGGCGATCTTCGATCATGCCGAGCGCTTCGGACTCAAGACTCACACCGAACAACTGACCGAACTGCGCAACTTCGCCATCCGCGTGATGAACCATCAGACCCCGCGCGGGATTGATCTGGGCCGGCGCATCACCTCTGGCACCCGCTTCATGGTGCTGCGGCCGGGGCGCTATGACGCCGCGTTGCTGATCCGTCTGCACCAGGCGATCTACCACGACGAGCCACTGGCAGTGACCTATCGCCCGCGGGACGCGGACGACGCGCTGTGTGTCTATCAGCTCAAGCCGCTGGCCCTCTCCCTCCAGGATTCCAACACGTATCTATCGGCGCTGGTGGCGGAGGAACAGTGGCTCGATGGTTATCAACCCGACCCGCAAAAACCGCGCGGCAAATACGGCAGCAACGGGCCGGGCGAGTTGTGTGCGTTGATGCTGCACCGGATTGTCGCGATCGACACGGGTCGAGTGAACATCGCCGACCCCGAGGGTTACGACGTGCATTCGCTGGAGGCCCAGCGGCACTTGATGACCTTGCATGGCGACGGCGAAATCCGCCTGGAATTGCGCTTGGGCGCCAACCTGTACAACCGGCTGTGGGAGAACCCGCTGACCGATGATCAAGTGTTGCAAGCCGATGGCGCCGAGCACTGGAAGCTGACCTGCAACCTTCTCGACAGCCAGGGCTTGCGCCTGTTTTTGTTGAGCAATGCGGCGGATATCGAGGTGTTGGGGCCGGTGGCGTTGCGCGAGCATGTGCGGGATAACCTGCGCAAGGCAGTGGCGCTTTATTCGGCGTGAGGTGGGCCCTTCGCGGGCAAGCTCGCGCCTACAGAGATTGCACTGAACTGTAGGAGCGAGCTTGCTCGCGATGATGTCAGCTCACCACCTGTACGTCAGATCCGCCGTCACCTTCCGCTCCGCCCCCAGCAGGCAGCCGACCGTGGCGAAGCAACCGGCGACGTAATACTTGTCGGTCAGGTTCTTCACGTTCACCTGCGCCTTCAGGCCATCGAGGCTGCGATCCGCCTTGCCGAAGTCGTAGCTGACCATCGCATCGACCACGGTGTAATCCGGCACCTGAAAGGTGTTTTGCGCATCGCCGTAGGTCGAGCCGGTATAGCGAACGCCCGCCCCAAAGCCGAGTCCCGCCAGCGGGCCGGATTGCAGGGTGTAGTCGGACCACAGCGAGGCCAGGTGCTCAGGTGTGCGGGCCGGGGTCTTGCCCTTGTTGCTGACGCCGGCAATGTTGGGGTTGTCCTTGCTCACCTCGACCTTGTTCAGGGTCCAGGAGGCGATCACGTTCAGCCCTTCGACCGGCTTGAGCACGCCTTCCAGCTCGATACCCCGTGAAGAGACTTCACCCTCCTGAACACTGAAACTCGGCGCCGCCACATCGGTGGTCAGCACGTTCTGCCGGCGCAGGTCGAAAGCCGACAGCGTGACGTAGCTGTCGTAGCCAGTCGGCTGGTACTTCACGCCCACTTCATACTGCTTGGCGGTTTCCGGCTGGAAGGCCGAACCGCTGCGGTCGGTGCCGGAGGTCGGGACGAAGGATTCGGTGTAGCTGATATACGGGAACACCCCGGTGTCGAACAGGTAACCGAGGCCGACGCGGCCGGTGAAGTCTTCCGCGTCCACGGTCTGTAACCCGCCCGTGGTGCGGTTGCTGGCGACGGTGTAGGTGCGGCTGTCGGTGTCCTGGCTAGCCCAGTCGTAGCGCCCGCCGAGGGACGCGACCCAGTTGCCCAGCTTGATCTGGTCCTGCAGGTAGACGCCCAGTTGCCGGCTCTTGTCGGCGGTGTTCATCAGGCTGGTGTACGCCGTGGTGTCGATGATCGCGTTGCGGTCCGGTGCGTAGATGTTGATCGCCGGCGCGTTACCGGTCTGGATCTGGTTGGAGCGCTTGCTGTGCTGATAATCCACACCGCTGAGCAAGGTGTGGCTGAACGGCCCGGTATCGAAGGTGCCGAGCAACTGGTTGTCGATGGAGAAGTTGTCGTTCTCGTAGTCGCGCATCTGGTAATAGCGGTTGATGGTGGTGGTGTTGATCACCCCGCTGTTGCGGAACAACTGGTTTTCATAACCGGTGTAGTGAGTGAAACGGGCGTTCTGGCGGAAGGTCCAGTGTTCGCTGAGGGCGTGGTTGAGTTCGTAGCCGAGGCTGGTCTGCTCGGACTTTTCGGCATCGAAGCCGGGCTCGTTCAGCGAGCGGTGGCGCGGCACCCGGCCATTGGGGTTGGAGCCGTCGAACAGCGAGTACGGCATGTTGCTGGTGAACAGGTTCTTGTTGCGCTGGTACGAGGCGAGCAAGGTCAGCGAGGTGTCTTCGTTCGGCGCCCAGGTCAGGCTCGGGGCGATGTAGACACGATCATCCTTGATGCCGTCGATGCCGTTGTTGGCGTCACGACCGAGGGCAACCACGCGGTACGCCAGGGTCTTCTGCTCATCGAGCACACCGGCGACGTCGGTGTAGAGCTGCGCGCGGTCATGGCTGCCGGCGGAAATACCCACTTCGCGCTGCTCAGTGAAGGTCGGACGCTTGGACACAAAGTTCACCGTACCGCCCGGCGAGCCCTGGCCGTAGAGCACCGAGGCCGGGCCCTTGAGCACTTCGATGCGCTCCATGCCGTAGGGCTCGGGAGCGTAGTAGCCGATCTGGTTGTTGCGCAGGCCGTCGGTGTAGGCGTTGGCGTTAATCTGCTGGAAACCGCGAACCATGATGGTGTTGTCGGTGGGGTTGTTGCCGGCGACGTTGGCGTGCACGCCCGCGGTGTAGCCAAGGCTTTCGCTGACGGTCTGCGCGCCCTGCACGGCCATGCGGTCGCGGGTCACTACCGAGATCGACTGGGTGGTTTCCAGCAGCGGCGTGTCGGTCTTGGTGGCGCTGCTGGCGCGGGTCGCCAGGTAGCCGTCCACCGGCCCTTTGGGATTCTGCGAGGCGAGAACGCCATTGATGCTGGTGGCGTCCAGTTGCAGCGCCGCGCCCTGCTCCGGCTTCGGCACCAGCACATAGCCCGCGGCGGTCAGTGCGAAACCATAGCCGCTGCCAGCCAACAGGTGACGCAAGCCGTCCTCGGCGGTGAAGCTGCCGTGCAGGCCGGCGCTGCGCAGGCCGGACACCAGACGGCCATCGACCGCCAGGTCGATCCCGGCCTGGGCGGCGAACTGGCTGAGCACATCGCCCAGCGCACCCGCGCCGATGCTGTACTGCGCGCCCGTTTGTTCGGCGTGAACCTGGCCGGCGATGCCCAGCGGCAGTGCGCAGGCCAACTGGATGGCCAGGAACAACGGTTTGATCCGGGTGCGGATGCGTGGTTGCGACATGGTGAAGCGTCTCCCTGTGTTGAATTTCATTCTCATGAACCTCAACGCACCACCCGAAAAAAGACGAACCACCGCCGCGAAAAATCTTTCACGCAGCCTACTCGCGCCGCAACTGCACCCGCGTCAACCACGGCGTCACGCGGCTGACCTCGATCGGCAGGCTGGCTTCCAGCAACTGCAACGCCCGCTGCGGATTGTCCAGCGGCAGCGAGGCGAACACCTGGATCGACGCCAGCGCCTCGCGGTCGAAACTGAGCACCCCGACATACTGCCGCTCCAGTTGCTCCAGCACCTGCGACAACGGCAAGCCGCGTGCCAACAGGCGATGTTGCTGCCAGGCCTGATCGGTGGCTTGCGGGTCGATGACCTGCAGGCTATCGAGGCCGTCGCGACGAATCCGCACCTGCTGCCCCGCCGCGACCACCGCCTCGTCCTGCCCTTCACGGGCGCGGGCGACGACTTTCGATTCAAGCATGCTCAGGTCGGTGGCCTCGGCCTGCTTGCTGACCACGAACCGCGTGCCCAACGCGCGAATGCTGCCCTCGCGGGTCAGCACCAGGAATGGCCGCTGCGCATCGGCGGCGACTTCCACGCGGATATCACCGCGCAGCAACTCCACCTCGCGGCCGGACGCAGTGAAATGCAGATTCACCGCACTGCCGCCCGCCAGAATCAGGCGGCTGCCATCTTCCAGACGTGTCTCCTGCCACTGACCGGTTGCGGTATCCAGATCGGCAAACAGCAACGCGCCGGGATAGTGCTGCCAGGTCAGCCAGCCCGGCACCAGCAACATCAGGCTCAGACCCAGCACCGCGCCGAGCCGCTTGTTGCGCCGCCGACGCTCGGTAAAACGTACTTCGCCGTCGATCAAGCGGTGCAGGCGCTGATCGCTGGCGGGCTCCTGGCGTATTCCGCGCAGGCTCGCCAACAGACGCTCCATGCCCTCGGCAGCCTCGGCATGGGCGGGACTGAGGTACTTCCACTGCTGGTAATCACGCTCGGCCTGCTCGCGCTCGACGGGATCGTCGGCGCTGAGCAGCACCAGCCATTCAGCGGCCTGCAGGGCCAGGTCGTTGTCGTCGCTCACGGCTGCTCGCGCACCTTCTGGCAATGCAGCAGCACCTGCACCAGATGCTTCTGCACCATGCGCACGCTGATCCCGAGTTGTTCAGCGACCCGCGCCTGCGGCTGGCCTTCGAGGTAATGCAGCAGAAACGCCTGCCGCGGCTTGGCGCCGAGGCCTTCGAGCAACGCACAGATCTGCTCCAGCGCGTCGAGGGTTTCCCAGATCCGCTCGGCGCTCGGCGCGCCGGGATGCTCCAGAGCAAGCAGCGCCAACTCTTCCAGATAGGCCTTTTCCAGCCGTTGGCGACGGGCGCGGTCGATCAGCAGGTTGCGCGCGGTGGTCGCGATATAGCCCCGCGACTGGCTCGCCAGCAGCAAGGCATCGCGGGACGAGAGAATTCTGAGGAAGGTGTCCTGTGCCACGTCCGCCGCGTTATGCGCGCAGCCGAGCTTCTTGCGCAGCCAGCCGAGCACCCAGGCGTGGTGTTCGCTGTAGACGTCGTGCATCAGCTTGTTGGTGTCAGCCACGGCAAGGGGCTCTTGGATGAATGGGATTGAGAATTTATCTCATTCGCCACGAAAGGGCCATGGCTGTCTGGAATCATGCCGGAGAGGCAGCCCACCCCGCAGGGGGTGAGCTAGTGATCAGAAGGAATACTTTGCCGTCAGGGTGAAGTTCCGCGGCTCGCCGTACACGTCATACGGGCTCCACGAGTTGTTCATCGCCAGGCCCTGGTAATACTTCTTGTCGAAGACGTTGTTGAAGTTGAGCTGGGTGTCGATGTCCTTGCTGACCTTGTACCCCGCCATCAACCCGACCAGCACGTAGGCGTTCTGCTCGATGTGGTAATTGCCGTAGGTGGAGGAAACGCCCTTGTTGAAGATGCGGCTCTGCGCATACAGGTCGCCGCCCACGCGCCACTGGTTCAGCTCGCCCGGCAGGTGCCAGGTGGTGTTGAGCTTGAACAGATGGCGCGGGATGTCGGTGTCGAACAGGCGCCCTTCCTTGGCCTTGTCGGCATCCTTGCGGTACTTGGCCTGGGCGAAGGTGTAGCCGGCGCCCACCTGCCAGTCCGGGGTCAACGCCCCGATCACTTCGAACTCCACGCCCTGGCTGCGCACCTTGCCGGAAGCTTCCGAGCAATAGCTGCCGGCGGGCTGGCCGGTACAGCGGCTGATGTCCTCGACATCGGCGGCGCGGTTGAGCTGGTCGGTCTGGAACAGGGTCGCGCTGGCGGTCAGGGTGCGGTCGAAGTACTCGCCCTTGATGCCCAGTTCGTAGTTCTTGCCGGTGATGGGCTTGAGGGTGCCGCCGCTGGTGTTCTTCTCCCGTTGCGGTTTGAAGATGTCGGTGTAGCTGGCGTAGACCGAGTGGTTGTCGTCTAGGTCGTAGATCACTCCGGCGTACTTGGTGACGTTGCGCACGATGCGCACTCGCGGGTCGGCGTCCGGGGTGTAGTAGGCGTCGGTGGTGCTGTACAGCGCGACGGAGTCGTACCAGTCCAGGCGCGCGCCGAGGATCAGCTTCAGCGGATCGGCGAGGTTCCAGCGCGTGGTCAGGTAAGCGCCTTCCTGGGTGGTCTTCTCCGCCTGGGTGTAGAGGTCCGGGACCACCGGCCGGTCGAGGCTGTGGGCGTCCCAGTTGTCGATGCCGCCCACCACGTGGATGAGGCTGCCACCGCGCACGCTGTCGCGGACCTCGCGCTTGCTGGCCCCGACCACCAGCTCATGCTCGCGTCCCAGCAGACTGAAAGGACCGCTGGCGTAGGCGTCGTAGGAGGACTGATCGTAGTCGTGGCGCTGGTTGAAAATGCGCTGCTGGTAGCTGGCGTAATGCTCCAGCACCGCGCCCATCAACTCGTAGTCCGACCAGCTTTTCGAGGCTGCCAGATGCAGGCGCCAGTCGTTGTCCAGGCGGTGGTCCACCTCGACGAACAGGGTTTGGGTGTCGGTGTCCTGATGACCCCAGCTATAGCCGAGGTTGGTGGAGCGCGGCACGTTCAGGTGGCTGCCGTCGCGGTTGACCGGCAGGCCGCCCCAGTTGCTGTTGAGGTTGTCGTTCTGGTTGGTGAGGCCCAGGGTCAGGGTGGTGTCTTCGCTCAGGTCGGCCTCGCCGATGGCATAGAGCACGCTGCGCTCCTTGCCGGTGTAGTCCTGGAAGCCCTGCTTGTCTTGATACGCGCCGACCAGGCGCCCGCGCAGGCTGCCGTTGTCGTTCAGCGGACCGGACAGGTCCAGCTCGCCGCGGTAGTTGTCCCAACTGCCGACGCTGCCCTTGACGCTGCCCTGGAACTCGCGGGTCGGGCGCTTGCGCACCATGTTGATCGCCGCCGACGGCTCGCCCGCGCCCTGCATCATGCCGGTGGCGCCGCGGACCACTTCGACGCGGTCGTAGGGCGCCATGTCGGCGTTGCTCACCCAGTCGGCGTTGTAGGTGGTGCTCAGGCCATCGAACATCAGGTTGGTGATGGGAAAACCGCGGGAGAAGAACTCGTTGTTGGTCGGCCGCGCCGCGCTGTTGCGCAGGCCGGGGGTGGCCTGTACCACTTGATCGAGGGTGCGCAGCTCCTGGTCGTCCATGCGCTGGCGGGTGATGACGGTCACCGACTGCGGCGTCTCGCGCAGCGACAGCGGCAGCTTGGTCGCGGTCTGCATTGCACCGGTGGTGTAGGAACCGGAATGCTCGCTGGTGCTGCCCAGGCCCTGGCCGTTGATGCTGGTGGCGCCCAATTGCACGCTGCCGCTTTCGGCAGCCGGGACCAGCACAAAGCTGCCATCAGCGCCGACCACCGCCACCAGGCCGCTGCCGGCCAGCAACACGGCGAAGCCCTGCTCGACACCGTAGTTGCCACTCAGGCCATTGCTCTGCTTGCCCTGCGTCAGCCCGGTGTCGAACGACAGCGCCACGCCCGCCTCGGTGGCGAAGCGGTTGAGCACGCTCCCCAGCGACCCCGCGCCGATGCTGTAGCTGTGGATGGCAGTGCTGCTGGCGGCAGCGGCCTGGACGTGCGCGGTGCTGGCCAGTGCCAGGCACAGCGAGGCGCTGAGCAGTGCCCGTTTGAACGGCAAGCCGCGGTTGGCTGTGAAGCGGTCGTACTGCATGGTGTCTCCTGATGCCCAAGTGTTTTTTCAAGTTCTGTAGTGCAGTCGCGCACCTGGACGGAAACCGACAATGCCCCGCGAAATTTTTTTCAATCACGGCTTCGCCTCCTCGAAGCGATTGCCGGAGGCGGCAAGTTTACATATATTGCGACTCATTCCCATTCATGCATTCCCGTCCCCATGGCCTATCCCCTCAACCCCGTCGCAGAGCTGTACTCCCGCCATCAGCCGTGGCTGGTCAGTTGGTTGCGCCAGAACACTGGCTGCTCGCAGCAGGCCGCTGACCTGGCCCAGGACACCTTCATCCGCGTCCTCCTGGCCGAACAGCGCAGCCCCGTGGCGGCCAGCCTCAAAGAGCCGCGGAGCTTTCTGCTGACCATCGCGCGGCGGGTGATGATCGACAGCTTCCGTCGCCAGTCGGTGGAGCGCGCCTACCTGGAAGTCCTCGCCGAAGAGCCGGAGCACTACGATCTGTCTCCCGAGGAGCGGCTGGTGATGCTGCAGACCTTGCAGGCCCTCGACCGCATGCTCAGCGGCCTCGGCGTGAAGGCCAAGACGGCGTTCCTGCTGTCGCAATTGCAGGGCCTGACCTACCCACAGATCGCTGCGCAATTGAATGTCTCGGTCAGCTCGGTGACCAAGTACATCGCCCGCGCCACCGAGCATTGCCTGCTGTTCGCCCTGGAATCCGCCGAGTGACCAGCCCCCGCGAACGCCAGGCCCTGCGCGACGCCTCACAGTGGTTCGCGCGGATGGGCGCCAGCCCCGACAACCCGGATATCCAGGCGCAATGGCTGGCCTGGCACCACGAACACCCGAGCCATCAATGGGCCTGGGAGCGCCTGAACCTGTTGCAATCGCAGATGGGCGCCGTGCCGCGACCACTGGCTTATCGGGTACTGGACAAGGTCACACGACAAGCCCCCGGCGTGGACCGGCGCACCCTGCTCAAGGGCCTCCTTCTGGGTGTTGGCCTGGGAGCGGTGGGCTGGGGTGGCTACCGCGAGTCGGGCATCTGGCTGGCCGACCGGCGCACCGCGACTGGCGAGCGGCGCAGTGAAATCCTCGCCGACGGCACCCGCCTGACCCTCGACACCGCCTCCGCCGTGGACCTGCGCTTCGACGCGGGTACCCGCCTGCTGATCCTCCGGGCCGGAGCAATCCACCTCGCCACCGGCAGCGATCCGCGCCCGTTGATCGTGCGCAGCGCCGAAGGCGACATGCGCGCCCTCGGCACCCGCTTCAGCGTGCGCCAGGAAGACCGCCAGACCCGCCTCGACGTATTCGAACACGCCGTCGCGGTGCGACCGCGCCAGGTGACCGGCGCAGAGCAAGTGATCCAGGCCGGCCACTCGGTGCACTTCAGCGATACCCGCCTGACGACCTCCGATGCCTCCTCCAGCGAGGCGGAAAACTGGACCCGTGGCCGCCTGGTAGTGGACGGCTGGCGCCTCGACCGCCTGCTCGCCGAACTGCAGCGCTATCGCAGCGGCTACCTCGGTTGCGCGGCGGAAATTGGCCACCTGAAGGTGTCCGGCAGTTACCCGCTGGACGATATCGACATGGCCCTCGGCGTCATCGCCCGCGCCCTGCCGGTGCGTGTCGAGCGCTACACCCGTTACTGGACCCGCCTTGTCGCGGCCAACTAGCGACACCCTTCGCCCTGAAAGCGCAAAGCCCCGCCCCAGAGCCATCCCACAATGATGGCAAACTGCAACTTTCACTCGCCTCAGGTCCTTGGCGCCGGTATCTTGTCGCCGAACCGGAAACCGGTCTTACCAATACGAGGATACGAAGTGAGCTTTATCATCTTTCTGCTGACGGTCGCTGCCGGCTACGCGGCATTCAAGCGCAAATCGGCGCTGGGCTTCGCCGGCGCGGGTGCTTTGGCGGCCTTCTGGTTCATCTATGAGTCCGAAATCGATCTGATGTACAACATCGAAATCGTCACCTCCTACCGTTGGCCTTGGCTGGCCATCGGCGCGGCGATCGGCTACGTCGGTTTTTCGATCTGGCAGCGTGGCAAATCCGGGCGCACCGTGTTCGGCGACAGCACCAATGCCTTGGACGACATGCAGCTGCTGGTCGGCCGCGTGCTGGACACCAGAACCAACCACACCGTGTTCAGCAACACCACCGTCCAGCAGAACGCCTTCGGCAACCTGGAAAGCCACACCAGCCATGACGTGCAGGTCAGCCACAACACCTGGCTGTACGACATCAACCGTGACACCGACGTGACCTACTCCGGCAACGGCAACCTGCAGGCGCGCCCGGGCCACATCTTCGGCACCATGAGCTGGAAAGGCCGCAGCTTCCTCGACATCAACTACTCCACCAGCAAGAAATTCGTCGATACCGGCACCAAATACCACCCCGTGGCCTCGCTGGTCTGGGGCGGCATCCTGGTGGCCTTCGGCTGGGCGATGTTCCCGCTGTTCGCGCTGATGTCGCCGCTGGTCTGGGCGGGCTGGATCAACTGGAACGGCAATGGCGGCATCTACACCAAGAACGTCGTGCCGGGCTCGCACAAGATCGAAGCCCTGCTGACCTACGGCGGCGGCCTGATCTACCTGGCGGCGTTCGCGTTCATGATGACGCAACGCCGCAGTGACGACATCGTTACCGCGCTCATCGTCGGCTACGCAGCACTCACCGCCCTGCACTACTTCGTAGTGAAGAAAATTGCCCAGTCTCAGGAAGAGCTGATTGCCCGTGGTGAGGCCGAGCTGGACAAGCTCTACGCCAGCGGCATGGCGCGCCAGAATGCGCGGGCGGCGGCAGAGGCACAGGCTGCTCAGGCGGCGGTTGTAGCGTCCTGATTGCGCTTTTTATGTGATACAAAACGGCATCCTTCGGGATGCCGTTTTGCTTTTACTTCAAGAAAATCTCGGCTAAGGACGACCAACGATGAGCGAATCCCCCTTTCTCAAATACAAGGACGTCCTCGTCCATGATCATCGGGCGTCCGCTAGATGTTTACGCGCGATTGTACTGTCGATGCAGGAGTGTTCTGGCTACACCGTCAACGCGGATGATCTGGCGCAGCTCAGCCCGGAACATTTCGAGGCGGCGCAGGCCCTGTTGAGGGTTTACAAGGAAGGCTTGAGTACGGACCCGGAGGCCATGAATGTGCTCCGCGAGGTGGCGAAGAGCTGGCCGGACTATCGAAACGTCCCTTATGGCCTATACCCGTTCCCGGAGCCAGAAACGGTGTTCGTGGAAGATCAGGCCGACCTCCTCGAGCACTTGCAACCGTTTTTCGGCATTGATCTGAGTGTGGTGAACCCAGAGTGGTCGGGCTATCTGACGATGTTGGGGCCGCTGGAGCCCACCGAGCATGAGTACGTTGGCCAGGCGACCGAAGATACCCCTTGGCACTCCCCGCTTTTGCAGACCAACTGGATTGGTTTCAAGGTCGAAGAAGGGCGCTACCGGTTGATGGGTGATCCCCGTTATTTCTTCCTGCATCCGGGCAATGAGCACCTTCCTGATCCGTATGTCGAAGCGCGGGAAAGTTTGCTGGCGCATTACGCTGACCAGAAAGCGGCTTATGAGGCGGCGCGAAAGAAGTACCACGAATCAGGGGTGCTGCTTTGCCCATCGGACCTGGCGGAGAACGTGCCGCTGCACCGGGTTGAGCGGGTGGCGTTCGTCGAGCAGATCGGCGGGGTGGCGGACTTCATGAAGTTTCCGGCGTCCAGCCTGACGGTTGGTTACGAGGAATACGAGAAGAGCGGGATCACGGCGGGGTATCCGTGTAGTCCTGCGGGTAATCCGTTCCACCATGTGGCTAGCGTGCCTGCGTATCACTATCAAAGTTGGGGGGCGGATCTGGTGATGATGTTTTATGAGCCGGTGGACGGGTTGGTGTTGTTTGGATTTTATTGGGAAGACAGTGAGAGGAGCGCTAGGTTGGCATATTAGCCCGGGCCTGAGCGAGAGGTGAATCGCCCCAGTTTAGTAGACGTTCGATTGACGGTTTGCGACGCAAAACAGACGTCAGGACTATAGTTTTATACCGCTCAGAAAACGATTTCGCACCGTGCTTCAGCGGCCTGTACTCGTAATGTCAGACCAGATTCGAAGCACATGACAAGGTGATGATCTGGTTGGATGTTATCCGTGAGGTAGAAGGCTTGTGTCTCGGAGTCGGACTCCACTTCTCCAATCGAATGAATAACACAACCGTCGCCGTCAACTGGGTTTTCATCCCCCCCACTCGCTGAAAAGTAGTCGACCTCATGGAAGCTGAGAGTAATCTTGCGTGCTTCTTCGGGCGGCACCCAAGCTTCAGTCCGTCGAGTAAAGCTGAGCACAAGCGACCGACCCACGATGTCGTAATTGATGGCACTGGCTTGGTAGAAGTTATGCAGATCGTACGCACGGTCGTGAATCTCAACCTCGATATGCCCGAACGCGAAGCCGTGGAATTGCATGGGTTAACTCTAATGATCTAACGGTAGGCGTGCATCGTAATGCATCTTCGCAATGTCCGCTTCTGGCCGCTTGCTGCCCCTCACGACAGGCAGCAAGCGGCCAGAAGCGGACATGCGGGAAGGACAACAATCGCCATTTTCACGAAAGCTTGTTCCAAGGCAGAGACTGAAGGAAAGATAGCGCAAGTCCATTTTTCTGTTTCCAGTGGTGGTCATTCAAACTACCGTACCGAGCTTACGCGCGAGGACTGACCTCATGATTCCCAAACCAGCCCACCGTATTTGTGATCGTTGCGGCCAGTCGATAACGGCTTATTGTCCTTCGATTGAAACGTTATCAGCTATCGGAAGCTTGCTTGACGCGAGTGATCCAGCAGTAGTAGATGAGATAGTCCGCCGGGAAAATACTGATCCAAAAATCGTATGGGAGTACCTCGACCACCGAATGAGATTACGATGCCAGCAAAAAGTGGCCTTCTGCTCATTCTGCGGTGGAAAGCTGAGAACATGGCGCGCACAACAGTGCATGCACTGCCTAAAGGATTGGCACTGAGCGGCTGCTTCGGCTCGCAATCGGCCAATCACCACGACACAGCACCACAATGCATGAAGAAAAGGGGACTGAAGAAAAGGGGACTCTGGCGGAGAGCAGTTCACGGCGAGAAAGCGGTCACTCAGGTTCTTGCGGCATAAGCGCAATCATTTACTTAACGAGTTGAAAAATCTACGCAACGGGCCCGGAATGTATCTACGAAAACCAGGGTAGATCATTATGAGCTGATTTCCCTCTAAGCGAGATGTGGCACATGGATGGCAATAGTTGGGGCTTTCACCTGTTTGGGGCGAATTTTTTCAGTGATGAAGAGGCAAAATTATTCACTTTCGAACAATGGGAACCAGAACCTCCCGCAACCGCCACAGATACCGAATTTAGTGACTGGGAAGATCGCAATCCAACATGGCGGCTGGCTGACGAGCTCGAGTTCCATATGGATTCCGACTTTGTGGAACTGCCAAGCGGGCTCGATAGTGTCGTTTCTCAGATGAACAGCCCAGCCGAGCGGGCCGAGGTGATCGCAAAGGGATCTCAGTTCACTCATTTCATAATGATTGGCACAAATCCTGACGCTATATGGCACGACCGTCGCTCGCATTCCTTTCAAGTCGAGCCCGTAACGCGATTGCCTGAAAGCACTTCCACCCTCACCTACTTGGGCAAATACAACTGCTAACTGGCTTTCATCGGGCAGCAAGCGACAGACTGTTGGTGCTGATACGATTTTGGCCTAGTGCCCCGCTCGGGTAGTTCGTTAATTTAAAAGCCCCGGAATCACTGGGCGAAACCATTTAAGTAGATAAACGAATTAACCGTGCGGGACACTAGCTGCTGACCGCCGCTGGCCGATTGCTGCCTTTGGCCACTGGCAGCTTTGGGTCGATAGCTGACATTCATGAGCGGCCGATATCGACCCAAAGCGGACATCTACATACTCTGATTGACTAAACCATCGCCCATCGCACGATACTGATCAGCACTCGGACTTGAACAAATGACAGACAATCCTTTTCGTATTCCAACGGATGCTGAAATTGCTGACGCAGAGAGCAGGCTCAATTTTCGCTTTCCCGATGAATATATCCGCTTCCTGAAAGGTGGCAGCGATGTCGCAAACGCCGCATTTGAACCAGCGGTGATTTTTGGGGGATGCAGCCATCTGGATATCTTTGAAATTACCGAAGCCGCCTGGGCCCAGGGCGTGCCTCGAGATTGGTTGCCTTTCATTGAAGACAACAGCGACTACTTCTGCATATCGCGGACTGGTGTTGTCCGGTACTGGTCACACAACGGAAGCACAGACGAAAGTTGGCCAACCTTTGCCGCCTGGTTCAAACAGGTCTGCATAGCCCTTGAGTAGCGTCTGTACGATATCTGCAATCCATATCAAATGTTCGATGCTGGCCGATAGCTGCCCTCCGCGAAGGGCAGCTATGGGTCGTAATCCGCCAATCACCACAACCCAGCACCACAATGCATCACCCCTCCCCACCCACGCCTCATAACCGGGCACCCTCCTCCCCACTCCAACCTCACCAAACTCCCACACCCCACACAATCCGCACCTCCCCCAAACCCGGCACACCTCTTGCTCTGACCTCCACCGTGCAGGAGTCACCGGCCCACCCCGGCCAACGCAGCACCACAATTCGAGAAATGGACAGCTAGGGTTCCGGCTCGCTACAACGAGTGTCTGGTCCGAGAGCTGTCGACCTCCAGCGAGGTTACACGGCGGGATAAAAGCCCGGGAGAAGAGAGCGCCAACGCGCCGCTCGACTCCTGCCCGCCCGATAACCGAACCGGAGGTTTCTCATGCGTACACCCCGTCTGCTCTCTCTGCTGGCCGCGAGCCTCGCCGCCGTGCTGCTGTCCCCGGGCGCTTTCGCCAAAGACCGTTTCAACATTTGCTGGACTATCTACGCCGGCTGGATGCCGTGGGAATACGGCGCCAGCGAAGGCATCGTGAAGAAGTGGGCGGACAAGTACGGGATCGAGATCGAGGTCACTCAGCTCAACGATTACGTCGAGTCGATCAATCAGTACACCGCCGGCCAGTTCGACGGCTGCACCATGACCAATATGGACGCGCTGACCATCCCCGCCGCCGGTGGCGTGGACAGCACGGCGCTGATCGTCGGTGACTTTTCCAACGGCAACGACGGTGTGGTGCTCAAGGGCAAGGGCAAGACCCTCGCCGATCTGCGCGGTCAGTCGGTCAATCTGGTGGAGCTGTCGGTCTCGCATTACCTGCTGGCCCGCGGCCTGGAACAGGCCGGTCTGAGCGAGCGCGATGTGAAGGTGGTGAACACCTCCGACGCCGATCTCGCCGCGGCCTTCAACACCCGAGAGGTGACGGCGGTGACTACCTGGAACCCGATTCTCTCCACCGTCGCGGCCACCCCGGACACTTCGCTGGTGTTCGATTCGAGCAAGATCCCCGGCGAGATCATGGACCTGCTGGTGGTCAACAGCGACACCCTCAAGGCCCACCCTGAACTGGGCAAGGCGCTGACCGGCGCCTGGTATGAAATCGTCGCACTGATGCACGACAGCGGCCCGCGCGGCCAGGCGGCGCTGGAGCATATGGCCAAGGCCTCGGGCACCGATCTCGCCGGCTACCAGGCGCAGTTGAACGCCACCCGCCTGTTCGCGACGCCGAAGGAAGCGGTGGCCTTTGCCACCAGCGCGGCGCTGCCGGAGACGATGGACCGGGTCGCGCGCTTCAGCTTCGACCACGGTCTGCTCGGCGAAGGCGCGCAAAGCGCCGATGCGGTGGGCATGAGTTTCGCCAATGACGTGGTGCGCGGCGATGCCGGCAACCTGCGCCTGCGCTTCGACCCGCGCTACATGCAAATGGCCGCCGACGGCAGCCTCTGAGTCACTGACCGGGATACTCGCCATGCGTCTGATCAACCGTCAGCCCGACCGGGCCGGGCGCCTGCTTCTGGTGCTTTTGCCCTTCGCTTTGCTGCTGTTCGCCTACTTCACCGGGTCGGCGGCGCGGCTCAGCGAAAACCCCAACGACAAACTGCTGCCCGGCGCCGCGCAGATGGTCGACGCCGTGCAGCGCATGGCCTTCACCGAGGACAAGCGCACCGGCGACTACCTGTTGTGGAAAGACACCGCCGCCAGCCTCACCCGCCTCGGTCTGGGCATCGGCATCGCTGCCCTGCTCGGCCTGACCCTGGGCATGCTGTCCGGCACCCTGCCGCTGTTCGGCACGCCGCTGTCGCCGTTGCTCACGGTGTTGTCGATGGTGCCGCCGCTGGCGATCCTGCCGGTGCTGTTCATCGTCTTCGGCCTCGGCGAGCTGTCCAAGGTGGTGCTGATCGTCATCGGCATCGCTCCGGCCATCGCCCGTGACCTGGAGCAGCGCGCCCGGGAAATCCCCCGCGAATTGCTGATCAAGGCGCAGACCCTTGGCGCCAATACCTGGACCCTGCTGCTGCGAGTGGTGCTGCCGCAGTTGCTGCCGCGTCTGCTGGTGTCGCTGCGGCTGAGCCTGGGCGCGGCATGGCTGTTCCTGATCGCCGCCGAAGCCATCGCCGCCACCGACGGCCTCGGCTACCGGATCTTCCTGGTCCGCCGCTACCTGGCCATGGACGTGATCCTGCCCTACGTGGTGTGGATCACCGTGCTGGCCTGGCTGATGGACCTGGGTCTGCGCCTGCTGTCGCGCCGCGCCTTCCCCTGGTACGAAGGAGCGCGGCCATGAGCGCCTTTCTTGAAGTGAAAAACCTCTGGCAGGTGTACGACGATCAGGTGGTGCTGGAAAACCTTTCGCTAAGCGTCGCGGAAGGCGAGTTCTGCACCCTGGTCGGCACCTCCGGCTGCGGCAAGTCCACCTTTCTGCGCCTGCTGCTCGGCCAGGAGCGCCAGAGCCGCGGCAGCATCCTGCTGGACGGCAAGCCGCTGGTGGCCGAACCCGACGCCAGCCGCGGCGTGGTGTTTCAGCGCTACTCGGTGTTCCCGCACCTGAACGTGCTCGACAACGTCGCCCTCGGCCTGGAGCTACCGCGCGCACCATTGCTCGGTCGCTTGCTGGGCCGGCACAAGCGCGAAGCCCGCGAGCAGGCGGCGCAGTTGCTGGAGAAAGTCGGCCTCGGCCACGCGCTGGACAAGTACCCGGCGCAGCTTTCCGGCGGCATGCAGCAACGCCTGGCGATCGCCCAGGCGCTGGTGATGAAGCCACGCGTTCTGCTGCTGGACGAGCCCTTCGGCGCCCTCGATCCGGGTATCCGCAAGGACATGCACGCGCTGCTGCTGGAACTGTGGCGGGAAACCCGGCTGACCGTGTTCATGGTCACCCACGACCTCAGTGAAGGCTTCAGCCTCGGCACCCGCCTGCTGGTGTTCGACAAGATTCGCCGCGAGGTCCAGGCGCCCAACGCCTACGGCGCGCGGATCACCTACGACATCCCGCTCAACAGCGAGCGCCGCGCCGCCCGCAGCGCCCTCGACGTGCTGCCACCACGCATCGCCAGCCAATTGCACGCTACACAAGGAGCCTGACCATGACTGCCTCACTGCAACTGCGCCCCACCCTGTACGAGGAAACCGTCCCCGGCGGCGGCCACACCTCGTTCGTGCTCAAGCGCGGGCAACTGCTGCGCATCACCGACAGCGAAGGCGGCGCCAACGCCAGCCTGCTGTTGCTCAACGCCCATGAGAAAAGCGAGCGGCTGAACCTGCCGGACACCCTCAAGTGCCAACACACCGCCCGCCTCACCAGCGGCCACTGCCTTTACTCGGACATGGGCCGGGTGCTGGCGGCGATCACCGCCGACACCTGCGGCTGGCACGACAGCCTCGGCGGCGTGCTCAACGCTGACGAGGTGCGGGAGAAATACAGCGACGGCCGCTACCAGGAGCTACGCAACGGCTTCCACCGCAACGGCGTCGACAACCTGCTGGTGGAAATGGGCAAGTGGGACCTGGGCCTGGCCGACCTGCTGATGAACATCAACCTGTTCAGCCGGGTGGACGTGGATGCCGACGGTTCCCTGCACTTCGTGCCGGGTAATTCCAAGGCCGGCGATTACATCGAACTGTACGCGCCGATGGATACCCTGGTGGTGCTCACCGCCCTGCAACACCCCATGGACCCGTCGCCAACCTACGCGCCCAAACCGCTGCACCTGAGCTGGCATCAGGTCCAGGGCGACAGCGTCAGCCTGCTCTGCCGCACCTCGCGCGCGGAAAACACCCGCGGTTTCCACAACACCGAACGCCTGTACGTCTGAGGGCCCGCCATGAACGCGACAACCGAAATCCGTAGCGCCGAGACCGCCATCTACCAGGCCACCATCGCCGCCGGCGAGCCCTTCATCTGCGAGGTCAAGGCCGGCCAGACCCTGCGCCTGCTCGACCTCGAAGGCAACCAGGCCGTCGACACGCTGTTCTTCAATGCGCGCAACCCACGCGAGCGCTACGACCCGCAACGCACCTTGCGCAAACAGGGCCGGGTGTACCTCGGCGAAGGCAGCGTGCTGTATTCCAATCTCGGCCAGCCGATGCTGACCATCACCCGCGACCTGTGCGGCCGCCACGACACCCTCGGCGGCGCCTGCGCCCAGGAAAGCAACACCGTGCGCTACGCCCTGAGCACCCGCTACATGCACAGTTGCCGCGACAACTTCCTGCGCGCCAGCCTGCACGACGGCCGCCTGGGCAAGCGCGACATCAGTGCCAACATCAACTTCTTCATGAATGTGCCGGTCACCGCCGAGGGCGGCCTGACCTTCGAAGACGGCCTGTCCGGCCCTGGCAAATACGTGGAGCTGCTGGCGCACATCGACACCCTGGTGCTGATCTCCAACTGCCCGCAACTGAACAACCCGTGCAATGGCTGGAACCCGACTCCCGCGCAGGTGCTGATATGGAACTGAAACGTTTGCGTCGCTGGCTGTTCTCCCTCTGCCAGAGCCGTGCCGGGCAATGCCTGGCGAGCCCTTCGAAGCAACGCTGAGCGCGTTCAGCCACGGACGACCGTGGCGCAGATGATTACCGGCGGGACGACCCGCCCTCCCCGTTAGGACAGCCTCATGTTCGAGAAGCTGCTGATCGCCAACCGTGGCGCCATCGCCTGCCGTATTCTGCGCACCCTGCGCCAACTCGAGGTGCGCGGCGTTGCCGTGTACGCCGAAGCCGACGCCGCCAGCCAGCACCTGCAACAGGCCGACCAGGCCATCAGCCTGGGCGAAGGGCCCGCCGCCAGCACTTACCTGGTGGTCGACAAGATCCTCGCCGCCGCCCGTGACAGCGGCGCCCAGGCCATCCATCCCGGCTACGGCTTCCTCTCGGAAAACGCCGCCTTTGCCGAAGCCTGCGAAGCCGCCGGCATCGCCTTCGTCGGCCCGACCCCGGAACACCTGCGCACCTTCGGCCTCAAGCACACCGCCCGCGCCCTGGCCAAGGCTCATGGCGTGCCGCTGCTGGAAGGCAGCGACCTGCTCGACGACCTCGCCGTCGCCCATATCGCCGCAAGCCAGGTCGGCTACCCGGTGATGCTCAAGAGCACCGCCGGTGGTGGTGGCATCGGCATGCGCGTGTGCCGCTCGGCGGCCGAGCTGGAAGACGCCTTCGACGCGGTCAAGCGCCTCGGGCAGAACAACTTCAGCGATGCCGGGGTGTTCGTCGAAAAGTACATCGAACGTGCCCGCCACCTTGAGGTGCAAGTGTTCGGTGACGGCCAGGGTGAAGTGATCGCCCTCGGCGTGCGCGACTGCTCGGTGCAGCGGCGCAACCAGAAAGTCATCGAAGAAACCCCCGCGCCGAACCTGCCGGCAGGCATGGCCGAGCAACTCTGCGACGCTGCCATCGCCCTCGCCAAGGCGGTGAGCTACCGCAGCGCCGGCACCGTCGAGTTTGTCTACGACAGCCAGGCCGAGCGCTTCTACTTCCTGGAAGTGAACACCCGCCTGCAGGTGGAACACGGCGTCACCGAACAGGTGTGGGGCGTGGACCTGGTGCGCTGGATGATCGAACTCGCGGCCGGCTGCCTGCCGCCGCTGGCGCAACTGGTCGCCGAGCTGAAACCCGGCGGCCATGCGATCCAGGCGCGGCTGTACGCCGAAGACCCGGGCCGCAACTTCCAGCCCTGCCCCGGCCTGCTCACCGAAGTGGCCTTCCCCGAGGCCGATGGCCGCGCCTTGCGTATCGACACCTGGGTCGAGGCCGGCTGCGAGATCCCGCCGTACTTCGACCCGATGATCGCCAAGCTGATCGGGTGGGCGCCAAGCCGCGAACAGGCCAGCGCCGCCCTCGACAAGGCGCTGGGCGACACCCGCCTGTATGGCGTGGAAAGCAACCGCGAGTACCTGCGGCAGATCCTCGGCTTCGCCCCGTTCGCCAGCGGCGAGCCCTGGACCCGCTGCCTGGAGCAGTTGCACTACCAGGCCGACACCTTTGAAGTGCTGGCAGGCGGCACCCTCACCAGCGTCCAGGATTTCCCCGGCCGCCTCGGTTACTGGGCAGTCGGCGTGCCGCCGTCCGGGCCGATGGACAGCCGCGCCCTGCGCCACGGCAACCGCCTGCTGGGCAACCCGGAAGGCATGGCCGGCCTGGAAATCACCATGAGCGGCCCGAGCCTGCGCTTCAACTGCGACGCCGTGGTAGCGGTGACCGGCGCAGCGCTGCCGGTCAGCCTCGATGGCGTCGAGCAGCCGATGGACACGGCCTTGCTGATCCCTGCCGGCTCGGTCCTGAGCCTCGGCGCCATCACGGGCGTCGGCGCGCGCAGCTACCTGTGCCTGCGCGGCGGCCTGGAACTGCCGGACTACATCGGCAGCAAAAGCACCTTCACCCTCGGCCAGTTCGGCGGCCACGCCGGGCGTGCGCTGCGCGCCGGGGACGTGCTGCACCTCAATCCGCTGACCGACCGCAGCGCCGGCCAAAGCCTTGCCGACAGCGAACGCACCCGCCTCGCCGCCGTGCGCACCCTGCGGGTGATCTACGGTCCCCACGGCGCCCCGGAATACTTCAGCGCCGAGTACATCCAGACCTTCTTCGCCAGCGAGTGGGAGGTGCATTTCAACTCCAGCCGCACCGGCGTGCGCCTGATCGGCCCCAAGCCGCAATGGACCCGCGACAGCGGCGGCGAAGCCGGCCTGCACCCGTCCAACATCCACGACAACCCCTACGCCATCGGCGCGGTGGACTTCACCGGCGACATGCCGGTGATCCTCGGCCCGGACGGCCCGAGCCTGGGCGGCTTCGTCTGCCCGGTCACGATCATCCAGGACGACCTCTGGCAACTGGGGCAACTGAAAGCCGGCGACAAGCTGCGCTTCGTCCCGGTCAGCGTCGAACAGGCCCACGCCGGTGGCGCGCCGTTCGACGCCACCCACCTCATCGACCCGGTCGTGCTGGATCGCGGCGAAGCCGACCAGCGCCTGGTGGCGCGGCTGTCCGGCGATACCCACCTGCTGCTGGAAATCGGCGCGGCGGAGCTGGATCTGGTCCTGCGTTTCCGTGGCCATGCGCTGATGCAGGCGCTTGAGGCCAAGGCACTGGCGGGGGTGATCGACCTGACGCCGGGCATCCGTTCGCTGCAGGTCCACTACCAGCCGCAGGTATTGCCGCTGCGTGATCTGCTGGGCATCGTCAGCGATGTCTGGGACGAGGTCTGCGAACAAAAAGACCTGCGCGTGCCGTCACGGGTGGTCCATCTGCCGCTGTCCTGGGACGACCCGGCCTGCCAATGGGCGATCGAGAAATACATGACCACCGTGCGCAAGGACGCGCCCTGGTGCCCGAGCAACCTGGAGTTCATCCGCCGCATCAACGACCTGCCGAACCTGGACGAAGTGCAGCGCACCGTGTTCGACGCCAGCTATCTGGTGATGGGCCTGGGCGACGTCTACCTCGGCGCGCCGGTGGCCACGCCACTGGATCCGCGCCACCGCCTGGTGACCACCAAATACAACCCCGCGCGCACCTGGACCGCGGAAAACTCGGTGGGCATCGGCGGCGCCTACATGTGCGTGTACGGTATGGAAGGCCCGGGCGGCTATCAGTTCGTCGGTCGCACCTTGCAGATGTGGAACCGCTACCGCGAGGTTGCCGCGTTCGGTGGCAAGCCGTGGCTGCTGCGCTTCTTCGACCGGATCCGTTTCTATCCGGTGTCGGCGGACGAACTGCTGCGGATTCGCCGTGATTTCCCGCTGGGGCGCTACCCGTTGCAGATCGAAGAGAGCGAACTGTGCCTCGCCGATTACCAGGAGTTCCTGGCCCGCGAGGCGGCGGGAATCGACGCCTTCCGCACGCAGCAACAGGCGGCGTTCAACGCCGAGCGCGAGCGCTGGATCGCCTCCGGCCAGGCTCATTTCGAAAGTGACGAAGCGGCAGCACCTGCGGCTGAAGAAGCAGCGCTCGAAGCCGGCCAGCTCGGCGTGGACAGCCCGATCGCCGGCAACCTGTGGCAGGTGCAAGTGAGCACCGGCGACCGGGTCAAGGCCGGCGATGTGCTGGTGGTGCTGGAGTCGATGAAGATGGAAATCCCGGTACTGGCGCCGCACGATGGCCGGGTGGTCGAAGTGCGCGTGGAACCGGGCTCGCCGGTGCGGGCGGGGCAGCGGGTGGCGGTTTTGGAAGCCATCTGACGATGGTGGGAGCGAGCATGCTCGCTCCCACTCAGCCACGCGGCGTCAGAACTGGTACTTGAGGCCGACCGTCATGTTGCGCGGATCACCGTAGAACGCGCTGCTGTACAGGCCATAGCCGGAATAGTATTCGCGGTCGAAGAGGTTGTTCAGGTTCAGCGAGGCGCTGAGGTTCTTGCTCACGTCGTAACGTGCCATCAGCCCCACCACGGCAAAGCTGCCCTCGTCCGCGCGCGCCTCCAGCGGATAGGAAATCCCGGAGTAGGTTGAACTCTGCCAAGTCACGTTGCCGCCAACCGTGAGGTCACGCAAGGCACCCGCAAGCTTGTAGGCCGTGGACAGTTTGAACTGGCGCTCGGGCAGGTTGGTGTTGATGCGATTGCTGTCCTTGTCCCGCGGCTGGGCGTAGGTGAAGCCGGCAAGCATCTGCCAACCCGGCGTCAACTGACCGGACACCTGCATTTCAAAGCTCTTGGTGGTGGTGCCACTGATGGCTTTGTAGGCGGTTTGGCCGCCAGTGCGAACGCCGTCTTCGGCACCCAGGTTGTCCTGTTTGATCGTGAACACGGCAACACTGGTGTTAAGCGCGCCGTCGAAGTATTCGGACTTCAAGCCGGCTTCATAGCTCTGCCCTGTCAGCGGTTCCAGCGCCTTGTCGTTTTTGTCGAACAGCGCCTGCGGGGTGAAGATGTCGGTGTAGCTCACGTAGACCGAGTGGATGTCGTTGAGGTCGTAGACGATGCCCGCATACGGCACGACCTTGCCGGTTTTCTTCGCGCTGTCATCCGAGGGTTCATTGGGCCGCCAGCCGTAGGTCAGGGTCCCTTCACGCTCGTAGTTGACTACCCGGCTGCCCAGAATCACATGCCAGTCATCCAGCGGGTTCAGGCGCAATGCCGCGTACCCGCCGGACTCCTTGATCTTGTAGCCCTGGCTTTGCTGGAAGGTGAACCCGTCCGGCTGGGGCGGGTTGTTGCCCCAGGTGTCGTAGTTCACGTTGATGCTGCCACCGTCCAGCGACTGGTAGTCAGACCGGCGATTGCTCGCGTTCAAGCCCACCACCAGTTCATGGGTACGGCCCAGCAGCGAGAACGGCCCCGTCGCGTAGGCATCGATGGAATCGGCGTTGATGGTGTAGGTCACGCGGCTGCGCTGCAGTTCGGCAAGGCGGGTGGTTTCGTCGGGGAACGGTCCCCAGCCCACGATGTTGCCTTGCAACTGGTCAGTACTGCCCTTCCAGTGGCTGGCCTCGATACGCAGCATCCAGTCATTGTCGAAGTGCTGTTCAACGCCGCCGAAGTACTTGGTGCTCTGGCTATCGGCGTAGGTCCATTTCGCTGCGGGGTTGGTCGAGCGCTTGAAGTGGGCGCGGTTGCCATCGGAGTTGTACAGCGGCAGTTGGCCAAAGCTGGAGCCATCGGAGTCGATGTTCTGGTAATCGATCCCGGCGTACAGCGTCGTGTCCGGCGTGATCTGCGCCTCGCCAATGGCGTAGAACACGTCTTTTTTCTGCGAGTAGTAGTCGATGAACGAATGGTTGTCCTGATGGGCCGCCACCACGCGTCCGCTCAAGGCGCCGTTTTCGGACAACGGGCCGGAGAGGTCCAGCTCCGTGCGGTAGCGATCCCAGGTGCCACCGCTGCCGGAGACGTAGCCCTGGAATTCCTTGGTCGGACGCTTGCGTACCAGGTTGACCACACCGGCCGGGCTGCCGACGCCGCTCATCAACCCCGTCGCCCCGCGTACTACTTCAACGCGGTCATAGATGGCCATGTCGCGTACGCCCAGGCCGTTGGTGTTGGTGGTGAAGTCAGACGTCGGCACGCCGTCGTACTGGAAGCTGTCCAGAGCAAAGCCGCGGGAGTAGAAGTTGTAGCGCTCACTGTCGTCGTGCATCACCGTCACGCCCGGCGTCTGTCCGAGGACTTCAGCGATAGAGCCCAGGCCCTGGTCATTCATCTGCTGGCGGGTGATCACGGTCACCGACTGCGGCGTTTCGCGCAGCGACATCGCAAGCTTGGTCGCCGTGCTGGTGCTGCCGGTGGTGTACGAACCGGAATACTCCGTGGTCTGGCCCAGTTGCTGGCCGGTGATGCTGGTGGCGCCCAGTTCAATGCTCGCCCCGTCTCCCAGCGGATACAGGGTGTAAGACCCGTCACCTGAGACTGCGGCGTTCAGGCCGCTGCCGCGCAGTAGCTGGCGCAATCCATCGTCGACACTGGTGTTGGCATTGAGCCCGGCACTGCGTTTGCCTTCCACCAGGGCCGGGTCGATCGGCAGGGTGATGCCGGCCTGGCTGGCGAATTCGGCCAATGCGGCACTCAAGGAGCCGGCGGAAATGGCGTAAACGCGCACCTGTTGCTGGCCAGCAGACTCGGCCAGCACTGCCGGGCTGCTCAGGCCTGCCCCGGCAACCAGCAAGCCCAAGGCCGCCCCGCGTACCGCCTGGGCCAAAGCGTGGAAGGGTTGATCGTGACGTTGTGTTTGCTGCATTGCGTGTGGTTCCCCGTCGAGTCGTGTTGGCTGTTTTACGAGGAGGACGCACAAGCGCTGAAAAACACGACAGCGATTCCTTGGGGCTATGAGATTCAGCTTTGCCGACCGGTGATGGTCACCCAGTAACGGCTGCGCGAACGGATTTCCACCGGCAAGGTGCGAGCCAGGGCCGCCAGCGCCTGGTCCGTGTCATTCAACTGAAAAACGCCGGAAATGCGCCAGTCGGCCACCGCTGGATCGCAGTGCAACAGGCCGGGACGGTAGCGGCCCAGCTCGACGGCGAAGTCGGCCAGGCGCATCTTTTCGACGCGCAATACGCCTTGGGTCCAGTCGCTGGCACTGCGTTGCAGGGCGATGGCGGGCGTGATCAAGGTGCGGCTGAAATCAGTCTGCTGGCCCGCGTCCAGACGCAGCGAGTCGGTGGCTTGCGCGGGAGAGACCTGCACCGCGCCTTCAAGCACGGCGATGCGGGTTGTGCCATCGAGTTGGCGCACGTTGAAACGTGTGCCGATCGGGCGCAACAGGCCTTCGGCGGTTTCCACCAGCAGCGGCCGCTGCTCGGGGTCGGCAGCCGTGCTGACGAGAATCTCCCCGGCAAACAGGCGCAGCAGGCGTTGCCGCTGGTCGAAGCGAATGTCCATGGCGCTGGCGGTATTGAGCATGACCTCGGTGCCGTCAGGCAGGACCAGCTCGCGGCGCTCCCCGGCGACGGTGCGCTGGTCTGCGCTCCATTCTCGCCAGGGAAGAGCCTGGTAGGCGAAGGTGCCCAGGGGCGCGGCGATGATCAGGGTGGTGAGCAGTTTGAGGGTACGGCGTCGATCGAGGCTTTCCGGTCGACCCAAGGTCGGCACGCCGACCTCTGCGGGAATATCGTCAAAACGGGCGTGAAACAGCTCGGCCAGTTGCCAGGCGCGCTCGTGGTCGGGATGGCTGGCGCGCCAGTGCAGGCAGGCTTCCCGATCACCCGCGCTGGCGTTGCCTTGCAGGCGCACGAACCAGCGCGCCGCCTGGCGAGCAATGCGGCGGTCGATGGGCTGGCCGCTCACGATTGGGTCGTGGCCAGCATGATGCATTCCTCGTAGGCGCGGGCCAGATGGCGTTGCACCGAGCGCACATGGATACCCATGTGGTGGGCGATTTCTTCCTGGGTATAGCCTTCGAGCTGGGCCATGAGAAACGCCTGGCGCGTCCGGGCCGGCAGGCAGGAAAGCACTTGGTCAACCTCATGCAAGGCTTCGAGCACCAGCGCCTGGCTCTCCAGCGACAGAACACTTTGCTCGGGCAGATGCGCCAGCGTCTCCAGCCAGGACTTCTCCAGCGAGCGACGGCGGTACAGGCTGATTAGCAGGCGGTTGGCGACGGTGGCGAGGTAAGCGCGCGGGCTATCGATGGCAAGAGGCTTTGCCCCCAGCAGGCGGATGAAGGTGTCGTGGGTCAGGTCGGCGGCATCGGCGCTGTTGCCCAGCCGCTGGCGCAACCATTCCACCAGCCAGCCGCGGTGGTCGCGATAGAGGTCGCCGATGTTCTGGTGGGGACTGGTAGGGACGGGCATTGGGCTTTTGGTTGACCAAGGGCATGCAAGTGAGAATTGCTCTCATTCTAGCTGCGGCGTTGTCTTGCCTGCAAGGCTGGTCCTGTGCCGCTCTATCCCGTACCATCGCGCCCCGCCGGTTTCCGAAAGGAACTAACAGGGAATTCGTCCGCGCCGCTTCCCGGTGCGAAAACGGAACTGCCCCCGCAACTGTAGGCGCCGAGCCTGCTCCTTTTTCACACGCCACTGGGCCACGCCCGGGAAGGCAGGAGCATAGCCATGACGCGCCAGTCAGGAGACCTGCCGGCCAGCAGCATCGCAAACCCGCCGGCGGGGTGTCCGGGAAGGGCATTCCGTTTCCGCACGGCAACCGTTCACGGCTGCCCCGCGCGCTCACGCTTTTTCGGGATGTGTTTTCCAGACCTGTGCCGTCCGCCACGCACACGTTCGAATGGAGATCGCATCCGCATGCCCCTGTCCCGCCTCACGCTCGCCCTGCTCGCCAGCCTCGGCCTCGCCAGCACCGCCCTCGCCGCGCCCACCGCGTACCCGCTGACCGTCGATAACTGCGGCACCCCGCTGACCTTCGACCAGGCTCCGGCACGCGCGGTCACCATCGGCCAGTCCGGCACCGAGATGTTCTACGCCCTCGGCCTTGAGCAGAAGCTGGCCGGCACCTCGCTGTGGTTCAGCGACGTGCCGGAGCGTTTCAAGGCGCAGAACGCCAAGGTCGAGCGCCTGGCCGACAACGACCCGAGCTTCGAAGCGGTGATCGGCAAGCGTCCCGGCCTGGTGGCGGTGCAGTTCGAGTGGATGGTCGGCCCGCAAGGCGTGGTCGGCACCCGCGAGCAGTTCGCCGACCTCAAGGTCCCGGCCTACGTGATGCCATCCGACTGCGAAGGCAAGGACAACCTCAGCGGCGCCGACGGCACGCGCCTGCAGGCATTCCAGATCGACAGCCTGTACAAAAGCATCGAGCAACTGGCGCAGATCATGGACGTCCAGGACCGTGGCGACGCCGTGGTCAATGACCTCAAGACGCGCCTGGCCAAGGTCACCGCCAGCGCCGGCCAACGCCGCGATCAGGATCAGTCGGCGGTGTTCTGGTTCTCCAGCGCCGATCTCGATATCGATCCTTACGTGGCCGGGCGCAAGGGCATTCCCGACTTCATGCTGAACAGCCTGGGCATGCGCAACGTCATCGCCTCCGACGAAGAATGGCCCACCGTGGGCTGGGAAACCATCGCCAAGGCCAACCCGACCTTCCTCGTTATCGCTCGTATGGACCGCCGCCGCTTCCCCGCCGATGACTACCTGAAGAAGCTCGAATTCCTCAAGAACGACCCGGTCACCCGCAACATGGACGCGGTGAAAAACGACCGCATCATCATCCTCGACGCCAACGCCATGCAGGCCAGCCTGAGCCTGGTCGACGGCATCGAAACCCTGGCCGCGGCCAGCCAGAAGCTGCGGCAGGATCACTGATGTCCCACGCTGTCGCCCGCCTCGTCCTGCGCCTGCTGGGCCATGCCCTGTGGGTCGGCGTCCTGCTGGCGCTGGCGGTGACCCTCGCCGCCAGCATCGGCGAAACCCGCCTCGGCCTTTCCGTGGTGCTGGACGTGCTGGGCAACAAGCTGTGGGGCGCCGGGCATCTGCTCGACCCGATCGACGAAGGCATCATCTGGAACTACCGGCTGCCGCGCGCGCTGGTGGCCGGCGCCTGCGGGGCCGGGCTGGCGATGTCCGGCGTGGTGTTGCAGGCGCTGCTGCGCAATCCGCTGGCCGATCCGTACCTGCTGGGCATTTCCGCCGGCGCGTCGACCGGCGCGGTGCTGGTGGCGATCATCGGGGTCGGCGCCGGCACCTTGTCGATGTCCGGCGGCGCCTTTATCGGCGCCCTCGCCGCCTTCGCCTTGGTGGTGCTGCTGGCGCGCGGCGCACGCGGTGCCGGCAGCACCGGGCAGATCATCCTCGCCGGGATCGCTGGCTCACAGTTGTTCAACGCCCTGACCTCGTTCCTGATCACCGCCTCGGCCAGCGCCGAGCAAGCCCGCGGCCTGATGTTCTGGCTGCTGGGCAACCTCAGTGGCGTGCGCTGGCCGGCGGTCGGGCTGGCGCTGCCGGTGGTGTTGCTGGGGCTGGTGCTGTGCCTGTGGCATCGGCGCGCGCTGGACGCCTTCACCTTCGGCGCGGACGCCGCGGCGGCGCTGGGCGTTCCGGTGCGCCAGGTGCAGATCGTGCTGGTGGCATGCGCGGCGCTGATGACTGCGGTGCTGGTGTCCATCGTCGGCTCCATCGGCTTCGTCGGCCTGGTGATTCCCCATGCCGTGCGCCTGCTGGCCGGGCCGCGACACACCCGCCTGCTGCCCTTGAGCGCGCTGTGCGGCGCGCTGTTCCTGATGGCGGCGGATGTGCTGTCGCGCACCCTGATCAAGGGCCAGGTGCTGCCGATCGGCGTGATCACCGCGCTGGTCGGCGCGCCAGTGTTTGCCCTGATCCTGATCCGGGGACAACGTTCGCGATGAATGCCTTCGATCCGACACAGCACTGCGCCGCCCTCGCCTGCACGGGCCTGGGTTACCAGATCAAAGGTACGCCGTTGGTGGCGGAGGTGGACCTGCTGGTCCGCCCCGGCGAAACCCTCGGTATCGTCGGGCCCAACGGCTCGGGCAAGTCCACCCTGTTGAAGTTGCTCGCAGGTCTGCTCAAGCCTCACAGCGGCGAAGTCCGGCTCAACGATCAGCCTCTGGCGAAGCTGCGCCGTGGCGAAATCGCCCGGCTGCTGGCGGTGGTGGAGCAACAGGCCAACACCGATGACGCTGTCAGCGTGCGCGACGCCGTCGAGCTGGGCCGCACGCCCTGGCTGTCGGCGCTGTCGCCATGGAGCGCGGCCGATGACGCCATCGTCGCCCAGGCCCTGCAGGCGGTGGCCATGGCGCACCTGGCGCAACGCACTTGGCACAGCCTCTCCGGCGGCGAACGCCAGCGCGTGCACATCGCCCGCGCCCTGGCCCAGCAACCGCAGATCTTGCTGCTGGACGAGCCGACCAACCACCTCGATATCCAGCAGCAACTGAGCATCCTGCACCTGGTGCGAGCGCTGCCGGTGACTACATTGATCGCCCTGCACGACCTCAACCAGGCGCTGGACTGCGACCGCCTCGCGGTGATGCAGCACGGCCGGCTGGTGGCGCTCGGCACGCCGCTGGAAGTCCTGACCCCACAACGCCTGCACGACACCTTCGGCGTGCACGGCCATTTCATTGACGATCCGCTGGACGGCAGCCGCTTCCTGCGCCTGCGTCCGCGCTGAATTTTTTCGAGGTTTCCAATGCACCTTCTTTCCAGGCTGGCGTTGCTGGCCCTGCTGTCCAGCCCCGTGGCCATGGCCGAGGTCCATGAGGTGAAAATGCTCAACCGTGGCGCCGCGGGTGCCATGGTCTACGAGCCGGATTTCCTGCGCCTGCAACCCGGCGACAGCGTGCGCTTCCTGTCCACCCAGAGCGGCCATAACGCCGCGACCATCGACGGTCTGCTGCCCGCCGGCGCCGAGCCATTCAAAAGCAAGATCAACCAGCCGCTGGAAGTGAAGTTCGACGTTCCGGGTTTCTACGGCATCCAGTGCAGTCCCCATGTGTCGATGGGCATGGTCATGGCGATCCAGGTCGGTGAGCCGGACGCTGCGACGCCGGTGCCGCCCGCCAGCCTCAATCCCCGCGCCAGCCAGCGCCTGACCACCATCATCCAGCGCGAACTGCCGCCACGCTAAACCGCGATTTTCATTTGCTACGGAAGGATCCGCCCGTGATCAAGCTCCACCATCTCGCCCTGGCCCTCGCGGCTCCGGCGTTGGCACATGCCGAATCGGCCCAGGACCAGGCCAACGGCTTTATCGAAGACAGCACCTGGCTGCTGCTCAACCGCAGCGTGTTCGACCAGCGCGACTACCGCCATGGCGCCCGCAGCAACGGCGCGCGCAACGCCTACAAACCCCGCGACCAACGCAACGGCGCCGCCGAAGAATGGGCCTATGGCCTGATGGGCAGCGTGCAATCGGGCTTTACCCAAGGCACCGTCGGGGTTGGCGTCGACGCCCACCTCTACTATGCGCGGCAACTGGACAGCGGCGGCGGCCGGGCCGGCAAGGTGCGGCTGCTGGGTCTGGACAACGAAGGTCATCCCAAGGACAACGCGGCGCGCGGTGGCGCAGCGGTCAAACTGCGGCTGTCCAACACCACCCTGAGCTACGGCGAGCAACGCGTGAAGACGCCGGTCTTCAGCTCCTCCGACAGCCGCCTGCTGCCGGAAACCGCCACCGGTTTTTTCCTCACCAGCCAGGAAATCCCCAACGTCAAACTGGTCGCCGGCCACTTCAACGAAAGCACCGACCGCAACGCCTCCAGCCATGATCGCGGCTTCGTGGTGAATTACTCCAACGGCAAACAGGGCAACAGCTTCGACCTGGCCGGCGTGGTCTACGACGGCGTGCCGGGCCTGGTGACCAGCCTCTACACCTCGCGCTACGAAGACAGCTGGCGCCAGCACTACCTCAGCGCCAGCTATCGCAAGCCGCTGGCGGGTGACCGCTCGCTGGGGCTGGACCTCAACCTCTACCGCACGAGCGACACCGGCAAGGCGTTGTCGGGTGACATCGACAACACCACCTGGAGCCTGATGTCGAACTACCGCAGCGGCGCCCACACCTTCAGCCTCGGCTATCAGGAAGTGGACGGCAACACGCCGTTCGACTACGTCACCCGTGGTGCCATCTTCATCGGCAACGCCGTGCAACTGTCCGACTTCAACGCCCCGAACGAACGCTCCTGGCAGGCGCGTTACGACCTGGCGATGCAGTCCTTCGGCGTGCCCGGGCTGGTATTCAGCGCGTTGTATGTGCGCGGCAGCGGGATCGACGGCAGCCATGTCGATCCGCGGGGTGGTTATGCCTGGTTGGGGTATGGCGAGGGTGGCCGGCATTGGGAGCGGGATCTGGAAGCCCGTTATGTGGTGCAGAGCGGCCCGGCGAAAAACCTGGCGCTGTCGCTGCGGCACAGCGTGCACCGCGGCAATGCGGCGCAGGCGGAGACCGATGCTGATCAGATTCGGTTGGCGGTTGAGTATCCGTTGAGTGGTGGGTTCTGAGGGGGCCTCAGACCCCCAATTCCATATGCGTAGTCCGCCAAACCGGATCGTCCTCCACCTCCACAATCCGGAACCCTTGCCGCTGCCAGAACTCGATGGCCCCCGGCAAGAACGGATGGGTGTGCAGGTACAACACCTCCACGCCCTGCTCCACCGCCAACGCCTTCAGCGCCTCGTACAACCGCCGCGCCAACCCGCCCCGCCGGTACGCCGGCTCGACGAATAAGCGCACAACCTCCACCACCCGCCGCCCGCGATAGTCGAGCTGGGCAAAGCGGTGGTCATACGGCAGATAACCGATGGCCGCGACGATACGCTCACCGTCACGGGCAATCAGAAACCGCCCCTGCGCGGGCGGCAGGTAGCTACCGGCAAAATCCGCCAGATCAGCCGGCATCGGCGAATCCGCCAGCATCGGAAAGATCACCGCGCGGGCAGCCATGACGAACGCCACCGTGGCGGTAATAGAGCCCTCGCCCGGCGCCTCGATGCGGACATCCACCGCACTCATGTCAATAAGCCACAAAAAAAGCCCGGATTTGCTTGACCCACTCCAGAAACCTCCCATTAAATCCGCGAACTCTAACAAAAACATCGGCCGCCGCCCGGCATCTTCAAGGACGCCCCATGCTCAGCACCGTCATCGATAACGCACGCGTCCTCGAACTCAACAACCAGGCCGTGCATTACAGAAACCACGGTTACCTGGACAAAGCGCAAGACTGTTTCCTCGAAGCACTGGCCCTGGCCGAAGCCATCGACGGTTTCGATCCGGCCAGCCTGGCGACCGTGCGCAACGGCCTGGCCGGCCTGCGTTGGGCGCAGCAGCGGCACGCCGAAGCGCTGGCACTTTACCTCGACGTGCTGCGCAGCCGCGAAGCGCTGTTTTCCCCCAGCCACATGGTGGTCGGGCAGAGCCTGCAAACCCTGGGCAACTGCTACCTGGAACTGGGCCAACTGCCGGAGGCCGCGCAGACGCTGGAGCGCGCCGTGCAGGTCTACCGCGAAGACACCCCCGACGACCTCGCGCCCGTCGGCGCCTGCCTCGCCTCGTTGGGCGTGGCCCACCTGCAACAAGAGAACCTTCCCCAAGCGCACAAGGCGCTCAGCGAATCCCTCGGCATCTATCAGGTGCAACGCCCGCGAGACGAGCAAGTCATCGCCGTGCTCTGCGAGCAATTGAAAGCCATCGAAAGCCGCGCCAAGGGCGCGTGGTGGCGCTTCTGGTGAGGCGGCGCTACCGCTGACGCACAATCCTGAGCACGGTCGGCCAAGAAGGATTATTCTGCAAAAACATTTCCCCGGCTCAGAGTATGTGAGAAGCGAATATGAAGATCGATGACATGGACGCCTTTGTCGCCGTCATCCGCTGCCAGTCGACCAACCTCGCCGCCGAGGCGTTGCAGTTGACCCAGCCGGCGATCACGCGGCGGGTGCAGAATTTCGAGGAAGATCTGGGCGCCAATCTGCTGGATCGCAACACCAAGCCGCTCAAGCCGACGCCCATGGGCTGGCGGGTCTATGAGCAGTGCAAGGCGATCCTGCGGGAGATCGACACCCTGCGCGAGCTGGTCGCCAGTGACGGCGCGCCCAGCGGCACGCTGCGGCTGGGCGTGCCACAGACTATCGGCGACGTGGTGCTGCTCGATGCCCTGGCGCAGATCCGCGAGGCGTACCCGGACCTGCGCACCTCGGTGGTCAGCGGCTGGGGCAGTTCGCTGATCGCCAAGATGGAAAACGGCGATCTGGACGCTGCCGCCGCGCTCTTCCCCACCGGCAAGATTTTCCCCGAAGGCATCGCCAGCCGGTCCATTGGCCGCATGCAGTTGCGGGTGGTGGCGGCCAAGGGCACGGCAACCAAACGCAGCTACAAGCTCAAGGACTGTTACCTGCGGGGCTGGGTGTTGAACCCGGACGGCTGCGGTTTCCGTGCCGGCCTGCAGCGGGCGCTGAGCGAACAGGGGCTGTCGTTGCAGATCAATCTGGAGACCTTCGGCACCGAGCTGCAACTGGGCCTGGTGGCCAACGGTCAGGGCCTGGGCCTGGTGCCGGAGCCGCTGCTCGCCACCAGTCGCCACCGCGATCAACTGGAGGTCCTCAACGTCAGCGACTTCAAGCCGCAAGTGGACCTGTGGCTGTTCCATCCGCGCTACCTGGGCAACCTGCAGGAGCCGGTGGAGTTGTTCGGCGCGGTCTCGGCGCAGCGCCTGGATGGCAACAAAATATCCTGATCGCATGTTAGAAAACGATCTTTATGCCATTTTCTGATAATTAACTTAGAACCAAAAAGCCTTTCACAAGCGCGTTTCAGACGCTTATGTTCGTATTACCGACCCCAACCTGGTGGAGGCAAATGGATTTCTGCCACCGCCAGCGGGTCTGCCCTTTCCGCTTCTCCCCGCCTTTGCGGCATCTCCCTGGCCGTGTGCAGAACGCCGACATCCCAACCTCGCGGTTGCCTGTCGGGTCGTGCTGCCTTTCCCCTTCGCGCAGCGCACCTCCGGCAACCTTATGGAGATACGCGACATGGGGCTCACCCGTAGAGATATGATTTCCCGCCTGGCCGCCATCGGTGGCTATTCGGCAGCGCTTGGCGGCCTGTCCGCACTGGGCCTGCCAAGCTCGGTCCAGGCGGCGACCTTCGAACCACTGAAACTGGCCAGCCGTGCCGGCAACGGCAAAAAAGTCCTGATCGTTGGCGGCGGCATCAGCGGCCTGGTCTCGGCCTACGAGCTGCGCAAGGCCGGCTTCGAGGTCAAGCTGCTGGAAGCCCGCGACCGCATCGGCGGCCGGGTCTGGACGCTGCGCAATGGCGACCGCATCGAGCACAACGACGGCAGCAAGCAGACCGTGGAATTCGACAACGGCCTGTTCTTCAATGCCGGCGCCGCACGCCTGCCCAGCCACCACCTGACCATCCTCGGCTACTGCCGCGAGCTGGGCGTGGAGCTGGAAGTGCTGGTCAACAGCAGCCGCAACGCCCTGGTCCAGCCGGACCTGAGCAAGCCGCCGCTGCTGCTGCGCCAGGCGGTCAACGACACCCGCGGGCACCTGAGCGAGCTGCTGGCGCGCAGTGTCCAGCGCAACAGCCTCGACCAGGAACTGAACGCCGGCGAGCGCAAGGCGCTGCTGGATTTCCTCAAGGTCTATGGCGACCTCAACGACGAGCGCCAGTACCGCGGCTCGGTACGCTCGGGCTACACCCGCTTCGCCGGGGCCGGCGACCAGACCCCGGTGCAGCGCACGCCAGTGGAACTCGACCGCCTGCTCGACAGCAACCTGCTATTGCCGCTGGTGTTCGATGAAATCCCGGAATTCTCCGCGACCATGTTCCAGCCCGTGGGCGGCATGGACCAGATCCCCAAGGCCTTCTATCGCCAGGTCAAGGACGCGGTGCAACTGAACGCCGAGGTGCAGTCGATCCAGACCTCCGACCGCGGCAGCCGCGTGGTCTGGCGCGACCGCACCACCGGCCGCCAGCACACCGAAGACGCCGACTACGCCGTGGTCGCCCTGCCCCTGCCGCTGCTGCGCAAGCTCGACAGCAACTTCACTCCGGCCTTCAAGCAAGCGCTGGAACTGGCCAAGCCGGACAAGGCCAACAAGGTTGCCTGGCAGTCGCCGCGCTTCTGGGAAACCGATTTCCAGATCTACGGCGGGCTTTCGTACATCAACCATGACGCGCGTTTCCTCTGGTACCCGAGCGACCGCCTGAACAGCGCGCAAGGCGTGCTGGTGGCGACCTACAACACCGGCGAGATCGCCGAGCGCTTTGCCGGCAAGAGCTGGCAGGAGCAATTCGCCTCGTCCCGCAGCGCCGTGGAATCGCTGCACCCCGGCCACGCGCAGAAGCTCGGGCGCTCGGTGGCGGTCAACTGGTCGAAGATTCCCTTCAGCGAAAGCCCGTGGATCGTCCACGACGAAGTGGTGCAACCGGCCTACGACACGCTCAACCAGCCCCAGGGCCGCACCTGGCTGGCCAGCGACGCCCTGGCCCATGGCGGCGTCGGCATCTGGCAGAACAGCGCCGCCGAATCCGCCCGTCGCGTGGTCGGCCTGATTGCCGAGCACGCCAACCAGACCACCCGCAACGTTGCCGCCGCCTGACCGACAAGGAATGTCCCCAATGAACACCAACACCTTCACTGCCCTGACCTTCGGAGCCCTCATGAGCCTGACCCTGAATGCCGCCCACGCCGACAGCATCCAGCGCGTCAGCCCGCCGGGCTCGACCTTCCCCATCTCGCAACTGGTCACGGTGCCGGCCTCGGCGCAACTGACCTTCGTCAGCGGCACCCTGCCCGATGTCGCCGATCCCAAGGCGCCGAAAGGCAGCATCCAGGCCTATGGCAACACCGAAACCCAGACCCTCTCGGTGCTGAACAAATTGCGCACCGCGCTGCAAAGCCAGGGCCTGGACCTTGGCGATATCGTGCAACTGCGGGTGTTCCTCGTCGGTGACCCGGACAAGGGTGGCACCCTCGACTTCGCCGGCCTGCAGGCCGCCTACACGAAGTTCTTCGCCACCGCCGAACAGCCGAACAAGCCGACCCGCACCGCGCTGCAAGTAGTGGCTCTGCCGCTGCCGGGCGCACTGGTGGAAATCGAAGCCGTCGCCGCCAAGGCGCCTTGAGCCCGGCCACCCGTTCCCGTCCTCGCACGAAAAAAACAGCACAGGAAACACGCCTTGAACACTGCCCCTTTGTCCCGCTGGCCAGCGGCGACCGCGCGCACCCCACTGTTGGGCGCGGCACTGCTTGCCAGCCTGAATATCGCAACCGTCAACGCCGAAGAACCGAGCGACCCCGCCGCCAGCGGCTCGCGCCTGGAAACGGTGATCGTCACCGGTAGCCGCGGCAGCGAAAAACGCACCGTGACCACCAGCCCGGCGCCGATCGACGTGATCAGCGCCAAGCAACTGCAAGACACCGGCAAGCCCGGCCTGATGGAAGCACTCAGCGCCAGCGTCGCCTCCTTCACCCTGCCGGAAAAGACCGGCTGGGACGCCAGCGGCATGGCCCGCGCGCCGAGCCTGCGCGGGCTCAACGCGGCGCAGGTGCTGGTACTGGTCAACGGCAAGCGCCGGCACACCAGTGCCACCCTGAATATCAGCGGGATCAACGCCGGCGCCGCGCCCGCCGACCTCGACCTGATCCCCATCAGCGCCATCGACCACGTCGAAGTGCTGCGTGACGGCGCCGCCGCCCAGTACGGCTCCGACGCCATCGCCGGGGTCATCAACGTGATCCTCAAGGCCGACACCAGCGGCACCGCGGTGACCAACGCCGGCCAGGGCTACGACGGCAAGAAGCAGACCGTGCAGCAGAGCCTGAACAAGGGCTTTGAAATCGGTACTGACGGCGTGCTGCAACTGGCGCTGGATGCGCGCAGCCAGAACGACGACAACAAGGCCAGCGCCAACGGCTACAGCGTCGCCGAAGCCCACGAGAAAGCCGGCAAATCCACCTACGGCGGCTACGGCACGCCGAAGATCAACCTGCTGACCCTCGGCTACAACGCCGAACTGCCGGTGAACGATGACCTCAGCCTGTACTCGTTCAGCACCTGGTCCTACCGCAAGGCCGAGCAGGGCCAGAACTTTCGCCTGCCGACCATCGTCAACACCATCACCACCGGCCCCAATGGCCGCCCGGCCGGCTACACGCCAACCTGGTACATCGAGGAAGAAGACTTCCAGGCCGCGTTCGGCGCCAAGGGCCTGGCCGCCGATTGGGACTGGGATCTGTCCAGCACCTACGGGCGCAACAGCGCCGAACAAGGCACCTGGAACAACCAGAACCCGTCGCTGGGCGAAGCCACCCCGAACCACTTCAAGTCCGGCACCTGGATCTCCACGCAACTGACCAGCAACCTCGACCTGCACCGCGGCTTCGATGTTGGCCTGAGCAAACCGCTCGACCTGTCCTGGGGCCTGGAACAGCGCCGCGACGGCTATGAAGTGGAAGACGGCGACTGGGCCAGTTGGGCCAACGGCGGCTACTGCGTGTCGCCCGGCAACTGCGCCTCGTCGGGGGCTCAGGTCACCAACGGCATCTCCCCGGCCGAAGCCACCAGCGAGCACCGCAACAGCGTCGCCAGCTACCTCGACGTCGGCTTCAACCCGTTGCCGCAGTGGTACGTCGGCACCGCGCTGCGCTACGAGCACTATGACCAGGGCATCGGCGCGACCCGCAGCGGCAAGCTCAGCACCCGCTACGAGTTCACCCCGCAACTGGCGGTGCGCGCCACGGTGAGCAACGGCTTCCGCGCGCCATCGTTGGCCAACAGCCTGTTCAGCGCCCGCTCTACCACCTATGGCGTGGTCGATGGCGTCTACCAGTCGATCAACTACGGCGTACTGCCGGTGGATTCGGCGGCGGCCAAGGCCCTGGGGGCCGAAGCGCTGAAACCGGAAAAGTCCGCCAACTACAGCCTTGGCTTGACCTTCCAGCCGACGGACCGGCTGTCGTTCACCGCCGACGCCTACCTGATCAACGTGCGTGACCGCATCACCCTGACCGGCACCCTGCTCGGCAGCGAAGTGACCCAGACCCTGGTGGCCAACGGCATCACCTCGACCTCTGGCGGGCAGTACTTCACCAACGGTGCCAACACCCGCACCAAGGGCGTGGACCTGGTCGGCAACTACGACCAGGATCTCGGCGCGCTGGGTAGCGTCAAGTGGACCGCGGCCTGGAACTGGAACGACACCGAGATCCTCGACTACAAGGAAAGCGTCAACATTCTTGGCCGCAACTACGACCTGATGAACCGCCAGGCGCGCAACTTCATCACCGGCGTGCAGCCGAAAACCAAGCTGATCCTGGGTGGCAACTGGCGGCTGGACCGCTACAACGTCAACCTCGGCCTGACCCGCTACGGTTCGTACCGCGAGGTCAACGACGCCAACGACCGCTCACTCGACCGGGTCTACAAGGCGCGCTGGATCACCGACCTGGACGTGGGCTACCAGTTGACCAAGAGCCTGAATCTGGCGGTCGGCGCGAAGAACCTGTTCGACATCTACCCCGAGCGGCAGTCGCCGAGCAGCAAGACCATGGTCAAGAGCTATGGGGCGTATTCGCCGTATGGCTTTACCGGGGGGTATTACTACACGCGGTTGACGTATGACTTCTGATTGATCTTTGGGGTATCGACACATCTCTCCGCCAGTCGCAAACCGCCAGTCACATGCGATTCGGTGGGAGCGGATTCATCCGCGAAGGGCCGCACAGCGGCCCTAAACCCATCCAGCACATTGCTTCTGCCTGGACTGGATCTCACATTCAGGCATCCTGAAGGTCGACAGATATTCTGGATATAGACAGCCACCTCGTGCTGGATGTTTTCGGGGCCGCTGTGCGGCCCTTCGCGGATGAATCCGCTCCCACCGAATCGCATGTGATTGGCGGTTTGCGACTGGCTTAGAGATGTGTAAATACCCATGCAGCGATGAGCCCCTGAAGCCCAACACATTACTCAACATCAAAATTCAATTTATTGATATTAATCAATTTATGTAATGCGTAATTTACATAATTAGCATAGAAGAAAATGTGCTTTCACAGGCAGCTTTCCCGCGTTTAAGGTCTATCCCACAGACCGACCCCTTTCCTGGCGGAGGCCGTTATCGACGACTGAAGCCGGGCCTCTCCCCGCGCTTCGTCCCCTTCTCCTCAGGAGCGAAGCATGAGCAAACGACAGATCAAACTCGGCGCGATGATCCACGGTGTCGGTCACGGCTGGGGCGAGTGGCGCCACCCGGACGCACTGGCCGACGCCAGCGTCAACTTCGGCTACTACAAGCAACAGGCGCAACTGGCCGAAGGCGCGAAATTCGACTTCGCCTTCATCGCCGACAGCCTGCACATCCACGCCAAATCCAGCCCGCACTACCTCAACCGCTTCGAACCACTGACCATCCTCTCCGCCCTGGCCGCCGTCACCGAGCACATCGGCCTGGTCGCGACCATCACCGTCAGCTACACCGAACCCTTCCAGGTCGCCCGGCAACTGGCCTCGCTCGACCATATCAGCGGCGGTCGCGCCGGCTGGAACGTGGTCACCTCGTGGCTGTCCGGCACCGCCGACAACTTCGGCAAGGCCGAGCACCCGCCGCATGCCGAGCGCTACCGCATCGCCAAGGAACACGTGCAAGTGGTCCAGGGCCTGTGGGATTCCTGGGAAGACGACGCGCTGGTGCGGGACAAGCAGAGCGGCCAGTTCTTTGACCCGGACAAGCTGCACGCGCTGGAGCACAAGGGCGAGTTCTTCAAGGTCAAGGGACCGCTGAACATCGCCCGCTCGCGCCAGGGCCAGCCGCTGATCTTCCAGGCCGGCACCTCGGAGGACGGGCGCAACTTCGCCGCACGCCAGGCCGACGCGATCTTCGTCAGCCCCGACGGTTTCAGCGACGCCCGCGCCTACTACCAGGACCTCAAGCAGCGAGCGAAAAACTTCGGCCGCAACCCGGACGAGCTGTTCATTCTGCCGGGCATCCGCCCCATCGTCGGCCTCGATGCCGACGACGCCGAGCAGCGCTACCAGCAAGCAGCGGCGCTGGTCAGCATCGATGACGCGCTGGTCGCCCTCGGCCGGCCGTTCAACGACTACGACTTCAGTGGCCATGACCTCGACGCGCCGTTCCCAGACCTCGGCGACCTCGGCAGCCAGAGCCACAAGGGCTCCTCCGACTACCTCAAGCAACTGGCCCGCGACGAGGGCCTGAGCTTGCGCCAGGTGGCGTTGCGTTTCTCGGCGCCGAAACGGGACTTCGTCGGCACCGCCGAGGAAGTCGCCAACGCCGTGCAGGACTGGTTCGAACACGGCGCGGCAGACGGTTTCATCATCAATTCGCTGCTGCCCGACGGCCTGCAACGCTTCACCGAAACGGTGGTGCCGTTGCTGCAGGAACGCGGCCTGCTGCGCCAGGAATACGAAGGCCAGACCCTTCGCGACAACTTCGGCCTGGCAGTGCCGGCCAACCGCTACACCTTGCGTCGCACCCAGGAAGCGGTCGCCTGAACCGCCCCAAGCCCATTCCGCCCGCGCCGAGCGCGGGCCACTCTGACACGCACAAGGAGTTTGCCCCATGAGCCTCGAATTCATCGGCCTGATCGGCCCCCAGGAAGCCAGCGAATCCCAGGCGCCACGCGGCCCGAGCGTTGACCTGGAATTCATCAAGGCCTTCGCCCAGGCCCAGGAATACGGCGGGTTCGACAAAACCCTGCTGGCGGTCAACACCAGCGCCGCCGACTCGCTGATCATCGCCAGCCATGTTGCCGCCTACACCGAGAAACTCGGCCTGCTGGTAGCCCACCGTCCGGGCTTCCAGGCGCCGACCTTCGCCGCCCGCCAGTTCGCCACCCTCGACCAGCTTAGCCGTGGCCGCGCCTCGATCAACGTCATCACCGGCGGCGACAGCGGCGACCTGCAACGTGACGGCGACTTCATCGACAAGGACGCCCGCTACGCCCGCACCGACGAATACCTCGACGTGGTCAAGCAGACCTGGACCGCGACCCAACCCTTCAGCCACGAAGGCGCGCACTACCACGTCGAAGACAACCTGACCCTGATCAAGCCGCTGCAAAAGCCCCACGTGCCGATCTACTTCTCGGGCGCATCCGATGCCGCCGTCGAAGTCGCAGCCAAGCACGCCGACGTCTACATGATGTGGGGCGAGCCGCTGGAACAGGTGCGCGAGCGCATCGCCAAAGTGCGCAAGGCGGCGGCCAAGTATGGCCGCGAAAAACACATCCGCTTCAGCCTGTCGCTGCGGCCGATCCTTGGCGCCACCGAAGAGGCCGCCTGGGCTCGCGCCGAACAGATCCTCGCCGATGCCCGCGTGCTGCATGAACTGCGCGCGAGCAAGCGCCGCGAATTCAACGTGGGCAAGAACAACATCGGCTCGGCGCGCCTGGTGGAACTGGCCAGCCAGAAAGTGGTGCACGACAAACGCCTGTGGACCGCGATTGCCGCGCTGACCGGCGCCGCCGGCAACTCCACCTCGCTGGTGGGGACCGCCGACCAGGTCGCCGACGCGGCGCTGGAGTACTACAACCTCGGCGTGACCACCTTCCTGTTCCGCGGCTTCGACCAACTGCGCGATGCGGTGGAGTACGGCCAGGACCTGCTGCCGCGGATCCGCGCACGGGTGGCCGAGCAGGCGCAGGGCAAGCGCGCCAACGGCTGAGTTCAAGGCAAAAAAAAACCGCCAGTAACCCTACTGGCGGTGAAACGTAGCGCAGATATGAAGATATTGCCGTCGCACCCTGAACGACCCGGTCCAGAGGAACGACGTCAGTATCCCCGCCCAGCACCCACACTGCTTGCTCCTGCCTGCCAATAGCTTGGCTGTGGTTGCCAGCCCCTTGGGCGGCGTAACCCACTTGCGCTGTACCGGCGGGAACTCATCGCAACGATGAGCCCCTCGCAACACCCTCCCCGACCCTTACCGCTCGTCGCAAACCCTCCCCACCTGATATTTCTGTCAGTAGCCAGAAGCAAACACGCAAGTGTTGAATGACTCCGTCGTCCACGGTCACCGCAGCCCCG
Source organism: Pseudomonas sp. Marseille-P9899 (assembly GCF_903166565.1). Lineage (NCBI taxonomy): Bacteria > Pseudomonadati > Pseudomonadota > Gammaproteobacteria > Pseudomonadales > Pseudomonadaceae > Pseudomonas > Pseudomonas sp. Marseille-P9899. The sequence goes on from NZ_CAESCG010000004.1 coordinate 568,383, forward strand.
ACAGGCGGCAGATGCTTCCCATACCGGAATTACGTGCAGTCACTCGACCCGCTTTCCCCCACGGAAAGACGCGCCTCTCTCAGGAGCAAGCACAATGAACAAGAACGTCAATTTCATTCCCGTTGCCAGCCAGGTGGTCATCATGGGCCAGCCGTCCGCAGGCGGCACCGTGACCGGTAGTTACCAGTACCAGAACGCCCCTCAGCATCCCGAAGGCGCATCGACGTTCCGCTGGTACAAGGACGGGGCGACAGGCACCGTGATCGGCACGACCGTCAACCTGACGTTATCGGCGGAACATGCGGGCAGCAGCCTGACCTTTTCGGTCACCCCGGTTTCGTTGATCGGCGAGGCAGGCGAAGAAGCCTTCTCCGAGCCGGTGACGGTCAATCAGGGTGGCTTCCAGAACATTTCCGATGAGGAAAGCGAGAACAGCTTCCTGAAACAACGCGGCCATTTCGGCTTCCACGGCAACGCCCCGAAAGACGGTCTGATCACCTCCACCGCCGGTGCCTTCGCCTACAAGAGCCGTGTCAGCTATGACGTTTCCGTCAGGGGCGCCGCGGCCCATGGCGGTACGGTACCGCCAGAAATCGCGATGTTCCTGCAAAACAACCCTGCCATCACCATGTTCAGCAACATGTCGAATTTCGGTGCGCTGGTACCCAACGGCGATCACAACCAACTGTTGGTCTGGGGCCCCGGCATGCCGGCGGTACTTCCCAACATGCAGGACATCCTGGCGGTGTACAGCAACCAGGATGCAATGGCCTTTATCTACAAGAGCCCCAAGCCGGGTGAAAACACGATCGATGCCGTGGGCCTCGCCGCCTCGGGCGGTACCGTCCCGGTCGAAATCCAGAACAAGCTGATGTTCGACGCGCCCGTGGCCATCTACAGCACCCTGACGGCGTTCTGCGTATTGACCAAGAGCGGCAAGGTCTATGCCTGGGGCACTGCCGCCAACGGCGGCACCATCCCGGCCGACGTGCAAACCCAACTGAGCAATATGGTGGTGCAGCGCATCGTCAGTTCCAGCACCGGGTTCTGCGCGCTGACGGCTGGGGGCGACTTGATTGGCTGGGGTGCCAACGCGGTGATTCCGCCGGAAGCCCTGGAAAAAATCTACGACGATCAGGGCGCCATGAATGTCATCGCCAATGACGGCGCCTTTATCGCCATCACCCTCGGCCGCAGAAAGGCTGTGACCTGGGGCAGCGCAGCCTACGGCGGCACCATGACGCCAGCCGCCGCCAGCCTGGCCGCACGTGGCGACCTGGCGATTTGCACCGCCTCGCCTTGGGCGATGTGCTTCATCAACGGCAGCGGGCAGGCAGCCGCCTGGGGATCCGCCGGCTACGGCGGTGACACCATTCCGGCGCTAGGCGTGGCCAGCAGCAACGCGGGTGTGCAGACAGACGCCCAGGCGCTGCTGGAAGAGCACGATGCCCTGACGCAGATCGAGTCCATCTTCAGCACGGCAGTCCTGGCCAGAGCGCCGCAGACCCGGGTGTCCAATGCACTGACGTTCGCCAATGGCGAGACCGTCGAACTGCAGCGCAACGATGGCAGCTATGTCCTGCTCAACCGGCACGCCGACGGGCGCACCAAGTCAGTCGTCACCTGGGGCCTGGCAGCCGTTGGCGGTACGCTTCCGCCGGATATCAAGCAGGTACTCATGGCCAGCCGGGTCCACAAGATCTACTGCAGCAATGGCGCCTACGCGGCGCTGGTGGATCAGGGCATGGTGACCGGGGTAGTCGTCACCTGGGGGCGCCCGACGCAGGACGGCGGCACCATTCCCCCAGACCTTCGCGAAGCGTTGAACGGTGGCGTCGTAGAGATCTACGCCGTCCAGGGCCGGCCGGCGCCCTCCACTGTCACGCCTTCGGCCTTTGTTGCGCGCAAGGAAAACGGCAGTTGCGTCGCCTGGGGCGCCCATGTTCCTAACGAAGAGTTCGAGAAAGAAGCCCCTTGAGCACACGTCATCCGACAGGCACTACCCCTCATTGAAACGTAAAGGAGTTTCATGATGAGCACCAAAGCCCCACCTGTTGCGCGTGAGCCCTTCATCATCGGTGACCCGCTGATCGGCGGTTTTGTTTGCGGCAGCTATCGCTATGAAAACGCCAGCGGCAGCTCCGAAGGTTCGTCCCGTCTGCAGTGGTATTTCAACAACGCGCCGATCCCGGCACCCGAAGGTACCCTGCGCGATCTGAAGGTTACCGAAGCGTTCGAGGGCGGCAGCCTTGTGTTCGCCGTCACGCCCATCGCTGCCAGCGGCGAGAGCGGCGTGGAAACACGCTCCGAAGCGAAGACGGCAACCTCCGACTTCCAGGGCATCAGCCAGGAAGAGAGTGAAAACAGCTTCCTCAAACAGGAAGGCAATTTCTCCTTCCATGTACCTGAACCAGGAGGTCGACGGTTCGTCTCCACCGGTGGGGCGTTCGGCCTGCTCGACTGGGCATCCCAGACCATGTTCTTCGAAGGCCAGGCCACCTGGGGGATGCCGGTGCCGCCCGAGTTCCTCAACTACTTCAAGAACAACCCCGCCACCCGGATGTTCACCACCGAACGAGACTTCGGCGCGCTGGTCAGGAATGGCTCGAGCAATCAGTTGCTCGTCTGGGGCGCCAATATGCCGGCCAGCCACTCGGTCAAGCTCAGCGATATCAAGACGGTGTACAGCAACCGCTGGTGCCTGGCCTTCATCTACAACAATCCGGCACAGGGTGAGAACCGGATCGGCGCCATCGGACACCGGGGGGATGGCGACGTCATTTCCGCCGATATTCAGCAAGCGCTGTATTTCGATATCCCGCTTGCCATCTATGCCACGGAAAACGCCTTCGCCGTCAGGACCGAGAACGGCAAGGTCTACGCCTGGGGCAATGCCGCGGGTGGCGGCACCATCCCGCCGAATGTGCGTCAGCAGCTCGACTCTATGTTTGTCGAACGCATCATTGCCGCTGCCGCAGCGTTCTGCGCCATCGGCCGCAACGGCGAAATTGCGGTGTGGGGCAATCCCAACGATGGCGGGACCCTTCCGACCGCCGCGCACCTGGAGATTATCGAGGACGGTGGGGTCAATTCGGTGATTGCCAACACCACGGCGTTCTGCGCGATTACCCGTGATCGCCGCAAGGCGATCAGTTGGGGCAAGGCGCCTGAAGGGGGCACGATGTCGGCCACCGCCTTAGTGGTTGCCAAGAAAGGCAGCATCCTGATGTGCAAGGCTACCCGCTGGGCATTCTGCATCGTCAGCGATTCGGGCGAAGCGGAAGCCTGGGGCGCCCCGCAGTATGGCGGCGCCTCCATTACCGGGCCCGTGCGCGCCGAAATCGCCGCAGCAGTCGGCGAAGTCCGGGCCGGGCCCAGGAGTGCGAAAGACTATGTCGGTAGCCGGGCCATTACTGTCCCGGGCAAGGTCCAGGTGTATTCCAACGACCTGAGCTTCCTGCTCTGCAGCCAGAACACCGACGGCAGCACCCGTGCCGTCGTGGTCTGGGGTCACCATGCCCATGGTGGTGCCCTCACAGCAGTACAGCGCCAGCGATTGATGGACGGCAGGATCAAAGGGGTCTGGTGTACCAACGGAGCCTATGGCGTTGTTCTTGCACAGGGTCCCGTCTACGGCTCGGTGATGGTCTGGGGAGCGACACTGGCCATGGAGGACGCGGGTGAAATTCCGCCAGAACTTGCCCAGTACCTCACCCAGGGCGTGATCGAGCTGTACTCGATCAAGCGCTATCCCTTCTACGAGATAATCCCGCCACCTAACCCGCCGCATATCGACCCTTCATTGGTCGCAGTGTGCGAGGACGGCAGCTACGTCATGTGGGGCGGGAACGTGCGCAACCAGCGCTACGTGCCCGGTCAACCGGCCAAGGGAGCGGGGGAAAAGTAGCCGTCGCACCCTGGCTCGACGCCTCCACAACGAACGACCGCCAGTGCTGACTGGCGGTTGTTCGTTGTGGGGGCTGTGTGGGTCGACTATCGACACCGCGCTATCAATCTCCTCGGCTTCGTTCGATTCGTCCCCCACTCGCGCCTGAACGCAGAATCCCTGATTGCCACCTGCACCGCCAATTGAATTCCGGGGTGATATCACCGTACTATCGATAACAATTCCCATTTAACATCATCCGGTCACGCTGTCCGGGTGCTGGAGTTTGCTGTCGAGATGCCCCATTCCCCTTCTCCTTCCGATGTCGGCTGGCTCTATCAGGAGCATCACGGCTGGATCCGCGCCCTGCTCAAACGCAAGCTGGGCAACGCCAGCGACGCCGCGGAACTGGCCCATGACGTGTTTCTGCGACTGCTCAGCCAGCCCCGCGAATTCTCCAGCGAAGCCCATGCCCGCGCCTACCTGAACACGGTGTCGCGCAATGTCTGCGTGGACTTCTGGCGCCGTCGCCGGGTGGAACAGGCCTGGCTGGAAACCCTCGCCGAGCGCCCCGAAGCCTGCATGCCCAGCGAGGAACATCAGCTCCTGGTCCTGGAAGCGCTGGAGCAAGTGCAGGCCATGCTGGAGAAGCTGCCGGCAGCGGTGGCCGAGGCCTTTCTCCTGGCTCAGTTGCACGGCATGGGTTATCGCGCCATTGCCGAGCGAATGGGCGTCAGTGAACGCACCGTCACCAGCTACATGGCCAAGGCGATGTTCCAGTGCGCCTTGCTGGAAGCCGAGCTGGATGCGGCGCTGTCGTGAAGAGCGACGTCGATCACGCCATCCTGCAGCAGGCCGCCGACTGGTACGCGCAACTCGCCGGCCAACCCGAAGACCACACGCTGCGCCAGGCGTGGCAGCGCTGGCATGAACAGCACGAATCGCACCGGCAGGCATGGGTCTTCGTCGAGCGGGTCAGCCAGCGTTTCGCGCCGCTGCACAACGATGTCGATGACGCCGCGCAGACCCTCGATCAACTACGTCGCCAGGGCATTGCCCGCCGCCGCGTGCTGCGCGGCGTTGCCGGGATCACCGGCTTCGGCTTGCTCGGTCTGCTGGGTTGGCGTCCGCTGCTGCGCGAGCCATTGATGGCGTGGCAGGCTGATCTGCGCAGCGCGACCGGCGAAATCGCCGAGCAGCGCCTGGCCGATGGCACGCGGCTGTGGCTCGCCAGCGGTACGGCGCTGGATGTCAGCTTCGATGACCGTCAACGCACCCTGCGCCTGTATCGCGGTGAGGTGCTGCTCAGTACCGCCAGCGATCCGCGGCCGCTGGTGCTGCACACCGCCCAGGGCAGCCTGCAACCGCTGGGCACCCGTTTCAGCGTCGCGCTCGATGACGGCAACACGCAGCTTTCGGTCTTCGAAGGCCGGGTGCTGGCGCGCTGCGCGGGCTCATCGGCACAAGAGGAAGTACCGGCGGGGTTCGGCCCGCGCTTCGACGGCAACACCTTCGGCCCGCTATCCCCCGCCTCCCCCACACGGGAAGCCTGGAGCCGTGGGGTGCTGCTGGCCGAAGACATCGAGCTGAGTCGCTTCGTTGCCGAACTGGGCCGCTACCGTCGCGGCTACCTTGGCCTCGACCCCGCGCTGCGCCATCTGAAAATCATGGGCACCTTCCCGCTTCACGATACCGACCAGGCCCTGGCAATGCTGGAGCGGACCCTGCCGGTGAAGGTGCACCGGCGCCTGCCCTGGTGGGTGACCATCGAACCGCTGGCGTCCGCCGCCGGATGAATTCCTGAAAAAAATTCGCCTATCGCTTTCCGGTTTTTTCGACTCGTTCGATTCAAGCCAATAGCAACTGCACAGCGACTTTTTCAAGGAACCCAGCATGTCGTCACCTTCCCGCCTTCGTCTCACCCCGATCGCCCTGGCCATTGCCCTGGCGATCCCGGCCGTGGTCCTGCCCGGCCTGTCGGTTGCGGCCGCCGAGCACACCGAGAGCCGCCGCTTCGATATCGCCGGCGGCCCGCTCAGCGCCCGCCTCAACCAGTTCGCCGAGCAGGCCGGAATCTACCTGAGCGGCGACACCCGCCTGACCGAAGGCAAGACCGCCAATGCCCTGCGCGGCAACTACAGCACCCAGCAGGCACTGAGCCTGCTGCTGACTGGCAGCGGCCTGAGCGCGCAACTGATCGGCGACAACCGCTACCTGCTGCAACCGGCGCCAACCGGCAGTTCGGCCCTGGAACTGGGCGCGACCTCCATCGAAGGCCGGCTCGATGCAGTGACCACCGAGGGTAGCGGCTCCTACACCTCGCCCGTGACCTCCATCGGCAAAGGCACCAAGCGGGTCAAGGACATCCCGCAGTCGGTCAGCGTGGTCACTCGCCAGCGCATGGATGAGCAGAACCTGCGCTCGGTCACCGATGCCCTGGCGCAAACGCCCGGCGTCACCGTGGTGCCGTCGTTCACCGGCAGCCAGTTCTATTCCCGTGGTTTTTTCCTCAACAGCTTCCAGTACGACGGCGTGCCGCTGGAGCGCCAGCTCTACGCCCGCGGCTCCAGCTTCACCGGGCAGACCGCGATCTACGACCGGGTCGAAGTGCTGCGCGGTCCGCAAGGTCTGCTCGAAGGCGGCGGCGATCCTTCCGGTGCGGTGAATCTGGTGCGCAAGCGGCCTACCGCCACCGCCCAGACTCACCTCAGCGCCAAGGCCGGCTCCTGGGACCACTACGGCGTGCAACTGGACACCACCGGCCCGCTGGACAGCGACGGCCGCCTGCGCGGTCGGTTCGTGGCGGACTACGACACCAGCCAGTCGTTCGTCGATGAAGTGGCGTCGGACAACCAGACCTACTACGCCGCCCTCGACTACGACCTGAGCGATCGCACCACCCTCGGCCTCGGCTACAGCCACGAGCGCAGCGACGCCACCCCCTACGCCATGGGTATCCCCAACTACACCAACGGCAGCATGCCGCGCTTCAGCCGCTCGGCGTATTTCGGTACCCAATGGGATACCTGGGACAAACGCCAGGACACCTACTACCTGGACCTGACCCAGCAGCTCGATGACAACTGGAAGGTCAAAGGCAGCCTGGTGAACATCCGCGAGTTCAATGACTTCAAATACATGCAGCGCCGTGGTCGCCTGGGCCCCGGCTACACCTTCAACGGCGACGCCTACACCTTCGATTATTTCTCCGAGCACTGGGGCGGCGACCTCAATGCCACCGGCGACCTGGAACTTTTCGGCCGGCGCCTGGGCGTCACCGTCGGCGGCAACTATTCGCGGCTCAAAAGCCACGATGTCTGGGGCGCACGCTACAACGTGGTCAGCCCGATCAATATCTTTGACTACCAGCCCAGCGCCAACGAGCCCAGCAGTGCCTCGATCTACGCCGCCAACACCTGGGACGACGGCTACACCTCGACCCAGAAAGGCGTTTATGCGGTGGGCGACTACCAGTTGACCGACCGCCTGCAACTGATCGTCGGTAGCCGCTTGTCCAGCTTCCGTACGGTGTTCGACTCCGATGGTGTCTGGGGTGTGAGCCGCAGCGTGGCGCAGAAGACCGGCAAACTGACCCCTTACGCCGGCCTGGTGTACGCGCTGAACGAGGACTGGAACGCCTACGCCAGCTACACCGAGATCTTCAAACCGCAGACCCAGCGCACGGCTGCCGGCTCGATCCTCGAACCGCGCACCGGCAACAGCTACGAAATCGGTCTCAAGGGCGAGCACGCCGGTGGTCGCCTGAACACCAGCATCGCCCTGTTCCAGATGGAGCAAGACAACATCGGCCTGGTGGATTCCAGCGTCTCGTCGGCCGTGGCCACGGCCCAATGCGGCGGTACCTGCTATGCGCCGTCGGGGACCATCCGCAGTCGCGGCTTCGAGGCGGAAGTCAGCGGCGAAGTGGCCCAAGGGCTGGATCTGTACGCGGCATACACCCTTAACCTGCTGAAGTACCTGGACGAAGAACCTGCCACCACCGCCGCCAACATCACCGGCACCACCGACACGCCGAAACACATCCTGCGCACCTGGGCCAACTATCGCTTGCCGGGCGAGTGGCGCGCGCTATCGGTCGGGGGCGGGGTCAATGCCCAGAGCCGGGCGGCAGGTTATGGCTATTACGGGCGCGAACAAGGCGGCTATGCGATCTGGAATGCGCGGCTGGCCTATGATTTCGACGAGCACCTGACAGCGGCGCTGAACTTCAACAACGTCTTCGATCGCCGGTACTACAAGGCGATCGACTACGACCACAACTTCTACGGTGATCCGCGCAATGTGCTGATAAGCCTGGATTATCGATTCTGAGTTGAGGACACCTGCAGGAGCGAGCTTGCTCGCGATCAGAGGCCCCTGATCGCAAGCAAGCTCGCGCCTACCCCAACTTCAACTATCAACGCCACGCGATAACACGCCACTTCTATCATTGCGCGTGATAGTCACCTTCGCTTCGTTCGATTCGTCCCCACCCGCGCCTGAACGCAGAATCCGCCCACTATCAATATATTGGCGGAGTTCTCCATGGAGCAGTCACTCAAACCCTTGCGCTATCCCCTTGCTGCGTTGGCCCTTCTGGTGATGAGTGCCTGTGGTCGCACCCCGGAGGCGGTCCAGGCACCCGGCGCGCCGAAAGTCAGCGTGGCCAAGGTGCTGGAACAACCCATCAATGAATGGGACGAGTTCACCGGCCGCCTCGAAGCGCCGGAAACCGTCGAGGTCCGCCCGCGCGTCTCCGGGCAGATCGACCAAGTGGCCTTCACCGAAGGCGCCCAGGTCAACAAAGGCGACCTGCTGTTCCAGATCGACCCACGTCCGTTCCAGGCTGAGGTCCGCCGCCTCGAAGCCCAGGTGCAGCAAGCCCGCGCCACCGCCATCCGCAGTGAAAACGAAGCCCAGCGCGGCGAACGCCTGCGCAGCAGCAACGCTATTTCCGCCGAGCTTGCCGAGTCGCGCACCAGCGCTGCCGCCGAAGCCCGTGCCGGGGTCGCGGCGATCCAGGCGCAACTGGACCTGGCCAAGCTGAACCTGAGCTTCACCCGCGTGACCGCGCCGATCAGCGGGCGCGTCAGCCGCGCCCAGTTCACCGCCGGCAACATCGTCACCGCCGATGTCACGCCGCTGACCAGCGTCGTTTCCACCGACCGCGTCTACGCCTACTTCGATGCCGACGAACGCGTCTACCTCAAGTACACCCAGCTCGCCCGCGACGGCCAGCGCGGCCAGACCACCCCGGTGTACCTCGGCCTGTCCAACGAAACCGGCAACCCGCACCTGGGCCAGATGAACTTCGTCGACAACCAGGTCAACCCGAAGACCGGCACCATCCGTGGCCGCGCCGTGTTCGACAACCGCGACGGCCAGTTCACCCCCGGCCTCTACGCCCGCCTGAAACTGGTCGGCAGCGCCACTTACTCGGCAGTGCTGATCAACGACGAAGCCGTGGGCACCGACCTGGGCAAGAAGTTCGTGCTGGTGATGGACAAAGACAACAAGGCCGATTACCGCCCTGTGGAGCTCGGTCCGAAACTCGAAGGCCTGCGCATCGTTCGTGCCGGTCTGAGCAAGGAAGACCGCATCGTGGTCAAGGGCCTGCAACGCGTTCGCCCAGGTTCGCCGGTCACCCCTGAAGAAACACCGATGGCCAGCGAAGCGACCCTCGCCGCCCTCGCCCAACAGCGCCAGGCCCTGGAAGCTGCCAACCGTCCGCAAACGCCCGTTGGCGCCGCGACGGTCAAGCTCGCCAGCGCCACAGCTCCACGCGGTTAAGGGACCAGCCCAATGAATTTTTCCCGGTTTTTCATTACCCGGCCGATCTTCGCCGCGGTGCTCTCGCTGCTGATCCTGATCGCCGGCGCCATCTCGCTGTTCCAGTTGCCGATCAGCGAATACCCGGAAGTCGTGCCGCCGACCGTGGTCGTGCGCGCCAACTTCCCCGGCGCCAACCCCAAGGTGATCGGCGAAACCGTCGCCGCGCCGCTGGAACAGGCCATCACCGGTGTCGAGAACATGCTGTACATGTCCTCGCAGTCCACCGCTGACGGCAAGATCACCCTGACCATCACCTTCGCCCTCGGCACCGACCTGGACAACGCCCAGGTGCAGGTGCAGAACCGCGTGACCCGCACCCAGCCCAAGCTGCCGGAAGAAGTGACGCGCATCGGTATCACCGTCGACAAGGCCTCGCCCGACCTGACCATGGTCGTGCACTTGACCTCGCCGGATCAGCGCTACGACATGCTCTACCTGTCCAACTACGCCATCCTCAACATCAAGGATGAACTGGCGCGCCTCGGCGGCGTCGGCGATGTGCAGTTGTTCGGCATGGGCGATTACTCGCTGCGGGTCTGGCTCGATCCGAACAAGACCGCTTCGCGCAACCTGACCGCCAGCGACGTGGTCACCGCCATTCGCGAACAGAACCGCCAGGTCGCCGCCGGCCAGCTCGGCGCACCACCTGCGCCCGGCGCCACCAGCTTCCAGCTCTCGGTCAACACCCAGGGCCGGCTGGTCAGCGAAGAAGAGTTCGAAAACATCATCATCCGCTCCGGCGAGAACGGTGAAATCACCCGCCTGAAAGACATCGCCCGGGTCGAGCTTGGCTCCAGCCAATACGCCCTGCGCTCGCTGTTGAACAACCAGCCGGCTGTGGCGATCCCGATCTTCCAGCGCCCTGGCTCCAACGCCATCGAGATCTCCGACGAAGTGCGCGGCAAGATGGCCGAGCTGAAGAAAGACTTCCCCGAAGGCATGGACTACAGCATCGTCTACGACCCGACCGTGTTCGTTCGCGGCTCGATCGAAGCGGTGGTGCACACCCTGTTCGAAGCGCTGATCCTCGTGGTGCTGGTGGTGATCCTGTTCCTGCAGACCTGGCGCGCCTCGATCATCCCGCTGGTGGCCGTGCCTGTGTCGCTGATCGGTACGTTCGCGGTGATGCACCTGTTCGGTTTCTCGCTCAACGCGCTGTCGCTGTTCGGCCTGGTGCTGGCCATCGGTATCGTGGTGGACGACGCCATCGTGGTGGTGGAGAACGTCGAGCGGAACATCGAACTCGGCCTCGAACCGATGGAAGCCACGAAAAAAGCCATGAGCGAAGTGACCGGGCCGATCGTCGCCACGGCACTGGTGCTGTGTGCGGTGTTCATCCCGGCGGCGTTCATCTCCGGCCTTACCGGGCAGTTCTACAAGCAGTTCGCCCTGACCATCGCCATCTCCACCGTGATCTCGGCCTTCAACTCGCTGACCCTGTCGCCGGCGCTGGCCGCCGTGTTGCTCAAGGGCCATCATGCGCCGAAGGACCGTTTCTCGCGGTTGCTCGATCGCCTGCTCGGCGGCTGGTTGTTCCGTCCGTTCAACCGCTTCTTCGAGCGTGCCAGCCATAGCTATGTCGGCACCGTCGCACGGGTGATCCGCCGCAGTGGCGTGGCCATGTTCATCTACGCCGGGCTGATGGTGCTGACCTGGATGGGCTTCTCGTCCACCCCGACCGGCTTCGTTCCCGCGCAGGACAAACAGTACCTGGTGGCCTTCGCCCAATTGCCGGACGCCGCCAGCCTCGACCGCACCGAAGCGGTCATCAAGAGAATGAGCGAAATCGCCCTGAAACAACCGGGCGTGGCTGACTCGGTGGCCTTCCCCGGCCTGTCGATCAACGGTTTCACCAACAGCCCCAACAGCGGCATCGTGTTCACCCCGCTCAAGCCGTTCGATGAGCGTAAAGACCCGAGCCAGTCGGCTGCCGCCATCGCCGCCGCGCTGAACGCGCAGTTCGCCGATATCCAGGACGCTTACATCGCGATCTTCCCGCCGCCGCCGGTACAGGGGCTGGGCACCATCGGCGGCTTCCGCCTGCAGATCGAAGACCGCGGCAACCTGGGCTATGAAGCGCTGTACAAAGAAACCCAGAACATCATCGCCAAGAGCCACAACGTGCCAGAGCTGGCCGGGCTGTTCACCAGCTACCAGGTCAACGTGCCGCAGGTCGATGCTGCCATCGACCGGGAAAAGGCCAAGACCCACGGCGTGGCCATCAACGACATCTTCGACACCCTGCAGATCTACCTGGGCTCGCTGTACGCCAACGACTTCAACCGTTTTGGCCGCACCTACCAGGTCAACGTCCAGGCTGAACAGCAGTTCCGTCTCGACGCCGAGCAGATCGGCCAGTTGAAGGTGCGCAACAACCAGGGCGAGATGATCCCGCTGGCGACCTTCATCAAGGTCAGCGACACCTCCGGCCCTGACCGCGTCATGCACTACAACGGCTTTATCACTGCCGAGATCAACGGTGCCGCAGCTCCGGGCTACAGCTCCGGCCAGGCGGAAAAGGCCATCGAGAAACTGCTTAAAGAAGAGCTGCCCAACGGCATGACCTTCGAGTGGACCGAGCTGACCTACCAGCAGATTCTTGCCGGTAACACCGCGCTGTTCGTCTTCCCGCTCTGCGTGCTGCTGGCCTTCCTGGTGCTGGCTGCCCAGTACGAAAGCTGGAGCCTGCCGCTGGCGGTGATCCTGATCGTGCCGATGACCCTGCTGTCGGCGATTACCGGGGTGATCCTGTCCGGTGGCGACAACAACATCTTCACCCAGATCGGCTTGATCGTGCTGGTGGGGCTAGCGTGCAAGAACGCCATCCTCATCGTCGAGTTCGCCAAGGACAAACAGGCCGAAGGCCTCGACCCGCTGGCCGCGGTACTGGAAGCCTGCCGCCTGCGTCTGCGGCCGATCCTGATGACCTCGTTCGCCTTCATCATGGGTGTGGTGCCGCTGGTGTTCTCGTCCGGTGCCGGTGCTGAAATGCGTCATGCCATGGGTGTGGCGGTGTTCTCCGGGATGATCGGGGTGACCATCTTCGGCCTGCTGCTGACGCCTGTGTTCTTTGTCCTGATCCGTCGTTACGTCGAACGCAGCCAGGCGCGCAAGGCCGCGCGGCTGACCGCCGTGGAGAACCACGCATGAACCCGTTGAACCTGAGCGCTGCAAAACTGTGGATGCCGAGCCTGTTGGTGCTGGCCCTGAGCGCCTGCGCCGTGGGCCCGGACTACAAGGCCCCGGAAACCGCCGCCGCCCACCTCGCCGCCACCGACGGCCAGGCCGGCCTTGACCGCAACCGCTTCGAAAGCGCCTGGTGGCACCAGTTCGAAGACCCGGTGCTGGACCAGTTGGTGACCCAGTCGCTGAACGGCAACCGTGACCTGCGCGTGGCATTCGCCCGCCTCAAGGCGGCCCGCTCGATCCGCGAAGACGTCGACAACGACGCCTTCCCCACCGTCACCAGCCGCGCCAGCAGCAACCTCGGCAAAGGCCAGATTCCGGGCCAGACCGAAGACCGGGTCAACAGCGAACGCTACGACCTGGGCCTGGACATGGCATGGGAACTGGACCTGTTCGGCCGCATCCAGCGTCAACTGGAAGCGAGCCAGGCCCAGGAAGCCGCGGCCCAGGCCGACCTGCAACAACTGCAAGTCAGCCTGATCGCCGAACTGGTGGACGCCTACGGCCAGCTTCGTGGCGCGCAACTGCGCGAGAAAATCGCCCTGGCCAACCTCAAGACCCAGCAGGATTCTCGCGGCATCACCGAGACCCTGCGCGATGCTGGCGTAGGCAACGAACTGGACGTGGTCCGCGCTGATGCCCGCCTGGCGGCGGTAGAAGCAAGCGTGCCGCAACTGCAGGCGGAACAGGTGCGAGCGCGCAACCGCATCGCCACCCTGCTCGGCCAGCGGCCGGACGCGCTGAGCGTCGATTTGTCGCCGGCGCAACTGCCGGCCATTGCCAAGGCTCTGCCGGTGGGCGATCCGGGCGAACTGCTACAACGCCGCCCGGACATCCGCCGCGCCGAACGCCAACTGGCGGCGGCCACCGCCAACGTCGGCGTTGCCACGGCCGACCTGTTCCCACGGGTCAGCCTGAGCGGCTTCCTTGGCTTCACCGCCGGTCGTGGTTCGCAGATCGGCTCGTCGGCGGCGTCTGCCTGGGCGCTTGGCCCGAGCATCACCTGGGCCGCGTTCGACCTGGGCAGCGTCCGCGCCCGGTTGCGCGGCGCCAACGCCGATGCCGAAGGCGCACTGGCGACCTATGAACAGCAAGTGCTGCTGGCGCTGGAAGAATCGGAAAACGCCTTCAGCGACTACGGCAAACGCCAACAACGCCTGCTCTCGCTGCTGAAACAGAGCGAAGCCAGCCGCAAAGCTGCGGAGCTGGCCTCGATCCGCTACCGCGAAGGCACGGTGGACTACCTCGTCCTGCTCGACGCCGAACGCGAGCGCCTCGCGGCGGAAGACGCCCAGGCCCAGGGCGAAGTCGAGTTGTATCGCGGCATCGTCGCCATCTACAAAGCGTTGGGTGGCGGCTGGCAAGCCGAGGCTGTCGCGGCCAGGTAATTCAGAGCTCCTTTGGTTGGTGAACACCGACCTTTTTGCCCCGCAGGTTTAGGCCTTGCGGGGCTTTTTTTGGTTGGTTTTTTGGGCCGCATCGCCGGCAAGACCGGCTCCCACGGGTTTTCGGGCGGTGTATGCAAAACCCTGTGTGTGGCTTGCCAGAGGATCGGGTCATGGCCACCAAGTGCTAGCCGATAGTTCTTCAGCGCTCTTGAGATCGAGCGCCGCCCGCGCGGCGCATCGCGAGCAAGCTCGCTCCTACATTTTTTGCAACGAGCCCATGTCTGTCAGGCCATGCTTGACTGCCTTGGTAGTTCGGCTCGATTACGAGGCTGGCGCCTCAGCCGCCCCGTCCCCTTCAGCCATGCACCAAGGCTGGCAACTCCAATCTCACAGGCCATGGCGCGTTGCAACCAATGTAGATACTCTGTTCGCGGTCAAGCTTTCAGCAGGTGCTTTTCGCTAAAAAGCTTGGCCGTGTCGAAGGGTTCTCCGCTTCTCATACAGGCCCATATGCCCGTCAAATATTTCCGCATGACAGCCG
>NZ_CAESCG010000005.1:0-447541 GCF_903166565.1 Pseudomonas sp. Marseille-P9899
AACCGCCCGGCACTAAGCCGGGCGTTTTGCTTGCAGCCGCCTGTGATCAGGTCTGGCTGGTTGGGGTCGGAGCCGAAGGCGCCGGCGCTGCTGGTGCGGCGCTGGCAGCCGGAGCTGCGTGTGCCACTGGGGCAGCGCTGGCCGCTGGAGCAGCCGGCTTGGCGGCCGGTTTCGGCGCCGCTGCCTTTTTCACCGCTGGCTTTTTCGCCGCAGCGGGCTTGGCTGCTGCCGGCTTGGCCGCAGGTTTCGCCGCAGGCTTGGCAGCCGGTTTTGCCGCCGCAGGTTTCGCGGCAACGGTCTTGGCGGCAACCGGTTTGGCTGCTGCAGGCTTGGCCGCTGCAGTCTTGGCAGCCGGCTTGGCCGCAGCGGTTTTCGCCGCAGGCTTGGCAGCCGCTTTCGGTGCAGCCTTGGCCAGCGGTTTGGCCGCAGCCTTGCTCGCGGTCGAGGTCTTCGCGGAAATCGGCGTGACCGATGCACCGGTGAGCTTCTCGATCTGCTTGGTCAGCGTGTCGACCTTGCTGTGCAACGCCTTGATCTCATTGCGGCTCGGCACGCCGAGACGCGAGATGGCGCTGTTCAGGCGCTTGTCGAATGCGCCTTCCAGCTCGCTCCATTTGCCCAGCGCACGGTCCTTCGCATCGGTAACGCGCGAGGTCGCGGATTTAGCGCTGTCCTTGGCACCGTCTTTCACAGCGTCAACGCCCTTCTTCGCCTGCTTCTCGGCCTTCTCGCCTTCCTTGACCAGGTCGTCGAACGTCTTGGCGCCTTCCTGGTCGATCTTCGAGTAGATACCCAGACCAGCCAGCCAGATCTTGCGGGAGTACTTCTCGATTCCCCCAATCCAGGAGCTGCCTTCTTTTTCAGTATTTTTCTTGCCAGCCATCCCGCTCTCCTTATTTTTTTGCCGTGACACGTTCGAGCAACGCCGTCAGCTCATCGAGCTTGGCAGAAAGTGCCTCCACGTCATGTTTAGACGGAATGCCGATGCGATTCAAGGCGCTGGCCACCCGTGTGTCGAAAGCCTTTTCGATTTTGTCCAGTTGGACTTCGACTTTGCCCTTCACACTGCGAAGTTCTTGCTTCGCCGAATCGATCTCGCCGTTGGCGGCGTCGAGCTCATGATCGAGGCGTTTCTTGCCACGCTTCTCGACCACTTCACCCGCCTTGATCAGGTCCTTGACGTAGCCGGCGCTCTCCTGGCCCACCCGGGTGTAGGCACCCAGACCGGCCAGCCAGATTTTGCGCGCGTAGCCGCGGACGTCTGTCAGGCTGTTTTGAATATCGTCTTTTTTCTTCAGGATCACTTTGGCCATGCTCTGCACCTCGCACTCGTGACGGAATGGAAGAACTGCCCACGGAATCGGGGGCCTGAGCGTAAAAGTAAGGAGAAAAATTAGAATTCACACCCTAACGGCAGCGGCAGGCTGCAAGGGGGCTGTGATGGAGGTGAGGCTGCGGGCAGGGCCGCAGCCTTTTGTAGCTTGCCGCTCGCGGGCCGTCAGGCGAGTGCTTTGTCGAGGGCGCGTTCGATTTCGGCCTTGATGGTGCCGCCCATCATCGACAGCATCATGCCCAGCTTCAGTTCGACGCGAATGCTGTCGTCGCCGATCTCGACACTGCCGTTGGCACCGCTGCGCTTGACCTCGACCCGGTCGCCTTTCCATTCAGCCTTGAGGTCGTATTGGCTGGACAGTTTTTCCACCAGGGCCTCAGCCTTCTGACGGGCGGCATCGCGGCCGAGGCTGTGTTTACGTTCAACGCTGATCTGGGTCATTCACTTGATCCTGGCTGCAAGGGCATACTCGCGCATTATGCCTACGCCCCGCGCCGCGACACACCCCGCCAAAGACAAATCCAGCCGCACGCCCTAGAATGGCCAGTAATTTTTCCCGGTGAAGCGATATGAACGACCAGCGCAACGGCGACAACGCCGAACCCACCACCCATTTCGGCTACAAGAGCGTGCCCGAAAGCCAGAAGGCCGACAAAGTCGCCGAGGTTTTCCACTCCGTAGCCGCCAAATACGACCTGATGAACGACGTGCTTTCCGTCGGCATGCACCGCCTGTGGAAGCGCTTTGCCATCGAGCTGTCCGGTGTGCGCAGCGGCAATCGGGTGCTGGATATCGCCGGCGGTACCGGTGACCTGACCCGCAAGTTCTCCCATCTGGTCGGCCCCACCGGCCAGGTCGTACTGGCCGACATCAACGCCTCGATGCTCAAGGTCGGCCGTGACCGCCTGCTCGATCTGGGCGTGGCCGGTAACGTCGAGTTCGTCCAGGCCGACGCGGAAAAACTGCCGTTCCCGGACAACCATTTCGACTGCGTGACCATCGCCTTCGGCCTGCGCAACGTCACCCATAAAGAAGATGCCCTGCGCTCGATGCTGCGCGTCCTCAAGCCCGGCGGCCGCCTGCTGGTGCTGGAGTTCTCCAAGCCGACCAGCACCTTCATGTCCAAGGTCTACGACGCGTACTCCTTCGCCTTCATGCCGCTGGCCGGCAAGCTGATCACCAACGACTCGGAAAGCTATCGCTACCTGGCCGAATCGATCCGCATGCACCCCGACCAGGAAACCCTCAAGGCCATGATGGTCGACGCCGGCTTCGACCGCGTCACCTACCACAACATGACCAACGGCATCGTCGCCCTGCACCGCGGTATCAAACCCTGATGCTGCTGGCCGGCCTTCTCGCCAGCGTCGAACACGGCCTCAACCGTGTCCTGCGCCTGGACAGCACCGCATTGCCGCGGTTGGCACCGCTCGATGGCAAAGTCATTGCCATCGACTGCCGCCAGCCCGCCCTGCAGTTGTTCATCCTGCCCAGCGATGAAGGTCTGCTGCTGGCCAGCCAGTGGCTCAACCCGGCCGACTGCACCCTCCGCGCCCCGGCCACCAGCCTGGTGCAACTGGCCCTGAGCCAGGACAAGACCGCCGTGCTGCACAGCCCGCAGGTCGAGCTGGAAGGCGACAGCGCGGTGTTGCTGGATCTGGTTGGCGTGCTGCAGGACCTGGAGCTGGACTGGGAGTACGAAGTCTCCCGCTGGCTCGGTCCGGTGGCGACCCAATTGCTCAGCGGCCACCTGCGCAACAGCGCGAAGTGGACCCGCCAGAGCCTGACCAGCCTGAGCCAGACCGCCTCCGAATACCTGGCGGAAGAATCCCGCACGCTGGTTGGCCAGCGTGAAGCCGAAGCGCGCTTCGGCGAACTCGACACCCTCAAGCTCGACATTGAACGCCTCGAGGCGCGCATCGAGCGCCTTGCCCGATCCCTTGAATCCAGCGATAACGCATGAAGCTGCTTGCCGTCCGCCGTCTGTTGCGCATCCAGCGCGTCGTGATCCGCTACCGTCTCGATGACCTGCTGTTCGACCTGCCCCTGCCCTGGTGGCTGGCCGCCTTGCGGCTGCTCATGCCGTGGCGCTGGCTGCCACGCAAACAGCTCGACCTGAGCCGTGGCGCGCGCCTGCGCCTGGCGCTGCAGGACCTTGGGCCGATCTTCATCAAGTTCGGTCAGTTGCTCTCCACCCGCCGCGACCTGTTGCCGGCGGACATCGCCGACGAACTGATGCTGCTGCAGGACCGCGTGCCGCCGTTCGATTCGCAGAAAGCCGTTGCGCTGATCGAAGAACAGCTCGGCGCCAAGGTCGGCGAAGTGTTCGCCCGCTTCGACGTCGAACCGCTGGCCTCGGCTTCGGTAGCCCAGGTCCACGCCGCCCGCCTCAAGAGCGGTGAAGAAGTGGTGGTCAAGGTGGTGCGGCCCGGCCTCAAGCCAGTGATCGCCCAGGACCTGGCCTGGCTATTCCTGATTGCCCGCGGCGCCGAGCGGGTCTCCGCCGACGCCCGCCTGCTGCACCCGGTGGAAGTGGTCAGCGATTACGAAAAAACCATCTACGACGAGCTCGACCTGCTCCGCGAGGCGGCCAACGCCAGCCAGCTCAAGCGCAACTTCGAAGGCTCGGAGATGATGTACGTGCCCCAGGTCTACTGGGACTGGTGCCGGCCCAAGGTGCTGGTGATGGAGCGCATCTACGGCATCCAGGTCACCGACCTTGTCACCCTCGCCGACCAGCGCACCGACATGAAAATGCTCGCCGAGCGCGGCGTGGAGATTTTCTTCACCCAGGTGTTCCGCGACAGCTTCTTCCACGCCGACATGCACCCCGGCAACATCTTCGTCAGCACCGTGAAGCCGTGGAGCCCGCAGTACATCGCCATCGACTGCGGCATCGTCGGCAGCCTCACCCCCGAGGACCAGGACTACCTGGCGCGCAACCTGTTCGCCTTCTTCAAGCGTGATTACCGCCGCGTGGCGCAGTTGCACATCGATTCCGGCTGGGTGCCGGCGCAGACCAAGCTCAACGAATTCGAGGCGGCGATCCGCACCGTGTGCGAGCCGATCTTCGAGAAGCCGCTCAAGGACATCTCCTTCGGCCAGGTGCTGATGCGCCTGTTCCAGACCGCGCGGCGCTTCAACATGGAAGTCCAGCCGCAGCTCGTTCTGTTGCAGAAGACCCTGCTGAACATCGAAGGCCTGGGCCGCCAGCTCTATCCCGACCTGGACCTGTGGAGCACCGCCCAGCCGTTCCTCGAACGCTGGATGCGCGACCGGGTAAGCCCGAAAACCCTGCTGCAGAACCTGCACAGCCAGGTCGAGCAGGTGCCGCACCTCGCCAACATGACCCGCGACCTGCTCGAACGCATGTCGCAACCCCACCTCAACGACCCTCCTGCGCCCTGGAAGCAACACGACCACTGGGCCCTGCGCCTGCTCGGCGCCGGCTTGCTGGCCGGTGGCGCGACCCTTGCCGCCTGTGCCGAGAACCTCGCAGCGACCAGCGCCTGGCCGGCCTGGCTGATGCTGGCGGCGGGCCTTTACCTGGTGGTGCGTCGATAGCCAGCCGGTTGAACGGCTGGCACACTAGCAGGCGGCATCGGCGTGGGACCGTGGCCTTTTTTGGAGTCGAAGATGAAAGACTGGCTGGACGAGATCAACTGGAACAGCGACGGCCTGGTGCCGGCCATCGCCCAGGACCACAAGACCGGACGCGTGCTGATGATGGCCTGGATGAGCCGCGAATCGCTGGCCCTGACCGCCGCCGAGCAGCGCGCCATCTACTGGTCGCGCTCCCGTGGCAAACTGTGGCGCAAGGGCGAGGAGTCCGGCCACGTGCAGAAGCTGCACGAAATGCGCCTGGACTGCGACGCCGACGTGATCATCCTGATGGTCGAGCAACTGGGGCACATCGCCTGCCATACCGGCCGCGAAAGCTGCTTCTATCGCGTCTTCGAGGACGGCCAGTGGAAAACCGTCGATCCGGTCCTCAAAGACCCGAATGCCATCTACAGCGCAGGACACTGACATGAGCGACACCCTGACCCGCTTGGCCGAAGTGCTGGAATCGCGCAAAGGCGCGGCCCCCGACAGCTCCTACGTCGCCAGCCTGCACCACAAGGGCCTGAACAAGATCCTGGAGAAGGTCGGCGAAGAGTCGGTGGAAACCATCATCGCCGCCAAGGACGCCGCCGTCAGCGGAGATTACAGCGATGTCATCTATGAAACCGCCGACCTGTGGTTCCATAGCATGGTCATGCTCTCCGCGTTGGGCCAGCACCCGCAAGCCGTGCTGGACGAGTTGGAGCGCCGTTTCGGACTGTCCGGCCACGACGAAAAGGCGGCCCGCCAGCCATCGGCCTAACTGAATTCATTCGAGGAACTGCACCATGGGTATTTTTGACTGGAAACACTGGATTGTTCTGCTGGTCGTCGTGGTACTGGTATTCGGTACCAAGAAACTGAAGAACTTCGGCGGCGACCTGGGCGAGTCGATCAAGGGCTTTCGCAAGGCCATGAACGAAGAAGACAAGCCCGCCGAGCCGACCGTGCAAACTGCACAACCTTCCCAACCGGTACAACCGCAGGGCACCCCACTGAACCAGCCGCACACCATCGACGGCCAGGCGCAGAAGGTTCAGGACGCTGAACCTGCAAGGAAAGAGTGAACACATGTTCGGGATCAGCTTCAGTGAGTTGCTGCTCGTCGGTCTGGTCGCCCTTGTGGTGCTCGGCCCCGAGCGCCTGCCTGGCGCGGCGCGCACCGCCGGCCTGTGGGTCGGGCGCCTCAAGCGCAGCTTCAACGCGATCAAGCAGGAAGTAGAGCGCGAGATCGGCGCTGACGATATCCGTCGGCAACTGCACAACGAGCACATCCTCTCCCTGGAGCAGGAAGCCCGACGCATCCTCAACCCGAGCAGCGTGACGCCCGATCCGGCCACCACGCCGGGCAGCGAGCCCGTGGCATCTGCCACCGCCGCCGTAATCTCCGAAGCCCCCGCGGCGCCGACGGCACCCGCCGACGCGCCCCAACCGGCGTCCACTGAACCGACCCAACCGCCGCGAGCCCCATGAGCGAAATTCCGGAACACGACCAGCCCATGCCGCTGGTTTCGCACCTGACTGAACTGCGTACTCGCCTGCTGCGCTGCGTCGCGGCGGTCTTTCTGATCTTCATCGGCCTGTTCTCCTTCGCCCAGCAGATCTACACCCTGGTCTCGGCGCCGCTGCGCGCGCACCTGCCGGCCAACGCGACGATGATCGCCACCGACGTGGCCTCGCCGTTCCTGACGCCGTTCAAGCTGACCATGATCGTTTCGCTGTTCCTGGCGATCCCGTTCATCCTGCACCAGATCTGGGGCTTCATCGCGCCGGGCCTGTACCGCCATGAAAAGCGCATCGCCATTCCGCTGCTGGTGTCCAGCATCTTCCTGTTCTACGCCGGCATGGCCTTCGCCTACTTCCTGGTGTTCCCGCTGATCTTCGGTTTCTTCGCCAGCGCGACCCCTGAAGGCGTGTCGATGATGACCGACATCGCCAGTTACCTCGATTTCGTCATGACGCTGTTCTTCGCGTTCGGCGTTGCTTTCGAGATTCCTGTCGCGGTGGTGCTGCTGGTGTGGATCGGCGTGGTCGATGTGCAGTACCTGCGCAAGGTCCGTCCGTACGTGATCATCGGCTGCTTCGTGGTCGGCATGATCCTGACCCCGCCGGACATCTTCTCGCAGACCCTGCTGGCCGTGCCGATGTGGATGCTGTTCGAAATCGGCGTGCTGTTCGGCAGCTTGATCCGCAAGCGCAGCCAGGAGCATGACGAGCGCAACGACACCCCTGACGACCAGCCGCCAGCGACCCAAGCGTGAACCTGCTGCTGCTCGAAGAGGCCGACTTCATCGCGGCCGACCGGGCGGTCCTGAGCGACCGCCGCTTTACCCACATGCAGGACATCCACCGCGTCGCGGTGGGTGACAGCCTGCGCGTCGGCCGCCTCGGCGGCCTGATGGGCCAGGCCACGGTAGAACGGCTGGAAGGCCATGAAGCGGAACTCTCGCTGCGCTTCGACCAGCCGCCACCGGCCAAGCTGCCGCTGACCCTGGTTCTCGCCTTGCCCCGCCCGAAAATGCTCCGCCGGGTGTTCCAGACCGTCGCCACCATGGGCGTCGCGAAGCTGGTGCTGGTCAACAGCTACCGGGTGGAAAAGAGCTTCTGGCAAACCCCCTTCCTCGACCCCGCAGCGATCCGCGAGAACCTTATCCTCGGCCTGGAGCAGGCCCGGGACACGGTGCTGCCCGAGGTCATCATCGAGAAGCGCTTCAAGCCCTTCGTCGAAGACCGCCTGCCCGCCATCGCCCAGGACACCCTCGGGCTGGTCGGCCACCCCGGCAACCACCCGCCCTGCCCACGCGGCGTAGACGAACCGGTGACCCTGGCCATCGGCCCGGAAGGTGGCTGGATTCCTTACGAGATCGATCTGCTCGGCAAAGCCGGACTGGCGCCGGTGCAACTGGGTGATCGCATCCTGCGGGTCGAAACCGCCGTCACGGCTCTGCTCGCGCGCCTGTTCTAAGGTAATTCCCGCACTTTATATAAGACCATTGGCTACCCCCTCAGCCCCGGTTTAGACGCTTTTGCCGCCTACAGTTTTGTGGCCCCGCGCCGATGCAGGAACACCAGAATAAAGAACCTGCCTGATCGATCGAAGTGGAGTCACACCATGTACCGTTGGATGGCCCAGCACCTGGGTAATGTGAGCGTCAACCTCAAGCTGGGCATCGGCTTCAGCATCGTCTTGCTGCTGACCCTGGTGATCACCCTCACCGGTTGGCTGGGCCTCGAAGGCGTGATCAACCGCGGCGACAAGCTCGGCGAAATCTCCGAGGTGTACCAGGGCACCCAGGTCCTGCGGATTGCCCGCCAGACCTACGAACACAACCGCGATGCCGCGTCGACCACACTGGTGGAAAACGCCCTGGCCTCACTGGACGGTGTGTTGCAGAACGTCAGCAAGCGCATCAGCGAAGGCGAAGACAGCAAGCGCCTGCTACAGCAGCGCGACGCCGTGCAGGCCTACCAGCGTTACTTCGCCGACCTGAAGGCCGCCGCCGACGCCCGCGAGGCCGCCCGTGCCGCACTCGGCGCCAGCGCCGACAAGGCGGCGGGCCTGCTTGCCCAGGTCGAGCAGGCGCTGCTGCAAAGCGGCGACGCCGTGCTGTTCAACAACGCCGTTGAAGTGTCCAAGCTGCTGCAGCAGGCGCGCTTCCAGGTTCGCGGCTACACCTACAGCGCAAAGCCCGAATTCCAGCAGACCGCACTGGCCGCCATCGACCAGGCGGTCGCCCTGCTCAAGGCCCTGCCGGGCAAAATCCCAAGCGAGCACCACGCCAACCTCGGCAGCGCCACCGAATCGCTGGGCGTGTATCGCGGCGCCGTGGTGCAGTTCGGCACCGCCCAGGAAGCCAGCGACCAGGCCCTGCGGCTGATGGGCGAACAGGGCACCAAGCTGCTCAACCTGAGCATGGACCTGACCAAGTCCCAGACCCAGTTGCGCGATGCCGAATCGAAGAACGCCAAGTCGACCCTGGCCTTCGCCACGGTGCTGGCCATGCTGTTCGGCGTGATCGCCTCCTGGGCCATCACCCGGCAGATCATCGTTCCGCTGCGCCACACCCTGACCGCCGTGGACCGCATCGCCAGTGGCGACCTCAGCCACGACCTCACCGACCAGCGTCTCGACGAAATGGGCCAGTTGCAGCGCAGCATGCAGCGCATGACCGTCAGCCTGCGCGAGTTGATCGGTGGCATCAGCGACGGCGTCACCCAGATCGCCAGCGCCGCCGAAGAACTCTCCGCCGTTACCGAGCAGACCAGCGCCGGGGTCAACAGCCAGAAAGTCGAGACCGACCAGGTTGCCACCGCCATGAACGAAATGGCCGCGACCGTGCATGAAGTCGCGCGCAATGCCGAGGAAGCCTCCGAGGCGGCGCTGATGGCCGACCAGCAGGCCCGCGAAGGTGACCGCGTGGTGTCCGAGGTGATCGCCCAGATCGAGCGTCTGGCCAAGGAAGTGGGTAACTCCAGCGCGGCGATGAACAAGCTCAAGTCCGAAAGCGACAAGATCGGCAGCGTGCTCGACGTGATCAAGTCGGTGGCCCAACAGACCAACCTGCTGGCGCTCAACGCCGCCATCGAAGCAGCCCGTGCGGGCGAGGCCGGACGTGGTTTCGCCGTGGTCGCCGACGAAGTGCGCAGCCTGGCCCAGCGCACTCAGCAGTCCACCGAAGAAATCGAAGAGCTGATCGCCGGCTTGCAGAGCGGTACACAGCAAGTCGCCAGCGTCATGGACAACAGCCGTGGCCTGACCGAAAGCAGCGTCGAACTGACCCGCAGTGCCGGTGTTTCGCTGGAAACCATCACCCGCACGGTGTCGTCGATCCAGTCGATGAACCAGCAAATTGCGGCGGCGGCGGAGCAGCAGAGCGCCGTGGCGGAAGAGATCAATCGCAGTGTGATGAGCGTGCGCGACGTGTCGGATCAGACCAGCGCGGCGAGTGAGGAGACGGCGGCGTCCAGCGTTGAGCTGGCGCGGCTGGGGACGCATTTGCAGGGGCTGGTGGCGCGGTTCCGGATCTGAAATCGCCGGGACCGCGTTGCGGTCCTTCGCGGCTGAAGCCGCTCCAACAGAACAGCAAGCTGCGAGGTGTCTGGTTTCCAAAACTCCGCAGTTTCACCGCTGTAGTTAGGAATATTCCTATATCAACGATGCCGGCCCGGGTTCAGGATTTCCACGGAATCATTTCCATGGACATCCCCTTGATCCGCAGCCGGCAAGCTTCCGGCCTGGCGCCCTGGTGGATACCTCATCCACATGCGACCCGGCGCTGATTCTCGCGATGGGTGCGCAGTTGCAGGGAGCACTGCATGCCCGCCCAATCCGACCTGCGCTTCACCTTCACCGCCGGCACCGATGACTTCGAAGTCGTCGAGTTCCACCTCACTGAAGGCCTGTCCGAAACCTTCCGTCTCGAAGTCGACCTGAGCAGCACCAACCCCGCTGTCGACTTTGGCCAGATTCTCGATCGCCCGGCGCTGCTTACTCTCTGGCAAGGCGGCCAGCCCGTTCGCAATGTGCACGGCTCAGTCAGCTCATTCCAACAAGGCGAGACTGGCTTTCGCCGCACCCGCTACCGCGCCATCGTCGAGCCGCGTCTGGCCCGCCTGCGACTGGCTTCGGACTGGCGCATCTTCCAGACCCTCACCGTGCCCGCTATCGCCACCGCGATGCTCAAGAAGCACGCCCTCGATCTGGACTATGAACAACGCATCACCAACACCCATGAAACGCGGGAATACTGCGTACAGGCCGGTGACACCGACTACCACTTCGTCGAACGCATCATGCGCGAGGAAGGCTTTTTCTACGGCTTCCTGCACAGCGCTGAAGGCCACCGCCTGGTCCATTGCGACCGCCTGTGGATCTTCGGCAAGCAGCCCGGCCTGCCGGTGGAATACAACCCCAAGCCCGGCGGCGACCGCCCGGGCCCGGCGCTGCACAACTTCACCTACACCGAAAACGTGCGCAGCGCCCGCCAGACACAGCGCGACTACAGCTTCAAGAACCCGCTGTACAACCAGCAAACCCGCCGCGAAGCCACCGACCTGGAACACCAGGCCAAGAGCTACGAGCGCTACGATTATCCCGGCCGTTACAAAGGTGAATCAGGCGAAGCCTTCACCCGCGATCGCCTGCGTGGACTGCGCGGCGATGCCTGCCAGGTCATCGCCGAGGGTGACGACGCGCGGCTGGTGCCGGGCATCTATTTCGACCTCATCGGCCATCCACGCGAAGACCTAAATCGCGGCTGGCGCCCGATACGCCTGGAGCACCACGGCAAGCAGTACGTCAGCCAAGGCGAGGACAGCGCCGACGCCAGCCAAGGCACTCACTACAACTGCGTTGCCACCCTGGTACCGGACGATGCCGAATGGCGCGCCGAGGCGTTGCCCAAACCACGTATTGACGGCCCGCAGCCGGCGAAAGTGGTTGGCCCGCCTGGAGAGGAAATCTACTGCGACGAATTCGGCCGGGTGAAGGTGCAGTTTCCATGGGACCGCGAAGGCAACGAAGACGAACACAGCTCCTGCTGGATCCGCGTCTCGCAGAACATCGCTGGCGCGCTTTGGGGCCACATGGCGATTCCGCGTATTGGTCAGGAAGTGATCGTCAGCAACTTCGACGGCGACCCGGACCAACCGGTTATCACCGGCCGGGGCTTCAATGCCCTGCAGCGTCCGCCCTACGAACTGCCGAAGCACAAGACGCGCATGACCCTCAAGAGCCAGACCCACAAGGGCAATGGCTTCAACGAGCTGCGGTACGAGGATGAGGCCGGGCAGGAAGAGGTGTTCATCCATGCGCAGAGAGACCAGAACAATGTCGTCAAGAATGACGAAACCACCTTCGTCGGCCATGACCGCAGCGAGCAGGTCGAGAACGACGAAACCCTGACCATCGGCCACGACCGCAAGGACACCGTGGGCAATCACGAGCAGGTGGTCATCGGCGTGAACCGGCGGCATCAGATCGGCCAGGACGACGAGCTGAACATCGGCCGCCATCACACCATCACCACCGGCCAGGACCGTACCGAACAGGTTGGCAATGACCGCCTGGACAAGACCGCGGCGAATCAGCGGGTGGAGATTGGCGGGCATCTGGACCAGCAGGTGCAAGGGGGCGTCACGGTGAAGGCCGGCCAGAGCATTACGCAGCACACCAAGGTGCACGAAATCCATGCGTCCGAAGCCGTGATCATCAAGGGCCCCGGCGGCACGCTGCGTATCGACAGTGCGGGCATCACGCTGGATGGCATCGCGCTCACGCTCAACGGGCCGGCGACCAAGACAAGCGGAGGCAGCGGCAACGGCCTGTCGCAGGCCAGCAACGTGTTGGAAGGCGCACAAGCCACGTGTGAAAGGAAAATCAAATGAGCACAGGGTCTGTCACGTACTTCCTCGAGCAATACCGCAAGCCGGACGATTACCTGTATCTGCTACTGGACGGCCTGGCCGAATGTGCGCCGGAGCATCCGCTCAGTGTGCCGTCCCTGGTCCAGTCGCTGGGCGATGCTGCGGTCATGCGCGTATTGCGCCCGGACCTGGCCCACGCTCCCGACGTCTGTCCCGCGCTGGTTCAATTGGCGAAACCCGGTGAAGCGCCGGCGCAGCACTCTCTGGAGTGGAGTGCCGAACGCGCAGCGAAGGACCCTGGCTATCACAAGCGTTATGTCTGCGGCTGGCTGCTCAGTCCGCAACCGCTCGATGTCATCGCCAGCCGGATCGTGGCCGGTTGCCATAGCACTGCAAGCGAGGCCGGACGCCCCACTCCCTGGTTCGAGCCACTGAGACTGGAATTGTTGAGCGCCACGGCGGCCAGCGAGAGGTCCGGGCTGCTGAACCCCATTCGTTTCTGGTTATGTCCGCTCAGTTGGGGCGTTCATACCGTGTTGCGCGGCTCCGACAACCCCTTCGAGGTCGTACTGCCGGAAGCGGCCCGACAAGCCCAACAGTGGGCACCGCTGATCAACAGCGTCCTCGGCACCTGGCAGCGTCTGCTGCAACGCCCTGTCGGCTTCGCCCCTTGGCGCTGGACGGGCGACACCATCCTGCCACCCGAGGCCGCCCTCCATGCTTTGCGCCTGGTTCGCGATGCCTATGCGTTCGGGCTTCGTGATCACCGCGACATCATCGCACTCTGCCTGCACCAGGTGTTCATCCACCCGCTTCTGCTGCGACACCCGGAAATCCAGGCGCTCATCGCCAAGGCCGGAAAAGGTGCCCTGGACCTGCAAAGCCACTTCGCCAGCAACTACAGCGAAGCCCTCTGGAAACGCACCTTCACTGACCTGCCCCGTGCGAAGGACTATTCATGACAATCAGCTTCAGTGTCGTTTCCGACATCGCCACCGGCGAGACCTGCCCGGTACCCAGCGACCTCTGTGCCACCTGCCAGCGCAGCGGCCTGCCCATCCTGCCCCTGCGCGCCGCCTATGCACCGCAGCCCTGGCACACCCGCTTGCTGCCCTTGGCCCGCGGCTCCAAAGTCGAGGCCGTACCCATGCGCCTCGATCAGCCACGCATCCTCCGCCAGGGTTATTTGTATGTACTGCTCGACCACCGGGAATGGCAGGCCTACGAGATTTCGGCCGAAGGCGCGCTGAGCCAGTTCCGTCCGTACCAGATGCCGCGCGAAGAGCCTCGCCCGCTGTGCGAGGCCTGCATCCGGGAGGATCACGACATGCCTGCCGCCTTCATCAACATCGACACCCGCAAGTACTCCACCGCCTGGCTGGCCATCGCCAACGATCCCTGGCCCAAGGCGGTTCTGGATAGCTACCTGCGCGGCGGCACGGTCGACGGCGTGAACCTCGACGAGCGCTTCCACCGACTCGACCTCAAGGCCGCGCGCAACGACCCCGCCAGCGTCGGCATCGCCATGAGCGAAAACGACCCGCAGCTTCAGCAGGTGCTCGAATACGCACAAAACATCCCCGGTGATTTCCGCAGCGTGCATGGTTTCTACGGCCGCCAGCACCGCTTGCGCGCTCTGAAGGGGCATCTGCGCAACATCATCCAGGAGCACGAACTCGCCAACGGCGTACTGGCCCTGGTGCTACCCGACCCCATCGGCGTGGTCCAGGAGCTCAATGCCCAGCGTCTGCTTCGCCACCAGGCCATGCAGCAATGGTGTGCCGAACCGAAGCGCAGCTTCGAGTATTTCACCTCCCAGGCCTTGCTCGCGATTCGTGGGCATCAGCTCGAAATAGCAAGACTCAAGGCGAAGAAGCGCGCGGAGGACGAAGATAGGTGGCGACGCGAGCAAAACAAAAACCCGGTGCTCAATCCGAACCTGCCCATGCTCGATATCGAGGCGGACACCGCGCGTGTGGCTTCGATGTGGCAAGCGAAGGCCAGGCAGCGGCTGGAAGAACGCTACGACGAGCAGGCCCGTGAGACGTTCGAAGCAGGCTACCAGCACACGCTCGCGGGCTGGCAACAGGTCATCGACGACGTCGCCGAACACTACGAACGCCAGTACCAGGGCGCGGCCTATCAACGGGCGGCCTTGCATGATTACAGCGTTACCGACCAGCGCTCGACAGCGCTGTTCATCCGCATGATGCAGACCTGCCTGGCCGGTGGCCCGACCGAACGCAGCGTGGACGGCCCACCGGGCCCTACCCTGCGCCTGTGGAAAAGCCTGCTGGAGAACCGCGAAAGCCTGCTCTACCAGGCCCTGACGGCGAAGAACAGACCTCTGTTCGGGGAACTGCACGATACCCTTGCGGGTGACGAGTTCACCCGGGTCTATCACGGCATCAAGACCTTCATCACCACCCAGCAAGCCAAGGACCTGATGACGGCGCCCGTACAGGACGCCATCGGCCAACTGCTGTCCGCTGGAGCGATGGCCAGCAGTCGTCTCGGCAACCAGCTGTCGGAGAACACCCGGGCATTGCTCGGGTACCTGCACCGCGCGGCCCTGTTGCGCTACTACGGTGTGGAGGTCACGCGGATCACCGTGTCCCTCAAGGTGGGCGAATACCTTTCGCTGCTCAACGAGGTGCTCCAGGAAAGCACCGATCGCTTCATGGCCCGGCTCGACCAGCAGTTCCGCAAACCGGCCCAGCGCAAGGTGCGCGCCATGCTGCTGAGCAACACCCTGTCCGCTGCCGTGCCGGGCACGCCTGGAAAACTGGTCGAAGTCACGCTCTGGACGATGGAAAGCGCCGACGCCTTGAAGACCCGGCTGGACAAGCTGAGCACCGGGGTCGGCGAGGGCATTGGCGACGCCTTGCGCAGTGTCACCATTGGTACCGAGGCCCTTCAGGGTTCCATGGGCAACCTTGCGCGCCATATGACCCTCAATGCAGAAGTCTCCGCCCAACTGGCGCGGGAGTCGATGCGCAACATGCGCAACGCCGCAGTTGCCGGCACACCCGGCGCCAGCACCATGGGGCTGGGCCTGATCAGCCTGTGGTTCCAGCAGGACAGCCTGCGCCGCAGTTATGAAAACCTGCTCGATACCTTGGGTGACAAGCATCCCGAAGCCACGGCGGCGGTCATGTCGGCGTCGGTTGGCGTGATGGGGGCAAGCGTCGAGGTTGTCGGAGGGGCAATCCAGATGGTGCGGCCTGATCTGAGCATGCCGGCCGGGTCCGCTGGAAAGACAGTTGGGGTGGGAGCGCGGATCGTGCAGTACGGGGGGGCGCTGGTGGCGTTGGCGAGTGCTTTGGAGGGGTTGCAGTATGCGCTTGCGGCGGTTCGGGCGCATAAGGTTGGCGATTACGCGGTAAGAAATCTGTTTGCGATTGCAACCGCCACCGCAGTAGGTTCAGCAATGGCCGGGATTTGGGGCACGTTCGCCCCAGCAGCAGTAGCGCTCGGCCCGCTTGCAGCATCAGTATTTCTAGGTCTCGGTGCGCTTGGATGGGCTCTATGGGCTAAGGGGCTAGAGTCAGAGCCACTGGAGTTATGGGCAAGACACTCACTCTGGGGCGTTCCTGCCGAACACCGACGTTGGACTGTCCCAGAGGACATGGACACCGCAATTGGCGTCTTGAACGCTGCGTTGCTCGGCTTGACTGCCGATGCAGGACTGATCGTGAAAGCCGATCAGTCAGGTGGGCTGCCTATCGGTGATGCAGTTCCTGCCGGACTCTTTCTGGACTACAAGCTCGTCCTGCCTGGGTACAAGGCTGATGTGTCAGATTACGAATGGGCGTTGCAGGTATACCGGCCAAATCGGACTCTGGGAGAAACTATTGCGAGCGGTCGTAGAGATGGGGTGAATGGCGCGTCACCACCTCCCGATGGGTGGCAAAAACCGGGATACCACCCTGAAACAACAACTCCAGTCATTACGCACAGTGCCCAGGTCCTAGAGATCCGTGGCTCCATCAGCTTCTTCGGCTCTTTTGAAGTACATGCCTTTGAACTTGAGGTGTCTTATTGGCCTGACAAGAGTGATAAGTCAGGATTTGCACGACTAATCGTCAAAGAGGACAAGATCAAGAGCCAGGCAAGGCTGGGACTCATATGAAAAGGCCTAAACTCCCCCCGCCGTGCCCCGGATGGCAAGAAGACCTGCCCGGTCCTGATGAATTACCAGTGGTCGTTCCAGCCCTCGGGTTTGACACACCCAACCATCAGGATGAGGTTTTGCTGGAGCTGCCCCGTACTTCGGCACTTGCCAGAGGATGGTTGATTTGGTTCGCGCCAGTACAAGCAATCCTGACCGTCGTGATTCTGTTGCTTTTCTTATCAGACTGGCGCCGGTTGAGCGTCGAGGAGTGGGTCGCATTTTTCTTCGGGATTCTTGTTGCAGTCTGGTCACTTTTATTCTGCGTGAAGGTCGAAACAAAACCTCCTCGAGATCTGCCCCTCCGCTTCAACCGCGCCCGCCAACGCCTCTACGCCTACAACTTCAAATACCGCTGGTGGAATCCCTTCGAAGAGTGGCGGGTAGTACCCGTTGCCTACGACTGGTCACAGGTTCGAGCCGAACGCTGGAGAAGAACCCACTTCACCGCCCAGGGCGGGGCCATCATCCAGTTCGGTGTCGAGCTGTCCATCGTCAAACCCGGTACGAACGAAGTCATCGACCGCTTCCCACTGACCGCCATGGGCGCCGACGCACACGCATGGGCCTACGTCTGCACCTACATGCAACAAGGCCCGGATGCACTACCGCCGCCGGAGCCG
Source organism: Pseudomonas sp. Marseille-P9899 (assembly GCF_903166565.1). Classification (NCBI taxonomy): domain Bacteria; kingdom Pseudomonadati; phylum Pseudomonadota; class Gammaproteobacteria; order Pseudomonadales; family Pseudomonadaceae; genus Pseudomonas; species Pseudomonas sp. Marseille-P9899. Next base: position 17,096 of record NZ_CAESCG010000005.1, read on the forward strand.
CCTTGGGACCATAACGATGTGCTGTGGTGCAACGTCGCCATGCTACTGGCACCGAAGGTCGAGTGGCCTGCCGATATGGATCTGGAGTCGAGGACCGCACCATGAACAGCTCCGCAAGCCGGCCCAGCGCAAGGTGCGCGCCATGCTGCTGAGCAACACCAAGCCGACTTCACGACCGTGCGCGACGTGTCGGATCAGACCAGCGGGGCGAGTGAGGAGACGGCGGCGTCCAGCGTTGAGCTGGCGCGGCTGGGGACGCATTTGCAGGGGCTGGTGGCGCGGTTCCGGATCTGAAATCGCCGGGACCGCGTTGCGGTCCTTCGCGGCTGAAGCCGCTCCCACGGGACTGTGATGACCCTGTAGGAGCGGCTTCAGCCGCGAAGGCCTGCGAAGCAGGCCCTGGCTTTACAGGACCTGACGCAAAAACGCCTGGGCCCGCAGGTCCTTCGGCGTGGTGAAGAATTCTTCCGGCGGCGAATCCTCCAGCAGTTTGCCGTGATCGAAGAACAGCACCCGATCCGCCACTTCACGGGCAAAGCCCATTTCGTGGGTCACGCAGACCATGGTCATGCCTTCCTGGGCCAGGGTCTTCATCACGTCCAGCACCTCGCCGACCATTTCCGGGTCCAGCGCCGAGGTGGGCTCGTCGAACAGCATGACTTTCGGGTCCATCGCCAGCGCCCGGGCAATCGCCACGCGTTGCTGCTGGCCGCCCGAGAGCCGCGACGGGTATTCGTTGGCTTTCTGCCCGATCCCCACTTTCTCCAGCAGTGCCCGCGCCTTGGCCTCGCGCTCGGCTTTGCCGCGCTTGCGCACGACTTTCTGCGCCAGGCACAGGTTCTCTAGCACGGTCATGTGCGGGAACAGGTTGAAATGCTGGAACACCATGCCGACTTCACGACGGTAGGCGTTGACGTCGGTCTTCGGGTCGGCCAGTTGCAGGCCGTCGATGGCGACGCTGCCGGCATCGAACGACTCCAGGCCGTTCAAGCAGCGCAGGAAGGTCGATTTGCCGGAGCCGGACGGGCCGAGCACCACCAGCACTTCGCCGCGGGAGACGTTGGTGCTGACGTTATCCACAGCCCGCACCACTTGGCCTCGGGTGTCGAAGACTTTTACCAGATCACGGACTTCAATCACTTTGCGCAAGCCTCCGCTCGAGCCGGCTGGCGAAATGCGACAGCGGCAGGTTGATCAGCAGGTACAGCCCGGCGACGCAGAACCAGATCTCGAAGGTCGAGAACGAGGTGGTGATCGCCTCACGGCCGCTCTTGGTCAGTTCGGTGATGGCGATCACCGAGACCAGCGACGTGTCCTTGACCAGGCTGATGAACTGCCCGGCCAGTGGCGGCAGCACGCGTTTGAACGCTTGCGGCAGGACCACATGGCGCATCGACTGGGCGGCGCTCAGGCCCAGGGACCGGGCGGCCTCGCCCTGCCCCCTGGCGATGGACTGCACGCCCGCACGGACGATTTCAGCCACATAGGCGCCAGTGAACAGCGCCAGCGCGGCAACCCCGGCGAACTCGCGGGAGAGGTTGAGCACGGTGCCGATGAAGAAATAGAAAATGAAGATCTGCACCAGCAACGGCGTGCCGCGCACCAACTCGACATACACCGTGGACAGGTCACGCAGGGTCGGGTTGCTGGAAAGACGGCACAGCCCGGCGAACAGACCGATCAGCAGGCCGATGACGCCGGACGCCACGGAAATCCACACCGTGGTCCACAGCCCCCAGGCCAGCGGGCCGGCCGCCCAGTGGTGGGTCAGGCCGATCAGGTCGCCCTCGGCAACGTCATCGCCCTTGGCCAGTTGCAGGCTGGCCTGGTCGACGTCCAGCACCTGTTCGGCGCCGTCTTCGTCACGCAGGGTCACCCGCGCGGTGTCGCCCTGGCGCACGATGTCCTGCACCGTGCCGTAGCCGGAGGCGCGATGCGCTTCCTCAGCCTGGTAGGCGAAGTACTGCGGGATGCGGTTCCAGCGCCACTCGTAGGAAATCATCGAGGTGGCGAAATACAGACTTATCGCCAGTCCGACCAGGACCAGCGCGGTCAGCCCGTGCCAGGGCCACTGGGATTTCTTGTGTTTGATCACGTTGGGATTCCCCATGAAGCCAAAAGCCGCAAGCTACAGGCCGCAAGAAAAAAGCGGGTCATCAGCGACCCGCTTTGCTTGCAGCTTGTAGCTCGCGGCTAGTCGCTGTCTTTTATTCCATGTCCTTCAGCCATTCGGTCTTCTTGAACCACTTGTCGTGGATTCGATCGTAGGTGCCGTCGTGCTTGATCTGGTGCAGGAAGTTGTTGATGAAGTTGATGCTGTCGTAGTCGCCTTTCTTCAGACCGAAGGCCAGCGGCTCGTAGGTGAACGGTTCGTCGAGGTAGACCAGCTTGCCGGCGCCGACCTTGGTCACGGCCACCACGTTGTAGGGTGCGTCGTAGACGAAGGCATCAGCCTTGCCGTTGACCACGTCCAGTACGCCTTCCTGTTCGTTGTCGTAGCCGTGGGACTGGGCCTTGGCGATCAACTTCTTGGCGACCATCTCACCGGTGGTGCCCAGCTTGGAGGTCAGGCGGTATTCGTCGCTGTTGAGGTCTTTATAGGACTTGATCTTGCCTTCCAGCTCCTTGCGGATCAGCAGGGTCTGGCCAACAACGATGAAGGGCTCGCTGAAGTTCAGCTTCAGGTTGCGTTCCTGGGTCAGGGTCATGCCGCTGGTGATGATGTCGAACTTGTTGGTCATCAGTGCCGGGATGATGCCGTCATAGGCGGTGGAAACCATCTCCAGCTTGACGCCCATGGACTTGGCCATGGCCTTGATGATGTCCACTTCGAAGCCGATGATCTCGCCACGCTTGTTGGTCATCTCGAACGGCATGTAGGTTGGGTCCATGCCCACCCGCAGGGGGCCGCGCTTGACCGCGTCATCGATTGCGCCGGCTTGTGCGGTGCTGACCGCGACAGTGGCGGCGACGCCGACCAGCAGCATCGACAGGTACTTTTTGAACATCACCAGGTTCCCCCAACAAGAAAACGCTTAATTTTATTGTTGCGCGAAAAGTCCTACAGACGTCGCGCGATAGTCGGGGCGGGATGCTAACGCATGAGCGTCATGGGACCTAGCCCCATGACGACTTTGTTACTTATTGGTACCAGAAAAACAGCGCGGGGCGACGAATGTCGCCCCGCGTGGGGATCAGGCATTGGCCAGCGTTGGCTGGGCGGCCTCTTCGGGATGCAAAGGCAGCAGCGGCGAGTGCGGATCGTTGTCGATCGACTGACGCCAGACGTCCAGCCAGGCACTGTTGTGCTCGGCCCAGACGCGGTCGTGCAGACGGGACAGCGCGACCGGATCGCTGAGCAGTGCCAGGCGGGTATTGCCGTCCAGACCGGCCGGCCCGACCTGCAATGCCTTGGCGATACGCTCGGCACGCAGTGCCTCGATCGGCTCGGCGACACCGTGGCGAGCGGTGGCCAAGGCACAGGCCAGGGCGTTCTGCTGTGGATCGACCACGGCCCGGACGAAACCGTCGTGCAGCGCGTGCCAGCGGTTCTCGTGGGTGTACTGGTCGGTGGCCAACAGCTCAGGCGGCGTCGCGTATTCCTCGGGGATGAGGAACAGCTTCTCGTCCTTGGCGCGCAGACCCAGGTTGACCCGGCTGGAAATCACCGATACCGGGATCGACAGGGTCAGCGAACCCACGATCGGCACCAGCCACCACAGGAAGCTCGGGTTCAGCCAGGCCACCAGCAATGCCCAGGCCACGCCCAGCAGGGTCTGTGGACCATGGCGGCGAACCGCTTCGCTCCACGGCGTGGAGTCGTCGTCACGTTGCGGCGAGTTCCAGGTCGCGGCCCAGCCGAGGAACGCGGCGAGGACGAAACGGGTGTGGAAAATCATCCGCACCGGCGCCAGCAGCATGGAGAAGAGCATCTCCAGCAGCATCGACAGGGTGACCTTGATCCGCCCGCCGAACTCCGTCGCGCCCTTGGCCCAGATCAGAATGACGCTGAGCAGCTTGGGCAGGAACAGCAGCACGATGGTGGTCGAGAACAGCGCGATGGCTTTTTCCGGGTGCCACTGCGGCCACAGCGGGTACAACTGCCGTGGTTCGAGGAAGTACTGCGGCTCCATCAGGGTGTTGGTCGCCAGCAGCGCGGTGGACAGCACCAGGAAGAAGAACCACAACGGCGCCGACAGGTAGGACATCACCCCGGTGAGGAACACCGCACGGTGCACCGGGTGCATGCCCTTGACCAGGAACAGGCGGAAGTTCATCAGGTTGCCGTGGCACCAGCGCCGGTCGCGCTTGAGTTCATCAAGCAGGTTCGGCGGCAGTTCTTCGTAGCTGCCCGGCAGGTCGTAGGCAATCCACACGCCCCAGCCGGCGCGGCGCATCAGCGCGGCTTCGACGAAGTCGTGGGAGAGGATCGCACCAGCGAAGGCGCCCTTGCCCGGCAACGGCGCCAGGGCGCAGTGCTCGATGAAGGGCTTCATGCGGATGATCGCGTTGTGACCCCAGTAGTGCGACTCACCCAGTTGCCAGAAGTGCAGGCCGGCGGTGAACAGCGGACCGTAGACGCGGGTGGCGAACTGCTGCATGCGCGCATACAGAGTGTCCATGCCCGAGGCTTTCGGCGCGGTCTGGATGATCCCGGCGTCCGGGTTGGCTTCCATCAACCGAACAAGGCTGGAGAGGCAGTCGCCGCTCATCACGCTGTCGGCGTCGAGGACAACCATGTAGCGGTAGTCACTGCCCCAGCGGCGGCAGAAGTCATCGAGGTTGCCGCTCTTGCGCTTCACGCGGCGACGGCGGCGACGGTAGAAGATCCGCCCAAAGCCCTTGGCCTCGCGGCAGACTTCCAGCCAGGCCTGTTGCTCGGCCACGGCGATGTCGGGGTCGTTGGTGTCGCTGAGGATGAAGAAGTCGAAACGATCGAGGTTACCGGTGGCGGCGACCGACTCGAAAGTCGCGCGCAGGCCGGCGAACACCCGTGGCACGTCTTCGTTGCAGATCGGCATGACCAGCGCGGTACGCGCGCCCGCCTCGATCGGCTCATTGCCGGCACTGCTGCCGGAGATGCGGTATTTGTCGCGCCCGGTGAGCAGTTCGAGGAAGCCCATCAGGGCGGTCCAGAAACCCGCCGACACCCAGCAGAAGAGGATGCCGAACAGAATCAGGATGGACGTCTGCAAGGCATACGGCCAGACCTGCGCAGCGGTCTGCAGCAGTGGCTGGTGCATGACTTCGTCGAGGTCGACGAACGACCAGCCCTGATACGGCAAGATGCCTTTCATGTACCAGCCGGCGACGATGGTCTGACCGATCATCAGCGCCAGCAAGATGTAGCGGCGCATCGAACCGACCCAGCGCCAACGGGCCTTGGGCAGCTCACGCTGCTCCGGGGCCGGGGCGTTGGTGCGACCGGTCAGGCGGCGCCAGCCACGGACCAGGATGTTGGTCCGCCATGGCTCGGGGATTACTCGGGTGCGACGGATCGGCGGGGTCGCCTTGAGGCAGACCCGGCCGCTGGCGTCGAGACCGAGCATCTCGGCTTCTTCCATATCGGTGGCGCTGAGCAGGCTCAGGCGGCTGCCGACCGAACCCTGGGCGGGCTCGGCATCGACAACGCTCGGCTGCGCAGACAGGCGCTGGTGCAACTCGCTGAACGAGTTGCAGTTGGCGAGTTCCGCCCGCTGCTCGTCGCTCAGGGGTAGATGGGCCAGGTACTCGGCAAGCGATTCTGGCCGTACTGAAGAGTTACTCATCGGCTGGCAACTGATAGCTCCAGGTCTCGGTCAACACCTGTTCGGTGGTCGCCGGTGCCCCAGTAGTGGGCGCCGCTTCAGCGGCAGGCTGCTCGGCAGGTTGCTCGGCCTTCGCGGCTTTAGCGGCGGCCTTGTCCTGCTTGGCAGGTTTTTCCTGCTTTTCCTGCTTCTCGGGTTTGGCCGGCTCGACCGGGACGTCGCGAACCAGGGAGGCGCGCATTTCGACGGCCTTGCCCGGATCCTTGACCTTCATCCGCAGGGTCAGGCGCCAGCCCTTGATTTCAGGGTTGTAGCGCAGGTTGTTCTCGACCAGTTCGGCGTTGTCGCCCAAGCTGACCTGGCTGCGGACTGCCGCGTCTTCCGGCAGGGCCGCAAGGACCGGGCCTTCGAAGTCGACCAGGAAGGCCACGCTGCCATCCGGCTGGCGGATCAGGTTGGACTGTTTGACGTCACCGGTGGAGCGCAGGGTCTGCTTGACCCAGCCGAGGTTCGGCGAATGGTAGGCCGACTCGTCCATGGTCCAGTGCAGGCGGTATTCGTATTCGACCGGGGTGCCTGGCTCAGGCAGCTTTTCCGGGCTCCAGAACGCAACGATGTTGTCGTTGGTTTCATCGGCGGTCGGGATTTCCACCAGGTCGACGGTGCCTTTGCCCCAGTCGCCGCGAGGCTCGATCCAGGTGCTTGGACGCTTCTGGTAGTTGTCGTCGAGGTCTTCATAGAAGCTGAAGTTGCGGTTGCGCTGCAGCAGACCGAAGCCGCGCGGGTTTTCCACGCTGAAGTTGCTCACAGCCAGGTGTTTCGGGTTGTTCAGCGGACGCCACAGCCACTCGCCGTTACCGGCGTGGATCGACAGGCCTTCGGAGTCGTGCAACGCAGGACGGTAGTTCGGCACGCGCGACGGCTGGTTGCTGCCGAACAGGTACATGCTGGTCAGCGGGGCGATGCCCAGGCGGCTGACGTGATCACGCAGGAACACCTTGGACTGTACGTCGACGATGGTGTCGCTGCCCGGACGCAGGATCAGCTTGTAGGCGCCGGTGGAACGCGGCGAGTCGAGCAGCGCGTAGATCACCAGGTGCTTGTCGGTGGCTTTCGGGCGTTCGACCCAGAACTCGGTGAAGCGCGGGAATTCTTCGCCGGACGGCAGCGCGGTGTCGATGGCCAGGCCACGGGCCGACAGGCCATACACCTGGCCCTTGCCAACAACGCGGAAGTAGCTGGCGCCGAGCAGGGTCATGATTTCGTCCTGCTTGTCCGCCTTGTTGATCGGGAACAGCACGCGGAAACCGGCATAACCGAGCTGCTCGGTAGCCTTGGCGTCGAACTTCAGGTCGCCGAAATCGAAGCGGGTTGGGTCGTACTTGATTTCATCGACGCTGGTGGCGGTGACTTCGTTGATCTTCACCGGCGTGTCGAAGTGCATGCCCTGGTGATAGAAGGACAGCTTGAAGGGGGTCTTGTCGTTGGCCCATTCGGCCTTGTCCGACAGGAAGCGGATCTTCTGGTAATCGGCGAACTTCATGTCGCGGAAGACCGCTGGCAGGTTGCTCTTTGGTGCTTCGTACTTCTGCCCGGCCAGGTCTTTCGCCTTGGCCGCTACGTCGTCAAGGTTGAACGCCCAGAGCTGGCCGGCACTGAGCAGGCACACCAGCGCCGAACCTGCGAGCAGGGCCTTGCGCAGCCGGCTGGCAGGCATTCTTGGTGCATTACAGGGACTTACAATCACGAGCAACCCTCGCCGAAAACAGATCTAGAGAACCAACGGCCAGCTACACATGCCGGGTTGGCGAGCACTGTTCGGACTCCGAAAGGGCTTAATGATTCCCCATACGGTTCCGGACAGTTCTCGAATCAGAGTGAAACAGGCCGTCGAACGTCGGCCCACGTAGCGCGCGATTATCTAGCAGGCTGCGTTACAACGCATCAGGGCCAGCCAACTATTTTTGCTGTAAAACCCATTGTTTTCCTGCAAACAGGGGGTTTTTTGTCTTCATATTTGTAACATAAATGTTACGGGGCCATCATTGACCAGATGCACCTGCATATCAGACCCGAAACGGCCGCTGGCGACGGTGCCATGTTTGGCCTTGGCCTGGACCAAAAGGTAGTCGAACAACTCGGCGCCGAGGGCCGGTGGCGCGGCGGTGGAGAAGCTCGGGCGCAGGCCGCTCTGGGTGTCGGCGGCCAGGGTGAACTGGGACACCAGCAGCAGGCCGCCGTCGATGTCCTTGAGGGACAGGTTCATCTTGCCCTGCGGGTCACTGAAGACCCGGTAGTTGAGCAACTTGTGCAGAAGCTTGTCGGCATGGGCCGGGGTATCGCCCGGCTCCACCGCGACCAGCACCAGCAGGCCCTGGTCCACGGAACCGACGATTTCGCCCTCCACTTCTACCCGCGCGCCACGCACGCGTTGCAGCAGCCCCTTCATGCTTCGTCCAGTGGCAGGTCCAGCAGGCGCCGGGACATCTGGTCGGCGGCGCGCACCAGGGCATCGGTGATCCCCGGTTCGGAGGCGGCATGACCGGCGTCGCGAATCACCTTCAGCTCGCTGTTCGGCCAGGCTTGGTGCAGTTCCCAGGCGTTGTCCAGTGGGCAGATCACGTCGTAGCGACCGTGCACGATTACCGCCGGCAGGTGGGCGATCTTCTCCATGTCGCGGATCAGCTGGTTTTCTTCGAGGAAGGCGTTGTTCATGAAGTAGTGGCATTCGATCCGGGCGATCGACAGCGCGCGCTGCGGCTCGGAGAAGCGATCGACCACCAGCGGGTTCGGGCGCAGGGTGGCGGTGCGACCTTCCCAGGTCGACCAGGCCTTGGCGGCGTGCATCTGGGCGATCTGATCGCTGCCGGTCAGGCGCTTGTGGAAGGCCTGGACCAGATTGCCGCGCTCTTCCACCGGGATCGGCGCGATGTAGTCCTGCCAGTAGTCCGGGAACAGGCGGCTGGCGCCGGCCTGGTAGAACCAGTCGATTTCTTGCGGACGGCACAGGAAGATGCCGCGCAGGATCAGGCCATGGACGCGCTCGGGGTGGGTCTGGGCGTAGGCCAGCGCCAGGGTCGAGCCCCAGGAGCCGCCGAACAGCACCCATTTGTCGATGCCCAGGTGCTTGCGAATGCGCTCGAGGTCTTCGACCAGATGCCAGGTGGTGTTGTTTTCCAGGCTGGCGTGGGGAGTGGAGCGGCCGCAACCACGCTGGTCGAAGGTGATGATGCGGTAGACGTTGGGGTCGAAATAGCAGCGGCTCTGGGCATCGCAGCCAGCGCCGGGACCACCGTGAATGAACACCACCGGCAGACCTTCCGGCGAACCGCTTTCATCGACGTACAGTACATGCGGTGCTTCGACGGCCAGATCGTGCCGGGCGTAGGGTTTGATCTGCGGGTACAAGGTCTGCATTACGCACTCCGTGTGGGAATTATTCTGCCGTTGGGCATCATAAACCTGAAATGCGCTTTGAGCATGCCCTGTTGGGTCAAGTGTTCTTGAGGTAGGGGGGCGATAAGGTTAGTGATAACGCCGCTGAGCCCAGCCCAGGACTGCCTCCAGCATTGCCCGCAACACGCCCTGGGTCGGCCCAGCCAGGTCAGGCCGATAGGTGAACGGTTCCACCTCTTCCATATAGGTGCTCTGCGCCAGTTCCAGTTGCACCGCATGGATGCGATTGGCTGGATCGCCGTAATGCCGGGTGATGTGCCCGCCTTTGAAGCGTCCGTTGAGCACGTGACTGTAGTCGTCGACCCCGGCACACACCGCCTGCAGGAGCTCGGCCAGTTGCGGGTCGCAGCTGGCACCATTGAAGGTGCCCAGGTTGAAATCCGGCAGCTTGCCGTCGAACAGGTGCGGCACATGAGAACGGATCGAATGGGCATCCCACAGCAGCGCATAGCCGAAGGTCGCTTTCAGTCGCGCGAGCTCGTGGCGCAGGGCGTTGTGGTAGGGCCGCCAGATGGTCTCCAGGTACCCCGCCCGCTCCGTCGCCGACGGCACCCTGCCCTCTTCGAACAGCGGCTCGCCATCGAACAAGGTGGTCGGGAACAGGCCGGTGGTCGCGCCTGTATATAAAGGTTGGTCGTCCTCGGGCCGGTTCAGGTCGATGACGAACCGCGAATACTCCGCCGCCACCACGCTGGCGCCCATCTTGCGGACGAAGTCATACAACTGCGGGATGTGCCAGTCGGTATCCGGCAGGCTTTGCGCCGCCGGGACCAGCCCGTCGCGCACCGCCGGCGTCAGCTTCAGGCCGGCGTGGGGCATGCTGATCAGCAGCGGCAGCCTGCCCTGGTGGAAACTCAGAACCTTATCCATCGTCATTGCCTCAATCAGTCAGTTCAACGCCGTGGCGGACCACGCGCTTCTCCAGTTCGCCGCCGAGCCAGTAAGCCAGGTCGGCCGGACGTTCGATATCCCACGCAACGAAGTCGGCGACCTTGCCCGCTTCCAGCGAACCATGGCTGTCGCTCAGGCCCAGCGCCGTGGCGGCGTGCAGGGTGACGCCCGCGAGCGCTTCTTCCGGGGTCATGCGGAACAGGGTGCAGGCCATGTTCAACATCAGCCGTAACGACAACGCCGGCGAGGTGCCAGGGTTGAGGTCGCTGGCGATGGCGATCTTCACGCCGTGCTTGCGCAGGGCGTCCATCGGCGGCAGTTGGGTTTCGCGCAGGAAATAGAAAGCACCAGGCAGCAGCACCGCGACGGTACCAGCGGCGGCCATGGCGATGGCGTCGTCTTCGGTCATGAATTCCAGGTGATCCGCCGACAACCCGTGGTACCGCGCCGCAAGGCTGGATCCGGCGAGCGACGACAACTGCTCGGCATGCAGCTTCACCGGCAGCCCCAGCGCCTGCGCCTTGATGAACACCCGCTCGACCTGCGCCGGGGAAAACGCCAGGTACTCGCAGAAGGCGTCCACCGCATCCACCAGCCCCTCGGCGGCCAGCGCCGGAAGCATCACCTCACAGATGTGCTCGATGTAGTCATCACTGCGCCCGGCATATTCCGGCGGTAGGGCGTGAGCCGCGAGACAGGTGGCGCGCACGGTCAGCGGCAGGCTCTCGCCAAGGCGGCGGATGACCTTGAGCAGCTTGCGCTCGCTGTCCAGGTCCAGGCCGTAGCCGGACTTGATTTCCAGCGTGGTCACGCCATCGCGCATCAACGCCCGCACCCGGCGCAGGGCGCTGGCGTACAGTTCATCCTCGCTGGCCGCGCGGGTCGCGCGCACGGTGCTGGCGATGCCGCCGCCCTGGGCGGCGATTTCGGCGTAGCTGACACCTTGCAGGCGTTGCTCGAACTCACCGCTGCGGTTGCCACCGAACACGGCGTGGGTGTGGCAGTCGATCAGGCCCGGAGTGACCCAGGCACCGCCCAGGTCCACCCGCTGCTCGATACCCGGGTCCGGCAGCGCCTGACGCGGGCCGATCCACTCGATGCGTCCGTCGGCGGTGACGATGGCCGCGTCTTCGATGATCGAGTAGACGCCTTGGGCCATGCTTGCCACATGGCAGTTGTGCCAGAGGGTCTTCATCCACAAGTCTCCGTCAGGTCAGGCTCGGCAGGATGCCGACAGGCAGCAGACCGGTCAGCCGGCCCTCGGCGAGCAGTTCGACGGCAATCTCGATGTCCGGGGCGAAGAAGCGGTCCTTGTCGTAGTGCGGAACGCGGTCACGCAGGGTCTTGCGCGCTTCTTCGAGTTTGGCCGACGTCTTCAGGCCGGTGCGCAGGTCCAGGCCCTGGCAGGCGCCCAGCCATTCGATGGCGAGGACGCCGCGGGTGTTCTCGGCCATTTCCCACAGGCGCTTGCCGGCAGCCGGCGCCATCGAGACGTGGTCTTCCTGGTTGGCCGAGGTAGGCAGGCTGTCCACGCTGTGCGGGTGGGACAGCGCCTTGTTCTCGCTGGCCAGCGCCGCCGCGGTGACCTGGGCGATCATGAAGCCGGAGTTGACCCCGCCGTTCTCCACCAGGAAAGGCGGCAGCTGCGACATGTGCTTGTCCATCATCAGCGAGATGCGTCGCTCGCTCAGCGAGCCGATCTCGGCAATGGCCAGGGCCATGTTGTCGGCGGCCATGGCCACGGGTTCGGCGTGGAAGTTGCCGCCGGAAATCACGTCACCCTGTTCGGCGAATACCAACGGGTTATCGGAAACGGCGTTGGCTTCCACCGCGAGCACTTCAGCGGCCTGGCGCAGCTGGGTCAGGCAGGCGCCCATGACCTGTGGCTGGCAGCGCAGGGAGTACGGGTCCTGGACCTTGCCGCAGTTTTCGTGGGAAGCGGAAACCTCGGTGCCGTCGGTCAGCAGATCGCGGTAGCAGGCGGCCGCGTCGATCTGGCCGCGCTGGCCGCGTGCGGCATGGATGCGCGCATCGAACGGCGAACGGGAGCCCAGCACCGCTTCGACGGTCAGGCCACCACAGGCGATGGCCGCAGCGAACAGGTCTTCGGCTTCGAACAGGCCGCGCAGTGCGTACGCCGTCGAGGCCTGGGTGCCATTGAGCAGCGCCAGCCCTTCCTTGGCGGCCAGGGTCAGCGGTTTCAGGCCGGCAACTGCCAGCGCGTCCACGGCCGACAGCCACTCGCCTTTATAGCGGGCCTTGCCCTCGCCCAGCAGCACCAGCGACATATGCGCCAGCGGCGCGAGGTCGCCGGAAGCGCCGACCGAGCCCTTGAGCGGGATATGCGGATACACCTCGGCGTTGACCAGGGCGATCAGCGCGTCGATCACGGTGCGGCGAATACCGGAGAAACCGCGGCTGAGGCTGTTGATCTTGAGCACCATGATCAACCGCACCATGGCGTCATCCAGCGGCTGGCCGATGCCGGCAGCATGGGACAACACCAGCGAGCGCTGCAGGTTTTCCAGGTCGTGGGTGGCGATGCGGGTCGAGGCCAGCAGGCCGAAGCCGGTGTTGATGCCGTAGGCGGTGCGGTTCTCGGCGAGGATCTGCTCGACGCAGGCAACGCTGGCGTCGATCTGCGCGCCTGCGCTCGCGGCAAGGCTCAGGCGCACCGGGGTTTTGTAGATACCACGCAACTCGGCGAGGCTGACCTGGCCGGGATTCAAAGTGAAGAGGTTCATGTTCTGGCTCCTTGTCGTGGTTCAGAGCAGCGCCGGCAGCACGCGCTGCGGCAACTGCGGCTGTTTGAGCAACGCGGCCGCGCTGGCGATGTCCGGTGCCAGCCAACGGTCCTGCTGATAGGCCGGAACCTGTTCGCGCAGCAACTGCCAGGCGCGTCCGGTGCCGGCGCCGAAGCGCTGCTCCTTGAGAAATTCGAAGGCCTGACCCGCCAGCAGGTACTCGATGGCGAGGATCTGCGTGCAGTTTTCCAGGGCGCGGTGCAGCTTGAGCGCGGCGCTGGTGCCAAGGCTCAGGTGATCTTCCTGCAGGCCGGAGGTGACGTAGTTGTCGAGCACCGCCGGTTGCGCCAACTGGCGATTTTCCGCGCACAGCGAGGCGGCGACGTACTGCACGATCATCATCCCGGAGTTGACCCCGGGCTCAGCGACCAGGAACGCCGGCAAACCGCTGACGTGCGGATTGACCAGACGATCCAGGCGGCGCTCGGCGATCGAGCCGGTTTCGGCGATCGCCACCGCCAGCAGGTCGGCGGCCATGGCCACGGACTGGCCGTGCGGGTTGGCCTGGGACATGACCCGGAAGTTGTCCGGCGTGCCCAGCAGCAACGGGTTGTCAGTGGCGGAATTGAGTTCGGTCTCGATCTGCTTCGCCGCGTGGGCCAACTGGTCGCGGGCGGCGCCGTGGACCTGCGGAATCGAGCGGATGCTCAGGGCGTCCTGGGTGCGGATGCCCTTGCTGCTGGCGATCACTTCGCTGCCATCGAGCAAGGCCCGCAGGTTGCTGCCGACCTGCTGCATGCCGGGGTGCGGCTTGAGCGCGATGATTTCGGCGTCGAACGCGGCGATCTGCCCGCGCAGGGCTTCGAAGCTCATGGCCGAGATGACGTCGGCCCATTGCAGCAGGTGCGTGGCATCGGCCAGCGCCAGGCAGCTCAGGCCGGTCATGCACGGCGTGCCGTTGACCAGGCACAGACCGTCCTTGGCACCCAGTTGCACCGGCGCCAGACCTTCTTCGGCCAGGGCCTCGGCGGCCTCGACGATACGTCCGCGGTAGCTGACCTTGCCCACGCCCAGCAGGCAGATGCCGACATGGGCCATGTGGGTCAGGTAACCCACCGAGCCTTGGGACGGCACTTGCGGGGTGATACCGCGCTCCAGCAGCGCCAGCAGTGCTTCGACCACCGGGCGCTGGATGCCGGACTTGCCGTGGCTGTAGTTGGTGATGGCGGCGCAGATGATCGCCCGGGTCTGTTCGTCCGGCAGTACCGGGCCGACGCCACAGGCGTGGCTGAGCAGGGTGTTGCTCGACAGCCGGCTCAGTTGCTCGCCTTCCAGCGCAACGTTGCACAGCGCGCCGAGACCAGTGTTGACGCCGTAGGCGCGCTCGCCGCTTTCGACGATGCGCCGGACGATGCCCTGGGCATTCTCGATCCGCGCCCAGGCGCTGTCGGACAGCGACAGGTGCGCGCCATAACGGGCCACGGCGACGATGTCCTGCCAACGCAGCGGCGCGTCGGCGATCACGACATTCTCTGGTTGCTGCATGTCAGCCCTCATACGGTGGCGGCGCGGCGCTGGACGAAGCGGTCGACGTACTCGTCCGCCGGGTTGTGGAGGATTTCTCGCGGCGTGCCGACCTGGATCAGGCGGCCGTCCTTGAGGATCGCGATGCGGTTGCCGATGCGCACGGCTTCATCGAGGTCATGGGTGATGAACACGATGGTCTTGTGCAGGGTCTTTTGCAGCTCCAGGAGCTGGTCCTGCATTTCGGCACGGATCAGCGGGTCGAGGGCGCTGAACGCTTCGTCCATGAGGATGATGTCGGTGTCCGCCGCCAGGGCCCGGGCCAGACCAACGCGCTGGCGCATGCCACCGGAAAGTTGGTGCGGATAGGATTTCTCGTAGCCTTTCAGGCCCACGGTGGTGATCCAGTGCTGGGCGCGTTCGGCGCACAGTTGCTTGCTCTCGCCGCGGACCTTGAGGCCGTAGGCGACGTTATCGAGCACGGTCTTGTGCGGCAGCAGGCCGAAGCTCTGGAAGACCATGCTGATCTTGCGCCGGCGAAACTGGCGCAGGGCTTCCATGTCGTACTGCATGATGTCTTCGCCATCCACCAGGATCGCCCCGCTGGTGGGGTCGATCAGGCGGTTGAAGTGGCGCACCAGGGTCGATTTGCCGGAACCGGACAAGCCCATGATGACGAAGATTTCGCCGGCGCCGATGGACAGCGACAGGTCATTGACCCCCACCACGCAGCCGGTTTTCGACAGGACCTGTTCCTTGCTGTGGGACTCGCGGATCAGTTGCAGCGCTTCGTCGGCGCGCTGGCCGAAGATCTTGAAGACGTTCTTCACTTCGATCTTGTTCATCGCCTGGGTATTCATTTACTCACCTCATGCCGCGCCCGGCCGTAGGCCTGGGTAATACGGTCGATCACCACCGCGAGAATCACGATTGCCAGGCCCGCTTCCAGGCCACGGCCGACGTTCAGGGTCTGGATACCCACCAGCACGTCTTCACCCAAGCCACGGGCACCGATCATCGAGGCGATCACCACCATCGACAGCGCCATCATGGTGGTCTGGTTGATCCCGGCCATGATGCTTGGCAGGGACAGCGGCAGTTGCACGCCGAACAGTTGCTGCCAACGGTTGGCACCGAAGGCGTTGATCGCTTCCATGACTTCGCCGTCGACCTGGCGGATGCCCAGGTCGGTCAGGCGGATCAGCGGCGGCGCGGCGTAGATCACTGTGGCGAAGATCGCCGGCACCTTGCCCAGGCCGAACAGCATCAGCACCGGGATCAGGTACACGAAGCTGGGCATGGTCTGCATGATGTCCAGCAGCGGCATCAGCACCGCGCGCAGGCGGTTGCTGCGGGCTGACAGGATCCCCAGCGGGATGCCGATCAGCACCGAGATCAGCGTCGCCACCAGCATCAGCGCCAGGGTCTGCATCAGTTTGTCCCAGAGCCCCACCGCCCCCACCAGGAACAGCAGGCCGACGATCACCACGGTCGGCAGGATGCGCCGGGTCGCGTGCCAGGCGATGGCGCCGACGATCGCCAGCATCAGCCACCACGGCGTGGCGCGCAGCAGGCCTTCGAGGTTGACGATGGCCCAGAGCAGGGTGTCGGAGATCTGCCGGAACACATCACCGTAGTTGGTCACCAGCGCATCGACCCAGCCGTTGACCCAGTCGGCGATGGAGAAGGTAAAGTTTTCGGGGAACATAGGGTTCACTCGTCAGGTAGAAGGAGTAGCTCAGAGCGCTGCGTCGATTTTCTTCGCCGCCTCTTCGCTGACCCACGCATGCCAGATTTCAGGATGTTCCTTGAGGAAGGCTTTCGCCAGTTTCGGCGACTCGATCCGCTCTTTGGTCATGCGCGCCAGATTCTGGTTCAGCAGGTCGATCGGCAGGTTGACCTTTTCCAGCACGGCGACCAGTTCCGGCGCCTGCTCGTGGAACGCCTTGGACAGGCCGACCTTGATGCTCACGGTCTTGTCGACGCCGGGCTTCTCGTCCAGCTTGACCAGGTCGACCTGGCCCATCAGCGGGGTTGGCGTCCAGTAGTAGAAGAGGATCGGCTCGCCACGCTTGTAGCTCGACAGCACCGCCGCATCCAGGGCCGGGCCGGTGCCCGGACGGAAATTGGTGTAGCTCGACTCGAGGCCGTAGTCCTTGAGCATTTCGCTGTTGTCCAGCTCGCAGGTCCAGCCCGCCGGGCAATTGTAGAAGCGGCCTTTGCCGGGCTCTTCCGGGTCTTTGAAGACCGGCGCGTAGCGGCCCAGATCGGCGATGGCCTTGAGGTCAGGCGCCTTGGCTTCGAGCTTGCGTTTGGCATCGCCCTCGATCACGTAGCGCGGCACGTACCAGCCTTCCACCGCACCCACCACCGGCGCGCCGACGCCGACTACCTTGCCGGCGGCCTCGGCCTTCTTCCAGACCTCGCTGCGGCCCACCCACTCCTCGGCGAACACCTGGATATCGTTGGTGCCCAGGGCGTTTTCCATGGTGATGGAGTTACCCGGCAAGCTGTCGGTTTCGCAGCCGTAGCCGTTCTTCAGCACGAACTGCATGACGTCGGTCAGCAGCATGCCGCTTTCCCAGTTCAGCCCGGCGAACTTCACCGGTTTGCCGGATTCGCACCAGCCCGCGGCCTGACTGCCCCCCGAGAGACTCAACAGGCCAAGGGCACACAGCGACGCAAGCAGGGTCTTGTTGGTTTTCATTGCATGACGCTCCCAAACAGGAAAGTGGATATCGGCAGTTCAGCGGCCTTTCAGCCAGGCGTCCGGTCGTCCCTTCCATGAAACGCCGCGGCGGGGGCCACCGGTAGAGGCCCCCGCGACGCGGATCAGCCGGTGATCATCGGCAGGTTCAGGCCCTGCTCTTTGGCACACTCGATAGCAATGTCATAACCGGCATCGGCATGACGCATCACGCCGGTGCCCGGGTCGTTGGTCAGTACGCGGGCAATACGCTCGGCGGCCTCGTCGGTACCGTCACAGACGATCACCATGCCCGAGTGCTGCGAGAAGCCCATGCCCACGCCACCACCGTGGTGCAGCGAAACCCAGGTCGCGCCGCTGGCGGTGTTCAGCAGGGCGTTGAGCAGCGGCCAGTCAGACACGGCGTCGGACCCGTCTTTCATCGACTCGGTTTCGCGGTTCGGGCTCGATACCGAACCGGAGTCCAGGTGGTCGCGACCGATAACGATAGGCGCGGACAGCTCGCCGCGACGGACCATTTCGTTGAACGCCAGACCCAGCTTGGCGCGCTGGCCCAGGCCAACCCAGCAGATACGGGCCGGCAGGCCCTGGAAGCTGATGCGCTCGCGCGCCATGTCCAGCCAGTTGTGCAGGTGGGCGTCGTCGGGGATCAGTTCCTTGACCTTGGCGTCGGTCTTGTAGATGTCTTCGGCGTTGCCCGACAGCGCGGCCCAGCGGAACGGCCCGATGCCGCGGCAGAACAGCGGACGGATGTAGGCCGGCACGAAGCCCGGGAAGTCGAAGGCATTGGCGACGCCCTCTTCCTTGGCCATCTGGCGGATGTTGTTGCCGTAGTCGAAGGTCGGGATGCCCTGCTTCTGGAAGTCGAGCATGGCCTGGACGTGCACGGCCATGGATTGCTTGGCGGCTTTGACCACTGCGGCCGGCTCGGTCTTGGCGCGGTCGCGGTACTCGTCCCAGCTCCAGCCGGCGGGCAGGTAGCCGTTGAGCGGGTCGTGGGCGCTGGTCTGGTCGGTGACCATGTCCGGGCGCACGCCGCGTTTGACCAGTTCCGGCAGGATTTCGGCGGCGTTGCCCAGCAACGCGATGGAAATGGCCTTGCCTTCGGCGGTGTATTTGGCGATGCGCGCCAGGGCGTCATCCAGGTCGTTGGCCTGTTCGTCGACGTAGCGGCTGCTCAGGCGGAAGTCGATGCGGCTCTGCTGGCATTCGATGTTCAGCGAAGAGGCGCCGGCCAGGGTCGCGGCCAGTGGCTGTGCGCCGCCCATGCCGCCGAGGCCAGCGGTCAGTACCCACTTGCCCTTGAGGCTGCCATTGTAGTGTTGGCGACCGGCTTCGACGAAGGTTTCATAGGTGCCCTGAACGATGCCCTGGCTGCCGATGTAGATCCAGCTACCGGCGGTCATCTGGCCGTACATGGCCAGGCCCTTGGCATCCAGTTCGTTGAAGTGTTCCCACGTGGCCCAGTGCGGCACCAGGTTGGAGTTGGCGATCAGCACACGCGGCGCGTTGGCGTGGGTCTTGAACACGCCGACCGGCTTGCCCGATTGCACCAGCAGGGTTTCGTCGTCATTCAGGTTGGTCAGGCTCTCGACGATCTTGTCGTAGCACGCCCAGTTGCGCGCGGCGCGGCCGATACCGCCGTACACCACCAGTTCCTTCGGGTTCTCCGCCACTTCCGGGTCGAGGTTGTTCATCAACATGCGCAGCGGCGCTTCGGTCAGCCAGCTTTTGGCGGTCAGCTTGTTGCCGCGGGGTGCACGGATTTCGACATCACGGAATTTGTTCAGGTTGTTGTCAGTCACGAAAGGGCTCCTCGAGCATCTATCCAATCCCAACCCAGGCAGTGGGCCAGCGGTGATAACCGTTTTACGAACAGCGTGGAGGGGACGGCCTATCCACTCATACGCACACATCTTTACTTGTACATACAAGCATATGCAATTGAATTGCCAAGTCCGCAAAACGCTTGATGAAAAAATTCCCGCAGGGGCTTCAAACCCTTGTGGATCAAGGCGAGGAAATCTTGCAGATAAGCTTGGGAGACAGCGGAGGGTGGGGCGAGGACCAAGGCAGCATTGCGCCACCTTGGGGCATTCGGTAACAGAATGTGCGGGCGTGGTGCGTTACACGGAAACAGGAATGAGTTCGATCAGGCAGCAACGGCCGGTGATATCCAGCTCGCGCAATTGCGTGTTGTCGTGCAGGTAAAGGCAGTCGTACAGACCAAGGGTTTGCAGCGAATGGCCGCTGATGCCGACGTCCAGTGCGGACTGGGCACTGAACAGCAAGACCGTACTGGCCGAGCTGAACACCCGGCTGTAACCGCTGAACCACTGCAGGCGTGCGTGGTAACGCTGCGGCGCATAGATGAGGTTGAAGTCCCGGATCGAATCACCCAGCAGGCGGCAACTGACCTGACTCTCGCCGCTGAACACGTAGGCATCGAACGGCAGCAGTGCGCGGCTCTGCTGGCCATCCACCTGCAGGACCATGCCGTCGCCCTGCAACACGGTAATGATCCGCTGGTAGCCGGCAAAGCTGGAGAAACCACCGGACTCTTCGATATCGGCGATCGACAGGCGCCAGCCGAAACCGTCGAGGCCTTCGCCGGCATCACGGGTGATTTCTTCGGTGCTGCCGCCGCCGTTCTTCCAGGGCATGCGCGGGTAGTCGGCGGCACGGAGCAGGGTCAACTCGGTCATTTGCTGAAGCGTCCTTCGAGGCGATGGCGGGAACCTGGGTGGATCAGGCGGGCGGCGGTTACTGGCTGGCGACCGGACCAGGTGCGGCGGCGAATCAGCAGGCAGGGTTCGCCCTGCTCGATCTGCAGCAGCTTGCATTCGTCGGGCTCGGCAAGAATCGCCTCGACCACATGCTCGCCCTCGGCCAGCGGCGCGACCTGGGACAGATAGGCGTAGGGCGTTTGCCGGGTGAAGTCCTGCTGGAGGTAGTCGGGGGCGATCTGTGCGTTGACGTAACGGTCTTCGATCTGCACCGGCACGCCGTTTTCGTAGTGCACGATCAGCGAATGGAACACCCGCTGGCCCTCGCGCATGTCCAGCGCCAGGGCGCGCTCGGAACCGGCAGCCTCTTCGGTCAGGGTGACTACGCGGCAGGTGTGCTGGTGGTCGCGGGCGGCGATTTCGTCGGCGATGTTGTTCACGTCGAACAGCGCCGAGCGGGTCTTGGGTTCGGCAACGAAGGTTCCGACGCCCTGCATGCGCACCAGCAGCCCTTCGGCGGTGAGTTCGCGCAGGGCACGGTTGATGGTCATGCGGCTGAAGCCCAGTTCACTGACCAGCTCGCTCTCCGACGGCACCCGGTGGTGCGGCGGCCAGGTGCCGTTCTCGATCTGCTGGACGATCATCTGTTTGACCCGGGCATACAGCGGCGCCGGCCCCTCGCCCATCTGGGCAACCAGCGTGGAGACAGGAGGTTTCGGCACAGGAAAAGTCCTTGTTCTAATGAATGAACGGTAGCTTGCCGGAGTTTACCCAGCAGGCAAACGTCTGTATATGTATATACAAATAAACAAAACGAGGTGTCGTGTCGATGTCCGTCTTCTTTGCCGAACGCGCTCTGTTGCCCAGCGGCTGGGCTGAAAACGTCCGAATCGAGGTCGGCGCCGACGGTTTGCTGACCCGGGTACAAGCCAATGCCGAGGCCGATGGCGCCGAAAAGCTGAACGGACCGCTGCTGCCAGGCATGCCCAACCTGCATTCCCACGCGTTCCAGCGCGCCATGGCCGGTCTTGCCGAAGTGGCGGGCAATCCCAACGACAGCTTCTGGACCTGGCGCGAACTGATGTATCGGCTGGTCGGCAAGATCAGCCCCGAGCAGCTCGAAATCATCGCCCGCCAGCTCTACATCGAGATGCTCAAGGCCGGCTACACCTCGGTCGCCGAATTCCACTACGTCCACCACGACCCGCAAGGCAGCGTCTACGCCGACCCGACCGAGCTGTCCCGGCGCATCAGCGCGGCGGCCCGCCAGAGCGGTATCGGCCTGACCCTGCTGCCGGTGCTCTACAGCCACTCCGGCTTCGGCGGGCAGGCGCCCAACGAGGGTCAGCGGCGGTTCATCAACAGCACCGAACAGTACCTCGACCTGCAATCCCGGCTGAAACCGCTGCTGGCCGCCCAGCCCGCGCAAACGCTGGGGCTGTGCTTCCACTCATTGCGCGCGGTGACGCCGGAGCAGATCGCCACGGTCATGGCGGCTAGCGACAGCGCCTGTCCGGTGCACATCCATATCGCCGAACAAAAGAAGGAAGTCGACGACTGCCTGGCCTGGAGCGGACGGCGGCCGTTGCAGTGGCTGTATGAAAACGTCGAAGTCGATCAGCGCTGGTGCCTGGTCCACGCGACTCATGCCGAGGCCGACGAAGTCAGCCTCATGGCCCGCAGCGGCGCGGTGGCCGGCTTGTGCCTGACCACCGAAGCCAACCTCGGCGATGGCATCTTCCCGGCGGTGGATTTCCTCGCCGAAGGAGGACGCCTGGGCATCGGTTCCGACAGCCATGTGTCACTGAGCGTGGTGGAAGAACTGCGCTGGCTGGAATACGGCCAGCGCCTGCGCGACCAGCGACGCAACCGCTTGTACGGCGCCAACCAGCCGATGGTCGGACGCACGCTGTTCGACGCAGCACTGAGCGGTGGCGCCCAGGCGCTGGGGCAACCGGTAGGTGAACTGGCGGTAGGCAAGCGGGCGGACTGGATCGTGCTGGATGGGCTGGACCCGTACCTGGCGACGGCCAGTGACGACAACATCCTCAACCGCTGGCTGTTCGCTGGCGGGGATCGTCAGGTGCGGGATGTGATGGTCAACGGGGCCTGGGTGGTGCGCGAAGGCAGGCATGACGGACAGGAAGACAGTGCGCGGGCGTTTGCCGGGGTATTGAGGGAATTGCTCGGTTGAGTTTCAGGGCCTCATCGCTGACTAGCGATGAGGCCCTGAAGATCGATCAAGGCTTACGCGCCATATCCCGATCCGACACCCGCCAGATCAGCCGCGTCGTGTCATACCCCTGCTGCCGCGCCTTGGCCAGCAGGCTCTCCCGCTCCACCGCCGTCACGGTTGGTTTGCGCGACAGCAGCCACAGGTATTTGCGGTCTGGATTGCCGACCAGCGCGGTCTGGTAGTCATCACCGATATACAGCACCCAGTAATCACCTTTCGCCACGCCCGGCAGCAGCCGCGAGAACCAGTTGTCGAATTCCACCCAGAGCTTGTCGGTCTTGCCCGGCACTTGCGGCGTGGCGCTGCCGCTGGCTTCCTGCCACTCGCCTTGCAGGGTCAGGCAACGATTGAGCACCCCGACACTGCCGTCCGCGCGCAGGTTGTAGTGCGCCTCGGACTGGGCGCAATCACGCTGGAAATACATCGGCAAGCGCGCCAGTTCGAACCATTTACCCTGGTAACGCTTGAGATCGACCTGCCCCACCGTCTTCGGCGGCAGCGGCCCGTCGGCCACCGACGTGGCGCAACCGCCCAGCGTCAGTGCCGCGCACAAGGCCAGCAGTGGATAGACGTGTTTCATTTCAGACCCTGCCCCGCGTACATCAACACTTTGTCACCTGCGTACTGGACACTGATGAAGGTCTTTTCATCACCCCAGGTACAACTGGAAACACCCAACGCACCGGAACACTCGGTTGGACTCCCCAGCAGGGCTTCGACCTGGGCCTTGTCCATACCGGTTTTGAGTTTGGAATAGTTTTCCTGATTGAGTTTGCTGCACGCAGCCAGCAACACGCACAAGGACAACAAGGCGAGGGAACGCAACGACATGAAGGGTGCTCCTGAAAATAAAGGCGACAGGACTACAGCCTGTCGAGAGCTTAGAAGGAAAAACCCCGTTCCGGTTCCCGAAGCGCCCTGCTTTCAGATCAGCGTAATCCTTTGCCATTGGTCGAATGATTGCGGAACCGATTAATCTTTTTCCTACACCTGACGACACAACAGACGCTGCGGCGGATCGCCGCGCCCCCTTCGTAGATTGCCGTGACCTTACGATGACTAAAAACCTGAAATTCAGCCACAAGATCCTGCTGGCCGCCGCCCTCGTGGTCGTGGTGGCCTTCACCTGCTTCGTCCTGTTCAACGACTACCGCCAGCGCCAGTCGCTGCGCAGCAGCACCGAAGCCTCGATGCAGGAACTGGGCAGCCTCACTGCGGGCAACATCCGCACCTGGCTGGACAGCCGCATCCAGTTGCTCAACTCCTTTGCCCAGCAAGTGGCCGTCGACGGCCCAGGCAAGGACGCCCTGAGCCGCAGCCTGGCGCTGCCGGTGTACGCCAGCAACTTCGCCCTCACCTATTTCGGCGGCCAGGACGGCAGCATGCAGTCGGTGCCTGCCGGCAACCGCGCGGCCGACTACGACCCGCGCGTGCGCGGCTGGTACAAGAGCGCCAGCAGCGCCGGCCAGACCGTGATCACCGAGCCCTATGTTTCCGCCTCCATGGGCAAGCTGGTGGTGACCATCGCCACGCCGGTGCAACAGGCCGGCAAGTCGATCGGTGTGGCCGGCGCCGACACTGCGCTGGACACCATCAGCGCCATCATCAACTCGCTGAATTTCGACGGCCACGGCCATGCCTTCATCGTCAACGGCGATGGCAAGATCCTGATCCATCCCAAGAACGAGCTGGCCCTGAAAGCCCTCGCCGAGGCTTATCCACAGGGCGCGCCGGTCATCGGCAAAGGCCTGAAGGAAGTCGAGATCGACGGCCGCAAGCAGTTCATCAGCTTCACCCACATCGACGGCGTGCCGTCGGCGGACTGGTATGTCGCGCTGGTGCTCGACCAGGACGCGGCGTTCGCCATGCTCAGTGAACTGCGCAGCACCGCCGTGGTGGCGACCATCGCCGCAGTGTTGATCATCATCGGCCTGCTTGGCCTGCTGATCCGCGTGCTGATGGAGCCGCTGCACGTGATGGGCCGGGCCATGCACGACATCGCCGAGGGCAAGGGCGACCTGACCAAGCGCTTGAGCATTCATGCCCACGACGAATTCGGCACGCTGGGCCAGTCATTCAACCGCTTTGTCGAGCGGATTCACGAATCGATCCGCGAAGTGTCCTCGGCCACCGGCCAGGTCAACGAAGTCGCCCTGCGGGTGGTCAGCGCGTCCAATGCCTCGATCCACAACGCCGACCAGCAATCCAGCCGCACCAACAGCGTTGCCGCAGCGATCAACGAACTGGGCGCCGCCGCCCAGGAAATCGCCCAGAACGCCGCCCTCGCCTCGCAGCATTCCAGCGACGCGCGCAGCCTGGCTGAAGACGGTCAGCAGGTGGTCAACCAGACCATCGACGTGATGAACCAATTGTCGGCGCGGATCAGCGATTCGTGCGGCAACATCGAGACGCTGAACGCCAACACGGTGAACATCGGCCAGATTCTCGAAGTAATCACCGGCATTTCCCAGCAGACCAACCTGCTGGCGCTCAACGCCGCCATCGAAGCGGCCCGCGCTGGCGAGGCCGGCCGTGGTTTCGCGGTGGTTGCCGACGAAGTGCGCAATCTGGCCCACCGCACCCAGGACTCGGCGCAGCAAGTACAACGGATCATCGAAGAACTGCAAGCCGGCGCGCAGGTGGCGGTGAGCACCATGACCGAGAGCCAGAACCACAGCCAGCACAGCGTCGGCATCGCCAACCGGGCCGGCGAACGGCTGGGCAGCGTGACCCAGCGCATCGGCGAGATCGACGGCATGAACCAGTCGGTGGCTACCGCTACCGAGGAACAGACTGCCGTGGTGGAGTCGATCAACGTCGACATCACCGAGATCAATACGCTGAATCAGGAAGGCGTGGAAAACCTGCAGGCGACGTTGCGTGCCTGTAACGACCTTGAGCAGCAGGTCGAGCGGTTGAAGCATCTGGTGGGGAGTTTCAGGATTTAAGGCGGGCTTCAGGGCCTCATCGCCGGCTTGCCGGCGATGAGGCCCTGAAGAACAGCAGAGAATTCAAATCAGAACCTGGACCCAGGCTCCAGCAGAAAATCCATCTCCTCACTGGTACTCGGCCGCCCCAGCAACAGGTTGCGGTGCGGGAAGCGCCCGAACCGGGCAATCACCCGCTGGTGCTGCTCGGCATAGTCGAGGAAACCTTCGAACAACCGCTGATGCTCGGCCGGCTGGCCCGAAAGCAAGGCCCGGTAGCGCTCGACGCTGATGTTCTGCCAGTCGAGTACTTCGGCATGCTCCAGCACCAGCAGGATGAACACCCGCTGGATCGGCAGCAGTTGATAGTCCCAGGCACGGTCCAGGCCCTGCATCACCAGCACCTGGGCACGCCGATCGCCATCGAAGGCGCGCGGCGTGTCGCGGTGGATCATGCGCGGCAACTGGTCCAGCAACAGGACCAGGCCAAGCCAGCCCTGCGGGCTTTGCAGCCACTCGTCCAGACCGCCGGCCAACGCCTGCTCCACCAGATCGCCGAAGCGTTCTTGCGCCTCGGCATCGTGCTGCCTGCCGAACCACAGCGTGCTCTTCTCGTCAGCCACGGCCTGCGGGCTGGTACCCCAACCGAACCACCACTCCAGCAACGGCTGCCAAGGTGCGAGCATGACCTGTTTACTCCTGGTGATAACCGGTGACGCGCTCGACTTCTTCTTTCGAACCGAGGAACACCGCCACACGCTGGTGCAGGCTCTCCGGCTGGATGTCGAGGATGCGCTGTTTGCCGTCGGTGGAAGCGCCGCCGGCCTGTTCGATGATGAAGGACATCGGGTTGGCTTCGTACATCAGGCGCAGTTTGCCCGGCTTGGAAGGCTCGCGAGCGTCGCGTGGGTACATGAACAGGCCGCCGCGGGTCAGGATGCGGTGCACGTCGGCAACCATCGAGGCGATCCAGCGCATGTTGTAGTTTTTCTTCAGCGGGCCGGTCTCACCGTCCAGCAGCTCGCCGACGTAGCGCTTGACCGGGGCTTCCCAGTGGCGCTGGTTGGACATGTTGATAGCGAATTCGGCGGTGGTTTCCGGAACCTTGATGTTCTCGTGGGTCAGGACGAAGCTGCCCAGTTCGCGGTCCAGGGTGAAGCCTTTGACGCCGTTGCCCAGGGTCAGGATCAGCATGGTCTGCGGACCATAGATCGCGTAGCCGGCGGCGACCTGCTCGGTGCCTGGCTGCAGGAAGGCCTTTTCATTCAGGCTTTCGTTCTGGCTCAGGTACTCGTTCGGGCAACGGAGTACCGAGAAGATGGTGCCGACGGAAACGTTGACATCGATGTTCGACGAGCCGTCCAGCGGGTCGAAGACCAGCAGGTAGGCGCCTTTCGGGTATTTGCCGGGGATCTGGTAGGCATTGTCCATTTCTTCGGACGCCATGCCGGCCAGGTGACCGCCCCATTCGTTGGCTTCGAGCAGGATGTCGTTGGAAATCACGTCCAGTTTCTTCTGGACTTCGCCCTGCACGTTTTCAGTGCCCATGCTGCCCAATACGCCGCCCAGGGCGCCTTTGGACACGTTGTGGCTGATTTCCTTGCATGCGCGCGCCACCACTTCGATGAGGAAGCGCAGATCGGCAGGGGTGCTGTTGCTACGGGTCTGCTCAATCAGATAGCGACTCAGGGTAACGCGGGACATGTATAGCTCCGAAGGAATGGGGAGAGAAAAACCCACGCAGTTTACAGGGAGAGTGAAGCGCGGGCGAGCACCAGGACATGCTTGCCCGATCAGACGGCACATCGGCCCGCGAGTTCATGCCGTCCGCCGGGTTGGCGCTGGTCACTCCAGCGCGGTCCAGATTTCACGGGCGTATTCGCGGATTGTCCGGTCCGAGGAGAACCAGCCCATGCGCGCGGTGTTGAGCACCGCCGAGCGCCACCAGCGATTGGGCTCGTGCCAGAGCTCGTCGACCCGCCGCTGGGCTTCCCAGTAGGCGTCGAAATCGGCGCAGAGCAGGAAGCGGTCGTAGGTCACCAGCGAGTCCACCAGCCCGACATAACGCGCCGGATCGTCAGGTGAGAACACCCCGCCACGGATCGCCTGCAGCACGTCGTTGAGCCGGTGCGAAGCACCCAGCGCGGCCCCGGCACCAAAATCGCCACTGCGCTTGCGCGCCTCCACCTGCTGGGCGGTCAGGCCGAAGATGAACATGTGGTCAGCGCCCACCTGCTCGCACATTTCCACGTTGGCACCGTCGAGGGTGCCGATGGTCAGCGCGCCGTTGAGGCCGAACTTCATGTTGCTGGTGCCGGACGCCTCGTAGCCGGCGGTGGAAATCTGCTCGGAGAGGTCCGCCGCCGGGATGATGCTTTCCGCCAGGCTGACGTTGTAGTTGGGCAGGAACACCACCTTGAGCAGACCGCGCACGGTCGGGTCGTTGTTGACCACCTTGGCGATGTCGTTGGCCAGCTTGATGATCAGCTTGGCCTGGTGATAACTGGCTGCTGCCTTGCCGGCGAAGATCTTCACCCGCGGCACCCAGTCGGTGCCCGGTTCGGCGCGGATCGCCTGGTACAGGGCCACGGTGTGCATCAGGTTGAGCAACTGGCGCTTGTACTCATGGATGCGCTTGACCTGCACATCGAACATCGCCTCGGGGTTGACGGTAATCCCCACCCGCTCCTGAATCAGGCTCGCCAGCACACGCTTGCTGTGCAGGCGCTGCTCGGCGAATTTCTTGCGGAACGCCGGTTTGTCGGCGAACGGCTCCAGCCCGCGCAGCAGGGTTTCCGGGTCGTCCAGCAGCTCTTTGCCCAAGGCATCCACCAGCATGCCGGTGAGCCGCGGGTTGGCCTGGTACAGCCAACGGCGGAAGGTGATGCCGTTGGTCTTGTTGTTGATGCGGTCCGGGTAGAGCTTGTGCAGCTCGGCGAACACCGTGCTGCGCATCAACTTGGTGTGCAGCGCCGACACGCCGTTGATGCTGTGGGAACCGAGGAACGCCAGGTTGCCCATGCGCACCCGGCGGCCGTTGTCTTCCTCGATCAGCGACACGGCACGCAGCACGTCGAAATCGTGGATGCCTTTGGCCCGCAGCGCGTCGATATGGAAGGCGTTGATCAGGTAGATGATCTGCATGTGCCGCGGCAGCATGCGCTCCATCAGCCCCACCGGCCAGGTTTCCAGCGCCTCCGGCAGCAGGGTGTGGTTGGTGTAGGCCAGTGTGTTCACCGTCACTTGCCAGGCGGTATCCCACGGCACTTCGTGCTGGTCGACCAGCAGCCGCATCAGTTCGGCCACGGCAATCGAGGGGTGGGTGTCGTTGAGCTGGATGGCCGCCTGCTCGGGCAGGTTGAGCAGGGTGTCGTGCATGTTCAGATGACGGCGCAGCAGGTCTTGCAGCGAGGCCGAAACGAAGAAGTATTCCTGACGCAGGCGCAATTCCTGGCCGGCCTCGGTGCTGTCGGCCGGGTACAGCACGCGGGAGATGCTCTCGGCCCGGGCTACTTCAGCCACGGCGCCTAGGTGGTCGCCGGCGTTGAAGCGCTCCAGGTGCAGCTCCTCCAGCGCCCGCGCACGCCACAGGCGCAGGGTGTTGACGCTGGAACCGCGCCAGCCCACCACCGGCGTGTCATACGCCACCGCACGTACCGTTTCCGCCGGCCACCAGACCTGACGCGGCTCGCCGTCGCCGGTGTGCACGGTTTCGACCCGGCCGCCGAAGCTGATCGGGTAGATCACCTCGGCCCGCTCGAACTCCCAGGGGTTACCGAAATCCAGCCAGTTCTCGGTCTGCTCCTGCTGCCAGCCATCCACCACCGCCTGCCGAAACAGGCCGTGCTCGTAGCGGATGCCGTAGCCGTGTGCGGCGATGCCGAGGGTCGACATGCTTTCCATGAAGCACGCCGCCAGCCGGCCAAGGCCGCCGTTGCCCAGCGCCGCATCCGGCTCCAGCAGGCGGATGCGCTCCAGGTCGACATCAAGGCCTTCCAGCGCCTCGCGGGCGACGTCCAGCAGGCCGAGGTTGCTCAGGCTGTCGTAGAGCAGACGGCCGATCAGGAATTCGAGGGAGAGGTAATAGACCCGCTTCTGGCTCTTGCGATAGATCTGCCGGGTGTGGTCCATCCAGTGATCGACCATGTGGTCCCTGGCGGCCAGGGCGATGGCTTCGAACCAGTCGTGGTCGAAGGCGTGTTCGGGGTCCTTGCCGACCGCATAGGTCAGTTTGTCCAGCACAGCGGTGCGAAAAGCGGCCACCTCTGCGTCACGAGTGTTCGTTTCCTGAGACATGCGACGTCCTCGGGCAAATATGACGATTGCGGATGGAGATTTGACAGCCTAGACGGTTCGACACAGTGCGTAGGCGCTGGTTCGCACCTTTCATGGGAAAAGCAGATGCAAGAGCGGGACCGGCCGACGGCTCCCGCGCAATTGGTTGTTCACAAATTGATCAACTCCGGTATGATCGCGCGCCTTCCTATACCTATATGCCTGATCCCTGATGAAACCGACCCTGATCGCCGCCGCCGAGCTTGACCGTCTCGAGACGTGGCAGAAGTACGCCAGCCACATGTGCGGCAGCTGCATGTCCACCTGCTGCACCCTGCCGGTGGAGGTCAAGTTGAAGGATTTGATCCGCATCGGCGTAGTCGATGAGTTCGAAGTGGGCGAGCCGCCGAAGAACATTGCCAAGCGCCTTCAGAAGGAAGGCATCGTCGAGCGCTTCAGCCAGAAGTCGGGGATCTTCACCCTGACCCGGATGAGCAACGACGATTGCCTCTATCTGGATCGCAAGAGCCGGCTGTGCACCATTTATGACAAGCGTCCGGACACCTGCCGCAACCACCCGAAGATCGGGCCGCGGCCGGGGTATTGCGCGTACAAGCCGAAGCCGATGGTTCGCTGACCCCCCTCCGTGTAGGAGCGAGCTTGCTCGCGAAGGACCGCAAAGCGGTCCCAAAACCATCCAGCACGAGCCGCAGTCAAGCCAGTATCTGGTGTATCAGGGTTCGGGACCGCTGCGCGGTCCTTCGCGACGGTTCGGCGCCCCGACAAGCTCGCTCCTACAGTTCACACAGCCCTGGCAATAAACAGCAGAAACAAAAACGCCCCCGGCCTTTCGACCGGGGGCGTTTTCATTTCAAGCCAGGATTAGTTGGCTTTGGACTTCTTGGCAGCGCGGGTACGCTCGCCTTCGTCCAAGATTTTCTTGCGCAGACGAATCGACTTTGGAGTCACTTCGCACAGCTCGTCGTCCTGGATGAATTCCAGAGCCTGTTCCAGGGTGAAACGAACCGGCGGAACCAGGGCGATGGTTTCGTCCTTGCCCGAAGCACGCATGTTGTCGAGCTTCTTGCCTTTGGTTGGGTTGACACCCAGGTCGTTGTCACGGCTGTTCAGACCAACGATCTGACCGTTGTAGATTTCCTGACCGTGCTCGACGAACAGCTTGCCGCGCGCCTGCAGGGTTTCCAGGGAGTAGGTCAGTGCCTTGCCGGTTTCGACCGAAACCAGTACGCCGTTCTGACGACCGGACATGTGGCCGGACTTCATGGTGTCGTAGCGATCGAAGATCGAGGTCAGGATGCCTGCACCGTTGGTCAGGGTCAGGAACTGGTTACGGAAACCGATCAGACCACGGGCTGGAATGTTGTATTCCAGACGTACACGGCCCTTGCCATCCGGGGACATGTTGGTCAGGTCGCCTTTACGCAGACCCATCTCTTCCATGACCTTGCCCTGCGATTCTTCAGGGATGTCGATGGTGACGTTTTCGAACGGTTCCTGTTTGGTACCGTTGACTTCGCGGATGATTACTTCAGGACGGCCTACAGCCATCTCGAAGCCTTCGCGACGCATGGTTTCGATCAGAACCGACAGGTGCAGCTCACCACGACCGGAAACCTTGAACTTGTCAGCCGAGTCGCCTTCTTCAACGCGCAGTGCAACGTTGTACAGCAGCTCTTTGTCCAGACGTTCCTTGATGTTACGGGAAGTCACGAACTTGCCTTCTTTACCGCAGAACGGCGAGTCGTTGACCTGGAAGGTCATGGAAACGGTCGGCTCGTCGACGCTCAGTGGCTTCATCGCTTCAACGGCATCTGGGGAGCACAGGGTGTCGGAGATGAACAGCTCTTCGAAACCGCTGATGCAGACGATGTCGCCAGCCTGGGCTTCTTCAACGTCTACACGGTGCAGACCGTGGTGACCCATCAGCTTCAGGATACGGCCGTTGCGCTTCTTGCCGTTGGTGTCGATAGCGACAACCGGGGTGTTCGGCTTGACGCGACCACGGGCGATACGGCCAACGCCGATAACACCGAGGAAGCTGTTGTAGTCCAGAGCGGAGATTTGCATCTGGAACGGACCGTCACGGTCAACAGCCGGAGCTGGAACGTTGTCGATGATCGACTGGTACAGCGGGGTCATGTCTTCGGCCATTTCGGCGTGGTCCAGACCGGCAATGCCGTTCAGGGCCGAGGCGTAGACGACTTTGAAGTCCAGCTGTTCGTCGGTGGCACCGAGGTTGTCGAACAGGTCGAAGATCTGGTCCAGAACCCAGTCAGGACGCGCGCCCGGACGGTCAACCTTGTTGATCACGACGATTGGCTTCAGACCGGCTTCGAACGCCTTCTTGGTCACGAAACGGGTTTGCGGCATAGGGCCGTCTTGAGCGTCGACCAGCAGCAGAACGGAGTCGACCATCGACATCACGCGCTCTACTTCACCGCCGAAGTCGGCGTGGCCGGGGGTGTCGACGATGTTGATGTGGTAGCCATTCCAGTTGATGGCGGTGTTCTTCGCCAGAATGGTAATGCCGCGCTCTTTTTCCTGGTCGTTGGAGTCCATGACGCGCTCGTCGTTGAGCTCGTTACGCTCCAGAGTGCCGGACTGACGCAGGAGTTTGTCAACCAGGGT
Source organism: Pseudomonas sp. Marseille-P9899 (assembly GCF_903166565.1). Taxonomy (NCBI): domain Bacteria; kingdom Pseudomonadati; phylum Pseudomonadota; class Gammaproteobacteria; order Pseudomonadales; family Pseudomonadaceae; genus Pseudomonas; species Pseudomonas sp. Marseille-P9899. The sequence goes on from NZ_CAESCG010000005.1 coordinate 48,978, forward strand.
GGTTTTACCATGGTCAACGTGGGCAATGATGGCGATGTTGCGCAGATTTTCGATCACGTGGTGTATCTCGATCAGAGGATTCGGGTTGCCACCCAGTCTAGGTGGCGAATATGAATGAACGGCGCTCAGCGGACCCGTCGGTCGGGAGGGCGGTGGCGGATACTGCCGCCATACAGCCCGGGCGTCTTATGTCGGACGATAAACGCGCACATTGGCATGTCCCTCACTCAGCAAGTGGTGAGCGTGCAGCCGGCTCATCACACCCTTGTCGCAATACAGCAGGTACTGGCGCGTAGCATCCAGTTCCTTGAAGCGACTGTTGAGGGCATAGAACGGCAAGGCCTGGACCTCGATGCCGTCCAGTTCCAGAGGCTGGTCTTCCTGGGCGTCGGGGTGACGAATATCGATCACCACGTGCCCGGCCAGCGCCTGGCTGACTTCTTCGATCTGGATATCCTGGCCAAGTTCATCGATCACGTTGTCGATCGAGACCAGGCGAGCACGCTCCAGGGCGCGCTCCAGCACGGCCATGTCGAACTGCTTCTCTTCGTGGTCGACGCGGTGACGCTTGGCGCAGGTAGTCGGGTTCACCGAAATCACGCCGCAATACTCGGGCATGTGCTTGGCGAATTCGGCGGTGCCGATTTCGTAGGCCTGGTCGATGATGTCTTGCTTGTGGCTGGCCAGCAGCGGGCGCAGTACCAGCTTCTCGGTGGCCGAGTCGATCACCGCGAGGTTCGGCAGGGTCTGGCTCGACACCTGGGAAATCGCCTCGCCGGTCACCAGTGCGTCGATCTGCAGGCGGTCGGCGATGTTGCTGGCGGCGCGCAGCATCATGCGCTTCAGGGTCACGCCCATATAACTGTTGTCGACCTTGCCGAGGATCTCGCCGACCACTTCCTCGAACGGCACGCTGACGAACAGCACGCGCTGGCTGCTGCCGTATTTCTTCCAGAGGTAGTGAGCAACTTCCATCACGCCCAGTTCGTGCGCGCGACCACCCAGGTTGAAGAAACAGAAATGGGTCATCAGGCCGCGACGCATCATCTGGTAGGCGGCGACGGTGGAGTCGAAACCACCGGACATCAGCACCAGGGTCTGCTCCAGCGCGCCCAGCGGGTAACCGCCGATGCCTTTGTGCTGGTTGTGGATCACGTACAGGCGCTTGTCACGAATCTCGATGCGCACCTGGACTTCAGGGGTGCGCAGGTCGATGCCGGCGGCGCCGCACTGCTGGCGCAACTGGCTGCCAACATAACGGTCGACGTCCATCGAGGTGAAGTCGTGGTGGCCGCCGCGCTTGCAGCGCACGGCGAAGCGCTTGCCGGCCAGCAGGTGGCCGAAGTGCGCCTTGCACTTGGCGACGATATCGTCGAAGTCGCCCAGCGGGTATTCATCAACCTGCAGGAAATGCGCGATACCCGGCGTGCAGCTCAGGCGCTCGGTCATCTCGCGCAGCACCTTCTCGTCTTCGATGCGGGTGACCACCTCGAGGTTGTCCCAGACACCGTCGACCGCGAGCGCAGGATCGAGGTCCTTGAGCACGGTGCGAATGTTGCGGGCCAATTGACGGATGAAACGCTTGCGAACCGGCCGGCTCTTAATGGTGATTTCTGGGAAGACTTTGACGATTAGTTTCATGAAAACAGCGCGCGAGTGGCCAGCCGAAAAAGGGGGGCGCGGATTATAGCGGAAATTGCTCAAGGTTTGACCAACTTTTGTACAGAAGGTTTTCTCTGCACCGTTTTGGTTCGCCTAAACAAATTTGCGCATCTAAACAGTGCACAAAAAAGCCAGAAATCCGCCAGGAGCAGCTGAAACGCTTGAGATTGGGGCAAAAATTCCACTTCGGGGCACTGGCATGCAATTTGCTCCCTTGTGAGGCAGGTTGCCTTGGCCGAGTATTCGCGCCCGGCATCACCCAAATTAAAGGGCTGCACAGGCAAGCTCTACCCCACCCGGAGGACACTATGTCGAAGTCGGTTCAACTCATCAAAGATCATGACGTTAAATGGATTGATCTGCGCTTCACTGACACCAAAGGCACTCAGCACCACGTGACCATGCCAGCCCGTGATGCGCTGGATGACGACTTCTTCGAAGTCGGCAAGATGTTCGATGGTTCCTCCATCGCTGGCTGGAAAGGCATCGAAGCCTCCGACATGATCCTGATGCCGGTTGACGATACTGCCGTGCTGGACCCGTTCACCGAAGAGCCGACCCTGATCCTGGTCTGCGACATCATCGAACCTTCGAGCATGCAAGGCTACGACCGCGACCCACGTGCGATCGCCAAGCGCGCTGAAGAGCACCTGAAAAGCACCCTGATCGGCGACACCGTATTCGCCGGTCCAGAGCCAGAGTTCTTCATCTTCGACGAAGTGAAGTTCAAGTCCGACATCTCCGGCTCGATGTTCAAGATCTTCTCCGAGCAAGGTTCCTGGATGTCCGACCAGGACGTCGAAGGCGGCAACAAAGGCCACCGTCCAGGCGTCAAAGGCGGCTACTTCCCTGTTCCGCCGTTCGACCATGACCATGAAATCCGTACTGCCATGTGCAACGCACTGGAAGAAATGGGTCAGACCGTCGAAGTTCACCACCACGAAGTGGCGACTGCCGGCCAGAACGAAATCGGCGTCAAGTTCAACACCCTGGTGAAGAAGGCCGACGAAGTTCAAACCCTGAAGTACGTCGTGCACAACGTTGCCGATGCCTACGGCCGCACCGCGACCTTCATGCCGAAGCCTCTGTACGGCGACAACGGCTCGGGCATGCACGTTCACATGTCGATCTGGAAAGACGGCAAGAACACCTTCGCTGGCGAAGGCTATGCCGGCCTGTCCGATACCGCTCTGTACTTCATCGGCGGCATCATCAAGCACGGTAAGGCTCTGAACGGTTTCACCAACCCTTCGACCAACTCCTACAAGCGTCTGGTTCCAGGCTTCGAAGCTCCGGTAATGCTGGCCTACTCGGCTCGTAACCGTTCCGCTTCGATCCGTATTCCTTACGTTTCCAGCCCGAAAGCTCGTCGTATCGAAGCGCGCTTCCCGGATCCGGCTGCCAACCCGTACCTGGCCTTCGCAGCACTGCTGATGGCCGGCCTGGACGGTATCCAGAACAAGATCCACCCTGGCGATGCCGCCGACAAGAACCTGTATGACCTGCCGCCTGAAGAGGCCAAGGAAATTCCACAGGTTTGTGGCAGCCTGAAAGAAGCCCTGGAAGAGCTGGACAAGGGCCGCGCGTTCCTGACCAAGGGCGGCGTGTTCTCCGACGACTTCATCGATGCCTACATCGCTCTGAAATCCGAAGAAGAAATCAAGGTTCGCACCTTCGTACACCCACTGGAATACGAGCTGTACTACAGCTGCTGATTCCAGCGTGACACAAGGGCGGCATGAAAATGCCGTCCTTGGCGCTCACTCAAAATGCCCCGGCTTGCCGGGGCATTTTTTTGCGCGCGCGGTGAGGCCATCGTGCTGCAAAATTGAAAACGGCTTCGCACTGAAAGCCTCTTTTCGGACATCAAAATAAGCCCGCTCTGATCGTTCCATTGCACGGCCTCGCCCATGCTGTCTCGCCCTTTACCGAGATCAGCATGATGCGTTTCCTTGCGCTACTTTCGTTGCTTATCCCTCTCGTTGCCTGCGCTGCACCCACCCCTCATTCCGGTATCGAATCCCGGGTACTCCTGCGCAGCACCCAGGCATGGGACGGCTCACCCTATACCCGCTATCCCGACGGCCAACCGGAACTGACCCTGCTGAAAATACGCATTCCGGCCCACACCACCCTCGACTGGCACCGCCACCCGATTCCCAATGCCGCCTACCTGTTATCGGGTGAACTGCTGGTCGAAACGCCAGGTGGCGCACAGCAGACACGCCTGAAAGCCGGTGATGCAGTGGCAGAGATGGTTGATGGCATTCACCGCGGCAAAACGGGCAGCCAGCCCGCCGAGCTGATGGTGTTCTACGCCGGCAGCGAAAGCATGCCGCTGAGCCTGGCCGCGACGACGGACGAGGAATTTCAGGAGCCCGGCAGCGAAGCCCTGCAAGCGCTGCTCGACAGCATCGAGCAACGCCTTGAGCTCGCCGAAGCAGTCGCACTGAACAAATGGGACACCGGCCAACCCGTACACGCCGCCGCCCGTGAGCGCCAGGTCCTCGCCAACGCCCGCACCCAGGCAGCGCAACACGGGCTGAGCGAACAACGGGTCGATGATTTCTTCGCTGACCAGATCGAAGCCAACAAGCTGCTTCAATACAGCGCACTGACGCGCTGGCTCGCCGAGGGCGGTGCACCGTCAATACCACGCATGGACCTGGCCACTCAGCTACGCCCGCGCCTGGACGCCCTGCAAGGCGAGTTGCTGGAAAACCTTGCCGCCCTGGACCTTGCACGCCCCGCCCACTGCCCGCGGATGACCTCCCGGCTGATCGAACAGCGCAAGCTTGGCCCGCAGCGCAACCTTGCCTTGATCCGCGCCAGCGCCCAATTGTGTACCCCCCAGCCCTGAGCCCACCTATGCTCTATATTGGTGCGTGCAAATGCATGCACCTGCGCCCCTCACACCAATTTGGGTCATAAATTCTTCCTGCTCAGGCGTTTGTAGGCCTTTTTCGGGCAGATTCAGGTGATTCTCCGGGGATTCCGCTTCTTTTCGGAGCCTTGGTTTGCTTTTTGCATTTTCCTCGCATCAGCGGAATACCAGCGCCCGCGCCCCTGGCTAGCACCAGGCCCGAAATGTGCCAAAAGAGGTCAAAGACGCCACATGACCATCAGCGATGCACTGCACCGATTACTACTGGACAACCTGACCACCGCCACCATCCTGCTCAACGCCGAACTGCGCCTTGAGTACATGAACCCGGCGGCGGAAATGCTCCTGGCCATCAGCGGCCAGCGCAGCCATGGCCAGTTCATCAGCGAACTGTTCACCGAATCGACCGAAGCACTGCACTCCCTGCGCCAGGCCGTGGAGCACGCGCATCCGTTCACCAAACGCGAAGCCATGCTCACCTCGCTGACCGGCCAGAGCCTGACCGTCGACTACGCCGTCACGCCGATCCTCAACAGTGGCCGGACCCTGCTGCTGCTCGAAGTGCATCCGCGCGACCGCCTGCTGCGCATCACCAAGGAAGAAGCGCAACTGTCCAAGCAGGAAACCACCAAGATGCTCGTGCGCGGCATGGCCCACGAAATCAAGAACCCGTTGGGCGGCATCCGCGGCGCAGCCCAGTTGCTGGCCCGCGAACTGCCCGACGAAGGATTGAAGGACTACACCAACGTCATCATCGAAGAAGCCGACCGCCTGCGGAATCTGGTGGACCGCATGCTTGGCTCGAACAAGCTGCCGATGCTCGCGCTGACCAACGTCCACGAAGTGCTTGAACGGGTCTGCAGCCTGGTCGAGGCCGAAACCCAGGGTGGCATCACTTTGGTGCGCGACTACGACCCGAGCCTGCCGGACGTCCTGATCGACCGCGAACAGATGATCCAGGCCGTGCTCAACATCGTGCGCAACGCCATGCAGGCCATCAGCGCGCAGAACGAACTGCGCCTGGGCCGCATCACCCTGCGCAGCCGCGCCATGCGCCAGTTCACCATCGGCCATATCCGCCATCGCCTGGTGGCCAAGATTGAGATCATCGACAACGGCCCCGGCATCCCGGCGGAACTCCAGGACACCCTCTTCTATCCCATGGTCAGCGGCCGCCCGGACGGCACCGGGCTGGGCCTGGCCATCACCCAGAACATCATCAGCCAGCATCAGGGCCTGATCGAATGTGACAGCCATCCGGGTCACACCACCTTCTCGATCTTCCTGCCACTGGAACAAGGAGCCGCTTCCTCATGAGCCGTAGTGAAACTGTCTGGATCGTCGATGACGACCGTTCCATCCGCTGGGTCCTGGAAAAAGCCTTGCAACAGGAAGGCATGACCACCCAAAGCTTCGACAGTGCCGATGGCGTCATGAGCCGCCTGGCCCGCCAGCAGCCGGATGTGATCATTTCCGATATCCGCATGCCGGGTGCCAGCGGCCTCGACCTGCTGGCGCAGATTCGCGAGCAGCATCCGCGGCTCCCGGTGATCATCATGACCGCGCACTCCGACCTGGACAGCGCGGTTGCTTCGTATCAGGGCGGTGCCTTCGAGTACCTGCCCAAGCCGTTCGACGTCGACGAAGCCGTCTCGCTGGTCAAGCGCGCGAACCAGCATGCCCAGGAGCAACAGGGCGGTGACGTGGCACCCACCCTGACCCGCACCCCGGAAATCATCGGTGAAGCGCCGGCGATGCAGGAGGTGTTCCGCGCCATCGGTCGCCTGAGCCATTCCAACATCACCGTGCTGATCAACGGCGAGTCCGGGACCGGTAAAGAGCTGGTAGCCCACGCCCTGCACCGTCACAGCCCGCGCGCGGCAGCACCCTTCATTGCCCTGAACATGGCGGCAATTCCGAAAGACCTGATGGAATCGGAGCTGTTCGGCCATGAAAAAGGCGCCTTCACCGGCGCCGCCAACCTGCGCCGCGGCCGCTTCGAACAGGCCGACGGCGGCACCCTGTTTCTCGACGAAATCGGTGACATGCCCGCCGACACCCAGACCCGCCTGCTGCGGGTACTGGCTGATGGCGAGTTCTACCGGGTCGGCGGTCATGTGCCGGTCAAGGTCGATGTGCGCATCATCGCCGCGACCCACCAGAACCTGGAAACCCTGGTCCAGGCCGGCAAGTTCCGCGAAGACTTGTTCCACCGCCTGAACGTGATCCGCATCCATATCCCGCGCCTGGCCGACCGTCGCGAAGACATCCCGACCCTGGCCCGCCACTTCCTGGGCCGCGCGGCTCAGGAGCTGTCAGTCGAGCCCAAGCTGCTCAAGGCCGAGACCGAGGAGTTCATCCGCAACCTGCCATGGCCGGGCAACGTGCGGCAGCTGGAAAACACCTGCCGCTGGATCACCGTCATGGCCTCCGGCCGTGAAGTGCACATCGGTGACCTGCCACCGGAGCTGCTGAGCCTGCCGCAGGACGCGGTGCCGGTGACCAACTGGGAACAGGCGCTGCGCCAATGGGCCGACCAGGCGTTGTCCCGCGGCCAGTCGAGCCTGCTCGACAGCGCCGTGCCGAGCTTCGAGCGGATCATGATCGAGACGGCCCTCAAGCACACCGCCGGTCGCCGTCGCGATGCCGCCGTGCTGCTGGGCTGGGGTCGCAACACCCTGACCCGGAAGATCAAGGAGCTGGGCATGAAGGTCGATGGCGCGGATGACGGGGACGACGAAGAATCCTGATTCGCCGCTGAACACGACGCGGGGCAGGCACCTCCCACAGAGTTTCTGTGACGAGGGCCTGCCCCGCGGTCGTTTCAGCCGGGCGAAGGCACGAATGCCCCATTGGTGAACCGAAAAAGCCCGCGGCGCACCGCCTGAAGGCAAAACCCCCCGCGAATCGCCCGCCACACCCACTAAAACGTCCTGAAACCCCTGCGATCAAAGGGTTTCGCAAAGTTGGCACGGCGTCTGCATTAATACAGACATCTCCAGTTTTGGGGACCTTGGTACAGGCAGGCCGGGGATTCCCCTCTTTTATTCGTGCAGTCTCACCTGCACTCGCCAGCGGTCCTCCACTAACTCACCCGCCCAGCGGGCCTGCAGTGGACGGGCCGCCACCAGGCTCAACAGCAGCCCCTTATCACTCTTGCGTATCCGCCAGCTCACCGGCTTACCGTCGTAGGTCAACTGGCCCTTCTGACTCTTCCCTTCCGCTTCGAACAACACCGCCACGGTGCCCTCGACCATTTCGCCGTGCAGCTTGGGCTCTTCGTTGAACCACAGGTCCAGCCCGCCAACGACCACCTCCACGCGCTCCAGCACCCGTGGTTCGGGCGCGGTCAGGCGACCGATCATCAGGCCCACCAGCATTCCGAACAGCGCCAGGGAAAACAGCACCCGCGGCCAGGATTTCGAACGCGGGTCCGGTTCGTCAGGAGTAGAATGCGCGTCATCTTTAAACTCGGAGCCGTGCATGTTTCACGTGATCCTTTTTCAACCAGAAATTCCGCCGAATACCGGCAACATTATCAGGCTCTGCGCCAACAGCGGCTGCGACCTGCACCTGATCGAGCCGCTGGGCTTCGAACTGGACGACAAGCGGTTACGGCGCGCCGGCCTGGATTACCACGAGTACGCCACCCTCAAGCGCCACAGCGACCTGGCGTCGTGCCTGGAAAGCCTTGGGCAGCCGCGCGTGTTTGCGTTCACCACCAAGGGCTCGCAGCCGTTTCACGAGGTTGCCTTCGAACCGGGCGATGCGTTCCTGTTCGGGCCGGAGAGCCGCGGGCTGCCAGCGGAGGTGCTGGATGCGCTGGAAAGCGGCCAGCGCCTGCGATTGCCGATGCGGCCGGGGTGCCGGAGTTTGAACCTGTCCAATACGGTCGCCGTGGCTGTTTACGAGGCCTGGCGGCAGCAAGGTTTCGTCTGATCGCGACGGTTCGGCGCACCGACAAGCCCGCTCCTGCAAATCGCTTGATGAACTTGTAGGAGCGAGCTTGTCGGGGCGCCGAACCGTCGCGAAGCCCCGCCCTGGCCTCAAAACAAAAAAGCGCCTTCAGAGGCGCTTTTTCATTCCAGCAAGACCATCGCTTATTGCAGCGAAGGCGCCTCGCCAGCTTCCTGCATGCGCTGCATTTCTTGCGCGTACAGGGCGTCGAAGTTCACCGGGGACAGCATCAGCGCCGGGAACGAACCACGGGTCACCAGGCTGTCCAGCGCTTCGCGAGCGTACGGGAACAGGATGTTCGGGCAGAACGCGCCGAGGGTGTGGCTCAAGGACGGGCCTTCCAGGTTCTTGATCAGGAAGATACCGGCCTGCTGCACTTCAGCGATGAAGGCAACTTCGTCGCCGTTTTTCACGGTAACCGACAGGGTCAGCACGACTTCGTGGAAGTCGCCTTCCAGGCCTTTCTGCTTGGTGTTCAGGTCCAGGGCAACGCTCGGTTCCCACTGCTGACGGAAGATCGCCGGGCTTTTCGGCGCTTCGAACGACAGGTCACGCACGTAGATGCGCTGCAGGGAGAATTGTGGTGCGCTATCTTCGGCAGCCGAGGCGCCGTTGGTCTGTTGCTCAGTCATGGCAGATCCTTCTTTGCAGGGTCTTTAGAGGGTTTTGGATTCAAGCGTTGAGCAGCGCATCCAGCTTGCCGGCGCGCTCCAGCGCATAGAGGTCATCACAACCACCGACATGGGCGCCGCCGATCCAGATCTGCGGCACCGAGGTACGGCCGGCTTTCTGGGCCATTTGCGCGCGTACCTGAGGCTTGCCGTCGACCTTGATTTCTTCGAAGTCCACCCCTTTGCTCGCCAGCAACTGCTTGGCGCGGATGCAATAGGGGCAGTAATCGCTGGAGTAGACGGTGACCTGGGTCATGTCACTTCACCAGCGGCAGGTTGTCGGCTTTCCAGCTCGACACACCACCGGACAACTTGGCGGCGGTGAAACCGGCCTTGAGCAGGTCGCGGCAGACGGCGCCGGCGTGCTGGCCCATGTTGTCGACCACGATCAGGGTCTTGTTCGCTTTGTGCTTTTCCAGCTCGCCGATGCGGGCGGCGAACTTGTCCTGCGGGATGTTCACGGCGCCGACGATGTGGCCTGCGGAATATTCCTTGGTCGAACGGATGTCGATCACCAGGCCCTTGTCGCCATTGACCAGTGCGGTCAGTTCGCCATTGCTCAGGCTGCGGCCGCCCTTGCGTGCTTCGGTGACGATCAGCAAAACCAGCAGAACGGCGAAGATGGCAACCAGCAGATAGTGATTTGTCGCGAATTCAATCAGGTGAGCAACCATTGGGAGGGTGTTCCGGGCCGTTAAAAATGTCGGCCAGTATACACAGCAGCCATGGGCCGCCAAAGCCTGCTTGACCCTGTTGTCGACAGCAATTCTCACCTTCCCGGTACTGTCCGTCGGGACGCCAATACGCGGAATTCGTCAAGGCTGGCCAATTTGCCCTAAAATGCGGGTCTTTCTCATCTACAACCGTGAGTAGATTTTGATGACGAGCACGCCCAAGCCTTTGGTCCTGATCATCCTGGATGGTTTCGGTCACAGCGAAAGCCCCGAGTACAACGCCATCTTTGCCGCCAACACACCCGTCTACGATCGCCTGCGCGCCAACCAACCGCATGGCTTGATCTCCGGCTCCGGCATGGATGTCGGCCTGCCCGACGGTCAGATGGGCAACTCCGAAGTCGGCCACATGAACCTCGGCGCCGGCCGGGTCGTGTACCAGGACTTCACCCGGGTGACCAAGGCTATTCGCGATGGCGAGTTCTTCAGCAATGCCGTGCTCACCGGCGCAGTGGACAAGGCGGTCGGTGCCGGCAAGGCCGTGCACATCCTCGGCCTGCTCTCCGACGGCGGCGTCCACAGTCATCAGGATCACCTGGTCGCCATGGCCGAACTGGCCGCCCAGCGCGGTGCCGAGCGCATCTACCTGCATGCCTTCCTCGATGGCCGCGACACCCCGCCGAAAAGCGCGCAATCCTCCATCGAGCTGCTTGACGCCGCCTTCGCCAAGCTGGGCAAGGGCCGCATCGCCAGCCTGATCGGCCGCTACTTCGCCATGGACCGCGACAACCGCTGGGACCGCGTCAGCGCCGCCTACAACCTGATCGTCGACAGCGCCGCCGAGTACAGCGCCGACAGCGCCGTTGCCGGTCTGGAAGCGGCCTACGCCCGTGGTGAGAGCGACGAGTTCGTCAAAGCCACCCGCATCGGCGACGCCGTGAAGGTCGAAGACGGCGACGCCGTGATCTTCATGAACTTCCGCGCCGACCGCGCCCGCGAGCTGTCCCGCGCGTTCGTCGAACCCGAGTTCAACGAATTCCCCCGCGCCCGCCTGCCGAAAATGGCCGCCTACATCGGCCTGACCCAGTACTCGGCGAAGATCGCCGCGCCGGCCGCCTTCGCGCCGAGCAGCCTGACAAACGTGCTGGGCGAATACCTGGCGAAGAACGGCAAGACCCAACTGCGCATCGCCGAAACCGAGAAATACGCCCACGTCACCTTCTTCTTCTCCGGCGGTCGCGAAGAACCGTTCGAAGGCGAAGAGCGCATCCTGATCCCGTCGCCGAAGGTCGCCACCTATGACCTGCAGCCGGAAATGAGCGCGCCGGAAGTCACCGACCGCATCGTCGAGGCCATCGAGCAGCAGCGCTACGACGTGATCGTGGTCAACTACGCCAACGGCGACATGGTCGGCCACACCGGCGTGTTCGAAGCGGCGGTCAAGGCGGTCGAGGCGCTGGACGGCTGCGTCGGTCGCATTGTCGAGGCGCTGGACAAGGTCGGTGGCGAAGCCCTGATCACCGCCGACCACGGCAACGTCGAGCAGATGGAAGACGAGTGCACCGGCCAGGCGCACACCGCCCACACCACCGAGCCGGTGCCGTTCATCTATTACGGCAAGCGTGACCTGAAGGTCCGCGAAGGCGGCGTGCTGGCGGACGTGGCGCCGACCATGCTGACGCTGATGGGGCTGGAAATTCCGAAGGAAATGACCGGGACCACGATTCTCGTCAAAGCTTGAACCTGAGGGCCTGCTTCGCAGGCCTTCGCGAGCAAGCTCGCTCCCACAGTGCCCTGTAGGAGCGAGCTTGTCGGGGCGCCGAACCGTCGCGAAGCGCCCCCAAGATCACCGGAATTCCAGACCAACGCCCCAAAGCAGTTGCTTCGGGGCGTTTTTTTTGGCGTCAACGGCGGGCATACTAGGCCAGTCTCCATCCCCTGGTTATCGCCATTCCATGCTTCGCGCCCTGATCCTTATCGCCTTGACCTGCCTGCTCGGCCCGGCCTTCGCCGACGAGCGCGCGCAAACTCAGCAGCAACTGGACGCCACGCGCCAGGACATCGCCGAGCTGAAGAAAAAACTCGGGCAACTGCAGGAGGAGAAATCCGGCGTGCAGAAAGACCTGCGCGGCACCGAAACCGACATCGGCAAGCTGGAGAAGCAGGTGGAGGACCTGCAAAAAGAACTAAAAAAGACCGAGGGCGAACTGGAGCGCCTCGACACTGAAAAGAAAAACCTCCAGTCCGCCCGCACTGAACAACAACGCCTGATCGCTATCCAGGCCCGCTCCGCCTACCAGAACAACGGTCGCGAGGAATACCTGAAGCTGCTGCTCAACCAGCAGAACCCGGAAAAATTCGCCCGCACCCTGACCTATTACGACTACCTGAGCCAGGCCCGCCTGGCGCAGTTGCGTGCCTTCAACGAAACCCTGCGCCAACTGGCCAATGTCGAAAAAGACATCGCCCACCAGCAGGCGCAGTTGCTGGTCCAGCAAGGCACCCTCGACGCCCAGCGCCAGGACCTGGAAAAGACCCGCGCCGAGCGCCAGGAAATCCTCGCCAAGCTCAACGGCACCCTGAAAGACAACGACCAGAAGCTCGCCGCACGCCAGCAAGACCAGGCCGAGCTGGGCCGCGTGCTCAAGACCATCGAAGAAACCCTCGCCCGCCAGGCCCGCGAAGCCGAAGAAGCCCGTCAGCGCGCGCTGCTGGCCGCCCAGGAAGCCGAGAAGAAGCGCCAGCAGGAGGCCGCCCTGGCCGCCCGCGACAGCAAGGATGACACCCCGAAAAAGCCGAAAAGTTCGCCTGGCCCGCTGGTTTCCAGCGACGGCGCGGTGTACGGCGGGGCTTTTTCTGCGGCACAGGGCAAACTTCCCTGGCCGGTCAATGGTCGACTGTTGGCGCGCTTCGGCGAAACCCGGGGCGATGATGCCCGGGCCAAGTGGGACGGCGTGATGATCAGTGCATCGGCTGGTAGCCAGGTTCATGCAGTACACGGCGGGCGCGTGGTGTTCGCCGACTGGTTGCGCGGGGCCGGACTTCTGGTCATTCTCGACCACGGTAACGGTTACCTCAGTCTGTACGGTCACAACCAGACCTTGCTCAAGGATGCCGGCGACATCGTCAAGGCCGGCGAGGCGATCTCCACCGTTGGCAACAGCGGTGGCCAGAGCACCCCGGCGTTGTACTTCGCCATCCGCCAGCAGGGTCGGCCGACCGACCCGACGCAATGGTGCCGTGGCCAGGGATAGGCCTCGCCTCTCTATTTCACGCGCTGGCCGCCTGGCGGCTGACGCGATGCTCCATACGGGGCACACACAGGATCAGGAGTTCGTTCGACATGCTGCATTCGCCTCGCCTTACCTCGCTGGCCCTGGCCGTTGCCCTGATCAGCGGCGCGTCCCTGGCCTTCGCGGCCGAGCCCGCCAAGCCGGCGGCGGTCGCTCCGACGACGGTCACCGCCAAGGCTCCGCTGCCGCTGGACGAGCTGCGCACCTTCGCCGAGGTCCTGGACCGCATCAAGGCGGCCTATGTCGAACCGGTGGATGACAAGACCCTGCTGGAAAATGCCATCAAGGGCATGCTCAGCAACCTCGATCCGCACTCCGCCTACCTCGGTCCGGAAGACTTCCAGGAGCTGCAGGAAAGCACCAGCGGCGAATTCGGCGGCCTCGGCATCGAAGTCGGCATGGAAGACGGCTTCGTCAAAGTGGTCTCGCCCATCGACGACACCCCGGCCTCCCGCGCCGGCATCGAAGCCGGCGACCTGATCGTCAAGATCAACGGCCAGCCGACCCGTGGCCAGACCATGACCGAAGCCGTCGACAAGATGCGCGGCAAGATCGGCGAGAAGATCACCCTGACCTTGGTCCGCGACGGCGGCACGCCATTCGACGTGACCATTGCCCGCGCGGTCATCCAGGTCAAGAGCGTCAAGAGCCAACTGCTCGAAGACGGCTACGGCTACATCCGCATCACCCAGTTCCAGGTCAAGACCGGCGAGGAAGTCGGCAAGGCGCTGGCCAAGCTGCGCAAGGACAACGGCAAGAAACTCAGTGGCGTGGTCCTCGACCTGCGCAACAACCCTGGCGGCGTCCTGCAATCGGCGGTCGAAGTGGCCGACCACTTCCTGACCAAGGGCCTGATCGTCTACACCAAGGGCCGCATCGCCAATTCCGAGCTGCGCTTCTCCGCCGACCCGGCCGACGCCAGCGAAGGCGTGCCGCTGGTGGTGCTGATCAACGGCGGCAGCGCCTCGGCTTCGGAGATTGTCGCCGGCGCCCTGCAAGACCAGAAACGCGGCGTGCTGATGGGCACCGACAGCTTCGGCAAAGGCTCGGTGCAAACCGTGCTGCCGCTGAACAACGACCGCGCGCTGAAGATCACCACCGCGCTGTACTACACGCCCAACGGCCGCTCGATCCAGGCCCAGGGCATCGTCCCGGACATCGAAGTGCGCCAGGCGAAGATCACCAGCGAGCAGGACACCGAGAACTTCAAGGAAGCCGATCTGCAGGGCCACCTCGGCAACGGCAACGGCGGCGCCGACCGGCCTTCGACCAGCAAGGCCACCGGCAAGACGGGCAAGAAGGCGCGTCCGCAGGACGATGACTACCAGCTCAGCCAGGCCCTCAGCCTGCTCAAAGGCCTGAGCATCACCCGCGACAAGTGATGCGCGCGCTCCTCTTCACCCTGCTCTGTCTGCTGACCGGCGCCGCCCTTGCGGCGCCGGCCCAGCCGCAGCGAGCGTACCTGAGCGTCATCATCGATGACCTCGGCCAGAGCCCTGACCGCGACGCCCGCACCCTCGCCCTCCCCGGCCCCGTCACCATGGCGATCATGCCGGACACGCCCCACGCGACCGACTTCGCCCGCCAGGCCCACCATGCCGGGCGCACGGTGATTCTGCATATGCCCATGGACCCGGCGACCGGCCCTTACGCCTGGCATCCCGGCACGCCGCTGCCGGAACTTGAAAAACGCCTGAACGCTGCCCTGCTGCGGGTGCCTTACGCCGCGGGCCTCAACAACCACATGGGCAGCCGCATGACCGCGCAACCGGAAGCCATGGCCTGGTTGATGGGCGAGTTGCAACGCCGCGATCTGTTCTTCGTCGACAGCCGCACCAGCGCCGCCACCGTGGCGGCGGCCAAGGCGCAGACGCAGGGGCTGGCCAGCGTGTCGCGGGATGTGTTTCTGGATGATGTGCGCACCAGCGAAGCGATCGCCGGGCAGTTGCGCCTGGCCGTAGAACTGGCGCGCCGACAGGGCACCGCCGTGGTGATCGGCCACCCTTATCCACAGACGCTAGAGGTGCTGGAGCGTGAGTTGCCGCGGCTCAAGGCCCAGGGCGTGGAGTTGATTGAGCTGCGCCAGATGATTGCCGAGCGCAGCAACCGCGCCATGCCGGCGCACGGCAAGGGCGGGGTTTACAGGTAGCGAGCGAAGGTTGCGTCGACGAAGCCTTCTTCGCGCATCTGATCCAGGCTGTCCTGAAGTTTTTTCACCACCTCATCCGGCACCTGCTTGTTCAGCGCCAGGTACAACTGAGTGCCGTTGAAACGCAGCACCGTCTTGAATGCGGTCATGCCGATCTGCCGGGCGAGGTAGCGGCCAGCGGGGTCGCCGGTGGCCCAGAGATCGATTTCGCCGCTGGAGAGCTTCCGGGCGTTGTCCTGATCACGCAGAACCAGCACCGGTTTCAGGCCGCTCTTGGACAGGCTTTCGGCAATCGCATCGCCCTTGTAGGCGCCGATGCGCAGGCCCTTGGCCTGTTGCAGATTATCCAGCTGGATCTTGCTGCCCTGACTCGCCAGCAGCACCCAGTCATCCGGGCCCAACGGGCCGACCCACTTGAACAGGTTCTCGCGGTCCGGCTGGCGGGCCATGACGAAAACGCCGTGGTTGGGGGTGTCCCTGGCCTGCTGATACACCCGCGTCCAGGGGAAGCGCAGGGTCATGCTGTAGGGGACTTCGGCGCGGCGGAACATCTCCCGCACCAGATCGGCAGCGATGCCCTGGATTTCCGGCTCGCGCGCGAAGCTCTTGCCGTCGGTGGACATGTTGTAGGGCGGGAAGTTTTCGGTGAGCAGGACCAGGGGTTCGGTGGCCTGGGCGGTGGTTGCGAGGGAGAGGAGGAACAGGAGTCGAGTGAGCATTCGAGAGGCCTGGAGATTAGCTATCGCGAGCAAGCTCGCTCCTACAATCCCCGTAGGAGCGAGCTTGCTCGCGATAGGCTGCTAATAACTATCAGCGAACAACAATCCCGCGCTGCGCCATGTAAGCCTTGGCCTCCGGCACGGTGTACTCGCCGAAGTGGAAGATGCTCGCCGCCAGCACCGCGCTGGCATGGCCTTCGAGAATGCCGTCGGCCAGGTGCTGCAGGTTGCCCACGCCACCGGACGCGATCACCGGAATACCCAGCGCGTCGCTGATGGCCCGGGTGACGCCGAGGTCGAAGCCGCTCTTCATGCCGTCCTGGTCCATGCTGGTGAGCAAAATTTCACCAGCGCCCAGGCCTTCCATCTTCTTCGCCCACTCCACCGCGTCCAGCCCGGTAGGCTTGCGGCCGCCGTGGGTGAAGATCTCCCAGCGCGGCGCTTCGCCCGGGCCGGAAACCTTCTTGGCGTCGATCGCCACGACGATGCACTGCGAGCCGAAATGCGCCGCCGCTTCGCCAACGAACTCCGGGTTGAACACCGCCGCAGTGTTGATCGACACCTTGTCGGCGCCGGCGTTGAGCAGGTTACGGATGTCCTGCACGGTGCGCACGCCCCCGCCCACGGTCAGCGGGATGAACACCTGGCTGGCCATGCGCTCGACGGTATGCAGCGTGGTGTCACGGCCATCGACGCTGGCGGTGATGTCGAGGAAGGTGATTTCGTCGGCACCCTGCTCGTCGTAGCGACGGGCGATTTCCACCGGGTCGCCGGCGTCACGGATGTTCTCGAACTTGACGCCCTTCACGACCCGGCCGTTGTCCACGTCCAGGCAAGGGATGATACGTTTGGCCAGGGCCATGGCGTTCTCCTCAGCCTTTGTAGGTGTCGCAGAAGGCTTGCGCCTCGGCGACATCCAGGGTGCCTTCGTAGATCGCCCGGCCGGTGATGGCGCCGATGATTCCCGGGGCCTTGGCGTCGAGCAGGGCCTTGATGTCGCCCAGGTTGTGGATGCCGCCAGAAGCGATCACCGGGATCTTTGTGGCTTCGGCCAAGGCCTTGGTGAAGGGCACGTTGCAGCCCTGCATCATCCCGTCCTTGGCGATGTCGGTGTAGACGATCGCGGAGACGCCGTCGGCTTCGAAGCGCTTGGCAAGGTCAATGACCTGCACCGAGCTGACTTCAGCCCAGCCGTCGGTGGCGACGAAACCGTCTTTCGCGTCCAGGCCGACGATGACCTTGCCCGGGAAGGCGCGGCAGGCTTCGGCGACGAACTCAGGCTGCTTGACCGCCTTGGTGCCGATGATCACGTAGCTGACGCCGGCCTTGACGTAGTGCTCGATGGTTTCCAGCGAGCGGATACCGCCGCCGATCTGGATCGGCAGGTTCGGGTAGCGCTTGGCAATGGCGGTAACCACTTCGCCGTTGACCGGCTGGCCTTCGAAGGCACCGTTCAGATCGACCAGATGCAGACGGCGGCAGCCACCTTCAACCCATTTGGCGGCCATGCTCACCGGGTCGTCGGAGAATACGGTGGAATCTTCCATGCGGCCTTGGCGCAGACGTACGCAAGCACCGTCCTTGAGATCGATAGCGGGGATAATCAGCATCTGGAAAACCTGTCTATTCGGTAAACAGTGAGCCCGGGAAGTCAGTTCTTCTCGAGCGACCACAGGTCGCTCTCGATGCTCTCGAAGCGCTCTTTGAGATGCGCCTGAACATCGAAAATCGCCCTGTTGTAGTAATGCGGCGCAATTTCCTTGCTGAACAGCTCCAGCACCTCGGCCACCTCGAACGAACCCAATTGCAATTCGAAGCGGTCTTCGAGAAAACGCTTGAGGGTGCTCAGCGCCTCACGCTCCTGCTCGGGGGTGAGGGTGATCGTCGGGGCCTTGTTGCTGGAGCGGCTCATTACCAGCGCCCATCCCAGCCAGCGAAGTTCTGCAGCAATTGCAGGCCATGGGTATGGCTCTTCTCCGGGTGGAACTGGGTGGCGAAGCGCGAGCCTTCAGCCAGTGCGGCAGCGAAATCGACACCGTAGTGACCGCGACCGACCACCTGGGACGGCTTGCCCGACTCGATGTAGTAGCTGTGCACGAAGTAGAAACGTGCCTCATCGGGAATGTCGTGCCAGAGCGGGTGGTCGACGCTTTGGCTGACCTGGTTCCAACCCATGTGCGGCACTTTCAGGTGCTCGCCGTCTTCATGCAGGTCTTTGCCGAAGAAGCGCACTTTTCCGGGGAACAGGCCGATGCCATCGACACCGTCGTTCTCTTCGCTGTGATCCAGCAGCGCCTGCATGCCGACGCAGATGCCGAGGAACGGACGGTCCTGGCTGACTTCCCGGACCAGGGCATCGAAGCCCAGGCGGCGGATTTCAGCCATGCAGTCGCGCATCGCGCCCACGCCGGGGAATACCACCCGGTCGGCTTCGCGAATCACTGCGGCATCGCTGGTGATCAGTACCTTGCCGGCGCCCACGTGCTCCAGGGCCTTGGACACCGAGTGCAGGTTGCCCATGCCATAGTCGATTACGGCGACGGTCTGCATTACAGGCAACCTTTGGTGGAAGGCATTTGCCCGGCCATGCGATCGTCCAGCTCAACGGCCATGCGCAGCGCGCGGCCGAAAGCCTTGAACACGGTTTCGATCTGGTGGTGGGTGTTGTGCCCGCGCAGGTTGTCGATGTGCAGGGTGACGTTGGCGTGGTTGACGAAGCCCTGGAAGAACTCCTGGAACAGGTCCACGTCGAAGTTGCCGACGCTCGCGCGGGTGTACGGCACGTGCATCTGCAGGCCTGGACGGCCAGAGAAATCGATGACCACTCGCGACAGCGCTTCGTCCAGCGGGACATAGGCGTGGCCGTAGCGACGGATGCCTTTCTTGTCACCGATGGCCTGGTTGAAGGCCTGACCGAGGGTGATACCGACGTCCTCGACGGTATGGTGATCGTCGATATGCAGGTCGCCCTTGCACTCGATGTCCAGGTCGATCAACCCGTGCCGGGCGATCTGATCCAGCATGTGCTCGAGAAAAGGCACGCCGATATCGAATCGGGCCTTGCCAGTGCCATCCAGGTTGATCGAGGCTTTGATCTGGGTTTCCAGAGTATCGCGCTCGACGGATGCCTTACGTTCGACCATCACCAGCTCCGCAAAATCATTAGGCGAAAAAGGCGGTCATTATAGGCCCAGAACGTCGCATCTTGAAACGAACATGACATATGGCGGTGGGTTTTGGGCCTGCTTTGCAGGCCTTCGCGAGCAAGCTCGCTCCCACAGGGTGATGACAGACCGGTTCCCTGTGGGAGCAAGCTTGCTCGCGAAGGGCCGCAAAGCGGCCCCAAACACCCGAATCAGTGGAACAGAACAGCCGTCTTCTGCAAGGTCGCCCACACACCCCACGCCAGCGGAATCCCCACCGCCAGCCACGCCGCGATCACCAGCGGCTTGCTGCCCGGCGAGGCATGCCATTCGAGGACGGTGCTGTTGTCAGCGCCCTTGTCGTGGCCCAGCGCCTGCTCGGCAGCCAGTTGCGCGTCGGTCATGAAGTACTTGTCCGCCACCGGACGGACCAGCGCGTTGCAGAGGAAACCCAGCACCAGCAGGCCGGCGAGGATGTACAGGGTGATGTCGTAGGCCGCGGCCCGCTCCACCCCAATCTTCAACTGATACTCGCGCAGGTAGTTGACCAGCACCGGCCCCAGCACGCCCGCCGCCGCCCAGGCGGTCAGCAACCGCCCATGGATCGCGCCGACCATCTGCGTGCCGAACAGGTCGGCCAGGTACGCCGGCACCGTGGCGAAGCCGCCGCCGTACATCGACAGGATGATGCAGAACGCCGCCACGAACAGGGCGATATTGCCCAGGTGACCCATGTTCGGCACCAGCGAGTACAGGGCAAAGCCCAGCGCGAAGAAGGCGAAATAGGTGTTCTTGCGGCCGATGTAGTCGGAGAACGACGCCCAGAAGAAACGCCCGCCGATGTTGAACAGGCTGAGCAAGCCGGTGAAGCCGGCAGCGATCGCCGCGATCTGGCCCAGTTGGGTGGCGTCCAGTTCGCTGAAGGTCAGGTTGTTGCCCAGCAGCTTGCCGGCGAACACTTCCTGCAACAGCGGCGAAGCCATGCCGAGGATGCCGATACCGGCCGATACGTTCAGGCACAGCACCAGCCAGATCAGCGCAAATTGCGGAGTCTTCCACGCCACGCTGACGTGCACATGGCGGTGAGTGATCATCGCGTTGCTGGCTTTCTTCGCCGGCGCGACCCAGCCTTCCGGTTTCCAGCCGGTAGGCGGCACGCGGTACGACAAGGCGCCGCCGATCATGAAGATGAAGTAGATCACCGCCATCACCACGAAGCTCTGCCAGACGCCGACACCTTCAGGGCTGGCGAAGTGATTCATCAGGGCCGCAGCCAGCGGCGCGCCGACCATGGCGCCGCCGCCGAAGCCCATGATCGCCATGCCGGTGGCCATGCCGCGTTTATCCGGGAACCACTTGATCAGGGTCGAAACCGGCGAGATGTAGCCCAGCCCCAGACCGATACCGCCGATCACCCCCGAGCCCAGCCACATCAGCCAGATCTGGTGGGTGTAGACCCCGAACGCGGAAATCAGCAGGCCGCCGCACCAGCACAGCGCCGATACCACACCGGCCTTGCGCGGCCCGGCATGTTCCAGCCAGCCGCCCCAGATCGCCGCCGAGCAGCCGAGGAAAATGAAGAACAGGGTGTAGATCCAGCCGAGCATGGAGATCGGCCAGTCGCAGGTGGAAGACACCATCTGCGCGAAGAAGCCCATGTCCGGCGCGCAAGCCACCGGGGTGCTGATGCCGATCGCCTTGGACAGCGGCAGCCAGAACACCGAGAAGCCGTAGGCCATGCCGATGCAGAGGTGGATTGCCAGAGCGGCCGGTGGAACCAGCCAACGATTGAAGCCAGGTCGAGCGACGATGCGCTCCTTGGAAAGGAAGCCGGGCGTGCCGCCCACGGCCCCCGCGGTGATACTGCTCATTATTATTGCCCTCGTGGATAGGTATGGCTCACGGGTCGAACCGGGCACCCCTCGACTTTGGCGCACGCAGGCAACGAGTCGTTTTTTGAAGGCAGCCGGCCCCGTCGCGACAATCCGTCGCAGCAAGACCCGGGAACCTCAAAAGAGTAGCATTTAGCTGGCTAATCATTATCAAACTGATATCGCGTTTTTCGCCGCAACTGACACTTTCACGGACAAGCGCCGTCGAAATCTCCTCGCCGCAGAGCAATCGCGGCGGCCAACGCCACAGGGCTATACTCTGCGGCTGAATTTTCAGACATCGGACTACAAGGACTCGCCCATGAAAGCGTTTGGCAAAATCCTGGGACTGGTGGTTCTCGGGCTGTTGCTGATCGTGGTGGCCGGCGGTTTCGCCCTGACCCACCTCTTCGATCCCAACGACTACAAAGACGAGATCCGCCAACTGGCTCGCGACAAAGCTCATGTCGAGCTGACCCTCAATGGCGACATCGGCTGGAGCCTGTTCCCCTGGCTTGGCCTGGAGCTGCACGAGGCGAGCATTGCCACGCTGAACAAGCCCACCGAACCGTTCGCCGACCTGCAAATGCTCGGCCTGTCGGTGCGCGTACTGCCGCTGCTGCGCCGTGAAGTGCAGATGAGCGATGTGCGCGTGGAAGGGCTGAACCTGAGCCTGGTCCGCGATGAAAACGGCCACGGCAACTGGGAAGATATCGGCAAGCCGCTGCCCGCCAACGCCCCGGCCGCGACCGCTGAAACGGCACCTGCCACCACGGCGCCGGCGCAGACCGAGAGCAAACCGGTCGCCAGCGAACGTCCGGTGAAACTGGATATCGACAGCCTCACCGTGAACAACGCCCGGGTGCAGTACAGCGACGCCCGCAGCGGCCAGAGTTTCAGCGCCGAAAGCATCCAGTTGAGCACCGAGGCCATTCATGAAGGGATCAACATCCCGCTGAAAATGACCGCCTTCCTCAGCTCCGGCCAGCCGGTACTGCGCGCCCGCATCGAGCTCGCCGGCGAAGGGCGCTTCGACCGCACCCTCAAGCGCTACCAGTTCGAAGACATGAAACTCACCGGCGAACTGTCCGGCGAACCGCTGCAACAGAAGAGCGTGACCTTCTCCGCACAAGGCCAGTTGCTTGCCGATCTGGCCGCCAACGTCGCCGAGTGGAATGGCCTGAAGCTCTCCGCCAACCAGCTCCGCGCCCTCGGCGAACTGAGCGTGCGCGAGCTGGATAAAGAGCCGAAGATCAGCGGCGGCCTGTCCATCGCCCAGCTCGACCTGCGCAAGTTCCTCGACAGCGTCGGCGTCGAGCTGCCGGCAATGAACGACCCGACCACCCTGACCAGCTTCGAACTGGTCGGCCACCTGCAAGGCAGCAAGAACAGCCTGGCCCTGGAAGACCTGGCGATGAAGCTCGACGCCAGCACCTTCACCGGCCGCCTGGCCGTGGAAGACTTCGCCAAGAAAGCCCTGCGCATCCAGTTGAAGAACGACACGTTCAACGCCGACCGCTACCTGCTGGCCAAGAGCGAAGCGGCCGCCAGCGCCACCGCCGCGCGCCAGGCCGAGGTCAAGGGCAACGAAGTCAACGCCCTCGCCGGCTCCGGCACCACGCCGCTGCCCGATGCACCGACCCAGGTGGCCTGGAGCAGCGACAAGCTGCTGCCGGTGGACCGCCTGCGCGAACTGGACCTGCAAGCCAGCCTGAACTTCGGCGAGCTGACCCTGAACAAGCTGCCGATCCAGGACGCCGAACTCAAGGCCAACGGCCAGGGCGGGCTGATCACCCTGGAAACCCTGCGAGGCGGCCTCTACAACGGCGATTTCGAAACCCACGGCACCCTCGACGTACGCCCACAGGTGCCGCAGATCGGCCTGACCAGCAAGATCAACCGCGTGCCGGTGGAACACTTCATCAAGCACGACGGCGACAACCCGCCGGTCAAGGGCCTGCTCAGCCTCAACAGCGACCTGACCGCCAGCGGCAACAGCCAGAAGGGCCTGATCGACACCCTCAACGGCAACGCCAGCTTCGTCATCAACAACGGCGTGCTGGTCGACGCCAACCTCGAACAGCAGCTCTGCCAGGGCATCGCCACGCTCAACCGCAAGACCCTGAGCGGCGAGCCACGCGGCAAGGACACCCCGTTCCAGGAGCTCAAGGGCAACCTGACGCTGCGCAACGGCGTGGCCAGCAACCCGGACCTGAAAATCCGCATCCCCGGCCTGACCGTCAACGGCAACGGCGACCTCGACCTGCGCGTGCTGGGCATGGACTACCGCATCGGCGTCATCGTCGAAGGCGACAAGCGCGACATGCCGGACCCGGCCTGCCAGGTCAACGAACGCTTTGCCGGCCTGGAATTCCCGCTGCGCTGCCGTGGTCCGCTGGAACTGGGCGCCCGCGCCTGCCGCGTAGACAAGGATGGCGTCGGCAAGCTGGCCGGCCAGGTGCTGGGCAACCGCATCAACGAAAAACTCAATGAAAAACTCGACGAGAAGCTTGGCGACAAGGTCAGTCCCGAGCTGAAAGACGCACTCAAAGGCCTGTTCAAACGATGAACCCCGAGCAGTTTTCCAGCGCCGTGCTGGATTGGTATGACCGCCATGGTCGCCACGACCTGCCCTGGCAACAGGGCATCAACCCATACCGGGTGTGGGTCTCCGAGATCATGTTGCAACAGACCCAGGTCAGCACCGTGCTCAATTACTTCAGCCGCTTCATGGACGCCCTGCCGGACGTCCAGGCCCTGGCCGCGGCGCCCGAGGACGAAGTGCTGCACCTGTGGACGGGGCTTGGCTACTACACCCGCGCCCGTAACCTGCAGAAGACCGCGCGAATCGTTGTCGAGCAGTACGGCGGCGAATTCCCCCGTGACGTGGAAAAGCTCACCGACCTGCCGGGCATCGGCCTGTCCACCGCAGGCGCCATCGCCAGCATCAGCATGGGCCTGCGCGCGCCAATCCTCGACGGCAACGTCAAGCGCGTGCTGGCCCGCTACACCGCGCAAGAGGGTTATCCCGGCGAACCGAAGGTGGCCAAGGCGCTGTGGGCCACTGCCGAGCGCTTCACCCCGCATGCGCGGGTCAACCACTACACCCAGGCGATGATGGACCTCGGCGCCACGCTCTGCACCCGCAGCAAGCCCAGCTGCCTGCTGTGCCCGCTGGAGCGTGGTTGCGAAGCGCACATGCTCGGCCAGGAGATCCGCTATCCGCTGCCGAAGCCGCGCAAGGCTCTGCCACAAAAGCGCACGCTGATGCCGATGCTCGCCAACGACGAAGGCGCCATCCTGCTTTACCGAAGGCCCTCCAGCGGACTGTGGGGCGGTTTGTGGAGCTTGCCGGAGCTGGACAACCTGGACGACCTTGAACACCTGGCCGACCAGCACCAACTCAACATCGAAACCCGCCACGCACTCAGCGGCCTGACCCACACCTTCAGCCATTTCCAGTTGGCCATCGAGCCGTGGCTGGTACGCGTCGGCCAACAGGGCTCGCACGTGGCCGAGGCTGACTGGCTCTGGTATAACCTCGCCACCCCGCCGCGCCTGGGCCTCGCTGCCCCGGTCAAGAAGCTGCTCAAACGCGCGGCCGACGTATTGATTGCAGGAGAGTCGTCATGACCCGCACCGTAATGTGCCGCAAGTACCAAGAAGAACTGCCGGGCCTCGAGCGCCCACCGTACCCGGGCCCGAAAGGCCTGGACATCTACGAGCACATCTCGCAGAAGGCCTGGGCTGACTGGCAGAAGCACCAGACCCTGCTCATCAACGAGAAACGCCTGAACATGATGAACGGCGAAGACCGCAAGTTCATCCAGGGCGAGATGGACAAGTTCTTCTCTGGCGAGGAGTACGCAAAGGCCGAAGGCTACGTTCCACCGGCCGAATGACCCCGTAAAACGTAAGCGTCGGTATTAATTGAATAAATTTTTCAAAATTTTGTTGACGCAATCCTGAAAAAGCCTTTTAATGCGCCCCGTTGCCCAGATAGCTCAGTCGGTAGAGCAGAGGATTGAAAATCCTCGTGTCGGCGGTTCGACTCCGTCTCTGGGCACCACCTTCAGTTTTCAGGTGGTGTCAAACACACCTGAAAACACAAAAGATCCCGCCTAGTGCGGGATTTTTTTTGCCTGCTGTTTTTATCTAGCCACGCGCCAGGCTGCGCCCATCACCGACCACCAAGCTCAATGCGGGATGTTTGCGCAAATCGGCTCTCGAATCTCACTCCACGGGTCAACGGCGAGACTCGCAAGGTGTTACAAATTGTAGTAGCTTTGCGCCATCTGCGGATGGACCACGGTGAGCCTTCCGTACATTTTCTCCACCGCTAACGGAAGCACCATGTCACGGATTGAAGAGCTCAAAGAAAAGATCGACAGCAAAACCCTGAATCTCGTTCTGCTGACCATCGTGAGCATGGGCATGTACTCGTTGCTGTGGGTCTATCGCGCCAACCAGATCATCAGCGATGTGACCAAGACCCGCATCGTCGATTACACCTACTTTGTCTGGATCAGCGTCTTGCTCGGCCTGGGTGGCACCCTCAGCACCTCCTTAGAAGACCACGCCCTTGTGCTTATTGGCGGACTCATCTCCCTATCCGGTAGCGTCATGTACATTGTCTGGGCCTTCAAGGCCAGAAAGGTCCTGACCGAGTATGCGCTGACCGAGCACCGCATCTACCTGCGCATGAACGGCTTCTACACCCTCATCTTCTCGTCGTTCTACATCAACTACTGCATCAACGACTTGCCGGACGAAAAGCGTCGCCAGGATATCTACCGCAGCGACCCACCCTCCTCGCCGCCACCAAGCAGCTCACGAGGGTATAAAGCCCGGCCAGCTCCCAACTTGCACAAATGATCAAGAAGAGCCCAGGGAAGGCTCCTCGTGGACGACGACAACTTCATCCGGGAGATCCAGTAACGCCTCAAGCAAGACTGGATAACCACACCGCTTCACTCAAACCATCGCGCCACAGGAACGTAGCAAATGGCTTATACCTCCATCATTTTCAAAAACCCACAGTCCGGCGCCATGAAGGAAGCTCCCGTCGGATTCTCGTGGACGACTTTCTTCTTCGGCTTCTTCCCGGCGCTGTTCCGGGGTGACTGGAAATACGCTGCCATCCAGTTCCTGATCTCCATGATCACCATGGGCCTGAGCAATCTGGTGTTCTGCTTTATCTACAACAAGCTGTACATCAAGGACCTGATCGGCGCCGGCTTCAAGGCCCAGTCCATCGGCAGCGGCGACCTGCAATTCGCATCGTCGAAAATCGGCATGCCGATTCCGCAACTCACCGCCGCCTGATCACCAGGCCTGCGGCGCAGTACCCGAAGCCCTGACCCGAAAGCGTCAGGGCTTTTTCATTGGGCGCAGCTCAAGCGCACCGTGAACTCACCGGCGATCAGGAAAGACAGCCAATAGCGACAGGCATTGATCGACATCAATATGCCATCACCCGGAATATGTAAGGTGGCAGGTGGACATTCGAAGGAACAGAAGGCCCCTCCCATGAGTGAAGAATCCCCCGCCCTCCCGCTTCCAGAGCCGTTATCCGGGGCAGGCCAGCATCAGACCACGCCACACAAAGCCAACACCTCTCGCCCGCATCGCCGCCCTCGCAAGCCCGCCCCGATCGTCGAAACCGACATCGCTGCGGACACCCCGGCCGCCCTCGAAGTCGCTACCGCCCCGCACGGCACCAGTGAAGACAGTTCGTCGGCCAAGCTTCCGCACACCTATCCGTACAGCACGCGCATGCGCCGCGCCGAATACGACAAGGCCAAGCACTCGCTACAGATCGAGCTGCTGAAAGTGCAGAACTGGGTCAGGGAAACCGGCCAGCGCGTCGTCGTCCTGTTCGAAGGCCGCGATGCCGCGGGCAAGGGCGGAACCATCAAGCGCTTCATGGAACACCTCAACCCACGCGGCGCGCGGATTGTCGCCCTGGAAAAGCCGTCCGAGCAGGAAAAGGGCCAGTGGTATTTCCAGCGCTACATCCAGCACCTGCCGACCTCCGGTGAAATGGTCTTCTTCGACCGCTCCTGGTACAACCGCGCCGGCGTCGAGCGGGTCATGGATTTCTGCACCCCGCTGCAGTACCTGGAATTCATGCGCCAGGCGCCGGAGCTGGAGCGCATGCTGTGCAACAGCGGCATCCTGCTGTTCAAGTACTGGTTCTCGGTAAACCGCGAGGAGCAACTGCGCCGCTTCATTTCCCGTCGCGACGACCCGCTCAAGCACTGGAAACTGTCGCCCATCGACATCAAGTCGCTGGACAAGTGGGGCGAGTACACGGCGGCCAAGGAAGCCATGTTCTTCCACACCGACACTGCCGATGCACCGTGGACCGTGATCAAGTCGGACGACAAGAAGCGTGCGCGCATCAACTGCATCCGCCACTTCCTCAACGCCCTCGACTATCCGGGCAAGGACTTCCGCGTCGCCCACGAACCCGACCCGCTGCTGGTGGGCCGTGCCTCGCGGGAGCAGGAAGAAGACTTGCGCGACGAAGAAGACACCCAGCTGCAAAGCCGGGTCAGCTCGCTGCTGCTGCCGGGCTGACGCCTCAGGCCCATCGATACGCGTGAAACCCTCGCCGCCGCCGTTCAGGACGACCGCGGCGAGGCGGTTTTCATCCGCCACTGCCCTCCTGCTGGTCTGATAACCATCCTCTCCCTGCTTCGTGGCTTGGGTTTCCCGGTCAACTGCGATTCAATACGCGCAATTTGACTGACTTCGCACAAGGGAACACCGATGGCCTCTAACACCAAGCAACAGAAACGCGCCAAGCGCGCCGCCAGCAAAGCCCGCGAAAACCGTATGGTGCGCAGCGGTCAGGCGGTGAAGAGCGGCGGCGAGGGTTCTAGCGCCAGCGTCGAGCAGGTGTTCAAGAAGGCCATGGACTCCGGCAGCTACACCGGCATGTTCGAAAAAATGAAAGCGGCGCAGGACACCAGCCTGGAAGCGATGATCGCCGTGTTCATGGTCGACCCGCTGCTGACCCTGGTGCTCAAGGGCCACAAGGAAGACGACGCCAGCGACTACATCTGCAAAGTCTTCTGCGCGTATCGCAACTGGCTGGACGGCACCGAGGAAGAAGCGGCCATGGCGTGGCTGGAAAGCGATGAGTTCCAGGATGCGTATGTGGCGGCGTCGGAGATGGTGTCGAAGCAGAAGAAGTTTGGCTGATCGGAACAGGAGGGATTTTTGATGGCCTCGAACGCCAAGCAGCAAAAACGCGCCAAGCGTGCGGCCAGCAAGGCCAAGCAAAAAAGAGTGACGCGCAACAATGTCTCGAAGAACAAGGAGACCGTCCCGCCCTCCGTTGATGAGTTCTTCGCGACGGCCATGGGCGCCGGTCTCTACGACGAATTGTTCGAGGGGATGAAAGAGGCTCAGGCAACCAGCCTGACCGAGATGTGCAGCGTATTCCTTGGGGACTCGCTGCTCTCGTTGGTGGTCACCACCTACGGCGAGGACGCTGCGGCGGATTACATCTATGGCGTGCTCTGCGCCTATCGCGACTGGCTGGACGAGGCGGATCAGGAAACGGCCACCGCCTGGATCCAGAGCCCGGAGTTCGTTGAAGCGTACGAGCAGGCGGCGAAGCAGATTGAGGCTGAGGTGGCTGGCGAGCAGTGAAAAGGCTGCGGCCTCGTGTAATGCTCGTCAGTTAGCGTTTCAGTATCTTATTGGGCCTGCTTTGCAGGCCTTCGCGAGCAAGCTCGCTCCCACAGAGCCTAGCCAGATAAAGCGCTGATCCAAGGCTTTAAAAGGTTCTGTGGGAGCGAGCTTGCTCGCGAAGGGCCGCAAAGCGGCCCCAGCTTTTACTTGCCAGCAGTCAGCGCGTTATAGCTGGTCATCAAGTTCCGGTAATCCGGAATGTGATTCGAGCACAGCGCCGCCAGACCTTCGACATCGTTGCGCCAGTCGCGGTGCAGCTCACAGGCCACGCCGAACCAGGTCATCAGTTGCGCGCCCGCCGAACTCACACGATTCAGCGCCGCATCACGGGTCATCTCGTTAAAGGTGCCGGAAGCATCGGTCACCACAAACACTTCAAATTCTTCTTCCAGAGCCGACAGTGCCGGGAACGCCACGCACACCTCGGTTACCACACCCGCAATGATCAGCTGCTTCTTGCCGGTGGCCTTCACCGCTTTCACGAAGTCCTCGTTGTCCCAGGCGTTGATCTGGCCAGGGCGAGCGATGTACGGGGCATCCGGGAACAGTTCTTTCAGTTCCGGCACCAGCGGGCCATTGGGGCCTTGTTCGAAGCTGGTGGTGAGGATGGTTGGCAGGTTGAAGAACTTGGCCAGATCCGCCAGGGCCAGAACGTTGTTCTTGAAACGGTCAGGCTCGATATCGCGCACCAGGGACAGCAGGCCAGCCTGGTGATCCACCAGCAGGACAGCGGCGTCGTCTTTGTTCAGGCGGTTGTATTTGAATGCGGTCATGGTCGTTGCTCCTGAGGTTCTGATCTTCGTAAGGGTTGGTGTTTCGCGTTGATGGGAGAAGATTAAATTCAGAACCTTTGGCGCGGTAGATAGTGAAAACTGGCTTTAGCGTTCCGTAAATAGAACGAAGGCTGCTGCAGTTTTTCAGGGCAATAAAAAAGGCCGCATTGCGCGGCCTTCTTTCACTTCAACAGCTTCAGTTATCCAGCACCAACGCCCCAGCCTTCTCGGCCTTGCGCTTGCGCGCCACCAGCAGGCCCGCCGCAACCACGGCAATGCTCAGCAGAGCGGTGGAGATCACTTCTGCCCGATGATCCGGACGGATCAGCATCAGGGTCAGCACGCCAACGATGAAGAAGATGGTCGCCCAGGTCAGCACCGGGAACGCCCACATCTTGAAGTCGATCTTCTCGCCGCGCGCCATGCGCTGACGGCGCATGCGCAGTTGCGATACAGCGATCACCAGGTACACCAGCAGCGCGATCGCGCCCGAGCTGGCCAGCAGGAATTCGAACACCTGCGCCGGGGCAACGTAGTTGGCAAACACGGTCAGGAACGCCGCCGCAGTAGACAGCAGCACCGCGTAGTGCGGCGTGCCGCTGGAGGTGGTGCGCTGGGCCATGGCCGGCGCATCACCGCGCTTGCTCAGGGAGAACAGCATGCGCGACGAGGTGTACAGCGCCGAGTTCAGGCAGCTGGTCACGGCGATCAACACGACGATGTCGACGATCACCTTGGCGTGCGGCACGCCCATCAGTTGCAGCACGGTCTGGTACGAACCGACTTCAGCCAGCTCGCCCGAATTCCACGGCACCAGGGCCACGACGATGAAGATCGATACGAGGTAGAACAGGAAGATCCGCCAGATCACCGAGTTGGTCGCCTTGCTGATCTGCCGGCCCGGGTCTTTCGATTCGGCGGCGGCGATAGTGACGATTTCAGTACCCATGAACGAGAACATGGTGGTCAGCATCGCGCCCAGCACCGCGCCGAGGCCGTTGGGCATGAAGCCTTGAGTGTCGAACAGGTGGCTGACACCGCTGACCTGACTGTTCGGCATGAAGCCGAAGATCGCCGCCAGACCGAGCATGATGAAGCCGATGATCGCCACGACCTTGAGCAGGGCGAACCAGAACTCGAACTCACCGTAGTTCTTCACGCTGAACAGGTTGGTCGCGGTCAGCAACAGGGTGATGACCAGGGTGAAGACCCAGATCGCCACGTCGGGGAACCAGGCATTAAGGATGGTTGCGGCGGCGTTGGCTTCCAGCGGAATGACCAGCACCCAGAACCACCAGTACAGCCAGCCGATGGTGAAGCCGGCCCAGTGACCGATGGCACGGTCGGCATAGGTCGAGAAAGAACCGGTATCCGGCGAGGCCACGGCCATTTCGCCGAGCATGCGCATCACCAGCACTACCAGCGTGCCTGCGGCGGCGTATGCCAACAGCACGGCCGGACCTGCGGCAGCGATAGCGTGGCCGGAGCCGACGAACAGACCGGCGCCGATCACGCCTGCGATGGACAGCATGGTCACATGCCGTTGCTTGAGCCCCTGAGCGAGGTCATTGGAATTGTGCGTACCGCTCATAAAACTACCTTTGCAAAGAATGGGGGATCTTCCCGCGTTTGGAGCCGCAATGCCCTTGTGAGGCGCCCTGCGGTTCGTGGCAGCTTGATAGCAATGAGCGGGCCAGCTTGATGACCGCCTATTCCGAAACACTCTGTAACCACGATTCATAAGGCTTGCGGCGCTTTCAGCCAGTCGTTGACCGAAAGGTCGCCAACCTTGCCCGACTTTCCGTGATTACTGAAATACCCACTTACAATTAGAAATGGGCGCACCATAACCAACCACAGGTAACACCTTTGCAAATTCATGGCGCGCAAAAGGTGCAACCACAAAGCGCAACCAAGCCTCCAGCCAGGTGTTACCAACCATCGCCGCGACCAAATACGGCTTTCCAGCAGCGGCCAAAACTGGCACCATCGCGCCTTTTTTCATCATGGCTCCGGCCCCGCGAAGCGAAACGGCGGACAGCAGCGCGACAGTCCACTGCAGCGATGCGACACCCGCCGTTCCCGCGGCCGACCACCCTGCTCGACCTTGTTGGCTGTGATCCGAGCGCTATGCTAGCGTGGCGCCTCGCCAGGAAGGCCGCCAACAGCAGAACGCACCGAATCAATGAGGACCGCACATGGCCCAGGCCACGCCCGCACTGGAAATCCGCAACCTGCATAAACGCTACGGCGACCAGGAAATTCTCAAGGGCATTTCCCTCACCGCCCGCGACGGCGACGTGATCTCCATCCTCGGCTCTTCCGGTTCCGGCAAGTCCACCCTGCTGCGCTGCATCAACCTGCTGGAAAACCCGCATCAGGGCGAAATCCTGGTGGCAGGCGAGACGCTCAAACTCAAGTCCGCGCGCAACGGCGAGCTGGTGGCCGCCGACAACAAGCAGATCAACCGCCTGCGCAGCGAAATCGGCTTCGTCTTCCAGAACTTCAACCTGTGGCCGCACATGAGCATCCTCGACAACATCATCGAGGCCCCTCGTCGCGTGCTCGGCCAGAGCAAGGCCGAGGCCATCGAGCATGCCGAAGCGCTGCTCGACAAGGTCGGCATCCACAACAAGCGCCACAGCTACCCCGCCGAACTCTCGGGCGGCCAGCAACAGCGCGCGGCCATCGCCCGCACCCTGGCCATGAAACCCAAGGTCATCCTGTTCGACGAACCCACCTCCGCGCTGGACCCGGAAATGGTCCAGGAAGTCCTCAACGTCATCCGGGCCCTGGCCGAGGAAGGCCGGACCATGCTCCTGGTGACCCACGAAATGGGCTTTGCCCGTCAGGTCTCCAGCGAAGTCGTCTTCCTTCACCAAGGCCTGATCGAAGAGCAGGGATCGCCGCAGCAGGTTTTCGAAAACCCGACCTCGGCGCGTTGTAAGCAATTCATGTCCAGCAACCGCTAACGGAGCAACACGCATGCAGAACTACAAGAAATTCCTCCTGGCCGCTGCCGCCACGCTGGTGTTCTCGGCCAATGCCATGGCCGCCGAAAAACTCAAGATGGGCATCGAAGCGGCCTACCCGCCGTTCAATAGCAAAGACGCCAGCGGCCAGGTCGTCGGCTTCGACAAAGACATCGGCGACGCCCTGTGCGCCAAGATGAAAGTCGAGTGCGAAGTGGTCACCTCCGACTGGGACGGCATCATCCCGTCGCTGCTGGCCAAGAAGTACGACTTCATCGTCTCCTCGCTGTCGATCACCGACGAACGCAAGCAGGCCGTTGACTTCACCGACCGCTACTACTCCAACAAGCTGCAGTTCATCGCGCCGAAAAACGTCGACTTCAAGACCGACAAGGACTACCTCAAGGGCAAGACCATCGGCACCCAGCGCGCCACCCTGTCTGGCACCTGGCTGGAAGACACCTACGGCAGCGACATCAAGCTGAGCCTGTACGACACCCAGGAAAACGCCTACCTCGACCTGACCTCCGGCCGTGTCGACGCACTGCTGGCTGACAAGTACGTGAACTACGACTGGCTGAAATCCGATGCCGGCAAAAACTACGAGTTCAAAGGCGAGCCCGTGGTGGAAAGCGACGAAATCGGCATCGCCGTACGCAAGGCTGACCCGCTGCGCGAGAAGCTGAACGCCGCGCTGAAAGAAATCATCGCCGACGGCACGTACAAGAAGATCAACGACAAGTACTTCCCGTTCAGCATCTATTGATTCGCCCCGACCGGTACCGCCTTGCGCGGTGCCGGTCCCTTGAACACTCCTGCCCATGAATATTGATCTACACGGATTCGGCCCGGCACTCGCGGCCGGCACGCTGGTGACCGTCAAACTGGCGCTCTCGGCGCTTTGCCTGGGCCTGGTGCTCGGCCTGCTCGGCGCCTTGGCCAAGACCTCGCCGCTCAAACCGCTGCGCTGGATCGGCGGCACCTACTCGACCATCGTTCGCGGCGTGCCCGAACTGCTCTGGGTGCTCTTCATCTATTTCGGCTCCGTCACCCTGATGAGCCAACTGGGCGAACTGCTCGGCATGCCCGGCCTGGAACTCAGCGCCTTCGCCGCCGGCGTCATCGCCCTCGGCCTGTGCTTCGGCGCCTACGCCACGGAAGTGTTCCGCGGCGCGCTGCTGGCGATCCCCAAGGGACACCGTGAAGCGGGCATGGCCCTGGGGCTGTCCAAAGGCCGTATTTTCTCGCGGCTGATCCTGCCGCAAATGTGGCGCCTCGCCCTGCCTGGCCTCGGCAACCTGTTCATGATCCTGATGAAAGACACCGCGCTGGTCTCGGTGATCGGCCTGGAAGAAATCATGCGTCAGGCGCAGAACGGCGTGACCACCAGCAAGGAACCCTTCACCTTCTACCTGGTGGCGGCCTTCATCTACCTCGGCCTGACCGTACTGGCCATGACTGGCATGCACTTCATGGAAAAACGCGCCGCACGCGGCTTCGCGAGGGCCAACTCATGAATTGGGAAGTCATCATCAAGTGGCTGCCACGCCTGGCCCAGGGCGCCACGCTCACGCTTGAGCTGCTGGCCATCTCGGTCATCGTCGGCCTGATCATCGCCATCCCGCTGGGCATCGCCCGGTCGTCGCGGCTCTGGTATGTGCGCGCCGTGCCTTACGGTTACATCTTCTTCTTCCGGGGTACACCGTTGCTGGTGCAACTGTTCCTGGTCTACTACGGCCTGGCGCAGTTCGAGGCGGTCAAGTCCAGCGCGCTATGGCCGTACCTGCGCGACCCGTTCTGGTGTACTGCGCTGACCATGACCCTGCACACCGCGGCCTATATCGCCGAGATTCTGCGCGGCTCGCTGCAGGCCATCCCGCGGGGCGAGATCGAAGCAGCGCGGGCGCTGGGCATGTCCCGCGCAACCGCGATGCTCCACATCATGCTGCCGCGCGCCGCGCGCATCGGCTTGCCGGCGTACAGCAACGAAGTGATCCTGATGCTCAAGGCCAGCGCCCTGGCCAGCACGGTCACCCTGCTGGATATCACCGGCATGGCCCGCACCATCATCGCCAGGACCTACATGCCGGTAGAGATCTTCTTTGCTGCGGGCGTGTTCTACCTGGTGATCTCCTTCGTGCTGGTGCAAGGCTTCAAAGGGCTGGAACGCTGGTTGCGGGTGGACGCCGCACAAGGCCGCTGATCTAACCCACCTCCCACAGACTCACCCTCTGTGGGAGCTGGCCTAGATCTAACTCCCCCCACACATCCTATGGGAGCTGGCTTGCCAGCGATGAGTCCCTCAAATCCCCCACACAGCCCAACCCCGGTCCACTCCCATGTCCCACCTGGAAAACGACCAACTCCTACCCCGCTTCCAGGCCCTGGACCGTTTCCTCCGCCAGCATCACCCCCTCTGGCACCCGCGCCCCTTCACCACCCTGCACCTGCCGTGGGAAGCCACCCACCCGCAGCTCGCCGAGTGGCTACGCGCCCGCACACTGGAACAGGCTGAGTCCGCCCATAACCAGCCTCACACCGTCCCGGCCCCGGCGCCTTATCCACAACTCGCCGCCGAAGCCCAGACGCTGTCCGCCCTTGGCGACTTATCCACAATCGCCCTCACCCCGGCACCGCCGCGCCTGAGCACCGACGTCCCCGGCCGCAAATGGCAACAGATCGAAGCCTTCGCCGCCCACCTCAACTTTGCCCGCCGCCCGAGCCACTGGCTCGACTGGTGCGCCGGCAAAGGCCACCTCGGCCGACGCCTGCTGCACCCGGACCAACACCTCACCTGCCTGGAATACGACCCCACCCTGGTCGCCGCCGGTGAACACCTCAGCCAGCACCATCACCTTCCGGCGAGCCACCACCTCCAGGACGTCATGGCCGACAGCGCCGCCGCTCGCCTTGGCGCCGAGCACACCCCCGTGGCCCTGCACGCCTGCGGCGACCTCCACGTGCGCCTCATGCAACTCGCCAGCGCCGCCGGCTGCCCGCAACTGGCCATCGCCCCGTGCTGCTACAACCGCACCGCCGGCCCGCGCTACCAACCGTTATCCACAGCCGCCCGCGCCTCCGCCCTGCAACTCGACCTCGACGACCTTGGCCTGCCGCTGAGCGAGACCGTCACCGCTGGCAGCCGCGTCCGCCGCCAGCGCGACCAGTCCATGGCCCGCCGCCTCGGCTTCGACCTGCTGCAACGACAACTGCGCCAGACCGACGACTACCTGCCCACCCCTTCGCTGCCCAGCGCCTGGCTACAAAAGCCCTTCGCCGACTACTGCCGCGACCTCGCCGACCTCAAAGGTTTGCCAATAAAGGAAGCCCCGGACTGGGCCGCACTGGAAGCTGCCGGCTGGCAGCGCCTGGCCGAAGTGCGCAACCTCGAACTGCTGCGCAACCTCTTCCGCCGCCCGCTGGAACTCTGGCTCGTCCTCGACCGCGCGCTCTACCTGCGCGAACGGGGCTACAACGTCCGCCTCGGCACCTTCTGCCCCCACCCCCTCACCCCGCGCAACCTCATGCTGCTGGCGGAACAACCTGTGGATAACTCTGTGGGCAACTTCCCCGCAAAAACGTGAACCACGCCCGTCGCGTCGGATTTTTCCACTTGAGGCTTTTCGGCTCATCTGCTAAAGGCCAGCAAAAACAGCCATTTGGTCGCGCGACACTCTGTCGCGGCAGCGCCCTTGCATGGGGTGCAAGAGGTCGATGTGGTTTGTGCATAAGCGTTAAAGCGAATTAGGCGGCCGCAGCTCAGATCCCGTTTCACGACCACCGCTCCCCAACCTGTGCAGGCTATGTGGGAGCGAGCTTGCTCGCGAACGGCCGCACAGCGGCCGCAACCCAGACAACCACGTCCCACTGGCACCACCCCCAGCCAGCCAAAAAACGCCCCACCCCAAACGCCAAAAGCCCCGAAATACGGGGCTTCAAACAGGATTGCAAGGAAGTGGTTTACAGATCCAAACCGATCGCTATAATGGCGGCCCTACCGCCGGTATAGCTCAGATGGTAGAGCAACTGACTTGTAATCAGTAGGTCCCGGGTTCGATTCCTGGTGCCGGCACCATATAAGGGTTCAGAGAAGGCTTTCAATATCTCTGGAACTCCCGAAAAACCCGCCTTTTGGCGGGTTTTTTCGTTTTGGGGTGCTATCAGGTTCTTGTGGTAGCCATCTCTAAAAAGGGTAGCCCTGGCGCACCCTACTGCTGCTGCCCTGATCGCACATGGCTTTGTGAATACGGCCAGTGAACGGCCTTGTCCTGACTGACAGCCAGGCATGTTCCAGTCATTGAATCGCTGCGTCACCCAACCCAGCAGCTCGCGGCATGTCCGCTCAGCAGCAGAGCCCGCAGCTCTGGAGGCGGGACAAAAAAATCTGTCCCCTTTTTCTCCTTTTCTGGTCCCCTTTTTCTGTGCTTTTTCTAAGTGAGCAAAAGAGGCTTTACGCAATAATGGCCATAAGCTACGATCGCAAAGATAGCGCACAGATCCAACTTACGTTTAGCTGGTGAGGCCAGATAATGGAATATCTCTCTTATATTGTCACTTTTATAGCTGGTCTAGGTACAGGCTGGACTTTGAAAGTTGCCATTACAAAAATTTCTTCCAGAAATTCCCGCAACAGCTCCGCCTCTCAAAAGGGTAATACCGTGGGTGGTGACATGGCTGGCGGCGATATAAAAAAACAAACAAGGCGTTGACTCGCATTGTATACAAGACAGTCAGATAATGTCATTGGCGGCGACAACGCTGGCCGCGACGTTATCAAACATAACACGTACAACGTCATCAACTCGCCATCCTCTGACGAGCTTGCACTTTTATATGCAAAACTTAAAGTTGATGGTGTAGGCGACCCTGCTAGCACTGGTTTCTCACACAAGCTGCAGCACTACATGGCAGTTCCAACTGACGGAGATGTGCGCGGGCTAGAGGAGAAACTGAAGTCAAGCGGTCGCCTCGACATGTTAAATTTTGCCATACAGCAAAAAGAAACCGCAGCAAAACTGATAATGAAGTATCAAACTTCGAGAAGCGCTCAACGCGTGTTCACTATTATTCTCGACGAGCTTCACACTATCTATATGCTAACCGTAACACCAATCATTGAAAGTGGCGGCAATCGCCAAGATGTAGATTTATCCATAAATCAAGCTTTATTTACCATAAAGTCTATGCTCGGTGAAAATTTCTTAGAATTCACCGTAAAGGATTTATTGGGCCTACTATATTTTCTCGCTGGAAATTGCCACATACGGTGGGACAAAGATGCTGATATACCACCCAGCGTTTGACGCTTATCACTGCGTTTTCAGAATGCTTGCCCTAGCGGTGGCATTGAAAGAAGCAGAGATTGATCTTCTGAGGATCTGCGATTTTTATTTAACCTTTCCATCAGCAATTGCCAGCGTCAGGCTTCCAAACGGCTTGGCCCACGGCCGAAAAATTGCAAAAGCCGCCGCCAATATCTACCGAGACCCTATTAATCCAAAGAATGTATTCCGTGACATGGCGGAAATTCAAACATCTGCACTGCGAAATATAGCTGCCTCGGGCTTCATAGATCTTGACCTTTTTGAAAAGGGCAAGTTGAAAATAATTACCTCAAATGCAATACCTGAGCAAATAAAAGAGAAAATTTCGAATTTCGAGATCACCTCAGGGGAAACCTTTGAGTTCCTGGTTAAAGAGCTATCAGCCATCCCTCTTCAAGGGATAAACGGGCTAAAACACAGGACCGATCTATTAGAGTATAGATATGACATTAATTAAGCCGACTCTGAAAGTTTGCAACCTAGTAGTAAAGCAAGGTGGTCACACTGCTTTCAATGCCGACTTCCACGAAGGCGTTAACGTCATTCGAGGGCGAAATAGCTCCGGAAAAACTACTATTATGGACCTCCTTGCATATTCGCTCGGAGCAGAAAACATACGGTGGAAGCCTCAAGCTTTAAAATGCAACTTTACTATTGTTGAGGTTGAGCTTAACGGCATTCCAGTCACACTCATGAGAGAAATAAGCACCCAGACAATGAGACCTATGTCTTTCTTCTGGGGACGAATGGCCGATTCCTCCAAAGCGAGTGCTGATCAGTGGGAGCGCTACCCTTTTAAAAGATCAGAGCAAAAAATAAGCTTCACTCAGGCA
The DNA here is from genome assembly GCF_903166565.1 of Pseudomonas sp. Marseille-P9899. Lineage (NCBI taxonomy): Bacteria > Pseudomonadati > Pseudomonadota > Gammaproteobacteria > Pseudomonadales > Pseudomonadaceae > Pseudomonas > Pseudomonas sp. Marseille-P9899. The sequence goes on from NZ_CAESCG010000005.1 coordinate 87,607, forward strand.
CTATTTGGCGCACTTGACATCCCTCAAGCCCAAGGTTCCGGGGCCTCAAATATCACTATGCATCAGATGCTTAGAGTTATTTACGCGGACCAACCATCCGTTCATAGTCCTATATTTAGGATCGATTCATTCGATAGTGCACTCACCCGTGAAACTATTGGCGGATACTTGAGCGGCATATATAGCGATGAGCTTTATAATGCCCAGCTTAGAGTTAGAGAAATCGAACGGGAACTGGAGAAAAAAATTTCCGAGCTTCGTGGGATATTTAGTGTCCTAGGTAGATCCGGACAAACACCAGAATTAGCAGACCCCACAACGGCAATAACAAAGCTTGAGAAAAATAGAGCAGATCTCGCATCTCGCATCGAGACTTTCAAGAAAGATCGAGAAGTCTCACGAAAAGAGGCTAGCGACGCGAGCAAAGTTAACGAGTCGCTGCGTAAGAAATTGAGCACAGCAAAAGGTTACGAATCAGTTCTGAAAGACAAACTAGCGTCATTAGAATTAGAAATCCTTGATTCAAATCTTTTCATAAAAGAACTTTCCTCTAGGATTGAAAACCTTGACGAGTCCAAAGTTACACGCGACTACTTCGAAAACCTTTCTTTCCAGTTTTGCCCTGGATGCTTGTCTGAAATAAAGCCTAGTGACACCCCCCACACTTGCCATCTTTGCAAATCCAGCATACAGGATAAGAATGGCGCTCAAATGTTGAGAATGCGAAATGAGCTCTCAATTCAAATCAAAGAATCAAATCTTATAGTTAAATTAAAAGAGGAGGAAGCGAACACTCTTAAAAAGGATATCCCTATCGCCAGCGCTGAAGTTAAGAAATTAGAAAAAGAATATAAGGCGGTTTCTCAAACCTGGTCAAGCGATGCCGAGATATTTCTCGAACAAACGGTTCGAGAACTTGGAGCGCTTGATGAAGAAATCAAGCAAGCTTACGAAAAACAGAAGCTTTCTTTGATAATCAAAGAACTACAATCTCAGCGTGATAAGCTCTCCGGGGAGCAAAGCTCTCTCAACGATACAATTAAATCCCTTGAACTAGCTCAAGAAAGTCGAAAGCTAGAAGTCGCTAAAGCCGTCGAAAGAAATGTAATCCGACTTCTAAAAAAAGATCTACCCCTTCAAGTCGAATTCATAAACGCCGAATCAGTAAAATTTGACTTTGAAGAGAACTCTGTTTATGTAAATGGCTCCAGGAATTTCTCGGAAAGCTCAGCGGTAGTCTTACGACACATATTCCACTTAGCCTTGTTAACGACAAGCTTGGAAATTCCTGAAATGAGAATCCCAAGATTAATGATTTTGGACGGAATTGATGATGGCGGAATGGAAAAAAACAGAAGCCATAACTTACAAAACATCATTATTGAGGAGTGTGCTAACTACAAACCCCAATTCCAGCTAATCTATGCAACTTCAGAAATAACCCCAGAAATAGAAAGTAGCGGCATGGTAGTTTCACGCGCATTTACTCCGGCCAACCGATCACTGGATGTGCGATAGAAGTGGGCGAGATTTAGTCTGGGACTGGGGGCATTTTGTGGCATCCACCAACACGGTGGAAGCAAAAATGATACAAATAGGGATGCTCTTCACTGAACTGGCTTATAAAACTGAATTTCACCAATGTTTTATAAACTCGTTCGCCCCCTGATGCCTCACCATATAAGGGTTCAGAAAGGGCTTTCAACATCTCTGCCCCCCCGAAAACCCGCCTTTTGGCGTTTTTTCATTTTTGGGGTTCGTCGAAACTCAGGAGTGCACGCGGTTTGAGGGGCAGTGTTTGGGGGCAACCGCCCACGGGGCCTCTACGAGGAATAAACTCATCCCCCTCCCCTTTTGGTCAAGCAAGCAAGTCCTTTATGTTCTATACCTCCTCTACACTACACTCAAAACTCTAAGCCCCTGCGCCTATATGCAGATATTGAGAGGAACAAGGAATGCTTACCCCCGCCCTGGGATGTATGCGAGAACTTCACGTGAAGCCTAGCAATACACTTCACCTCGAGTCCTTCGGTCGCTGGTCTCTGCGCGATAACACCGCACGAAACCAATTAGTTCTGAACTAGGTAAATAATACATGTGGCCGGTCAAATTAAAAGAGCGCGCGCTGCTCGCCTGTGCAAGAAGATGCTGTGTCTGCCATCGATTTTGCGGGCGAAATATTGAGCTGCACCACATTGTAATGGAGTCAAAAGGCGGGACCTCGTCATTTGAAAACTGTATACCTCTTTGCTATGACTGCCACGCAGAAGCAGGTCATTACAACCCCCTTCACCCCAAGGGCACAAAATATTCATCATCCGAACTCAGAAACCATAGAGACAATTGGTATCAAGCAGTTGATAAACTTATTTATTTAGAGCTCGAATGGAAAAGCAAAAGAAACAAGACTGTTAAGCAAATATATGAAGACCAAGTAATAACCCTTAAAGGATTTGTGTGGAGAGAGGCATTTCCAGGCCCGCCAAATTACGAGTCATTCGAGACTGATGAAATAGAAACTTACTGGATGCTAGTTCTACCAGAACCAGTAACATTTTATACAAACTGCATAGAAACCGAGCAAACCATTGAGGTAAGGAATGTAAAAAAACTTCAGCTCTGTGTAAGTTCAGACTTTTATAAGACAAACAAAAACATAGTTCGCACAAATGTAGAGCTAACAGGTACATTATTTGCATCACTAACTGGGCATCATCACGGCGACGCTAATTTCAAAATAAAATCTTAATATCTAGGGAACATCTGGAGCAGATTTATTTTCTACGTGACCGGAAAATAAACTTGCATTCTTTTTAATGCTTCCAATTGAGATAATCAAGGGATCAACACTGGTTCATTCTCATACTCATACACACGATCAGCCACCAATTCCGCAAAGCGCGCGGCGACATGATGTTCACTGTCTGCGAGTGAATAAAGCTCATCAATTAGCATCATCCGCTCCTTTAAATCTTTATCACTTTCAATGGGATCATGACATGCAGACAACAGTTGGGACAGCGTAGCTTTCTGATCATTCAGACCATCAAGTATTGGTGAAATGTTAGCTATGAAGGAATCTAGTTCAGTGGCTTCGCCTTTATCACGCTTCATTTTTTCACCCATCATCATATTAACTAAAGGAACAGTAACTCATGCCGACCAAATACTTAACAACATGTTTGCACCATTTGTCATATTCAGCGCTCGAGAGAATATCTTTCATATAGACACTGCCATTTCGCTGGCTAACCCACTCAATAAGCCAACACTCATTTTTCTTGATATCGAATATATATACCGAGAAGCCCTTTTCCCCACCCCCCCCAAAGGCCCGCCTCACGGCGAGCCTTCGTCAGCGGGCTTCTAACTACTCACCCCCAACCGCCTCATCTCAATCCCATCCAACACCGCATCCACCAACCCTTTCGCCATTTCCGCCGAATGCATCGGCGCAAGCAGGAGCCCGTTGCTGATGGGCAGATCTGCGTTTTCGAAGGTTTGCTGGAGGGTGTCGTAGATGCCTTGCAGGAGCAGCGAGGCGTGGACCAAGGCGTCTTCTGCGTCGATGTCGGCGCGGACGGTGAACAAGGGCGGGTGGCCGGCATTGCACTGCCCAAAGACGAGAGCGGCTGTTTTGCCGAGAATGGCTTGCGGGGGATCTGGAACAATTTTATTCATGATGAATCTCCTCCTTAAGTGGAGCCATCACCGTTCCGCGACCAAACAGATTGGTGACGACTGTGTACGGATTGGTCGACCGGGACAAAGAGGCAAACCCGGCAGGCACGAATGCCTCCCGCACACAGCCGCCATAACACGCAACAAACGCAGACGCGCCTGTACGCATGGAGGATGTATCTGTTTGCACACTTTTTAGACGGGCGACCAAACCCGATCGCTATCTCGCAGCGACCGCGAAAGCCTACAGCCCATCCCCCAACGAGGCAAGGACACCCTTCCCCCTTACTGCCCCGTTGAAACACACGGAACTAAATCCCCCGCCAACCGGGCTAATCCAGTATCGACAACTGGAAAACCCACAGGCCCTCGACGTGAGCGAATCCCAAGCCCTTCCCGCCGGCCTGCATTACGTGGACGACACCCTCCCCGGCATCCGCCGGCGCAAGCTGCGCGGCAAGTTCGCGTACTTCGACAGTCAGGGCGAGCGCATCCGTGATGCCGAGGTGGTGGCGCGTATCAACGCGCTCGCGGTGCCGCCCGCCTACACCGATGTGTGGATCTGCGCCGACCCCAACGGTCATCTGCAAGCCACCGGCCGGGATGCGCGGGGGCGCAAGCAGTACCGCTATCACCCGCGCTGGCGCGAGGTGCGCGACGCGGACAAGTACGCCAGCCTGCTGGCCTTCGGCAAGGCGCTGCCGGCGCTGCGGGAAACCTTGCAGCAACATCTCGCCCTGCCGCTGCACAGCCGGGAGAAGGTGCTGGCCACGGTGATCCTGTTGCTCGATGACACGCTGATCCGCATCGGCAACACCCGTTATGCCGAAGAGAACCGCTCCTACGGGCTGACCACGCTGCGCAATCGGCATGTCGAGGTGAGCGGCAGCACGATCCGTTTTCACTTTCGCGGCAAGAGCGGCATCGAGCATGAGGTCAGCGTGAATGACCGGCGGCTGGCGCGGATCATCAAGCGCTGTCTGGAATTGCCCGGCCAGCAGTTGTTCCAGTACCTGGATGAAAACGGCGAGCGCCACAGCGTGACGTCCAGCGATATCAATCGCTACCTGCAGGAGCTGACCGGTGCCGAGTTCACCGCCAAGCACTATCGCACCTGGGGCGGCAGCGCTCTGGCGCTGACTCTGCTGCGCGAGCTGGAGTGGCAGCCTGAAAGCACGGCGAAAAAGCATGTGGTCGCGATGGTCACGGAAGTGGCGACCGAGCTGCGCAATACCCCGGCCGTCTGCCGCAAGTGCTACATCCACCCGGCGCTGATCGCGGCCTTTCATGCCGGAGAATTGGGCAGTCTGCGGCTGGCCACCGCCCGCAAGGGGCTGCGGGATGAAGAGAGTCTGTTGATGCGCTTTCTGGAGAAGCTGTCCGCCAGCGCCGGATAAACGCCCCTTGCGCACAACCCCACCCGCCAAGATAATGCGACCGATTACCATTAACGCTTTGGCACCCTCCCATGTCGGCACTTGATCATTCGGCGCTTCATCGGCTGTACAGCGAGCACAACGGTTGGCTCAAGGGCTGGTTGCGGGTTCGGCTGGGCAACACCGCCGATGCCGCCGACCTGGCGCAGGACACCTTCATCCGGGTGATGACGGCCCGCAATGCCGGGCCGATCCGCGAGCCGCGCGGTTACCTGAGCGCCATCGCCAACTCGCTGCTGATCGACAAGTCGCGCCGCCGCACCATCGAGCAGGCCTATCTGCAAGCCTTGGCGCTGCGGCCGGAGCCGGTGGAGGTGTCGCCGGAGGTGCGGCTGTCGATCATCGAGATGCTGATGTCGATCGACGCGATGCTCGATGAGCTGGGCAGCCGCACCCGGGAGATTTTTCTCGCGGTGCAGCTTGAGGGGCTGACCTACGCGGCCGCCGCCGAGCGCTTCGAGGTGTCGGTGACCACGGTGAAGAATCATCTGATCCGCGCCATGACCCGCTGCCTGTTGCTGGTCGAACCCGCATGAGCAGCACGCCGGACCTCGCGGTGCTGGAGGCCGCTGCCACCTGGTACGTGCAGCTCAATGACGGCACCCGCGACGACGCGCGAACCCTGGCCTGGCAGGCGTGGCTGCGGGCCAGTCCGCAGCACGCGGCGGCGTGGGCACGGGTGGAATTGCTGCAGCAACAATGGGCGCAAGTCTCGCCGAAAGCCGCCCTCTCTGGTTTGAGCGCGGCGCAGGCTCAGCGGCGGGATGTGCTGAAGGTGCTCGGCATGCTCGTCGCCGTCGGCGGCACCTGGCTGGCCAGCGAGCAGGTGCCGTATCGGGCGATGCTCGCGCAGCAACGCACCGGTTCTGGCGAACGCCGCGCGCTTCATCTGGAAGACGGCTCGCAGTTGCACCTGAACGTGAACTCCGCAGTGGATATCCACTTTGACGGGCAGCAGCGGCGGGTGCAGTTGCTGCGCGGCGAGATCATGATCCAGACCGCCAAGGACCCAGCCCAACGCCCGTTCATCGTCCACACCGAGGACGGCAGCGTGCGCGCCCTCGGCACGCGCTTTTGCGTGCGGCAACTGGACGGGCGCACGCGGGTCGGCGTGCTGGAGGATGCGGTCGAGCTGCGTCCGCTCGACTATCCCGAGCGGGTGTCGCGGCTGAACGCCGGGCAGCAGGCCAGCTTCGATTTCGCGCAGGTGAGTGCGGTCACCGCGCTGCCCTCCGGCGCCAGCGCCTGGACCCAGGGCATGCTCAGCGTGAACGACTGGCGCCTGGGCGATTTCATCGAAGAACTGGAGCGCTATCGCCCCGGCGTGCTGCGCTGTGCGGCAGCGGTTAGCGGCTTGAGCATTTCTGGCGCGTTCCGTGTCGACGACACCGATACGATCCTGGAAAACCTCGGACGAACCCTACCGGTGCAGGTCCGTTATCTGACGCGCTATTGGGTCAGCATCGAGGCGGTTTGAGCCGTTGTTGCAAATAGTCTGTCCGCGACCTTGCTGATTTTGATTCTCATCCGTCAATGACATACGCCGCGATCACAGCGAGTTTCTGCCATTACAACGGAAGGATCATCCATGCGTCAGTCACCCCTCATCAGCACGACCAGGATAAGCCGCGCGGTTCGCCTCGCGGTGCTGGGTGCGTCCCTCGCCACACTGCCGGGCCTGGCGCTGTTGCCGGCCCAGGCCATGGCGCAGAGCCAGGGCACTTATCAGATCAAGGCGGGCCCGCTGGGCAACGCCCTGACCCAGTTTGGCGTGCAGGCCGGGGTGACGATTTCGTTCGACACCGAGCAGACGCGCAACCTCACCACCAACGGGCTCGACGGTGCGTACAGCGTCGATGAGGGTCTGGCGCGCCTGCTCGGCAACAGCGGCCTGCGGGCCGAGCGCCAGGGCAACGGCGGTTATGTGCTGGTCGCAAGCCAGGCGTCAGCGGCGCTGGAGTTGGGCGCCACCGAGGTGACGTCGAACCAGTTGGGCACCATCACCGAAGGCAGCGGCTCGTACACCCCCGGCACCATCGCCACGGCCACGCGCCTGGTGCTGACGCCGCGGGAGACGCCGCAATCGATTTCGGTGGTGACTCGCCAGGTAATGGACGATTTCGGCCTGACCGCCATCGATGACGTGATGCGCCACACGCCGGGCATCACGGTCTCGACCTACGACACCGAACGTACCAACTACTATTCTCGCGGCTTCTCCATCGTCAACTTCCAGTACGACGGCATGCCGACCCTGCGTGACGCCCAGTACTCGGCCGGGCAGACGCTGACGGACATGGCCCTGTACGACCGCGTCGAAGTGCTCAAAGGCGCCACCGGCCTGCTGACCGGCGCCGGCGGCCCGGGTGGCACCATCAACCTGATTCGCAAGAAGCCCACGTCCGACTTCAAGAGCAGCATCGAAGTCGGCGCCGGCTCCTGGGACAACTACCGCACGCAGATCGACGTGAGCGGCCCGCTGACCGACACCGGCAACGTGCGCGGCCGGGCAGTGGCGGCCTATCAGGACAAGAAATCCTTCCTCGACCACTATTCGCGCAAGACCGAGGTCTACTACGGCATTCTTGAGGTGGACCTGAGCCCGGATACCCTGTTGACCCTGGGCGCCGACTATCAGGACAGCGAGCCCAAGGGTTCGAGCTGGACCGGCACGCGCACCATCTTCGATGCGGTCGGCAACAAACTCGACCTGCCCCGCGCCTTCAACAACGGCCCGAAATGGAGCAGTTGGGAGCAATACAGCCGCACGGTGTTCGCCACGCTGGAACACAACTTCGACAATGGCTGGGTCGCCAAAGGCCAATACAACCACCAGATCAACGGCTACGACGCCCCCTTGGGCTACATCTCCCAGGATTCGGCCACGGCCAGTTCGATCTACGCCCGCAAATACACCGGCGAAACCACCAGCGACAGTCTCGACGCCTACGCCAGCGGGCCGTTCGAGCTGTTTGGCCGTGAACACGAGTTGGTAATCGGCCAGTCTCTTTCCATCTCCAAATGGAAGGGCAAGGACTTCTCCAACGCCACTTACTTCAACAACTCCTACGACTTCTACCAATGGCACGGCGAAGCCATCGAACCGCTGTGGAACCAGCCGACCAAGATCAACGACGAGACCACCCGGCAGACCGGTACCTACCTCACCGGCCGCTTCAGCCTGATGGATGACCTGCACCTGTTGCTCGGTTCGCGGATTGCCAATTACCAGGTCACCGGCACCAGCGACACCCAGGAAAGTGGCAAGGTCGTGCCTTACGCCGGGCTGGTCTACGACCTCAACGACAACTTCTCCGCCTACGCCAGCTACACCGAGATCTTCCAGCCGCAGACCCAATACCGCGACCGCACACGCAAGATGCTCGATCCCAATGAAGGGAAGAACTACGAGTTCGGGCTCAAGGGTGAATTCTTCGACGGCCGCCTGAATTCCAGCCTCGCCTACTTCGAAGTCCACGAAGAAAACCGCCCGATCGCCGACACCCTGTTCAACTCCACGCCGGGCGCCGAGTACTCCTACGTGGGCACCAAGACCAAGACCAAGGGCTACGAAGCGGAGATTTCCGGCGAGCTCAGCCCAGGTTGGCAGTTGCAGGCGGGCTACACCCACAAGGTCAGCCGCAACGATGACAGCGACAAGGTCGCGACCTGGGAGCCGGAAGACCAGGTCAGCTTCTACACCAGCTACAAACTGAAGGGCAGCCTCGACAAGCTCACGGTTGGCGGCGGCGCGCGCTGGCAGAGCGCTGGCTGGCAGACGGTGTACAACTGGGGCTACGACAACCGCGCCGGGCGGTACGAGAAATTCACCCAGGATCCGTACTGGCTGGTGGACCTGATGGCCCGCTACCAGTTCACGGACAACCTGTCGGCGACGGTCAACGTCAACAACCTGTTCGACAAGAAATACTTCACCAACATCGGTTTCTACGACTCGGCGTACTACGGCGATCCGCGAAATGTGATGGTGACGACGCGTTGGGATTTCTGATCGGTTGAGGGTGCGCGGGCCCGCGTGAGCCGAATAAATTCGTTATTCGGCTCATTTTTTGAGCCGAATAGGTCTCGGCCAGGAAAGCACCCAAGAGATACCGAACGAGTGACGTGGTTCCTGCACACCTTTCGGGCGGCAATAATTCTGGCGTTCGCGTGACGGACACGGCGCTATCTGGACGTCGGCTCAAGCGCCAGAAAGCACGCGCAATGCAGCAGATGCCAGAAAGCCGGAGCGGCTTTTCTGCTCGGGGTGGTTCTTCACGTAATCATCGATGCGCTGCAGCAGATGCTCGGGGAGCGTTGCATTGAAGCGGACGGATTTTCCCAGATAGGGCGTGACGTCGAAATCGACCACCGCCCACACACCGCCGGCGTAGTCCGGGTTATTCAAGTGAGCATCGATCGGGTGGCCTTGCGGCAGAGGCTCGCCGTCAGCCACCAGTGCTTCGAAGTGCAGCGCCAGCGCTTCCTGCACGTTATCCAACGCTTCTTCAACAGTCTCACCTGCACTAAAGCAGCCAAGGACGTCGGGAACGGTTACGCCGTAATCCGAGTCGGGGTCTTTGTGAATGATAATTGGGAACTTCACTGAGTCCTCCTGATGACGCCTTAAGCGGATCAATTCATAGGATGAAAGTGGTCGGCTCATTTGAGACCGGCGGTCCTGAGAATGCTCGCACGACACACAGAAAGCCGTCAGCGATTGCGCAACTCTCTGCGAAGCATTTCTCAAGGCGAAGACCAAAAAGACCCACCTCACGGTTAATGCCAGTTAGTTAGCGTTTCAGCGTCCATATTGGGGCTGCTTTGCAGTCCTTCGCGAGCAAGCTCGCTCCCACAGGACACTGAGCAAAACCTTGGGTCAGTGTTTTGTTGTACACAACTATGTGGGAGCGAGCTTGCTCGCGAAGGGCCGCAAAGCGGCCCCAATTGGTTTAACTGACTGGCATTAACCTCACGGTGAGCCTTTTCCCTCCGCGAGTACGGGCCGCCTCAATTCACCACCACATTCCTCTGCCACCCCTCCGCCACGCTGATATGGCTCAGCCGTCCCTGCCCGTCAAACAGCATCCAGTCACTCCCCACGCACCTGACCTGCACGTCCGCCGCCGGCCAGTCGAGGCTGGCGCAGAGTCGGTCGCTGCTGCGATGGATGAAGTGCACCCGCGTGTCTTCGCCAGCCAAGGCATAACAGACGACCAGCCACGACCCAGACAGGCTGAGGTTCAGCGGCGTCTCTGTCGGCCAGTTTTCTTCGAAACCGGGCAGTCGATAGCCCTTGCGGTTGCCCTGGCGATCCAGCACCAGAATCGCGTCGGCGCCGGGTTTGAGCTTGAGGCCCACTTCGGTAACGTCGCCGTCGGCCGTCAGCAGCAGGAAGCTGTTTTCATGCTTCAGCCCCGGCAGCGCGTCGTTGCCCGCCAGCCGCCGTTCAGGCAAACGGTAATGCCACACGTGGCCGCTGCCATCGGTGCCGTGCAGCCAAAGGGATTCGTTGTGTTCGTCTTCTTTGAGCGCCAGCACGCGACCCGGCAAGTCGCTGACATGCCACAAGGTGGTGAAGTCGCGGTCGGCATCGACCACCCGCAACTGGTGCTCCCGGCCAATGGTCCAGCCGGTGCCGTCGAACGAGCGGGCGAAGACGTCGAAACGCAACACGCCAAGGTCAAGGGCGCTGCGGTTGACCAGATCGAGCTTGCTGACGCGCCAGACATCACTGCGCCTGGCCACCACCAACGCAACCTGACGGCTGTGGCCGATGACGATGGCCTGGGCAGGCACAGGGAAGTGGAAGAGCGTCTTGCCCTGGGCGTCGATCACCGCCGCGCCGGCTTCGCCGAGGGCGATCAGGTAGCGCTGGTCGTCGAGCGGCACGACGTCGACGATTGGCCGGCTGCCCAGCTCCGGGGCGGTCCATTCCTGCGCTGCGTCGACGCTGTCCAACGGCACCTGCGTTGCGCGCGGCGGAGCTTTGTTGGGCAGGTCGTTGAGCAGGAGACTGTCCTTGCTCATTGTGATCAGGGCCTTGAGTTGATCCTGCGTCAGGTGGCCGTGGCCGCCCGCCTGGTCGGCGACAACGGCATTGGCGATGGCGCCGGCCAGCCACGCCAGCGCGCCGCCGCGGGTTTTGTGCTCCAGCAGAGCGCGGGCCAGCACGCCGCGTTCGGCAGGGCGCTTGGGGTCGTCGCGCAGTTGCTCGACCCAGTCGCTGTAGGCATCGAGCGTGTCGGGCAAGAGGATGGCGCGTTTGACCAGCGCGCCAATCGCCAACTGGCCGCCCGCCGCTTCGGCATTGAGCAGCCATTGCGCGGCGCGCTCGCGCTCGGCGGGCAGGCTCCAGATCACGTCGACGGCTTGCAGCCAGAGGCCTTTGCCAGTGAGGGCTTCGGCCCATTCCAGGCGCAGGCGGTCGGCGCTCTCCGGCCACTTTTCCTGTAGCAGGGCCACGGCGTCGGCAAAGGCATCGTCGCGGCGGGCCACGAGAATCGCGCGCTGCCAGTCACCCGCCGCACACAGCAGGCGCACGATCATCGCCGGCGCCATGTCCCAGGCGAGGGCCAGCTCAGCGGCCTGGGTGTGTCGCCCGTGGGTTTCCAGATAGTCGAGGGCTTCCTGGCGGGCCTTGAGCAGTTCGGCGAGGACGAAGGCCGCCTCGTCGATCCGGCCTTCGCGGTCCAGGCGCTCGAACGAGTGGCGGTAGATTTTCCGCAGGTGATCATCCATGCCCTCTTCCATGAGCATGCTTCGCGCCGGTCCGCGTTGGCCGTTGAGGCTGAGGTCGTCGCGGCGCTTGGGCGCGCCGAACGCCTGTTCGCGGCTGCCCTGCTCGTCGCCGAGGGGAATGGCGTGGCGCAGGGCTTCCTGGAAATCGCCGTTCTCGAACATCTCGAGCATGCGCCGCATGTAATCGGCCTGGCGTTTGCCGTAGAGGGCCGACAAGCGCGAATTGAGGGTGAGGCGGGTCAGCAGGCGGCGCCACAAGGCGGGGCGGGATTGCGTCGGGGTCGCGCGGCCTGGAAGCGCTGGAGGCTTGGCCGGTGCGTCTGCCGTTCCCGGCGATTGGGGACGCGGCGTCGGCTGTGCGCTGTGCCGGCGTTGCAGCAGCGCGCGCACCGCCGCCAACAGCAGCGTCACCACAATTGCGCCGATAAGCGTCGCGGCGATCATCTTGAGGATCGCGTTCCAGGTGTCCGTGTCGTTGGCCGACGGTGAGCTGACGCTGCCACCGCTCAACCAGCGCAAGGCGATGATGATCGCAATGGCCACCCCCAGCTTCGGCCAGACGGACGATGTCGATTCAGGACGCTGCCACTCATCTTTACCCGCTGCCTCGGCGGAGGCTTTCGGCTTGGCCTGCGCGTTCTGCTGCCGCGCCTGCAGGGCGTTCATCACCCCTTCCCGCTCCGGGCTGACCGGCGCCAGCGCGTCGCCGAAGATTTCCCGTGTGTCGGCGGACGGCGTCAGCAGATCGAGATCCGGCTCCGCCAGCGTGCTGCGGCAGTCGTAGGTGTCCAGCAGGGTGTAGCCGCTGATATCGATCCACTGCTCCGGCGCCAGCACTTCGGCGTCGCGCAGGTGCAGGGCCTCGACGTGGCTGCCGCGGACCAGCCAGAGGTCCGCCGTTGGCATCGTGCGGATTTCTTCGTGGCTGAGCAGCGCGGAACACAGGGCGCGGCCCTGACGAATCAGCGGCCAGCCGGTCAGGGTTTCGCAGTGCACCGACAGCGGCTGGCGCAAGCGCAACAGGTCGCCATCGCTAAAGCGCCAGGCACTGGCGCCGGTCTGCCACTGGCTCAGGATCAGCCGCGCCGCCGCGCGCTCATCGAAGCGCTCGCGGGGCAGCCACAGGCCGTCGATCAGTTGGTGCCCGGTCAACACCGGGCGGCGAATCAACGCCACGTTGTCATCAAGCACCCGACAGCATCCTTGTGGTTTCCGGTGTCTGGTTGCAGCTCACCTGTAGCCGCAATCTGCCGTGCGCCAGCGAGTACACCAACAGCTCGCGGGCGCTGGTGAGGACGGCGATCAGCTCGGTCATCGGGCAGTAGCTGTAGCGCACGATTTCTTCGCTGGTGGTGAACAGCACCCGCTGTTTGCCCTCTTCATAGAGGGCGACGCTGCGCTGATTCGGGCCCAGCAGCACGAGGGCGCAATGGTGTTCTTCCTTGCGCTGTCGAAGGCCGATGCCCCTCCAGCCGGGGGCCAGTTCGATGCGTTCCGAACGCACGGGGAAGCTGCTGGCGGTAATCACCGTCCAGCGCTCGCTGCCGTTCTCGACCGAGCACAACGCGCAGCCGCCGAAGCCCACGCGCCACGGCCAGCCGGCGATGAACAGCACTTGGGTGACGTCCTTGGCCGGGCCCACCATGAACGGCCCCACGACACCCGAAACACCTACGGCGCTGGCATACAACTGGCTGCCGTCGCGGCGCACGTAGGCCATGGCGTCCTCGTCGACCTTGGCCATCGCCATCACGTCGTCCGCCAGGTAGCGGGTCTTGCCGTTATCGGGCCCGGCACCGGTTTTGCCCGCGATGGACCAGCTCGCCAGATGGCCTTTGCTGTCCAGCAGAAGCAGGCGGCTGGCGGTGCTGTTGCGAATCCAGACGGTGGGCAGCAGCGTGGCGGTGCCGGGCGGCAGTTGCAGTTGGTCGCGGCCTGGTTTGTCCACTGCCCTCAGGCCGCTCATGTGCCAGAAGCGCAGTTGATCCCCCTCGCTCAACACCGCGCCAATGGAGCGCCCGAGGAAGGTGATCCCCAGCGGCGACGAGCTGCCGCTCCAGACCGAGGTGCGCACTTCCAGCCCCTTTTTCTGGTGATGCGCCGGCAGCTTGATGACCACCATGCCGGGTTGGTCGAGAAGCCTGAGCGCCACATGGCCACCGTGGCTGGAGATGATCGGCGCGAGGGTCTGGGCGACACGCGGCACGGCGCCTTTGACCGGTGCGGCAACCACCTCGCCTTCGAACTGGCCCTTGAGCAATTGCAGCGCCGAACGCTCCTCGGGGATCGGCAGCGACACCCGGCGTTGGCTGCCCGCCAGCAATTCGAACGTCAGGCTTTGGCCGTCAAGGCTACGGTGCAGGTGCACGCGGTGGGAGCAGAACTGGCGGTCGCTGGCGGGCAGGCGCTGCCCCACCAGCCAGCACTCGCCGGCCTGTTGTGACTGTTCGCCGAGCCAGTGACGCCAGGTCTGCCAGTGTTCCTCGCTGACCACGTTCCAGGTGCGCGCGGCGAGCAACGCCTTGAGCTGCGCCGCGCCATCGAAGGGCCGCAATTGCGGCGCATCCTGAAGGATGCCCCAGCGCAATTCGGCCCCCGCCTCTTGCGCGCGGCGCGCCAGCAACATCAGCAAGGCCAGGTGCACCAGCCGCGCAGCGCCCAGTTGCAGCGGGCCGGCATCGAACAGCACGACGATCAGCCGACTGGCCTGCCGCGCTTCGTAGTGCGGGGCGAGGAACATATGCTCGCCGGACACCGCCCGGCGCAGGAATTCTTCCGGCACCTCGCCCGCCAGCAGCCATTCGCTGGACAGCAGGCGCTCGTAGGAGCCGCGACGTTGCAGGTCGCCCAGGCCGTCGGGTTCGGGCACGCCGCCTTGTTGCAGGCCGCGCCACGGACCGAGGATCGGGTTGAGGCGCCCCAGCAGATCGGCGAACAACGGCAGGTGCTCGGGGGCGAACCAGGTCAGCCATTGCCGCCACGGTTGCAGCGAATCGGGTAATTGCATCAGCGGCCCGTCCAGTGCGCGGCGATGCGCTGCAAATGCTGCGACGTCAGCGGCAGTTGTCGGTCGAGGGGCACCACTGCCTGCGGCTCACGCCAGAGCAACAGCGGCGCGCGGGAAAAGGCGCGCGACAGCGCCTGGCCGAGCAGGTCCAGCGGCACTTCCGGCTCCCAACTGGTGGGCAGCCACAGGCCGGGCGCGTGCTCATCGGTGGCGGCATATTCAACGCCATCGACCCAGGGCAAATCCTCGGCCGCGCCACACACCACCAGCACATCGCGATTGGCGGTGGCTTGCAGCCGCGCCGCCTGTTCCTCGGGCAACGCCGCCAGTCGCGCATGCAGACGCCGCGCCGCATCACCCCAGCCCACCGCCGCCTGGGGCGCGGCGGCCACGGAACGCGGTCGCCAGCCCCAACTCATCAGCGGGGCATTCATACGGCACTGGTCAGCAGGCGGGTCACGCGGCCACGAACGTCCTGCAACGGGGCCGGCATGGTCTGGCTATTGAAGTTGGCGTCGATTTCCCGCAGCAGGTTTTCGAGTTGCGCGCTGGCGGGGGGCTCGCTGCGGGCGAGGTAGTCTTCGGCGGTTTCCAGGAGACGGCTGAGCCGCGACATCGGCTGCAACGTCGCCTCTTCCACAGCACTGAACAAATGGCTGTTGCTGGACTGGGCGAACAGATCGCGCAGGACCTCGCGACCGTGCTGCTGAATCTCCTTGGTCGGCAGCACGTACAGCAGCGGCCACAGGTCCGCTTCGCTGGCTTCGGTACGACCACTGAGCAACGCGGCGGCGGCGATCAGGCGCTGGGACTTGACGATGCGCCGGTCCGACAACTGCACCCCGGCCTCGCGCAGGCGGCGGATGGCCTGGGCCAGCGCGGGCCGTACCTGCGCGAGATCGACATCTTTCAGCGCATGGCCCAACACATCCAACTGGCTCAGCCCCAGCAGTTGCTGGACCGGGCGCTGCTCGGACTGCCAGCCACCGGACAGCATCGCTTCGAGTTGGTTGTCCGGCACCGAATCGACGAACAGGTGCAGCAGGAAGCGATCACCGAAGGCCGCCAGCGCTTCGTCGTCCGGCAGGCCGTTGGCGGCGCCGACGCACACTCGCAGCGGGCATTGGATCTGGGTATGACCGCGACGGAAGCGGCGCTCGTTGAGCACGCCGAGCAGCGTGTTGAGGATCGCGGTGGAGCCGAGGAAAACTTCGTCGAGGAAGACGATATCGGCTTCTGGCAGCATGCCGCTGACATCGGTTTCCACCGTGCCTTCGCGCAGCTTTTTCAGGTCCACGGTGCCGAACAGTTCTGAGGGCTCGGTGAAACGCCCGAGTAGGTATTCGAAATAGCGCCCGCCCATGCACTGCGCCACGCGGCGCACCACCGCACTCTTGGCGGTACCGGGCGGCCCGACCACCAGAATGTGCTCCTGCGCGACGGCGGCCAGCACGATCAGCTCGGCCAGTTGCTCCCGCCCCACCAACCCCTCGGTGGCAACCCGCACCGCCTGACGAATCTGTGCGGCAGCGCTCTGCAATGACGCGGACATAAGCACCTTCCCTGAGCTGAAACGAAGAATCTTGCCTCAGGAAAAGGCGTAATCACAAGAAGGAAGATGCCGTGATAGAGGGTCTGATTGCCCAGATAACCAAGCCCTAAAAAGATTGACGCCGCTCATTAGCCCTCGAAAAAACCACAGCAGCAACAAGATACAAACAAACGATATGGCAGAATGATATCGCAGGAGCACTCAATGCTCCTGCGCCTCCATTCTCTTCTTAAAAAGGATTTTCAATGCGTAACAGCATCAAGCTGCTCGGCACTGCTCTGGGTTTCGCCATCCTCAGTGGCTGCGCCTCTGTCCCAATGGGTTCTACTGAAGCGGACGCTCAACTCAAAACCTTCTCCGCACCTCCTGCTGACAAGTCCGGCCTGTATATCTACCGCGACAGCTTCGTCGGACAAGCACTGAAGAAGTCACTGACGGTTGACGGCGAACTCATCGGCGAAACCGCGAAAGGCGTGTACTTCCACCGCTTCCTCGCACCCGGCAAACACGT
The DNA here is from genome assembly GCF_903166565.1 of Pseudomonas sp. Marseille-P9899. Taxonomy (NCBI): domain Bacteria; kingdom Pseudomonadati; phylum Pseudomonadota; class Gammaproteobacteria; order Pseudomonadales; family Pseudomonadaceae; genus Pseudomonas; species Pseudomonas sp. Marseille-P9899. The sequence goes on from NZ_CAESCG010000005.1 coordinate 104,535, forward strand.
CATCAGCACTGAATCCGAGTTCAGCGACAACACCCTCAACCTGGTTACCGAGCCGGGCAAGAACTACTACCTGCGCCAGTACATCAAGATGGGCGCATTCGTAGGCGGCGCTGGCCTGGAGCAGATCTCCGAAGCCCAGGCGCAGCGTGATCTGAAAGATTGCTGCAAGCTGGCCGCGTCGAAGTAAGGTTTTCGACGGGATAATCCGAGCCTTCGAATCAAGGTCCGAAGGCTCGGTAGCAAAAGGCCGTCAGTTGCGCTCAATAACTCCACACCAGCAACACCTGCCCATAGAGATTCCCCCGCGACGTTTCCAACTGGCTCCCGCCGTCTTCCGTGCTGCGCCGGGGTTTGTAGTAGCCCACCAGCGGCAGCACGCTCCAGTGCTGATCGATAGCCCACTCCGCGTAAAGATCCAGCTCGCGAGCGTCGCGGTTACCCAGGCTCGGGTCGAGGGTGTCGAAGGTATAGAACAGCGCACCCACGTTGACGCTATCGCTCACGGCGGCCTTTACGCCGAGATGGTGCACGCGGGTGTTGCTGTTGAACGGGCCGGCATAGTTGGACGCGACTTCGCCCTGGAACCAGGTCCCCAGCGCCCGGCCATTGCCGTAGAACAGCGGGTCGTAGCCTTCGGAGAAGCGGCTGTAGCGGTAGTTGACGCTGGGTTTGCCGGGCAGTTGCGAGAAGGCCCAGCCGGCTTCGAGGTACCAGGCGTTTTCGTTGCCGGCGTCCTTGCGTTCCCAGGCGTGTTCGGCGGCGAGAAACAGGTCGCTGACACCGGCGTTGCCTTGCGCGCGGACGCTGTAAAGCTTCATGCCCTTGCGCTCGGGGTAGAGCAGTTCGGCCAAGGCCTCGTCGGTGTCGGTAACCTTGATGGCGGTCAGGCCGAAGGTGGCGGGCGCAGCGATGTGTTCGAGGGTCGCGACCGCCAGCTCAGGGCTGGCCTGGGCCGGGTTGTCGGACTTGAGCCACATCAGGTCGCCACGCCAGCCCTGGTCGCCGCCCAACCGCAGGATGGCGGTCTGGTCGAAGGCCTTGCGGCCAGTGAGGTAGTAGGCGCCGCCGCGGTTGACCGCGCCGTCGAGCAGGCCGCGGCCGATGTTCAGGGCGTCGCCGGAAATCAGAAATCCGTCACCCACCACGACGTTCTGGCGCCCGCCAGAAAGCGCCAGGCCGTTCTCGCCCAAGGCCGGAAACAGGTCGGCGGAGCGCCAGCCGAGCCAGGCGTTTTCGATTTTCGTGGTGCGCTCGTCGCCGACCGTCCAGCCGGCGGCATCGCCATCGCCGAAGGTGGCGCTGCTGACCCAGTCGAGGGCGCCATGGAGTTCGCCAAGGCCGGCCGTGCGGTGCTTGAAGTCGATGCCGTATTGCAGCGTGGTTTCCTGCCAGTTGACGCTGCCGGGGTCGCGTTCGCCGGTCTGGCCGTAGCTTTCGCCGCTGTGGAAGATACCGGCAGCGCCTTGCAGCCTGGCGGCGATTTCACTGTCGGCGTCCTGATACAGGGTCAGCGCCTGCGCCAAAGGTGAAAGAGCCAGCAGCAGCGGGACGGATGCCTGGAGTTGTTGTTTTCGCATCATGACGGTCTCGGAACAGGAAGGAGAATGGCTCCCGCAGGAGCCGGCGACGGGGCTTCAGGCGGGGATCTCACCCTCGGCATACATGTCGGCGATGACCCGCCACTGGCCCTCGATCAGCGACCAGACGAACAGGCTCTTCATCGCGAACGCCTCGCCCTCCAACGGCAACACACTCCAGGTGACCCAGGTGTAGGCGGCGCTGTCGCCTAGCGCGGTGAGGCGGTCGATGCGGATCGAGGCACCGCGGGAGTCGGTCACCAGGGCGGTGAGCAGTTCGCGCAGTTGCGCGGTGCCGTGGTACAGCGCGTCGCTGCCAGCGCCGGTAATCTCGGTGGCGTCGGTGTACAGCTCGCGGACGATGGCGTCGGCATCACGGCGAGCCCACAAGGTTTGCAGCAGGTCGAGCCGGGCTTGCAGGGCCGTTTTCAGGGCAGCAGAAGGCATGTTCGAATCCTCTCGGTCGAAGGGTCGGTGCCCCGTCAGGGGCGTTTCAGGTCGGGTTGGGGGTCAGCGGCGGCCGTTGCGGTAGCCGGCGAGTTGGTGGCTGACCTTGCCCAGGGTGCAGATCAGGTTGCGCAGGTTGTCCTTGCCGGGAATGCGGGTGCGGGGGATCGCGCTCATCACGTCCCAGTGGCGCGAGCCGCGGGTCATGCCGTCGGCGACCACCTGGCTGATGACGTGGCTCGGGGTCACGCCGAAGCCGGAGTAGCCCTGGACGAAATAGGCGTTGGGCCGGCCCGGCAAGGTGCCGATCTGCGGGAACAGGTTGGCGCTGCACTCCATCGGCCCGCCCCAGGCGAGGTCAATGCGTACGGGCTCAAGGTAGGGGAACACCTTGAGCATCAGCTTGCGGTTCCACTCTTTGAGGTCGTTGGGGATGTACTCCAGCATCCGCGTGGCCGAGCCGAACAACAGGCGGTTTTCGTTGGTGACGCGGTAGTACTCGATCACCGGGCGGATGTCGCTGAAGGCGCCGCGGATGGGGCTGATCTGCTGGATCAGCGCGTCCGGCATCGGCTCGGTGACCAACTGGAAGGCGTAGGTGTTGACGATGCTCTTGTGCAGCTCGGGTTCCAGGCGGTCGAGAAAGGCACCGCACGACCACAGGATCTTCTTTGCCCGCACCGAGCCTTTGGCGGTGCGGATGTGAATGGTGTCGCCGTAGGTCACCTCGAGCACCGGGGTGTTTTCGAAGATCCGTCCGCCCTGCTCCACCAGTGCCTTGGCGGAGCCCAGCAGCATGTTCAGCGAGTGCAGGTGGCCGTTGCCCATGTGCTTGAGCGCGCAGGTGTAGACATCCGAGCCGACGATGCCACGGACTTCGCTGCCGTCCAGATACGCGATCTCATGGTTCGGGCTGAGTTGTTTGAATTCCTTTTCCCAGGCCTGCAGCAGCTTGCCCTGGCGCTTGTTGAATCCGAGGTAGCCGTAGCCGTGGCGGAAGTCGGCGTCGATGCCGTACTTGGCGATGCGCGACTGGATGATCGACGCGCCCAGGTCGCTGATCTCGAAGACGGCTTGCAGGCCATCGTCGCCAACGCTCTTGCGGATCTTCTCCAGGTCGTGGCCGATGCCGGCCATGATGTGCCCACCGTTGCGACCCGAACCGCCGAAGCCCAGGTAGCGAGCCTCCAGCAGGACGATATCGGTGACACCGCGCTCGGCCAGTTCCAGTGCCGTGTTGACGCCGGAAAAGCCGCCGCCGATGACCACGACCTCGGCCTCCAGGTCCTGCTCCAGGTCGGGGAACCTGAGGTCGTATTTGCGCGTGGCGGTGTAGTAGGTGGTGGGGGTTTCTACGGACAGCATGGGTTCACCTTGTACGTGTCGTGATCGAACCGGTTAACGGGAAAGCGCGCCCGGCGCGGGGTGCCGGTCCTGCAGCCGGCGGATGCCGTAGAGCACCAGCGACAGCAGGAGAATGCCCAGGCCGGTGGCGACTTCTTTCAGGCCGCCGTAGCCCGCCAGCTCCGCCGACGCCGTGCCGACCACCACCACGACGGCAGTGAACAGGCTCAGTACCCAGGCGACCGGAATCCAGCCTCGGCCCAGCCGCACCGGGCGCGGCAGGTCCGGCGCGTCGTGGCGCAGCAGGAGGAAGCCGGACAAGGCGAAGAAGATCGCCACCAGGTAGCCGATATTGGCCGTCACCAGCATCGCCAGCGGCGAGGACAGCAGGAAGATCATCGCCAGGTTGAGTACCACCGCCACGCTCATGCAACGCCCCGGCACCTGGTGCTTGTTGAGGGTGCCCAACTGGCGGATAGTCAGGCCTTCCAGGGCCATGCCGTAAAGCGCGCGGGAGCCGTCGGCCAGGGCGGCATTGAGGCCCATGAACAGGCCGACCAGCAGGGCAACGATGAAAAAGTCACTGTAGCCGCTGCCCACCACCGCGTTGAAGGCATCGATGTAGAAGCCGCTCGGGTTGGCCAGCGCGGCTTCGCGGTCCACCAGCCCGCCGAGGCCGAAGGCGACGGCGGCAAACACCAGCACCGTGTAGCCGCCGGAGGTCAGCAGGGCCAGGCGCATATCGCGCTGGCTGCGGTACTCCGGGCCGAAAGCGGCGCACATCTCGGTGCCGTAGGCGCTCCAACTGACCAGGAATAACCACACCAGGGCGGTGCGCCAGAAACTCCAGTCCAGCACCACCGGTTCGCTGAGGGCGTGACGGAAACGCTCGACGCTCCAGCCATCGCCGAACACCGGCGACACCGCCAGCACCAGGATCGGCACCAGCAACAACGCGCCCATGTATTTCGACACCGACGCGGCCATATGCACGCCCAAACGATTGAACTGCCAGAACAGCAATAGCAGGCCGGCCCCGATCAATTGCGGCAGGCCGACACTCAGCGGGCCGAAGCTGTAGCTCCAGGTCTGGCTGGAGAACCACTGGGCCTGGGCCAACGCGCCGGCGCTGACACTGACGATGGACAGCACCGCCGACCAGCCCAGCCAGTAGCCGAACGAGGCCAGCGGACCGACCAGCGTGCAACGCCGGCGCCAGCCCTCGGTGGCGATCATGGCGATGCCGCCGGGCTTGTCCGGGAACATCGCCGAGACTTCAAGGAAGATCCAGTTCTGACACGCACCGACGGCGGCCGAGCCGACCCAGAGCGCCAGGGCGCCGACCGGGCCAAGGACGCCAAGGGCGAAACCGAAGGACGCGAAGATGGAACCGGACACCGCCATCGACAGGGCGAAGGCGTCGGTCCAGCGCAAGGTGGGCTGTAGATGCTGGCTATTGTTGTTATTCATGGCCGGATACGCGGTAGTGGGACGAGCCATGATTAAAGACCCTCACCGCCTGTGCTGAACACGGCTCACAGCGCCAGCCGCTTGCCTTGCCGTGCCATGCGTCGCGACGGCGTCGGCGAACTTGTAAAAACAATTAACATGTTAGTAGATTGTCACGAACTCCCGTTCCACCGCGCGCCCCCACAAGAACAACACCGGCTTCAGCCGGCCCGAGGTAAGCGATGAACCTGCAGCACGCGAATCTGTTTCAAGGGCGCGAAGGCTTCGAAGTCTGGCATGGCGACCTCGCTTCCAGTTGCGGCACCTTCCATGTCGAACCGCCGGCCGACAACCACATCACCAGCTTCCAGGGCGCGGTCACCGCGCTGGACCGCCAGCGCTGCCAGGTCGAAGGTGCGCGCATCACCAGCAACTGCTCCCACGTGCACCGCTCGCAGCGCGACATTCGCGGCGACGACAAGGACTTCTTCTATCTGGTGCTGCAACTGAGCGGAGAAGCGCTGAGTTGCCAGTCCGACGCCCAGACCCGTCTTGCCAGTGGCGACCTGGTGCTGCTGGATGTGGCCCGGCCGAGCGATTTTCACTTTCGCGGGCTAAGTGATCAGGTCTCGCTGATCCTGCCGCGCCAGGACGTGCTGCGACGCTTTCGCGAGCAGCGCTTGCGGATCAACCAGCGAATCGACGCGGCATCCGCCATAGGCGCGATGAGCGCCCTGCTGGTGGGCCAGTTGCTCAATGACACCCGCCTCACCACCGACGAGTCCCTCGCGGTACTCGATGCCCTCCTCGCCCTGCTGCGCCCGGCCTTGACGGCGGAACCGGGCGATCCGTCCGAAGCCTCGCCGCCGGCGGTGATGACCAAGGCCAAGGCCGTGATCGAGCGCTACCTGACGGATGAAAGCCTGTGCCCGGAACGTATCGCCAGCGCGGCAGGAACCTCGGTGCGCAACCTGCATCGCCTGTTCGCGCGGTATGAAACCAGCGTGGGTCGCTACATCCTCGAACGCCGCCTGCACCGCTGCGCCGAGGCGATCCTGCAAAGCGACGTGAAAATCACCCCCATCGCCCTGAGCTGGGGGTTCAAGGACCTGAGCCATTTTTCCAGGGCATTCAAGAGCGAATTCGGGGTGTCGCCGCGGGAGTATCGGGAGCGGCGGGGATAGGGTTCAGGCGTGTCGAGGGAGAATCGGTCAGCCGTCGCGTAACCTACCGTGCAACGCTTGCGACAGTAGAAACAAAAAAGGCCCACCGTCAGGTGAGCCTTTTCGTTACGCCATCAGAATCAGAAGATGCTGATTGGGTACTCAACGAAGATGCGCAGTTCGTTGCCGTCGTCTGCGTATTGCACACTGTCATCACGCAGGTTGTTCGACGCGCGCAGGAACGAGCTACGTACCTTGACTCTCAGGTCCTTGGCAGGGCCTTCCTGAACGACGTACTTGAACTGGTTGAAGATTTCACGCTCGGTACCTTCACCCAGGCCGTGGGTGTTGATGTTGTCGCCACGAACGTAGGCAACGCTGTAGGTCAGACCCGGTACGCCGAAGGCGCCGAAGTCCAGACCGTAGCCGATCTGCCAGGAACGCTCATCTTCCGCGTTGAAGTCGGACCAGTAGGAGTTGGCCAGGTAGATGGTCGAACCACCGTCACCCACACCGCCGCGGTCCTGGTACCAGCCGTACTGGTAGCCAGTGCTGCCGGTGCTGCGCTGGTGAGCGATGGTCACCGAGTGCGGGCCGAAGGCGTAGGTAGCTGCCAGGCTCCAGATGGTGTTGCTGTCGCCGTGCAGGCCAGCCTTCTCGACATACTTCTTGTCGATATCAGACTTGTAGCCGTTGAAGTCCAGGGTCAGGGACTGATCCTTGGCAATGGCGTGGACGTAGTTGACGCCCAGGTAGTGCTTCTTCAGCACGTCTTCGACATCGGAGGTGTACAGCGAGGTCGTCAGGTTCGGTGCGAACTTGTAGGTACCGCCGAAGACGTTGATCGACTTCAGAGCGGTGTCACGTTGTTCGGTGGACTTGCGAGCTTCGCGAGTGAAACGAGCGGCGTTCAGTTCCAGGCCGTCGATCTCTTTGGAGTTGATCGAGGTGCCGGTGAAGCTTTCAGGCAGCAGACGCGCGTCGTCGTATTGCAGCACTGGCAGCGAAGGCATCTGGTCACCGTATTTCAGCACGGTGTTGGATACGCGGAATTTGACCGCTGCGCCACCACGGGAGATGTCGTGCTGGGCATTGCCGCTATCGCCACGCTTGAAGAAGTCGATACCGCCACCTTCGTTGTGACCGGTACCGCCGTCCAGACGCACTGCGTACAGGCCGAAGCCTTCAACGCCGACGCCGACAGTGCCCTGGGTGAAGCCCGAGCTGATCTTGCCGATGAAGCCTTGGCCCCACTGCATCTGGTCGTTGGTGTCGTGTTTCTTGTCACGCTTGATGTAAGCGTTGCGCAGCAGCAGCGAGGCAGTGCTGTCTTCGACGAAGCCCTTGGAGGCGGCCTGGTCGTTGGCCATTGCCTGAGTGGCGGCCATGAGACCCAGTGCGAGCAGACTGATCCTGGTTTTCAACATCTTGTTTTCCTTATTACGTGATGGATACGCGCTGCAGCCAAACGCCAGAACCACGCCCCCTGCGTGGGTTGACGCTCACGGACTGGAAATAAAAAGCCCGCGTGCGATTGATCGCAGCGGGCCTTTTATTTTTGAGTCTTGGCCGATGGGCCTACAGGCGTTGGGCCGAATCCTAGCCGCGCCCGGAACGGCATGTCAAAAAATCGTGAAGGAATGATGTCAAATTTCATGTTTCTCGCCGTTTTAGCTGCGAATTCCTCCCATTGAGCAGCGGATCGTGCTGTTAAAAATCGCTGAAACTGCCCGTTTGGACAGGGTTTACCGAAGTGCTGAAAAGTTTCACTAAAGACACATTCAGATACAAATAACCGAAATGGTCGAGACTAAAGAGTTAACGTTTGCAAATGCCAAGCATTATCATTCGCGTGTTTCTCAACCTCTAAAAACCATCCGGATACCTCCTTCACATGCCTGCCCCTTGCCGCCTTTCTCCTTTGTCCCTGGGCTTTTCCCTGTTATTCGGCTCTGGCCTCGCCGTGGCTGCCAGCACCACATTGCCGGAGCTGTCGGTCACCGCTGACAGCGACCGCGAGCGCGATGATCCACGGGTCAAGGAGGTCACCACAGCCACCCGCACCTCGACCCCGGTGCGCTACGTGCCGCAGGCCATCGACTCGCTGAAGACCAGCAACGTGCTGGATTACGGGACCAACGACCTCGGCAAGGCGCTGAGCGGCATTCCCAACGTCAGCAGTGGCGCCGACACCCGCTTCGACAGCGTGCGGATTCGTGGCTTCGACGCGAGCAACGACTTCTATCTGGACGGTATCCGCGACGACAGCCAGTACGTTCGCGATCTGCACAACATCGAGCGAGTCGAGGTGCTCAAGGGCCCGGCGGCCGTGTTGTATGGCCGTGGCAGTCAAGGCGGCATCATCAACCGGGTGAGCAAGGCCCCGGAAGCCGGTCGCCGCTCCAGTATCGAAGCCCAGGGCGGCAGCGAAGACATGCGCAGCCTCTATGCCGACCTCAGCGCCGATCCGTCGGACACCATCAGCCTGCGGCTGAACATGGGTAACAGCGACAACAACAGTTTCCGCGACGGTATCGATGGCAACCGCCAGTTGTTCGCCCCGTCGATGAGCTGGCAACTGACCCCGGACCTGAACTGGCTGGTGCAGTACGAGTACAACCGCTACAACCGCACGCCGGATCGCGGCATCCCCGGCAACCCCCTGACCGGCCGCCCGGTGGACGTCAGCCGCGATACCACCTACGGCGACACCCATCGGGACTACATCGACGACAAGATCGAGTCGCTGCGCTCGCGCCTGAACTATCAGTTGAACGAGAACTGGCAACTGCGCCACACCCTCGGCCTGATCACCCTGGACAGCAATTTCGACAACACCTACCTGTCCGGCTACACCCCCGCCACCGGCCTGGTCACCCGCCAGCGCTGGCAGCAGGACCTGAACACCCGCAACCTGTTCAACAACCTGGAAGCCGAAGGCCGCTTCGATACGTTGGGCCTCGAGCACACCTTGCTCGTCGGCCTGGAGCTGGGCGAGCAGCGACGCAATTCGCTGCTGCACACCGCACAAGCCGTCAGCGCAGGCGGCCAGGCCGTGCCGTCGCTCAACGTCTACAACCCCAACCGCGACCTGCAGCACACCGGCCGGATGGTGGTTTCGAGCAACAACCACACCGACGTCAGCAGCCGCGGCCTGTACCTGCAGGACCAGATTCGCCTGAACGATCAGTGGCAAGTACTGGCCGGCCTGCGTTTCGACCGCTTCGAAGTCGAGACCACCAGCAAGGTCACCGGCAGGAATGAAAAGCAGGACAGCAACAGCACCAGCCCGCGCCTGGGCGTGGTCTACACGCCGTGGAAAGAGCATTCGTTCTACGCCTCCTGGAGCAAGACGTTCTCGCCAGTGGGCGGTGGCCTGATCGGCATCACCCCGGGCGCTGCGGGCAACACCAACGAAGTAGGCCCGGAGCACACCAAACAAAAGGAAGTCGGGGTCAAGAGCGACTGGCTGGACGAGCGCCTGAGCACCACCCTGGCGGTGTATGAACTGGAGCTGGCCAACCGTCGCAACCTCGATCCGCTGGACCGCAACCGGGTGATCCTCACCGGCCTGCAACGCTCGCGCGGTATCGAGCTGACCGCCAGCGGCAAGCTGGGTGGCAACTGGTACGTGCGTGGCGGTATTGGTGTGCAGGACGCCACCATCGTCGACGACAGCGAAGGCAACGCCGGCAACCGCATTGCCGATGTGGCCAAGCGCAATGCCAGCGTGTTCCTGACCTGGAAACCGGAAATGGGCTGGTACGCCGAGACCGGCCTGACCCTGGTCGGCCAGCGCTATGCCGATACCCGCAACACCATCGCCCTGCCGGGCTATGGCACCTGGGATGCCCTGGCCGGCTACCGCACCAAGGACTGGGACCTGCGCGCAGCGCTGAGCAATATTGCCGACAAGACCTATTACGCGTCGGGGACCAGCGCATCGCAGATCCAGTTTGGCGATCCGCGCAGCCTGGTGGTGACCGGGACTTACAGCTTCTGATCAATGAAAAAGGGCGGCACCGTTAACCGGTGCCGCCCTTTTCTCTTTCAACCGTCGTCCTATCAGCCGTGCCAGATACCCACCAGAGCATCGAGCTCCGCGTCGGTAATCAGGCCTGCTGGGTAGCGTTCTACCAGCATGCGCCGTGGATCGGTCTTCCTGACCCGGGTTGGTCCATTGTGTTTCAACCACCGCGCCAATACCTGAAGCGCTTCGTGGTTCATCACTGTCGGGTGCGAAGCCAACTCACGTGCTGCATTCATTTCACACGTACTCCCCCAGAGGCGTGAGCGGCTACCTTACTCAAGCTTTATGACAGATCCGTGCGGTGCATGACCGCCCGTCTACTTCATAACACCTGAATCAAATACAAGAGCTGTGCCATCCGGGGGTGCCGGCCGTCGTCCGGCCAATAAAAAAGCCCGTCACGGGACGGGCTTTTTTTTGACGTCAGATCAACGAGTTGCGGGTGCAGGCTGCTGCTGGGTCAGGCAGTGGATGTTGCCGCCGCCGAGCAGCAACTCGCGACCGGGCACCATGACCACTTTGTGATCCGGGAACAGGCGCGCCAGGATCGCTCTAGCTTCGGCATCCGCCGGATCGTTGAAGCTCGGGGCAATGATGCCGCCGTTGACGATCAGGAAGTTCACATAGGAACCGGCCAGGCGCGAGGACGGGCTGCGCTCCTGGCTGCCGGCGACCGGGTCGACGCCATCGCACTCTTCCTCGGTGGCGAACATCGGGCCCGGAATCGGCATTTTGTGCACCACGAACGTGCGCCCCTTGGCATCGCGCTGGCTTTCCAGCACCGCCATGGCCGCGCGGCAACGCGCGTAGTTGGGGTCATTGGAATCATCGGTCCAGGCCAGTAACACTTCGCCCGGGCTGACGTAACAGCAGAAGTTGTCGACGTGGCCGTCGGTCTCGTCGTTGTACAGGCCGTCCGGCAGCCAGACGATGGTGTCCACGGCGAGGTTCTCGCGCAGGATTTCTTCGATCTGCTCGCGGTTAAGGTGCGGGTTGCGGTTGGCGTTGAGCAGGCACTCTTCGGTGGTGATCAGGGTGCCTTCACCATCGACGTGGATCGAGCCGCCTTCGAGCACGAAGCCTTCGGTGACATAGCGCGCGTTGCGCTCGATACCGAGGATCTTGCCGGCCACTTGCTCGTCACGGTTCCAGGGGGCGTACAGACCGCCAAGGAAACCGCCCCAGGCGTTGAAGCCCCAATCGACGCCGCGCACATCGCCGTTGTCGTTGATGACGAAAGTCGGCCCGGTGTCGCGGACCCAGGCGTCGTCGTTGCTGATTTCCACCACGCGAATGTTCGGCTCATCGGCCAGGCGTGCGAGGGCGTTCTCGTATTGGCCGGCGGAAACGCCGACGGTCACCGGCTCGAAGCGGGCGATCGCCTTGGCCACGGCAACGTGGGCGGCCTGCGCCGGCTTGCCGCCCAGGCGCCAGTTGTCCGGACGCTCCGGCCAGATCATCCAGACCTGGGTTTGTGGCGCCCATTCGGCGGGCATGTGGAAGCCATCGGCACGGGGGGTAGAGGTCAAAGTCTTCATGGTCGAACCTGGGTTGTGCCCGGGGCGGGCCGGTGGTTGTACAGAAAGCATAGGTAATCAGTGATTATCTTTATAGCCGATAAATATCTGCATTAGAAGTGACAAATAAAATACTCCGATCAATAAAAAGCCGGTTAATTCGATAACAATCGAATTAACCGGCTTTTGGCGTTTCAACGTTTACAGGTCTTCCGACAGCACCTTGGCCACGCTATCGACAAAGAAATCCACGCTTTCGCGGGTCGTGCACATCGGCGGCTTGATCTTCAGGATGTTCAGGTAGTCGCCGGTCGGCTGCATGAAAATGCCCAGGTCACGCAGGCGATTGCACAGAGCGGCGGTTTCTTCGGTGGCCGGTTCCAGGGTTTGCGGATCGCGCACCAGTTCCAGGCCGAGGTAGAACCCGGACCCGTGCACCGCGCCCGCCAGCGGATATTCATCGATCAACGCCTGCAGGCGCGCCTTGAAGTAACCACCGACCTCCCGGGCTTTTTCCCACAGCCCTTCTTCCTCCATCACGTCGAGCACGGCCATGCCGATCCGGCAACTGACCGGGCTACCGCCTGCGGAGGAGAAGAAATAGCCCTCTGCTTCCAGCGCCTCGGCGATTTCCCGGCGAGTGATCACCGCGCCCAACGGCTGGCCGTTGCCCATGCCTTTGGCCATGGTGATGATGTCCGGCACCACGCCCTGCTCTTCGAAGCCCCAGAACCATTCACCCATGCGCCCATAACCGACCTGCACTTCGTCGGCGATGCACACCCCGCCGCGCTCGCGCACGCGGCTGTAAACCTGCTCCAGATAACCGGCTGGCAGCGGAATGCCACCCGCATTGCCGTACACCGGTTCGCAGATGAACCCGGCGAGCTGGCGGCCGGTGGCATCGACCTGCTCCAGAACGCTGTCCACATCGCTCACATAAACAGCCGTGCTGTCGGCGCCGCGGTACTTGCCACGATAGGTGTTCGGCGCCGTCACCGGGTGCACCCATTCCGGCCGCGTGCTCAGCGCCTGCGGGGTATCGGCGATAGAGGTGGACACCGCGTCGGCGGCCACCGACCAGCCGTGGTACGCCTCGAGCACGCTGAGCATGTCGCGCCCGCCGCTGTAGGCCCAGGCCAGACGAATGGCCAGGTCGTTGGCCTCGGTGCCGCTGTTGACCAGGAACACCCGGTCCATGCCCTTGGGCGCCAGCGCCAGCAGGCGTTCGGAAAACTCGGCGATGGCCGCGTAGTGGAAGCGCGAGTTGGTGTTGAGCAGCGACCATTGCCGCGCCGCCTCGCTGACCATGCGCGGGTGACCGTGGCCGAGCACCGCGACGTTGTTGAGCATGTCCAGGTAGGAGCGGCCTTGCAGGTCGATCAGGTAATTGCGCCAGCCGCGTTCGATCTGCGGCGGCTGCTGGTAATAGTGTTTCTGCGAGCGGGCGAAGCTGGCCTCGCGACGCGCCAGCAGGGCCTGGGCATCGCTCAGCGGTGCGGCATCGCAGTCGAAACCGAGCAGCGCCGCCGGCGACGGGCACAGCACCCGCCAAGCCTGCGCGCGGGACGGCACGACAAAGGCCGGCGGACGCAGCCCCGGCACCCGGCACAACTGCACCGTGACGATCTCGGCACTTTGCGCCAGTAACTGGCCTTGCTCGATCACCTGGCCATCGGCCGGACCCGCGTCGATCCCGGACAGCCAGAGCGTGACTTGCCCGCCTTCCAGACTGCCGCTACCCGCCGCGTCTTCACGCCAGGTGCCGGCAAACGGCGCCCGCAGTTCGCTGCCGGGCATCAGGTGCAGCTCGACGTGCAAGGCGAAGGTCTGCGGCTCTTGCGGGTTATCGATATGGGTACGCGACAGCCGGTACTCGCCATACAGCGACGCCGCCGGGGCCGGGTGCTGACGCAACAGTTGCAGATCGATACCCGGCGCCTCCCAGTTGCCGGCGCTGAAATGCTCGCTGAGCACGCCCAGATCGACCCGCGCCACCGCCTGCTCGCGCAAGGCCGGAAGCAGGTTTGCGCAAGCACTCAGGTCCGGCGCCGTCGGCGTGATCCCCGCCACCTGCAGAATCGCCGCCTCCATCAGGGCGAACGGCACGCTGTCGGCGACCTCGAAGATCTCCCACTCGTGCGCGAGATTTGCACGGCTGTATTGATTGTCCGGATCGATGCTCACCTGTTGCTCGCCACTGAGCACCAGCACCGCGGCGCGAGCGACGATCAGCGGCCAAAGAGCCTTGAGTTCGGCCTCGGTCAGCGGGTTGACCGCGTGATAGGCCGCGACTGCGGGGAGAATACGCAGCGGATCACCGTCGGCATGGTGCAGCAAGGCCGCGCAGGTCACCGACAGATCGGCGATGCGCCAGGTATGCAGCAAGTCGCCGAAATCGATCACGCCTTGCAGTTGCCATTGCCGGTCGGCATCGCGCTGCCAGACGGCGTTGTCGTCGGTGATGTCGAGGTGCACGGCCTGCATCGGCAGGTCCGCCTGAATCTCAGCCAGCGCCTGCTGCGCCTGGACGGCGGCGGACTGTACCCGCGCCTTGCGCGGCCCCTCGGCGAGCACCGGCAGCAGATGCGCGATCAGCGCCTGGGCATGTTGCGGGTCCCATTGCAGGGTGCGCGTCAGGCCTGGGTGGCTGAAGTCGGCCAGGGCCCGGTCGACCCGCGCGCACAGGGCGCCCAGTTCGGCCATCAGCCGTGGTTCCATGTGTTTGAGGCGGGTCAGCGTCTGCCCATCGATGTAGTCCAGCAGCCGCGCCCGTACGCTTTGACCCTCGATATCCAGCGACAACAACTGCTCGCCCGAGGCCGCCACCTGCACCGCCGGCACCGGCACACCACGCTCGCGCAGGTAGCCGAGGGCCGCGTGCTGGGCCTCCAGTTCCTGCGCCGAGTAACTGCCGTGGCAGACTTTCAGCACATAGCGGCCCTGGCCGGTGTCGAGGCGAAAGTTCAGGTCCTGCTGGCTGCCCAGCGCCTGCAAGGTGCCCGCCAGCCCGTAGTGCTGATCGAGCAGGACGCGAGCCTGTTGCTCGCTGAGGGTGGGGCACGGTTGGCTTGCGCGGTGGATAAGGGTGCTGAGGGGCATCGCGGGGACCTCGGTTTTTTTGCGTTATATCGCCATTCGCACTGCCATTACGCAAGTGGGGTGGTTAAAATTCCGCACAAATTACGAGGGTGTCGTTGAATAAACCGCAACAAAACGGTTATCCAGCGCAATCTGCTTGCACCGCTCCGCGCGTGCACACAAGCTGTGCACCTTTTGCTTAATGTCAGTTATGGAAGAAAGGCAGCCCGACATGCGTATTCTCATCACCGGTGGAGCCGGTTTCATCGGCTCGGCGCTGGTGCGCCACCTGATCAACAACACCGACCACGAAGTGCTCAACCTGGACAAGTTGACCTACGCCGGCAACCTGGAATCGTTGAACAGCATCGCGACCAACACCCGCTACGAGTTCGTCCAGGCCGACATCGTCGACCAGGCCGCCGTCAGCGCCATTCTCGAGCGCTTCCAGCCGCACGCGATCATGCACCTGGCCGCTGAATCCCATGTCGACCGTTCCATCGACGGTCCATCGGACTTCATCCAGACCAACATCGTCGGCACCTACAGCCTGCTGGAAGCCGCCCGCGCCTACTGGTCGAAACTGCCAGCCGGCGAGCGTGAAGCGTTCCGCTTCCACCACATCTCCACCGACGAAGTGTACGGCGACCTGCACGGTGTCGATGACCTGTTCACCGAAACCACGCCTTACGCGCCAAGCTCGCCGTACTCGGCCAGCAAGGCCGCGTCCGACCACCTGGTCCGCGCCTGGAACCGTACCTACGGCCTGCCGGTGCTGCTGACCAACTGCTCGAACAACTACGGCCCGTTCCACTTCCCGGAAAAACTCATTCCGCTGGTGATCCTCAATGCCCTGGCGGGCAAGCCGCTGCCGGTCTATGGCAATGGCCTGCAAGTCCGCGACTGGCTGTTTGTCGAAGATCACGCCCGCGCCCTGTTCAAGGTCGTGAGCGAAGGTGTGGTTGGCGAGACCTACAACATCGGCGGCCACAACGAACAGAAGAACATCGATGTCGTGCGCGGCATCTGCGCCCTGCTCGAAGAGCTGGCGCCGCAACGTCCGGAAGGCGTTGCCAACTATGCCGACCTGATCACCTTCGTCCAGGACCGTCCTGGCCACGATCAGCGCTACGCCATCGACGCCGGCAAGATCGAACGCGAACTGGGCTGGGTTCCCGAAGAAACCTTCGAAACCGGCCTGCGCAAGACCGTCCAGTGGTATCTGGATAACCTGGAATGGTGCCGCCACGTACAGGATGGCAGCTATCAAGGGCAGCGCCTGGGCACCTCTGACTTCAAGGACCTGATTGCATGACCAAAGGTATCGTCCTGGCGGGCGGCTCCGGCACCCGCCTGCACCCCATCACCCTCGGTGTGTCCAAACAACTGCTGCCGATCTACGACAAACCGATGATCTACTACCCGATCTCGGTCCTGATGCTGGCTGGCATTCGCGAAATCCTGCTGATCTCCACCCCGCAGGATCTGCCGCAATACCGCCAGTTGCTGGGCGACGGCAGCCAGTTCGGCGTTGAGATCAGCTACGCCGAGCAACCGTCTCCGGACGGCCTGGCCCAAGCGTTCCTGATCGGTGAAGAGTTCATCGGTGACGACTCGGTATGCCTGGTACTGGGCGACAACATCTTCCACGGTCAGGGCTTCACGCCGCAGTTGCTCAAGGCTGCCAGCCATCCGAGCGGCGCTACGGTGTTCGGTTACTGGGTCAAGGACCCTGAGCGTTTCGGCGTGGTGGAATACGACGCCGAAGGCCGCGCCCTGTCGATCGAGGAAAAACCGGCCCAGCCGAAATCCAGCTACGCCGTCACCGGCCTGTACTTCTACGATAACGACGTCGTGAAGATCGCCAAGGCGGTCAAGCCATCGCCACGCGGTGAACTGGAAATCACCGACGTCAACAACGCCTACCTCAAGCGTGGTGATTTGCGCGTCGAGCGTCTTGGCCGCGGGTTTGCCTGGCTTGACACCGGTACTCACGACAGTCTGTTGGAAGCATCCCAGTACGTTCAGACCATTGAGCATCGCCAAGGCCTGAAAGTCGCCTGCCTTGAAGAAATTGCCTATCAGCAAGGCTGGATCACGAACGAGCAGTTGACCCGCCGCGCCGAAGCCTTGAGCAAAACCGGCTATGGTCAGTACCTCTATGGACTGATGAGAAAAGCAAAAGGAACGTGACCGCCAGTACGCTTCCTGAAGTTCTGATCATTGAGCCGAAAGTCTTCGGAGATGCACGAGGGTTTTTCTACGAAAGCTTCAACGAGCGTGAGTTCGCCGAGAAAACCGGTGTAAACGCTCACTTCGTTCAGGACAATCACTCGAAATCTCAAAAGGGCGTACTGCGCGGTCTGCATTACCAACTCGAACACACCCAAGGCAAGGTCGTGCGCGTCACGGCCGGCGAGGTGCTGGATGTCGCCGTCGATATCCGTCGCAGCTCGCCGAGCTTCGGGCGCTGGACCAGCATCCACCTTTCGGCGCAGAACAACCGCCAGTTGTGGATTCCGCCGGGCTTCGCCCACGGTTTCTACGTGCTGAGCGACTACGCCGAGTTCCTGTACAAGACCACCGATTATTACGTTCCCAGCGCCGAACGCTGCATCCGCTGGAACGACCCCACCCTGGCCATCGACTGGGAACTGGACGGCGAGCCACAACTCTCGCCCAAGGACCAGAACGGCAAGCTGCTGCACGACGCGGACCTGTTCCCGTGAACATCCTCGTCATTGGCCGTAATGGCCAGGTCGCCCAGGCCCTCCAGCACGCGCTGGGCAAGCTGGGCCAGTTGCACGTCCTCGGCAGCGACCAGCTCGACCTCGCGCACCCGGAACGCATCGCCGAACAGGTTCGCGCCATCGCTCCCGACCTGATCATCAACGCCGCCGCGCACACGGCGGTGGACCAGGCCGAGAACGAGCCGGAGCTGGCCTTCGCGATCAACGCCACGGCGCCCGGTATCCTCGCTGAAGAAGCCGCGCGCCTCGGCGTTCCGCTGATCCACTACTCCACCGACTACGTCTTCGACGGCAGCAAGACCGGGCCTTACACCGAAGACGACGTGCCGAACCCGCTGGGTGTCTACGGACACAGCAAGCTGGCCGGCGAACAGGCCATCGCCGCGGTGGGTGGGCAGCACCTGATCCTGCGTACCAGTTGGGTCTACTCGACCCACGGCCGCAACTTCCTGCTGACCATGCAGCGCCTGCTGCAAGAGAAGCCGGAACTGCGCATCGTCGCCGACCAGATCGGCGCGCCGACCTGGGCCGGGACCATCGCCGACAGCACCCGTCAGTTGATCGAGCGCTGGCAAGCCGGCCAGGCCGGCGCCTGGGGCGTCTACCACCTGACCGCGCAGGGTGAAACCTCGTGGTTCGGTTTTGCCCAGGCGATCGGCGAGCAGCTCAAGGCCCAGGGCAAGCCCTGCGCCAACCTGCTGCCGATTCCGTCCAGCGAGTACCCGACCCCGGCACGCCGGCCGTTGAACTCGCGCCTCGATTGCAGCCGCCTGCAACGCGAGTGGAACGTCAGTCAGCCCGACTGGCATCAGGCGCTGATCGACTGCCTGAAGTAGCGCATAATGCGCCAGATCTTTCTGGCGCTTTGTTGCGATGACCATGACCCCCAGCACTCCCCGCCGTCCCCGCTGGCGCAGCCTGGCCCTGTTGGCCCTGTGTCTGGCGCCGTTGCTCTGGCCGCTCAAGCACCTGGCCGAACACTATTATCAGGAAGAGCTGGCCAGCCAGAACCGCCAGACCCTCGACCTCTATGTCGCCAACCTGCTGGGCATCCTGCACCGCTACGAAGCCCTGCCGCAGATCCTCGGCGATTTGCCGACCCTGCGTGCCGTCCTGGCCGATCCGTTTCGCCTGGAATACCTGACCAACGCCAACCGCCGGCTCAAGGAAATCAGCAGCCAGACCGGCGCCGAAGTGATCTACCTGATGGACGCCAAGGGCAACACCCTGGCCGCCTCCAACTGGGACAAGAAAGACAGCTTCATCGGCCGCAATTTCGCCTTCCGCCCGTACTTCAGCGAAGCCACGGCCGGGCGCCTGGGGCGCTTCTTCGGCCAGGGCACCACCTCGGCCAAGCGCGGCTACTTCTTCGGCGCGCCCGTGTGGCAAGGCGAGCAAGTCATCGGTGTGCTGGTGGTCAAGGTCGACCTGGACCACACCGAAACCCTCTGGGGCAAGACCCCCGAGCAATTGCTGCTGACCGACAGCAACGGCGTGGTGGTACTGACCTCGCGCCCTGACTGGCGCTTCCGCTCCACCCGTCCGCTGACCGACGAAGAACGTCAGGCGATCACCGCCATCCAGCCCTATCCGACCCAGGATCCCAAGCCGCTGAACCTCAACCCCCAGGCCTGGCTCGTACAAACCCGGCCTATCCCGGAGACCGGCTGGGAAGTGAACATCCTCGCCCCACGGGCGCTGGTGGACCGCTCGGTGAGCACGGTGCTGGCGGTCGGCGGCGCCACCCTGCTGGCGGTGATGCTGCTGGTCGGGCTGGTCATGCAGCGGCGCCGGCATTACATGGACCGCATCGACTTCGAAGCCCGCGCCCGTCACGACTCGGAAAAGCGCGTGGCCGACCGCACCGCCGACCTTGAAGGCCTCAACAGCCGCCTGAAAAGCGAAGTACTGGAGCGTGAACAGGCCCAGCAAGAAGCCGCCCGCGCCCAGGACGAACTGGTCCAGGCCGGCAAGCTGTCGGTGCTCGGCACCATGTCGGCGAGCATCAGCCACGAACTCAACCAGCCGCTGGCGGCCATCCGCAGCTACGCGGAGAACGCCGAAGTGCTGCTCGACCACCAGCGCATTGACGACGCCCGCGGCAACCTCAAGCTGATCAACGAACTGACCGGGCGCATGGCCTCGATCATTGCCCACCTGCGCGCCTTCGCCCGCCGCGACCGCCACGCGCCGGAAAGCGTGGCCCTGCAACCGGCGCTGGACGACGCCCTGGCGCTGTTGGCCAAACGCCGCCGGGCCATGGCCGTCGAGCTGATCCGCGACCTGCCCGAAGCCACGTTCTGGGTGCAGGCCGGTGAAACCCGCCTGCGCCAGGTGCTCGGCAACCTGCTGGCCAACGCCCTCGACGCCCTGACCGAAAAGGCCAATCCCCGCAAACTGTGGATAAGTGCCGAGCGGCGCGAAGACTACGTCTACCTGACCATTCGCGACAACGGCCCGGGCTTCACCAGCCAGGCCATGGCCCGTGCCCGCGAACCGTTTTTCACCACCAAGACCCGCACCCAGGGCCTTGGCCTGGGCCTGGCGATCTGCGACACGCTGATGCGCGCGCTGGGCGGTGAGTTGCTGCTGGCCAACCACCCCGAGGGCGGCGCGCTGCTGACCCTGCAACTGCGCGTGGCCAAGCCCGGCGCCAATCTCAAGACTTCGGAGGACCACTCGGCATGACCACCGAGACGCTGATCGACAGCCGCATCCAGGTAATCCTGGTCGACGACGACCCGCACCTGCGCCAGGCCCTGAGCCAGACCCTCGACCTCGCCGGCCTGCGCGTGCTGCCGCTGAGCGACGCCCAGGGCCTGGCCCAACGCATCGAAGCCGACTGGCCGGGCGTGGTGGTCAGCGATATCCGCATGCCCGGCATCGACGGCCTGCAACTGCTGGAACAACTGCACGGCCAGGACCCGGAACTACCGGTGCTGCTGATCACCGGCCACGGCGACGTACCGCTGGCGGTGCAGGCGATGCGCGCCGGCGCCTATGACTTCCTCGAAAAGCCTTTCGCCAGCGACGCCCTGCTCGACAGCGTACGCCGCGCCCTGGCCCTGCGCCGCCTGGTGCTGGACAACCGCAGCCTGCGCCTGGCCCTGAGCGACCGCCACGAACTCAGCGCGCGGCTGGTCGGCCAGTCGGCGCCGATCCTGCGCCTGCGCGAACAGATCGGCGCCCTCGCCGCGACCCGCGCCGACGTGCTGATCCTCGGTGAAACCGGCGCCGGCAAGGAAGTCGTGGCCCGCGCCCTGCACGACCTGTCCAGCCGCCGCGACGGTCCTTTCGTGGCGATCAACGCCGGCGCCCTGGCCGAATCGGTGGTGGAAAGCGAACTGTTCGGCCACGAGCCCGGCGCCTTCACCGGCGCGCAGAAACGCCGCATCGGCAAGTTCGAATTCGCCAACGGCGGCACGCTGTTCCTCGACGAAATCGAAAGCATGAGCCTGGATGTCCAGGTCAAATTGCTGCGCATGCTGCAGGAGCGCGTGCTGGAACGCCTCGGCGGCAACCAGCAGATCCCGCTGGATATCCGCGTCATCGCCGCGACCAAGGAAGACCTGCGCCAGGCCGCCGATCAGGGCCGCTTCCGCGCCGACCTCTACTACCGGCTCAACGTCGCGCCGCTGCGCATTCCGCCGTTGCGCGAGCGTGGCGACGACGTGCTGGTGCTGTTCCAGCACTTCGCCGATGCCGCCAGCGAGCGCCACGACCTGCCGCCGCACGCCTTGCAGCCGGCGCAGCGGGCGATGCTGCTGCGCCACGGCTGGCCGGGCAATGTGCGCGAGCTGCAGAACGCCGCCGAACGCTTCGCCCTTGGCCTTGAGCTGGCGCTGGATGGCCAGGCCGAAAGCGCCGCCGCGCCACTGGACCTGCCACCGGCCAACGGCAACCTCAGCGAACAGGTCGAGCATTTCGAACGCTCGCTGATCGCCGCAGAACTGGCGCGCACCCACAACTCCATGCGCAGCCTCGCCGAAGCCCTCGGCATCCCGCGCAAGACCCTGCACGACAAGCTGCGCAAACACGACCTGAGCTTCGCCGACAGCAACGCCAGCGCCGCTGACGATCTGGAGGAAACCCGCTGATGAGCAGCGACAGCCACTACCTGGAAAGCGTCCTGCACCAGGACATCCCGCTGACCCGCGACATGGGCCTCAAGGTCCTCGACTGGCAACAGCAACGCCTGCGCCTGCAATTACCGCTGGATGCCAACGTCAACCACAAGAGCACCATGTTCGGCGGCAGCCTGTACTGCGGCGCGGTGCTGGCGGGCTGGGGCTGGTTGCACCTGCGCTTGCGCGAGGCGGGGATCGATGACGGGCATATCGTCATCCAGGAAGGCCGGATCAACTATCCACTGCCGGTGACCGGCGCGGCCGTCGCGGTGT
The DNA here is from genome assembly GCF_903166565.1 of Pseudomonas sp. Marseille-P9899. Classification (NCBI taxonomy): domain Bacteria; kingdom Pseudomonadati; phylum Pseudomonadota; class Gammaproteobacteria; order Pseudomonadales; family Pseudomonadaceae; genus Pseudomonas; species Pseudomonas sp. Marseille-P9899. Next base: position 126,293 of record NZ_CAESCG010000005.1, read on the forward strand.
GCGAGGCGCCGGAGGAGAAGGTCTGGCAGCGTTTCGTCAGCACCTATCAGCGCTATGGCCGGGCGCGCCTGAGTCTGCACACCCAGGTGTTCAACGAAAACAGTGAAGCGCCCGCCGTGGCGTTCGACGGGCAGTACGTCTTACATCGCTGACGCCAGTGCCAGCAGCTTGCCGCGCCACGGCGCGGCGGCGGGCAGGCCGAGGAAGAACGGGTTGAGCAGCGATTCGCGCGGTGGATAAACGAAGGCATCGCCGTCCAGGCCGAGCACTTCACCGCCCGCCCCTTCCAGCACCCCTTGCGCGGCTGCGGTGTCCCACTGCGAGGTCGGCGCCAGCCGCGGATAACAATCGGCGGCACCTTCAGCCAGCAGGCAGAATTTCAGCGAGCTGCCGATATTGGCCAGCTCCAACTCACCCAGCGCTTCACCGAGACCGGCCAGCAAACGCTCCTGCTCCGGGCTGGAATGGCGGCGGCTGGCAACCACGGTGAACGACTCGCCCGCAGGCGGAGCCAGTCGCACCTGGTTCGGCTGTACGCTGCCGTCAGCTTCCGCGCGCCAGGCGCCGAGGCCCTGGCCGCCGTAGTAGCAACGGCCATTGACCGGCATCGCCACCACGCCGAAGACCACCCGGCCCGCTTCGATCAGGGCGATATTCACGGTGAACTCGTCGGTCCCGGCGATGAACTCCTTGGTGCCGTCCAGCGGGTCCACCAGCCACCAGCGCTGCCAGCTTTTGCGTTGTTCCAGAGCGATGTCGCAGTCTTCCTCGGACAGCACCGGAATCTCCGGCGCCAGCGCCTGCAAGCCGGCGGCGATGACGTGGTGCGCGGCGAGGTCGGCGGCGGTAACCGGCGATTCATCAGCCTTGGCGGTGACCGCGACGTTCGCTCGCCAGAACGGCAGGATCGCGGTGCCGGCGCGGCGCGCCAGTTCCACCACGTGGGGCATCAGCTCAAGGTCGTTCATGGCTGGAACACTCCACGCTGGGTCAGCAGGTCGCGCACCAGATAGAGCGCCGCCAGCGCCCGGCCTTCGGAAAACTGTGGATGCTGGGCCAACGCCGACAGCTCGCGCAGGCTGACGCGATCGACACGCATCGGCTCCGGTTCATCGCCCGGGAGGTGTTCTTCATAGAGGTCGGTGGCCAGGACCACCTGGATCTTCTGACTCATGTAGCCAGGAGACAGCGACAGCTCGGTGAGGTGTTCAAGCTGATGGGCGCCGAAGCCGGCTTCTTCCTTCAACTCGCGGTTGGCGGCCGCCAGCACGTCCTCGCCCGGCTCGATCAGGCCCTTGGGCAGGGACAGCTCGTATTCGTCGGTGCCGCCGCAGTATTCCTCCACCAGCACGGCGTGCTCGCTGTCGAGCATCGCCACGATCATTACCGCGCCGTAGCCGTTGCCGCGCCCGACCAACCGTTCGTAGGTGCGCTCGGTGCCGTTGGAGAAGCGCAATTGCACGGCTTCGACACGGAACAGGCGGCTGCTGGCGACGATCTCGCGGGAAAGGACGGTGGGTTTCTGGCGCATGAGGGGGCGGCTCCTTGGCGGTAACGGGTTACTATACCGCCCACGATAGCCTGACCGAACGAGAATATTTCACATGCCTGCCCTCGCCTGGCGCGACATCGATACGGTCCTGTTGGACATGGACGGCACCTTGCTGGACCTCCACTACGACAACCACTTCTGGATGGAGCTGCTGCCCCAGCGCTATGCCGAGCATCACGGCATCAGCCGGGCCATGGCCGAGCTGGAAATCCAGCCGCTGTTCGAGCGCAACGCCGGGTCGCTGAACTGGTATTGCCTGGACTTCTGGACCGCAGAACTCAAGCTGCCGATCCGCGAGTTGAAGCAGGAAACCGCCAACCTGATCGCCCTGCGCCCGGACGCCGACACCTTCCTCGCCGCCCTGCGCGACGCCGGCAAGCGGGTGATCCTGATCACCAACGCGCACCGTGACTCACTGTCGCTGAAACTGGAGCGAGTAGCCCTGGCGCCCTACTTCGAGCGCATGATCAGCTCCCACGACTACGGCTTCCCCAAGGAAAACCAGCAGTTCTGGACCGCCTTGCAAGCAGACACCGGCTTCGATCCGGCGCGCAGCCTGTTCATCGACGACACCCTGGCGATCCTGCGCAGTGCCCGCACCTTCGGCGTCGCTCACCTGCTCGCCGTGCGCCAGCCAGACAGCCGCAAGCCTGCGCGCGATACCGAAGAGTTCGCGGCGCAGGAGGATTACCGGGTTCTGTTGGAAGGACTGTGAATCTGCGGGCTTACTCAGGAATACGCAGCGTCTGCCCCGGATAGATCTTGTCCGGGTGGCTCAACAGCGGCTTGTTGGCCTCGAAGATCTTGTTGTACAGGTTGGCGTTGCCGTAGACGGTCAGGGAGATGGCGCTGAGGGTGTCGCCCTTTTTCACCACCACGAAGCGGGAAGCAGCGACAACCTGCCCGGTCACCGTGAGTTGATCATCGACGGAGGCCACGCCGGCAATATTGCCCAGCGCCAGCAGGATCTTCTCCTTCTCTTCCTGACTGCTCACCTCGCCCTTCACCGTGACCTTGTCACCGTCCACCGTGGTCTCGATGTTCGGGTTGCCCAGCCCGACCTTGGCCACGTGATCCTTGAGTTGCTCGCTGGCATTGGCGTTACCCGGCGTCAGCAGGTCGATAAGTTTCTCGCCCGCCTCTTTCACGAAACTGAAAATGCTCATGCCACTCTCCTAGTGATGAATCTCGGAGCAGGGAGTCTAGGTCAGGTTAGAATGCTTCGCCCGCCAACCCCGAGACGACGATGGACATCAAACAGCTCAAGTTCCTCATCGCCCTGGATGAAACCCGTCATTTCGGCCAGGCCGCCGCGCTTTGCCACGTGACCCAGCCGACCCTGTCGATGCGCCTGCGCAACCTCGAGCGCGAGCTGGGGCTGGAATTGGTCAATCGCGGACAGCGCTTCGAAGGCTTCACCGCCCAGGGCGAGCGGATCCTGGCGTGGGCACGCTCGGTGCTCGCCGCCTACGACGGGCTGCAAGCCGAAGCCGCCGCCTGTCGCGGGCATCTCGCCGGCACGCTGCGGCTGGGGATGGTGCCGCTGTCGAGCTTCGATCCGCTGCCGCTGTTGCAGCGCCTGCACCGTCAGCACCCGGACCTGAGTTTCGAACTCAGTGCCCTCAGCTCCGAACAGATCCTCGAACAGCTCACCAGCAATCGTCTCGACCTGGGCCTGTCCTACCTGGAAAAACTCGATCACGACCGCTTCGAAGCGCTGCCGCTGGGCGAGTCGCGCATGGGCCTGCTGTACGACCCGGCGCACTTCCGTTTCGACGAACAGCCGCTGCACTGGGAAGCGCTGGCCGAGTTGCCGCTGGGCCTGCTCACTGCGGGCATGCACTTTCGCCAGTCGGTGGACCACAACTTCCACAGCCGCGGCCTGAACCCGCGCCTGCTGTTGCAGACCGATGCCGTCCATCAGTTGATCCAGGCCGTGCACGGCGGCCTGTGTTGCGCGGTGATGCCGTTGGGCACCGGGCTGGAAGCGGTCACCGGCAAACTGCGCCTGCACCCCATCGAAGCGGCCTGCACCCTGGCCCCGCTGGGCCTGATCATGCGCCGCACGGCGCCGCGCTCGGCACTGGCCGAAGCCTGCATGGCCGAATACCGCAAATTGCTCGAAGAGGCATGATCGACGGCCTCTATGGAGGCATCAGCAGAAGCGATTAGACGATACCCGAGCGTGGGCCTAGGCTTAAGACTGATTAGCCTGCGGGTATCTAATAATGAGCAGCAAACCCCCGGCCTGTGCGGCTTCCACGCTTCTGGACGCCCCAGCCGCCAGCGTGCGTTACGACTACAGCCAGCTCGAAGACAACGCTCCCGCCAGCGCCGACCTCGCCGAAGAGGTAGCCCTGGCCATCGCCTTCAACGGCATCAGCCAGGCGGTCATGCTGGTAAGCCCCACCGATCTGGAAGACTTCGTCGTCGGTTTCAGCATCGGCAGCGGCATCGTCGAGCACATCGACGACATCTATGACGTGAAACTCGCCGGCAGCGGCTCTGCCCTGCACGCGCAGGTGGAAATCGCCAGCCGCGCCTTCTGGAACCTCAAGACCCAACGCCGGCAGATGGCCGGCACCAGCGGCTGCGGCCTGTGCGGCGTGGAAGCCGTGGAACAGGCGCTGCCCGACCTCAAGGCCCTGCCCGGCGCGCCATTGCCGCCCGCCGAGTGGCTGGCCGGCCTGCGCCAGCGCATCAACACCTTCCAGCCGCTGGGCCAGCACTGCGGCGCGGTGCATGCCGCGCTGTTCATGGATGCCCACGGTGAATTGCTGATGGGCCGCGAAGACATCGGCCGGCACAACGCCCTCGACAAACTGATCGGCGCCCTGCTGCGCCAGCGCATCGACACCACCGGCGGCCTCGCGGTGGTCACCAGCCGCTGCAGCCTGGAACTGATCCAGAAAGTCCTGCGCGCCGGCATCCAGACCCTGGTCAGCCTGTCCTCGCCCACCGGCCTGGCGCTGCAATGGGCCCGCCGCCACAACCTGAACCTCATCCACCTGCCACAACACAGTGCGCCGAGGGTCTACAGCCCTGCACGGGAGAATCGATCGTGAGCCTGCATCATCAAGCCGACCAGAAACCCGTCCCGCGCTACAAACCCTACAACGGCGCTGCCGGTGGCTGGGGCGCGCTGCGCAGTGTGGCGCAGGCGTGGATTGGCAGCGACAACGCGCTGAAGAACATCCGCGCCCTGCTCAAGACCAACCAGAACGGCGGCTTCGACTGCCCTGGCTGCGCCTGGGGCGACTCGCCGGAAAGCGGCATGGTCAAGTTCTGCGAGAACGGCGCCAAGGCGGTGAACTGGGAGGCGACCAAGCGCCGCGTCGACAAGTCGTTCTTCGCCCGCCACAGCATCAGCTCGCTGCTGAGCCAGAGCGACTACTGGCTCGAATACCAGGGCCGACTGACCGAGCCGATGGCCTATGACCCGGCCAGCGACCGCTACAAACCGATTTCCTGGGATGAGGCCTTCGCCGTCATCGCCCGCCACCTCAACGCGCTGGAAAGCCCTGACCAGGCCGAGTTCTACACCTCGGGCCGGGCCAGCAACGAAGCCGCCTATCTGTACCAGTTGTTCGTTCGTGCCTTTGGCACCAACAACTTCCCGGACTGCTCGAACATGTGCCACGAAGCCAGCGGCGTGGCCTTGGGCCAGAGCGTCGGCGTCGGCAAGGGCACCGTGACCTTCGATGATTTCGAACACGCCGATGCGCTGTTCGTCTGGGGCCAGAACCCCGGCACCAACCACCCGCGGATGCTCGAACCCCTGCGCGAAGCGGTGAAACGCGGCGCCCAGGTGGTCTGCGTCAACCCGCTCAAAGAGCGCGGCCTGGAACGCTTCCAGCACCCGCAGCACCCGATCGAGATGCTCACCAACGGCGACCGCCCGACCAACACCGCCTACTTCCGCCCGGCCTTGGGCGGCGACATGGCGATGATGCGCGGCATGGCCAAGTTCCTTCTGCAGTGGGAGCGCGAAGCCCAGGCCAGCGGCGCCGAACCGGTGTTCGACCACGCCTTTATCGCCGAGCACACCGCCACGGTGGACGATTACCTGGCGGCGGTAGACGCCACCTCGTGGGAACAGATCGTGTCGCAGTCAGGGCTGCCCCTGGCCGATATCGAACAGGCCGCGCGCATGTACGCGCGGGCCAAGAAGGTCATCATGTGCTGGGCCATGGGCATCACCCAGCACCGCCATTCGGTGGCGACCATCCAGGAAATCGCCAACCTCATGCTGCTGCGCGGCAACCTCGGCCAGCCGGGCGCCGGCCTGTGCCCGGTGCGCGGTCACAGCAACGTGCAGGGCGACCGCACCATGGGCATCAACGAGCGCCCGCCGGTGACCTTGCTGGACTCGCTGGAGCGTCATTTCGGCTTCAAGGTGCCGCGCCACAACGGCCACAACACCGTCGAAGCCATCCACGCCATGCTCGAAGGCAAGGCCAGGGTCTTTATCGGTCTGGGCGGCAACTTCGCCCAGGCCACGCCCGACACCGACCGCACCGCCCAGGCCCTGCGCAACTGCGACCTGACCGTGCAGATCAGCACCAAGCTCAACCGCAGCCACCTGATTCACGGCAAGGAAGCGCTGATCCTGCCGTGCCTCGGCCGCACCGACATCGACCAGCAGGGCGAAGGCCCGCAGGCGGTGACCGTGGAAGACTCGTTCAGCATGGTCCACGCCTCCAACGGCCAGTTGCAGCCGCTGTCGCGGCAGATGCGCTCCGAGCCGGCGGTGGTCGCCGGGATCGCCGCAGCAACCCTCGGCAGCCACCCAGTGGACTGGAACTGGCTGATCGCCGACTACGCGCGCATCCGCGACCTGATCGCCCAGACCATTCCCGGTTTCGACCAGTTCAACGAACGGCTGCTCAACCCCGGTGGCTTCTACCTGGGCAACAGTGCCGGGCAGCGCATCTGGAAGACCGCCACCGGCAAGGCCAACTTCAAGGCCAATCGCCTGCCCGACGACCTGCTGCACGAAGGCGTGCGCGCCACTGGCCAGGTGCCGGACCTGATCATGCAATCGATGCGCTCCCACGATCAGTACAACACCACCATCTACGGCCTCGATGACCGCTACCGTGGGGTCAGGGGCCAGCGTGACGTACTGTTCGCCAACGAAGCCGACATCATCCGCCTGGGCTTCAACCCGGGCGACAAGGCCGATATCGTCTCGCTGTGGGGCGACGGGCTGGAGCGCCGGGTCAAGCGCTTCACCCTGCTGGCGTTCGACATCCCGGCGGGTCAGGCAGCGGCGTACTACCCGGAAGTGAACCCGCTGGTGCCGCTGGAAAGCGTAGGGGATGGGAGCCATACACCGACGTCGAAGTTTGTGGCGATTCAGTTGCAGCGGGCCAGCGCGGAAGCGCGGATTATCTGATCCCCCTTTGTGGCCCTATCACTGCGGTATCTCTTGGTTCTATGAAGCACATGAGGCGTCAGTCTGGATACCGTGTAATGGCGACCAGGCGCTAGCCGGCAGTTTTTCAGCGCTCTCAAGATCGAGCGCCGCCCGCGCGGCGCATCGCGAGCAAGCTCGCTCCTACATCGGTTGCAACGTGCCATAGCCTGTGGGATCGGCGTTGCCAGCCTTGGCGCATGGCTGGAAAGTGCAGTGGGGGCTGAGGCATCAGCCCCGAAACCGAGTCGAACCACCAAGGCGGTCAACCATGGCCTGACAGGCATGGGTACGTTGCAACCGATGTAGGAGCGAGCTTGCTCGCGATGCGCCGCGCGGGCGGCGCTCGATCTTGAGAGCGCTAGAAAACTTCCGGCTAGAGCCTGGTCGCCATTACTCGGTCTTTTGACAAGCGCCTTCCAACCACCACATAACCGAAAGATGTATAGATACCCATGCAGCGATAACGCCCCAAAAGGCCACCACCCAACACCCATAAAAAAAGGCCCTGACATCACTGTCAGGGCCCCATTCAAGTAGCGTATGACCCACCAAAACACGATAAGTTTCACCCAGAAAACAACAACTTAGAAATATGTGTTGCAGTCGTGTTACTCGTCGGATTTACGTTGTCAGCCACACCTCAAGGAACGCAGGATCGCCGCGTCATCCCTTTGAGGCTCTCGTATGAAGTACTCCTCGATTCTCATGTTGTCCCTCAGCCTGCTCAGTGGCGTTGCCAGTGCAGGCGGCACCACCGAAGCCGGTATTGGCGGCGCATTGGGTGGGGTATTGGGCTCGGTGGTCGGTCAGTCGCTCGGTGGCAGCACCGGCTCGGCGATCGGCGCAGGCCTCGGTGGCGCGGCCGGTAGTGCCGTCGGCGCCGACAAGCGCAGCCGTGGCGAAGCCGCCATCGGCGGTGCCCTGGGCGCAGCAGGCGGCAACGTGGTCGGCCGCAGCATGGGCGGCAACACCGGCAGCCTGATCGGCGCAGCAGCCGGCGGTGGCGCGGGCGGTGCGCTGGGCAACTACATGGGCAACAAGGCCGATGAAGACGACCGTCGCTACAACGACCGCGGCCGTGGCTACGATCGCCGCTATGTGCATGACCGCGGTCATCACTACGGCCATCGCAAGCACAAGCGCAACTGGCGCCATTGATTGACGCCTGCGTATTCCGCCTCCCCCCGGGGGCGGGATACGGAAAGCCCCCACAGTCCTTGCACCATTGGCTTATCAAGCCAAACGCCATCACACTTTTGGCTTACGCCATACACCTACGTTTCCTACCCTCTCCTAAGCCACGCCGGAATCTGCCGCTGCGCGGGCCCTAAAGCGTTTCAGCCAATAATCCTGTCCACGCGGTCAGCGCGTACCCCACCTGTTTTTCCAAGGCACGCTCGTGACTGACCAGTCGGATTAAGGGGCGTCCCGATTTTGACGTCAAATGACTACCGCTACCATGCGAAGCCTTCAAAAGGACAGTAGGCGTAAGGGATGCGGATGTACTTGGGAATCGGGATAGGAATCGCCCTCTGCGCCGGTGGCATGTTCTTCGGCCAGCCCTGGGCGAACATCGTCGGGCTACTGTTGATCGCCCTGGCCGCCACGTTTTGGGGGCCGCGCAAGATCGTCTCGCCAACCCCGTCCCACTTTGACCAACACCTCCCCCTCGAACAACCACCGCATCCGCTGGAGCAACTGCTGCCGGTGGTGATGCCGTCCTGGACCGACAGCCTGCAACAGAGCCGCCGCCTCCTTTCGGACAACATCGGCGGGCTGCTCGGACGCTTCACCGACATCAGCCAGCGCCTGCAGGCCAGCCTCGACCAGAGCGAAGACGTGCTGACCAGCGGCGGCCTCGGTGAAAACCTGCGCGACGCCAACCAGCGCCTGCAAGGGGTGACCGAAGCCTTCGCCGCCAGCAGCCGCCGCCAGCAGGAATTCCTCGCCACCATCGGCCACCTCGGCAGCTACACCGGCGAATTGCAGCAGATGGCCCGCCACGTCCAGGAAATCGCCAGCCAGACCAACCTGCTGGCGCTCAACGCCGCCATCGAAGCCGCCCGCGCCGGTGAATTCGGCCGCGGCTTCGCAGTGGTCGCCGACGAGGTGCGCAAGCTGTCCCGCCTGTCCGCTGAAACCGGCCGGTCGATGGACAGCAAGGTCGGCGAGATCAACCAGGCGATCCAGTCCAGCATCGAAGCTGCCAACGAACTGAGCACCGAAGAACAGCAAAACCTGGCCCGCCTTGAACAGGTGCTGAGCGAAGTCATCAGCGGCCTGGGCGACAACCTCGATGCCCTCGATGCCGCCTCGCGCAACCTGCAGGGCAACGCCCGTTCGACCCAGGACGACATCCACGCGGTGATGGTCGCCCTGCAGTTCCAGGACCGTGCCGACCAGATGCTCGACCACCTCCAGACCGATTTGCTGCAACTGCTCGACGCCGTCGAGCGCCGCGACCAGCGCCTGCACGATGCCCAGGCGTGGCTCGCCCGCCTGCGCGAGCGCTTCACCACCAGTGAAGAACGCGCCGGCCACAGCCAGGCCGCCACCACCAGCGACGTCACCTTTTTCTAACTGCCGAGGGCCCTGACATGGCCAAGACCATCCTGATCGTCGATGACTCCGCCTCAATGCGCCAACTGGTAAAGATCAGCCTCAATGGCACCGGCCACCAGATCATCGAAGCGTGCGACGGGCGCGACGCCCTGAGCAAGCTGAACGGGCAAAAGATCAACCTGATCATCAGCGACGTGAACATGCCCAACCTCGATGGCATCGGCCTGGTCAAGGCGGTCAAGGCCAAGCCCGAATACCGCTTCACGCCGATCATGATGCTCACCACCGAAAGCGAGCAGGCCAAGAAAGCCGAGGGCCAGGCCGCAGGCGCCAAGGCCTGGATCGTCAAACCGTTCCAGCCGCAGCAACTGCTGGCGGCCGTCGAAAAGCTGATCGGCTGATGGCGACCCTCACGCTGCATCCGGCCAGCGACCGGGAACCCGCACAGCTGAGCATGCAGGGTGACCTGACCATCTACGAAGCGAGCGAGACGCAACAGGCGATGCTCGCCCTGCTGCCCGACGACCCCGGCCCCTGGACCCTCGACCTGAGCGGCCTGGACGAACTCGACAGCGCCGGCGTCCAGGTGCTGCTGGCCTTGCAGAAGACCCTGGTCCAGGGCGCGCGGGTTACCGCGCTGTCCGACGGGGCCCTCGCGCTGGTCGAGTTGCTGCGCCTCGAAGCCCTGTACCCGGCGAGCAAGGAGTGAGCGATGTTCGATAGCGATCAATGGAGCCAACTGCTCGAAGGCTTCCTCGAAGAAGCCCGCGACCTGCTCAAGGAAGCCGAAGACAACCTGCTGCGCCTGGAACAGACCAGCGACGACGCCGAGGCAATCAACGCACTGTTCCGCGCCGTGCACACCCTCAAGGGCTCGGCGGGGATCTTTTCGCTTGATCCGCTGGTGTCGCTGGCGCACCAACTGGAAAACCAGTTGATGGGCGTGCGTGACGGGCAGCGCAGCCTCAACCCGGCGCTGGTCTCGCTGATGCTTGAGTGCATGGACGAGCTCAACGGCATGGTCGAAAGCATCGACCCGCACCTCGCCACCCTCGCCCCGCACACGCCGCGCCAGGCGCAATTGTTGCTGGCGCTCGGCGGTGTCGCCACGGAAGGCGGCGAGCCGTCCGCCAGCCAAACGGCCCAGGACGCGGGCGAGATCAACGAGTGGTTCCTGTCGATCCGCTTCGACAACGAGCTGCTGCGCAACGGTTTCGAGCCGAGCAGTTTCCTGCGCTACCTCGACCGGCTGGGCAAGGTCACCTCGCTGCAAACCCTTGCCTGGGCCGTGCCGGACCTCCACGAACTGGATGCCGAAGCCTGCTACCTCGGCTTCGAACTGACCCTGATCAGCGCCGCCAGCCGCGAAGAACTGGAAGATGTCTTTGCCCTGGCCGAAGGCTTCTGCACCTTGCGCCTGCAAGTCCAGGAGGGCGCCGACAGCCCCGCCGCAGAACCTGTTGTCGCCCCGACGCAAACGTTAGCGCCCGCTCCACAAGCAGCGGAACCGTCGGTGGCGCCGGCCGCCAGCCAAGAGCCACGCAATGGCCACGGCAGCAGCATGGTCAAGGTCGCCGCACACAAGCTCGACGAGTTGATCAACCTGGTTGGCGAGCTGGTGATCAGCACCGCCGGAGCACAGATGCAATCGCTGCGCAGCGGCTCCACCGCCTGCATCGAAAGCGTCCAGGCGGTGCAGCAGCACGTCGAACAGATTCGCGAGCTGGCGCTGAAACTGCGCATGGTGGAAATCGGCGAAACCTTCAACCGCTTCCACCGCGTTGTACGCGACGTCAGCCAGGCACTGAACAAGAAGATCCAGCTCACCCTGTCCGGCAGCGAAACCGAACTGGACAAAACCCTCATCGACCGCATCGCAGACCCGCTGGTGCACCTGGTGCGCAACGCCATCGACCACGGCATTGAGCCCTCCAGCGAACGCCGCGCCGCCGGCAAGCCGGAACAGGGCAGCCTGCGCCTGAACGCCTATCACGACTCCGGGATGATCGTGCTGGAAGTCAGCGATGACGGACGCGGCCTGAACACCGAGCGCATCCGCGAAAAAGCCATTGCCCGCGGCATGCTCGACGCCGACGCGCAACTGAGCGATCAGGACATTCACCTGCTGATCTTCGAGCCGGGCTTTTCCACGGCCGATGCGGTGTCCAACCTGTCCGGTCGCGGGGTCGGCATGGACGTGGTGCGCAGCGCCATCGATGAGCTGCGCGGGATCATCGAGATCGAGTCGCAGCCAGGCAAAGGCTGCACCTTCCGTATCCGCCTGCCGCTGACCCTGGCGATCATCGACGGCTTTCTGGTCAGCGTCGGTGGCGACCACTTCGTCATCCCGCTGGACATGGTCACCGAGTGCATGGAAGAGCGCACAGACGCCCTCGATGCCAGCGGCCACCTCAACCTGCGGGGCAAGCCGCTGCCCAGCGTCGATCTTGGCCGGCACTTCGGCCTGCGCGGTGATCCGCGCGTGCGCCGCAACATCGTCGTGGTCAGCCAGGGCCGGCAACAGGCCGGGCTGATCGTCGAGCAGTTGCTGGGCGAATTGCAGACCGTGATCAAACCCCTGGGGCAGATGTTCCAGCACCTGTCCGGCATCAGCGGCTCGACCATCCTCGGCTCCGGCCAGGTCGCGCTGATCCTCGATATTCCCAGCCTGTTCCGCCACTTGCAGCAACGCGCCGAGAGCGAACCGCGCCTCGCCACGTCACCGAGCATGCTCAGCCCCTTTGGAGAGTCACCATGCAAATGATCAACAACATGAAGATAGGTGTGCGCCTGACCCTGGGCTTTCTGCTGGTGGTCGCGCTGACCGCGATCATCGGCTTCATCGGCATCCGCAACCTGAGTCAGGTCAACGACCTCTCCGACCGCATGTACGACGTCGATGTGGTGGGCCTGACGACCTTGCAGGAAGCCAACATCCAGTTGCTCATGGCCAACCGCGCGGTGCGCCGCAGCCTGATGTCGGTCACGACCGAAGAGCGTGACGACTCGGCCCGCGTCGCCCGTGAGGCGATGGACAAGACCCGCGAACTGCTGACCCGCTCGCGGCAGTACTTCCTGACCCGCGAAGGCCAGATGCAGGTCGAAGCCATCGACGGCCCGCTGCAGAAGTACATCGCGGCGGCCAATCAGGTGCTGACCGTGCATCAACAATCCGGCGCGCTGCAGCCGATGACCGAGACACTGGCGCTGATGCCGGGCAACACCGAAGCGGCCAACGAAGTCGATCGCCTGCTCGGCGACGCCAGCACCGCCAAGCAGGCCCGCGCAGGCGAGGCCAATGCCGCGATCACCGAGATCGCCGAAAACTCGCGCTTCCAGATGATCATCCTGGTGGTGGTCGCCACGCTGCTCGGCATGCTGGTCGGCGTGCTGGTTACCCGCAGCATCACCCGGCCGCTGCTCGGCGCGGTGCAGGCGGCCGACCGCATGGCCGCTGGCGATCTCAGCCAGGACCTGCAAGTCGACCGCAAGGATGAAACCGGCCGCCTGCTGGGCGCGATGCAGAACATGACCGAGCGTCTGCGCAGCATCCTCGGCGATGTGCGCAGCTCCGCCGACGCGCTGTCGTCGGCCTCGGAACAGGTCAGCTCGACCTCCCAGTCCCTGAGCCAGGCAGCCAACGAACAGGCCGCCAGCGTCGAGCAGACCAGCGCCTCGGTGGAAGAGATGTCCGCCTCCATCGCGCAGAACACCGAAAGCGCCAAGATCACCGACGGCATCGCCGGCAAGGCCGCCAACGACGCCGTGCAAGGCGGCGGCGCAGTGGGCGACACCGTGCTGGCAATGAAACAGATCGCCGACAAGATCGGCATCATCGACGACATCGCCTACCAGACCAACCTGCTCGCCCTCAACGCCGCCATCGAGGCCGCCCGCGCTGGCGATCACGGCAAGGGCTTCGCGGTGGTCGCCGCCGAGGTGCGCAAGCTCGCCGAGCGCAGCCAGGTGGCCGCGCAGGAAATCGGACAAGTGGCCTCCAGCAGCGTGCGACTGGCCGAACAGGCCGGGCAACTGCTGGGCGAAATCGTGCCGAATATCCAGCGCACCTCCGACCTGGTCCAGGAAATCACCGCGGCTTCGCAGGAGCAGAGCAGCGCCGCCGGGCAGATCAACATCGCCATGGGTCAGATGAACCAGATCACCCAGCAGAACGCCTCGGCCTCCGAGGAGCTGGCGGCCACCGCCGAGGAAATGAATGCCCAGGCCAGCCAGTTGCAGGAACTGATCGGTTATTTCCGCTTCGAACAAGGCAGTGCACCGCTGCGCGCCACGCGGGCCGGCGACAGCCTGCCGGCACCGGTGCGCTCCGGCCCCAAGGCCCTGATCGATGAAGGCCAGTTCGTCAGCTTCACTTGAGCGAGGTGCCCATGAACCAGCCACAACGAATCGAGGCGCAAGCCGACGCCATCCAGCACCTGAGCTTTCGCGTGCGCGAGGCCGGCTACGCGCTGCCCATCGATCTGGTGCGGGAAATCATCGAGTACGCCGAAGTCACCCGCGTACCGATGATGCCGAGCTACATCCACGGCGTGATCAATCTGCGCGGCAACGTGGTGCCGGTGCTGGACCTGGCTGCGCGTTTCGGCCTGAGCCTGACCGAGCCCGGCAACCGCACCTGCATCGTGATCATCGAACTGGCGCTGGACGCCGGCCTGCAACGCATCGGCCTGGTGGTGGACGAGGTGGACGAAGTGCTGGAGATCGACCCGCGGCAGATCATGCCGCCACCGGCCTTCGGCACCGCGATCCGCTCGGACTTCATCGCCGGCATGGCGCAGCACGCCCAGGAGTTCCTGATCATCCTGAACATGCTGCAAGTGCTGTCGCTGGATGACATCCGTCACCTCAGCCAGGCATCGAAGGTCCACTGACATGTCCGCCATGCCTTCGCTGCCGGTACTCGGCGAGCAGAACTTCCGCCAGTTGCAGCAATTGATGCAGGACGCATCGGGCATCCACCTGTCCAGCAACAAACGCTCACTGGTGGCCGGGCGCCTGTTGAAGCGCCTGCGCCACTTCGACCTCGACAGCTACGACGACTACCTGAACCGCCTGACGCACCCGCAATACGCCAGGGAGCGGCGCCTGGTGGTCGATCTGCTGACCACCAACGAGACCTACTTCTTCCGCGAGTTCGCCCACTTCGAATTCCTCGGCCAGTGGCTCAAGGGCCGCGGTGGTCCGCTGCGCCTGTGGAGCGCCGCCTGCTCGTCGGGCGAAGAGCCTTACAGCCTGGCCATGACCGCCGCCGAACATACCCGCGGCAACGAGTGGTCGATCCTCGCCAGCGACCTCAGCCTGAGCATGCTCGGCCTGGCCGAACAGGGCATCTACGACATGGCCCAGGCCCGCTACTTTCCTGACGGCTGGCTGCACCGCCACTGCCTCTGCGGCGTGGAGGACATGGAGGGCCGCATGCGCGTGCAAGGGTGGCTGCGGGCCAAGGTGCAACTGCGCGAGATCAACGTGGTGCAGCCGCTGCCGGAATCGATCGGCCAGTTCGACGTGATCTTCCTGCGCAACCTGCTGATCTACTTCGACAGCGAGCAGAAGCAGCGCATCGTTCGCAACCTGAGCGACAAACTACGCCCGGGTGGCCTGCTGTTCATCGGCCACGCCGAAAGCATTCACGGCTTCAACCTGCCGCTGCGTCCGGTAAGGCCTTCGGTGTTCGAACGCCTATGACCGAGCGTGGCAGACCGATTCGTGTATTTATCGTCGATGACTCGGCCCTGGTTCGCCAGGTGCTCAGCCAGTTCCTCGGCAATCATCCAGGCATCCAGGTGATCGGCATGGCCGCCGACCCGATCTACGCGATCAACAAGATGCGCCGAGACTGGCCCGACGTGCTGGTGCTGGACGTGGAAATGCCGCGCATGGACGGCCTGACTTTCCTGCGCCAGATCATGGCCGAGCGACCGACGCCCACCATCATTTGCTCGACCCTCACCGAAGCCGGCACCGACCTCAACCTGGAGGCGCTGGCGGCGGGCGCGGTGGGCGTGTTCACCAAGGCGAAGCTGGGTTTGCGCCAGAGCCTGGAGAATCTTGCCGGCACCCTGGTGCGCTGCATCGAGGACGCGGCGAAGACCCGACCGGTCGCCCGGCACACGCTGCCGCCGCTGGAAAAAAAAGACCTGCCGCCCAGCCCCGCGCTGCGCCAAACCACCGACCGAATCGTTACACTTGGCTGCTCGACCGGCGGCACCCAGGCACTGGAATTCCTCTTGCGGCAATTGCCCCGCGATTGTCCGGGCCTGGTGATCGTTCAACACATGCCGGAGAAGTTCACCGCCGATTTTGCGCGCCGCCTCAACGGGCTGTGCCAGATCGAAGTGCGCGAGGCCAGGCACCTGGATCGCGTTCACTCCGGGCTGGCATTGCTGGCACCCGGAGGCCTGCATATGCAGCTCAAGCGCAGCGGTGCGCACTACCTGGTCGAAGTGCTCGACGGCCCCGCCGTCAACCGGCACAAGCCCTCGGTCGATGTCCTGTTCCGTTCCGCCGCTCGCCATGCCGGCAGCAATGCCCTGGGCATCATCATGACCGGCATGGGTGACGACGGAGCCCGTGGCCTGCTGGCCATGCGCGAACAGGGTGCCCACACCGTGGCCCAGGACGAGGCCAGTTGCGTGGTGTTCGGCATGCCCAAGGAAGCCATTCGCCTCGGCGCGGCCCAGACCATCGAGCCGCTGGATCGCCTGCCGACGCTGATCAACCAGTTCAGCGTCAGCCTTCGCAATGGCTGAGCATTCCCAGGACAGACCACCCCCACAGCCGCCTTTTTCGTGCCGCCGCTGAACGGCGCACGGCACGCAGGCATTTACCGCAAGGGAGCAACACAGCGCAGCGACGATTTGTTCCACACCAACGTCCAACCCTACGCGACACGGGCTCAAACCTATGCTTTGCCGTTTACTGATTGCCGACGACTCGCCCCTGTTCCGCGCAGGCCTGCGAGCGTTGCTCGAACAAAAACAAGAATACGCTGTGGTCGGAGAAGCAGGCGACGCGGTTACCACCCTCGAGCTGTCCGAACAGCTCAAGCCCGACATCATCCTGCTGGATATCGCCCTCGGCACGCTGACCGGCGAGGAGCTGCTGCGCGAGCTGTACCTGCGCGTGCCGGCTTGCACGGTGCTGATGTTGTCGTCGCGTTCGGAACTGGAATTCGTCATGCACTGCCTGCAACAGGGCGCCCACGGGTTCCTGCTGAAAAGCGCGACGGTGCAGGAGCTGGAGCTGGCGTTGCAGTCGCTGCGTGGCGGCGGGCAGTACCTGTCGTCGGCGGTGCTGCCGCTGGTGATCGGTCAGGCGGTGAAACAGAACCGCCGCCGCACCCAGGTCAGCACAGCGATGCAGCTCACCGCGCGGCAACTGGAGATCCTGCGGCTGATCGCCCGTGGCGAATCGACCCGCTCCATCGCCGACGGCCTGGGCCTCAGCGTGAAGACCGTCGAGGCGCACCGCTCGCAAATCATGCACCGGCTGCAGATTCACGACGTGCCGGGGCTGGTGTTGTTTGCCGTGCGCGAAGGGATTATCCGGCTCAACGACTGAGCCGCATGGCCTTCAGTTCAGCGAGAGCAGCGCCATCTTCAGTGTGTCGGGGAAGGTCGCAGGCGTGCCTGTGGCGCGCTCGATGAACACCTGCACCACCCGGCCAAGGGCATAGAGCTGCTTGCCGGCGTAGTCGAACAGGGCCACCTCGAACTCCACCGTGCTGCCGGCGATACGCTCGGCCCGGATACCCACCTGCAACAGATCGGTAAAGCCCGCCGAGGCGTAGAAATCGCAAGAGGAACTCACCACGAAAGCCACCACCTCGCCTTCCTGCGGATCGATTTCGCCGTGGGTGACGAGGTACGACTGGATCACGGTGTCGAAAAAGCTGTAGACCGCAGCGCTGGCGATCTGACCGTTGATGTCCGCGTCCTGCCAGCGGGTGGAGATGAATTCAGCGTGGGGGAAATGTTCAATCTGCAACGGATCGGACACGGGTGCTCTCCATGGAGTGAAGTGCCGATGCTGAAGGATTGTGTGGCTGATGGCCAATAAAAAAGCCCCGGCTCTCACGAGCCGGGGCTTTTTTTCAGTCTGCGGTCAGCAGCAACTTACAGTTGCGGACCAGCAGCCTTGATGGCATCGGAAACTTCGAATTTCTTGAAGTTCTCGATGAACAGCGAGGCCAAGCCTTTCGCAGCTTCGTCGTACGCAGCCTGGTCCGCCCAGGTGGTACGCGGGTTCAGCAGCTCGGTATCAACGCCTGGAACCGACTTCGGTACGTCCAGGTTGATGATGCCCAGGTGCTCGGTCTCAGCGCCGATCAGAGCACCGCTCTGGATGGCCGCGATCACCGCACGGGTGGTCGGGATGCTGAAACGCTTGCCGACGCCGTAGCCACCGCCGGTCCAGCCGGTGTTGACCAGGTAGACCTTGGAGCCGAAGCCCTTGATGCGCTTGATCAGCAGCTCAGCGTATTCGCCAGCCGGACGCGGGAAGAACGGTGCGCCGAAGCAGGTGGAGAAGGTCGACTTGATGCCGCCGCCCGAACCCATTTCGGTGGAACCGACCAGCGCGGTGTAGCCGGACAGGAAGTGATACGCAGCCTGCTCGTTGTTCAGGATCGACACTGGCGGCAGTACGCCGGTCAGGTCGCAGGTCAGGAAGATGACCGCGTTAGGCTCGCCGCCCAGGTTCTGCTCGGAACGCTTCTCGACGTGCTCCAGCGGGTACGCGGCGCGGCTGTTCTGGGTCAGGCTGCCATCGGCGTAGTCAGCGTGCTTGGCGTCGTCCAGAACGACGTTCTCCAGGACTGCGCCGTGCTTGATGGCTTTCCAGATGACCGGCTCGTTCTTCTCGGACAAGTCGATGCACTTGGCGTAGCAGCCGCCTTCGATGTTGAAGACAACGCCTTCGCCCCAACCGTGCTCGTCGTCACCGATCAGGTAACGGCTTTCGTCGGCCGACAGGGTGGTCTTGCCAGTGCCCGACAGACCGAAGAACAGGGTCACGTCGCCCTCTTCGCCGATGTTGGCAGCGCAGTGCATTGGCAGCACGTCAGCGGCCGGCAGCAGGAAGTTCTGCACCGAGAACATGGCTTTCTTCATCTCACCGGCGTAACGCATGCCAGCGATCAGGACTTTTTTCTGTGCGAAGTTGAGGATGACGCACCCATCGGAGTTGGTGCCGTCACGCTCTGGAACGCATTCGAAGTTGGCAACGTTCAGGACCTGCCACTCTTCCCGGCCAGCAGGGTTGTACTGGGCCGGGTTGATGAACAGGCAACGACCGAACAGGTTCTGCCAGGCAGTCTGGGTGGTCATCTTGACGGCGAGGTAGTGATCCTCGGCAGCGCCTACGTGAACGTGGGAAACGAAGTGCTCCTGGGCGTTGTTGAACGCCTCGACGCGAGCCCACAGGGCATCGAACTTGTCGGCGGGGAACTTGCGGTTGATCGGGCCCCAGGCGATTGCGTCCTGGGTGCTCGGCTCTTCGACGATGAAACGGTCAACTGGCGAACGACCAGTGCGGTGACCGGTTTTCACGACCAGCGCGCCAGTATCGGCCAGTTCGCCTTCACCGCGTTTCAGCGCTTCTTGTACCAGCTCGTCGACACTCAGATCGGTGTACACGGCGTTATTGGCTTGCGTCATGAGATTCCCCATCCGGCCTGCGGCCGAGTGCTCCAAACGATTTGTAGTAGATTCTTACAAGCTACTACAGCGAAAAAAGTGGCCGGATTATGCCAGAAACGCCCAAAAAAAGTAGAGCCCTCCTGTCAGAACTGCGCCTTCGGCGGATTCGACAGGAGATTTCCCTGAGCAGAAACGTTTCAGTGACGAGTATCTGATGGCGCGTCCACACCACCGCCACCAAACAATTGCTCAACATCTGCAACATCGAAGCGATAGCGCTCGTTGCAGAACTGGCAATCGATCTCGATGTGACCGCCGTGCTCGACCACCAGCGCCCGCGCATCCTCCAGCCCGAGGCTGGTCAGTGCACTGCCGGAGCGCTCACGCGAGCAACTGCAACGGAAGCTCAGCGGCTGGACATCGAACACGCGCACGGCGTCTTCGTGGTAGAGGCGATGCAACAGGGTCTCGTTGTCCAGGCCCAGTTGCTCTTCGCGGCTCAAGGTGCCTGCCATCATGGTGACGTGCGCCCAGCTTTCGGCGCGCTCATCGGCGTCCGGCTGGCTCGCGACCGGCAGTTGCTGCAGCAGCAGGCCGCCCGCGCGGTGACCATCGGCGCTGAGCCAGAAGCGCGTGCCGAGCTGCTCGGACTTGACGAAGTAATTGGTGAAGCACTCCGACAGATCGGCACCGTCCAGATCGACAATGCCTTGGTAACGCTGGCCACGACGCGGGTCGACGGTGAGCGCAAGCATGCCGTTGGGCATCATGTCGTGCAGGCCGGCATCGTCGCTGATCGCGGCGCTGTCGTAGTGGGCGATGCCGCGCAGCTCACGCTCGCTGGAGCATTCGACCATCAGCAGCGAGACCGGGCCTTCGGAGCGCGCCTGGAGAATCAGCAGGCCGTCGAATTTCAGCGTGCCGACCAGCAGCGCCGCAGCGGCCATCAGTTCACCGAGCAGTTGCGCGACCGGCTGAGGGTAGGCGTGTTTGGCCAACACTTCGGCGTAGCTGTGCTCGAGCGAAACCAGTTCGCCGCGCACGTCGCGGTCGTCAAAGAGGAAGCGTTGGGTGAAATCGGTATCCGCAATATCGGGCATGGCTAAAGGCTTTCTTTGAAGAGGGAAAAGGACAAGGGGCCGGTTGGGCGCCGGTACCGCCACACCGCGCAGGCGTGATCGGTTTTGTCACGAAAGGCCGTTAGTTTATGGCCATTTCGCTCCCTGATCCAAGGACCGGGGGTTCTGCCCATTACTCTGGTGCCATCGGCTACCCGCTGACCAGTCCCCGTGCGACGAATGGCCGCTCAGCCCACCGAATCGTGGAATTGATGAATCTGCCGGCGCTGCTTCTTGGTCGGTCGCCCATCGGTGGCGACGCCCAAGGCACCGGCCTTGCGCAAATCGGCGGCCTTTTCGCGGCGGGCGATGCTTTCTTCGGTCTCGGCATACAGCGCCTGTGCTTCGGGCGCCCCACGGCGAACCACAGAGAGCGCCTTGACCACTATGGTGCGCTCGTCAAAGCCGGTGCGCAGCACGAATTCCTCACCGACACGTGGCTCCTTGCCAGGCTTGCAGCGTTCGCCGCGACAGTGCACCTTGCCGCCTTCGATCGCGGCCTTGGCCAGGGCGCGGGTTTTGTAGAAACGAGCGGCCCAGAGCCACTTGTCCAGACGAACCTTGTCGTCTTCCGGTTGTTGTGCCATTGCACTGCTCCGATTCATAGCGGTCATGGAACTGTACTACCGTAACTGGCGGATGCAAAAAGTCCGCAGCCTGCTTACAGTTCACCGACTTTTTCCGGGTTGTGCATCGTGAAGACATTTGATCATTTGAGCGTTATCGGTTTGCGCGAGTGGGTGGCCCTGCCAGACCTCGGCCTGGCCGGCCTGCGCGCCAAGATCGACACCGGCGCCAGCACCTCCAGCCTGCACGCCACCGAGGTCGAACCGTTCATGCGTGACGGCGAGCAATGGGTGCGTTTCAACGCCCATCTGGGTTCGGTCGTGCAGTTGCGCCACCGCCGCTGTGAAGCGCCACTGGTCACGATGAAGACCATCAAGAGCTCCAACGGCCAGGCCCAGGTCCGCTACGTGATCCGCACGCCACTGGCGCTCGGTGACCGGGTCTGGGAAGTCGAATTCACCCTGGCCTGTCGCAAGGCCATGCGTTACCGCCTGCTGCTCGGCTCCAAGGCACTGGTGCATGGCCAGCTGGTGGTCAACCCAGGCGTCAAATACGTTCAGGACAAGCCGGTGTTCCCGGCCACCATTACCCCTTCCACAGGTGTTGCATGAAGATCGCTGTGCTGTCGCGGAACCCGCGTCTGTATTCCACCCGTCGCCTGGTCGAAGCCGGCACGCAACGGGGCCATGAAATGGTGGTGGTCGACACCTTGCGCGCCTACATGAACATCGCCAGCCACAAGCCGCAGATCCACTATCGCGGCAAGCCGCTGGAAGGCTTCGACGCGGTGATCCCGCGTATCGGTGCCTCGGTGACGTTCTATGGCTGCGCCGTGCTGCGTCAGTTTGAAATGATGGGCGTGTTCCCGCTCAACGAATCCGTGGCCATCGCCCGCTCCCGGGACAAACTGCGCTCGCTGCAGTTGCTGTCGCGGCGCGGTATCGGCCTGCCGGTCACCGGCTTCGCCCACTCCCCCGACGACATCCCCGACCTGATCCAGATGGTCAACGGCGCCCCACTGGTGATCAAGGTGCTCGAAGGCACCCAGGGCATCGGCGTGGTGCTGTGCGAAACCACCAAGGCCGCCGAATCGGTCATCGAGGCGTTCATGGGCCTGAAGCAGAACATCATGGTCCAGGAATACATCAAGGAAGCCGGCGGCGCCGATATCCGCTGCTTCGTGGTCGGCGACAAGGTCATCGCCTCGATGAAGCGTCAGGCCAAGCCGGGCGAATTCCGCTCCAACCTGCACCGCGGCGGCACCGCCAGCCTGATCAAGGTCACGCCCGAAGAGCGCATGACCGCGATCCGCGCCGCCAAGGTCATGGGCCTGAGCGTCGCCGGTGTGGATATCCTGCGGTCCAATCACGGCCCGCTGGTGATGGAGGTGAATTCCTCACCGGGCCTGGAAGGCATCGAGGTCACCACCGGCAAGGACGTTGCCGGGATGATCATCGAGCATTTGGAAAAGAACGGCGGGCCAAATCTGACCCGCACCAAAGGGAAGGGTTAAACAGCGTCCCGAGGCAGCAGAAGCCCCAGCGGCAAGCGCACTCGGGCTTCGATGCCGCCGCCCGAACGGTTGCGCAACTCGACGTTGCCGCCGTGCTGGGCGGCGATCCGCTTGACGATCGCCAGGCCCAGGCCGGTGCCCTTGCCACTCCGGGCACGGTCACCGCGAATGAACGGGTTGAAGATCGCTTCCAGCTCGCCGGGATCGATCCCGGCGCCACGGTCCAGCACGCTCAGCACCACGTAGGGCGCGCTGGTGTCGCCGGAAACGTAGGCCGCCACTTCGACGCCCTGCCCGGCATGGTGCAGGGCGTTGCCGATCAGGTTGTTCAACAGGCGCTTCATCGATACCCGGCGTAGCGGAAACGGCGGGATCGGCTCAAGGCACAGGCGCACCTGCTCCTCAGGCTGATTGAACGGCGCGACCACCTCGCGGACCAGATCGCTCAGGTCCACCTCCTCCACCGGCTCGTCCCGACCGTCGCGAATGAAGGCGAGGAACTGATCGAGGATCGCATCCATGTCTTCAATGTCGCGGACCATATCGTCGGTCAGGTCGCTGTCATTGGCCATCAGCGACAGCGACAGCCGTAGCCGGGTCAGCGGCGTGCGCAGGTCATGGGAAACCCCGGCGAGCATCAGTTCACGCTCGCGCCCGGCCTGCTCGACGTCCTCGGCCATCTGGTTGAAGGCGCGATAGACCTCGGTCATCTCGCTGGGCGTATCGCTGACCGGCAAACGCACGCTGCGGCCCTGGCCCAGTTGCCGCGCGGCGAACACCAGGCGCTTGAGTGGCTGGTTCAGCTGACGCACGAAGATCCAGGCCGAGGCTGTGGAAAGCAGGCCGATGGCGAGAAACCAGCCAAGCACGTTCCAGATTTTCTGGCCACGCAACGGATGCGGGTAAAGCGGGACTTTCAGCCAGTCGTCGCCCAGGCTCGGCGCCCTCACCCACAACGCCGGCGGCGAGTGCACGCGCAGCCGGACTTCGGTGTCGGCGCCCAGCTCGGCCTGCATCTGGCGCTGGTAGATCTCGCTGTAAGGCCAGTGCTGTTCACCCTCGGGTACGCCGTTGCCGGTCACCCGTATCAGCCCGGCGGCCTCGGCGACCTTTTCCCGGTCCGACTCGTCCGCCGCCCAGTAGGCCCGCAGGGTCAGGGCGACGCCGTGGCTGTACTGGCGATCAACCAGCACATCCTCGTTCATCAGCAGATAGACCAGGGTGAGCGCCTTGGAGAACAGGACGACGATGAGCACCAGCCACAGGGTGCGGGCGAAAAAGCTTTGCGGGAACCACAGCGGGGTTTTCATGGACAACGGCTACACACTAGGCAGGCACGAGCGCGGCTCGCGGGCTTTACGGCTTTCGCTTCATGCAAAAGCAGGGCAACCCTGCGGTGGCCCTGCTGTTGATGACTCACTCCCTGAAACGAGGGGTCACTTGCCGGCATTACCGTCCGGCACGAACACATAACCGACGCCCCAGACCGTCTGGATGTAACGCGGCTTGGAAGGATCCGGCTCGATCATCCGGCGCAGGCGCGAGATCTGCACGTCGATGGAACGCTCCAGCGCATCCCATTCACGACCGCGGGCCAGGTTCATCAGCTTGTCGCGGGTCAGCGGCTCGCGAGCGTGCATGACCAAGGCCTTGAGCACCGCGAATTCGCCGGTGGTGAGCATGTGTACTTCTTCACCCCGCTTGAGTTCGCGGGTGGCCAGCGACAGCTCGTAGTCGCCGAACGTGACGGTTTCGTCTTCGCTGCCCGGAGCACCCGGTACCGAAGGCGTCTGCCGACGCAACACCGCCTTGACCCGCGCAACCAGCTCGTCGGGGTTGAACGGCTTGGCCAGGTAGTCGTCGGCGCCCAGTTCCAGGCCCTTGATCCGGCTCAGCTCGTCGCCCTTGGCGGTGAGCATGATGATCGGGACCTGATTGTTCGCCGCGCGCAGCCGGCGGCAGGCTGAAAGGCCGTCTTCACCGGGAAGCATCAGGTCGAGGACGACCAGGTTGAAGACTTCACGCGCCAGCAGGCGGTCCATCTGCTCGACGTTCGGTACAGCCCTCGCGCGGTAGCCTTTGCTGGTGAAGAATCGCTCCAGCAGGCTGCTCAGGCCCGGGTCGTCGTCGACGATGAGGATTTTTTCGCCTTCGGCTGTTTGTGCAGTGCTGCTCATGGGTCGCTCCTTTAATCTCGGCGCGCATTATGGCTTAGCCGCCATTTGACAGTGCCGTGTGCATTGTTAGCAGATTTTTCCCCATGTGCCAGCAGAACGGTCCTGCAAGCTGGCCAGCGGCTATCACCGCAAGCCCGGTGCGCTGGGTATAATGCGCCGCTTTTCACCGAGAGCCGCCTTGCTCCGGCGCCCCTGCGGCGCGGGCTCCGCGGCCCAAGCATTCACAATTTGTCAGGTGGTTTTATGGACAGCATCAACAGCCGCATCGCCGAAGAACTCGGCGTCCGCCCGCAACAGGTCGAGGCGGCCGTGGCTCTACTTGATGAAGGCTCCACGGTGCCTTTTATCGCCCGTTACCGCAAAGAAGTGACCGGCAGCCTGGATGACACCCAACTGCGCAACCTCGAAGAGCGCCTGCGCTACCTGCGCGAACTCGACGATCGCCGCGCCAGCATCCTGGCCAGCATCGAGGAACAGGGCAAGCTGACCCCCGAACTGGCCCGCGAAATCAAGCTGGCCGACACCAAGACCCGCCTCGAAGACCTCTATCTCCCGTACAAGCAGAAGCGCCGCACCAAGGGCCAGATCGCCCTGGAAGCCGGCCTCGGCGAGCTGGCCGACGGTCTGCTGAACGACCCGCAACTGTCCCCGGAAACCGAAGCCGCGCGCTTCGTCGATGCCGAAAAGGGTGTTGCCGACGTCAAGGCCGCGCTGGAAGGCGCCAAGTACATCCTCATGGAGCGCTTCGCCGAAGACGCCAGCCTGCTGGAAAAACTGCGCACCTTCCTCACCCAGGAAGCCACCCTCAGCGCCCGCCTGGTGGCCGGCAAGCAAGAGGAAGGCGCCAAGTTCCGCGACTATTTCGAACACGACGAACAGCTCAAGAGCGTGCCGTCGCACCGTGCCCTGGCGATTTTCCGCGGGCGCAACGAAGGCGTGCTGTCCGCTGCGCTGAAGGTCGGCGAAGAACTGCCGGGCACCCTGCACCCGTGCGAAATGATGATTTCCGAGCGTTTCGGCCTCGCTAACCAGGGCCGCCCAGCCGACAAGTGGTTGGCCGAAGTGGTGCGCTGGACCTGGAAGGTCAAGCTCTACAGCCATCTGGAAACCGACCTGTTCGGCGAACTGCGCGACAACGCCGAGGGCGAGGCAATCAACGTTTTCGCCCGTAACCTGCACGACCTGCTGCTCGCCGCTCCCGCCGGCCCGCGCGCGACCCTGGGCTTCGACCCGGGCCTGCGTACCGGCTGCAAGGTGGCCGTGGTCGACTCCACCGGCAAGCTGCTGGACTACACCACCGTGTACCCGCACGCACCGAAAAACGACTGGGACCGCACCATCGCCGTGATTGCCGCGCTGTGCGCCAAGCACTCGGTGGAACTGATCGCCATCGGCAACGGCACCGCCAGCCGTGAAAGCGACAAGCTGATCGCCGAACTGGTCAAGAAGTACCCTGCCCTCAAGATCACCAAGATCATGGTTTCCGAGGCCGGCGCCTCGGTGTATTCGGCGTCCGAGCTGGCCGCCCGTGAATTCCCTGATCTGGACGTGACGATCCGTGGTGCGGTGTCCATCGCCCGCCGTCTGCAGGATCCGCTGGCAGAGTTGGTGAAGATCGATCCGAAATCCATCGGTGTCGGCCAGTACCAGCACGACGTTTCGCAACTGAAACTGGCCCGTGGCCTGGACGCGGTGGTCGAGGACTGCGTGAACGCCGTCGGCGTCGACGTCAACACCGCCTCGGTGGCGCTGCTGGCGCGTATCTCCGGCCTCAACGCGACGCTGGCGCAGAACATCGTCAGCCACCGTGACGCCAACGGCGCCTTCAAGACCCGCGCGGCGCTGAAAAAAGTCAGCCGCCTGGGCGAAAAAACGTTCGAACAGGCCGCCGGCTTCCTGCGCGTGATGAACGGCGACAACCCGCTGGACGCCTCCGCAGTTCACCCGGAAGCCTACCCGCTGGTGCAGCGCATCGCCGCCGAGACCGACCGTGATATCCGCTCGCTGGTTGGCGACAGCGGTTTCCTCAAGCGTCTGGACCCGAAGAAATACACCGACGAAACCTTCGGTCTGCCTACCGTCACCGACATCCTCCAGGAACTAGACAAGCCGGGCCGCGACCCGCGTCCGGAGTTCAAGACCGCCGAGTTCCAGGAAGGCGTCGAAGACCTCAAGGACCTGGAACCGGGGATGATCCTCGAAGGCGTGGTCACCAACGTCACCAACTTCGGTGCCTTCGTCGATATCGGCGTGCACCAGGACGGCCTGGTGCACATCTCGGCGCTGTCCGAGAAGTTCATCAAGGACCCGCGTGAAGCGGTCAAGGCTGGCGACGTGGTCAAGGTCAAGGTCATGGAAGTGGACATCCCGCGCAAACGCGTAGGCCTGTCGATGCGCATGAGCGACACCCCGGGCGAGAAAGTCGATGGTGCCCGTGGCAGCCGTCCAGGTTCCGCGCCGCGCCAGCAAGGTGCGCCGGCACGGGTCAAGGAAACCCCGCCGCCTGCCAATAACGCCATGGCCTCGCTGTTCGCCAACGCCAAGCAGTTGAAGAAGAAGTAATGGACGCGCCTGAAGACATCGTTCAGAGCGCCTTCAGCCAGTTGCTGGGCTGCCGTCTGCAACGCCTTGAAGAAGGCGTTGCAGAGGTGGCCCTCGCGCTGGAGCCGCATTTGCGCAATCGCGGCGGCTTCCTGCATGGCGGCGCGATCTTCAGCCTGGTCGACATCGCCATGGGGCTGGCCTGCTCCAGCAGCCATGGCTTTGATCGGCGCAGCGTGACGCTGGAATGCAAGATCAACTACGTGCGGGCCGTGAGCGAGGGCGAGGTGCTGTGCATCGCCCGGGTGTTGCACGCCGGACGGCGCACGCTGGTGCTCGACGCCGACGTCTTCCAGGGCGACAAACTGGTGGCGAAGGCACAGGGAACCTTCGCCGCGCTGTAAAAACTTTGCCCGCCATTGCGCGGGCGCTTTTCCTACAGATCTAGCCGAAAACTCCCAATTTGCGGTACTTTCGGCAGTGCGCGGGCGCTGCCGATTCCCTGCGAAAACCAGGCGACAACGCCAGTTCCTCTGTCCACCCTTGTAGACCGTCACCTCCACCCCCATATTGCGGCGACTGACGTGTGAAGGAATCCATCTTGAGCGAACTTCTCAACCGCCGCCTGAGCCTGCTCGGCCAGGGCGACAACCTCTCTCTGCTCAAGCAGTGCCTGCACGGCATCGAGCGTGAATGCCTGCGCGTGACAGAGGACGGTCGTCTGGCCCAGACGCCGCACCCCGAGGCTCTGGGCGCCGCCCTGACCCACGAACAGATCACCACCGATTATTCCGAGTCGCTGCTGGAGTTCATCACGCCAGCGCTGGCCGATCCCGCGAAGACCCTCGAAAGCCTGGAAAACATCCATCGCTTCGCCTACAGCAAGCTCGGCAGCGAGTACCTGTGGAGTCCGTCGATGCCGTGCCCGTTGCCGGCCGAGGAAGATATCCCGATCGCCTGGTACGGCACCTCCAACATCGGTCAGCTCAAGTACGTCTACCGCAAGGGCCTGGCCCTGCGCTACGGCCGCACCATGCAGTGCATCGCCGGTATCCATTACAACTTCTCGCTGCCGGAAAAACTCTGGCCGTTGCTGCGCGAAGCCGAAGGCCATGAGGGCGACGACCGCGAGTTCCAGTCGTCGGCCTACATCGCCCTGATCCGCAATTTCCGTCGCTATAGCTGGCTGCTGATGTACCTGTTCGGTGCGTCGCCGGCGCTGGACGCCGGTTTCCTGCGCGGTCGCCCGCATCAACTGGAAGCCCTCGACGCCGACACCCTGTACCTGCCCTGGGCCACCAGCCTGCGCATGAGCGACCTGGGTTACCAGAGCAACGCCCAGGCCGGCCTGCCCCCTTGCTACAACGATCTGAACAGCTACCCCGACAGCCTGCGCCGCGCCGTGGCCACGCCGTATCCGCCGTATGTCGAAGTCGGCACACACCAGGATGGCGAGTGGGTGCAGCTCAACACCAACATCCTGCAGATCGAAAACGAGTACTACTCCAATATCCGCCCCAAGCGTGTGACCTACACCGGCGAGCGGCCGATCCAGGCGCTGATGTCCCGCGGTATCCAGTACATCGAAGTGCGCTGCCTGGACATCAACCCGTTCCTGCCGACCGGCGTCGAACTGCCGCAAGCGCGTTTCCTCGATGCGTTCCTGCTGTTCTGCGCGCTGGAAGAAAGCCCGCTGCTGGGCAATGGCGAGTGCGGCCAGTGCACCGACAACTTCCTCAATGTGGTCAAGCAGGGCCGCCGCCCTGGCCTGGAACTGCAACGCGACGGCCAACCGGTGACGCTGAAGGCGTGGGCCAGCGAGTTGCTGGAACGCATCGCGCCGTTGGCCGAACTGCTCGACCGTGCCCATGGCGGCGACGAGCACGCCCGTGCCCTGCACGTACAGACCGCCAAGGTCGACGATCCGTCGCTGACCCCATCGGCGCAGGTGCTGGCGAGCATGACCGAACACCAGGAAAGCTTCGCCCGCTTCTCCCTGCGCCAGAGCCAGCTGCATGCCGAGTTCCTGCGTAGCGAGCCGCTGCCGGCGGACGAGCAAGCGCGTTTCGAAGCGCTAGCGCGCAAGTCGCTGGAAGAACAGGCCGAGCTGGAGAAACAGGAAGTCGGCGACTTCGACCTGTTTGTCGGCGCCTACCAGGCCAGCATCCTGGCGATCAGCAACTGATATGAGTCGCGGTACCACACCTCGCAAACCCCGCGCCCGCAGCCAGGCGCGGATCGACTCGATCCTCGACGCGGCCCGCACCCTGCTGGCCAGCGAAGGTGTGGCCAGCCTGTCGATCTACAGCGTGGCGGAGCGGGCGCAGATCCCGCCTTCGTCCGTGTATCACTTCTTCGCCAGCGTCCCGGCGCTGCTCGAGGCCCTCACCGCAGACGTTCACAGCGCCTTCCGCGCCTGCCTGCAAGCGCCCATCGACCCGCAGACCCTGCACAGTTGGCGGGACCTCTCGCGGCTGGTGGAAATGCGCATGCTGGAGATCTACCACCAGGACGCCGCGGCGCGGCAGTTGATCCTGGCCCAGCATGGTTTGAGCGAAGTGACCCAGGCGGACCGTCAGCACGATATCGAGCTGGGCGACCTGATGCACAAGCTGTTCGAGGAGCATTTCCGTTTACCGGAGCTGCCGCGTGACGTGGACGTGTTCGCCCTGGCGATGGAACTGGGAGATCGGGTGTATGCCCGGTCGATGCAGTTGCACGGGCAGATCACGCCGCGAATGGCGGAGGAAGGGATGCGGGTGTTCGAGGCGTATCTGGGGCTTTATCTGCCGCCGTTTTTGCCTAAGCGTTAAGCAATCGCGAGCAAGCTCGCTCCTACAAGGGATCGGTGTTCCCAGTCTCTGTAGGAGCGAGCTTGCTCGCGATATGCCACACAAATCACAGCTTGGCGATGGACACCTCGGTGGATTTCACAAAGGCAATCACTTCGCTGCCAATGGTCAGTTCCAGTTCTTTTACCGAACGGGTGGTGATCACCGAAGTGACGATGCCCGAGGCGGTCTGTACGTCGATTTCCGACAGGACCGGACCTTCCAGGATTTCTTTGACGGTGCCCTTGAACTGGTTACGCACGTTGATCGCTTTGATAGTCATCTGCTTGCTTCCTTTGTAGGTTCTGAGGTCAATGAGCCCAGCGCAGTTGCGTAGGCAAGGGTGCTACGGGTTCGGGCTCGGGCGGGGTGCCCGGGACCGAAAGAACACGGTTCAATACTTCGGTTTCCAGCGCGGCCAGGCGGTGCGATCCACGCGCCCGCGGCCGTGGCAGGTCCACCAGCAGGTCAAGGCCGATTTCACCGTCCTCGATCAGGATCACCCGGTCGGCGACCGCTACCGCTTCGGCAACGTCGTGGGTGACCAGCAGCACGGTGAAGCCATGCTTGCGCCAGAGGTCTTCGATCAGTTGCTGCATTTCGATCCGGGTCAGGGCGTCCAGCGCCCCCAGCGGTTCGTCCAGCAGCAGCAGGCGTGGTTGGTGGATCAGCGCGCGGGCCAGGGCCACACGCTGTTTCTGTCCACCGGACAGCGCGGCCGGCCATTCATTGGCGCGGTCAGCCAGGCCGACGGCCTCCAGTGCCTTGCGGGCTTGTTCCTGCCAGTTGCCTTGCAGGCCCAGGCCAACGTTGTCGATCACCCGTTTCCAGGGCAGAAGGCGCGCTTCCTGGAACATCAACCGGGTGTCTTCGCGGGCATCGGCCAGCGGTGCGCTGCCCGCCAGCAATTGTCCGGCGGAAGGCTGGTCGAGACCGGCCAGCAGGCGCAGCAATGTGCTCTTGCCGCAGCCGCTGCGACCGACGATGGCGACGAACTGGCCGGCCGGAATGTGCAGGTCGATGTCACGCAGGACCTTGCGCTGTCCGAAGGTTTTCTCGACGTTGCGTACGGCCAGCGGAATACCGCGAAGCAGCCGTGGCGGTTGCTCCTTGAGAATGGTCATGCGCCGTCTCCCTTGCTCGGTTGATAGGCCGGGTGCCAGCGCAACCAGACGCGCTCCAGGCCACGGGCAGCGAGGTCGGCAAGCTTGCCGAGCACCGCGTAGAGAACGATGGCCAGGACCACCACATCGGTTTGCAGGAATTCACGGGCATTCATTGCCAGGTAGCCAATGCCGGCGTTGGCCGAAATGGTCTCGGCCACGATCAGGGTCAGCCACATGAAGCCCAGGGCAAAGCGCACACCCACCAGGATCGATGGCAGCGCACCCGGCAGAATCACCTGACGGAACAGCGAGAAACCGCTGAGGCCGTAGCTGCGGGCCATTTCCACCAGCGCCGGATCGACGTTGCGAATGCCGTGGTACGTGTTCAGGTAGATCGGGAACAGGGTGCCGAGGGCCACCAGGAAAATCTTCGCCGACTCATCGATGCCGAACCACAGGATCACCAGCGGGATCAGCGCCAGATGCGGCACGTTGCGGATCATCTGCACCGAGCTGTCGAGCAGGCGCTCGCCCCAACGCGACAGGCCGGTGATAAAGCCCAGCGCCAGGCCAATGCTGCCGCCGATAACGAAGCCGAGGCCAGCACGCCAGCCGCTGATCGCCAGGTGGGTCCAGATCTCGCCGCTGCGCACCAGTTCGACACCGGCGGTGATCACCGCGCTTGGTGCCGGCAGGATGCGCGTCGACAGCCAACCGGCGCTGACCGCCAGTTGCCAGATCGCCAGCAGCGCGATCGGCAAGGCCCAGGGGGCCAGGCGCTGCGTCCACGGGGTGGAAGAAGAACGACTCATGCTGCGATCCTCAACGCTGTGCCGCGGCTTTGGGCAGGATGTCGTTGGCGACCATCTCGCCGAACGGGCTGACGAAGCCCCGCTCTTGCGGCAGCGACGGGCGCTCGATATCCAGATGCGGGAACAGCAGTTCGGCGACGCGGTACGACTCTTCCAGGTGCGGGTAGCCAGAGAAGATGAAGGTGTCGATGCCCAGGTCAGCGTATTCCTTGACCCGTGCCGCCACAGTCGGACCGTCGCCGACCAGCGCAGTACCAGCACCGCCACGCACCAGGCCGACGCCGGCCCACAGGTTCGGGCTGACTTCGAGGTTGTCGCGGTTGCCGCCATGCAGCGCGGCCATGCGTTGCTGGCCTACGGAGTCGAAACGCGCCAGGGAGGCCTGGGCACGGGTGATGGTGTCGTCGTCCAGATGCGAAATCAGACGCTCGGCGGCTTTCCAGGCCTCATCGTTGGTTTCCCGCACGATCACATGCAGACGGATGCCGAAGCGCACGGTGCGGCCCAGTTTGGCGGCCTTGGCACGGACTTCCGCGATCTTCTCGGCAACTGCGGCGGGCGGCTCGCCCCAGGTCAGGTACAGCTCGACCTGTTCGGCAGCCAGATCCTGGGCAGCCTCGGACGAACCACCGAAATACAGCGGCGGACGCGGTTGTTGAACCGGTGGGTAGAGCAGCTTGGCGCCTTTGACCTGGATGTGCTTGCCGTCGTAATCGACCGTCTCGCCTTCCAGCACCCGACGCCAGATGCGGGTGAACTCCACGGAAGCCTGATAACGCTCTTCATGGCTGAGGAACAGGCCGTCGCCGGACAGTTCTTCAGGGTCGCCACCGGTCACCAGGTTGAACAGCGCACGCCCGCCGGACAGCCGGTCGAGGGTTGCTGCCTGACGCGCCGCCACGGTTGGCGAAATGATCCCCGGGCGCAGGGCCACCAGGAATTTCAGCCGCTGGGTCACCGGGATCAGCGATGCCGCCACCAGCCAGGAGTCCTCGCAGGAACGCCCGGTGGGGATCAGCACGCCGCCGAAGCCCAGGCGATCCGCTGCCTGTGCGACCTGCTGCAGATAACCGTGATCGACAGCGCGAGCGCCTTCGGCGGTGCCAAGGTAATGGCCGTCGCCATGGGTCGGTAGAAACCAGAAAACGTTGAGGCTCATTGGAGTTGTCTCCTAAGGGTGGCTCAGACCGGGGCGGCGCCCCGGCGCGGGCAAAACGTCAAGGCGCCGTAGCGACCTTGGCCGGTGGCGTCCAGATCACGTCTTTGATGCTCAGCGGCTTTGGAATCAGCTTGAGGGTCGCGAAGGTGTCGGCGATCTTCTGTTGCGCGGCGACTACTTCCGGGGTCAGGAACTGCGCACCGTAGCCCTGGCGTTTCACCGAGGTCAGGGTGATGTCGGCCGGCAGGCCGAGCAGCGGCGCGACCTGATCGGTCACTTCCTGCGGGTTGGCCTTGGACCACTCGCCAACGGCACGAACCTCGTCCACCAGCGCGCTGATCACTTCCGGATGCTGTTGTGCGTAAGGCTTGGTCGCCAGGTAGAACTGGTGGTTGTCGACAATGCCTTTGCCGTCACGCAGGGTGCGGGCTTGAAGTTGCTGTTCGGCGGCAGCCTGGTACGGGTCCCAGATAACCCAGGCATCGACACTGCCACGCTCGAAGGCGGCACGGGCGTCGGCGGGCGGCAGGAATACCGGCTGGATATCGGTGTACTTGAGGCCGGCGTCTTCCAGGGCGCGGACCAGCAGGTAGTGCACGTTGGAGCCTTTGTTCAGGACGACTTTCTTGCCCTTCAGGTCCTTGACCGACTGGATGGTCGAACCCTTCGGCACCAGGATCGCTTCGCTGTGCGGGGCTGGCGGCTCGTAGGCAACGTAGAGCAGGTCGGCACCGGCGGCCTGGGCGAACACGGGCGGGGTTTCGCCGGTCACGCCGAAGTCGATCGAACCGACGTTGAGGCCTTCCAGCAGCTGCGGGCCGCCGGGGAATTCAGTCCATTGCACCTGCACGCCCTGGGCGGCGAGACGCTTTTCCAGCGTGCCCTTGGCCTTGAGCAGCACCAGAGTGCCGTATTTCTGATAACCGATACGCAGGGTTTCGGCTTGAGCTTGAGTAATGGCGCCGAAGGACACAGCCGCAGCAAACAGAGCGACCAGGCCACGACGCAAAATGACAGTGCGCATTGCGCTCTCCTATTTGCGGTTGGGTTGTTGGCTGCACCTGCTTGCCTCGTTATCGGGCGAGTAAGGTGGGGGTAATGCGATGAATCCGGTGTCGCGGCTCAGATACTCCAGCGGGCGCTGAGCAGGCGTTCGTTCAGGACGCCAGGCGCCACGGGCCGTGGCCGACGGGCCAGGGCGCTATGAAACGTGTCGAGCGATTCGTTCAGGCGCTGCTCCAGGGCAGGCGCCAGGTGGGCCGGGCTGTTGCCCTGGCCGTAGGCGATCTGGCTGTCGTCGGCGAAGATCCCTTGCAGGGTCTCCTGCGCCTTGAGGGCCGAGAGCACCGGCTTGAGTGCGTAGTCCACCGCCAGCATGTGGGCGATGCTGCCACCGGTGGCGATCGGCAAGACCACCTTGTGGTGCAGAGCGCGTTCGGGCAGCAGGTCGAGCAGGGTTTTCAGCGCGCCGGAATAGGACGCCTTGTAGACCGGGGTAGCGACGATCAGGCCGTCAGCCTGTTCCACCAACTGCTGGAAGTGCTGCACGTGCGGGCTGTCGAAGCGAGCGTGAAGCAGGTCCTCGGCCGGGAAGTCCCGTACCTGGAACGTCACCACTTCCACACCCTGGCCTTGCAGCCAGTCCCGGGAGCGATCGAGCAGCACACCGGAACGTGACCGCAGGCTGGGGCTACCACCAATAGAAACGACCAACATGGAAAGCGCTTCCTTAGAACTGTTCTGAAGGGCCGCGAGTTAGTGTGCTCGCTGGAATGGAGTGACCTTAACAGGTGGGTATATATATCGATAAATCATATTTTTTCATTTGTTTATGTGATTTAGAGATATGGGCTTTATGCCAGACCGCGGATTGTCACTGCTGTACCTGTGCAAACTCTATCGTTCTGAATAAGGAACGCTAAAGCCAATTTTCACTATCTACCGCACCAAGGGTTCTGAATTTAATCTTTTCCCATCAACGCGAAACACCACCCTTTACGAAGATCAGAACCTTTAGGAGCAACGACCATGACCGCATTCAAATACAACCGCCTGAACAAAGACGACGCCGCTGTCCTGCTGGTGGATCACCAGGCTGGCCTGCTGTCCCTGGTGCGCGATATCGAGCCGGACCGTTTCAAGAACAACGTCCTGGCCCTGGCGGATCTGGCCAAGTTCTTCAACCTCCCGACCATCCTCACCACCAGCTTCGAACAAGGCCCCAATGGCCCACTGGTGCCGGAACTGAAAGAACTGTTCCCGGACGCCCCGTACATCGCTCGCCCTGGTCAGATCAACGCCTGGGACAACGAGGACTTTGTGAAAGCGGTGAAGGCTACCGGCAAGAAGCAACTGATCATTGCGGGTGTGGTCACCGAGGTGTGCGTGGCGTTCCCGGCACTGTCGGCACTGGAAGAAGAATTTGAAGTGTTTGTGGTGACCGATGCTTCTGGCACCTTTAACGAGATGACTCGCGATGCCGCTTTGAACCGTGTGAGTTCGGCGGGCGCGCAACTGATGACCTGGTTCGGCGTGGCCTGTGAGCTGCACCGCGACTGGCGCAACGATGTCGAAGGTCTGGCGGCGCTGTGCTCGAATCACATTCCGGATTATCGGAATCTGATGACCAGCTATAACGCGCTGACTGCTGGCAAGTAAAAGCGGGGGCCGCTCTGCGGCCCTTCGCGAGCAAGCTCGCTCCCACAGGCGCTCAAGCTTTTGTGGGAGCGAGCTTGCTCGCGATGGCCTGCAAAGCAGGCCCAAATATTCACAGGCAAAAAAAAGGGCCGTCGAAACGGCCCGAAAATCCCTGCGATGGCTAAAGCACTACGATGAAAACGGTCTGTCAGCGGTTGGGCTGTGGGGTCAGGCGCAGGTATGGCTTGACCGCGCGGTAGCCCTTCGGAAAGCGGCGTTTGATTTCTTCTTCGTCCTTGAGCGACGGCACGATCACCACTTCATCACCGTCCTGCCAGTTGGCCGGGGTCGCAACCTTGTGGTTGTCGGTGAGCTGCAACGAATCGATCACCCGCAGGATTTCGTGGAAGTTGCGGCCGGTGCTG
The DNA here is from genome assembly GCF_903166565.1 of Pseudomonas sp. Marseille-P9899. Classification (NCBI taxonomy): domain Bacteria; kingdom Pseudomonadati; phylum Pseudomonadota; class Gammaproteobacteria; order Pseudomonadales; family Pseudomonadaceae; genus Pseudomonas; species Pseudomonas sp. Marseille-P9899. The sequence continues at coordinate 162,371 of NZ_CAESCG010000005.1, forward strand.
GCCGGGTAGGTGATGGTCAGACGGATCTTCTTGTTCGGATCGATCACGAACAGGGAACGCACCGTCAGGGTGTCGCTGGCGTTGGGGTGGATCAGGTCATAGAGGTCGGACACCTTGCGATCGGCATCGGCCAGGATCGGGAAGTTGACCGTGGTGTTCTGGGTTTCGTTGATGTCTTCGATCCAGCGGTGATGGGAATCGACCGGGTCGACGGACAGCGCGATAGCCTTGACGCCGCGCTCGGCGAACTGCTCTTTCAGCTTGGCGGTGAAGCCCAGTTCCGTAGTGCACACCGGGGTGAAGTCGGCCGGGTGCGAGAACAGCACGCCCCAGCTATCGCCGAGCCACTCGTGGAAGCGGATCTTGCCAGCGCTGGAATCCTGTTCGAAGTCGGGGGCGATATCGCCGAGTCTGAGGCTCATGGTGCGGCTCCTTGGGCTAAGTGCGTGATGGCTTCACTGTGCCTGTGGTTGCGCCGAATTAAAAAGAATAAATATTGATTTATTTAGACCTGAAAGAAATAACGAATTACAGACAAAACAACGCCCGCGCGGCATAAAGCCGGGCGGGCGTTGGTGTATCTCGCGGCGGGTTACAGCAGCGGGATGGAGTAGCTCAGGATCAGGCGGTTTTCGTCCTGGTCCTTGGTGTTGGCGATGTCACTGCGCCAGGTGGCGTTTTTCCACATGATGCCCAGGCCCTTCAGGGAGCCTTCCGGTACCACGTACGCCAGGGTAATGTCGCGTTCCCACTCGGTACGGTCGCCGATGGCGGCCTCAATGTTGTCGCCTTTCAGGTAGGTAACGCCAGCGGTAGCGCCAGCCAGGCCAACCTTGGCGAAGTCGTAGGCGTAGCGAGCCTGCCAGGTACGCTCGCCGGCACGGCCGAACTTCTGGATCTGCGAGTCAGTGATGGTGTAGTTGGACGAGCCATCACCCTGGTTCAGCCAAGGGAAGTCGCTGTCGCCACGGCTCTGCTGATAACCGCCACCGAAGGTGTGACCTGCGACGGTGTACAGGAACAGAGCACTCCACAGATCGTTGTCGACCTTACCTTTGGTGGTGGTGCCACCGTAATAGCCGGTTGTGTAATGGGTCGGATCGTTGCTGTTCGCACCGTCATCAGTGCTGTGGAAGTAACGGAAGTCCGACTTCAGAGTGCCCGGGCCGATTGCCCAGTTGTGTACCGCGCCCAGGAAGTGCTGTTTGTAGAAGTCTTCCAGGTTGCCGTAGTAGTACTGCAGCAGCAGGTCTTTGGTGACCTTGTAGTCGGCACCGGCATAGCGGAACTGATTGCTGAACTGACCGGTACGGGCGTTGTTGGCACCAGCGATGGACAGACCTTCGTTGTTGGTCGAGTTACGACCTTTGACGTGCTCGATCTGGCCGCCGATCAGGGTCAGGTCCTTGATCTCGTTCGAGGTGATCTGGCCACCCTCGAAGGTTTGCGGCAGCAGGCGACCGTCATTGTAGGAAATGACTGGCAGCTTCGGCAGCAGGGTGCCGTAACGCAGTTCGGTCTGGGAAACTTTTACCTTGGCAGCAGCGCCCAGGCTGGAGAAGTCATTGACGGCACGGCCGTCGCCTTCGGTCGGGAAGACCGAGCCGGCGTAAGAAGCGCTGGTCGGATTACCGTGGCGGCCTTTGCCCGAGTCCAGGCGAATGCCCAACAGACCGATCGCATCCACACCAAAGCCTACAGTGCCTTCGGTGAAACCGGAGGTGTAGTCGAGCTGGAAGCCTTGACCCCACTCTTCCTGGTAGTTGGACGTGGTGTTGGTGCCGTGGTTACGGTTGTCGGTGTTGATGTAGAAGTTACGCAGCTTCAACGTAGCTTTGCTGTCTTCAATAAAACCGGCAGCGCCTGCTTGCTGGGCCAGAACCCCAAGGGCCACGGCAAGAGTCAGGGTCGACTTCTTCATAGATGAATTGCTCCTCAGTTTGTTTCTAATTCTTGTGGTTCGTTGGCGGCAGGATCTGATGCCCTGCTAGCCGTCGGTGGGCGATTAGCACCAAAGGGTGACCACCAAGTCAATCGTAACTAGTCGTTTCGCGACTTTGGTCTAATGCGCCGCGCTGGGGTCGAAGGATAATGACAATTTGATAAATCGAAAAAGAATTATTTGTGTTTTTTTAAGATTTTTTCGGAATATCTCACAAAATTTTCACAAAGCATTCATACATAAGCTAATTACCAAAACGTATTTATATAAGCGCTCTTAGATCAATTAGTTTTATGGCTTTCCCCTCCCAGGAACCGGCCACCATGAAGCCCTCGCTCCCGCTCCAATTATTCACCGCCCTCGCCCTCACCGGCTTGACCCTGGTCAGCCACGCCGCCGGGATCACGGTCGGCTACCAGACCGGCATCGACCCCAGCAAAGTCCCCCAGGCGGACGGTGCCTACGAGCAGGCCATCGGCGAGAAAATCGACTGGCGACGCTTCAACAGCGGCCCGGAAGTGGTCACCGCGATCGCCTCGGGCGACGTGCAGATCGGCAACCTCGGTTCCAGCCCGCTGGCAGCGGCGGCGTCGCGCAAGCTGCCGATCGTCGCCTTTATCGTTTCGGCGCAGATCAACGCCGCCGAGGCGCTGGTGGTGCGCAACGGCAGCGGCATCAACAGCCCGCAGGACCTGGTGGGCAAAACCATCGCCACGCCGTTCGTATCCACCTCGCACTACAGCCTGCTCGGCGCGCTGAAGCACTGGAACCTCGATACCCGCCAGGTGAAAGTGGTGAACCTGCAACCCGCGGAAATTGCCGCGGCGTGGAAGCGTGGCGACATCGACGGCGCCTTCGTCTGGTCGCCCGCGCTGGGCGAGATCCGCAAGACCGGCAAGACCCTGACCGACGCCGCCGAAGTGGGTGGCTGGGGCGCGCCGACGTTCGAGGTGTGGGTCGCGCGCAAGGACTTCGCCGAGAAGCATCCGGACGTGGTCGCCAAGTTCGCCAAGGTCACTTTGCAGTCCTTCGCCGACTACACCGCCAACAAGGCGCAGTGGACGCCGGATTCGTTGCCGGTGCAGAAAATCGCCAAGCTGACGGGCGCCAACCCGGCGGACGTGCCTGAGCTGCTGGCCGGCTCCGCGTTCCCCGATGCCCAGGCACAACCGGCGCTGCTGCAAAGCCAGACGCCTGCTGCCATTGCCGAGACGGCGAAATTCCTCAAGGAGCAAGGCAAGGTGGAGACGGTGCTGCCGGATTATTCGCCGTTCGTGAGTGCGAAGTTCGTGCAGTAGCTTCGGTGGCCTCGCACCGGCCTTGCTCAAAATCTGAAAGATTGCTAACTCCCCTGTGGGAGCGGCTTCAGCCGCGAACGGCGGCGAAGCCGTCGTAAAACCTGAATCCCCGCTCAGACTGATACACCTGGGATACCGGTTTTGTGGGCGCTACGCGCCCAATCGCGGCTAAAGCCGCTCCCACAAGGTCCGGCACCCTCGTTCTACAGCCTCCCTTCCTTTGTCTCCTAAGCTAATTCGAAAAAGTTATTTATTTACGATTTCTTAGATCAATTAGTCTTTCACCACTTCCCACCCTATTCCGCCTGACCAGGAGTTCAACATGACCTTCTTCGCCCCACTGCGCCTGTTCTCCGCCCTGGCCCTGGCCGGTGCTGCATTTTTTGTCCAGGCTGCGGACCTTACCGTCGCCTACCAGACCACCGTCGACCCGGCCAAAGTCGCCCAGGTCGATGGCCGTTATGAGCAAGCCAGCAAGGCCAGCATCGACTGGCGCAAATTCGACAACGGCGCTGACGTGATCACCGCCGTAGCCTCCGGCGACGTGCAGATCGGCTACCTCGGTTCCAGCCCGCTGGCCGCCGCCGCTACGCGCAAACTGCCGGTGGAAACCTTTCTGATCGCCACCGAAATCGGCGCCGCTGAAGCCCTGGTCGCCCGCGATGGCGCCGGCATCAATTCGCCGCAGGATCTGGTCGGCAAGAAGATCGCCGTGCCGTTCGTGTCCACCGGTCACTACAGCCTGCTGGCCGCGCTGAAGCAGTGGAACATCGACCCGGCCAAGGTGCAGATCCTCAACCTCGCGCCACCGGCGATCACCGCTGCCTGGAAGCGCGGCGACATCGACGCCACCTACGTCTGGGACCCAGCGCTGGGCGTGGCCAAGGAAAACGGCAAGGTGCTGATCACCTCCGGCGAACTGGCGAAGAAAGGCGCACCGACCTTCGACGCCTGGATCGTGCGCAAGGACTTCGCCGCCAAGCACCCTGAAGTGGTCAAGGCCTTCGCCAAAGTGACCCTCGATGCCTACGCCGATTACCGCAAAGACCCGCAAGCCTGGCTCGCGGACAAGAGCAACGTCGACAAGCTGGTGAAGCTGTCCGGCGCCAAGGCCAGCGACATCCCGGCCCTGCTGCAAGGCAACGTGTTCCCGCTGGCCGCCGACCAGGTTGCCGCCCTCGGCGCGCCGACTACCAAGGCCATCACCGACACCGCCACCTTCCTCAAGGAACAAGGCAAGGTCGAAGCCGTGCTGCCGGATTACTCGCCGTACGTCAGCGCGTCGTTCATCACCAACTGAGTCACGGAGTCGTCATGGCCCTGTTACAACTGGAGCGCATCAGCGCACAGTACCCCGGCGCCGCCGAGCCTGTGCTGTCCGACATCTCACTGAGCCTGGGCCCGCAGCAATTGCTGGTGGCCCTCGGCCCGTCCGGCAGCGGCAAGACCTCGCTGCTCAACCTGATCGCCGGCTTCGTCAGCCCGAGCGCCGGGCGCATCACCCTCGACGGCGTGCCGGTGCAAGGGCCGAGCGCCGAGCGCGGCGTGGTGTTCCAGGATGACGCCCTGTTGCCCTGGCAGGATGTGCTGGCCAACGTCGGCTTCGGCCTGGAATTGGCCGGCGTGTCCCGTGCGAAGCGGGAGCAGAAGGCGCGGGAAATGCTCGCCTTGGTGGACCTCGCCGATTTCGCCGCGCGGCGCATCTGGCAGTTGTCCGGTGGCCAGAAACAGCGCGTCGGCCTGGCCCGCGCGCTGGCCGCCGATCCACGGGTGCTGCTGATGGACGAACCCTTCGGCGCACTCGATGCCTTCACCCGCGAACAGATGCAAGAGCTGCTGTTGCAAGTCTGGCAGCGCACCGCCAAACCGGTATTCCTGATTACCCACGATATCGAAGAAGCGGTGTTCCTCGCCACCGACCTGATCCTGCTGGCGCCCAACCCCGGCCGTGTGGTCGAGCGCCTGCACCTGGACTTCGGCCAACGCTATGCGGCCGGTGAATCGGCCCGCTCGATCAAGTCCGATCCACGCTTTATCGAAACCCGCGAGCACGTGCTGTCGCGAGTCTTCTCTCAACGCAGCGCCGCCGGGCGGCAGGAGTTCGCATGAGCAGTCTGGACCTGCCGGTGACGGCCAAACCTTCCATCGCTTCGCACCCGACCAAGGTGCGGCGCTCCCTGAGCACCCGCTGGATCAGCGGCCTGACCCTCGCCAGTCTGCTGCTGGTGTGGTGGCTGGTGACGGCCGCGGAATGGATCGAGCCGCTGTTCCTGCCCTCACCCGAAGCGGTGGCGGGCAAGGCCTGGCTGCTGCTGACCCAGGGCTACATGGAATCGACCTTGTGGCAGCACCTCGGTGCAAGCCTGAGCCGTATCGGCCTGGCCCTGGGTGCGGCGATTCTCACCGCGATCCCGGTCGGCATCGCCATCGGCAGCAACCGCATCGCCCGCGGCATTCTCGATCCGCTGATCGAGTTCTACCGCCCTATTCCACCGCTGGCGTACCTGCCGCTGATCGTGATCTGGTGCGGCATCGGCGAGCTGTCGAAAGTGCTGCTGATCTACCTCGCGATCTTCGCCCCGATCGCCATTGCCACCGCGACCGGCGTGCGCACCGTCGACCCGGCCAAGCTGCGCGCAGCGCTTTCGCTGGGCGCGAGCAAGGTGCAACTGATTCGCCACGTGATCCTGCCGAGCGCCTTGCCAGACATCCTCACCGGCGTGCGTATCGGCCTCGGTGTCGGCTGGTCGACCCTGGTCGCCGCCGAGCTGATCGCTGCCACCAGCGGCCTGGGTTTCATGGTCCAGTCGGCGGCGCAGTTCCTGGTCACTGACGTCGTCGTGCTGGGCATTCTGGTCATCGCCCTGATCGCCTTCGCCCTGGAAATGGGCCTGCGCGCCCTGCAACGCAAGCTGGTGCCCTGGCACGGCCAGAGCCACTGAATAACCGTATTAGTGAGACAGACATGAGCCTGATCATTACCCCGCTGAGCCCCGCGCTCGGAGCCCAAATCAGTGGCGTTGACCTGAGCCGCGACATCAGCGCCGAAGCACGCGATGCCATCGAGCAAGCGCTGCTGATCCACCAGGTGCTGTTCTTCCGCGAACAGCCGATCAACCCGCAGCAGCAGGCGAATTTCGCCGCGCAGTTCGGCGACCTGCATATTCATCCGATCTACCCCAACGTGCCGGAAACACCGCAGGTGCTGGTGCTCGACACCGCCGTCACCGACGTGCGCGACAACGCCATCTGGCACACCGACGTGACCTTCCTGCCGACCCCGGCACTGGGCGCGGTACTGGCCGCCAAACAGTTGCCGGCCTACGGCGGCGACACGTTGTGGGCCAGCGGTATTGCCGCGTTCGAAGCACTGTCGGCGCCGTTGAAAACCCTGCTGGACGGACTGACCGCGACCCACGACTTCACCAAGTCGTTCCCGCTGGCCCGCTTCGGTTCCACGCCGCAAGACCTGGAACGCTGGGAAGCCACCCGCCGCGCCAACCCGCCGCTGTCCCATCCGGTGATCCGCACGCATCCGGTGAGCGGGCGCAAATCGCTGTTCGTCAGCGACGGCTTTACCACCCGCATCAACGAACTGAGCGAAGCGGAAAGCGAGGCGTTGCTGAAATTCCTGTTCGCCCACGCGACCCGGCCTGAGTTCACCATTCGCTGGCGCTGGCAGGAAAACGACGTGGCGTTCTGGGATAACCGCGTGACCCAGCATTACGCGGTGGATGATTACCGGCCGGCGCGGCGGGTAATGCATCGGGCGACGATCCTGGGGGATGTGCCGTTTTGATGGGTTATCCACAGCCCATGGGCTGTGGATCGATCTGAGTGCTCTGCTGTTGGTGATGGCCTCATCGCCGGCAAGGCCGGCTCCCACAGGTTCTGTGACCAACCTGGTTCCTGTGGGAGAAACCCTGACTCAGGGCAGCGCCTTCCTCACATCCAGTTTCTTCGGCAACAAGCGGTTCTCATAGAACAGATCCGCCGTCGCCTGCTGTGCCTTGATCACCTCATCGGTAATCGGCAGCACCGGCGATGGCGGGCGGTTATCCACATAGTGGGCGACCACCGCTTCGGGCAAGCCCATCGAGTTGCTGAGCACCTTCAGGCTGGCGTCCCGTTCACTGCGGGTCAGGTCTTCGGCAGCGGTGAGCTGGTCCAGCAGGCTGTGGATAAACTCGCCGTTCTGCGCTGCATAGTCCCGCCGCGCGGTGTACACCGGACCGGACAATCCCAGCCCTTCGCCATCCGCCAGTTTGCGGCTGTGCCCTTCGCTCAACGCCAGCGAAACATACGGATCCCACACCGCCCAGGCGTCGACACTGCCGTGCTCGAACGCCGCGCGGGCATCCGCCGGTGTCAGGTACACCGGCTGGATATCCTTGAAGCTCAAACCGGCCTTGTTCAGCGCCCGCAGCACCAGGTTGTGCGAGCTCGAGCCCTTCTGCAGCGCCACTTTGCGGCCTTTGAGGTCGGTCACTTGCTGCAGCGCGCTGTCGCTGCGCACCAGGATCACTTCCGCCGACGGCTTGGCCGGCTCGGCGCCGATGTACACCAGATCGGCGCCCGCCGCCTGGGCGAACAGCGGCGGAATATCACCGGTCGAACCCACGTCCAGGCTGCCGATGTTCAGTGCTTCAAGCATCTGCGGCCCGGCCGGGAATTCGATCCATTGCACCTTGGTTCCGGCGAAGCGTTTCTCCAGCAGGCCATGTTCCTTGGCCAGCACCAACGCGATGGAGCCCTTCTGGTAGCCGATGCGCAGTTCCTGCGGATCGGCGACCGCTGCCGTCGCCAGGCCCAACAGGGCCAGGCCGGCGCTCAGCATTGCAATCGCCTTCATTCGTCACTCCGCCAGCGAGGGTTTTTCCCAGAGGTTGATGCCACCTTCGACGGCATGACGGTCGATCAGCGCCAGCTCTTCGGCACTGAACGTCAGGTTGTTCAGCGCACCGACGTTCTCGATGATCTGCTCAGGCCGGCTGGCACCGATCAACGCCGAGGTCACCCGCGGGTCGCGCAGGGTCCAGGCCAGCGCCAGTTGCGCAAGGCTCTGGCCACGGGCGATAGCGATTTCGTTGAGGGCGCGGACATGGGCCAGGTTGGCCTCGGACAGGTGCGACGGCAGCAGCGAACCACCGCCCTGCTTGTTGACCCGCGCGTCCTGCGGCACACCGTTGAGGTACTTGCCGGTGAGCAGGCCCTGGGCCAGCGGGGTGAAGGCGATCACGCCGGCGCCCAGCTCTTCGGTGACGTCCAGCAGGTCCTTTTCCACCCAGCGGTTGAGCAGGTTGTAGGCCGGCTGGTGGATCAGCAGGGGGACTTTCCACTCTTGCAACAGGCGAGCGATTTCGCGGGTCTTGGCCCCGGAGTAAGACGAGATGCCGACGTACAGCGCCTTGCCCTGCTGCACTGCGGTGGCGAGGGCGCTGGCGGTTTCTTCCAGCGGGGTGTCCGGGTCAAAGCGGTGCGAATAGAAGATATCCACATAGTCCACGCCCAAACGCGACAGGCTCTGGTCGAGGCTGGCGAGGATGTGTTTGCGCGAGCCGCCGCCCTGGCCATACGGGCCGGGCCACATGTCCCAACCGGCCTTGCTGGAGATGATCAGCTCATCGCGGTAGCCCTTGAAGTCTTCACGCAACAGCCGACCGAAATTGATCTCGGCGCTGCCGTAGGGCGGGCCGTAGTTGTTGGCCAGGTCGAAATGGTTGATGCCCAGATCGAAGGCCGTGCGCAACAGCGCGCGCTGATCGCTCAGCGGCGTGCTGTCACCAAAGTTGTGCCACAGGCCCAGCGACAGCGCCGGCAGCACCAGGCCGCTGCGGCCCACGCGACGGTAAGGAATGGAGGTGTTGCGGTTTTCCGCAGCGACGTAGGTCATCGGTGTCTTCCTCAGGAGAAATAGGGGTTGTTCGGCCGGCTCAGGCCGAGGTGCTCGCGCAAGGTGCGCCCTTCGTAATGGGTGCGGAACAGGCCGCGCCGCTGCAGTTCGGGAACCAGGTGCTGGGCGACGTCTTCAAGGCCACCCGGCAGGTGCGGCACCAGCACGTTGAAGCCATCGGCGGCTTCGTTTTCGAACCATTCCTGCAATTGATCGGCGATCTGCGTCGGGGTGCCAATCAGGCTGTGGTGCCCGCGACCGCCGGCAATGCGCCGTCCCAGTTGGGCGAGGTTGAGGTTTTCCCGCACGGCCAGCTCGCTCAGCAGTTGCTGGCGGCTGCGCTGACCGCTGTCGGTGAGCGGCAGCTCGGGCAGCGGGCCGTCCTGTGGATAACCGGACAGGTCGAAGTTGCCGAGCATGCGCCCGAGCAACGCGATGCCGACCTGCGGCTCAACCAATTCCTGAAACGCGGCGAACTTATCCTCGGCTTCAGCCTGGGTCTCGCCGACCACGATAAACGCGCCCGGCATGATCTTCAGCGAATCGCGGCTGCGCCCGTAGGCGACCAGACGACCCTTGAGGTCGGCATAGAACGCCTGCGCTGCGGCCAGCGACGTCTGCGCGGTGAACACCACGTCGGCAGTGCGCGCGGCCAGGTCGAGACCGGCCGGCGACGAACCGGCCTGGACCACCACCGGGCGGCCTTGCGGAGTGCGAGCTACATTCAAAGGGCCCCTGACTTTGAAGTGTTCGCCCTGGTGATTAAGCAATCGTACTGAATCAGGCTTGTAGTACGTACCGGATTTCTTGTCGCGAACGAAGGCATCGTCGGCCCAACTGTCCCACAGCCCGACAACCACTTCATGGAACTCTTTGGCGCGAACGTACCGATCTGCGTGGCCAACGTGCTCGTCACGGCCAAAATTCAGCGCTTCGGCAGCTGCGTCGGATGTCACCAGATTCCAGCCTGCGCGCCCTCCAGACAGATGATCCAGCGAAGCAAATTTCCGTGCCACATGGTATGGCTCGTTGTACGTTGTAGTCGCTGTGGCCACCAATCCGATGCGTTCCGTGACCCCGCTCAAAGCGGATAGCAATGTCAAGGGTTCGAAGTGGTCGGAGCGTGCCATTCGGCTAGCAATTTCACCTTCGGCGGCGGCAACGCTGTCAGCGACGAAAATCGCATCGAAGCAGGCGCCTTCCGCAACCTTGGCCAGGTGCCGGTAGTGCTGGATATCCAGTCCGGCATCTGCCGGAACATCGGGGTGACGCCAGGCAGCTACGTGATGCCCTGTTGCCATCAAAAAGGCGCCCAGACTCATTTGCCGTGGGGTTGTGCTCATGTCAGAAGTCCTTGCGAAGCTGGATGCCGAAGTAACGTTCGTCATCGCGCGGGACTGCGCGGTAGACGTAGTTGCCCCCGGTGGCCAGGAGAGGTGAGTAGGATTTGTCCGCAAGGTTTTTGGCCAGCAGCGCCACACGCCAGCCTTCGTTGTAATCGGCCAGGGCGACGCTGGCATTCCAGATGCCGTAAGCGCCCTGAACCGTGTCGGCGTTTTGGGAAATGTCGTACTGCACTTTGCTCTGCCAACTGAAGTCGGTGCCCAGTTCGATATCCAGGCCGTTGTCCAGCGGGATGCTGTAGTCGGCGCGCACGTAGCTCTTCCAGTCCGGGCTGTAAGGCAGTGGCTTGCCGTTGACGTTGCACGACGCGGCGGCGCCCGCCGGGCAGGCGAATTCGTCGATCCGCGCCTTGGTGTAGGCCACGGCACCGGAGAATTTCAGTTGCGAGGTGGCCTGCAGGGCGAAGTCCAGTTCCACGCCTTCGCTGGTGACGCTGCCGGCGTTGATCAGGCGGGTCACCACTTGCCCGGCGACGCTGTCGAAGAAGTTCGCCTGGTAGTTTTCGTACTCGGTATGGAACACCGCGAGGTTGGTGGTCAGGCGGCTGTTCCACAAGCTGGCCTTGAGGCCGGCTTCCCAACTGTTGGAGGTCTCCGGCTTGAGCGCGTCGGTGTCACGCGGCTGCATGTTGAAGAACACGTTGTAGGCCGGGCCCTTGTAGCCGCGGGAGTAGGTCAGGTAGCTGGTGATGTCGTCGGTCAGGTCGTATTGCAGACCCAGGCGGCCGGACCAGCCGTCCTCGTCCACCGAACCGGAACTGCGGGTGCCGGGCTGGATGCCGTTGACCGCCACGGTCGAGGTGGAAACGCGGCGGTGGTCGTATTCGAGGTCGTCGTGGGTCCAGCGCAGGCCGGCAATACCGCGCAGTTTCGAGGTGAAGTTGAGGGTGCTTTCGCCAAACACCGCGTAGCTGTCGTTGGTGGTGCTGTAGTCGGCGATGCCCTGCTGGGTGACGGTGGTGGTCTTCAGGGTGCGGCGGTAGGTCTCTTCGTCCTTGCCGTGCATGTAGAACAGGCCGCCGACGTATTCGAGGAACTCACCTTTCGGCGAGGCCAGGCGCAGCTCCTGGGAGTATTGGTCGTAGGCCAGTTCGCCCTTGTCTTCGATACCGGGGAAGGCCGCGCTGATGGTCGAAAGGCGGTCGCCGTCCTGCCACTGGGTGTTGTCCCAGCCGCGCCAGGCGGTGATCGATGTCAGGGTGTAATCGCCGAGGTTCCAGTCGAGCTGGGCGGACAGGCCCTTGTTGATGTCTTCGACGTGGCTGCGGTAGTCGCTGACGATATCGCGGTTGTCGCTGTCGGCGCGCACCGGCGCCAGGGCATTGGAGAACGCCGGCAGCAGCGACTTGCTGACTACGCCGTTGGGCGCATCGTCATGGGATTGCAGGTAGTCGGCGGCGAGGGTCAGGCTGAGGTCGTCGCTGGGGGTGAACACCAGCTTGCCGCGCACGCCCTTGCGGTTGTAGCCGTTGACTTCCTGGCCGTTGGCCTTGTTGTCGACGTTGCCGTCGTAACTGCCGAACAGCGTGGTGATCGAGCCCTTGAGGGTGTCCGGGATCAGCGCGCCGCCGATGCCGAAACGAGTGCGGCTTTCGTTGCCGCTGAAGTACGACTGCTCGACGAAGCCATGGGTTTCTTCGGTCGGTGTGCGGGTGGTGATGTTCAGCACGCCGGCCGAGGCGTTCTTGCCGAACAGCGTGCCCTGCGGACCGCGCAGCACTTCCAGGCGCTCGATATCCAGCAGGTCGAGGGTGGACTGGCCGGGACGGCCGAAGACCACGCCGTCGATCACCGTCGCCACCGTCGGCTCGACGCCCGGCGAGGTGGAAATGGTGCCCACGCCGCGAATGAACAGCGAGGTGTCCTTGTTCGACGCGCCGGTGCGGAAATTCAGGCTCGGCACCTGCTGCACGATGCTCGCCACGCTGTTGCGGTTTTCCCGCTCCAGTTGCTCGCCATCCACCACCGAAACCGCCACCGGCACCTTCTGCAGCGAGGCTTCGCGGCGAGTAGCGGTGACCGTCACGGCCTTGAGGGTCGGACTGTCGTTCTGCACGGCAGGCGCCGTATCGGCGGCCATGGCAGGCGCGAACGGCAAGGCGCTCAGCGCGACCAGCCCGAGGCTCAGGCGTTGACGACGGATGGCCTGGGCCAACGGGGAAGTTGCGGGTACGAATGCGGCGAGGCTTTGCATGATTTGCTACTCGAAGAATGCCCTGTCCACCGCGATTACTGACCGCGGCGCCCTGATGAAACGTCAGCGCGGGGTCCTTGGGCATTCGCTCGTGCGAGTAGCAGACAAACCACTTTGTTAGCGCTAACATCGCCAGTATCATCGGGCGTCGAATAGATCGTCCAATAATGAAAAATTACTTTTATATGCCTTCTGGTTTTTAAGGACTGACGCAGTGAGTGATGAAAAAGCCCCCGTCCGCAAACGTCGCGGCGCCGGCCGCGTGACCCTGCAGGCGGTGGCCCGGGCCGCTGGCGTCTCGGCGATCACCGTGTCGCGCTACTTCAACCAGCCGGAATCGGTTTCCCCGGAACGCCGCGAGCGCATCGCCGAAGTGGTCGCGGAACTGGGTTACGTGCCCAACCTCGTGGCCGGCGGATTGGCCTCGGCGCGGGGTCGCATCGTCGGCATGGTCATCCCCAACATCTCCGGGCCGATCTTCGCCGACACCATCCAGGGCTTCAGCGACACCCTCAGCCGCCACGGCTACCAACTGCTGCTGGCCTCCAGCTACTTCTCCACCGAACAGGAAGAAAACGCCGTGCGCGCGTTCCTCGGCTGGTCGCCGGCGGCACTGGTGCTGACCAGCCACTTCCACAGCCCGGCCACGGAAAAGATGCTCGCCGAGGCCGATATCCCGCTGGTGGAAACCTGGGACTACCGCCCGGAGCGAACGCCGATCCAGATCGGTTTTTCCCACCATGAAGTCGGCGTCGTCGCCACCCGCTACCTGCACGACAAGGGCTACCGGCGCATCGCCTTTGTGCAGAACAGCGCGGCCGGCGACTTCAGCGCGCTGGAACGGCGTGACGGCTATATCGAAACGTTTAAAAGCCTGGGTGGCGAGCCACGAGTATTCGCACCGGACACGGGCCTGGCGCCGTTCGAGGCGGGCAAACAGGCGATGCTGTCACTGATGGACGCCGAGCAACGCCCCGACGCGATCATCTTTGCCAACGACAACCTCGCTGCCGGCGCGTTACTGGCGGGGCAGCGCGCGGGGCTGAAGATCCCGCAAGACTGCGCAGTGATGGGGTTTGGTGATTACCCGTTCGCCGCCATGCTGATGCCGGGGCTGACCACGGTGAAGCCGCCGGCGTTGCAGATGGGGGTGTTGGCGGCGGAGCGGGTGTTGCAGCAGTTGGGGGTGATCGAGGGGGAGGCGGAGCAGTTGAACTTGTTGGAGTGTTTGGTGATTGGGCGGGAGAGTGCTTGAGGGAGTGCCATTAGTCCCTGTTGTGTTTGGATAAGGTCGCATACCCCATTGCAATCGCATGAACACCTGAAGCGACAATGGCAGACCACTCTACAAACTTATATCCGTCGAGCCATCTGTCCATACACCCCCAAAACAACAAGCACCCGGACTCAGCAACTCTTGTATAGATACAAAAAAATACGATATTCACAAAAATAGCAATAACGTATTTTCACACGGCATAGCCAAAGCTCTCGCAATATCGTTTAAGCCAATGAGCCAGTGCCAGGCTGCTGAGAACAAGTAGCAAAAAGGGAATATAGATCATCGTCTAGAGTCCAGTGCGCCGATAGCAGCGCTGATATGAGTCATTGTCAGAAAAAAAGCAATCCACGTCTTCCCACCACTGACGTCACCTGGACAACGATCAATTTTCATGCAAGCCAATTCATAAACATCCATATAGTAATACCCAGCCGCCAGATTCATAACAGCAAAAAACACATATCTTCCATTGCTTTTCCAGGCACTGAAATAATAGTCCCTGAGAATTCTGACACTGACCAGACCCAAGAAGGCAAAGGTCACCATAGAAAAATAACTCAAATCTTTATTCCTGATTCGATGCAAGACAAATTACTTTGACTTTCCGAAACCTCACCGAGGTCTAAATTTAGGAATCCTTTGAATAGGATGAGCAAAGTCATGTAATCGGAAACAGGCAAAAGACCCCCATGCTATAACTGGATATTCACTTTCAAGATTCGCCGCTCCCAAAGTCAGAATTTCGGCCTTTTCCGAACAACCCACCTTGGCTCACGCTCCACCGGAAAAGCGAAGCAATGAAGAAAAACGCAGGCAAACGCAAACCAGCTTAGAACTGGATAATCAAAATGCAGATTTGGGAAACACCCGAGAAACCTAATGCATCTACTCGCTATTATTTCCAGGTGAAAAACCCCAAAAGGAAAATTGCAGACCACACAGAGTAAAAAATACCTCCCCGTAAAATTTTTTCCAGAAAACCTTCGCCGAAACCAGTAAGACACAAAGAGGACCAGAGACGAGGAAAAAATAAATGCCACCGTAATCACTTCTCAACCGCCTCCATAATCTGAATAGAGGTGAGCCAGGCTATATAAGCTTCAAATATAAGCGCCCCACTGCCCATCAATTTGTAGGCCGGAACATGGTCAGCTTTCATTCTGTAAAAAAGCGTCCACGAGCCTGGCTTAAGAACAGGACGTACAAGCCCATAACCAGCTAACCCCATATCTGCCAGCCAATAGGCAACGCTACCTTGGCTCTTAGTGCCTCCGACAGCGACTGCAGCGTTCTGATACATACCTCTAACAGGCCCGACCACATCAGACCTGCCGGTCCAGAGATTGGCACCGTTTTCGTACATGTTATTACTGCCATGAGCAATCATTGGCAAGCCGGCAACCCCACATGCAACCCCGACTGATGCGTAACAAATCCCTACACCGGTCGCAACTACAACGCCGCCAGAAATTAAACCGGCTACTTGCTTACCAATCTCCTGCGCGCTCTTCTGGATATGTTTATGTTCAGCCTGAATTCTGAGCAAGCCTTCATCTGCTATTAACCTCCCATTCCTCACATCCACCAAAATCTGCCGCACGTAATACGCCATCGTCCGATTGAACCGCCCCCGCAACACCCCATCCTTGATATGCCGGGAGCTGACAATGCAGGCGTACCGCGTCAGGTTCGCCGCACTTTGATGAAGCTCCGAGAGCTGGTTATCCAGCCGATAGGGCGAGGGGCGGGTACTCATTCGTTCATGCCCCAGTAGGCGTCACCACGGGTGCTGGCGGCGTGGTTAATCCAGGTGATGCTGTTGTAGCGCAGCACCACCTGCTCGGTGGGCTCGGCATCGTTGAACATGAGCACGTCAGGAATATCGAGGGTGAGGCCGACGATCCGCGCGCCTCTGAGTTCAATGGTGAAGTACTTTTGCTGGGTCGCGTCGGCGGTGCGATAGATATCGATCTCGCAGGACACTTCTTCCCGATCAGCCAATGCCTGCGCCAGCAGCGGGCTGGATTTGTCGAGGAGCTTGTGGAGGACGAGGGGATTGTGAACAGCGTCGGAGAGGTTGCTGACACTGGTCATCGCGTGATTCAGCGCCAGTATGAGGATCTGGTCGGTGTGCCCGGTCTGGCACTTGTTGCCGATGGAGGCCTGGGTGGAACACCCGGCAGAAATCAGCCCCATCTTCTTGCCGGTGATACGCAAGTAGCTGTGATTGGCCATGCTCGAACTCCTTGTAGGTTGGAGTTCGCAGCCTAGAGAGGTGACGCGGCAGCGTCTGTGAGACGTTTCTGAAAGATCTAGGGGAAATTAAGCAAGTTCGCGGAAGGGCCGAGCGGCCATCCCGCGAACTCGTGTCTTCAACGCACCAGATGCAAGTACTGCAAATGCCGTTCGTACTGGTCGAGGATGTCGTTGATGATCTGCTCCTTGCTGTAGCCCATCAGGTCGTAGTCCTGACTGCCTTCGCTCAGGTGCACTTCGGCGCGGTAGTAGCGGCGGTTCTTCTGCTCCTGGGTGCCCAGCCCGGCGAGGGCGAAGGACGGAGTGAAGTAGCCGCGCATCTGCACCTGGTAGATAAACGGCTGTTCTTCGCCGTGACCGATCTTCAGGCTGACGTTGTCATGGCTCGGGTCTTCCTGGGTGATGACGTTCAGGCCCTTCTCGGCATACACCTCGGTCACTTCGGCAATCGCCGGACGCACTACGTCGTCCATGAAGCGGTACACCTCATCGCGTGATGGGAAGTGCACGGCCTGGCTCAGGCGCTTGCGCCAGCCGCCGCGACCGCGCCGCGACTCGGCGAACGGTGCCAGCGAGTGCATCTGCGCGATCTGTCGCTGCGATTCCAGGTAGAACGCCTTGTGCAGCCCCCACATCATCGCCAGCAGGATCAGCGAGAACGGCAGCGAGGTCAGCACCACCGCGGACTTCAGCGAGTCGATGCTGCCGGCGAACAACAAGCCGCTGGTGACCAGCGCAGTCATCACGCCCCAGAACACCCGCAGCCAGTTCGGCCCGTCCTCGTCGGTGCTGCCGCCCTTGGCCGAGAGCGTCGAGAGCACCACGGTGCCGGAGTCGGCCGAGGTGACGAAGAAGACGAAGCTGATGAACACCGTGACGGCGATCACCACCTTGCTCCACGGGTAGGTTTCCAGCAGCAGGTAGAGGGTCATCGACGGGTTCTCGATGGCCGAGTCGGCCAGCGCGGTCATGCCGTGGTCGAGGACCTGACTCAGAGCGCTGTTGCCGAAGATCGACATCCACGCCAGGGTGAAACCCAGCGGGATCAGCAACACGCCGAAGACGAATTCGCGGATGGTGCGGCCGCGGGAAATCCGCGCGATAAACAGCCCCACGAACGGCGCCCAGGCGATCCACCAGGCCCAGTAGAACACCGTCCAGTTGCCCAGCCAGTCGTTGGCCTGGGTGTAGGCGTAGACGTCGAAACTCTTGCGCGGCAGCACGGCGAGGTAGTCGCCGAGGTTCTGGATCAGGGTGTTGAACAGGTGCTGGGTCGGCCCGGCGAACAGCACGAACAGCAGCAGCGCGCAGGCCAGGAACAGGTTGATATCGGACATGACCCGCACGCCCTTCTCCACCCCGGCCACCGCCACCATCACCGCCGCGCCCATCATCAGCGCGATCAGCGCCACCTGTACCCACTGGCTATGGGGGACGCCGAACAGGTAGTCGAGGCCGGAATTCAGGTGCAGCACGCCGAAGCCCATGTCGGCGCCAAGACCGAACACCGTGGCAATGATGCCGAAGCCGTCCACGGCGTAGCCGATGGGCCCGTTGATGCGCTTGCCGATCAGCGGGTATAACGCCGAACGCAGCGCCAGCGGCAGGTTGTGGCGGTAGGCAAAATACGCCAGGGCCATGCCGACGAAGGCGAACACGCCCCAGCCATGCAGGCCCCAGTGCAGGAACAGCAACTGCATCGCCTGGCGCCCCGCCTCCACCGTGCCGGCCTCGCCCTGGGGCGGTTGCATCAAGTGGGTGAGCGGTTCGGAAACGCAGAAGAAGAACAGCGTAATGCTGATGCCGGCGGCGAACAGCATGCCGGCCCAGGACAGGTAGCTGAACTCGGGCTGGTCGTGGTCGGCGCCGAGTTTGATCTTGCCGTAGCCGGACAGCGCGGTGACCACCACGAACACCAGGTACAGGGTCATCGCCAGCATGTAGTACCAGCCGACGGTGTGCGCCGCCCAGTTCTGCGCGGCCAGCAGCCACTCGCCCGCGGCTTGCGGGTTGGCGATCACGATCAGGGCGAAGAGCAGGATGAAACCGGCGGCGAAGTAGAACACCGGTGGGTTCATGCGGATTTTGTCGCGGGAATTGTTTGACGGCGCACTCATGGGCGGTGCACCTCGCAAGGCGGGAAAGTGGTCGGATTGAACGGGTTCAGCAAAGGCTAATCCTCCTGATGAACACCGGCAGTTCACCAGCGTTTAATTTGAACAAGCGTTCAAGTTAAACATGGATACGAATTTGAAGCGACCGATAGCCGACCGTTAACGTTGGTTTTTTGGGGCCTGATCGCGAGCAAGCTCGCTCCTACAGACGTTGTGGTAAACGCCCGATTTGTAGGAGCGAGCTTGCTCGCGATCAGGCCTCCAAGCGCCCTCTTACTTCTGCGCCCCATCCGCATGCTGCAGCAGATTCGCCTGGGTCAGGTTGCTCTCCGCCGGCACGCTGCGGGTCAGCCAGACGTTACCGCCGATGGTCGAGCCCTTGCCGATGGTGATCCGCCCGAGGATGGTCGCGCCGGCATAAATCACCACATCGTCCTCGACGATCGGGTGACGCGGGTGGCCCTTCTGCAGCTTGCCGCACTCGTCCTCGGGGAAGCGCTTGGCGCCGAGGGTCACGGCCTGGTAGATGCGTACTCGCTCGCCAATGATCGCGGTCTCGCCGATCACCACACCCGTGCCATGGTCGATGAAGAAACTCGGGCCGATCTGCGCGCCAGGGTGAATATCGATACCGGTCGCCGAATGCGCCAGCTCCGAGCTGATCCGCGCCAGCAACGGCAGGCCGGCGCGGTACAGGTGGTGGGCAAGGCGATGGTGGATGATCGCCAGCACGCCCGGGTAGCACAGCAGCACTTCATCGACGCTGCGCGCTGCCGGGTCACCGTGGAAAGCGGCCAGAACGTCGGTGTCGAGCAGGACGCGCATGGCCGGCAAGGCGGCGGCGAATTCCTGGATCAGGCGCAGCGCGGTGGCGTCGACATTGGCGTCCTCGGCCTGGCCGTGCCGCGCCGCGTAGCGCAGTTCCAGGCGGGCCTGGGCCAGCAGTGAGGTCAATGCCGCGTCGAGGGTGTGGCCGACGTAGAAGTCTTCGCTCTCTTCGCGAAGGTCCACCGGCCCCAGGCGCATCGGGAACAAGGCGCCACACAACTGTTCGAGGATCTGTCGTACGGCCTCACGCGACGGCAATTCGCGACCGCCCTGCTCGCCGCTGCTGCGGCCATTGCGGGTGCGCCACTGATCGCGGGCCGAACGAAGCTGGCCGACGATGGACTGAAGTTGCCAATACCCGGATTGCGCGTTGTCGCTCACGGTTGTTTCTCCTGCTTGGCGGCGTGGGACTGGAAGGGGAAGGCCGCTCTCTTGAACCGCACTCTACGACATGAAACGGGGGCGGAAAAAATAATGGTTTATGCCGGTTGGCTATATAGATGGCATAAGCCGATTGGGCCTGCCTCAGGCGGCCATCGCGAGCAAGCTTGCGCCTGCAGAATTCATTCGGTACTGCTGCCAGGCACGGTTGCCCATGCCCGAATGCCTGCCTATGCTCGAATTTTCCTACAACCGACTTCCGCCATGATCGAACGACAACTCGCCCGCTTCAATCGCCTGGAACTGCTCGCCACGCCCACCCCGCTGGAAAAACTCCAGCGGCTTTCCGACTGGGCCGGGCGCGAGATCTGGATCAAGCGCGATGACCTTACCCCGCTGGCTCTCGGCGGCAACAAACTGCGCAAGCTCGAGTACCTCGCCGTCGACGCCCTGGCCAAGGGCGCCGACACCCTGATCACCGCCGGCGCGATCCAGTCCAATCACGTGCGCCAGACCGCCGCCCTCGCCGCCCGCCTCGGCCTTGGCTGCGTGGCGCTGCTGGAAAACCCGATCGGCACCGACTCGGCCAGTTACCTGGAAAACGGCAACCGCCTGCTGCTGGACCTGTTCGACGCCAAGGTCGAACTGGTGGACAACCTCGACAACGCCGACGACCTGCTGCAAGCCCTCGCCGTGCGCCTGCACGCCAGCGGGCGCAAGCCGTATCTGGTGCCCATCGGCGGCTCCAACGCGCTCGGCGCGCTGGGTTATGTGCGCGCCGGCCTGGAGTTGGCCGAGCAGATCGAACAGAGCGGCCAGACGTTCGCCGGCGTGGTGCTCGCCTCGGGCAGCGCCGGCACCCACAGCGGCCTGGCCCTGGCGCTGGCCGAGCGCTTGCCGGATCTGCCGGTGATCGGCATCACCGTGTCGCGCAGCGAAGAGGCGCAACTGCCCAAGGTCCAGGGCCTCGCCGAGCGCACCGCCGAGTTGCTGGGCGTCCGTCTGCCTGACGCGTTCAAGGTACGTTTGTGGGACGAGTACTACGCTCCACGCTATGGCGAAGCCAACGCCGGCGGCCTCGCGGCCATCCGTTTGCTCGCCAGCCACGAAGGGTTGCTGCTTGACCCGGTCTACACCGGCAAGGCCATGGCCGGTCTGCTGGACGGCATCGCCCGGCAGCGATTCGATGACGGTCCGCTGATTTTTCTGCACACCGGCGGAGCCCCGGCATTATTCGCCTACCCTGATGTCTGTAAACGCTGAAACAGGCGTCGGTTTATAGGTCAAACCGCTATAGGAAGATGCTTTTTTATTATTTTTTGACTCTATGAATCGCGCCCTATAGTCACCACCACTTTCACAACAAGACTGGGGACAGGGCATGACGATTTCCGTTTTCACCAAACGCATTCTGGGTATCGGCGCCGGCATCGTTCTGGGCGCCAGCGTGCTCAGCCAGGCCATCGCCGGCGAGCAATTGCAGACCATCAAGGACAAGGGCGTCATCAACATCGGCCTGGAAGGCACCTACCCGCCGTTCAGCTTCGTCGATGCCGACGGCAAGCTCACCGGCTTCGAGGTGGAACTGTCCGAGGCCCTGGCCAAGCAACTGGGGGTCAAGGCCAAGGTGCAGCCGACCAAATGGGACGGCATTCTCGCCGCCCTGGAATCCAAGCGCCTGGATGTGGTGGTCAACCAGGTGACGATCTCCGAAGAGCGCAAGAAAAAATACGACTTCTCCAAGCCCTACACCGTGTCCGGCATCCAGGCGCTGATCCTGAAGAAAAAGGCCGCAGAGCTGAACATCAATGCCGCCGCCGACCTGGCCGGCAAGAAAGTCGGCGTCGGCCTGGGCACCAACTACGAACAGTGGGTCAAGCAGGACGTGCCGAAGGCCGACGTGCGCACCTACGAGGATGACCCGAGCAAGTTCGCCGACCTGCGCAACGGCCGCATCGACGCCATCCTGATCGACCGCCTCGCCGCCCTCGAATACGCCCAGAAAGCCAAGGACACCGAACTCGCCGGCGCCGCCTTCTCGCGCCTGGAATCGGGCGTCGCGTTGCGCAAGGGCGAGCCGGAACTGCTCGACGCCATCAACAAAGCGCTGGATACGCTGCGGGCTGACGGCACGCTGACCAAGCTGTCGGAGAAATACTTCGGTGCCGATGTCACCCAATGATCGCTGAAAGCCTGCAACTCGTTGCCGACTCCACGCCCTTCCTGCTGAAGGGCGCTGGCTACACGGTGCTACTCAGTGTCGGCGGCATGTTCTTCGGCCTGGTGCTCGGCTTTGCCCTGGCACTGATGCGCCTGTCGAAGACACCGCTGCTGGACTGGCCGGCGCGGATCTACGTGTCGTTCTTTCGCGGCACGCCGCTGCTGGTGCAGTTGTTCGTGATCTATTTCGGCATGCCGCAGATCGGTATCGAACTTGATCCGATCCCGGCGTCGCTGATCGGCCTGTCGCTGAACATGGCCGCGTACATCTGCGAAATTCTCCGCGCGGCAATCTCGTCGATCGACCGTGGCCAGTGGGAAGCGGCGGCCAGCATCGGCATGACCCGCACCCAGGCGATGCGCCGGGCGATCCTGCCGCAAGCCCTGCGCACGGCATTGCCGCCGCTGGGCAACAGCTTCATTTCACTGGTCAAGGACA
The DNA here is from genome assembly GCF_903166565.1 of Pseudomonas sp. Marseille-P9899. NCBI lineage: Bacteria > Pseudomonadati > Pseudomonadota > Gammaproteobacteria > Pseudomonadales > Pseudomonadaceae > Pseudomonas > Pseudomonas sp. Marseille-P9899. The sequence continues at coordinate 184,621 of NZ_CAESCG010000005.1, forward strand.
CCGCCCTGGCGGCCACCATCCAGGTGCCCGAACTGTTCCGCCAGGCGCAACTGATCACCGCGCGAACCTTCGAAGTCTTCACCATGTACCTCGCGGTGGCAGTCATCTACTGGATTCTCTGCAGCGTCCTCGCGCACGTTCAGCACCGCATGGAAACCCGGGTCAACCGGCATGACGAGGAGCCGCGACGATGATCCAGGTACAACGGCTGAACAAACAGTTCAACGGCCAGACCGTGCTCAAGGACATTGACCTGACCGTCGAGCCCGGCGAGGTCATCGCCATCATCGGCCCCAGCGGCTCGGGCAAGACCACCTTCCTGCGCTGCCTGAACCTGCTGGAAACCCCCGACAGCGGCGTGATCCGCGTCGGCGATATCGAGATCGATGGCGGGCGTCCGCTCAGCCAGCAGACCGGGCTGATCCGACGGTTGCGTCAACAGGTCGGTTTCGTGTTCCAGAACTTCAATCTGTTCCCCCATCGCACCGCTCTGGAAAATGTTATCGAAGGCCCGGTGGTGGTGAAGAAGACCCCGCGTGACAAGGCCGAAGCCCTGGGCCGCGCCTTGCTGGCCAAGGTCGGTCTGGCGGGCAAGGAAGATGCCTATCCGCGCCGGCTCTCCGGCGGCCAGCAGCAACGGGTCGCCATTGCTCGCGCCCTGGCGATGGAGCCGCAAGTGATCCTCTTCGACGAACCCACCTCGGCGCTCGACCCGGAACTGGTGGGCGAAGTGTTGGCGACCATCCGCGGCCTGGCCGAGGAAAAGCGCACCATGATCATCGTCACCCACGAAATGAACTTCGCCCGCGATGTCGCCAATCGGGTGATCTTTTTCGATAAGGGTGTGATCGTCGAGCAAGGCGAGGCGAAGGCGCTGTTTGCCAATCCGCAGCATGAGCGGACACGGCAGTTTCTCGGCAAGATTCTCGGGTCGGCCTGAGCATTCTCGGGACTCATCGCCTATGCAGCGATGAGCCCCGCAGCCCCGTCAGATGTTCTCGACTTTCTGCCAGACCTTCGGCTTGAAGAACAACGTCTCGCCCCGCGCCAGACCGGTCAGGCTGTCGTGGTCCTTGACCACTTCGGCTTCGATCAGCTCGCTCTGCCCTTCCACTTTCAGCGTCACCCGGGTGGTGGCGCCCAGTGGGCGGATGTCGCGGACTTCGGCGACGTGGTGGCCTTCCACTTCATGCCGCGACAGCGACACTTCATGCGGACGGAACAGGACGTGGTGGTTCTCGCTCAGGTGCAGACGGTTCGAATCACCCAGGAAGTGGTAGACGAAATCGCTGGCCGGATTCTCGTAAACCTCGCCCGGCGAGCCGATCTGTTCGATCACGCCCTTGTTCATCACCACGATGCGGTCCGCCACTTCCATGGCTTCTTCCTGGTCGTGGGTCACGAACACGGAGGTCAGGTTGATGTCTTCGTGCAGCCGCGCCAGCCAGCGGCGCAGTTCTTTACGGACCTTGGCGTCAAGCGCGCCGAACGGCTCGTCCAGCAGCAGCACCTTGGGCTCGACCGCGAGGGCACGGGCCAGGGCGATACGCTGGCGCTGGCCACCGGAAAGCTGCTCCGGGTAACGATCAGCCAGCCAGTCGAGCTGGACCATGTTCAGCAGTTCATGAACCTTCTCGGCGATGCGGCTTTCGTTCGGGCGCTCGCCCTTGGGCTTCATGCGCAGGCCGAAGGCGACGTTGTCGAACACGCTCATGTGGCGGAACAGGGCGTAGTGCTGGAACACGAAGCCGACGTTGCGATCACGCACGTCGTGGCCGGAAACGTCCTCGCCGTGGAACACGATATTGCCGTCGTCCGGGGTTTCCAGGCCGGCGATGATGCGCAGCAGGGTGGTCTTGCCGCAGCCGGACGGGCCGAGCAGGGCCACCAGCTCGCCGCTGTGGATATCCAGGTTGATGTTGTTCAGGGCCTGGAAGGCATTGAAGCGCTTGCTGACATTACGAACTTCGATCGACATGAATTATTCCTCCGCTGCGCTTTGGCGCAGACGGTTAATGCGGTTCTCGCTCCACTGCTTGAGCAGCAGGATGAAGAGCGCCAGGATCAGCAACAGGCTGGCCACGCTGAAGGCCGCGACATGGTTGTATTCGTTGTAGAGGATCTCGACGTGCAGCGGCAAGGTGTTGGTCACGCCGCGGATGTGGCCGGACACCACCGACACCGCGCCGAACTCACCCATCGCCCGCGCGGTACACAGCACCACGCCGTAGATCAGGCCCCATTTGATGTTCGGCACGGTCACGTGCCAGAACATCTGCCAGCCGTTGGCGCCCAGCAGGCGCGCGGCCTCTTCTTCCTGGGTGCCCTGCTCCTGCATCAGCGGGATCAGTTCACGGGCAACGAAGGGCACGGTGACGAAGATGGTCGCCAGGACAATGCCCGGCAGGGCGAAGACGATCTGGATGTCGTGGTCCTGCAGCCATGGGCCCAGGAAGCCCTGGGCGCCGAACATCAGCACGTAGACCAGACCGGCGATCACCGGCGAGACCGAGAACGGCAGGTCGATCAGGGTGACCAGCACGCTCTTGCCGCGGAAGTTGTACTTGCTCACACACCAGGCCGCGCTGACGCCGAACACCAGGTTCAGCGGCACCGAGATGGCCACGGCGATAAGGGTCAGTTTCAGTGCAGACAGGGCGTCGGCTTCGAAGATCGCCTCGAAGAACGTGCCCAGGCCCATTTTCAGGCCCTGGGACACCACGATGACCAGCGGCAACAGCAGGAACAGGGCGAAGACCAGCCAACCCAGGCCGATCAGGATACGCCGCGCCGTCTCGCTGCCACGGCGGGCGGCATTGGCCGAAGCGGCTACGCCAACAGAAGATGCAGACATGCTCAGGCCTCCTTCAAGGGGTTTCGATACGCCGCTGCAGCAAGTTGATCAGCAGCAGCAGGATGAAGGAAACCACCAGCATCAGCACGCCGATGGCAGTGGCGCCGGTGTAGTCGTACTGGTCGAGCTTGACCATGATCAGCAGCGGCAGGATCTCGGTCTTCATCGGCATGTTGCCGGCAATGAAGATCACCGAACCGTACTCGCCGACGCCACGGGCAAAGGCCAGGGCGAACCCGGTCAGCCACGCCGGCAGCAAGGCCGGCGCCAGTACATAGCGGAACACTTGCAGCGGCTTGGCGCCGAGGCAGGCGGCGGCTTCTTCGACTTCACGCGGGATGTCGGCCAGCACCGGCTGCACCGTGCGCACCACGAATGGCAGGGTGACGAAGGTCAGTGCCAGGGTGATGCCGAGCGGGGTGTAGGCGATCTTGAAACCGAGGTCGGTGGCGAACTGGCCAACCCAGCCGGACGGCGCGTACAGCGCGGTGAGGGCGATACCGGCCACGGCGGTGGGCAGAGCGAACGGCAAATCGATCATCGCGTCGATGATCTTGCGGCCGGGGAAGGTGTAGCGCACCAGCACCCAGGCCAGCAACGTACCGATCAGGCCGTTGATGATGGCGGCGAAGAGGGCGGTGCCGAAGCTCAGCTTCAGTGCCGCGAGCACCCGCGGTGCACTGACGATGGCCCAGAACTGCTCCCAGGTGAGCTGGGAGGCATGCACGAACATGGCCCCCAGCGGTATGAGCACAATCAAGCTGAGGTACACCAAGGTGTAACCCAGCGTCAGCCCGAAGCCGGGTATGACGGGGGATATACGACGAGACATAAAGGTCCTTGGTTGAACGCATTGAGCCCGGGACTATGCCCGGGCCCATGCTGGCTACGAAACGGCTCCTGCTCTATCGGGCAACAATCACTGCGCCGTGTAGATCTGGTCGAAAACGCCACCGTCATTGAAGAACTTGGGTTGGGCAGTTTTCCAGCCGCCGAAGTCTTTGTCGATAGTCACCAGGTCCAGTTTCGGGAACTGCTTGGCGTATTCAGCGGCCACCTTGGCGTCACGCGGACGGTAGAAGTTGTCGGCGGCGATCTTCTGGCCAGCCGGGCTGTACAGGTGCTTGAGGTATTCCTCGGCGATCTGCTCGTTGCCTTTCTTCTCGGCGTTCTTGTCGACCACGGCCACTGGCGGCTCGGCGAGGATCGACAGGGACGGTACGACGATTTCGAACTTGTCGGCACCGCCGTCTTCTTTCAGCGCCAGGAACGCTTCGTTTTCCCAGGCCAGCAGCACGTCACCCTGACCGTTGTTGACGAAGGTGATGGTCGAGCCACGGGCGCCGGTATCCAGCACCGGTACGTGCTTGAACAGCTCTTTCACGTATTCCTGCGCCTTGGCTTCGCTGCCGCCGGCTTTCACGCCGTAGGCCCAGGCGGCGAGGAAGTTCCAGCGGGCGCCGCCGGAGGTTTTCGGGTTCGGGGTGATGACGGAAACGTCTTTCTTGATCAGATCGCCCCAGTCCTTGATGCCTTTAGGGTTGCCCTTGCGCACCAGGAACACGATGGTCGAGGTGTACGGGGTGCTGGCGTCCGGCAGGCGGGTCTGCCAGTTCTCCGGCAGGGTCTTGCCGAGCTTGGCGACTTCGTCGATGTCGCCGGCCAGGGCCAGGGTCACCACGTCGGCGCGCAGGCCGTCGATCACGGCACGGGCCTGTTTGCCCGAACCACCGTGGGACTGCTGGATCTTCACTTTGTCGTCCGGGTGAGCCTGCTGCCAGTGCTTGATGAACTCGGCGTTGTACTGCTGATACAGCTCGCGGGTCGGGTCATAGGACACGTTCAACAGCTCGTAGTCCTTGGCGATGGCGGAACCGGCAAAAACGGCGCTGGCGAGTGCAGCCAGGGCATAACGGCGGATAGACATGGTGAAGCTCCCGATTGGCATTTTTTTCTAATGTGTTGGTGCGGCTGGCAGCGCTTCAGCTTGGTTTGTTGCTGGAGTTCTGCAGGCGGAATTTTTCCTTGCGTTCGATCTGTACAACTTGGGCGTTGTGCACAGTGATTTCCACCGCGCCGAATCGCAGGTCACGCAATGCGCTCTGGATTTCACGCAGGATGGTGGCTTCGTCCTGACCGTCAACGCTACGCAGAGATGCGCTCATGCTCGTGCTCCTGTGAATAAGGGGGCCCGGGAGCAGCGTTTAGGAAGGTGACTGCGCCTGGTGTAGGAGCAATCTTAGAGAGGGCTGAATATTCTTAAAAATACTATTTAAGAATGTTTATATAACTGAAAAATCAACTGCAAGCTTGAAGCGGCAAGCTGCAAGAAAAAGCGGTAGCAACGGCGCGGATCTGCTGTGACTTGCAGCTTGTAACTTGCCGCTTGCGGCTTAGAAGCGCAGGTCTTGTGGCGGCACCGGCCGCCCGTACCAGTAGCCCTGGCCCATGTCGCACTGGTGCTCCAGCAGGAAGCGCGCCTGCTCGGACTGCTCGATGCCCTCGGCATGGATCTGCATCCCCATGCTGCGCGCCAGGGCGATGATGACCCGGACAATCGCCACGTCATCGTCATCATTGGGCAACCCGGCGACGAAGCCCTGGTCGATCTTCAGTTTCTGCACCGGCAAGCGCTTGAGCCGCAGCAGCGACGAGTAGCCGGTGCCGAAGTCGTCGATGGCCAGGCGCAAGCCCAGTTCACGCAGGCGATGCAGTTGTTCGAGGGCGACTTCCGGGTCTTCCATCACCGCACTTTCGGTCACTTCGACCTCCAGCCGCGATGGCTCCAGCCCGGTTTCATCCAGCACCCGGGCGACCTGCTGGTACATGTCGCGGTTGGCGAACAACCGGCTGGAAACGTTCACCGCAACGAACTCCAGCGCCCGCCCCTGCGCCAGCCACTCGACCATCTGCGAACAGGCCTGGCGCATGACCCAGGTGTCGATATCGGCGATCAGCCCGGTGCGCTCGGCAATCGGGATGAACTCCCCCGGCGGCACCAGCCCGCGTTCGGGATGCTGCCAGCGCACCAGCGATTCCAGGCCGATCATCCGACCGCTGAACAGGTCATGCACCGGCTGGTAGTAGACCCTTAGTTCGCCCTGCTCCAGCGCGCGACGCAGTTCGATGGCGGTTTCGACCCGCTGCTGGGCGTGGGCGGTGAGTTCTTCGGTGTACAGGGCATAGCCGGAACGGCCGTTGCTCTTGGCCTTGAACAACGCGGCATCGGCGTTGCGCAGCAATTGCTCGGCGCTTTGCGCATCGCTGGGGAACAGGCTGATGCCAATGCTCGCGCTGCTGAACAGGCGGTGATTTTCCAGTTCGTAGGGTTCTTTGAGCACGTCGACGATCAGTTGCGCGAGGTCCGCAGCCTGCCCGACCTGAGAGCAGTTTTCGCTGAGGATGGCGAATTCATCACCGCCCAGGCGCGCCAAGGTGACGCCGGGATCGATCACCAGTTTGAGACGGTCGGCCACGGCCTTGAGCAACTGGTCGCCGATGTTGTGGCCAAGGCTGTCGTTGATGCTCTGGAAGTGGTCCAGGTCGAGCAGCAGCAAGGCGCAGCCGCGCTTGTTGGCCTGCGCCGTAGCCAGCGCCTGCTGAGCGCGGTCGTTGAACAGCAAACGGTTGGGCAGGTCGGTCAGGGGGTCGTGGTGGACCAGATAGGCCAGCTCGCGTTCGGTGTGCTTGATCACGCTGATGTCACTGAACACCGCAACATAGTGGGTCAACATCCCACCATCGTCGCGAATCGCGCAAATGGTCTGCCACTGCGGGTACACCTCGCCGCTTTTGCGCCGGTTCCAGACTTCACCGCTCCACTCGCCCTTGTCGTGCAGGGTCTGGTACATCTGCTGGTAGAACTTCTGGTCGTGGCGGCCGGACTTGAACTTGTTCGGTCGCTGACCGATGACTTCGTCCTTCTGGTAGCCGGTGATACGCATGAAGGCGCGGTTCACATGGACGATGATGCCGTCGGCGTTACTGACCAGCACGCCTTCGAGGGTGCTGTCGAACACCGCGGCGGCCATGCGCAGGCGTTCGCGGTCTTCGCGGCGCAAGCGCGCACCAAGGCCGATGAAATTGAGCAAACGCACGCGGGAAACGAAGATCAGCAAGGCGCTGCAGGCGGCCCATGTGTAGGCATTGATAAGCTGCCAGCGCGCCATCTGGGCCGGATCATCGAAAACACTGCTTAATATTTGATCAGAAACCACCAGCCAGAGAATTGACAGCACCAGGTAAAACGCGGCCATTCTCAGGGCGTCTCGTGCAGAAACAGACATAGGGTCACAGATGCCCACATCAAAAGATGGGGCATTATAGGGCAGAATTCCTCGTTGACCTCCTATCAAAAAGGCCGACTGGTTTTATTTAACATGCCAGTGATAATACTCATCGCTGTTTTTCCGCTCTAAGAGGGCATATCCACCTATGTGGTACTACGGTTTACTCGACCTGTCGGCCTGGCAATTGCTGGCGGTCACCCTGCTGATGACCCACGTGACCATCGTTGCGGTCACGGTCTACCTGCACCGCTATTCGGCGCACCGTTCCCTGGAACTGAACGCCGGCCTCAAGCATTTCTTCCGTTTCTGGCTGTGGCTGACCACGGCGCAGAACACCCGTGAGTGGACCGCCATCCACCGCAAGCACCACGCCAAATGCGAAACCGTGGACGATCCTCACAGCCCGGTGATCAAGGGCCTTTCCACGGTGCTGCGCAAGGGCGCCGAGCTGTACCGCGCCGAAGCACAGAACCCGGAAACCCTGCGCATCTACGGCAAGAACTGCCCCGAAGACTGGATCGAGCGCAACCTCTACTCGCGCTACAAGCTCGTCGGCATCGCGCTGATGGCGGTGATCGACCTGCTGCTGTTCGGCACCATCGGCATCACCATCTGGGCGATCCAGATGATGTGGATTCCGTTCTGGGCCGCCGGCGTGGTCAACGGCCTTGGGCACGCGGTGGGCTACCGCAACTTCGAATGCCGCGACGCCGCGACCAACCTGGTGCCGTGGGGCATCGTGATTGGCGGCGAAGAGCTGCACAACAACCATCACACCTACCCCAACTCGGCCAAGCTGTCGGTCAAGCGCTGGGAGTTCGACATGGGCTGGGCCTGGATCAAGCTGTTCACCTGGCTGCGCCTGGCCAAGGTGCAACGCGTCGCGCCGATCGCCCACCGGGTCGAAGGCAAGGGCCAGTTGGACATGGACACCGCCATGGCGATCCTCAACAACCGCTTCCAGATCATGGCCCAGTATCGCAAGTTGGTGATCGGTCCGCTGGTCAAGCAGGAACTGGCCCGGGTCGATGACTCGGTGCGCCATCAGTTCCGCCGCGCCAAGCGCCTGCTGTCGCGCGAGACCAGCCTGCTGGAAGATCGTCATCACCAGCGCATCCAGACCATGCTGGAGCACAGCCAGGCGCTCAAGACCATCTACGAGAAGCGCCTGGCGCTGCAGCAGATCTGGGCCCGCACCAGCGCCAACGGCCACGACATGCTCGCCGCGATCAAGGACTGGGTCCACGAGGCCGAGGCCAGCGGTATCCACTCGCTGCGCGAGTTCGCCGCGCAGTTGAAAACCTACTCGCTGCGCCCTGCCCTGGCCTGATGGCCACTGATCGGAGCGCCCCGCCAGCGGGCGCTCCGCCTGGAACTTCCCCCCTTCATTTCGCTCTTAACAACATGTCGCCCGCCAGCCTGGCGGGTCGGGTCGTGGCCGCACGTCCCCGCCTTACAAGAAGTACTGCGAACATGGTCAATAGCACCCCACCGTTCAATCCGCCTCCCGAGGCGGCTCAGGTTTTGCTGGCACTCATGCATGCTCAGGGCGAAGTCGCCCGCCTGAGCGAGCGCGAACAACTGATCAGCTCCCTGCTCGATAGCGTCAACGCTGTGCTCTGGGCTTTCGATTGGGAGTCGCGGCAGATGCTTTACGTCAGCCCGGCTTACGAGCGCATTTTTGGCCGTCCGGCGAACCTGCTGCTGGCCGACTACAACCAGTGGCGCGACAGCATCTACCCCGACGACCTGGACTACGCCGAGCGCAGCCTTGCCGAAGTGCTGGTCAAGGGTGCGGTGGAAGATCGCGAGTACCGCATCATCGCCGCCGACGGCCAGGTGCGCTGGCTCAGCGACAAATGCTTCATCAACCAGCAGGCCGACGGCCAGCGGCTGATCGTGGTGGGCATGGCCGAGGACATCACGGAAAAGAAACTGCTCGAAGGCGAGCTGCAACGCCTGGCCACCACCGATGTGCTGACCCAGAGCAGCAACCGCCGGCACTTCTTCGACTGCGCCGGCCAGGCCTTCGACAAGGCCCGCCAGGACGGCGCGCCGCTGTCGTTCCTGCTGCTGGACATCGATGACTTCAAGCAGGTCAACGACACCTATGGCCATCCCGAAGGCGATCAGGTTTTGCAGCGCATCGCCGACAGCGGCAAGGCGGCGCTACGCCGGGGCGACCTGTTCGGGCGGATTGGTGGCGAGGAGTTCGCGGCGGTGTTCCCGGGTTGCTCGCCAGAGCTGGCGATGCAGGTGGCGCAGCGGCTGCAGCGGGAGATTCAGCGGCTGAGTTTCAGCCATGAAGGGCACACGTACGGCGTGACGGTCAGTCAGGGACTGACTGGCATGATCGAGGATGATGAAGTGCTCGATAACCTGTTCGCCCGGGCGGATGCGGCGATGTATGAGGCCAAGCGCAAGGGCAAGAATCAGATTGTTTTGGGGTGATTTCAATGGCCTCATCGCTGCATCGCTATCTACACATCTCGCAGGCAATCGCAAACCGTCTGCCCCTTGCGATCCTGTGGGAGCGGATTCATCCGCGAAGGGCCGCAGAGCGGCCCTAAATCCATCCAGCACACTGTTTCTGCCTGGACTGGATCTGACATTCAGGCATCCTGAAGGTCGACAGATATTCCGGATATAGACAGCCACCTCGTGCTGGATGGATTTGGGGCCGCTCTGCGGCCCTTCGCGGATGAATCCGCTCCCACAGTTTGCGATGGCCTGGCGCTCTGGGAGCTGGGAGCTGGCTTGTCGGGGCGCCGAACCCCAGCTATGAGGCCCTAAAAACCTCAAACCTTCCGCAACCGCTCCAACTCCGCCCGCCCCACTTTCAGCAACCGCGCCGTCTTCCCCGCCGCCAGCTCGTCCAGCCCCTCTTCCGGCGCCAACCGCGCCAGCTGCCCGGCGAGGTTCATCACCAGGTCTTCGCGGGAATACACCCCGCCGCCCAACTGGTACACCGCTGCGATCAACTCACGCAGTTCCAGCGGCAAGCGCCAGCGCGTGCGCAGCGCCGAGCCGTAGCCCGCACCGGATTGGCTCAGCGACAGTTCGATTTCGTTTTCGTCCAGCTCGCCACCCGCCAGGCTCCACTCCTGCAAGCAACGCAGCAGCGCCAGGTCGCCCAGGCAATGCAGCAACCCGGCGCAATAGCAGCGCTCCAGGTCGAGTTCGAGCATTTGTGCCAGGGTCCGGCCGTACTCCGCCGTGCGCAGCGACAGGTTCCAGTACTGCTCGGCATAACGCGCCAGCACCGGGTCGCTGAGACGGGCGCTGCGCTTGAGCGCGAGGCCGAGGATGAGGTTCATGCTCTGGGTGGTGCCCAGCTTGTTCAGCGCCTGCAGCAAGGTCTGCACGGCGCCCTCGCGGTGCAGCGCGGCGCTGTTGGCGGCGGCGATCAGCACGGCGGTGATTTGCGGATCGGAACGCACTTCTTCTTCCAGCACCCGCAGGTCCAGCCCCTGCGGGTTCAGCGCGCGCTTGATTGCCTGCTGCACATCAGCGAACAACGGGCCGCCATCGGCGGTAGCGCGGTGTTCTTCGATAAAGCGCGCCAGCGTCAGCCCCGCGCGCAGCGGCGGCACTTCGCAGGAGACCGCCTCGCCGAGCTTGAGCAATTGCTCTTCAAGGCGCTGGCGCAGCGAGTCGAGGTTCAGTGGTTTGCTCAGGTAGGCCGTGGGTGCCAGTGGCAAGGCTTCGCGCACGCTGGCCACGTCGGCACGGCTACTGATGAGGATGAACGGCAGCAGCGGCGTCCGCGGTCGCGATCGGACCTTGCGCAGCAGGTCGAGGCCATCGAGGCCCGGCAGTTCACGCGCGGCGATGATCAGGTCCGGTTGCCCAGTCAGTCCTTCCAGCGCTTCGTTGCCATTGGCGCAGACCTTCACCTTGGCGTCACAGCGCACGCTCAGCAGCATTTGCGTGAGCATGTCGCGCACCCACGGATCACCTTCGGCAATCAATACCTTGGGTGCAGCAGCGGGTGGATCTACAGCAGTCATCAGGTTCTCCTTACAGCCATCACACGCAGTCCGGTGCACCTTCCAAGGTGTCTCCTATGGAAACCTTAGCGCTCAACCTGTTCCCAGGGACGAAAAAAAACCCGCCGAAGCGGGTTTTTTCTAGCGGATCACAGTTTACGCGAGTTCAGCGAAGCACTCTTCGATGATCGCCAGACCTTTGTCCAGCAGCGCGTCTTCAGCGGTCAGCGGAACCAGGATACGCAGGACGTTACCGTAGGTGCCGCAGGACAGCAGGATCAGACCCTTGTCACGCGCCTTGGCCACAACCTGGGAAACGGCAGCGGCGTTCGGGGTGTGGGTGCCTTTCTCGAAGACTTCAACAGCGATCATCGAGCCCAGGGCACGGACGTCACCGATGATCGGCTGCTTGGCCTGGATCTGCTTCAGACCGGCAACCAGACGCTCGCCAACAGCCTGGCTGCGCTCCAGCAGTTTCTCTTCTTCGAACACTTCCAGAACGGCCAGGGCCGCGGCGCACGCAACCGGCGAACCGGCGTAGGTGCCGCCCAGGCCGCCCGGGGCGATGGCGTCCATGTATTCGGCCTTGCCGCATACACCGGCCAGCGGGAAGCCGCCAGCGATGGATTTGGCGAAGGTGGTCAGGTCAGGCGCAACGCCCATCTGTTCCATGGCGAAGAAGGTGCCGGTACGGCCAGCGCCAGTTTGTACTTCGTCGGCGATCAGCAGGATGCCGTGCTGGTCGCACAGGGCGCGCAGACGCTTCATCAGCTCTTTCGGAGCAGGCAGGAAACCGCCTTCGCCCTGAACTGGCTCGATGATGATTGCGGCGATGTCACGTGGCTCGGCGTCGTTCTTGAAGATGCGCTCGATGGAAGCGATCGACTCGTCGATGCTCACGCCGTGCAGCTCGTTCGGGAACTGGGCGCGGAAGATGCCGCCTGGCATCAGGCCCATGCCTGCGGAGTAAGGCACGACTTTACCGGTCAGGCCCAGGGTCATCATGGTGCGACCGTGGTAGCCGCCGGTGAAGGCGATGATGCCAGCGCGGCCAGTGGCGGCACGGGCGATCTTCACGGCGTTTTCAACGGCTTCGGAGCCGGTGGTGACCAGCAGGGTCTTCTTGTCGAAGTCGCCTGGAACGCGGGCGTTGATTTTCTCGCACAGCTCGACGTACGGCTCGTAGGCCAGTACCTGGAAGCAGGTGTGAGTCAGCTTTTTCAGCTGAGCTTCAACGGCAGCGATGACTTTCGGGTGCAGGTGACCGGTGTTCAGTACCGCGATGCCGCCGGCGAAGTCGATGAACTCGCGGCCTTCAACGTCGGTAACGGTGGCGTTCTTCGCGCTTTCGGCGAAGATCGGGTGGATCTGGCCAACACCGCGTGGAACAGCGGCGACACGACGTTGCATCAGGGATTCGTTGGTCTTGCTCATAAAGTCCTCAATTCGCCAGCGTGGTGGCGAGATTCAAGATGGCGCCGGTATTCAACTGCAGTCAGCATTCGTTGATCGACTGGTGCAGGGGCCCGGTAGCCGGATGTATCTATGTAAAAAAGGCCAGCGAGACGTCGCTCTCGCGCCCCGCTGGCAGAGGTAAAGCCTTAACCGTGGATCAGACGCTGATGCACAGGTATTTGATTTCGAGGTAGTCCTCGATGCCGTACTTGGAACCTTCACGGCCCAGGCCCGACGCCTTGATCCCGCCGAATGGCGCGACTTCGTTGGAGATCAGGCCAGTGTTGATGCCGACCATGCCGTATTCCAGCGCTTCAGCAACACGGAACACACGGCTCATGTCGCGGGCGTAGAAGTACGAAGCCAGACCGAATTCGGTGTCGTTGGACATAGCGATGACTTCGGCCTCGTCCTTGAAGCGGAACAGCGGCGCCAGTGGGCCGAAGGTCTCTTCTTTAGCGACAGCAGCGGTCTTCGGTACGTCGATCAGGATGGTCGGCTCGAAGAAGTTGCCTTCGATCAGCTTGCCGCCGGACAGCACCTTGGCACCTTTGGAAACGGCGTCTTCGATGTGTTCCTGAACCTTGGCAACAGCTTTGCCATCGATCAGCGGGCCGGTGGTGGTGCCTTCTTCCAGGCCGTTACCGATCTTCAGCTTGGCGACCGCGGCTTTCAGCTTCTCGGCGAAGGCCTCGTAGACACCGTCCTGCACATAGATGCGGTTGGCGCAGACGCAGGTCTGACCGTTGTTGCGGTACTTGGAAATGATCGCGCCTTCGACGGCCTTATCCAGGTCCGCGTCGTCGAACACGATGAACGGCGCATTGCCGCCCAGTTCCAGGGAAACCTTTTTGATGTCCTTGGCGCATTCCTGCATCAGTTGACGACCGATTTCGGTCGAGCCGGTGAAGGACAGCTTGCGTACCAGCGAGTTGCCGGTCAGTTCGGAACCGACTTCGCCAGCGCTGCCGGTGATCACGCTCAGCACGCCAGCCGGGATACCGGCACGGGTAGCCAGCTCGACCAGAGCCAGAGCGGAATATGGAGTCTGCGAAGCAGGCTTGAGCACCATGGTGCAGCCAGCGGCCAGGGCCGGGCCGGCTTTACGGGTGATCATCGCTGCCGGGAAGTTCCACGGAGTGATGGCCGCAGTAACACCGATTGGCTGCTTGATCACGATCAGGCGCTTGTCTGGCTGGTGGCCAGGAATGACGTCACCGTAGACGCGCTTGGCTTCTTCGGCGAACCACTCGATGAAGGAAGCGGCGTAGGCGATTTCGCCTTTGGCTTCGGCCAGCGGCTTGCCTTGTTCGGTGGTCATCAGGCGAGCCAGGTCGTCCTGGTTCTCGATCATCAGTTCGAACCAGCGGCGCAGCTTGCCAGCGCGCTCTTTGGCGGTCAGTGCACGCCAGGCTGGCAGAGCCTTGTCGGCCGCTTCGATGGCGCGACGGGTTTCGGCGGCGCCCATTTTCGGCACGGTACCGATGACTTCACCGGTGGCCGGGTTGGTCACCTTGATGGTCTGGCCGTTGTCCGCATCCAGCCACTCACCGTTGATATAGGCTTGCTGGCGGAACAATTGGGCGTCTTTAAGCTGCATGTCGGCTTCCTTAACAGCACCGTGCTGGCACGGAGCGAATTATTGGATTTGAAAAAGGAGCCCGGAGAGGGCTGCCGTCAGGAATTCACACACCGGGCCGAAGCACGACACAAGCCACAGAGAAAAGCTCGTGTGTATCAGCACCAGACAAGAGCGTTTGAAATCTCGAACGAATCCTAGGAGTAACGAGGAAAAAGGACAATAGGGCGTTCGAAAAAAAGAACAAAATGCGACGAGTCGTGTCGTCCTTATTAAACAGACCGCCAGAGAGAACCTTCATTCCGTGGGAAATACAGCACAGCGGTTCTGGCGATGGACGGCGCCCCGGCAGATGGGTATCATGGCGCCCGCGTTGCACTCGTAGCTCAGCTGGATAGAGTACTGCCCTCCGAAGGCAGGGGTCGTGGGTTCGAATCCCGCCGAGTGCGCCATATATGAAAAGGCCCCGTGAGCAATCACGGGGCCTTTTTCGTTGTCCGGGTTCGTCAGCGCTCCAGCGTCAACTCCACCCGCCGATTCCTCGCCCGCCCCTGCGCGGTGCCGTTGTCCGCCAATGGCTGCGTTGCCGCCATGCCCACCGCCGTCAGTCGATCACTGGCAATACCTTGTTGCTGGAGATAACGCACCACGCTCCCCGCCCTTGCACCGGACAGTTCCCAATTGGACGGATATCGATCATTGCGGATGGTCTGGGTGTCGGTGTGGCCGGCGACGACGATGCGGTGGGGAATGCCGCTCAGTACCCGCGCCAGACGTTGCAGTACCTGCAAACCTGCAGGGTCGAGTTCGGTTTGGCCGGAGGGGAACAGGATGCTGCTGTCGATGCGAAAGCTCACGCTGCGTTCGTTGCGGATGACTTCGATGTCGCTGCCCAACTGGTCCAGCGGCAGTTCTGCCAGCGGGTTGCTGGTCTCTTCCGGCACGGGGCTGGCCGCGACTTGTTCTACAGGCGGCGCAGGCGGCTCAAGCGGTTGAGGTTCGGGCGTAATCTGTGGGACGAGCAGCAGGGAGCCGGGCGGTTCGATGCGGGTCAGTTGGGCAACATCCACGATTGGTTCGCGCGGCGTTTCCATGGGGTGATGCCGGCCATCCAGTGTCTGCGCAAGCATGGCCAGGACCATCACCAGCAACAGGGTCATCAGGTCGAGGTAAGTCAGGGTCCAGCCGTCGTCGGAGTTATCCACAGGCGGGCCATCCAGCGGGCCCGGGCCGGTAGCGGAGCGCTTCTGGTTGTTCTGGCGCTCGCGGGCTTTGATCAGTTCCAGCTCAAGGCTGCGCTGATGGTGCAGCCAGTGCCGGTTGTCGGCCTGGGCGGCGGCCGAAACGTGGGATGGCCTCATGTGCGTTTGCGCCAAAGGGTCAGCAGTGGCGCGCGGGGCCGGGGCGGGCCGTCGCTCAGCAGCTCATCCCGGTAGTGCGCGACGAAGGACTTGAGGGTTTCGCGCATCAGGCCAGGGCTACGCTTTCTGGCCATCATCGAGATGCCTTGCAGGATCGCGTTCATGACCACCACGCGCCGCTCCGTGCGGCGCTCCAGTTTGACCGCGACCGGCTTGAACAGCAGGTTGGCCAGCAGCACGCCATACAGGGTGGTGGTCAGGCTCATCGCCATTTGCCGTCCGACGCTGCCCAGGTCGCCGTCACCCAGGACGAAGATCAGGTTCACCAGGCCAATCAGGGTGCCGAGCATGCCAAACGCCGGGGCGTAGCCCGCCATGACCCGGAATATCTGCGCCTCCGCGTGCTCCTTGGCACGCAGCCGGGCGATCCGCCATTGCAGCAGTTCAAGAATGTCTTCCTCGGCCACCTGGTCGACCAGCAATTGCACGCCAGCGCACAGGAACGGGTTGCGCACCTGCTCCAGCGCTTGCTCCACCGCGCGGGTGTCGCCGTCGTTCCAGCGCCGGGCCAGGCTGACCAGTTCGTCGATATCGGCCTGCGCGTGCTCGCGCTCGGCGCGCAGCACGAGGCCCATCAGGCCGGGAATCCGCCGCACCTCGGCCATCGGGTAGCTGATGCACGTGGCGGCAAAGGTGCCCACCACCACAATGGCCAGTCCCGGCAGGTCGAGGAGCAGCGAGGGTTGCTGCGCGGCGAACATCAGCAGCACGGTCATCAGGATCAAGCTGGCGAGCAGGCCGATCAGGGTCGATGGGTTCATGGGCACTCCGTTGGCAAGGATGCGTCGCTTTATAGCGGCAAGGCATGCCCGGCAAAGGCGCTAATACAGACACTTTTCGGGTCGAGATTGGGCGACGGGGCTGCGCAGGGGCACGGCCGGAAAATTTTTTTCGTGCAGATCTAAAGGTGGCTTTTCGGGGGGCCGATGTTCGCGCTGTCAGCCAGACGAAGGCGCTGAGCGCCTGATCCGTGTTTGTAACAAGTGCCCAACCACGAAAGGAACCGCAAAATGTCCGTCATCAATACCAACATCACTTCGCTGATCGCCCAGCAGAACCTGAGCGCTTCGGAAAACAGCCTGAGCACCTCGATCGAGCGCCTGTCCTCCGGCCTGAAGATCAACAGCGCCTCCGACGACGCCGCCGGCCAGGCCATCGCCAACCGCATGAGCTCGCAGATCACTGGTCTTGAGCAGGCGAGCAGCAACGCCAGCGACGGTATTTCCCTGGCGCAGACCACCGAAGGCGCGCTGGACCAGGTCAACGACAACCTGCAGCGCATCCGTGAGCTGGCCGTCCAGGCCGCCAACGGCACCAACTCGCAGTCCGACCTGCAATCGATCCAGGACGAGATCACCCAGCGTCTCGACGAGATCAACCGTATCTCCAGCCAGACCTCGTTCAACGGCGTGGACGTGCTGTCGTCCAACCAGAAGATCAGCATCCAGGTCGGCGCCAACGATGGCGAGACCATCGAGATCGACCTGAAGGAAATCAACGCCAAGACCCTCGGCCTGGGCGATTTCAACGTCAACGGCTACGACACCACGCTGACCGCCACCACCCTGACCGACAGCTCGGGCACTACCATCACCGGCACCAACACCAGCTACGTCGACAGCTCGGGCACCACCGTCAGCGGCGGCACCCTGTCGCAGGACGCCGATGGCGACTACTTCCTGACCGTGGGTGGCAAGACCTATGCAGCCGAGGTGACCAAGACCACCAGCGGCACGACCACCACAGCCACCATCACCATCGACACCGATAACGAAGTCACCAAGAAATCCACCAACACCCTGACCGCCCTGGATGCCGCGCTGAATACCGTGGACTCCATGCGTTCGGACCTCGGTGCGATCCAGAACCGCTTCGACTCGGCGATCACCAACATTTCCACCACCGTGACCAACCTGACCTCCGCCCGCTCCGGCATCCAGGATGTGGACTACGCCACTGAAGTGTCGGCCATGACCAGTGCGCAGATCCTTCAGCAGGCCGGCACGTCGGTGCTGTCGCAAGCCAACTCCATGCCGCAGCAAATGCTCTCGCTGCTGCAATAAGTCAGGCGCTCGTCACCTGGAGCGCGGCGCAAGCCGCGCTTTTCATTTGGCGCAAAGGCCGTAATGCCGAGGTTGGCAGGCGGGTTATCCGGGCTTTGACCTGCCCGGCGCGGGGATAGCATTCGGGCCTGATTCCCTTCGCCACAAGGCCGTTCTTCATGTCCAAGTCCCAACGCGCCCGTGCGCCCAAATCCCGTCATTCCCCGCCCGCAGATCTGGCCCACGCGCGACGCGCCTGTCAGCAGCGCCCCAGCGATGCCGCGGCCTGGCAAACCCTCGGCAACCTGCAACTGGCTGCCGAACCAGAACACGCCCTCGCCAGTTACGAGCGCGTCCTGCACCTGCTGCCGGATGATCCCCAGGCCCTTGAGCTGGTGGCCAAGGCAGCGCAAAAGCTGGGCGACAGCGAACGCGCCGAAACCCTCGCCTCGCGGGCCATCCATCTGGTGCCAGGCTTCTTCCCCGCACACCATCGGCTGTCCACCCTGTTCTTCGAGAAAGGCCAGTTCGGCCCGGCGCTGCAGCACATCGACCGCGCACTGGAAGGCCAGCCGGGTGACTGCCGGATGCTCGCCAGGAAGGGCCTGATCCTCAACCGCCTCGACCGCCACGGCGAAGCCATCGCGGTCTTCGAAAATCTGATCAAGCGCGAACCGAAGGACTATAGCCACTGGAACAACCTGGCCAACCTGTACAAGGATATCGGCAAGCTGGCGTTGGCAGACGAGCACTACGCGCGGGCCATCCAACTGGCCGGGCGCAAGGATGTGCTGCCCTACTCCAACCGCCTCACCACCCTGCACTACGACCCACGCCGCAGCCGCGACTACATCTTCGAGGTGTGCAAGGAATGGCAGACGCGTTTCGGCCCCGCGTCCGTGCCCGCCGCCCGCAGATGGACGACCTCGCGCCGGACAAGCTGTTGCGCGTCGGCCTGGTCTCCGATGGCCTGCGCCAGCACCCGGTGGGCAACATGATCGTCGGCGTGCTGGAGCACTTGCCGCGCCACCAGATCCAGTTGTTCGCCTACAGCAGCAGCCAGGTCAGTGACCACCTGACCCGACGGATTCGCGCGCGCACCCAAGGCTGGCAGTCGATCAAGCACATGGACGAGCAGCGTCTGGCGCGGCAGATCCGCGAAGACCGCATCGACATCCTCATCGACCTCAGCGGCCACAACGCCGGCAACCGCATGGGCACCATGGCGCTGCAACCGGCGCCGCTGCTGGTGAAGTGGGTCGGCGGCCTGATCAACACCACCGGGCTGGACGCCATCGACTACCTGCTCAGTGACGCCATCGAGTCGCCAGCGGGCGAGGATGCGTTCTACACCGAAAAGCTGATCCGCCTGCCCGACGACTACATCTGCTACGACCCGCCGCCCTACACGCCGGACGTCAAGCCATTGCCGGCCCTGACCAACGGCTTCGTCACCTTCGGCTGCTTCAACAACCCGACCAAGATCAACGACTGCCTGTTGGGCCACTGGGCGGACCTGCTGCACGCCGTTGCCGATTCGCGCCTGCTGCTCAAGGGCAGCGCGTTCGCCAATCCCGAACTGCGCCAGCACGTGGAGGACGTTCTGCAAGCCCGGGGCATCGCCCCCGAGCGCGTGCAGGTGGAGGGGCCGGTCGGGCACAAGAGCCTGCTGGAAAGCTACAACCGCATCGACATCGCCCTGGACCCGTGGCCCTATTCCGGTGGCCTGACCACTTGCGAAGCGCTGTTGATGGGTGTGCCGGTGGTGACCTTGCCTGGCCCCACTTTTGCCGGGCGCCATTCCGCCACGCACCTGGTCAATGCCGGCCTGCCGGAACTGGTGGTGAGCAGCTGGGAGGAATACCTGCAACGGGCCGCCGGCCTGACCGCGAACCTGAATGTCCTCGCCACTATCCGCAGCCATTTGCGCCAGATCCTGATGAAGTCGCCGGTCTGCGACAGCCAGCGTTTCGCCCGCAACCTGAGCACTGCACTGCGCGCCATCTGGCAACGCCATTGCGCCGGGCAGCCCGCCGCCGCCCTGACCCTGGATAAAGAAGGGCGGGCGTTTTTCGACGGCGACAGCGACGCCGTCGCGATCAGCCACCCCGCCGCGCCCATCGCCGACGGTTTCAGCTTCACCTTTCAAGGGCGAATCATCACCCTCGACCACGGCGCCTCGCTGCTGGCCTCGCCGCAGTTTGTCGCCTTGCAGCAGTTGGGCGCGCTGTCGACCATCGCCTTCGACCCCGCCAGCCGCATCGGCAACGCGGAACAACTGGCGCAACTGGGCGAGCTGCATTACTACCCGAACACCGCACTGGGCAACGGACGAGCCGTAACCCTACGCGCCTGCCTCGACCCGGCGCTGAGCGCTACGCTGGAACCCTTGTCCACCTCCGGCGGGTTGCAGGCTTCGCAGGTATTGGCGCGGCTGACGCTACCGACGATCCGCCTGGACGATATCGAAGGCCTGGACGCCGTCGACTGGCTGGTGCTGGACAACCCCAACGACAGCCTGACCCCCCTCGAACACGGCTCACGCCTGCTGGCCGAGACCTTGCTGGTGCAAGCACGCTTCAACTTTGCCCCGAGCCACGAAGGCCAGCCGGACATCGCCGGCCTGTGCCAACGCCTCGCGCCGCTGGGCTTTCGCTTCCACCGCCTGCATAACCTTCAGTACAAAGACCTCACTGCGAACGGGCAGATAACCGGCGGCTTCGCGGCCTCCCATCTGGTGTGCGCCGACGCACTGTTCCTGCCCAATGCCGCACGCAAGGCGCACCTCACGGAAAACCAGCGGCGCAAACTGGCCTTCCTGCTGCACACCGTCTACGACGCGCGGGACGTGACACTGGACATGCTCCGCTCGCTGGACGGCGATCTGGCCGAGCGCTACCTGCGCCATTGCCAGCTCAGCCCGGCCGCGAACGAGGCTGTGTTGCCGGCACCCGACTTGCCGCTTCAGGAGGCCCCGCTGCAGGAGCCACAACTGACTTTCCCGGTGCCAGTGGCTCGCTACGTCGAGGCGATTTATGCCGAGGCGTCGGTCATTCTCGAATACGGCAGCGGCGGCTCGACCGCCCTCGCCGGACGCATGCCGGGCAAGACCGTGTTCTCGGTGGAAAACGATTTGAACTGGGCCAGAAGGATGCAGCGCTGGATCGAAGAAGCGGGCTTGCCGTCGCCACCGCGGGTCTATCCCGTCGATGTCGGCGCGACCGGCGCCTGGGCGCGGCCGAAGACCGCCAAGGCCTGGAAGCGCTTTCACACCTACCCATTGCAGGTCTGGGATGAGCCGTTCTTCCAGCAGCCCGACGTGATCCTGATTGACGGGCGCTTTCGCATCGCCTGCTTCGTCACTGCCTGCCTGCGGGTGCGCAAGCCCACCATCGTGCTGTTCGACGACTACCTGGATCGCCCGCACTATCACGTGGTCGAACGCCTGCTGACGCCCAGCAGCTACATCGGCCGCATGGCGCGGTTCGATGTGCAACCGATGGACGACATCCCGCGGGATGAGCTGACCTGGCTGGTGGCGAGTTACAACGAAGTGGCGTATGCCGGCTGAGCTGCGGCAATGGGTGCTGAAGGGCCGTCATTGTTGACGGCCCTATCGCTTTCGCGGTGCACAAAAATCCTCTGTGGGAGCTGGCTTGCCTGCGAAGGAGCGCAGAGCGGTCCCAGAACCATCCGGCGCAAGATACGGCCATGTGAAGCGTCGGATTCAACAGTTGGTTGACCGCATTCATTCAGGTGACCGGCGGGGTAGGTTTTGGGCCCGCTTCGCGGTCCTTCGCCGGCAAGCCAGCTCCCACACCGACCGCGCAGCCAGTCCGACATTGGCGGCACGGTCCAGGCTTTTGTGGGCGCTGGCTTGCCGGCGATGGGCCGCACAGGGGTCGAGGGGCTTCAGCCCCGGCCGACGGAGAGATAGGTCAGACCCGCACTGGCAGCAGCCTGTGGCGGGTAGAGATTACGCCCGTCAATGACCACCCCGGCGCGTAGTTGCTGGCGCAGCCAGTGGAAGTCGACGCTGCGAAACGCCTTCCACTCGGTGCAGATCACCAGCGCGTCAGCGCCCTCCACCGCCTGGATCCGGTCGCCCGCCAGCAACAAGTCGTCACGCTGACCATAAAGGCGGCGACACTCCGCCATCGCTTCCGGGTCGTAAGCCTGCACCCGGGCGCCAGACGCCCATAGGGCCTCCATCAGTTCCCGGCTGGGCGCCGCCCGCATGTCATCGGTGTTGGGCTTGAACGCCAAACCCCAGACGGCAATGGTCTTGCCGGCGATTTCGCCATTCAGGGCGCGCTCCAGTTTCTTGAACAGCGACGCCTTCTGCCGCTGGTTGATCGCCTCGACGGCATCCAGCAGTTGCGGGTCGTAGCCGACTTCCCGCGCAGTGCGGCTCAGCGCCTGGATATCCTTGGGAAAGCAGGAGCCGCCATAGCCGCAGCCCGGATAGATAAAGTCGTAGCCGATGCGCGGATCACTGCCGATGCCATGCCGGACTTCCTCGATATCCACCCGCAGATGCTCGGCCAGGGTGGCCATTTCGTTCATGAAGCTGATCTTGGTGGCCAGCATCGCGTTGGCGGCGTACTTGGTCAGCTCCGCCGCCCGCAGGCTCATGAACATCAGTTTGTCGTGGTTGCGGTTGTAAGGCGCATAGCACTCGCGCATCACCTGCCGGACCCGGTCGGAGTCGGTACCGACAACCACCCGCGCGCCGCGGGTAAAGTCTTCGATGGCAGCGCCTTCCTTGAGGAATTCGGGGTTGGAACAGACGTCGAACGGCAACTCCAGCCCGCGCGTTTCAAGCTCGACGGTGATGCCGGCCCGGACCTTTTCGCCCGTGCCGACAGGCACGGTGGACTTGCCCACCACCACCTTGTAGCCGTCCATGTGGCGGCCAATATCGCGGGCCACGGCGAGGACGTACTGAAGGTCCGCCGAGCCGTCTTCATCCGGCGGCGTACCCACGGCGATGAACAGCAGGTCGGCGAAGGCGACGGTGGCCGCAGCGTCAGTACTGAAGTGCAGGCGGCCGGCGCGCAGGTTGGCGTCGATCAGGCGATCCAGGCCCGGCTCATGGATCGGCACGTCGCCGCCTTCCAGCAAGGCGATGCGCTGCGGGTCGATGTCCATGCACATAACGTCATGCCCCACGTCGGCCAGGCAGGCGCTTGCCACCAACCCCACGTACCCCGAACCAAACACGCTGATTTTCATGGCTGTCCTTCAGTTGGCCAGTTTGCTCCGCAGCCGGGCGATGGCCTGGCTGTGCAACTGGCACACCCGCGATTCGCTGATCTCCAGCACCAGGCCGATCTCGCGCATGTTGAGTTTTTCCTGGTGATACAGGGCCATGAGCAACCGCTCACGCTCCGGCAGGCTGTCGATCGCGCGGATCAGGCAGGTGCGGTTGCGCTCTTCGAGCAGGTCGTTGAGGGGATTGCGGCCCTGCAGCCCGGAGGCTTCCAGGTGGTCTTCGCTGATCAGGTCGATGGGCAGCATCTGGCTGCCGTTGGTATCGCACAGCAACTGTTGGTATTCGGCGAGCGACATGCCCATCGCCGAGGCAACTTCGCGCTCGGTCGCCGAGCGGCCAAGGCGCTGCTCCAGGCGTTGCAGGCTGTCTTCCAGCAGCCGGGCGTTACGCCGCAGGCTGCGCGGCGCCCAGTCCCGGGAGCGGAGTTCGTCGATCATCGCGCCACGGATGCGGTGCACGACGTAGGTTCCGAAGGTGGTGCCGAGCGTCTGGTCGTAGCGATTCAGGGCATCGAGCAGGCCCATGCTGCCGGCCTGGATCAGGTCGTCGAGGTCGATGCTCGGGGGCAGTTTGGTCTTGAGGTTCAGTGCATGCCGTTTGACCAAGGGCAGGTACTGCTCGAGCAGCTCCTGCTGGTGCATCCTGCCTTGTGCCGTATACATCGTGCGTGCCTGTGAAGAACAAGAGTGGCGCCGCGCGAACCGGGCGCTGCCTGAGGGGACAACGCCGGGATTATCGGCGCTGCCCCGCGCCACCTAAGCCGAGAACAACCCTGTGCTTGTGGGGATATTCGCCGCTTAGGAGGACGACGGCGCACCAATGATGCTGGTGATCCGCAAGGTGCGGTCGTCGGGGATTTCGCTCAGGGCGATCACCACAAGCTGGCGCAAACGCCGACGCAGGAAGCGCGACAGCACCAGCCGCAAGCGGTTGGGCACCACCAGCACGGCGGGGTCATTGCCCAGTTCCTGGCGCTTGAGTGCGAGGGTGGTTTCCTTCATCAGCGTGTCCGCCAGGCTCGGTTCCAGCGAGCCGCCGTTACCCACCGCCTGCATCACCACCTGTTCCAGGTTGAAGTCGAGCCCGATGACCCGCAGCTCCGGTTTGTTGGCGAAGTACTGGTTGACGATGGACCGGCCGAGGGCGACGCGCACGATGGCCGTCAGTTCCTTGATATCAGGCGGTTGCTGCGCGCCGCCGTGTTCGGCCAGCGCGTCGAGGATTGTGCGCAGGTCACGGATCGGCACGTTCTCTTCCAGCAGGTTCTGCAGGATGCGTTGCAGATGCGTCAGGGTCAGCAGCTTGGGCACCACCTCTTCCACCAGGCTCTTGCCGTCGCCCCCGAGCTTGTCCAGCAGCTTCTGCACTTCGCTGCGCCCGAGCATGTCCTTGGCGTGCTGATGCAACAGGTGATTGAGGTGGGTGGCAGCCACGGTGCTGGCGTCCACCACGGTGTAGCCATAGATCTGCCCATGCTCGCGCAGGCTCGGGTCGATCCAGATCGCCGGCAGGCCGAACGCCGGGTCCACCGCCTCCTTGCCTTCCAGTTGACCGGTGACCTTGCCGGGATTGATTGCCAGCCATTTGCCGGGGTAAATCTCGCCGCGCCCGACTTCCACGCCCTTGAGGCTGATGATGTAGGTGTTGGGCGACAGTTCGAGGTTGTCGCGCACATGCACCACCGGCGGCAGGAAGCCCATGTCCTGGGCGAATTTCTTGCGCAGGCTCTTGATCCGCGTGCTCAGCTCACCGGCCTGGCGCACATCCACCAGCGGAATCAGGCGATGGCCGACGCGCAGGCTCAAGGTCTCCACCAGCTTCACGTCATCCCAGCTCGCCTCGTTGCTCTGCGCGGCGGCCTTGGGTTGCGCGGGCAAGGCCAGGACCGTCCCGTCCTGCTCTTGCTGACGGGACGTCCACCAGCCCAACCCGCCCAACAATGCGGTCAGCAGCAGGAACACCAGATTGGGCATGCCCGGCACCAGGCCCAGCAACCCCATGACCCCGGCGGTCATCATCAGCATCTTCGGGCGGCTGAACAGTTGGCCGATCATCTGTCGGCTGACGTCCTCCTCGGTGTTCACCCGCGAGACCATGACGCCCGCCGCGATGGAAATCACCAGCCCGGGAATCTGCGCCACCAGGCCATCGCCGATGGTGAGCATGGTGTAGGTGTGGGCGGCATCGGCGAAGGTCATGTCGTGTTGCAGCAGACCGATGGCCAGGCCGCCAATGACGCACACGCCCATGATCACCAGGCCCGCGACGGCGTCGCCGCGGACGAACTTGCTGGCGCCGTCCATGGAGCCGAAGAAGTCGGCTTCCTGGGCGACTTCCTTGCGCCGCTTGCGGGCTTCCGGCTCACCGATCAGGCCGGCGTTGAGATCGGCATCGATGGCCATCTGTTTGCCGGGCATGGAATCCAGGGTGAAGCGCGCGCCGACTTCGGCGATACGCCCCGCGCCCTTGGTGATCACCATGAAGTTGATGGTGACCAGAATCAGGAACAGCGCCAGGCCCACGGCAAAGTTGCCGCCGACCAGGAATTCGCCGAAGGCTTCGATGACCTTGCCGGCCGCATCGGTGCCGGTATGGCCGTGCATCAGGATGACCCGGGTCGACGCCACGTTCAGCGACAGCCGCAACAAGGTGGTGAACAGCAGCACCGAGGGAAACGCGGAGAAATCCAGCGGCTTCTCGGTGAGCATGCTGACGATCAGCACCATGATCGCCAGGGCGATGTTGAAGGTGAACAACAGGTCGAGAATGAAGCTCGGCAGCGGCAGGATCATCATCGACAGGATGAGCACGATCAGCACCGGGCCGGTCATGACTTTCAGGTCGGCGCCGGCGGGCCAGTTGTCGCGGCGTAACAGGGCGGTCAGGCCTTTCATGGGGTCTGTTGATCCTCGGGGTTGTGGGCGCGTCGTCCTGGCTGGTCCATGCCATCAGGAACATCCAGATTGACCGGCATGGGCGGCACGGGCCCGCCGTGTTCGCTGACGCGCTTGAGGCGAATGGCCCAGGCCACCACCTCGGCGACAACGGTGTAGAGCTCGGTGGGGATGTGCCGATCGAGATCGACATGGAAATACAGCGCCCGCGCCAGCGGCGGGGCTTCGAGAATCGGCAGCGCGTGCTCTTCGGCGATTTCGCGAATGCGTAGGGCCACGGCATCGGCGCCCTTGGCGATCACCCGTGGGGCGCCGTCCTTTTCCTTGCGGTAGCTCAGGGCCACGGCGAAGTGGCTGGGGTTGGTGACCACCACATCCGCCTTGGGCACCTTGCTCATCATCCGGCGGCGGGCGCGGGACTGTTGCAGGCGGCGTATCCGCGCCTTTACGTGAGGGTCGCCGTCGGAGTTCTTGTGTTCCTGGCGCACCTCTTCCTTGGACATCCGCAGGTTCTTGGCGTAGGTCCACAACTGGTAGGGCGCATCCATGCCGACCACGACGATCAGCGCGGCGACGCAGGTGGCGCAGGACTTGGCGGTCAACACCATCACCGTGACCAACGCCTGCTGCGGCGGCAGTTTGGGAAGTCCGAGCAACTGGCCGAGGTGAGCACTGAGAAACAGATACAGCACGGTGCCGATCAGCCCGGCCTTGGCGACCGCCTTGGCCAGTTCCACCAGCACCTGCACGGAAAACAGCCGGGCCAGGCCGCTCATGGGATTGACCCGGGAGAACTGCGGCCGCACCGCCGCGAAGGTGATGACCAGCCCGCCGAGCAGCGTGTGCGCGGCAAAGGCGGCGCCGATCATCAGGGCGAAAAACGGAACCAGCGCGAGCACGGCGGCCCCGGCGAGGCTGCGCAGCGTGGCCAGCATGCGCGCCGTGTCGAACAACTGGCTGCGATCGAACAGCAACGCCTGCTCGACGACACCACCGAGGCGGTCATAGAGATGGCCGCCCATCGTCCACAGGCCGCCGATACCGGCCAGCAGCATGATGAACGTGCTCAATTCTCGCGAGCGGGCGATCTGCCCGTCTTCCCGGGCCTTTTCGATGCGGCGCGGCGTGGCCGCTTCCGTGCGGTCTTCTCTGCTGGTTTCGGCCATGGTTCTCCAGGCCGCTGCGGCCACCCGGGCGGGTCAGGGGCCGCTATTGTGTGGCCGCGCCGGGTGCCGCGAATCCGCGAAAAAACGCTGATATGCCGCGCTATTGCGGGGTTTGCTCCGGCTCGGGGGCCGGCAGCGCCGGGGTGCTGTATTCCTCCTGCGAGAGGATGCGTTCGGCGACCTGGCTGTCGAGCACGATGATTTCGATCCGACGATTGGCCGCGTCATACGGCCCGGCGCCCGGAAAGCGGATGCGGTCGGACATGCCGGACACCCGCAGCAGCTTTTCCGGGTCGAGCCCGCCCGCCACCAGTTCCTGGCGCGATGCCTTGGCGCGGTCGGCGGACAAATCCCAATTGCTGTAGCTCGCCTCGCCGCCCTGATAGGGATGGCTGTCGGTGTGGCCGCTGATCTGGATGCGGTTGCGCAGTTCATTGAGCACCGGCGCGAAGGTGCGCAGCACCTGGCTCATATAGGGCGCGACCCGGGCGCTGCCCAGCTCGAACATCGGGCGCTTGTCGGTATCCAGCAGTTGCACGCGCAAGCCTTCGGGGCTCAGTTCGATGGCGATCTGTTGCTTGAGCTCGCGCAGCTTCGGGTCACGCTCCACGGCACTTTCCAGGCGTTGCTTGAGCGCCTGCAAATGGCGCCGTTCCTCGCTGGACAAACGGGTCGGGCGCCGCGCCTTGCGCGCCGTTTCACCCTCGGAAAAGCTCGGGTTCGTCCCGCCGCCAGGGATCACGCTGGTGCTGGCGGCGCTTTTGTCACCGTTGCTCAGGGCTACCAGCAAGGGCGTGCTGAAGTATTCGGCGATGGCTTCCTTGTCGCCCTTGCCGGCATTGGACAGCACCCACAGCACCAGAAACAGCGCCATGAGCGCGGTCATGAAGTCGGCGAAGGCGATTTTCCAGGCGCCGCCGTGGTGTCCCTTGGCGGCCTTCTTCTTGCGCCGGATGATCAGCGGCTGCTCACTCATGCCGTTGCCAGGCCCGGCTCTGCGCCGCCACCGCGGACGAAACGTTCCAGTTCTTCGGCGCTCGGCCGTTCGCTGCTGTGCAGCGCCTTGCGTCCGAACTCCACCGCCAGTTGCGGCGGAATGCCCTGCAGATGCGAGAGCAAGGTCACCCGCAGGCAATGCAACATCTTGGTGGATTCGGCCGTCTGGCGTTCGACCCGGCTGGCCAATGGCGCGACCACGCCGTACGCCAGATAGATGCCAAGAAAAGTCCCGACCAGTGCATGGGCGATCATCTGGCCCATGAGGTCAGGGCCGACATCCACCGCGCTCAGCGCCTTGACCACCCCCAGCACCGCCGCAACGATGCCGAAGGCCGGCAGGCCGTCGCTGATCTTGTACAAGGCATCGGCGGGCAGGTGCGCCTCGTTTTCGAACTCCTCGATCTCGTGCTGCATCAGCTCGTCGAGCTCATGCGCCTGGATCGACACACTGATGAGCAAGCGGAAATAGTCGGTGACGAAGGTCAGCACCAGGGGGTCGTCCAGCAGGCGCGGGTATTGGGAGAAAACCGGGCTCTGGCGCGGATCATCGATGTCACGTTCCACGGCGAGCAGGCTTTCTCGTCGCGCCTTGCTCAGCAGGTTGTACATCATGCCCAGCAGGTCCATGTAGAACGCCTTGTCGTAGCCGGCGCTGCGCTTGAATGTCGAGACCGCTCCGAGAGTGGCCCGGATCGCCTTGCCGTTGTTCGCGGCGATGAAAGCGCCCGTGGCCGCGCCGCCGATCATCAACAGCTCGGTGGGCTGATACAGCGGGCCCAGGCTGCCACCGGACAGCACGAAGCCACCAAACACCGAGGCCAGCGCTACAAAAAGTCCTAACAGAATGAGCATGTCGCCGCTCCTCAGGTTCCAGTGAAAGACCGACGAAGATCGGCAACGGCGAGGGGCGACTTGAAAAAACTTTCCGCGTCAGCGCTGCAGGATCGGGCGCAGGCTATCCAGGGCTTCGGGCTCGATGTCGCGGCGCTTCAGGGTCTTGCCGGCGCGCGAAGGCGGCTGGCAGATCCCGCAGACGTAGTTGTGCTTCGGTGAATGCGAGTGTGCGATGAAATCGCCGGAGCAGCAGGAGCAGCGAATCTGCTCGAGCATGCCGTTTTCGACGAAGCGCACCAGCGTCCAGGCCCGGGTAAGCCCCAGCACCCGTTCGTTGTCCGGCCCGCCCGCGTGCTCCATGTACAGCCGATACGCCTTGATGAACGCGTCGATCCGGTGACCACCGATCTCCAGCATGCTGCGGTAGATGCTGTAGAACAGCGAGGAATGGATGTTCGGCAGCCAGGTCACGAACCAGTCCGTCGAGAAAGGCAGCATGCCTTTGGGCGGCGGCGCCCCGCGCACCTCCTTGTACAAGCGGATGAGCCGCCCGCGGCTGAGGGAGGTTTCGGTCTCAACGACCTGCAGCCGAGCGCCCAACTGGATCAACTCGATAGCCAGATGCACTTGTTGCATCTCGGTGACCAGACTTTTCTCCGACATGGTTCAGCCGCCGCTGCTGAGCATGCCATCCGAACGGTCAGCAGCCGCCATCAGCAGAGAAGTGTGGATTTCAACCATACCCAGTTCGCGTGAGTTATCCAGGGCCCGGCAAATGCGCTCCGCCTCTTCGAAGATCGGGCGACAGATAAGTTGATTGGTCCGGGACAATTGAGTCATTTGCTTGCTGCTCAACTTCGAGAGCAAATCCGCCATGTTTTCACTGAGTTTCAAACGAAAGATCGCTACTTCGCGATCCTTTCGCAACAAGTTCTGCGCCAGCAGCAAATAGGAAAGATTGAGTTCCTGAATGTCTGCAAGGTCGGTATTGATATTTGGCAACTTCCTTCCCCCCTTCGATAGTTACTACCGCCCCGATACGCCGTAAAAAATAACGCTACACAGATGCACCTGCGCTCGAAATTACCGAAGCCTCTGGCGTGGGCGTTTCCGGTCAGCTTTTTTTGCGGCTTATCGCTGATTTTTCGAGCCTTTTGCTGCCCCAAATCAGGGCAGCGAAAAATTTTGTTTTGCCCCTAAAGTATCAAGTGAATCGTTCGATAACAGATAGGGGCAGATCTTTATTGGTATTTTCAACCGAGTTTACAAAAGCCTTACATTCGCACCCGATTGTTGCATTAGTTAGCTTGCTCATGATGGCGGATTGTCCCTACTGGCACAAGCGATGACTGAGCGAGATCACCTGGCCGCCAGCGACCCGATAAGCGTTATCCAGATCACCTTTTTGCCGGGTGACTTGCATGAGTTGGCCAAGATGATGTTGTCGGGCCTGGAGAAAATTGCTTGTCCTACCGTCCAGCTCAAGTATGTCGGCGATAAGTTCATGCTTGCGCAATTGTCCGGCCTCATCGAGTTGCGCGTGACTTTCCGCACGGCGCAGGCTGGCAGCATCGATCAGGCCCTGTGACTTGAGTTCGAAGATCCCGTCCCAGTCGGCGTTTTCCGCGCATACGAGCATGCGACGGGACTGTTCGAGCAGTCGTTCATAGGCAGCGATCACTTGTGCTTGCAGCATATCTACCGTTATTCCTCGGTGAGCGGGCCGATCGCGATCCAGGCCGAGGCAATAGTGCCCAGCAGTTGCGCGGCGGTATTGAGGGACTCTTCATTATTCTCAAGGTTGGCCCGCAGCAGCAGGCGCACGACGAAGTCATACAGATCGTCGAGCTGCCGGGCGATGTCGCCGCCCTGCTCCAGGTCCAGTGAGGCACGCAGCCCCTGGCTGACGATATTGATCGCCCGGGTGATCGCCTTGCCCTTGCCGGGAATGTTGCCCGCTTGCATGTGCAGGCGGGCAAGACGCAGCGACGCCTGGTAATGCTCGAACAGCATGGTGATGCGCTGGTGCGGCGAGGCGGCAAGAATGCCGCTCTCCAGGCCGACCCTGGCGTAGGCGCTCGCGTCCTGGGCAGAGATCATTTGGCCGGTCCCTTAGTCACTGTTCAGTGCCTCGAATTGCGTGGTGAGGTAATCGGCGGTCGAGTTCAGCGTCGAGATCAGGGTGTCGAGCTGGGTGAACTGCTCACGCCAGCGCTCCATTTCGGAATCGATCAGGGCCTGCTTCTGTTCGTAGCGCTCTTCGAGCCGGTCCAGCTTGGACTCCAGGCTGTCGGTCTTGGCGGTGATCAGGCCGGTGTCTTCATCGAGGTAGCTGTCCAGGTCTTCGGTGATACGACTGATAAAGCCGGACTTGCCGTCGCTGCCGATGAAGAACTGGGTCACCGCATCGATGTTGTCGTCCAGCGCGCTTTGCAAGGTGTCTTCATCTATGGACAGGGTGCCGTCCGACTGCAGAGTGATGCCGAGCTGGGACAGGTAACTGAACGTGCCGCTGCCGACCGAACTGTAGATGTCGCTGGCCAGTTCCGTGCTGATGCGCCGGGTGGTGGAGTCGCCCAGCAGCTCGCCGCCGGTGGCCGAGTCGGCGTCGTAGGCGGTGAGGTCGTCAACGGTGGAGGCGAAGTCGTTGTAGGCATCGACGAAGGCGGTGATCGCCTTGAGGATCTTGTCGGTATCGCGCTCGACCTTGAGGGTTTGCGAGGCGCCGGTGGCCGTGAGGTTCAGGGTGACGCCCTGCAAGGCGTCCTTGACCGTATTGCTCTGGCTGGTGACCGAGATGCCATTGATGGTCAGCTCGGCATTTTTCGCCGCGACCGTTTCGGTCATGCTCCCCGTGCCATCGGCGTAGCCAAACAGCGAGGACGCCAAATCGCTGCTGTCGCTGCTGCTGTAGCTGACCGTCATTTCAGCGTCGGTGCCGGTGCTGCTGGACGTCAGGACCAGACGATACGGGCTGGCACTGCCATCGCTGACGATGGTCGCGGTGATCCCGCCGCCCGCCGCATTGATGGCGTCGCGCAGCCCGGCCAGGGTGTTGTTGCTGCTGCCGAGGGTGATGGAGATCGCTGTACCGCTGCCGCTCTGAAGGGTGAGCGTGCCGGTCCCCAAGGTGGTGCTGGTGTCGGCGATACCATCGGTGGCGAGGCTCTGCGCCTGGGCCAGTTGGCTCACTTCGATGCTGTAGCTGCCGGCCACGGCGCTGCTGGTGGTCGAGACCGACACGCCGCTGCCCGACAGGCTGGTGGACAGGCTTTGGTACAAGCTGGCATCGGCCAGCGCTTCGGCGGCCGTCTGCAGGGCATTGAGCGAGCTGGTCAGCGTGCCGTAGGCCGAGATTTCCGCTTCGACCGACGCTTCCTGGGTGGTGATCGGCGTCAGCAGGGTCGCGGTCTTCGATTCCTCGAGGCTTTCCAGAATACTTTCCAGATCAAGCCCGGAGCCTACGCCCAGGGAAGTGATGGTTGCGGTAGAGCTGGTGGTCGTCGTCATGTGCGTGTCCGTCCTGATGTGCGCAAAGCCGCTTCGTGGCGCAACATCGGCAATCGACTAAGCGATCTTTAAGGCGCCTGAAAAGTTTTTTCAGACCTGCATGCCCATCACGTCCTTATAAGCCGTCAGCAGCCGGTTGCGGACCTGCACCCCCATCTGGAAGGCCACGCTGGCTTTCTGCGAGTCCGCCATCACATCGCTCAGCGAAACCTCGTCGCTGCCCGCCTGAAAGGCATTGGCCCGGCTGCTGGCGGTTTGTTGCAGTTGGTTGATGCGCTCCAGCGACGCCTCCAGCTCGCCGGAAAACCCCGCGGCCACCGGGCTCACCCGCGAAGCGGCAACGCCCTGCGCCTGTTCGGCGAGGCTGCTCAACTGTTGCAAGGCATCGACAAAGGCTTGGCTGGTCATGACGGCGGGCTCGTGGCTGACGAATGCGCGGCAGCTTAACAAGGCGGCTTACCGGCAGATCCGCCTAATTGAGCGCAAAACAGCAGGCTTTTCTGCCCTTTGCTCACTGACGGCATCGCCAGAATGATTCTGAGCCAATCCCGCCTGGACCACCGCGCCAACCGGCCGACGGACCGCGGGTCGATTACCACTGCCAGCGGACTCTGCAATGCCCCTCTTCCCGGCCAGACCCTCAGCTTCGAGGTGCTCGTGACTACTGCTGCCCAGGCCAAGGGCGCGAACAAGAATCTGCCCATCGCCACGCCGATCCGTCCACTGGATACGTTGACGGCGCTGCTGCGTGGCCGACCGATGCTGCCGCTGCTGCTGGTCGGCGCTGCCGCCGTGGCGGTGCTGGTGGCGCTGTTGTTGTGGGCCCGGGAGCCGGAATACCGGGTGCTGTTCTCCAACCTCGGCGAAGCCGACGGCGGCCAGGTCATCAGCGAGCTGGACAAGCGCGGCGTGCCGTATCAACTGGGAGAAGGCGGACACACCATTCGGGTGCCCGCCGAGCGGATGAACGCGCTGCGCCTGCAACTGGCCGAGCAGGGCTTGCCCAAGGGCGGCAATGTCGGCTTCGAGCTGCTGGACAAACAGGCCTTCGGCATCAGCCAGTTTGCCGAACACCTCAATTATCAGCGCGGCCTGGAAGGCGAACTGGCCCGCACCATCGAATCCCTCGGACCGGTGTCCCGGGCGCGGGTGCACCTGGTGATGGCCAAGGACTCGGTGTTCGCCCGCGACCGTGAAGCCGCCCGCGCGTCGGTCACCCTGACCCTGCAACCCGGCCGTGAGCTGGCGCAGGGTCAGGTTAGCGCGATCATTCATCTGGTGACGTCCAGCGTGCCCGAGCTTGCGGTGGATGGCGTCGCCGTGGTCGACCAGAACGGCCGCTTGCTGTCCCGCAGCCACGGCGGCGACGGGCTGGACGACTCCCGCCTGGAATACGTGAGCGAAATCGAGCGCAGCTATCAGCGGCGCATAGAAGAAATCCTCACGCCCCTGTTGGGCAGCCGCAACGTCCATGCCCGGGTCGTGGCGCAACTGGACTTCTCGACCCGCGAAAGCACCGCCGAGCGCTACGCCCCCAACCAGGACGCGAAGGCCGCCTCGGTGCGCAGCCAGCAGACCTCCGAGCGCACGGCCTCAGGCAGCGATGCCTCGCGCGGCGTGCCCGGCGCGCTGACCAATGCGCCGCCCAACATCCCGCCACCGACCAAGGCCACCGCGCCGACACCGGCGGGCGGCAGCACCGACAGCAGTGCCGCCAAGGGCGAGTCGGGCAAGCCGCCGCAAACCGAGCGCATGGTCAACTACGAAGTGGACCGGGATATCGAGCACGTCAAATCGAGCCTGGGCAATGTCCAGCGCCTGACCGCCGCAGTGGTGGTCAACTACCGCACCGTAATCAAGGACGGCGCCCCTACCAGCGAAGCGCTGAGCAAGGAAGAACTGGCCGGCATCAACGACCTGGTGCGCCAGGCCATGGGCTTCAGCGAAAGCCGCGGCGACACCCTGCAAGTGATCAACAGCCCCTTCGTCGAAGAAGACACCCAGCTTGCCGAACTGCCGTGGTGGCGTACCCCGGAGGCCTACAACCTCGGGACCGGCGCCCTGCGCTACCTGCTGGTGGGCATCGCGGCCCTGCTGTTGTGGCGTCGGGTGATCAAGCCGATGCAACAGCGTGCCAGCGAATCGGGGCGCCGGGACCTGATGGAACTGTCTGGCGAAGACATGGAGCTGACGCCAATGAACAGCGCCGCCGAAGACCTGCTGCCGGGCCAGCCGCGCCCCGCGCTGCCGCGCAAATCGGCGCTCTACGAACAAAACATGGAGAGCCTCAAGCGGCTCGCCACCGAAGACCCGCGCCTGGTGGCCATGATCGTGCGTGGCTGGATGAAAAAGCATGAGTAACAAGATCAGTGGGGCCCGCCGCAGCGCCATCTTGCTGTTGTCGCTGGACGCCGATAACGCCGCCGAGGTGTTCAAGTTTCTGCCGGGCGCGGATGTCGAAACCATCAGCCTGGAAATGGCACGCCTGAGCCAGGTGTCGCACGAAGAAATGCGCCAGGTGTTGGCGGATTTCATGGACGAAACCGAGCAGTACGCCGCCATCAGCATCCAGAGCAGCGACCATATTCGCGCCGTGCTGACCAAGGCCCTGGGCAGTGAACGGGCGGCGAGCCTGATCGATGACATCCTGGAAACCACCAATACCGGGTCCGGCATCGACAAGCTCAACCTGATGGAAGCGCCGATGGTGGCGGAGATGATCCGCGACGAGCACCCGCAGATCGTCGCCACCATCCTCGTGCACCTGGAGCGCAATCAGGCCTCGGCGATCCTGCAGTTGCTGCCCGAGCGCCTGCGCAACGACATCATCCTGCGCATCGCCACCTTCAGTGGCGTGCAGCCGGTTGCACTGCATGAACTGACCGAAGTGCTGGGCGTCATGCTCGACGGCCAAAGCCTCAAGCGCAGCAAGATGGGCGGCGTGCGGGCGGCGGCGGAGATTCTCAACCTCATGGCGACCAGCCAGGAAACCTCGGCCATCGACACCCTGCGCAACCACAGCGCGGACCTGGCGCAGAAGGTTCTCGACGAAATGTTCCTGTTCGAGAACCTGGCCGACGTCGACGACCGCAGCATCCAGACGCTGCTGCAGAACGTCGACAGCAACTCGCTGGCCATCGCCCTCAAAGGTGCGTCCGCGCCCTTGCTCGAGCGTTTCCTGCGCAACATGTCGCAGCGGGCGTCGCTGCTGTTCCGCGAAGACATGGAGGCCCGCGGTCCCACGCGCATGTCGCAGATCGAGGCCGAGCAGAAGACCATCCTGCAGGTGGTCCGGCGCTTGTCGGAGACCGGCGAGATGGTGACGGCGCGGGGCGACGATGCCTATGTCTGAGGCGCAGGAGCACTGGCAGACCTGGCACATGGAGCCCTTGGGCACTGACGCGCCATCCACCGACGACCCGGACGCACCGCGCCGCGAGCGCTTGCGCAAGCAGGCGTTCGAAAAGCGCCTGGAGTTGCAGCGCCTGCGCGACCAGACCCTGGCCGAGGCCCGTGAGCAAGGGCTCGCCGAAGGTCGCGAACAAGGCCATGCCCAGGGCCTCGCCGAAGGCCGTGAAGCCGCCGCCGAAGAACTGCGCCAACAGGTGCTGAAAACCCTCGAACCGTTGCGCGCCTTGTGCCTGAGCTTTGATGAAGCGTTGCGTGAAGTGGACGGCCTGGTGGCGAAACAGCTCGGCCGGGTCGCCCTTGATCTGGCGGGTCGTCTTGCCGGCAAGGCACTGCCGGTGCAGGCCGATCAGGTCGAAGTGCTGGTGCGCCAGATGCTCGCTTGCGAGCCCGTGCTCGCGGGCAAGCCCAGCCTGAGCCTGAGCCCCGACGACCTGCCCTGGGTGCAGAGCAGCCTCGGCGATGCGCTGGACACGGCGGGCTGGAGCCTGCACGCCGATCCGTCCGTGCTGCCGGGCGGCTGCCGCGTGTCGAGCACGGCGGGCGAACTGGATGCCACGCGCCAGACCCGCCAGGACCTGTTCGAGCGCAGCGGCCAATGGCTGCTCGAAGAAACGATCCTGCCGCCATGACCGCCGACAACCCGCACCTGCAACGCTGGGGCCGCGGCCTCGACACCCTGGCCGGCGACTCGCTGCGGGCCGTCGCCTTCCGGCGCAGCGGCCGCATCACCCGCGCCACCGGCATCGTGCTGGAGGCGGTCGGGCTGCGCCTGCCGCTGGGGGCGGGTTGCCGCATCGAGCTGATGGCCGGTGGCGACGGCACGCCGGCGGTCTTCGCCGAAGCCGAGGTGATCGGCTTTGCTGGCGAGGTGCTGTACCTGATGCCCCTGGAAGAAATCCACGGGCTGCAGTCCGGCGCCCGGGTCTTTGCGCTCGCCGACGAGCCCGGCGCCAGCGACGGCATTCGCCCCGTTCCGCTGGGCATGTCGCTGCTCGGGCGGGTGCTGGACAGCAGCGGCAATCCCTTCGACGGCAAGGGCCCGCTGCTGCCCACCCACCGCGCCAGCCTGCACAGCCAGCCGATCAACCCGCTGCAACGCGCGCCGATCGACCGGCAGATCGATGTGGGCATCCGTGCCATCAATGCCCTGCTCAGCGTCGGCAAGGGGCAGCGCCTGGGCCTGTTCGCCGGGTCCGGCGTGGGCAAGTCGGTGCTGTTGGGAATGATGGCCCGCTACACCCAGGCCGATGTCGTGGTGGTCGGGCTGATCGGTGAACGGGGCCGCGAAGTTCAGGACTTCATCGACAACATTCTCGGCGCCGAGGGGCTACGGCGCTCGGTAGTGGTTGCCGCGCCCGCGGACGCCTCGCCGCTGCAGCGCTTGCAGGGCGCCCTGTACGCCACCCGGCTGGCGGAAGACTTTCGCGACCAGGGCAAGGACGTGCTGCTGATCATGGATTCGCTCACCCGCTATGCCATGGCGCAGCGGGAAATCGCCCTCGCCCTGGGCGAACCTCCGGCGACCAAGGGCTACCCGCCGTCGGTGTTCGCCAAGCTGCCGAAGCTGGTCGAACGTGCCGGCAACGGGCCTCGCGGCGGCGGCTCGATCACCGGGTTCTACACCGTGCTCAGCGAGGGCGATGACCAGCAAGACCCCATCGCCGACTCGGCGCGGGCGATTCTCGACGGCCACTTCGTGCTGTCCCGCCAACTGGCCGAAAGCGGCCATTACCCTGCGATCGATATCGAAGCCTCGATCAGCCGAGCGATGAGCGCGATCGTCAGCGAACCGCAACAGCGCAAGGCACAACGGCTCAAGCAGGCGTTGTCGCGCTACCAGCGCAACCGCGACCTGATCAGCGTCGGCGCCTATGCGCCGGGGCACGATGCCCAGCTCGACCGCGCCGTGAGCCTGTACCCGCATATCGAACGGTTCCTCCAGCAGCAGACCCACGAGCGCAGCTCGATGGAAGACACCCTCGCCGGGCTCAACCTGCTGTTCCCCGGCAAATGATCAGGCAGAGACAGGTAGACCCGCATGGCCAATGAGTCGCTGCAAGTGCTTATCGAACTGACCGCCCGCGCGCGGGAAACGGCGGCCACCGCACTCGCCCAGAGCCGCCGCGCCGAACAGCAGATGGCCGACCAGTTGCGCACCCTCGACCAGTACCAGCGCGAATACCGCCAGGGCCTGCAGAAGGAACTGGCCGGCGCCGGCATGAGCCCCGCCACGCTGGCCAATTTCCGGGGTTTTCTCAAGTCGCTGGAAGGCGCTATCGAACGGGCCGAGAACAACCTCGCCCGCCACCGCACGCTGGTAGCCCAGCACCAGGAAGCCTGGCGCCAGGCATGGCGCAAGGTCAACGCCATCGAGACCCTGTTGGCGCGGCGCCTGGAACAGGCACGGCTGCTGGCCGGGCGCGCCGAACAGCGGCGCACCGATGAATTGGCCGGCCGTTCGCGGACCGGCGGGCATCAGGCTTCATCCCTCAACAGCGGATTCTGAGTACCTTCATGGACATCATTACGGCCATCGCGCCAGTGGCCCAGGCTTCACCGCAGACCGTGGTCGGCGACAGTGTCGCGACCAGCGAGACGCCCTCGTTCGCCACGGCGCTGGAGCAGGCTGAAACCGCGAATACCGCCCCTGCCCTTGCGACGAAAATCGCCGCGCCCCCGCCCGTAGCGCTGGAGACCAACGTAGCGGCTGCGCCCGCCGCCGTGGACTTGCCCGTTGAGCCCGAGCCCGAAGAAGTGCCGGCGCCGGCCATCCAGGCCGTGGTTGAGGTGGCGCTGCCTGAAGTCGAGCCCGAAGCCGCGCCAGCAGCGGTCACCGAAGATCTCGCGACGGCGCTGGATGCACCTGCGGATGATGCCGTGAGCAACGACGAGGACACCCGGCAATCCCGCGACTCGCTCGATGCGATCCGCCAGCGACTGGAGCTGATCGACACGGCCGGCCAGATA
The DNA here is from genome assembly GCF_903166565.1 of Pseudomonas sp. Marseille-P9899. NCBI lineage: Bacteria > Pseudomonadati > Pseudomonadota > Gammaproteobacteria > Pseudomonadales > Pseudomonadaceae > Pseudomonas > Pseudomonas sp. Marseille-P9899. Next base: position 223,306 of record NZ_CAESCG010000005.1, read on the forward strand.
AACGCGGGCATCCTCGCCATCACCCCGCCAGTGGCGTGGACGCCGCCTCCGCCGACCACTGCTGAGCCCACGCTCGACCCCGTCGAGCCCGACGAGGGCTACCCAGCCGTGGCGCTGGAATGGTCAGCCCCGGAAGAGGACAGCCTTGCCGTCGAGACACGCCCGACCCTCGAGCGCCGGCTACTACCCGCATCGACGGCGGAATCACAGGCCGAAAGCACCCCCACGACCCAGTCGACCGCCGTCACGACCGACAGCGAGCCGAGCCTGCCAACGACCATTGCCACCCTGACGCCGACCATTACCGCTGTCGGCGCCAGCCCGCTCAGCGCCGAAACCGCGACAGCCTCCACGCCGGCCCTGGGCTGCGACGCCTGGCAGGCCGATCTCGGGCAACAGGTGTTCGCCATGGTCCGGCGCGGCGAACAGCAGGTGGACATGCAGTTGAACCCGGCCGATCTCGGCCCGTTGTCCATCAGCCTGAATGTCGGTGAAGGCGGCATCCAGGCGCAGTTCCAGTCGGCCCACGCCTCGGTGCGCGCCGCCGTGGAACAGGCCCTGCCGCAGTTGCAGGTCGCGCTCGCGACCCAGGGCCTGACTCTTGGCGAAGCCTCGGTCAACGACGGCGCATCCCGTCAGGCCATGGGCGATCAGCCGCGCCGGGAGTCGCCGGGCGGCAGCGGTGAAACCCGTTCCGGTCGCACACAGGAAACGGCCGAAGTGCTGGTGCCGCAGCAAGTCGCCCACAGCGGCGCGGGCGTCGACCTGTACCTCTGAGCCGCGCCGCAAAGCCGCAAGTTAACGCCCTAAACCCGCGTTAATCGCCACTTCGGGCGATTTCCCCGCTGGGCATACTTGCGCCCCGTCGAACCGCTTTCCTCATTCCCAAGGCCCGCTGTCCATGTCCACTACCACCAAGAAGATCTGGCTCTGGTTCATCCCCTTTGCCCTGGTCGCGGCGGCGGCCAGCTCCGCTGGTGTGTACGTTTACGTGATCCGTGAGCGAGCCCACTCATATGCGCCCCAGGCCGCAGCCGTCATGCCCCAGGCCCCGCTGCTGGTGAGCATCGCGCCGATGACCGTCAATCTGCATAACGAGCGCGACGAACAAAGCATGCTCTACGTCGGCTTCAACCTGGAGGTCGGCAACGAGACGACGCGCAAACTGCTGGAGCTCTATATGCCGCGGGTTCGCAGCCAACTGCTGACGGTCTTGAGCGGACAGAACAGCAGCGAGCTGACCAGCCCCAAAGGCAAGGAAGCACTGGCGGCGCAGATTCTCGAACTGCTGCGCAAGCTGCTGACCACCGAGCAGCCTGATGTCGCGCTGCTGGGCGTGCTCTACACCGATTTCATCGTGCAATAAGCCCATGTCCACCAACGACATGCTCTCGCAAGACGAAATCGACATGCTGCTGCGCGGCGGCGATGACCTCGACACCACCGATTTCAGCGACGAAGACGGCCTGGAGTTCCCCCAGGGCGAAGACCCGGACGACGCCGGGCGGATCCGCCCCTACAACCCGGCGACCCAGCACCGGGTGATCCAGGAGCGCCTCCATGCCCTGGACATCATCAACGGCCGCTTCGCCCGCTACTTCCGCATGAGCCTGTTCAACCTGATCCGGCGCAACGTGGACATCACCGTCAAAGGCATCGGCTACCAGAGCTTCAGCGAGTTCGCCCTGCACATGCCGATGCCCACCAACATCAACCTGCTGGCCATGAAGCCGCTGCGCGGCACCGCACTGGTGGTGTTCCCGCCGAGCGTGGTGTTCATGGTGGTGGACAACCTGTTCGGCGGCGATGGCCGCTTCGTCACCAAGGCCGAAGGGCGCGAGTTCACCCACACCGAGATGCGCATCATCCGGCGCATGGTGGGGCTGACCGTGGACGCCTACCGCGATGCCTGGAAATCGGTGTATCCGCTGGAGATCGAATACCTGCGTTCAGAGATGCAGGCCAAGTTCGCCAACATCACCGGCTCGCCCAATGAAATCGTGGTCAACACCACCTTCCACCTGGAGGTCGGCAACCTCTCCAGCGATTTCAACATCGTCATCCCCTACCTGATGATCGAGCCGATGCGCCAACTGCTGAACGGCCCGCTGACCGACGTCAACCCGGAGGAGGAGCGGCAGTGGAACCGGCGCATGGCGGATGAAATCACCCATTCCCACGTTGACCTGATTGCCGATTTCGTCGAGGTCGAGGCCCGCCTGGGCCAAGTCATGGCGCTGAAAAAAGGCGACGTCCTGCCCATCGAACTGCCGGACAGCGTGAAGGTGCGGGTCGACGGCGTGCCGGTCATGAACTGCGAGTTCGGCAGCTACAACGGTGCCCGCGCCTTGCTGGTGAAGGAGTTGATCGATCACTCCATCGGCAAGCCCTCTTCTTCCAGCCGATTCGTCAAGGGCCACCTGCCCACAGTCAAGGAACCCGATCATGAGTGACCCGAACACGCCCGAACCGCGCGAAGACGACAACTGGGCCGACGCCTTGGCCGAACAGAGCGCGGGCAGCGACGCAGACGATCCCTGGGCCAGCGCCCTGGCCGAGCAGAACGACGCGGCGCCCGAACCGGTCGGCGTGCCGGCGGACAGCCAGGTGTTCAAGCCGCTGGGCGTCGTCCAGCCCGTGGCGTCGCCGCGGGAGCTGGAAATGATCATGGACATCCCGGTGAAGCTGAGCGTCGAGCTGGGCCGCACCCGCATCACCATCAAGCAATTGCTGGAACTGGCCCAGGGCTCGGTGCTCGCACTCGACGGCCTGGCGGGCGAGCCCATGGACATCCTGATCAACAGCTACCTGATCGCCCAGGGCGAAGTGGTAGTGGTGGATGACAAGTACGGTATTCGCATCACCGAAATCATCACGCCCTCGGAGCGTGTACAGAAGCTCAACCGATGAGCACCGCCAGCGCACTCGCCGCGCCGGCCAGCCTCGGGGTGCCGACCGACGATCTGCTCGGGCTGACCGTGCTGGGCAAGACGGCGCTGGCCCTGGGGCTGGTGATGGCGTGCGTCCTGCTGTGCGGCTGGCTGGTGTCGCGGTTCGCCGCCCGCCCCTCGTCCGCCGGGCAAGTGGTACGGGTGATTGGCAGCACTCGTGTCGGCCAGCGCGAGAAGGTGGTGGTGGTCGAGGTGTGCGGGCGCTGGCTGGTGCTGGGCGTGACGGCGCAGCACGTCGCCTGCCTGTCGGAGCTGGACGCGCCACCGGCGCAGACCGAGGCGGCGGAACACCCTCCGCGCGGCTTTGCCCTGCGTCTGGCGGAGGCGCTCAAGCGCGGCGGGCAGCGCCCATGAAAGCCCGTCTGACGCTGATTGCGCTGCTGACACTGGCGCTGCTGCCCGTCGCCGAAGCAGCCCCCGCGATGCAGGGGCTGGCCGGATTTACCGGCCAGGCGGGGGGCGAGAAATGGTCCCTGAGCCTGCAGACCTTGATGCTGCTCAGCGCCATGGCCTTTCTGCCGGCCGTGCTGCTGATGATGACCGGCTTCACCCGCATCATCATCGTCCTTGGCCTGCTGCGCACGGCCATCGGCACCACCACGGCGCCGCCCAATCAGGTGCTGCTGGGGCTGGCGCTGTTCCTCACGTTCTTCGTGATGTCGCCGACGCTGGAGCAGGCTTATCAGAAGGCGTGGGTGCCTTTCTCGAAAGACGAGATGGGCGTGGAGCAGTTTCTCGATCAGGCCAGCCAGCCGTTTCACAGCTTCATGCTGGGGCAGACGCGCCAGACCGACCTCGCGCTCTACGCCCGTCTGGCGAAAGTCGGCGATCTGCAAAGCCCTGAGACGGTGCCGATGCGTGTCCTGCTGCCGGCCTTCGTCACCAGCGAGCTGAAGACCGCGTTCCAGGCCGGTTTCCTGATTTTCATCCCGTTTCTGATCATCGATCTGCTGGTGGCCAGTGTGCTGATGGCGCTGGGCATGATGATGGTGCCGCCCTCGACCATTTCCCTGCCCTTCAAGCTGATGCTGTTCGTGCTGGTGGACGGCTGGCAGTTGCTGCTGGGCTCGCTGGCCCAGAGTTTCTATCCAGGCTGAGCCTGCGAGGAGTGCCGTGATGACCCCGGAAATGGTGATGGACCTGGCCTACAAAGGCATGCGCATGAGCATGACCCTGGCGGCACCGCTGCTGTTGGTGACCCTGTGCATCGGCCTGCTGGTGAGCCTGTTTCAGGCCGCGACGCAGATCAACGAGTCGACCCTGTCGTTCATCCCGAAGATCGTCGGGGTGTGCCTGGTGCTGATTCTCGCCGGGCCCATGCTGATGGAAATGCTGGTGGACTACACGCGGGCGCTGTTCACCAGCCTGCCGTCGCTGATGGGCTGAAGCGCGTTGATCGAAGTCGGCTGGGACCAGTTGCAGCTCTGGGTAAGCGCCTTTTTCTGGCCGTTCTGCCGGCTGCTGGCGTTCTTCATGAGCGACCCGATTCTTGGCCACAAGAACGTCTCCAGCCAGGTGAAAGTCGGCCTGGCGATGTTGCTGGCCTTCCTGCTCACGCCCAACCTGCCGCCCATGCCGGATATCGCCTTGTTCTCCTGGGCGGGGCTGGGGGTGATTGTCGAGCAGGTGCTGATTGGCGTGACGCTGGGGATGGTCATGCGCATCACCCTGGCGGTGGTCGAAATGGCCGGGGAAATCTGCGGCATGCAGATGGGCCTGGCGTTCGCTTCGTTCTTTTCCGCCGACACCAGCACCAACAGCCAGGTGCTGTCGCGGTTTCTGAGCCTGGTGACGATCCTGATGTTCCTCGCACTGGATGGTCACCTGATGGTGCTGGAATTGCTGTCATCCACCTTCGTGCGCCTGCCGGTGGGGCAGGTTAGCTTCGACCCGCGGGCCTGGAACGCCGTGGCGCGCCACGGCTCGACCATCTTCCTCACCGGCCTGCTGCTGGCGCTGCCCATGGTCGGCGCCCTGCTGATCATCAACCTGGCGATGGGCATCCTCAACCGCGTCGCCCCGCAGCTCACCGTGTTCTCCGTCGGCTTCCCGGCGACGCTCAGCGTGGGCTTGCTGCTGCTCATGGTGCTGGTGGGCGACCTTGGGCAGTTCCTCGCCGGGTTGCTGTACCGGACGCTGGAGTTCATGGAGGTATTGATTGAGCACATGGGCCGGCGTTGAGCGCCCTGTGGGAGCGCTCAGATGTACTCGAACAACGACAACTGCTGCACGCTCGCAAACGTCTGCTGCGCCGCCTGCATCGAGACCTGCAGGGTCACGTAGCGGGAGACGGACTCGGTGTAGTCGGCATCCACCAGCCCGGACAAGCGCTCGGTATAGCTGAGCGCCAGGTCGTCTCCGATGGTGTCGAGCACTTCCACCTGGCTGAGCCGCGCGCCCACCGAGGTGATGACGGTCAGCACATTGTCCTGGGCATTGCTCAACTGGCGGCTGGCGGTGGACAGGGTGTTGCTCAGCGCCGCGCGGTCGGCCTCGTCTTCCACCGGTGTCTGCAAGGTGGAAATCAGATTCTTCAACGTGGCGAACAGATCAGGATCCGCCTCGGCAGCCGCGCTGACCGTCAGGCTGTCACCGTCGGCGGGCGTGCCGTTGAGCGTGAGGCTGAGCCCGTTGATGTCCAGGGTCTCGCCCTCGGTGTACGCCACCGGGTCCGCGCCGTCGATGCTGTACTGCGCAGTGCCGTCGGCGGCGGTGCTGAAGGTCAGGGTGAAGCCGCTGCCGTAGTTGGCATCGCCGGTGTCGGCAATATCAGGACCGTCGAACGTCAGGGTGCCCGCGTTATCGCCAGCCTCGGCGATAAAGCCGGCCGTGCTGCTCACCGACAGAAAGACCGTCGCGCCGTTGTCGCCGCTGGCCATGCTCTGGGTGGCGCTGACCTGCTGCGTCACCACGTTGCTGTCGCCCTGATAGACCATCTCGCCGTCGGCGTTCGCGGCGAAGGCCGGGCTCTGGCTCTGGTAGCCGGAGAACAGGTAGTTGCCGTTGCTGTCGGTGCTGTTGGCCAGGGTAACGAGGGTGTCGTAGATACCCTGCAGCGAGGTGGCGAGGGAGCCGCGGTCGGCATCGCTCAAGGTGCCGTTGCCCGCCTGGACCACCAGGGTCATGGCGCTGGTAATGGCGTCGTTGACACTGTCCAGAGTGCTTTCTTCCTGGGACAGCGACGTGGTGATGGCGGCCCGCGAATCGGCGTATTGCGCGTTGGCGGCGATCGACTGGCGCACAGTCACCGCTTGTGCGGCGGCGAGGGAGTCGTCGGACGGGTTGACCACCCGCGTGCCGCTGGACACTTCCAGCGCCGCCTTCTGGTACTCGCTCTGCTGGGCGAGCATGGAGTTGAGGTTCTGGTTGTAAATGGTCGCACTGCTCAGGCGCATGTCGGCTCTCCTTGGGCGGGCATCAATTGATGTCGAGAATGGTGTCGAGCACCGTGACGCCTACTTCGACGATCTTCGCGCAGGCCTGGTAGTACTGCTGGTAGACGATGAGGTTGGCCGCTTCTTCGTCGAGGTTCACCCCCGACTCCGATTGCTGCAGGGTGGTCAGTTGCTCGGTCAGCGCCGACTGGGTCGCCAACTGCCCGGCCACCCGGGTCGCGGTGCTGCCCACGCTGCTCACCAGCGAGGCATAGGACTCGCTCAGGGTGGACTTGCCGCCGACGATATCGCGGGTCTGCAGGTTGAGCATTGCCAGGGCGTTGGTGTTGTCGCTGCTGCCGCTGGAGGTGCCGGCGGCGATCTGCTCGCCTTCGCTGATCAGGGTGCTGAAGCTGCTGGCCGCGTTGCGGGTGGGCTGCACCAGGAAGCTGTCGCCGTCTGCGGCGGTGCCGCTGATGGTCAGGTCCATGCCGGCGAAGCTGAGGGTGCCGCTGCTGCTGTCGTAGGTCGCGGTCACGCTGGCGCCGGTGTCGTTGCGGCTGACGCTGAAGCCATCGGTGGCGGAGTAGCGGATGGTGTAGTCGCTGCTGCTCAGGGCGCTGACGTCGTCACTGAAAACGGCGCTGATGGTGGCGTCGCCGGTATTGCCGGTGCTGCCGTAGACCACCGGGTCCGCCACCGCGAAGAAGTCGGTGCCGGTATCGCCATTGAGGTCGATGCCCTGCGCCTGCAACGTGTTGAAGGCCTGGGTCAGGGACACGGCCATCAGGCCAAGCTGGTTCTGGGTGTCGGCCAGGGTGGTGTCGCGAAAGTCCAGCAGGCCGCCGAGCGAACCGCCGTCCAGCACGCTGTCGCCCAGAGCCACGCTGTTGCCGGCGGCATCGATGTAGCTGATGGCGGTTTTGCTCGGGTCGCTGGCCGAGGCACCGGCGGCGAGTTCAAAGCTGTCGTTGCCCGCGACCAGCGCCAGGCCGTTGCCGAGGGAGACGGTATAGCTGCCGTTGCTCTGGACCTTGACGTCCACGTCCACCAGTTCGCTGAGCTGGCTCACCAGCAGGTCGCGCTGGTCCAGCAGGTCGTTGGACGCTCCGCCGAGTGCTCCGGCCAGGCTGATCTTCTGGTTCAGCGTGGCGATCTGCGCGCTCAGGTCGTTGACCTGGGTGACCTGATCGTCGATCTGGGTGTTCACATCGTCAGCCATCTCGGACAGGTAGCCGCCCAACTGGTTGAACTGGCTGACCAGGGTTTGCGCAGCGCCCACCACTTCTTCGCGGGCGGCGGTGTCGCTGGCGTCGGAGGTGAGGGTCTGGATCGCCGAGAAGAAACTCTGCAACAAGGTGTCCAGGCTGGCGTCGCTGTCGGCCAGCAGACTGTCGATCTGGCTGACCTCGGTCTGGTAGGTCGACAGCGCGCTTTCGGCGCTGATGGAACCGTTGAGCTGGGTGGTGACGAACTGGTTGTACTGGCGGGCGACGCTGGAAATCTGCACGCCGCTGCCCGAGGTGGACTCGCTGAAGGTGGCCACCTGACGGGTATACCCGTCGGTGTAGGCATTGGTGGTGTTGTTGCTGCTGGTGCTGAGGGCGATCTGGGCCGCCGTGAGGCCGCTGACGCCAATCGAAACGATGCTCATCGGAATGCTCCTGGGCTACATGGTGCGCACTATCGGCCCGGCGCCAGGGCATCTTTACCGCAACCGCAGATTGTTTTGCGCTATCGGTCTTCGGCGAGTGTCACGGCCCCGCGCGGCGGCAAGGTGCCGATGGTGGCCATGACCGCGATCAGCTTGTCGGCATAGCGCGGATCGGTGGCGTAACCGCCCTGCTGCAAGGCCACGGCCGCCTGCGCGCTGTCGGCAGCGGTGCGCGCGGCGGCATAGCCGGGGCGACCGCGGATCAACCGTGCGTAGTCGTCGAACGCAGCTTGCGCGTTCGGGTAGACGCGGAAGCTTTCCTCCTGTTTTTGCGCCTCGCCGGCAACGTATTCGGTGGTCATTACCCGCGCCGTCTCGCCTTGCCAGCGTCCGCCAGCCTTGATGCCGAACAGGTTGTGGCTGTCCGCGCCGGTGGCGGTGGTGATACGCCGGCGCCCCCAGTCGGTTTCCAGCGCCGCCTGGGCCAGAATCAGCTCGGCAGGCACACCGCTGCTGCGCTCGGCGCGGCGGGCTGGGTCGGCGAGGCGGCTCACGAAGTCCTCGACATGGTCGGCGCGGTCCGGCTCGTCACCACGGACTTCGTGACGCTTCCAGGATTCGAAGGCGGGCGTCTGCCGGGTCAGGCTGCCAAAGGGTGATTCAGCGGCGGAATGCGCGGGCGTGATGTGCCCGGTCAGGCTGCGGGTCAACTGGTCGGCCAGGCCCATGCCGCGCCCCGCCAGGGTCTGGGCCCATTGCTGGTCCAGCAGTTCGGTGTAGAGCTGGGTCTGCGAGTCGCTGGACATCTCCGACTTGGGAATGGCCTCGCGCATGCTCTTGAGCATGGTCTGCAAGAACAGCGCCTCGAACTGCCGGGCGGCCTCTTTCAAGCCCGCCTCGCCATCGCGACCGGCCTGGCTGCGCAAGCGCTGCAAGCCCTGCACATCAAGGGCGAACCCGGCTGCACCTTCGGCCACGCTCATCAGATGATCTCCAGTTCGGCGCGCAGGGAGCCGGCGGCCTTGAGGGCCTGGAGAATCACCATCAGGTCCTGCGGCGTGGCGCCAAGGGCGTTGAGGCCCTTGACCACTTCCATCAGGTCGGCGCTGCCTTCCAGTACGCGCAACGCGCGGGATTGGGTCTGGATGGAAATGGTGCTGTTGGCGGTGGCGGCGGTCTGTCCGCCACTGAGGGCGCCGGGCTGGCTGATGATGTTGGTGGTGTCGATGGTCACCGAAAGATCGCCATGGGCCACGGCGGCGCGGAACAGTTTCACCGAGCCGTTGAGCACCACCGAGCCGGTGCGGGAATCGAGAATGACCTTGGGTCGCGCGTGCATCGGCAGCACTTCGAGGCTGTCGATGCGGGCCATGAAGTTGACCCGCTCGTTGGCCGAGAACGGCCCCTGGACCTGCACCAGACCGCCGTCCACCGCCGAGGCCACCGTGCTGCGCATTTCGCTGTTGATGGCGAACACCACCCGCTGCGCGGTGGCCGGGTCGGGCTCGCGCAGTTGCAGCTCGAGCACGCCGTGCTGGGCGCCGAGGTCCAGCGGCACGCTGTGCTCCACCACCGCACCGCGGCTGATTCGCCCGCCCGCCAACTGGTTGATCTGCACACTGCTGCCATTGGCCGAGGCGCCCGCGCCACCCACCAGCAGGTTGCCCTGGGCCATGGCGTAGACATCGCCATCAGCGCCTTTCAGCGGGGTCATCAGCAGCGTTCCGCCGCGCAGGCTGCGGGCGTTGCCGATGGACGACACGACCACGTCGATCTGCTGGCCGGGCCGGGTCAGGGGCGGCAGGTTGGCGGTGACGATCACCGCCGCGATGTTGCGCATCTGCATGTTGGCGTTGGCCGGCAGGGTCACGCCGAGCTGCGACAGCATGTTGGTCAGGCCCTGTTCGGTGAAGGGGCTCTGGGTGGTCTGGTCACCGGTGCCGTCCAGCCCGACCACCAGGCCGTAGCCCACCAGGTTGTTGGTGCGGATCCCGGCGAAGTCGGCGATGTCGCGGATCTGCTCGGCCTGGACGGCGCCGCCCAGCAGCAGCGCGCAGGCGCCGAGCAGGAGGCGCAGGAAGGTGGACAGGGACTCAGCCATGATTCACTCGCTAGAAAGGTGACAGGTTGAGAAGGACGCGATGGAGCCAGCCCATGCGTTGCGCCTCGTTGATATAGCCCTCGCCGACGTATTCGATGCGCGCCAGCGACACCTGGGTCGACAGCACGGTGTTGTCCCCGGTGATGGTGCGCGGGTTGACCACGCCGGAGAAGCGGATGAATTCGGTGCCTTGGTTGATCGCGATCTGCTTGTCGCCGCGCACCCGCAGGTTGCCGTTGGACAGCACCTGCATGACCGTCACCGAGATGGTGCCGGTGAATGAGTTGTTGGCCCGCGAGCCGCCGCTGCCGGCGAATTCATGTTCGGTCGAAGCGTTCAAGCCGTAGTTGCCGACCTTCGAATCGCGGTCGGAGGTTGTGGCGAACGCCAGGCCCATGCTGCCGGCCCGGTCGGCATTGGACGACGAGGTCTTGCTGGCGCTGACCTGCTCGTTGAGCTGGACGATCAGGGTGTCGCCCACCATGCGCGGACGGCGGTCCTCGAACAGCGGCTGCGAACCGCGTCGGCCCTGGTAGATCGAGCCATTGGCCACGCGCTCCGGCAAATACGGCGCCTCCATCGACTCGTCGGGCACCACCGGATCGCGTATCAACGGTGCACAACCCGAGGCCATCAGCATGCTGCTCAGCAGCAGCGCCACGCCGCCGCTTTTCAGGGGATGCCCGGCCATCAGAGCTGGGTCAGGCGCTGCAGCATTTCGTCGGAGGTCTCGACGGACTTGCTGTTGATTTCATACGCGCGCTGGGTCTGGATCATGCCGACCATTTCCTCCACCACGTTGACGTTGGAGGTCTCGACGTAGCCCTGGCTCAGGCTTCCGCCGCCGTTCAGGCCCGGCGTGGTTTCGGTCGGCGAGCCCGAGGCGTCCGTTTCCAGGTACAGGTTCTGGCCGGCGCTCTGCAGGCCCGCGCTGTTGACGAACAGCGCCAGGTTCAACTGGCCGACCTGGGTCGAGGTGGTGCTGCTGGGCTGGGTCACCGAGACGATGCCGTCGCTGCTGATGCTGATGGACGTGGCATTGGCCGGAATGGTGATGCCCGCCGTCAACTTGTAGCCGTTGGCGCTGACCATCTCGCCGTTGGCGTCGAGCTGGAAGCTGCCGTCGCGGGTGTAGGCGGTGGAGCCGTCGGGCATGTCGACTTCGAAAAAGCCCAGGCCATTGATGGCCAGGTCCTTGGAGTTACTGGTTTCCTCCAGGTTGCCCTGGGTGTGCAGGCGCTCGGTGGCCACCTGGCGCACCCCGGTGCCGACCTGCAAGCCCGAGGGCAGGCGGGTATCGGTGCTGCTCTGGGCGCCCGGCTGGCGCACGTTCTGGTAGACGAGGGCTTCGAACACCGCCCGTGAGCGTTTGAAGCCGTTGGTGCTGACGTTGGCCAGGTTGTTGGCAATGACGTCGAGCTGCCCTTGCTGGGCTTCGAGGCCGGTCTTGGCCGTCCATAGTGATCTGATCATCGAGCGGTTATCTCTTCATTCGGCGCCGGCTCAGCCCTGCAGGGAGAGCAACGCATTGGCGGTCTTGGCGTTTTCGTCGGCGGTGCTGATGGCCTTCATCTGCATCTCGTAGCGGCGGGCGTTGTCGATCATCGCGACCATGGCGCCGGTGGGGCTGACGTTGCTGCCCTCCAGCGCCCCCGGCGTCGGGCGCGGGCTGTCGTCGGCCGCCAGCGGCTGGCCGTTGCCGTTGGCATCGGCGGGCGCGCGGAACAACCCGTCCGTGCCCGCCTCAAGGGCGCCCGGCAGCGCCGACACCATCTTCAGCCGCCCGACCGGGCTGAGGCCGCGCGGCTCCATGCCCAGTTCGCGAACACTGAGGGTGCCGTCGCTGCCCAGGCTGACTTCACTGCCCAACGGCACGCTGATGGGGCCGCCATCACCGATGACGGGCAGGCCGGCCACCGTCACGGCGCCACTGCCGTCCACCTGCAAATCGCCGCGGCGGGTATAGGCTTCTTCGCCGTTGGCGGTCTGTACCGCGAGCATGGTGTTCTCGCCCAGGGCCACGTCGAGGTTGCGGTCGGTGTGGGTGATCGGTCCTTCGGTCCAGTCCACGCCCACGCCGCTGGCGTTGACCGACACCCGCGTGGGCAGGCCCTCGCCCGCCACCGGCGACGACTCCATTTGCACCAGTTGCGCACGGAAGCCCGGCGTCACGACGTTCGCCAGGTTGTTGGCGACCACCGCCTGTTGTTCCAGTGCCTGGTTGGCGCCGCTCATGGCGGTGAAGAGCATCCGGTCCATGGCGTCAGGATCCGATGTTCACGGCTTGCTGCAGCACTTCGCTCTGGGCGGTCACCGACTTGGCGTTCGCCTGGAAATTGCGCTGGGCGATGATCAGGTTCACCAGCTCGGCGGTGAGGTCGACGTTGGAGTCTTCGGTGGTGCCACTGAGGATCGAGCCCAGCGAACCGCTGCTGGCAACGCCCAACAGCGCCTGGCCCGACGAGGACGTCGCCAGCCAGGTGTTGTTGCCGTTGGATTTCAGGCCGTTTTCGTTGGCGAAGGTGGCGAGCTGGATCTGGTCGATTTCCTGGGTCTGGTCGTTGGAGTAGGTCGCGATCACAGTGCCCGTGTCATCGATGGTGAAGCTCACCAGGCTGCCGGAGGTGTAGCCGTTCTGGGCGATGCTCGACACCTCGGAGTCGTTGCCGAACTGCGTGGTGCCGGTCAGATCCAGCGTGAGGTTCATCTCGGCGGCGCCGTTGGCCGGGTCGTAGGTGTAGGCGCCGGTCGCGCCGCTGGTGATCAGCCCGCTTGAGCTAAAGCTCACCGACTGGGTTTCGCTCAGCAGGTTGCCATCGATGGCGGTGTGCACGTCCCAGGTGTTCACCGCGGACTTGGTGAAATACAGCGTCGAGGTGTGGCTGTTGCCCAGGGAGTCGTAGACCGTGGCCGTGGTCGAGTAGGAATAGGTCGACGCATTGGTGGCATCGAAGGCGGCGGTGACGATGCTCTCGCTGGCGTCGAGGTTCAGTTCCGCATCCAGTTCGGTGCTGGCGCTGGCCTGCATGCCGCTGGTGGGAATCTGGATCACGCCGTTGACGCCGAGCAACTGGTCGCCCGCCGCGTTCACCAGATAGCCTGCGGCGGTCAGCGTCAGTTGGCCGTTGCGCGAATAGACGGTCTGGGTGCCGTCGCTGAAGGTGAAGAAACCATCGCCGTTGATGGCCAGGTCCAGGCTGTTGTCGGTGGTGGTCAGGCTGCCGGCGCCGAAATTCTGCACGACGCCCGACACCGAGGTGCCCAGGCCCACATCGGCACCGGAATAGACGTCGGCGAACTGCACCGTCGAACTCTTGAACCCCACGGTCTGCGAGTTGGAGATGTTGTTGCTGACCACGTTGAGGTCGGTGGACGCGGCGGACAGGCCGCTCAGCGCTTGGGAAAAGGCCATGGTTGTTCTCCTGTTGAGCGAGCGAAGACGGCGCCGAGGGCGCGCCGGCCCGGCGTGAATAAGGTTCAGAGCACCAGCTTGATGTCGCTCAGGCCAACGTTGTCGTTGACCCCGCCGAGGTCGAGGGCGACCGCGTTGCTGCTGTCGGTGGTCACGCCGGTCACCCGCGCGTACTTCAGGGCCGTGGCGCTGACGGCCACGTCTTCGCTGGTCGCGCTGATGCTGAAGGTGTAACTGCCGTCGGCGGCGGTGCTGCCATCGGTCTGCACGCCATCCCAGTACAGCGACTGGGTGCCGGCACTCATGTCGCCGGCATCGAGGGTGGCGACCACGCTGCCGCTGCTGTCCTTGATGGTGACGGTGACGCTGTCGGCTGCACTGGCCAGGGTCACGCCGAAGGCGGTGGCGACGCCGCTGGCCACCTGGATGCTGTTGCCTTCGATCAATACACCGTTGCCCACCAGCGCCGAGGCCTGCAGGGTTTCGGCGGCGCTGATCTGGCTGGAGATGCCTTCCAGAGTGCTGGTCACGCCTTCGATGCTGCTGATGGTGCTGATCTGCGCGAGCTGGGTGACCATCTCGCTGTTGTCCAGCGGGTCGGTGGGGTCCTGGTTCTGCAACTGGGTCGTCAGCAGCGTGAGGAACTGGTCCTGAAGCTCTTGCGCACTGCTGCTGGAACTGTCGCTGGTACTGCTGGTGCTGTTCATGGTCGAGAGGACCGAACTTGCGATGGTGCTGGTCATGGTTACGCCTCGCCCAGGGTCAGGGTCTTGAGCATCAATTCTTTGCTGGTGGCCATGACTTCGACGTTGGCCTGGTAGGAGCGCGAGGCGGAAATCATGTTCACCATCTCCCCCACCGGCTCGACGTTGGGCATGGTCACGTAGCCCGATTCGTCGGCGAGCGGATCGCCAGGGCGGTATTCCTGGCGCATCGGCGAACCGTCCTCGACCACCTGGCTAACCCGCACGCCGCCCACGTCGCTGCCGTCCTGATACTGGGTTTCGAACACCACCTGACGGGCCCGATAGGCCTCGCTGTCCGGGCCGCTGGCGGTGTCGGCGTTGGCCAGGTTGCTGGCGGTCACGTTCATGCGCTCGGACTGGGCGCTGAGCGCCGAGCCGGCGATTTCGAAGATGCTGAACATCGACATGCTGTGTTCCCCGGGTTATTCGGACTGCATTGCGGTCTTGAGCGACTGCAGGCGGTTGGTCAGGAAGGTCAGGCTGGCCTGATAGCGGACGCTGTTGTCGGCGAACTGCGCGCGTTCGCGGTCCATGTCCACGGTGTTGCCGTCCAGGCTCGGCTGGTCGGGCACGCGGTACTGCAACTCACGCACCGCGCTGCCGCTGGACGAGGCCTGCAAGTGGCGATCGGAGGTGGTGGCCAGCGACAGGCCACGGCTGCCCGAGCGACCTTCGCCCAGGGAGCTGGCCAGTTCGGCGGCGAAATCGAAGTCACGGGCGCGGTATTCGGGCGTGTCGGCGTTGGCAATATTGTTGGCCAACACCTGCTGGCGCTCGGCACGCAGGCTCATCGCGTCTTGCTGAAAGCGCAGTTCGTTGTCGAGTTTGTCGATCATGCCGGCGGGCCCGTGCGTCTGTTGAACAGCCAGCAGAGTAGTGGCCGAGAACCTGCGGCAAAGACCGGAACACACCGCTATTTGGCGAGCAATTCGAGCTTTGCCCGCTCGACGAGCGCCCTAGAATGCTCCGCCTGAAACCCATCAAGCGGCGTCTTCCGGATGAAAGGTTCTCTCCCTCTTCATGCGCTGTTCGTGCGGCGTTGCCAGTCGCTGGGCGTGCTCTGCTGCCTGTTCCTGTCGAGTGTTGCCGGCGCTCAGGCCGACCTCTTGCAGGAGCGGGTCCGGGCGTTGGTCGAACAACGCCTGCCGGCTGACAGCCGCTTGAGTGACCTGATCGTCGGCCAGCCGGCGGCGCGCATCCGCGCCTGTGCCGAGCCCCGGCCGTATCTGGTGCACCCGCGCCGGCTGGCGGTCGGGCGCGTGGCCGTTGGCGTGCGTTGCGCCGACCAGGAGGAAGTGCTCGGTTTTTTGCAGGTCATGGTCGGCGCGCAGGGTTCCTATGTGGTGAGCGCCCGCAAGATCGAGGCGGGTGAAATCATTCAGGCCGACATGCTGGTCAGCAAGCGTGGCCCGCTGCAGGAACTGCCAAAAGGCAGCGCGTTGCGCGCCGATCAGGTGATCGGTCGGCAAGCCGCTCGCAGCATCGAGCGCGGCGCCGTGCTGGCGCTGAAGGCGGTCCGCGAGCGCTGGCTGGTGGAGCGCAACCGGCCCGTGGTGCTGCGGGCGCAAGGCACGGGATTCAGCCTCACCCGGGAGGGCAAGGCGCTGGACAACGGCGGCCTGGGCAACACGGTGCGGGTGGTCAGCGCCGACGGCCGGATGCTCAGCGCCCAGGTCATCGGCCAGAACGAATTGCTGCTGCGTTACTGATTTTTTCGTCGAAAGCCTATCGCCGGCCAAAGGTGGCCCTCA
The DNA here is from genome assembly GCF_903166565.1 of Pseudomonas sp. Marseille-P9899. Classification (NCBI taxonomy): domain Bacteria; kingdom Pseudomonadati; phylum Pseudomonadota; class Gammaproteobacteria; order Pseudomonadales; family Pseudomonadaceae; genus Pseudomonas; species Pseudomonas sp. Marseille-P9899. Next base: position 239,295 of record NZ_CAESCG010000005.1, read on the forward strand.
CGAATGCCGATAGTGTTCCCACCACAGCCAACGAAGCCTCTATCGTGAAAATCATAAGCGCCCCGCCCAGCAGCCTTCTTCCCCAGACCGATAGCAGCCTGGCCGGCACCACCCCTTCGCGGGTCGCGCCCCAGGACCTGGAAATGCTCCCGGAAGACGCCGTGCAGATCTCCCGGATCAGCGACCTCAATGAGTCCGACCCGACTGCGGACGTCGACCTGGAAAAGGTCGCCACCCTGCGTCAGTCCATCGCCGATGGCAGCTTCCAGGTCGATTCAGAGGCGATCTATACCAGCCTGGTCGCCGAGGCCAGGGAAATGCTCGGCAGTGCGCCGACCTGAGCGCTGGCCAAGCCGGCGAGTCCTGAAAGTGGAGTGTTTATGAGTCTGGACAGGCACCTGGAGGTGCAACACCGGGTGGTTGAGCAGTTGCTGCAATTGCTTGAGCAGGAACGCGTCGCCCTGGCCCACGCCAGGGTCGACGCCGAACGCCTGCGTGAGCTGGTCGCCGGCAAGCAGGCGGCGTTGCTGCGGCTGGAGCAACTGGAAGCCATGCGCGCCGGTGCGCAACTGAAACTCGGCTACGGCCCAGGCCGGGAAGGCGCGGCGCGGGCGGCACGGGATGCCGACTGCCTGGCCACCTGGCGCCGCCTGCTGCAATCGGCGCTGCGGGCCAGGGCGCTGAATCGGGCCAACGGTGATGCGCTGAGTGTGCGGATGAAAGGCAATCAGCAGATTCTCGACTTCCTCGACCGCGTCACCGCCGACAGGCTGTACGGGCCGAACGGTCGGCCCTTGCCCAGCCTGTCCTGAAGCACGCAGCGCTGCCGTTCACTCGACCCGCTCGCCTTCGATCAGCCGCTCCGGGCCTTTGCCGTGCAGCGCCATGTAGCTGGCGAACTGGCCCAGCCGAACGTCCAGCGCCTGCAACAGACGGTTGCGGGTGGTGGTGACTTCGTTCTGGTTGAAGAAACCCGGCTCTTCCAGATAGATGCCGAACAACTGGTTGATCTGCACCGGATCGTGGATGACGAAGTGCTCTTCGGCGTTGTGGTTGTACAGCCCGATCATCTGCCCGGTCTGGGTGCCCGCCGGGTGCATGAAGACCATGCTCCCCTGCTGGCCTTCGCGCAGCCGCAGGCTGGCGTTGTTGATCTGGTAGCACGACTCCTTGCCGGTGTCGTCCCGGCGCCCCCAGAACTCATGCTCCTGCGGGCGGCTTGAGCTGATGTGCATGGACGACGACCTGCCGCTGATGTAGCCGGAGCCATTGGAAACATAGCCGCCACCGCCGCTGTGATGGTGGCTGGCGTTGAGCTGGGTGCTGGTGCGTTTCTCGGTGTCGAGCACCTGGCCGGTGATCATGAAAAAGCCGAACTGGCGATCGAAGTGATGGAAAGGCTCTTCGATGAAGTTGACGTCGCCGGGGCTGAGGGTGGTGTCGTACATGGTGCGGATCATTTCCGCGCGGGCCGCCTTGTCACGCTTGGCCTGCTCGCGCAGCTCGGCGCGCTTGACCTTGGCATCGTCGATCGCCTTGAGCGCCTGGGCCTTGAGGATCGGGGTCTTCTCCTGGGCGTAGGCTGCGGCCTTGCCGCCGGCTTCCTTGAGGATCGGCGCCGCCTTCTGACCGGCTTCCACCGCCATCTCCTTGGCCTTTTCCAGCGCCTGGGCAGCCTTGGCGGCCAGTTCCGGATTGGCGTCGATGGCTTTTTTCTTCAGGTCGTCCCACAGACTCATGGTTGTTGCTCCTTGCTCGGTGTGCCGCGGCACGGGTGGCGGCCGGGAAATACTGGCAATTTAACCTGCGATGCGTGCAAGCGCGAAGTGTACGTGGCGAATGCGGTCATTGCCTCGTGACACCTGAGCCACCCCCTGCAAACTTGCTGGAGGCGGTGGACCGTGCAGAAACGTTGATCCAGCGGGGGTAAGGCGACAAAAAAACCGGCGATGACGCTTTTCAATCGGGTTCATGCCGTTTTCGGCCTTGCCCCCTTGCCCCGCGTGCACGATTCTTGAGGGTATCTGGCGTTCCTACACCCAACCCCCATGCAGAGGGCGCGCAATGAAAACCGTGGCACAGCTATTGAAGTTGAAGTCCCAGCACGTTCAACAGGTCTACACCATCAAGCCTCACCAGACGGTGCTGGAAGCGCTGCTGGTAATGGCCGAGAAGAACGTCGGTGCGCTGCCGGTGGTCGAGGGCGGCAAAGTGGTGGGGATCGTCAGTGAGCGCGACTACGCGCGCAAGATGGTGCTCAAGGGCCGGTCCTCGGTCGGCACGGCGGTCAGCGAGATCATGAGTTCGCCGGTGATCACCGTGGATTCCCACCAGAACGTCGACACCTGCATGAACATGATGACCGACAGTCACCTGCGGCACTTGCCGGTGGTCGAAAACGGTGAACTGCTCGGCCTGCTGTCGATCGGCGACCTGGTGAAGGAAGCCATCGCCGAACAGGCCGACCTGATTCGTCAGTTGGAGCAGTACATTCGCGGCGAGTGAGCGCCCTTCAGCGGTATTCGCCCTCCAGCTCGTCGAGCTGGTGGTCGAAGCTGCGCAACCGCGCCGACCAGGTGTACACCAGCACTTCCAGGTCGCGGTTGAGCACCGCGCCGCCGCGCCGCTGGCTCTGTTGCGAATCGCACAGGTCGAGCTGGTAACGCTCGCGGGCCATGGCCGCCGCCACGCTGGACAGCTCGCGGGCATTGTTCAGCCAGTGGCGGTGGTGGGCGGGGATTTCCTGATCGAGTTCCTGGCCCTGCGCCTTGAGGGCTTCCAGGCTGCGTTCGAGCGGTGTGCCTTCGAGTTCGCCCATGACTTCCTGGAAAGTTCGCCCAGGTTGCCAATAACTCCCCCAGAAATAGCGATCGAACACGGTTTCGACCCGCCGCAGCGCCACCTTGGTGTTCCAGATGGCGACCATCGTCCGGCCCTGCTCCAACTGGCGTCGGCGCACCTTGAGCAGTTGCCAGCGAATCCAGGCCAACGCGCTCAAGGCGAGGGCCGCAATCAGACCGGCGGATCCGTAGAGGAACTGCCGGGCCTGATCGAGCTGGTGGACTTCCCTGACCCCGTAGAAATAACCGGCGGTCAGCAGGCCCAAGGCTGTCACGGCAGCCCAGAAGCCAACGGCGTAGGGGTCTTTCATTGGCGCTGTCCCCTTGTTGTTTTTTTCTGAGCATAGCAACGCCAACCGGGGACATAGGGTGCCGCTCAGCGTTTATTTCTGGCGCGGCCGTTCACGCCTCAGCGCCTCGTTGAGTTGGTCGACCATAACGATCCAATCGGAGTCCTGAATGAACTGTTCCTTGAGGAATTGCCGCTGCGACGGCGTCCAGAATGGCGCGTCGACCAGCTTGATTTCGTTCTTCAGCGGCGAGTGACTGGTGATGAACTGGTCGATGCCCTTCGGGTCATCGGGCAGGCCAAGCTGCTTGAACAGCTCGTGAAATTCGTGATTGGTCAATTCCATGGGGCACTCCTTGGGCTGGGGGGTTAAGGGATTGATCGCCTTGGGGAGTGAAAGTTTAGGTCAGGGAATGGTCGGTGCTGTTTTGCGGCTCAGAGGATCTGGTTATGGCACACCAAGTGCTAGCCGATAGTTCTTCAGCGCTTTCAAGATCGAGCGCCGCCGGCGCATCGCGAGCAAGCTCGCTCCTACGGAGGTTTGCAACGTACCTATGTCTGTCAGGTCATGGCACTTTGCATTCACTGTAGGAGCGAGCTTGCTCGCGATGCGCGGGCGGCGCTCGATCTCAAGGGCGTTGAAGACACCCCGCAAATCACCAAACCCCAATCTTCACCACACTGTCCTCCCGCGGTTCGCCATATCTGAACCACTGCCCCCGCCGTTCGATTTCGGCATGGCTGATGGTGGTCCGGCGTTTCAGCCCGCGCAGCCACTCCCACAGATACCCCTGATGTTCCTCGCGCACCGCCGCATAAGCCGGGTCACCCCCAAGATCATTCAATTCCCCCGGGTCATTTTCCAGGTCGAACAACTGCGCCCTGAAGCCGTCATACGCCAGGTATTTCCAGCGCTCGCTGCGCACCATGTTCATGCGGCAGCGGTCGATCGGCTGGCCCAGCCGCTCCCGCGCCGGTGACTGGAAGGCGTAGTCGTACTCGGCAATCGCGTAGCGCCGCCAGCTTTGTGCGGTGCCATGCAGCAGCGGCACCAGCGAACGGCCCTCCAGCCGGTGATCGGCAGGCGGCAAACCGAGGGCGTCGAGGAAGGTCGGCACGGCATCGATGGTTTCCACCAGCCGCTCATCCACCGTGCCCCGAGTGATATCCGCCTGCGCGCGCGGGTCGCGCACGATCAGCGGCACGCCCACCGCCGGCTCCAGCAAAAACTCCTTTTCTCCCAACCAGTGGTCACCCAGGAAATCCCCGTGGTCGCTGGTGAACACAATCAGCGTGTCGTCCCAGCGCCCGCTGCTTTGCAACTCATCAAACAGCCGGCCGAGCTGGTCGTCGATCTGCTTGATCAAGCCCATGTAGGTCGGGATCACCTTCAACCGCACGTCGTCGCGGGAGAAATTCACGCTTTCCTGATGCTGGCGAAACGCGGCATACACCGGGTGATCGCTGAGCTGCGCGCCCTCGGCGCGCACCGCCGGCTGCACCTGCGCGGCGCCATACAGCGCGTGATACGGCGCCGGGGCGATGTAGGGCCAGTGCGGTTTGATGTACGACAGGTGCAGGCACCACGGCTGCTCGCCCTGTTCGCGGATGAAGTCGATGGCGCGGTCGGTGGTGTAGACGGTTTCGGAGTACTGCTCCGGCAGCCGGGTCGGCAAATGGGCGTTGCGCATGTGCCAGCCGCTGAGCACCTCGCCGTTTTCGCCCTCGGCGGCGTTGGCCCAGGTGTGCCAGGGGTTGTCGCCGTCGAAACCGTGCTCGCGCAGGTAACGGGTGTAGGGCGCTGTCTCGCGTTTGTCGCTGAACAGCGGGTCATCGGGAAAGATGCCGTCATGCCGCACATAGGGCTCGAAACCCACCTCGTTGAGCTGCTCGACGGCCGCGCTGGCCGGGTCGAGGTGCAGGTGCTGCTGGGCGTCGAGGTTGGGCGTGGCGTGGGTCTTGCCCACCAGCGCGGTGCGGATGCCGGCCGGGCGCAGGTAGTCGCCGAGGGTCAGTTCTTCCAGCGGCAACGGTACGGCGTTCCACGCGACCTGATGGCTGCTGACATAGCGTCCGGTGTACGCCGACATCCGCGACGGCCCGCAAATCGTGCCCTGGGTGTAGGCGCGGCTGAAGCGCACGCCCGCCGCCGCCAGGCGATCGATGTTCGGCGTGTGCAGGTGCGGGTGGCCGTAGCAGGACAGGTAATCGCGACGCAGTTGGTCGCACATGATGTACAGCACGTTGCGCACGGGGGAAGGCTGGGGCATGGCAGTCACCGGATGAAAAGGCAGGCGACTGTTTTCGCCGCCACGGCGCCCGGCGACAAGCGCATTTGCCGAATACCGGTGATGCGTGCGGCGCAACGCCTTACACGGCCAGGCGCTCCAGGGCGGCGGCGTCGAGGTCTTCGTCGTTCTGGTCGGTGCGCACGATCTGCTCGATCATCGCCTCGGCCAGCGGCGCCAGGCGTTGGCGCGCGCGGCTGACGATGCCGTAGCGGGTGTAAAGCTCTTCACAGTCGTCGTTCAGGCCATCGATCTTCAGCCGCACCAGCGCGCCGGCCGCGCTGCGCAGGCTGTCGCTGTAGGTGCCGCAGATGCCGATGGCGTTGGAGTGCAGGACCACGGTGAGCAGGCTGTGGCTGTTTTCGCATTCGACATTGGCTTCCACGTCCGGGTGGCCGCTGAGGTCGGCGATGACCTTGCGCAGGTTCGGCGGGCGCAGCGTCACCGCCAGCGGGTACTGCAGCAGTTCCTCGGCGCTGACGCTGGCGCGCGCGGCCAGCGGATGCCCGGCGCGGCAGCAGAAATACCAGCGGCGCGGTTTCAGGCGCAGGGTCTGGTAGGTGGGATCGGCCTCGAAGCTACGGGTGTCGGCGACGAAGAACTCGAAGTCCTCGGCCAGCAGGCGGCGGTTCAGGCTCTGCCAGTCGTCCACTTGGAACTGCACCCTCGCCTTCGGATACCGCTCGATAAAGCCAGCGATGGCCCGCGGCACCAGCCCCGCAGCGGGCGCGGGGCCACAACCAAAGCGCAGTTCACCGGCTTCTAGGCCGTTGAACTGGCGAATCTCGTTGCTCAACTGACACGCACCGCTGACCAGCCGCCGCGCATGTTCCAGCACCACCAATCCCTGCTTGGTTGGCGGCAATTCCTTGTTCGAGCGATCCACCAACTGACACCCGGCACTGTGCTCCAGCGCCTGGATGCTGCGGCTGAACGCCGATTGCGAAAGACTCACCGCGCTCGCCGCGGCGACGAAGCTGCGGTGCTCGGCAAGGGCGATCAGATGGCGGAGTTGGCGAAGATCTATATGCATTTTTCACATGAAAAGTATCGGGCAAATGCATTTGCTCTGCCTCGGTTGCACTCCTTATAAAGGCAATCACTTATTCGGTAAACATATGTAAAAACATAAATAAATAACTTCAGGGAATAACGATTTCCTGAACAGGAGCCGCTCATGAGCCTGTCGTCTTCCGCTGCACCCTTGTCTTCACGGCGGCTCAAACGCCTGCCCCTGGCCTTGCTGCTGGCGGGGAGCGCGCACTGGCTGCCGGCCCAGGCCGCTGATGCGAGCCGCGCCGAATCCACCCCCGCCGCCAAGTCCGACAGCCAGTTGAAAACGGTCACCGTCACCGCTCGCCGCCGCGAGGAAAGCGCCCAGGACGTGCCGACCCCCATGAGCGTGCTCGACGGTCAGGCCCTGGAAAGCCAGCGCATTTACCGCATCCAGGACCTCCAGCAACTGGTGCCCAGCGTCAACGTCGCTTATATGCATGCGCGCCAGTCCAGCGTGTCGATCCGCGGCCTGGGCAACAACCCGGCCAGCGACGGCCTGGAAGGCAGCGTCGGGCTTTATCTGGACAACGTCTACCTCGGGCGTCCGGGCATGGCGGTGTTCGACCTGATGGACATCGAGCAGCTTGAAGTCCTGCGCGGCCCGCAAGGCACCTTGTTCGGCAAGAACACCACTGCCGGCGTCATCAACATCAGCACCCGCGCACCGAGTTTCACCCCGGAACGCAGCATCGAAACCTCGGTGGGCGAGGACGGTTATTTCCAGACCAAGGGCACGATTTCCGGCCCGCTCAGCGACACCCTCGCCGGGCGCTTCTCGGCCTACCGCACCCGCAACGACGGCGACATCAAGAACGAATACGACGGCCACACCCTCAACGGCGGCTCGCGCCAGGGCTTTCGCGGGCAACTGCTGTACAAGCCCAACGAGCGCTTCAACCTGCGCTGGATCGGCGACTACAACGAGGAAGATTCCAGCGCCGGCACCCGCGTGCTGTTCAGCACCGGGCCGACCATCAACGGCGTCAACCGCTACGAAACCCGCGCAGCGGCGGCGGGTGCGACGCTGGTCGACGGCAGCAAGCGCAAGGTCAACCTCGACAACGACCAGCACGTCACCGTGTTCCAGGGCGGCACCTCGCTGGAAGCCAACTGGACCCTCGACAACGACTTCACCCTGACCTCGGTCAGCAGCTACCGCTGGTGGGATTTCACCCCGCGCAACGACGACGGCCTCAACGTGCCGGCGGCGTACAACGCCGGCGTCTCGGTGCGGGATAAACAGTGGTCGCAGGAATTTCGCCTGGCCTCGCCCACGGGCGGTTTCTTCGATTATGTGCTCGGCGCGTACTACTTCGGCTCCGACCTGGATAACCGCTCCTTCAACTACTACGGCCCACGCGCCGACATCTGGAACGGCACGCCGACCGGCGCCCTGGCCAACGTCACCACCATCGGCAAAGGCCATATCGAGACCGACAGCTTCGCGCTGTTCGCCCAAGGCACTTGGCACCTCAGCGACCGCCTCGACTTCACCGCAGGCGTGCGCGGCACCTATGAAGAGAAGAGCGCCTGGGTCAACCGCAACGCCCCGCAGGGCGGCGCGGCCGTCGCCGGGGCGGTGGCCACTGCGCGCCAGGGCCGGGTCGGCGCCTACGAGTCGGGCGACCTGAACCAGTACAGCTCCAGCCCGTCGGGACTGCTCAACCTCAGCTATCGCTTCACCGATGACCTGCTCGGCTACGCCACCCTGTCCCACGGCGAGAAGTCCGGCGGGGTCAACCTCACGGTCGCCACCGCGCCCGTCGCCGGCGCCGACTCGCTGCTGGTCGGCACCGAGCGCGCCAACAACGCCGAACTGGGCTTCAAGAGCACGCTGTGGGACAAGCGCCTGCAACTCAACGCCAACCTGTTCTGGACCCAGGTCAACGCCTACCAGACCAACGCCTACGACGAAGCCAACCGCGTGCAGTACCTGACCAACGCCGGCTCGGTGCGCTCACGCGGGGTGGAATTCGAAAGCACCTTGGTGCCGGTGCGCGGGCTGACACTGAACGTCAACGGCTCCTACAACGACGTCCGCTACCTCTCCTACAAAGATGCCCCGTGCCCGCCGGAAGTGTCGCTGCAACCGGGCGCCCCGGCGTCCTGCGACCTCACCGGGCACCAGGTGGTCGGCGCCTCGAAATGGATCGCCAACGCCAACGGCCAGTACCAGTGGGACCTCGCCAACGGCCTGCAGCCCTACGTCACCGCCAGCTATGCGTTCCGCTCCAAAGCGGTGGGCGTGGTCGAGGATTCGGACTACGCGCGCATCCCCAGCTACGCCGTGGTCAACCTCTCCACCGGCCTGCGCGGCGACCTCGGCCAAGGCCAGTGGGATGTCTCGCTGTGGCTGAAAAACGCCTTCGACAAGACCTACTACACCACGCTGTGGAGCGCGGCCAACGGCGGCTATGAAGGCCTGCTCGGCACGCCGCGCACCCTGGGCGTGACCGGTCGCTACGACTTCTGAGGCGGTTTCCCCATGCCTTTGAGGAATATTTTTTATGCCGCAAAAGCATGGCGAAATGCCCGCATCGCTACAGCCCTTTAAATCCGTGGGCTGTAGCGATTCGGCAAAACCGCATATTCGAAAAAGTTCTATCCATAACTTTAAAGATTACTTTCAGAGATAAGCGTCTCGCCCCGATCATCCACCGCAAGCGAAGGCGCTTTTCATCCATAACCGACCGCCTTCGATGGAAATGCATTGAACCCCCAGGAGTCTATCAATGGGTAATGTCCAGACCGCCGCCAGCGCCCTCGATGTGCTGTGGCGCCCGGCGCCGGGCGAACTGGTCGATCTCGGCCGTCCGCACCGTGTTCCGCTGGCGCAGCAGCGCTTGCAGCGCACGCCGCGCAGCGCCCTGAACCGTCGTGAGAAAGTCCTGCTTGGGGTGTTTGCCCTGGTGTTGCATGGCGCGGCCGCGTACTGGATCAGCCAGGCGCCGACCCCGGTTCTGCCGGTCGTGCCGCCAGAAATTCCACCGATGACCATCGAATTCTCCCAGCCGGCGCCGCCGGTGGTAGAGCCGCCGCCGCCCGTGGTCCAGCCACCGCCGCCGGTCGAGCCGCCACCACCGGTGGAAGACGAACTGGCCGTGAAGCCGCCGCCGCCAAAGCCTGTGCCCAAGCCAAAACCTGTGCCCAAGCCCGTGCCAAAGCCGGTACCGCAGCCGCCGGTGCAGACACCGCCACCGACTCCGGCCCCGCCGGTCGCCGCGCCACAACCGCCGGCACCGCCCGCGCCCGCCCCGGTGACCCCGGCGTCGGCCAACGCGGCATACCTGAAAAACCCGGCGCCGGAATACCCGTCGCTGGCCCAGCGTCGCGGCTGGGAAGGCACGGTGCTGTTGCGGGTCAAGGTGCTCGCCAACGGTAAGCCGGGCGAGATCCAGATCCAGAAAAGCAGCGGACGTGAGCAGCTCGATGACGCCGCGCTGGCAGCGGTAAAGCGTTGGAGCTTCGTCCCGGCCAAGCAGGGCGATGTCGCCCAGGAAGGCTGGGTGAGCGTGCCCATCGATTTCAAGATTCGCTAACCCAAATTCGCGTAACCCGAGAGAGAACACATCATGAGCGTATTGGCCTCCCCACTTGAATCCATCGAAAGCGCGGTGATCTGGCTGCTGGTCGGCTTCTCCGTCGTCACCTGGGGCCTGGCCCTGGTCAAGACCGTGCAGTTTGTCCGCCTGAAGAACCAGGACAAACGCTTTCACAAACAATTCTGGGCCGCATCCAGTCTCGACTCGGCCGCCGACCTGGCGCAGACCCAGCCGGGCTCTGCTGCCCGCGTTGCCCAGGCCGGTTATGCCGCCATCGCTGTTGGTGAGCCAGGCCATGCCGCTGACCTGAGCCAGTCGATCAACCACCAGGACCGCCTGGAACGTGCCCTGCGCCAGCAAATCGTGCGTGAACGCCGCTCGCTGGAAACTGGCCTGGCTGTGGTCGCCAGTATCGGTAGCACCTCGCCGTTCATCGGTCTGTTCGGTACTGTCTGGGGCATCATGGAAGCCCTGAAAGGCATCAGCGCCGCAGGCTCGGCGAGCCTTGAAACCGTGGCCGGCCCGATCGGTGCGGCACTGGTCGCCACTGGCGTGGGTATCGCCGTCGCGGTCCCAGCGGTGCTGGTTTACAACTACTTCCTGCGCCGCCTGAAACTGACTGCGGCTGACCTGGATGACTTCGCCCACGACTTCTACAGCCTCGCGCAGAAGAGTGCCTTCCGCGTCATCGCCCACCCAACGCTGCACAAGGCCAACACCCAGGCCGGCCAGCCCGTGAAAGAGGCGGTGTGACATGGCTTTTTCGACCCAGGACAGTGATGAAGTACTGAGTGAGATCAACGTCACCCCGTTGGTGGACGTGATGCTGGTACTGCTGGTGGTGTTCATCGTGACCGCGCCGCTGCTGACCAACGCGATCCCGATCAACCTGCCCAAGACCGAGGCCGTGGCCCCGGTGGAACAGAAAGACCCGCTGGTGGTGAGCATCGATGGCGCAGGCAAGGTGTTTATCAACAAGGATGAAATCCAGCCGGATCTGCTGGAGATCAACTTGCAGACGGCCAAGGCCAAAGACCCGGATGTGCGGGTGCAATTGCAGGCTGATGACGGTGTGAATTACGGAGAAGTGGCCCGCGCCATGGCTTCCATCGAACGTGCGGGGATTACCAAGCTTTCGGTGATCACCGCCCGCTGAGCAACACGCAACTCAGGCAAACTTGAAGGCCGGTCCTGTGGCAGGGGCTGGCCTTTTTTTATTGTTGCAAGCGGCAGGTTCCACGAAGCCTTTGACCATCTGCTCGTGCAGGCGCTCGATGGCCGACCGAGATGATGGCGTCGAGTTATTGAATTGGTCGGTTTGGTAGAAAATTCGGAAATTCCGATTTTTCTCTTCATGCAGAGGAATCAGTTTGCCTTCTTCAAAGACGTTCCTGATGCGCTCGTTTATGGTTTGTGGCCTGCACACAAGGCCCGAATAACCCCGCGACGTATTCGATGGCTGTCACAGATTTCCAAACACAAACTTGCTGGCCGGGATCCGGAGTTGAGGGTTAGGGTGCGCGTTGTTCAGGCCCGCCCTTTATGGCGGCTGTGTGCGTGAGGCGTAATGGCCTGCCGGGTTTCTCCTTTCCCTCGGTTTTCCACCGCGCATGCAGCCGCCACCCTTTGTTGGATATTGGTATTTCGCGGCTGCATGCAGGCGATGAGGTGCATGCCGACGGGTTTTCAGGGGTCTCAAGATCGAGCGCCGCCCGCGCGGCGCATCGCGAGCAAGCTCGCTCCTACAGACAGAGGTTTGTAACGTACCTATGTCTATCAGGCCATGGTCTTACGACGCGGTATTGAGCCGACCTCAACAGCCTCCATGCGATTCATCGCCAACCGCCAAGGGCGGGCAACACCTCTCCGTCAGGCCATGGCACGTTGCAACCAATGTAGGAGCGAGCTTGCTCGCGATGCGCCGCGCGGGCGGCGCTCGATCTTGAGAGCGATAAATACTTTTCGGCATGCGCCTGGTGGCCCCGACGCGACCTCCAGACAGGCCCATTCCAGACACCTGCAAACACAAAGTTTGTGGAACCAAAAAATCCTAGGACGTACCCTACGCGGTCTGTCGGTCCTAGCTTCCTTGCCCGGGAAACCCACACCTTCTAGGCTTGCCCGGTCGCTGAAAATTCAGCGGCCGGGTGTGGAAACCCGAGCATTTTTGAGTAGCGACCGCTTTATGGCCGCTGTGCGCGGGAGGCTTTCGGGCCTGCCGGGTTCGCTATTCGCTCGGTTTTCCACCCCGCGTACAGCTGCCACCCTTTTGTGTGGAAACAGAGAGGTGGCGGCCCAACAGAGTAGCAAACCGATGAAAAAAATAGTCCCCGACCCACCCCATCCCCCACCTGCACCCGCCACTTCGGCGAATGCCCCGCCGACCACCCTCCGCTGTTTTCCGTGAACGCCGGCATCGACCCCCACAGCACCCTGGTTCACGCCTCGATGTTCTTGCGCTGCGCCTACTACTCCGCCCAGGAAGCGACCGGACAAGACGCCGGCCGAGCGAACTTCGTGTGGCTGGCGATGCACGGTGTGGAAGCCGCCAAGGCGCTGATCGATGCCCTGATCGACGGCATGGAAAAGGCCGAATGGCAGCGAGCCGCCGACTAAACGCGACCGGGACCGCACTGCGGTCCCTATCTATTTTTGGTTATTAACAAATAGCTTCTTATTCCTTTACGGATATAACCCCAGCGCTAATACTTGCCGGCATGCACGCAACCGCAGCAGGAGGCAATTCCCCATGCGCAACGAGTCGATCCGTTACCTGATTGTTCCCGGCTGGCAAGGTTCGCCAGACGAGCACTGGCAAAGCCATTGGCACAGCACGCTGCCCAATAGCGCCCGTGTCGAGCAGGCCGACTGGCTGACGCCGAAGCGCGAGGATTGGGTCGCCGCGCTGGAGCAGGCGATTGCCGCCGACGACGCGCCGGTGATCCTGATTGCTCACAGCCTCGGTTGCATCACGGTTTCTCACTGGGCCGCCCAGGCCAGCCCGGCATTGCTGCGGCGGGTACGCGGGGCGCTGCTGGTTGCGCCAGCAGATGTCGAGCGCCCAGCCTGCGCGCCGGCCCTGCGTAACTTCGCACCGATTCCCATGCAACAACTGCCGTTCCCGAGCCAGGTGGTCACCTCGGACAACGACCCGGCCGTCAGCGCCCCACGGGCGATGCAACTGGCCCGCGCCTGGGGCGCCGAAGCCGGCGTACTCGGCGGTGCCGGACACATCAACGTCAAATCCGGGCATCGCCGCTGGGAACAGGGTTTCGCCTACCTGTACCGCCTGCAAAGCCGTCTGGAACAAGGCGCCCTTCGCCGCGCCTGATTCCACCGCACCTTTTTTCTTTTTACTGCTTAACGCCCGGGCCAGGAGTGCCCGGGCGGGAGTTTTGCCATGACTGCACAAGACACTTTCGGCCAGCCGCTGCTGACCTTCCCCGAACTCGACAAGAGCCCACTGAGCATCCGCGCCAAGGCGCTGGTGTTCGTCGATCCGCGTTCGCGCCAGTTGCGCGAGGAGCTGGAGATTCTCGCGCCGCTGGCGCTACCCGTGCTGATCCGCGGCGAAACCGGTACCGGCAAGGAATTGCTAGCCCGGCAGATCCACCGCGCCAGTGATCGCAGCGGCCTGTTCGTCTCGGTCAACTGCGGGGCGATCAGCCCGACCTACGCCGATGCCGAGTTGTTCGGCTACGCCGCCGGGGCCCACAGCGGCACGGCCAGCAGCCGCGCCGGCTGGTTCGGTTCGGCCAACGGCGGAACCCTTTATCTCGATGAAATCGCCGACCTGCCGCTGGCGATCCAGGTCAAGCTGCTGGCGGCGCTGGAGAACCGTGAGGTGACCCGCGTCGGCGCGCAACAGGCGCATTCGGTGGACGTGCGCCTGGTCGCCGCCACCAGCATCGACCTGGCGCAGGCCGTGGCGGCCGGGCGCTTCCATCCGCGGTTGTACGATTACCTGCACGAAGGCCGCCTGGAACTGCCGGCGCTGCGCGAGCGGGTCGGCGACATCCTGCCGCTGGCCGAGTACTTCATTGGGATCTACAGCCCGCGCCTGAACCTGCCGGTGCCGCTGCTGAGCGAGGCGGCGCAGCGGGTGCTGGAACTGCACGACTGGCCGGGCAATACCCGCGAGCTGGAGAACGTCATTCACTTCGCCCTGTTGCTGGGCAGCGGTGACGAGATCCTGCCGGAACACCTGAATCTGCCGACGCCACTTTCGGCGCTGGCCGAACGGCTGGAGCACATCAGCAAACAAGGCGACGCCGCAGAGCGTCGTGCCTTGCAGAGCCTGCTGGAGAAGACGCTGTTGCGCCTCACGCAAGCAGCAGGCTAGAGCGTTGCGCGCCCTGCATGACGGGGTGCGAACAAAAAGGCATAACCAGCTAAGCAAAAGATATTGTTACGGAATAAAAAATCTCGGTATTGTCCGCCTCACGCCGGGCAATACGGGCCCGGCCAACCAACACTTACCGAGGCCCACGAGGCGCGGATACCAATAAGGACTGCACATGAAAAAGACGTTGTTGATGACTGCCCTGGCCGCCGCGCTGTCGGTTGCCGGTTTTGCCCACGCCGGTGAAAAACTGGTGGTTGCCGCGACTCCGGTTCCGCACGCCGAGATTCTCGAGCTGATCAAGCCGACCCTGGCCAAGGAAGGTGTGGACCTGGAAATCAAAGTCTTCACCGACTACGTGCAGCCCAACGTGCAGGTTGACCAGAAGCGTCTGGACGCCAACTACTTCCAGACCCTGCCGTACCTGAAGAACTTCAACGAAGGCAAAGGCACGAACCTTGTGACCGTGATCGGCGTTCACGTCGAACCGTTCGGTGGTTACTCGAAGAAGGTCAAGAGCCTGAGCGAGTTGAAGGAAGGCGCTACCGTGGCTATCCCGAACGAAGGCAGTAACAGTGGTCGCGCCCTGCTGCTGTTGCAGAAGGCTGGCCTGATCACCCTGAAGGATCCGAAGAACGCCCTGGCGACCCCGAAAGACATCGCCGAGAACCCGAAAAAACTGAAATTCCGCGAACTGGAATCGGCCATGCTGCCGCGTGTGCTGGACCAGGTGGACCTGGACCTGATCAACACCAACTACGCGCTGGAAGCCGGTCTGAACCCGGCGAAAGACGCGCTGGTGATCGAAGGCAGCGACTCGCCTTACGTGAACTTCCTGGTGGCCCGTCCGGACAACAAGGACAGCGACGCCATCCAGAAACTGGCCAAGGCCCTGACCTCGCCTGAGGTGAAGACCTTCATCGAGAAGAAGTACAGCGGTGCGGTATTGCCGGCGTTCTGATGCGTTGAGGCGCTAGGTCCGCGGCGGGGCTGCGAACCTAGCGCTAAGACCTCGAAGTTGAATTGAAAAAACCGCCTTTACGGTAGTGCCAGTCAGTTAGCGTTTCAGTACCTATGTTGGGGCTGCTTTGCAGCCCTTCGCGAGCGAGCTCGCTCCCACATGTGTCCCATGATTCAGGACCCTGTGGGAGCGAGCTTGCTCGCGAAGGGCCGCAAAGCGGCCCCAATCGGTTCAACTGACAGGCATTGCCCCAACGGCGGTTTTTCATTGCCTGCGAAAACGCTCATTCGGAAGGAAAATACTTCTCGACCAGCGCATACAGGATGGCCGCCGTTTCAGCATCCAGCAGCCCATCGTAATTGCGTTGGCGAAAATGCAACTGGAAGGCGCGGATCAGCACGCGGTATCCGCTCTCCGTGCTTGCCTGAGCAGTGTCGTATCCGTATTGGCCCAGCTTGGCGATCACCTCCGCCGGGGTCGGCAATGCCTTGATAAATTGCGCCAGATACCGCTGCTGGGTGGCGGTGTCGTACCAGGCCCCGATTCCGGCTTCGTAGAGTGCCTGCCAAGGGAACATCGCCCCCGGATCATTCTTCCTGCCGAGAGCGATATCGCTATGCCCAACGACCTGCGTCGGCGTGATATCCGGATAGCACCGGAGAATGTCCGCAACCAGTTCCTTGAGCACCTCGATCTGCTGCGGGTTATAGGCCACAAAGGTCAGTGTTCCCTCGTGATCGGTGGCCTGGTTGACCAGTTCGATGCCGATCGAGGTGTCGTTGAGGTTGGTGCGACCCGCCCATTGGCTGAGCCCGGCATGCCAGGCGCGCTCGCACTCATCGACCAGATTGAAGACCCGCATCCCGATGAAACCCGCCTGCTGATAACTCTGATCCGACGGATCGGGAACGAGATAGTGAGCGCTCGCGGCGCCCGTGAGCGCGCTGACCGAGGCCTGGAAATCCAGAGCGGTGTAGTGAATCACCAGAAAACGCACGCGCCGGTTGAAGCTTGTCGATCGATAGGTTTCACAGTCGAGTTCATACATGGAGATAGCCTGTTCAGAGCGAAGGGCTGTGAAAAATATCCGTCTGCGTGTCCCGGCTACCCATACCTATGTAGGTGACATGTAACTGAAAACTCCGCCCGGGATCCCCAGCGATTTCAGCAATATTCATATTCGATAAAAGTATTTAAATAATTATTTTTATACCTTTAGAGTCTTTCCCGAATGAGGCTTACCCGCCTCGCACTTGTCGTCAGCATCCGCCCGTCTACCCTCGGGCCGGTTCGGAAAAGACCCCGCGTTCATGACCTTCGATATCCCTTTCATCCTCAGCACCTTGCCGGCGTTTCTCAAAGCCGTCGGCGTGACCCTGCAGGTTGGCCTGATCGCTATCGCCACCTCGCTGGTGGTTGCGGTGATCAATGCGGCGATCCTGCTTTTCCGCACGCCGGTCCTGCATCGCCTGGTTTCGCTCTACGTCGAACTGGCCCGCAACACGCCGCTGCTGATCCAGTTGTTCTTCGTCTACTTCGCCCTGCCGACGCTCGGGGTGAAAATCTCCGGCTTCGCTGCGGCGATCATCACCATGACCTTCCTCGGCGGCGCCTACCTCACCGAGGTGCTGCGTGCCGGCGTCGAGGCGGTGCCGGCGGCGCAACTGGAATCGGGCCGCTCAATCGGTCTTTCCGAAGGCCAGTTGCTGCGCCATGTGATCCTGCCGCAGGCCGGCATCCTCAGCCTGCCGTCGCTGTTCGCCAATTTCATTTTCCTGCTCAAGGAAACTACCGTGGTCTCGGCGGTGGCGGTGCCGGAGATTCTCTACACCACCAAGAGCTACATCGCCCTCTACTACAAGACCTACGAAATGCTCGCGGTGATGACGCTGATTTGCGTCTTGCTGTTCCTGCCACTGTCGCTGCTGCTCAGCCGCCTGGAAAGGAGGTTGCAACATGGCCAGTTCGGGTCTTGAGCTGTTGCTGGTGTCCTTGCCGCAACTGGGCAAGGGCGCCGCGCAAACCCTGTCGATCTCGGCATTGGGGATTGTTTTCGCGACACTGGGCGGCGTGCTTTACGGCGTGCTGGCGACCCTCGGCAAACGCAGCGTGAATGTGCTGTTGCGCATTTACCTGGAGCTGTTCCGCGCCATTCCGGTGCTGGTGTGGTTGTACCTGTTGTTCTTCGGTCTGCCGATCTTCCTCGGTATCAGCCTGCCGAGTTTCTGGTGCGCGGTACTGGTGCTGGCGCTGTGGGGCGCCAGCGAGGTCGGCGAAGTGGTGCGTGGCGCGTTGCTGTCGCTACCCCGTGGCCAGCGCGAGGCGGGACTGTCGATCGGCCTGTCGGGCTGGCAGTTGTACGGTTACGTGCTGCTGCCTCAGGCGCTGAAGCGCATGACCCCGCCGACCATCAACATCTACACGCGGATCATCAAGACCAGCTCGCTGGCGGTGCTGATCGGCGTGGTGGATGTGATCAAGGTCGGCCAGCAGATCATCGAGCGCACCTATGAATCGGTACTGATCTACGGCGCGCTGTTCCTGTTTTTCTTCTTCATCTGCTACCCGCTTTCGGCGGCCTCCAGGGCCCTGGAACGACGCTGGACACACGCATGAGCGCATTGATCGAGTTTCAGGGCTTCAACAAATTCTTCGGCGAGCAGCAGGTGCTCAAGGACGTGGACCTGTCGGTGGAGACGGGCGAAGTAGTGGTCATTCTTGGCCCCAGCGGCTGCGGCAAAAGCACCTTGCTGCGCTGCCTCAACGGCCTGGAAAGCGCCCACAGCGGCAGCTTGCGGCTTGAGGGCCGCGAGCTGCTGAGCCCGAAGACCGACTGGCGCGAAATCCGCCAGCAGGTCGGCATGGTGTTCCAGAGCTATCACCTGTTTGGCCACATGAGCGTGATCGAAAACCTGCTGCTCGGCCCGCTCAAGGTGCAGAAGCGCGAGCGCAACGAAGCCCTGGCCCAGGCCGAGGCGCTGCTGGCGCGGGTTGGCCTGCTGGACAAGCGCGATGCCTATCCGCGCCAGCTTTCCGGTGGCCAGCAGCAACGCATCGCCATCGTCCGTTCGCTGTGCATGAACCCACGGGTAATGCTGTTCGACGAAGTCACCGCGGCCCTCGACCCGGAAATGGTCAAGGAAGTGCTGCAAGTGATCCAGGGCCTGGCCCGCGACGGCATGACCCTGCTTATCGTTACCCACGAAATGGCCTTCGCCCGCGCGGTGGCCGACCGAATCGTGTTCATGGAGGCCGGCAGGATCCTTGAACAGAGCCCACCCGAGAGCTTCTTTACGAACCCGCGGACCGCACGCGCGCAGCAGTTTCTGGAGAAATTTTCCTTCGTAGAAAGCCTGCCAGAGAGATCTCAAAAGGAACTGTCATGAAAACTGCCAAAACTTCGAAACTGCTGCTGTCACTGCTCGGTCTGGCGCTGCTGGCCGGCTGCAACAAGGCCGAAGAGCCGCCAAAACCTGCCGCCGCCACGCCTGCGCCGGCCACCACCAGCTACCTGGAAACCATCAAGGCCCGCGACAAGCTGATCGTCGGCGTATTCACCGACAAACCGCCGTTCGGCTTCGTCGATGAAAGCGGGCGCTATGTTGGCTTCGATACCGATATCGGCCGGGCATTTGCCAAGTCGCTGCTGGGTGATGAGAACAAAGTCGAGTTCGTCGCCGTCGAGCCGGCCAGCCGCATTCCGTTCCTGCAGAGCGACAAGGTCGACCTGATCCTGGCCAACATGACCGTGACCCCGGAGCGCAAGGAGGCGGTGGAATTCACCAACCCTAACCTGCGCGTTGCCGTGCAGGCGCTGGTAGCGGACGGCAGTGCGGTGCAGAAGCTCGATGACCTGGCCGACAAGACCACCATCGTCACCACCGGCACCACCGCCGACATCTGGCTGACCAAGAACCACCCGGACTGGAAACTGCTCAAGTTCGAGAAAAACAGCGAGTCGCTGCAAGCCCTGGCCAATGGCCGTGGCGATGCTTACGCGCAGGACAACCTGATTCTGTTCAGCTGGTCCAAGCAGAACCCGGGCTACCGCGTACTGCCGGAAAAACTCGGCGAAGAAGCGCCGATCGCACCGGCGGTGAAGAAGGGCAATATCGAACTGCGCGACTGGGTCAACGCCGAGCTGGCGCGCCTGGGCGAGGAGAAATTCCTGCTCAAGCTGTATGACCAATACGTGCGCAAAGAGCTGAGCGATGACACCAAGCCGGAGAGCGTGATCGTGGAAGGGGGCAAGTGGCAGGGTTGATTTGATGGGGTGATCTCAGGGGCCGAACCGCATTGCCAGGCCCCTGAGTTCACCGCCTAATCCGGCCAATGCCACACCGGCTCATCCAGCATCCCCTGACCCACCACCCGGGTCTGCCCCAGTTCTTTTTCCAGCACGATGGAATTGCAGGTCGCATCGCCTTCCAGCGCTTCCATCAACCCCCGCGAGTGCGACACCACCCACACCTGGCAGTGCTGCGACGCGCGGATGATCAGGCGTGCCAGCGCGGGAATCAGGTCCGGGTGCAGGCTGGTTTCCGGCTCGTTGAGGACCATCATGGTCGGCGGCCGGGGCGTCAGCAACGCCGCGACCAGCAGCAGGTAGCGCAAGGTGCCGTCCGACAGTTCTGCCGCGCTCAGCGGCCGCAACAACCCTTCCTGATAAAACTGCACCGCGAACAAGCCACCCGGCACCGCGTCAATCCCGAGCCGTGCGCCGGGAAAGGCGTCGGCGATGGTGGCCTGCAACGCCTCCGGGTCGCCCACTTCGCGGATGGTTTGCAAGGCTGCCGCCAGGTCACGGCCGTCGTGATGCAGCACCGGCGTGCGCGTGCCCAGTTGCGGCCGCCGCGCAGGGGCGCCGGCATCGGTGCGCAGGTGATCGTAAAAGCGCCAGCCACGGATCTGCTCGCGCAAGTGCAGCACCTCGGGCGAGGAACGCAGGTTGCCGACCTGGTCGAACAGGCTGTCGGCGCTGGACACATGCTGAGCCAGCACATCCCACTGGCGCCCTTCGCGCGCCTTGATCATCGGACCCTGGCGATCCACCAGCAGGCTGGCCGGGCGGTAGCTTTCGCCGGCCCAGAGGCTTTCGCGCTTGATCTGCGGGTCGAGGAAAAACTGCGTGCGGCTGTCCGGCTCCGGCAGGCCGAGGCCGATGGCGTAACCAAAATCCTCACCGGCAAACCCCAGTCGCAGCCGCCTCACGCCCGTTCGCGGCCCACCCTCGATCGGCACTTCGCCACGGCTCATGCGCCGGCTGATCTTTTCGGGCCCGGCCCAGAAGGTCGACTCCAGCCCACCCTCCGCCGCCAGCGCATTGACCACGCCGCCGCGAGCGGTTTCAGCCAACAGACGCAGCGCCTTATACAGGTTGGACTTGCCGCTGCCGTTGGGCCCGGTGATCAGGTTCAGGCGGCCGAGGGGCAGCACCAGGCGGTTGATCGAGCGGTAATTGGCGACGGCGAGGGTGGTGAGCATCACTGGCGTCCCGTGGAAATTGGCTGAGCAGTATCGTCTATTCAAAGGGTTTTAGACGTTGTTCACGAATTATGTAGGCCGGTTCCGATTGTTGTGTGAGCAGCTAGGGAACCCCTGATCTACGCTAACAGTCGCATTCACCATGTCGAACCGGCGCATGCAAGGAGCCAGCATGAAGTGGTCGCGTTCTTATTCGCTCGGCTGCATGGGCCTGATGCTCGTGTTGGCGGGCTGTGGCGAGAAGCCTGCCGTGGAGCCGCAACGCCCCAGGGTTGCGGTGCAGAAGGTCGAGCCTGGTGATTTCGCCGCCGCGGTGACGCTGACCGGCGACGTTCAGGCGCGGGTGCACAGTGACCTGTCGTTTCGGGTCGGCGGCAAGATCATTTCCCGCACAGTCGATGTTGGCGACCACGTCAGCGCCAATCAGGTGCTGGCGCGGCTCGATCCGAAAGACCTGCAGACCGGCGTCGACTCGGCCAATGCCGAAGTCCTCGCGGCGCGGGCGCGGGTGACCCAGAGTTCCGCCGCCTTCGTGCGCCAGCAGAAGCTGTTGCCCAAGGGCTACACCAGCCAGAGCGAATACGATTCCGCCGAAGCCGCGCTGCGCAGTAGCCAAAGCGCGCTGAAGGCCGCCGAAGCGCAATTGGCCAATGCCAAGGAACAACTCAGCTACACCGCGCTGGTGGCGGACGCGGCCGGGGTGATCACCGAGCGCCAAGCCGAGGTCGGCCAGGTGGTGCAGGCGACGGTGCCGATTTTCAGCCTGGCCCGAGATGGCGGCCGTGATGCGGTGTTCAACGTCTACGAGTCGCTGCTGCTGGCGCCGGCCAGCGCCGAGTCGATCACGGTAAGCCTGCTCGATAACCCGAAAATCCAGGCCAAGGGGCATGTCCGCGAGGTCACGCCCACGGTGTCGGCGCAGAGCGGCACGGTGCAGGTGAAGATCGCCCTGGACGAGGTGCCGGCCGGGATGGAATTGGGCTCGGCGGTCAGCGCTACCGGCAACCCGCAGGGACGGCCAGGCGTTGAACTGCCGTGGTCGGCACTGACCAAGGACCTGCGCGAGCCCGCCGTGTGGCTGGTGGATAAGGACAACAAGGTGCGCCTGCAAAAAGTCACCGTCGGCCGCTACCTCACCGGCAAGGTGGTGGTCAGCGACGGCCTGGAAAGTGGCGAATCGGTGGTGGTGCGCGGCGGGCAGTTGCTGCACCCGGGCATGCTGGTGGAAATCGCCGATAACGGTAAAGCCGGGGTGCAGCCATGAAGCCCGCGATCCTGATGTTGGGCTGCCTGTCGCTGGTGGCCTGTGGCGAAAAGAAGGAGGCGCCGGAGCCGATCCGCCCGGTGCTGTCGATGCAGGTACAGACCCAGGACCAGCTCGATCTCGGGCGTTTCGCCGGGACTATTCAGGCCCGTTATGAAAGTACTCTGGGCTTTCGTGTCGGCGGCCGCATCGCCCGCCGCGCGGTGGACGTCGGCAGCACGGTGAAGCCGGGCGATGTGCTCGCCAGCCTCGATCCCACCGACCAGCGCAACCAGGTGCGCGCCGCCGAAGGCGATCTGGCACGGGTCCAGGCGCAGTGGATCAATGCCCAGGCCAATGCGCGCCGCCAGCAGCAGTTGTATGACCGTGGCGTCGGCGCCCAGGCGCAACTGGACATCGCCCAGACCGATCTGAAAACCACCGGCGCCAGCCTTGAACAGGCCAAGGCGGCGTTGCAACAGGCCCGCGATCAGCTCGGCTACAGCGAGCTGCGCACCGATCACGGCGCGGTGGTCACCGAGTGGAAGGCCGAGGCCGGGCAGACCGTCAGCGCAGGTCAGGCGGTGGTGACGCTGGCGCGGCCGGACGTGAAGGAAGCCGTGATCGACCTGCCGACCCGCCTCGCCGACGAACTCTCCGAAGGCGTGGAATTCCGCGTTGCCGCGCAACTGGACAGCAACCTGAACACCACCGCCCAACTGCGCGAAATCGAGCCGCAGGCCGACGCCAGCACCCGCACCCGGCGCGCCCGGCTGACCCTGCACGACACGCCGGAAGGCTTCCGCCTCGGCACCTCCATCAGCGTCACCCTCAGTTCGGCGGTGAAGCCGCGCAGCGAAGTGCCGGCCAGCGCCATTCAGGAGGTGGACGGCAAAACCCGTGTGTGGATCGTCGATACCCAACAGAAAGTGGTCAACCCGCGAGACGTGAACGTGCTCGAACGAGGACCGGATGGGGTGCTGCTGGCCTCGGGGGTGCAGCCCGGCGAGCGGGTGGTCACTGCCGGCGTCAACAGCCTCAAGCCGGGGCAGAAGGTTTTGGTCGATGAGGACGAGTCCCGATGAAAGGAAGCTTCAACCTGTCCGAATGGGCACTCCGGCACCAATCCTTCGTCTGGTACCTGATGTTCGTCGCCTTGCTCATGGGGGTGTTTTCCTACCTCAACCTGGGCCGCGAGGAAGACCCGTCGTTCACCATCAAGACCATGGTGATCCAGACCCGCTGGCCGGGCGCGACGCAAGACGAAACCCTGTTGCAGGTCACCGACCGCATCGAGAAAAAACTCGAAGAGCTGGACTCCCTCGACTACGTGAAGAGCTACACCCGGCCCGGTGAATCGACGGTCTACGTCAACCTGCGCGACACCACCAAGGCCGGCGACATCCCGCAGATCTGGTATCAGGTGCGCAAGAAGATCCAGGACATTCGCGGCGAGTTTCCCCAGGGCATTCAGGGCCCCGGTTTCAACGATGAATTCGGCGATGTGTTCGGCTCGATCTACGCCTTCACCGCCGACGGTCTGAGCATGCGCGAGCTGCGCGACTACGTGGAGCGGGTGCGCGCGGAAATCCGCGAGGTGCCGAACCTGGGCAAGGTCGAGATGATCGGCACCCAGGACGAAGTGCTTTACCTGAACTTCTCCACCCGCAAGCTGGCGGCGCTGGGCATTGATCAGCGCCAGGTGGTGCAGGCCCTGCAGGCGCAGAACGCGGTGACGCCGGCGGGGGTGATCGAGGCCGGGCCGGAGCGGATTTCGGTGCGCACCAGCGGCCAGTTCGCCTCGGAAAAAGACCTCGCCGAGGTCAACCTGCGTCTCGACGACCGCTTCTACCGACTGGCCGATATCGCCGAGATTCGCCGGGGCTATACCGATCCGCCGACGGTGCAGTTCCGCTACAACGGCCAGCAAGCGATTGGCCTGGCCATCGGCATGAAGTCCGGCGGCAACATGCAGGTGTTCGGCCAGGACCTGCGCAAGAAGATGGACAGCGTCATTACCGAGCTGCCGGTCGGGGTCGGGGTGTTCACCGTGTCCGACCAGGCGGTGGTGGTGAAGGAGGCGGTCGGCGGCTTCACCAGCGCGCTGTTCGAGGCGGTGGTGATCGTGCTGCTGGTGAGTTTCGTCAGCCTCGGCCTGCGCGCCGGGCTGGTGGTAGCCTGCTCGATCCCGCTGGTGCTGGCGATGGTCTTCGTGTTCATGGAATACAGCGGCATCACCATGCAGCGGATTTCCCTCGGCGCGCTGATCATCGCGCTGGGCCTGCTGGTGGACGACGCGATGATCACCGTCGAGGTGATGGTCACGCGCCTGGAAATGGGCGAGAGCAAGGAGCAGGCGGCGACGTTCGCCTACACCTCGACCGCCTTCCCGATGCTCACCGGTACCTTGGTGACCGTGGCCGGGTTTGTGCCCATTGGCCTCAATGCCAGTTCGGCGGGCGAGTACACCTTCACCCTGTTCGCGGTGATTGCCGTGGCGCTGCTGGTGTCGTGGATCGTCGCCGTGCTGTTCGCCCCGGTGCTGGGCGTGCACCTGCTCAATATCAAACCCAAGGTGCATGAAGAAGAGCCGGGCCGGGTTGGCCGCGCCTTTGCCGGCGGTTTGCTGTGGAGCATGCGCCACCGCTGGCTGACCATCGGCGGCACCATCGTGCTGTTCGCCCTGGCGATTTTCTGCATGCGCTTCGTGCAGAACCAGTTCTTCCCGTCCTCGGACCGCCCGGAACTGCTGGTGGACATCAACCTGCCGCAGAACGCCTCGATCGAAGAAACCCGCAAGGTGGTCGATCGCCTCGAATCCACCTTCAAGGATGACCCGGATATTGCCCACTGGAGTACCTATATCGGCCAGGGCGCGGTGCGTTTCTACCTGCCGCTGGACCAGCAGCTGCAAAACCCCTACTACGCACAACTGGTGGTGGTGAGCAAAGGCCTGGAGTCCCGCGAAGCGCTCAAGGCGCGGTTGCAGAAACGCCTGCGTGACGAGTTCGTCGGCATCGGCAGCAACGTTCAGTCACTGGAAATGGGCCCGCCCGTGGGCCGGCCGATCCAGTACCGGGTCAGCGGCAAGGACATCGACCTGGTGCGCAAGCACGCCATCGAACTGGCGACCTTGCTCGACAGCAACCCGCACATCGGCGACATGATTTACGACTGGAACGAGCCGGGCAAAGTGCTGCGGATCGACATCGCCCAGGACAAGGCGCGGCAGCTCGGGTTGTCGTCGGAAGACGTGGCCAACGTGATGAACAGCATCGTCAGCGGCGTGCCGGTGACCGAGGTGCACGACAACATCTACCTGATCGACGTGGTAGCCCGCGCCGAAGACAGCGAGCGCGGTTCACCGCAGACCTTGCAGAACCTGCAGATCGTCACCCCCAACGGCACCTCGATTCCGCTGTTGGCGTTCGCCACCGTGCGCTACGAACTGGAGCAACCGCTGGTGTGGCGGCGCGACCGCAAACCAACCATCACCATCAAGGCCTCGGTGCGCGACGAAATCCAGCCGACCGACTTGGTGGCCCAGCTCAAACCGAAGATCGAAGAATTCGCCAGCAAGCTGCCGGTGGGTTACGAAGTGGCGACGGGCGGCACGGTGGAAGAAAGCGGCAAGGCCCAGGGCCCGATCGCCAAAGTCATACCGCTGATGCTGTTCCTGATGGCGACCTTCCTGATGATCCAGTTGCACAGCGTGCAGAAGCTGTTCCTAGTGGCGAGCGTGGCGCCGCTGGGGTTGATCGGCGTGGTCATCGCGCTGGTGCCGACGGGTACGCCGATGGGCTTTGTGGCGATCCTCGGGATATTGGCGCTGATCGGCATCATCATTCGTAACTCGGTGATCCTCGTGACCCAGATCGACGAGTACGAGGCCCAGGGCTACACGCCATGGGATGCCGTACTGGAAGCCACCAACCACCGCCGCCGCCCGATCCTCCTCACTGCCGCGGCGGCGAGCCTGGGCATGATCCCGATCGCCCGGGAAGTGTTCTGGGGGCCGATGGCCTACGCGATGATTGGCGGGATTATTGTCGCGACCTTGCTGACGCTGCTGTTCCTGCCGGCGCTGTATGTGGCCTGGTACAAGATTCGGGAGCCGGAGAAGGCTTGATTCGCCGTGAATGAAGCTATCGGCTGGCGACCCAGCCGATAGCATTGGAGATGCGTAGAGACCCAGGCTCATCGCTGGCAAACCAGCGATGAGGCCATAACCCCCCACCAGAATCCCCCACCAACAAACTGTTGATCCCCTGTTGCAACAGCAACACCCCTCTGTCTATCCATATTCCCAATCGTTAGTTCAGTAAATTTTTATAAACGATTACGGTATATGAACCGGACCACCGGACCCCACGTATCTTCAGTCGCTGTGCGCACGCGACGTTTTCCATAGATGAGGTCAGGTCATGTCCAATCTTGCCAATAACGCCGTTCACAGCGATCTGGATCACGCACCATTGCTGCTCCCCGCCAAGGTTCTGCGCAACGATGCCGAGGCCCTGCAGGCCGCCCACGAACTGGCCGCCGCCGCCCGCCCACAAGCCGGCAAACGCGACCAGCAGCGCAAGTTGCCCTGGGCCGAAGTCGAGCAGTTCACCCGCAGCGGCCTGGGCAGTATCAGCATCCCGCGTGAATACGGCGGTCCACAGCTTTCCTTCGTCACCATTGCCGAGGTGTTCCGCATCATCAGTGCGGCCGACCCGGCACTGGGGCAAATCCCGCAGAACCAGTTCGGCCTGCTGCAACTGCTGCGCGGCGCCGCCAACGACCGGCAGAAAGAAGTGCTGTTCGGCTCGGTAGTCGACGGCTGGCGGATCGGCAATGCCGGCCCCGAACGCGGCACCAAGAACACCCTCGAACTCAAGGCCAGGATCACCCGTCAGGGCGATGGCTATGTCATCAGCGGCCAGAAGTTCTATTCCACTGGCGCGCTGTTCGCCCACTGGGTGGCGGTCAAGGCGCTGAACGACGAAGGCCGCACGGTGCTGGCGTTCGTTCGCCGTGGCACGCCGGGCCTGCGCATCGTCGACGACTGGTCCGGCTTCGGCCAGCGCACCACCGCCAGCGGCACCGTGCTGCTCAACGAAGTGCCGGTGGACGCCGAGCTGGTCGTCGAGAGCTGGCGCCTCGCTGACACCCCGAATATCCAGGGCTCGGTCTCGCAACTGATCCAGGCCGCCATCGACGCGGGCATCGCTGAAGCCGCCGTGGAAGACGCCATCGCTTTCGTCCGCGAAAAGGCCCGCCCCTGGGTCGATGCCGGTGTCGAGCGCGCCAGCGACGACCCCTACGTGATCGCCGATATCGGCCGCCTGAAACTCGAACTGCACGCCGCCCAGGCGCTGCTGACGAAAGCCGCGCGGGTGCTGGATGAAGTCAACGCCGCGCCGGTCGACGCCGCTTCCGCCGCCCGCGCCTCCATCGCCGTGGCCGAGGCCAAGGTGCTGACCACCGAAATCTCCCTGCTGGCCAGCGAGAAGCTCCTGGAGCTGTCCGGCAGCCGCGCCACCCTCGCCGAGTTCAACCTCGACCGGCACTGGCGCAATGCGCGGGTGCACACCCTGCACGACCCGGTGCGCTGGAAATACCACGCCGTCGGCGCCTACCACCTCAACGGAACCCTGCCCGCCCGGCACTCCTGGATTTGACCAGACCACTGGAGCCCCTTATGAGCCTTCATTCGCAACCGCACGACGCCGTGACAGTCATCACCACTGACGCCGAGGCGCAGGCCATCGCCGAGCAGATCGCCGGCCAACTGCAACACGACAGCGCCCTGCGTGACCGTGAACGGCGCCTGCCGCACCCGGAGCTGGAGCTGTTCACCCGCTCCGGCCTGTGGGGCATCAGCGTGCCGAAAGCCTTCGGCGGCGCTGGCGTGTCCAACGTCACCCTGGCCAAGGTCGTCGCCCGCATCGCCCAGGCCGACTCGTCGCTGGGACAGATTCCGCAAAACCATTTCTACGCCCTGGAAGTGCTGCGCGTGAACGGCACACCCGAGCAGCAACAGCGCCTGTACGCCGAAGTGCTGGCCGGCAGACGCTTTGGCAACGCCCTGGCCGAGCTGGGCACCAAGACCGCCAATGAGCGCACCACCGCGCTGACCCGCGACGGTGACGGCTACCGCATCAACGGCCGCAAGTTCTACGCCACCGGCGCGATCTACGCCCAGCGCATCCCTACCTCGGTGGTCGATGAGCATGGCGTGCAGCAACTGGCCTTCGTCCCCGCCGACAGCGCCGGGCTGAAAGTCATCGATGATTGGAGCGGCTTCGGCCAGCGCACCACCGGCAGCGGTTCGGTGGTGTTCGATAACGTCCGGGTCGAGGCTGCGGATGTGGTGCCGTTCCAGAGCGCGTTCGAGCGGCCGACCCCGGTCGGTCCGCTGGCGCAGATTCTCCACGCCGCCATCGACACCGGCATCGCCCGCGCCGCCTATGAAGATGCCCTGCACTTCGTGCGCACCCGCACCCGGCCGTGGATCGACGCCAGCAGCGAAAAAGCCACCGAAGACCCG
The DNA here is from genome assembly GCF_903166565.1 of Pseudomonas sp. Marseille-P9899. Lineage (NCBI taxonomy): Bacteria > Pseudomonadati > Pseudomonadota > Gammaproteobacteria > Pseudomonadales > Pseudomonadaceae > Pseudomonas > Pseudomonas sp. Marseille-P9899. The sequence goes on from NZ_CAESCG010000005.1 coordinate 267,875, forward strand.
CTGAGCCTGAAGACCTTCGGCCACCTGGCGATTCGTTTGCACGCCGCCGAAGCCCTGCTGGAACGCGCCGGCGAATTCCTCGACCTCGCCCAGGCCGACACTAACGCCGACACCGTTGCAGCAGCCTCAATCGCCGTGGCCGAAGCCCGCGCCATCAGCACCGAGATTTCCCTGGCCGCCGGCAGCACCCTGTTCGAACTGGCCGGCAGCCAGGCCACCCTCGCCGAACACGGCCTGGACCGCCACTGGCGCAACGCCCGCACCCACACCCTGCACGACCCGGTGCGCTGGAAGTACCACGCCATCGGCAACTACTACCTCAACGATCAGAACCCACCGTTGCGGGGGACCATCTGATGGCCAAGAAAAAGATCCTGCTCAACGCCTTCAACATGAACTGCGTCGGGCATATCAACCACGGCCTGTGGACCCATCCGCGGGATACCTCCAGCGAGTACAAGACCCTCGAATACTGGACCGAACTGGCAAAGCTGCTGGAACGCGGGCTGTTCGACGGGCTGTTCCTGGCCGATATCGTCGGCGTCTACGACGTCTATCAGCAGTCGGTGGACGTGCCGCTGAAAGAGTCGATCCAGTTGCCGGTCAACGACCCGCTGCTGCTGGTTTCGGCCATGGCCGCCGTCACCCGCAACCTCGGTTTCGGCCTCACCGCCAACCTCACCTACGAGCCGCCGTACCTGTTCGCCCGGCGCCTTTCCACCCTCGACCACCTGAGCCGTGGCCGGGTCGGCTGGAACATCGTCACCGGCTACCTGGACAGCGCAGCCAAGGCCATGGGCCTGGACGCACAACCCGAACACGATCGCCGCTACGACCAGGCCGATGAATACCTGGAAGTGCTCTACAAACTGCTCGAAGGCAGTTGGGAAAACGACGCGGTGCTCAACGACCGCGAACAGCGCATCTACGCCCAGCCAGACAAGGTGCACAAGGTTCGTCACCACGGCGAGTTCTACAAGGTCGAGGGCTATCACCTCAGCGAGCCGTCGCCGCAACGCACGCCGGTGCTATTCCAGGCCGGTGCGTCGGAGCGTGGCCTGACCTTCGCCGGCAACCACGCCGAGTGCGTGTTCATCAGCGGCCAGACCAAGGCCGCGACCCGCGCCCAGGTCGACAAGGTGCGCGCCGCTGCCGTCGCCGCCGGGCGTGACGGTGACGCGATCAAGGTGTTCATGGGCATCACGGTGATCGTCGCCGCGACCGAAGAACTGGCCCGTGCCAAGCACGCCGAATACCTGCGCCATGCCAGCGCCGAAGCCGGCGTCGCGCATTTCTCCAGCTCCACCGGCATCGACTTCTCGGCCTACGAGCTGGACGAGCCGATCCAGTACGTGAAGAGCAACGCCATCCAGTCCGCGACCAAGCATCTGCAAAACAACGACTGGACCCGCCGCCGCCTGCTCGACCAACACGCGCTCGGCGGGCGCTACATCACCCTGATCGGCTCGCCCGAGCAGGTCGCCGACGAGCTGGAAAGCTGGATCGCCGAGACCGGTCTGGACGGCTTCAACCTGGCCCGCACGGTGACCCCGGAAAGCTACGAAGACTTCATCGATCTGGTGATCCCCGAGCTGCAACGCCGCGGCTCGTACAAGACCGCCTACGACAACGGCCCCCTGCGACAGAAGCTGTTTCCGCAGGGCACTGCCCACCTGCCCGCCGACCACCCCGGCGCCGGCTATCGCCACAACGCCCAACCGACCACGACCGCCCAACCGACCGGAGCGCTACAGCATGCTTAAGACCCTTTTCGGCCGCCCCGTCGCGGCACTCGCCCTCACCCTCGGCCTGATCGGCACCGGCCACGCCGCCGATGCCCCGCTGAAAGTCGGCACCACCGCCGCCTTCGCCATCCCGCTGGAAGCGGCGGTCGGTGAAGCGAAGAAACAGGGGCTGAACGTCGAACTGATCGAGTTCAGCGACTGGATCGCGCCCAACGTCAGCCTTGCCGCTGGTGACATCGACGTGAACTACTTCCAGCACATCCCGTTCCTGGAAAACGCCAAGTCCGCCGCCGGCTTCGACCTGGTGCCCTACGCCCCCGGCATCATCAACAACGTCGGCCTCTACTCGAAGAAGTACAAGAGCTTCGCCGAGCTGCCGGAAGGCGCCACCGTGGCCATCGCCAACGACCCGATCAACGGCGGTCGCGGCCTGCAACTGCTGGCCAAGGCCGGCCTGATCAGCCTCAAGCCGGGTGTCGGCTACAAGGCCACCGAGGACGACATCGTCGGCAACCCGAAGAAGATCAAGATCCTTCAGGTCGAAGCGGTGCAACTGGTTCGCGCCTATGAAGACGCCGACCTGGTCCAGGGCTACCCGCATTACATCCGCCTGGCCAACACCTTCGATGCCGGCTCCGCGCTGCTGTTCGACGGCATCGACCACAAGGAATACGTGATCCAGTTCGTCATCAAGCCGCAGAACAAGGATGACCCGCGTCTGGCCAAGTTCATCGACATCTACCAGCACTCGCCGGTGGTTCGCGCCGCCCTCGACAAGGCCCACGGCAAGCTGTACCAGCCGGGCTGGGAGAGCTGAGATGAGCACCGCCAACGCCCGTGTGGCGCTGGACTCGCCGAGCCTGCCGGAACCCCGGCAGACCCGGCAGCGGGCGCTGCATCCTGAACTGAACAGCGCCCATGTGCGCTTCGTCAGCCTGAACAAAACCTACCCGGGGCAGGACGCCTCGGCCCTGGCCGATATCGACCTGAACATCCAGCACGGCGAAATCTTCGGCATCATCGGCCGCAGTGGCGCCGGCAAGTCATCGCTGATCCGCACCATCAACCGCCTGGAACAACCCAGCAGCGGCCGCGTGCTGATCGACCAAGTGGACATCGCCGGGTACGACGAAGACAAACTGGTCACCTTGCGCCGACGCATCGGCATGATCTTCCAGCACTTCAACCTGATGTCGGCCAAGACCGTGTGGCAGAACGTCGAGCTGCCGCTGAAAGTGGCCGGCGTACCCAAGGCCGAGCGCCAGCGCAAGGTCACCGAACTGCTGGAGCTGGTGGGCTTGCAGGAGAAGCATCACGTCTACCCGGCGCAGCTTTCCGGCGGGCAGAAACAGCGCGTCGGCATCGCCCGCGCGCTGGTGCATGACCCGGCGATCCTGCTCTGCGACGAAGCCACCTCGGCGCTCGACCCGGAAACCACCGAATCGATCCTCGGCCTGCTGCGCGACATCAATCAGCGCCTCGGCCTGACCATCGTCCTCATCACCCATGAAATGGCGGTGATCCGCGATATCTGCCACCGCGTGGTGGTGCTGGAGCGCGGGCGTGTGGTCGAGCAGGGCGAAGTCTGGCAAGTGTTCGGTGACCCGCAGCACGACGTCAGCAAAACCCTGCTGGCGCCGTTGCAGCCGGCCTTGCCGTCGGCGCTGCTGGAACGTCTGCTGCCCACCGCACCGGATGCCCGCGCGACGCTGGTTTTGCGCTTGCGGGTCAGCGGCCAGGACCGCGACGCGCCGGACCTGTCGGCGCTGTTCGTGGCCCTTGGCGGCAAAGTCAGCCTGCTGCAGGGCGGCATCGAACCGATCCAGGACCGTGCCCTTGGCCAACTGGTGATCTCGGTCGCGGGCTCGCCCCACACCTACGACAGCATCATCGAACGGGCCCGCGACTGGGCCGCGCAGGTGGAGGTACTTGGCTATGTGGTTTGATCGCTTGTTGCAGGGCGTCGTCGACACCCTGCTGATGGTCGGCGTGTCCTCACTGATCGCGCTGCTGGCGGGCATTCCGCTGGCGGTGATCCTGGTCACCAGCGGCAAGGGCGGGATCTTCGAAGCGCCAAACGTGAACCGCGTGCTCGGCGTCTTCGTCAACCTGTTCCGCTCGATACCGTTCCTGATCCTGATGGTCGCGCTGATCCCCTTCACCCGGCTGATCGTCGGCACCACCTACGGCGTGTGGGCGGCGGTCGTACCGCTGACCATCGCCGCGACCCCGTTCTTCGCCCGTATCGCCGAAGTCAGCCTGCGCGAAGTCGACCACGGCCTGATCGAAGCGGCGCAGGCCATGGGCTGCCGGCGCTGGCATATCGTCTGGCATGTGCTGTTGCCCGAGGCGCTGCCGGGAATAGTGGGCGGTTTCACCATCACTCTGGTGACCATGATCAACTCTTCGGCCATGGCCGGCGCCATCGGCGCGGGCGGGCTGGGCGACATCGCCTACCGGTACGGCTACCAGCGCTTCGACACCCAGATCATGCTGACCGTGATCGTCATGCTGGTGGTGCTGGTGGCGTTGATTCAGGTGAGCGGGGATCGGTTGGCGCAGCGGTTGAACAAGCGGTGAATTTTTTGGTCCTGATCGCCGGATTGCCGGCGATTGCGGACTACCAGCCGCCGCCGAGTGCCAGGAACAACCCGATCTGCCCCATCGCCACCTGGGTATTGGCCGTCGCCAGTTGCGCGCGCATGTCGGTGTAGGTGCGGGTCGCTTCGAGGTCGGCGAGGAAGGACGCCCGGCCAGCCTGGTAGAAACGGTGAGTCTGATCCGCCGCCAGCCGCGCCGAGCGCTCTGCGTCTTGCAGTGCGTCGCGACGGTCCAGCAGGGCGCTGTACTGGGCCAGGCTGGTCTGGGTTTCGCGGATGGCGTTGAGCACCACGCCGTCGAAGTTGGCCAGCGCGGCCTGGGTGCTGGCCTCTGCTTCGCGAATCCGCGCCCGCGAGCCGTTGGTCGGTACGGTCCAGGTCAGCAACGGGCCGAAGCCCCAACGGTTGGTCGCCGGCTTGCCGAGGTTTTCCAGAATGCCGATGGTGCCGACCTGCGCGCCAATGCTGATATCCGGGTACAGCTGCCCCGTGGCCACGCCGATGGTCGCGGTGGCTGCCGCCAACTGGCGTTCGGCCCGCCGCACATCGGGGCGGCGCTTGAGCAGCGCAGCGCCATCGCCCACCGGAATCAGTTGGGCGATGTGCGGTAGCTCGGCGCAGTCGGCGGTGCCGACGGGCAACTGGTCGACCGGTTTGGCCAGCAGCATCGACAAGGTGTACAGGCCGGCCTCGCGGGCCGCCTGGTAGCGCGGCAGCTCGGCACGCAGGGATTTGAAGCGGGTTTCCGAGCGGGTCACCTGGGTGTCGTCGCCACGGCCGGCATCGCGCAGGCGCTGGGTCAGGCTGACGCCCTGCTCTTGCAGGTCCAGCGACTCGCGGGCGATGTGCAATTCCTCGTTGGCCGCGCACACCTGGGTGTAGGCGCGAACCACGTCGGCGACCACGGTGATGCGCGCGGTGTCCGCCGCAGCCTGGGCGGCGTCGGCATTGGCTTGGGCCGCTTCGACACCACGCTTGAGGGTGCCCCAGAGATCGAACTGATAGGACGCGCTGAGAATCGCCTCGCCGATATTCGCCACCGGCACCTTCTCCGGCTGCAAGAACGCTTCGCCCGACTCCTGCAAGCGCTGCGCCCCCAGCTTCACGCCGCCATTGAACCCACCCTGGGCCTCGGCTTCCTCGACCTGGGCGCGAGCGCGGGCGATGTTGGCCGCCGCCACGCGCAGCTCGCTGTTGGCCGCCAGCGCCTGATTGACCAGGGTATCCAGCCGCCCGTCACGGTACAGCCGCCACCAGTCACCCGGCACCGGTGCCGACACCACGCTGTCGGCATCGGCGCGCAGCGCACCTTGCAGGTCGCCACGGTTGACCGCCGCGTTGTCCGGCAGGTGGTAATCCGGCCCGACCATCTGGCAGGCCGAGAGCATCAGGCTGACGCCCAGCAGCGGCAGCTTTTTCATTGATGCGCGTCCTCGATGATCGACACGGTGGCGGTCCGCCCGGCGATCAGGCGGAAGTCCGCAGGCACGTCGTCGAAGGCAATCCGCACCGGAATCCGCTGCGCCAGGCGCACCCAGCTGAACGCCGGGTTGACGTTGGGCAGCAGGTTGGCGCCGCTGCTGCGGTCGCGGTCTTCGATGCCGGCGGCGATGCTCTGCACATGGCCGCGCAGGCGGGTGCTGTCGCCCATCACGCGGATGTCCACGGACTGGCCGATCTGGATACCGGACAGCTTGGTTTCCTCGAAGTAGCCATCGACGTGGTACGACTCGCTGTCCACCACCGACAGCACCGGACGGCCGACGCTGACGAACTCGTGGGCCCGCGGCGCGCGGTCGTTGAGGTAGCCGTTGACCGGGCTGCGCACCACCGAACGGTCGAGGTTGAGCTGCGCGGCGTCCACCGCCACCTGGGCTTCATCCAGCGCCGACTGGGCACGGGCCTGGCGCGACTGGCTCTCTTCCAGTTGCTCGGCCGCCACCAGGTTGCCGAGGCCCTTGTTGCGCTTGGTCTCGCGCTGCGCCTGGGCCAGGGTTTCCTTGCGCTCGGCGAGGGTCGCCTGGGCCTGGCGCAACGCCAGGTGGAAGCGGTCCTGGTCGATGGTGAACAGCACGTCGCCGCGCTTGATGAACTGGTTGTCGCGGACCTCGACCTGCTGGATCAGGCCGGAGACGTCCGGGGCGATCTGGATCACGTCGGCACGGATATGCCCGTCGCGGGTCCAAGGGGCGAACATGTAATACAGGACCATCTGCCAGACCAGCACGGTCGCCAGGGTCACTACCAGCAGCGTCAGGACCACACGGCCCAGGGTCAACAAAGGTTTTTTCATGGCAGCATCAGGCTTCGGCAAAAGTGGTCCACCGTACCGAGCAGCACGGCGTAGAGCGCAACGTTGAAGAGTGCCCGGTGCCAGACCAGGCGATAGAAATGCACGCGGTTGAGGACGGCATGCAGTGCGAGGAACAGCACATAGGTCAGCAGCATCATCACCAGCAGCGTGGGCAGGAACACCCCGCTGATATCCAGTTCACCGATCACAGGGGCGCTCCATCGATGCCATAAGGCAGTTGCGGTTGACGGTCGGCGGGCTCCAGCACCACTTCCACACCCGGCAGCAGCGCCAGGCGCAGGCCGCTGAGCGCGTGCAGCAAGTGCAGGCGCGCATCGCCGTGGCCGTCCATGGCCGCAATATTCAGGGCGCGGCGCGCCAGTTCCATGCTGCCCAGCAGCGCGGGCGGCGCGTGCAGGCGCTCGCGGGCATCGAGGCAGGCCTGGAAGTGCGCACCGACTTCCGCGATAACCTTTTCCAGCGCCGCCCGAGGCTGCGCCGACGCCCGCGGCAGGTACGCCAGCAGGTCGAGCAGGTTGAGGCCGACGCGCAGGTCACGCAGGGCGCTGCCGCTGTCCTGGCCGGTCTGGTTCAGGCGCGGCAGGTGCTGCATCAGGCGGTCGAGCATCTGCACGCCGAGGCGGCGATGCTCGGCGAGGGTCGCTGGCCGGGTCATGCCGACGATGTCGCGCCAACTGAAGCGGGTCAGGCGCTTGGCCGCCAGCTCGACGCCGAACGGACGCATCACCAGAGTCCAGAGGAAGGCGAACAGCAGCCCCACGGGCCCGGCGATGTTGGCGTTGACGAAGGCCAGGAAGTCGGCGTCGTAAGCACCCTGGATGCTGATGAACGACGCGGTATTGACGATGGTCAGCAGCGTGCCGAGGTAGAAACGCGGCTGCACGGTCAGGGTGCCGACGCAGATGAACGGGATGGCGAAGGCCAGCACCAGCATCGGGAAGTCATGCAGGTTCGGCAGCACCAAGAACAGGTAGAGGCTGGCGAACACCACCGACAGCGTGGTCCAGAAGAAGAACCGGTAGATCTGCGGCGCCGGGTCGTCCATCGCCGCGAAGAAGCTGCACGCCACTGCTGCGAGGATCACCGCGCTGGCGCCATCGGCCCAGCCCGTCAGGACCCACAGGGCGGTGGCGGCGAGGATCGCGGTGAAGGTGGAGAACACCGAATAGAGCATCAGGCCGCGGTCGAGGAATGGCGTCAGCCGGCCCAGCCGCCAGTGCCGGTACACGGCGCGCCAGGGCGAGAGGTCTTCGCGGGCGATGGCGTGTTTCAGGCTGCAGCAGTCCTGCCACAGATCGATCCACTCGCCGAGCCGATACAGCGCGTTGGACAGCAGCAGGCCGGGGCGTTCATCCAGTTCGGCAACGCTGGGTTGCAGGCGCTCGAGCTGTTCGCGCAGCGCCGACCAGCGTTCCACCGAGGCGTCATCGGCGCTGGCGCGCAGCCATTCGCGGGTGCTCGCCAGCAGCGGCTGCAACGCTTGCGCCTGCTGCGGCGCGCGGGCTTCGAGGGCGAGCAAGGCGTCGTCCAGCGCATCGATCACCGGCAGCAGGTGGATCATTCGGCCGCGCAGTTCGCGGGCGTTCTTCACCGTTTGCGGACGAGCGCCTTCATGGGAAAGCTGGCCGATCATCATTTCCAGCGAGTTGAAGGTGGTGACCATCGAGGCGCGCAGGTTGCCGACGGTGTCGGCGGCGGTGTCGCGGGCAAGGAAGGTGTCGCTGTAGCGGATCGCCTCGGCGAACCAGTTGCCAGTGGCGCCGACGAACACCGGGGTCAACCGGCGTGGCCAGAACATCGCACCGACCACCGCCGCGCAGACGATGCCGAGGCAGATTTCCTGGGCCCGCGACGAGGCGATATCGAACACCGCCAGCGGGTTGTCGACCACCGGCAGCGCAATCATCGGCAAGGTGTAGCCGGCCAGCATCAAGGTGTAGCTGTTGGCGGTGCGCAGGTGCAGCGAAAGGAACAGCAACGTGGCGGTCCACAGCGCGACGGCGATGGTCAGCAGCACCGGCGCCTGCACCAGCATCGGCACCAAAAACACCGCGCCGGCCGCACCGATCAGTGTGCCGACGGCGCGGTACAAGGCTTTGGAACTGGTGGGTCCGACGAACGGGCTGGAGACGATGTACACCGTGGCCATCGCCCAGTAAGGCCGCGGCAGTTGCAGCAGCAGGGCGATGTACAGCGCGATCATCGACGCGGCGAAGGTACGCACGCCGTAGAACCAGTCCCGCGCCGGAGGCATGGAGCTGAAGAAGTCTTTCACAGGGGCAGGCCCGGCGAGCGCTGGGCCGCCTCTTCGAAGGCCTTGATCACGCGCAGTGCGGCTTCGAGGTCGGCGGCGGGAATGTCCTTGAGCACGTCGCGGCGCAGGCGCACCAGTTCGCCTTCGATGGCCTCGGCCAGTTCCCGGCCCTTGTCGGTCAGGCTCAGAGCCTTGGCCCGGCGGTCGCCCGGGTCTTCGCTGCGGCAGACGAAACCGGCGCCGCACAACTGGTCCAGCAGGCGCACCAGCGACGGACTTTCCACCCCCACCGCCTGCGCCACGGCGACCTGATGCACGCCGTCGCCCAGGCGCAGGATCATCAGCAGCGGCACCGCGCAGGCTTCGGAAATGCCGAAGCGCGCCAGCGTGGTCTGGCAGATGCGCCGCCAGTTGCGGCTGGCCGCGACCATGCCGCTGCTGGTGTTCATTTGCAGTGCGTCGAGTTTCATGGGAACGGTAGTGACCATATTCATAGTTTGCTAACTATCAATGTTCTTCGATCACGCCCCCGAGCGTCAATAGCCTTTCGGCACGGCCCCGGTCGAGGGCCGCAGACTCCACATCAGATGCGCAACTGGGCTTCCAGTTTCATCGCCAGCGCCAGCGGGCTGCCGAGGCTGATGGCCTGGTCGCGCCAGAACAGATAACGCAGATCATTGCCGCTGGTGTTGAAGTGCAACGCCAGCTCTTCCGCCGCCTGCGCGACTCCGGCCACCGCCGCCAACTCCAGCCAGTACACCCCGGCACGGCTGTCGGCGGCGACCTGCTGACCATGCAGCAAACGATAGCCCACCTCGAAACGGCAGCGCGCATCGCCACGCTGGGCGCCACGGAAAAACCACTCGTAGGCTTTTTGCAGGTCCACCGACCAGAGATTGCCGCCGCCGTCGCAGACCTCTTCCTCATACAGATCGCCCAACGCTGCGGCAGCCTCGGCGAGCCCGGCCTCGAACGCGTGCCGGTAATACTCGGCGGCGTTGAGATAGGAAATCTCCACGCCCTTGCCGAAGTAGTGCTGCTGGCCAAGGTTGAACCACGCCACCGCACTGCCCTGCAACGCCGCCATGCGCAGCAGGTGTCCGGCGAGCGTCGGATCGGCGCGCCAGTAGCGGCCGTTGAGCCAGATCCAGCCCAGGTCGTTGAGCGCCGTGACACTGCCTTCCAGCGCCTGCCGCCGCAGATCGCCGTAGACCGCCAGCAAGTCCGGAGCCTCATCCAGCAGGCTGACCAGGCTGAAACGCTCCCCCAGCGCCGCTCGCTGCGCCGGCAGGCCGACGCCGGTGTACAGCCGCCTCACACGCAGACGGCCAGGCGCGGGCACGACACGCTCGGGCAAGAGGCGCCCGAGCAGAGAGTAGATATTGCTGGCAGCAGACATGTTCATCCTCACTGAACCGCCCTCCCTGGTTTCTGCGCGGGCGTTGAGGCGTGATTCTGCTGGGCGTCACGACAAAACCTGTCGCGGACACGTTGGTCGGGGCAATTCAACGGTTCATCCCTGAATGGGTAAATTAATGGCAAACTGCCATGCCTTCTGCTGGACATCATGCTTTCGCCGCAAGCCTAGACAAGGACTGACCGTTTTGCCCTCCGCCACCACCCGCGCCACCCTCAGCCGTCAATGGGAATTGCTGCGCCAGCTCCCCAGCCGCTCCCCCGGCATCACCAGCGCGGAGCTGGTCCTGCGCCTCAAGGACGCCGGCTTCAGCATCAGCAAGCGCAGCATCGAACGCGACCTCAACGAGCTGTCGCTGATCTTCCCGCTGGAGCGCAATGACCGCAGTATTCCCTACGGCTGGTACTGGGCGGCGAACGCCTACGTGGACTTGCGCGGCCTGAGCGTGGGCGAGGCGTTGAGCCTGGCACTGGTGGAAGACGCGGTTCGGCCCCTGCTCCCCGGCAGCATGCTCAAAGGGCTGGATGCGCGCTTCAGCCATGCCCGGCAAAAGCTCGAACACCTTTCGTCGGAGAACAAGGCAGCGCGCTGGCTCGACAAGGTCGCCAGCGTGCGGCCGGACATGAACATGCAGGCCCCGGAGGTCTCCGACGCCATTCTGGAAACGGTGCAAAAGGCCCTGCTTGAGGAATATCAGTTGCAGTGCCAGTACTACTCGGCGCACACCGACCGCACCGTCGAACTGACCCTCAACCCGCTGGCGCTGATTCAGCGCGGCCAGGTCGCCTACCTGATCGCCACCGCCCAACCGTTCACCGACACCCGTCAGTTCGCGGTGCACCGCTTCCGCCAGTTGAGCATGCTGGACAGCCCGGCCCAGGGCCTGGACGCCTTCGACCTGCAAAGCTACCTGCGCAGCGACGCCCTGCAATTCGGCAGCGCCGAGAAGATCGAATTGCACGCCTGGGTCAGCAGCAACCTCGCGCGGCTGGTGCGCGAGACGCCGCTGTCAGCGGACATGACCCTGACCGACCTGGAACACGGTCACCGGCTCCAGGCCACGGTCAGCAACAGTTGGAGCCTGCGCTGGTGGCTGCTCAGCCAGGGCGATGAACTGATCGTCGAACAGCCAACGGCGCTGCGCCAGTTGATCGCCAAGACCCTGACCAGCGCCGCGGCGCAGTATCAGGACGAGTGATTCAACGCTGCATCCCCCAGCGCCGCACCGTCACCCGCTCCAGCACATTGAACACCAGACTCTCCACCAGCAGACCGATCAGGATCACCACCGCAAGGCCGGCGAACACCTTGTCGGTGTACAGCTCGTTGCGGTTCTGGAAGATGTACCAGCCCAGCCCGCCCTTGCCGCTGGTGGCGCCGAACACCAGCTCGGCGGCGATCAGCGTGCGCCAGGCGAAGGCCCAGCCAATCTTCAGGCCCGAGAGGATCGACGGCAGCGCCGCCGGCACCAGGATGTGCACCACCAGCCGCAGTCCGCGCAGGCCGTAGTTGCGCCCGGCCATGCGCAGGGTTTCGTTGACGCCGAGAAAACCGGCGTAGGTGTTCAGCGCCAGGGCCCAGAGCACCGAGTGCACCAGCACGAAAATCAGGCTGTTCTCGCCCAGGCCGAACCACAGCAGCGCCAACGGCAACAGGGCGATGGCCGGCAGCGGGTTGAACATCGAGGTCAGGGTGTCGAGCAGGTCGCGGCCGATCTGCGTAGACACCGCCAGGCTGGTCAGGCCAAACGCCAGGACGATGCCCAGCACGTAGCCCTTGAGCAGCACCACCAGCGACACGCCGACTTTCTCCAGCAGCTCGCCACTGATCAGGCCGTCGTACAGCGCCTGGGCGGTTTGCAGAAAGGTCGGCAGCAGCAGGTCGTTGCCCTGATAGCGGGCCGCGGCTTCCCAGAGGATCGCCAGCACGATCAAGATCACGCTCTTGCGCAGCCAACGGTGCTGCCACAGGCGCTGGGGCAGCGGCAGTTCGCGCTCCAGGGCGATGCCGTCCCAGGGTTGCAGGGCGATTTCGTATTCCTGACGCGGGGAAGATGAAGTGGTCATGAGAAAGCTCCCGGTCAGTAGGCGATGCGAATGTCGTTGAAGCCCAGATCAGCCTCATCGGCCGGCGCCTGGCCGTCTTCGAACAACAGGTTGTGGATGCGCCGGGCGCTGGCCTGGAAGTCGGAACCGCCGAGGCTGTGCAGGTCGTATTGATGGCTGTGGATCTCGGCGCGGACCCGCCCCGGATGCGGCGACAACAACAGAATGCGGTTGCCCACCACCAACGCTTCCTCGATCGAGTGGGTGACGAACAACAGGGTGAAGCGCACCTCCTCCCACAACGCCAGCAGCTCTTCCTGCATCTTGCGCCGGGTCAGTGCGTCGAGCGCGGCGAAGGGTTCGTCCATGAGCAGGATCTTCGGCTGCATGGCCAAGGCCCGGGCAATCGAAACCCGCGCTTTCATGCCGCCAGACAAGGTGTGCGGATAGGCGTCGGCGAACGCCGCCAGGCCGACTTTCTCCAGGTAGTGCAACGCCCGCTGCTCGGCTTCGGCGCGCTTGAGGGTGCCGGACACCAGCAGCGGAAACATGACGTTCTGCTTCACGGTTTTCCAGGGCGGTAACTGGTCGAACTCCTGGAACACTACGATGCGATCGGGGCCTGGCCCATGCACCGCCTGACCTTGCAGGCGGATGCTGCCTTCGCTCGGTTGAATGAAACCGGCGACGGCCTTGAGCAAGGTCGACTTGCCGCAGCCGGACGGCCCGAGCAGGACGAAGCGGTCGCCCTTGTCCACATCGAAACTGACCTGGTGGGTGGCCCGCACCACGCGCTGTGCGGTGCGGTATTCCAGGCTGAGAGAATCCACCTGCAACAACGGTGGGGTGTCTACGGGGTTGAGCTTGCTGACCGTGTGGCCTTGCAATGGGGCGGTCATGAACTCAGCTCCCCTGCAACGGCTTGTCGTCCTGGAAGAAGTAGTCCTTCCACGATTCCGGCTTGTGCTTGATGGCGCCGACCCGGTACAGGAACTCGGCCAGCGGATAGGTGTTCTTCGGCGTGATGCTGAATTCGTACTTCGGGTTGTCGATGATTTTCAGCAATTCGTCGCGGCTGATCTTGGCCTTGGTCACGCGGATATAGGTGTCTGCCGCCGCGGCTTTGTCGTGTTGGGCGAAGTCCGCTGCTTCGGCGAGCGCGTCGACGAAGGCCTTGTAGGTCTTGGGGTTGTCCGCGCGGAATTTTTCGGTGGTGAACAGCACCGTCGGCGAGTTCGGGCCGAGCAGCTCGTAGGTGTCGAGCACGACGTGGACATCCTTGTTGGCCAGCGCCTGGTCCTGGAACGGCGGGTTGGAGAAGTGCGCGTTCAGCTCGGTGCCGCCGGCCAGCAGCGCTGCGGTGGCATCTGGATGCGGGACAGCCAGGCTGTACTTGTCGAGACGGTTGTATTCCTTGTCGCCCCACTGCTTGGCTGCGGCGTATTGCAGGAAGCGCGACTGCACCGAGACACCCACCGCCGGCAGGGCGATGCGGTCTTTTTCGGTGAAGTCGGCGATGGTCTTCACGTTCGGGTTGCTGCTCAGCAGGTAGTACGGGAAGTTGCCGAGCGACGCCACGGCCTTGACGTTCTGCCGGCCGTAGGTGCGGTCCCAGATGGTCAGCAGCGGGCCGACGCCGGCGCCGACGATGTCCACCGAGCCGGACAACAGCGCATCGTTGGTCGCGGCGCCGCCGGAGAGTTGGGTCCAGTCGACCTTGATGTCGAGGCCCTGCTCCTTGCCGTGCTTCTCGATAAGACCCTGGTCGCGGACGACGTTGAGCAGCAGGTAGACGATGCCGAACTGTTCGGCGATGCGGATTTCGCCTTCGGCCTGGGCCACGCTCGGGGCGACAAGGCTGCCGGCGATCAGGCTGGCGCCCAGGCCGATACTGGCCGCGAGGCGGCTGAATGAGTTACGCATGGTGAATTCCTCGACAGGTCAGAACGGGGCGTCGCCCTGGATGGTGGTGCGGTACAGCTTGCGGCGCAGGTGCGCCGGGCAGCCGGCGGCCAGGTGGATCAACGAGCGGTTGTCCCAGAACACCAGGTCGTGGGGGCGCCATTGATGGCGGTAGATGTTCTGCTCCAGCACGCTGTGGGCGTACAGCTCGGCGAGGATCTGCCGGCTTTCGTCTTCGGGCAGGCCGACGATACGAGTGGTGAAGCCTTCGCTGACGAACAGCGCCTTGCGGCCGTTTTCCGGGTGGGTGCGGACGACCGGGTGGATGACTTCCTGAACCTGCGCCAGTTGCTCGGCAGTCAAGGTCGGGCGCCAGTTGCCTTCGAATTTGGTTTCGCTGTAGCGCGCGGTGTAGGAGTGCGCCGCACTGCGGCCTTCGACCGCCTTGCGCAGGTGTTCCGGCAGGTTGTCCCAGGCTTTGTGCATGTCGGCGAACAGGGTGTCGCCGCCTTCGCTGGGCAGTTCCTGGGCGTGCAGCATCGAACCCAGGCTCGGCAGTTCCTTGTACGACAGGTCCGAATGCCAGAACTTGCCGGCATCGCCCAGGCCGACGTTCTGGCCGTTCTCGACGATGTTGGAGACGATGAGGATTTCCGGGTGATTGGCCAGCAGGAACTGCTTTAGCACATGGATCTGCAGCACGCCGAAACGGCGGCTGAACGCGATCTGTTGTTCGGGGGTTATGCGCTGGTCGCGAAACACCAGGACATGGTGGTCGAGGTGAGCCCGGTGGATGCGGGCGAAGTCTTCGCCGTTGACCGGAAGGGACAAGTCGAGGCCGATGATCTCGGCGCCGACTGCGCCGTTGAAAGGCTGAATATCGAAGGTTTGTTGCTGCGCGCCGTCGATGGACGACAAGACGTTAGAGGCCGCTGACATGATTCACTCCCACACAGAGCGCGCCCAACAGGTGCGCGCATCGATCAAGAAACTCACGGGTTTGCCGTGTTGGTTCGTGTTCGTGCGGCGCGCCGATTGGTCGGCGGGTACGCAGGGGACTGACTATAAAGGCATAAGAAAAATTATTTAAATACCTTTAGGAAATAAGAATATTCGGGTTTTTGGGGCCCGCACCTACGGTGCTCTGTAGGAGCGAGCTTGCTCGCGATGAGCCCTCAAACGTGCCCGCTCTCACCCGGCAAAACTCCCGGCCGTCGCCTGCAACCCCGCCAACAACAACCGCTGATACACCTCCTCCTTCAACCCATCCGGCTTCTCCAGCCCCATCCGCGCCAACTGCGCCGGATAGGCCTCCGGCGCCGGTGCATCCAGCGCCGCCTTGCCCAGCTCCAACGCCTCGCTCAGCTTGAACTTGCTCTTCAGCCAGTTCAGCGCCCGCAACAGATCCCGCTCCTCGGCAGTGAAATCACAGCCCAGCGGATACTCCGGAAACAGCCGCCCATGCCGCGCGCGCAGCGCTTCCAGGCGTTGCGGCGTGTTGTCGGTAAAGCGCGCATCGAGGACGAAATCCTCCGCCAGCTTGCCGGCCTTCTGCGCCTGGGCCTGCAACTGCGGCTGGAAACGCGAGTCGCTGATCGCCAGCAGGCGGGCGATGACTTCGGCGTCGGTCTGCCCGCGCAAATCGGCGATGCCGTATTCGGTAATCACCACGTCCCGCAGGTGCCGGGGAATGGTGCAGTGGCCGTACTCCCAGACGATATTGGAATTCACCTCGCCGCCCGCCTCGCGCCAGGAGCGCAGTAGCAGGATCGAGCGCGCGCCTTCCAGCGCGTGGCCCTGGGCCACGAAGTTGTATTGCCCGCCGACGCCGCTGAGCACGCGGCCGTCTTCCAGTTGGTCGGCAACACCGGCGCCCATCAGGGTCATGGTGAACACCGTGTTGATAAAGCGGGCATCGCGGCGCTGCAACCGCTTGAGCGCTTCCTGGCCGTACAGCTCGTTGATGAAGCTGATGGCGCCCATCGCGACCCGGGCGCGGCTCTCCATCGGCAGCTCGCGCAAGCGCTGGTAGAACGCCCGCGGCCCAAGGAAAAAGCCGCCGTGCACCAGCACGCCATCGCTGTCCGCCGCCGCACCGGCATTGGCCGCCTGCTGGCGTGCTTCATCGGCATACACCGGACGCCGGACGATGCCCGCTTCGAGCAACGCCAGCAGGCCGTTGACGAACATTTCGCTGCAACCGTAGAGGCCGTGGACAAAGGGCATGACCCCGCCTTCCCGCTCGATCAGCCCTTGCCACGGCGACAGGTCCAGTTCGCCCAGCAGCGCCTGATACCCCGGGTTATCCGCCTGCCGCGCCAGCAGTGCCGCGGTCAGCGCATCGCCCATGGCGCCGATGCCGATCTGCAGCGTGCCGCCGTCGCGCACCAGGGTGCTGGCGTGCACGCCGATCAGGTGCTCCTGGGTGCTGACCGGCATGTTCGGCGTGGAAAACAGCCGACACTGTTCCGGGGCGTCGATCAGCAGGTCGAAGTCATCCCGCGCCAGCTCCGCCGTGCCAGGCATGTACGGCAGCTCGGCGTGCACCTGCCCGAGCAGCAGGATGGTTTCGCCGGCGGCGCGGCGGCGCGCGACCATCGGCAGCAAATCGAGGGTGATGTCGGGGTTGCAGCTCAGGCTCAGGTGGTCGGGGCGGGGGTCGTCCTCGGCCACCAACTGCGCGATGAGGTTCAGGCCCTTGGCGTTGATATCGCGGGCGGCATGGCTGTAGTTGCTGCTGACGTAGTCCTGCTGCGCCTGCGGGCTGTGCAGCAGGCTGCCGGGCTGGAGGAAGAACTGCTCGACGCGGATGTTCGCCGGCAACCGGCTGGCGCGCAGGTCAGTGAGGTAGTCCAGCTCCTGATAATCGGCGAACACCCGCTCGACGAAGGGTTCGAGAAAACGCCGCTGCAGGCCGTCGCCGAGATCGGGGCGGCCGAGGGTCAGCGCGGTGTAGATGGTCAGACGCCGCTCCGGCAGTTCCCGCACCCGTGCATACAGCGCGTTGACGAACCGGTTGGGCTTGCCCAGCCCCAGCGGCAACCCCATGTGAATATGCGCCGGCAATTGCGCCAGCACCTGCTCCACCGCGTCTTCGATCGAATACCTGTGCACTGTGCCGTCTCCCCGTGGCGCCCGTGAGTACAACTTGGACCGGGCGGCTGTCCGAATTACTGCACGGTAGCCAGAAACGACGAAGCCCGCACAAGGCGGGCTTCGTTGCGGGGTTCGCGAGGCTTACAGGCCGGACATCTTCTTGATGGCGCCTTTCAGGTCGTCATCCGAGCAGTCGGCGCAGGTGCCTTTTGGCGGCATGGCGTTGATGCCGGTGATCGCCTTGGCGAGGATGCCATCGAGGCCACCCTGGTGGTCGGCACGCTCTTTCCAGGCTGCGGTATCGCCGACTTTCGGCGCGCCCAGCAGACCGGTGCCATGGCAGGCATTGCAGTGCTTGGCGATGATTTCATCCGGGGTCTTGGCACCGCCGCCGCCTGCGGAGGCAGCCACTTCCATTCCCTTGCATTCCTGACCCTGGACGCAGACCTGGCCGACGGGTTCCAGTCGCTTGGCGATCTCGTCGTTGGTCGTAGCCTGAGCACTGACTGCCCAAAGGGCCACTACGGTAGCTGGTACGGCCAGCATTTTCTTGATTAGGTTCACACGTACACCCTCATGGTGGCTAGTCACGCCCGCGGCCACGGATTCGCAGGCGGCGCAAGTATAGCGGGAACCCCGGCGCACCGAAACAGCCCTACAGACTAAAGGGGTTTAGCCGCGACAATCAGCCGCGCCACGCTCTGTTCGCAAGCCTCTGTTCAGAAGTTCGCCGGGGTGGCTGCGCTGATCAACCGTGCCGGCTCATCGTAGGGATTGCGGAAGCGGTGCGGCTTGGTGCTTTCGAAATAGTAGCTGTCGCCCGCCTCGAGGATGAAGGTTTCCATGCCCACCACGAGTTCCAGCCGACCTTCGAGCAAAATGCCGGTCTCTTCGCCGTCATGGGTGAGCATTTCTTCGCCGGTGTCGGCGCCTGGCGGGTAGATCTCGTTGAGAAAGGCGATGGCGCGGCTTGGATGGCCCTTGCCGACCAGCTTCATGGTCACGGCGCCGTCCGAAATGTCGATCAGTTCGTGGGCCTTGTAGACGATCTGCTTCGGGTTTTCCGGCAGCAGGTCTTCGGAAAAAAACTCCATCATCGACATCGGAATACCGCCCAGCACCTTGCGCAGCGAGCTGATGGACGGGCTCACGCTGTTTTTCTCGATCATCGAGATGGTGCTGTTGGTCACGCCCGCGCGCTTGGCGAGTTCCCGCTGAGACAGGCCCTTGAGCTTGCGAATGGCTTGTAGTCGTTCACCGACGTCCAATGCTGGAGCCCTCCTGACGAACGTATGGGGTCGAAATGTGCGCCATCATCGCAACAGCGTTCAGTATTTACAACACTTCGACCCGCAGCTCGTCAGTGATGGCGCGTCACTCTCCGGTATAGATCAGCGGCACCCGGCGCAGGTTGCAAAAGATTTGATACGGGATGGTATCGGCCTTCGCCGCCACCTCGCTGGCCAGTACCCGCTTGCCCCACAACTCCACCGGACTGCCGAGACCGGCTTGTGGCACGTCGGTAAGGTCGATGCACAACATGTCCATGGAAACCCGCCCAATCAGCTGGCTGCGCTGGCCGGCGACCACCACCGGCGTGCCGGTTGGGGCGTGGCGTGGGTAACCATCGGCGTAGCCCATGGCGACCACACCCACCCGCGTCGGACGTTGGCTGACAAAGCGCGCGCCGTAGCCCACCGGCTCACCGGCGGGCAATTCACGCACGCTGATGACGCGGGATTTGAGGGTCATCACCGGCTTCAAAAGGTCCGCCTCGGCGTGCGAGGTTTCGAACGGGGTGGCGCCATAGAGCATGATGCCCGGACGTACCCAGTCACTCGGAATCTGTGGCCAGCCAAGCAAGGCCGGCGAGTTGCGCAGGCTGACTTCGGCATCCAGGCCCTGACGTGCGGCCTGGAACACAGCCACTTGGTCGTTGCTGGCCTGGCTGTCCAGTTCGTCGGCGCGGGCGAAGTGGCTCATCAGCACGATCTTCGACACTTTGCCGCTGGCCTGCAGCCGCTGGTACGCGGGTTGATAGTCCTTCGGATGCAGGCCCACCCGGTGCATGCCCGAGTCGAGCTTGAGCCAGACCTGAATCGGCTTGGCCAACGCAGCCTTCTCGATCGCCTCCAGTTGCCACAACGAATGCACCACGCACCAGAAATCGTGCTGGACGATCAGCGGCAGTTCGTCGGCCTCGAAGAAGCCTTCCAACAGCAGCACCGGTGCCTTGATCCCCGCCTCGCGCAGCGCCAGCGCCTCTTCGATGCAGGCCACGGCAAAACCATCGGCCTCGGCTTCCAGCGCCTGGGCGCAGCGCACCGCGCCATGCCCGTAGGCGTCAGCCTTGATCACCGCCAGGGCGCGGGCCCCGGAGAGTTGACGGGCAATCTGGAAGTTGTGGCGGAGTGCTTGCAGGTCGATCAGGGCACGGGCGGGACGCATGACGGCAGCCTTCTGGCAGTCTGTTTGAGGAAAAAAGACCCGGTGCCTGAACGGCACCGGGTGAAGACGAGAGAGCGTTACGGAAGCGCGGCAACCACCGACATTTCAACCAGGATTTCCGGTTCGCAAAGCTTGGCTTCGACCGTGGCGCGGGCCGGCGCGACGCCTTTGGGCAGCCACTTGTCCCACACCGCGTTCATGCCCTGAAAATCGGCATCGATGTCTTTCAGGTAGATGGTCACCGAAAGCAGACGGTTCTTGTCGGTGCCTGCCAGGTCCAGCAGGCGTTCGATATTGCCCAGCGTTTCACGGGTCTGTTGTTCGATCCCGGCGTTCATGTCGTTGCCCACCTGGCCCGCCAGATACAGGGTGCCGTTGTGGGTGACGATCTGACTCATGCGCTCATTGGTGAGCTGGCGCTGGATTGCCATGCTTGGCGGTCTCCTGGTGTTGTCCGTAGCGTGAAATATCGAGGCCTTCGGCACTGATCTGCGGCTTTTTCCGCGCGATCAGGTCAGCCAGCAGACGGCCGGAACCGCATGCCATGGTCCAGCCGAGCGTGCCGTGACCGGTGTTGAGGAACAGGTTGCGGAACGGTGTGGCACCCACGATCGGCGTACCGTCCGGCGTGGTCGGGCGCAGACCGGTCCAGAATTCGGCCTCGCGCAGATTGCCGCCAAGAGGATAGAGATCGTTGACGATCATCTCCAGCGTTTCGCGCCGACGCGGGTTCAGCGACAGGTCAAAACCGGCGATTTCAGCCATGCCGCCAACGCGGATGCGGTTGTCGAAACGGGTGATCGCGACCTTGTAGGTCTCGTCGAGAATAGTCGAGGTTGGCGCCATGTCCGGGTTGGTGATCGGCACGGTCAGCGAGTAACCCTTGAGCGGGTAGACCGGCGCCTTGATGCCCAGCGGCTTGAGCAGTTGCGGCGAGTAGCTGCCGAGCGCCAGCACGTAGCGGTCAGCGGTTTCCAGCTTGCCGTCGATCCACACGCCGTTGATACGGTCGCCGGCGAAGTCCAGGCGCTGGATGTTCTGGCCGAAGCGGAACTCGACGCCCAGCTTGACCGCCATTTCCGCGAGGCGGGTGGTGAACAGTTGGCAGTCGCCGGTCTGGTCATTCGGCAGGCGCAGGGCACCGGCGAGGATATCGGAAACATTGGCCAGGGCCGGCTCGACGCGGGCAATGCCCTCACGGTCCAGCAGCTCGTAAGGCACGCCGGCCTGTTCGAGGACGGCGATGTCCTTGGCGGCGTTGTCCAGTTGCGCCTGGGTGCGGAACAGTTGGGTGGTGCCGAGGGAGCGGCCTTCGTAGGCGATACCGGTTTCGGCGCGCAGCTCATCGAGGCAGTCGCGGCTGTACTCGGACAGACGCACCATGCGCTCCTTGTTCACCGCGTAGCGATTGGCGGTGCAGTTGCGCAGCATCTGGGCCATCCACAGGTACTGATCGACGTCGCCCGTGGCCTTGATGGCCAAGGGTGCGTGGCGCTCCAGCAGCCACTTGATGGCTTTCAGCGGAACGCCCGGCGCGGCCCACGGCGAGGCATAACCTGGCGACACCTGGCCGGCGTTGGCAAAACTGGTTTCCATGGCCACCGCCGGCTGGCGATCGACCACCACGACCTCGAAACCTTGCCGGGCCAGATAGTAGGCACTGGCGGTTCCGATCACACCGCTACCAAGTACCAGAACGCGCATGTTGTATCCCTCGAAGCGGCGCACCGCCGACATTTATTGTGAAAGGCATGAATGCGCGCAGTGTAAAAAACTCGAGGCAGTGCATTTCACTATATAAAAACCTATATTTGGCGAGAATTCTCGGCAAAGTCGGCTTTTACAAAGGGGCATCCACTATGAGAACCCAGCACCAAAGCAAGCGTGAACTGGACAAGATCGACCGGAATATCCTGCGCATCCTGCAGACCGACGGGCGTATTTCCTTCACCGAGCTGGGCGAAAAGGTCGGGCTTTCGACCACACCGTGCACCGAGCGGGTCCGCCGCCTGGAGCGCGAAGGCATCATCATGGGCTACAACGCCCGCCTCAATCCGCAGCACCTCAAGGGCAGCCTGCTGGTGTTCGTGGAGATCAGCCTGGACTACAAGTCCGGCGACACCTTCGAGGAATTCCGCCGCGCCGTGCTCAAGCTGCCGCACGTGCTGGAATGCCATCTGGTCTCGGGGGATTTCGACTATCTGGTGAAGGCGCGGATTTCCGAAATGGCTTCGTACCGCAAGCTGCTCGGCGACATCCTGCTGAAGCTGCCGCACGTGCGCGAATCGAAGAGCTACATCGTCATGGAAGAAGTGAAGGAAAGCCTGAACCTGCCGATTCCCGACTGATTCCTACACCAGCACCTGACGGGTGCTGGCGATGAACTGATGAACCAAGTGCTCGGCTCCCGCATCGATCATCTCTTGCGGGCCGCGCCCGCGTGGGCACGGCAAGCGCGGGGTGGTGCCAAACAGCCGGCAGATCAGCGGCCGTTCCTCGTACACCGTGCAGCCCTGGGGCCCGAGGTGCACGCAGTTGAGTTCGGCCAGCGCGGCTTCCTGCTCCTCGGCGCTCTTGCGCGGCAGGCGCGCCATCTCCTCGCTGGAGGTGGTCACCGGCCCACAGCAATCGTGACAACCCGGGACGCAGTCGAAGGAAGGAATCTGGTCGCGCAGGAAGCGAATCTTGTGGCTATTACAGGACATCGAAAGGGGCACCGGAAAGGACGGGCAAGGAAAAACCCGGCCATTTTGCCTGACGGTTGCCCGGCCACGAAAGCGCGGCATATGCTGCGTCGACTTTTATGAATCCAGACTCAGGATACCCCCCATGAACGCCCGCGTTCAGCAGCCAACCTCACACACCGCTTCCTATTACACCGCCAGCAGCGTCCCACAGCCGGACTATCCGCGTCTGACCGGCGAACTGCGCTGCGACGTCTGTGTGGTCGGCGGCGGTTACTCGGGGCTGAACACTGCCATCGAACTGGCCGACCGCGGTTTCAGCGTGATCCTGCTGGAAGCCCGCAAGGTCGGTTGGGGTGCCAGCGGACGCAATGGCGGGCAACTGATCCGCGGCGTCGGCCACGGTCTTGAGCAGTTTCACTCGGTGATCGGCGAAGATGGCGTGCGCCAGATGAAGCTGATGGGCCTGGAAGCGGTGGAAATCGTCCGACAGCGCGTCGAGCGCCACGCCATCCCCTGCGACCTGACCTGGGGCTACTGTGACCTCGCGAACAAACCCGGCGAATTCGACGATTTCGCCGAAGAAGCCCAGGCCCTGCGTGACCTTGGCTATCGCCACGAACTGCGCCTGGTCCAGCCCGAGCAGATGCACAGCGTGATCGGCTCGGACCGTTACGCCGGCGGCCTGATCGACATGGGCTCCGGCCATCTGCACCCGCTGAACCTCGCCCTCGGCGAGGCGGCGGCGGCGACGCAACTGGGCGTGCAGATTTTCGAAGAGTCCGCAGTCACCCGCATCGACTACGGCCCGCAGGTAACGGTGCACACCGAGCAAGGCAGCGTCCGCGCCAGCACCCTGGTGCTGTGCTGCAACGCCTACCTCAACGACCTCAACCGCGAACTGGGCGGCAAGGTTCTTCCCGCCGGTAGCTACATCATCGCCACCGAGCCGCTGGGCGAAGAACGGGCGCGGCAACTGCTGCCGCAGAACATGGCCGTGTGCGACCAACGGGTAACGGTGGATTACTTCCGCCTGTCCGCCGACCACCGGCTGCTGTTCGGCGGTGCCTGCCACTATTCCGGCCGAGACCCGAAGGACATCGGCGCCTACATGCGGCCGAAGATGCTCAAGGTGTTCCCGCAGTTGGCAGATGTGCGCATCGACTTCCAGTGGGGCGGGATGATAGGCATCGGCGCCAACCGCCTGCCGCAGATCGGGCGACTGCGTGAGCAACCCAATGTGTATTACGCCCAGGCGTATGCCGGGCATGGACTGAATGCCACGCACCTGGCCGGGCGGATACTGGGTGAAGCAATCAGCGGCCAGCAGAGCGGGCGTTTCGATCTGTTCGACCGTGTGCCGCACATCACCTTCCCTGGCGGCAAACACCTGCGCTCACCACTACTGGCACTGGGCATGCTCTGGCACCGGCTCAAGGCACTGGCCTGATCTGTATCACGAGCGCCAGAACGGCTTGAGCCCTTCTTCCTGTGCGGCCTCGCGGCTCAGGCCGATGTCTTTCAACTGATCGGGCGTCAGGTCGAGCAGCGCCCGGCGGGTGCGCCAGCGGTGCAGCATCAGACCCAGGCGACCCATGCCGGTCGGCGTCTTGATCAGTGATTTGCGCTGGCCTTGCTCCAGTTCGCAGCCATACAACTTCAATCGCACATCACTCAGGCCGTTCATCGCGTCACTCCTTTCAGGGTGGGAAACCGTAGAGAAAGGATGCGCGTCGGGGAAAAAGCATTACAGATCCAACCAGCGACTATTATTTCCATACAGATTTCGCAAAATTCGCTCTGAATGCTGTATTTTTCCGACATCTGTACTGGTTATGTCCTACAGGTCTGTCTGGAGTACGCTCATGACCCTCTACCTCAACCTCGCCGAACTGCTGGGCGCCCGCATCGAACAGGGCCTATATCGCCCGGGTGATCGCCTGCCGTCGATACGCGCCCTGAGCCTTGAACACGGGGTCAGCCTGAGCACGGTGCAGCAGGCCTATCGAATGCTGGAAGACAACGGCCTGGTAGCACCGCGGCCCAAGTCCGGCTACTTCGTGCCGCAGCACCGCAACCTACCGGCACTGCCGGCGATCGGTCGCCCGGCGCAGCGGCCTGTGGATATCTCCCAGTGGGAGCACGTGGTGGAGCTGGTGCGCAGCGTGCCGCGCAAGGATGTGGTGCAACTGGGGCGCGGCATGCCGGATGTCGACAGCCCGACCCTGAAACCGCTGCTGCGCAGCCTGGCCCAGCTCAGCCGCCGCCAGGACATGCCGGGCCTCTACTACGACACCATCAGCGGCAACCTGGCCCTGCGCGAGCAAGTGGCGCGGCTGATGCTCGACTCCGGCTGCACGGTGGACGCCGCTGATCTGGTGATCACCACCGGCTGCCACGAAGCGTTGTCGGCGAGCATCCGCGCCGTGTGCGAACCGGGCGACATCGTCGCGGTGGATTCGCCGAGCTTCCACGGCGCCATGCAGACCCTCAAGGGCCTGGGCATGAAGGCCATGGAAATCCCCACCGACCCGCTCACCGGCATCAGCCTCGAAGCCCTCGAACTGGCGCTGGAACAATGGCCGATCAAGCTGATCCAGGTAACGCCAAGCTGCAACAACCCGCTCGGCTACATCATGCCCGAGGCTCGCAAGCGCGCCCTGTTGAGCCTGGCCCAGCGCTTCGACGTGGCGATCCTCGAAGACGATGTGTATGGCGACCTGGCCTACACCTACCCACGACCGCGGACGATCAAGTCCTTCGACGATGACGGACGCGTGTTGCTGTGCAGTTCCTTCTCCAAGACCCTCGCCCCCGGCCTGCGCATCGGCTGGGTCGCGCCGGGACGCTACTTCGAGCGGGTGCTGCACATGAAGTACATCAGCACCGGCAGCACCGCGCCGCAGCCGCAACTGGCGATCGCCGACTTCATCGAGGCCGGCCATTACCAGCCCCACCTGCGACGCATGCGCAGCCAGTACCAGCGCGGTCGCGACCAGATGATCGACTGGGTCACCCGCTACTTCCCGCAAGGCACGCGGGTCAGCCGGCCGCAGGGCAGCTTCCTGCTCTGGGTCGAATTGCCCGAGCACTTCGACACCCTGCGTCTGAATCGCGCCCTGCTCGGGCAAGGCGTACAGATCGCCATGGGCAGCATCTTTTCCGCCTCGGGCAAGTACCGCAATTGCCTGCGCATGAACTACGCCGCCCGGCCGAGCCCGGCGATCGAAGCCGCGGTGCGCACCGTCGGCGAAACCGCCATTCGTCTACTGGCCGAGGAGGTAATCGCCGGGTAACGTTGCGCCGCTTCGCGCGGTCTACAGTTCAACTGCCCCGCGACCACGGAATCCTCATTTGACCAGTCATCGGCTCCTGCCCTTTCTGCTCACCCTGCTGCTCGCCCTCAGTGGCTGTGCCAGCGTCAGCGTGCCGCGCGATGTCAGCCAGGCCCTGCCGGCCAGCGACTCGGCGTTCGGCCGTTCGGTGCAACGCCAGGCCGCGGCGTATGACGGGCGCTCCGGCTTTCGCCTGCTGCCCAACAGTAACGAAGCCTTCCGCGCCCGCGCCGAACTGGTCCGCAACGCGCAAAGCAGCATCGACCTGCAGTACTACATCGTCAACGACGGCCTCAGCACCCGCGCGCTGGTGCACGAACTGCTGGCCGCCGCCGACCGCGGCGTGCGGGTGCGCATCCTGCTCGACGACACCACCAGCGATGGCCAGGACACCCAGATGGGCGTACTGGCCGCCCATCCGAACATCCAGATCCGCGTGTTCAACCCGCTGCAACTGGGCCGCACCACCGGCGTCACCCGAGCCATGGGCCGGCTGTTCAACCTCTCGCGCCAGCACCGGCGAATGCACAACAAGCTGTGGCTGGTGGACAACAGCATGGCCATCGTCGGCGGACGCAACCTGGGCGACGCCTATTTCGACGCCGAGCCGAACCTGAACTTCACCGACATCGACCTGCTGGGTGTCGGCCCGGTCGCCGAGCAACTGGGGCACAGCTTCGACCAATACTGGAACAGTGCCCTGAGCCAGCCCATCGGTGATTTCCTCTACCGCCAGCCGGACGCCGACGACCTGCGCGCCAGCCGCCAGCGCCTGGAGCAGTCACTGATCGAGGCGCGGCTGCAGCACAAACAACTCTACGACCGGCTGATGGCCTACCAGACCCAGCCGCGCCTCGACCTCTGGCGCAACGAACTGATCTGGGCCCACAGCCAGGCCCTGTGGGATGCGCCGAGCAAGGTGCTGGCCGACGACGAGCCGGACCCGCAGTTGCTGATGAGCCAGCAACTGGCGCCGGATCTCAACAACGTGCGCCATGAACTGATACTGATCTCGGCGTACTTCGTGCCCCGCGAGCCTGGCCTGCTGTCCCTGACCGGCCGCGCCGACGCCGGCGTCTCGGTGAGCCTGCTGACCAACTCCCTGGAAGCCACCGACGTACCCGCCGTGCACGGTGGCTACGCGCCTTATCGCAAGGCGTTGCTGGAACATGGCGTGAAGCTCTTCGAATTGCGGCGCCAGCCCGGTGATCCTGGGCAACCGCGCTACAGCGTCAGGGGCGGCTCGGATTCGAGCCTGCACAGCAAGGCCATCGTCTTCGACCGCCAGAAGACCTTCATCGGCTCGTTCAACTTCGACCCGCGCTCGGTGCTGTGGAACACCGAAGTCGGGGTGCTGGTGGACAGCCCGGAACTCGCGCAATACACCCGCGACCTGGCGATCCAGGGCACGGCGCCAGCGGTGGCGTATCAGGTGAAATTGCAGGACGGAAAGCTGGTATGGGTCACCGAGGACAACGGCCAGCAACGTGTGCTGACCACCGAACCCGGCGGCCTGTGGCGACGATTCAATGCGTGGATCACCAAGGCTGTCGGGTTGGAGAAGATGCTCTAAGCCGCTGCCGGCTCGAACGCATTGGGACGGCGCGACAAAAGCACCAGGCCCAACGCCCCAATGGCCATGAACCACGGCAACGCATGTCCGCTGACCCACTGGCTACCCGCCCCCGCAGCCAGCGGCCCGATCAGGCAACCGATGCCCCAGAGCTGCGCCACATGGGCGTTGGCACGCACCAGCGCATCGTCGCGAAAGCGCTCGCCGATCAGGATCAGCGACAAGGTGAACAAGCCGCCGGCGCTGGCGCCGAACAACACCCACATCGGCCAGATTAGCGGCGTCTGCAACAGCAGCGGAATGGCGATGCTGGACAGCGCCAGAGTCAGCGCGCAGCCACTGAACAAGGTACGCCGGGAGATGCGGTCGGCCAGCGCGCCGATCGGCAGTTGCAGTACCGCATCGCCCACCACCACGGTGCTGACCATGAACAGCGCGACCTCGGCGGTGAAACCCTGTTGCAGGCAGTACACCGGCAACAGGGGCAGAATCATCGCCTCGAACGCGGCGAACAAGGCAATGGCCCAAGCGATCACCGGCAGGTTGCGGCAGAAGCCGAACAGGTCGCGGAACGTCACCGCACCGGCCTCGGTGCTCGGCGCGCCACTGCGCCCGAACAGCAACAGCGGCGACACCAGCAGCAAGCCGACGCCGATCCAGAAGCCCAGGTCATTCTCCGAACCGACCACGCCGAGCAGCAACGGCCCCGCGAGCTGGCTCAAGGCATAACTGCTGCCGTACAGCGCCACCAGGCGCCCGCGCCATTGCTCCACCACCAACTGGTTGATCCAGCTTTCGCCAAGGATGAACACGATGGTGAGGACCACGCCGATCAGCAAACGCAGCACCAGCCACACCGGATAGCTGGGCAACAGCCCCAGCGCACCGATCGACAGCGCGCCAGCCCACAGGCACAAGCGCATCAGCCCCGGCGTACCGAAGTAGGCCGCCAAGCGGCTGGACAGACTGGCGCCCAACAACACGCCAATCGCCGGCATCGCCGCCATCACACCGATGGCGAAGCTGCCGTAGCCCCAGCTTTCCAGGCGCAAGGACACCAGCGGCATGCTGACGCCCAGCGCCAGGCCGACACTGAGCACCGCCGCCAACACGGCGAAGTAAGTCCCCCAACGCATTTCACGCTCCTCGTAGATTTTCAGACGGCACAGACGACACAGCCGGGCCTGCTTTGCGGCAGGCCCGGCTGTGCGACCGGATCGGACGGGCGCGGCTCAAGGCCGCGCCTGTGCTGTTACAACTTGATCCAGGTGGCTTTCAGCTCGGTGTACTTGTCCAGCGCGTGCAGCGACTTGTCGCGGCCGTTTCCGGACTGCTTGAAGCCACCGAACGGCGCGGTCATGTCGCCGCCGTCGTACTGGTTGACCCAGACGCTGCCGGCGCGCAGCGCCTTGGCGGTCTGGTGGGCCTTGGTGATGTTCGCGGTCCATACACCGGCGGCCAGGCCGTACTGGGTATCGTTGGCGATGGCGATGGCTTCCTCGACGGTGTCGAAGGTGATGACCGACAGCACTGGGCCGAAGATCTCTTCCTTGGCGATGCGCATGGCGTTGTTCACGCCGTCGAAGATGGTCGGCTCGACGTAAGTGCCGCCGGTTTCTTCAAGGATGCGCTTGCCGCCCGCCACCAGCTTGGCGCCGTCGGCGTGGGCCGACTCGATGTAGCCGAGCACGGTGTTCATCTGCTGGGTGTCCACCAGCGCGCCGACGGTGGTCGCCGGGTCCAGCGGGTTGCCCGGTTTCCAGGCCTTCAGTGCTTCCAGCACCATCGGCAGGAACTGGTCCTTGATCGAACGCTCCACCAGCAGGCGCGAGCCGGCGGTGCAGACTTCGCCCTGGTTGAACGCGATGGCGCTGGCAGCAGCTTCAGCAGCGGCTTTCAGGTCCGGGGCGTCAGCGAAGACGATGTTCGGGCTCTTGCCGCCGGCTTCCATCCAGACGCGCTTCATGTTCGATTCGCCAGCGTAAATCATCAGTTGCTTGGCGATCTTGGTCGAACCGGTGAACACCAGGGTATCGACGTCCATGTGCAGGGCCAGGGCCTTGCCGACGGTGTGACCGAAACCTGGCAGCACGTTCAGCACGCCAGCCGGGATACCGGCATCTACCGCCAGTTGGGCGATGCGGATGGCGGTCAGTGGGGATTTTTCGGACGGCTTGAGGATCACCGAGTTACCGGTGGCCAGCGCCGGGCCGAGTTTCCAGCAGGCCATCAGCAGCGGGAAGTTCCACGGCACGATGGCGGCGACAACGCCCACCGGCTCGCGGGTCACCAGACCAAGCTGGTCATGCGCGGTCGGCGCGACTTCGTCGTACACCTTGTCGATGGCTTCGCCGTTCCAGGCCAGCGCGTTGGCGGCGGCCGGGATGTCGATGGTCGACGAATCGCCGATCGGCTTGCCCATGTCCAGGGTTTCCAGCAGCGCCAGCTCTTCTACGTTCTGCTTGAGCAGGTTGGCGAAGCGGATCAGGGTGGCCTTGCGCTTGGCCGGCGCCATGCGCGACCAGACACCGGAGTTGAAGGTGGCGCGGGCGTTTTCCACGGCGCGCTGGGCATCAGCTTCATCGCAACTGGCGATGTGCGCCAGGAGGCGTCCGTCGACCGGGCTGGAGCACTCGAACGTCGCGTTCGAGACAGCAGCGGTGTATTCACCATTGATGAAAGCACGGCCTTCGATCTTCAGTTGCTGGGCACGCTGTTCCCAGTCCGCACGCGTCAGGGTGGTCATACCAAACTCCTCCTGTTGTAGAGATGCAGCGCTGCACGTGAGGTCGGCGACGCTGTCGGAAAATTCTGCTGGAGCGGTCATCGCTCTACAGCATTCGACACCCTAAACTACTGACACACGCATTATCAATATATTTGACACTTTGCCGATAAATGCTTAGTGATGTTCAATTTATTTAACAATAAGGCGAGCCGCTTCATGAATATCCAGCAGATTGTCGATTTTTCCCACGCCCTGACCGAAGTCGAACGCTACCGCCCCGCCGCCGAAAAGGTGCTTAAGGGCGACCCTGAGCAGGCGGTCTACAACCACTACGCCAGCCCGTGTGGCCAATTTGCTGCTGGCGTGTGGGAAGGTGCGGAGGGGCAATGGACCGTCAACTACACCGAACACGAATACTGCGAAATCGTTTATGGCGTCTCGGTCCTGCGCGACGAACAGGGCCAGGCCAAGACGCTGCGGGCCGGTGATCGCTTCGTGATTCCCGCCGGTTTCAAAGGCACCTGGGAAGTGCTCGAGCCATGCCGCAAGATCTACGTGATGTTCGAGCAGAAATAGATAACTACCGCCGGGCGCAACCGGGGCGGGAGGAGCATGGCGCGGTCCATTTCGGACATCGACCCTACAAGGAAGACGCGCCATGACCAATGAAGAAGTGCTGGTAGTACTCCAGCACCTGATCGGCACCCCCTACCTCACGTGCACCAAGGCGCAGATCGGCGAACTGACCGGCCGCACTCGCATTGTCGCCTCTGGAGAAGCCACCACCCTGGACTACGACCTCGACCGTATCCATGTCTTCACCAGCGACAGCGGTGTGGTCGAAGGCTTCAATTTCGGTTGAACGCCCTGAAATGGAAAAACGCCCGGCACTGCGCCGGGCGTTTTTTTGCGCATAAAAAAAGCCCGTATCCGGAGATACGGGCTTTTTCTGAAAACCAGACCAATTACTTGATCTTGGCTTCCTTGTACGTCACGTGCTTACGGACGACCGGATCGTATTTCTTGATCTCGATCTTGTCCGGAGTAGTGCGTTTGTTCTTGTCGGTGGTGTAGAAGTGGCCAGTACCAGCGCTCGACACCAAACGGATCAATTCACGCATGACTTTCTCCCTTAAACCTTGATGCCGTTACGGCGAATTTCGACCAGAACGACGTCAATGCCGCGCTTGTCGATGATACGCATGCCTTTGGCGGAAACGCGCAGACGCACGAAACGCTTCTCGGACTCGACCCAGAAGCGATGATGCTGCAGGTTCGGCAGGAAACGACGACGGGTTTTGTTGTTTGCGTGGGAAATATTGTTCCCGGTTACTGGACCCTTACCAGTAACTTGACAGACTCTCGACATGCCTCAGCCCTCTAAAACCACATGCCCAACCCGGCATGGGTTGGCCGCTTAATCTCTCAGTCTTTGGCGCCAGGCGCCGTGATTCTTCGGGGTCTTACCGGCTACACCCGAGGATGCTACACACCGGGCCCCTAGAAAAGAGCGCTGCTTTATACCAGAAACACCAGAGCACAACAACACAAGATGTGAATTGCCCTCCCCGCTCCCGGGCCCGTCCTGCAAGCTACAGGGCCTGCGGGGCAGACAACCGCTCGTCGCGAAACTGCTGAAAAATCAGTTGGCGTTTGTAATCCAGCGCACTAGGGTAGGACTTTTCCAAACTGCACAGGCAGATGGGCCATCGTTCAGCCTGAGGAATTCCTATGCGTCCCGCCGTTCTACCCCTGTTGTTCGCCGCCCTGCTCGGTCCCGCCGCGGCACAGGCCGCCGCCCTCAGCGTGTGCACCGAGGCCAGTCCGGAAGGATTCGATGTGGTCCAGTACAACGCGCTGACCACCACCAACGCCTCCGCCGACGTGCTGATGAACCGCCTGGTGGAGTTCGATGCGGCCACCGGCAAGGTCGTGCCGAGCCTGGCCGAAAGCTGGACCGTCTCCCCCGATGGCCTGGTCTACGAGTTCAAGCTGCGCCCGGAAGTGAAATTCCACACCACCGCGTACTTCAAGCCCAGCCGCAACCTGAACGCCGACGACGTGCTGTTCAGCTTCCAGCGCATGCTCTACCCCGCGCACTCGTGGCACAAGATCGCCCAGAGCGGTTTTCCTCACGCCCAGTCCCTGCAACTGCCTGATCTGATCAAGCAGGTCGAGGCGCCAGACCCGCTGAGCGTGCGTTTCACCCTGAGCCACCCGGACGCGACCTTCCTCGCCACCCTGAGCATGGGCTTCGCCTCGATCTACCCGGCCGAATACGCCGATCAACTGCTCAAGGCCGGTACTCCGGAGAAGCTCAACAGCCAGCCAATCGGCACCGGACCTTTCGTCTTCACCCGTTTCCAGAAAGACGCCAGCATTCGCTACAAGGCCAACCCGGACTATTTCGCCGGCAAACCCGCCGTCGACCCGCTGATCTTCGCCATCACCCCGGACGCCAACGTGCGCCTGCAGAAACTGCGGCGCAACGAATGCCAGATCGCCCTCTCGCCCAAGCCGCTGGACATCGCTGCGGCGGCTGGCGATGCGAGCCTGAAGGTCGAAAAAACCGAAGCCTTCATGACCGCCTTCGTCGCCATCAATAGCCAGCACCCGCCGCTGGACAAACCCGAAGTGCGCCAGGCGATCAACCTCGCCTTCGACAAGGACAGCTACCTCAAGGCCGTGTTCGAAGGCACCGCCGTGGCCGCCAACGGGCCTTTCCCGCCGAACACCTGGAGCTACGACAAAACGTTGCCCGGCTACCC
Organism: Pseudomonas sp. Marseille-P9899; assembly: GCF_903166565.1. NCBI lineage: Bacteria > Pseudomonadati > Pseudomonadota > Gammaproteobacteria > Pseudomonadales > Pseudomonadaceae > Pseudomonas > Pseudomonas sp. Marseille-P9899. The sequence goes on from NZ_CAESCG010000005.1 coordinate 300,784, forward strand.
CACAGACCTGGCCAAAGCTCAGGAACTGTTGAAAAAAGCCGGCCTGCCCGACGGTTTCAGCACCACCCTCTGGACCCGCCCGTCCGGCAGCCTGCTCAACCCCAACCCGAGCCTGGGCGCGCAATTGCTGCAGGCGGACCTGGCGAAGATCGGCATCAAGGCCGAGATCCGCGTGATCGAGTGGGGCGAGCTGATTCGTCGGGCCAAGGCCGGCGAGCATGATTTGCTGTTCATGGGCTGGGCCGGCGACAACGGCGACCCGGACAACTTCCTCAGCCCGCAATTCTCCTGCGCCGCGGTCACCTCCGGGACCAACTTCGCCCGCTATTGCGACCCGCGCCTGGACCAGTTGATCAGCGCCGGCAAGACCACCAGCGACCAGAGCGTGCGCAGCCGGCTTTACCAGCAGGCCCAGGCGCAGATCCAGCAACAGGCGCTGTGGCTGCCGCTGGCGCACCCCACCGCCGCCGTGCTGATGCGCAGCGGCGTTGAGGGCTATCAGGTCAGCCCGTTCGGTCGCCAGGACTTCTCCGGGGTCAAAGTGGATCGCTGAAGAAACAGCCGTGCTCGCGCATCGACAGCGGCTCGCCGTCGCCGATGATGAAGTGGTCGAGCACGCGCACATCGATCATTTCGAGCGCGTCCCGCAGCCGCAAGGTCAGGCGAATATCCGCCTGACTCGGCTCGGGATTACCGGAGGGATGGTTGTGGCACAGAATCAACGCCGCCGCGTTGCGTGCCAAGGCCCGCTTGAGCACCTGCCGTGGATAAACGTTGGCGCTGTCGATCGAGCCATGGAAGAGTGCTTCGAAGGCCAGCGGGCGGTGCTTGGTGTCGAGGAAAAGGCAGCCGAACACTTCATGTTTCTCGTGCCTCAATTGCGCCTTCAGATAGGCCCTGACCCCCGACGGGTTTTCCAGCGCCGCGCTGTGGTTGAGGTGCTCGCCCAGATGACGCCTCGCCATTTCCATCACCGCCTGTAGCTGGGCGTACTTGGCCGGCCCCAGCCCCAGCTCCTTGTTGAAGCACGGCTGATCCGCTTCCAGCAACCCCCGCAGCCCGCCAAAGCGGCTCAACAGGTGCCGGGCCAAATCCACCGCACTGCGCCCTCGCACCCCCGTCCGCAGGAAAATAGCCAACAACTCCCCATCCGAGAGACTCGCGGCTCCTTGCCCCAACAGTCTTTCCCGTGGCCGTTCTGCCACGGGCCAGTCCCTGATACTCATGACAATTTCCCTCTGTCTGTCCGTTACTGCTCCCGGCGCTCTTGCAGGGAGCAGCCCTGTGATATCTTAGCGGCCACTTTTTGCGCAGCGATCCGGCCTGGGGAGGCGTTGGCGTTGCGCGCAAACCCTCATCAGAAAAAGGCAGGCCTATGCAGCGGCTGTATCGGAAACGCATCGTTCTCGGCGTCGGCGGCGGCATCGCCGCCTACAAGAGCGCCGAGCTGGTTCGCCGACTTCTGGAACACGGCGCCCAGGTGCGCGTGGTCATGACCCGTGGCGGTGCTGAATTCATCACCCCCCTGACCATGCAAGCCCTCTCTGGGCACCCCGTGCACATGGACCTATTGGATCCCGCTGCCGAAGCGGCGATGGGCCACATCGAACTGGCCAAGTGGGCCGTTCTGGTGCTGTTGGCGCCAGCCACCGCCGATCTCATCGCTCGCCTGGCCCAAGGCGTGGCCGACGATCTGCTGACCACCCTGGTGCTGGCCACCGACGCCACCGTTGCCGTGGCCCCGGCCATGAACCAGGCCATGTGGCGCGATCCGGCCACCCAGGCCAACCTCGAAACCCTGCAAAGCCGCTCGATCCAGGTCTTCGGCCCGGCCTCGGGCAGCCAGGCCTGCGGCGACGTCGGCCTGGGCCGCATGCTCGAGGCCAGCGACCTGGCTTGGTCCGCCGCCGAGTGCTTCCAGCGCCAGTCGCTGACCGGCAAGCACGTGCTGATCACCGCCGGTCCGACCCAGGAAAACATCGACCCGGTGCGCTACATCACCAACCACAGCTCCGGAAAGATGGGCTTCGCCCTCGCCGAAGCCGCGGCCGAAGCCGGCGCGCGGGTGACCCTGGTCACCGGCCCGGTGCACCTGCCGACGCCTGATCGGGTCACCCGGATCGACGTGGTCAGCGCCCGCGACATGCTCGCGGCCTGTGAAGCGGCGATTCCCTGCGACCTGTTCATCGCTTCGGCTGCGGTCGCCGACTACCGTCCGGAAGTCGTCGCCCCGCAAAAACTCAAGAAAGACCCTACGACCGGTGACGGCCTGCTGCTGCAGATGGTGCGCAACCCGGACATCCTGGCCACTATCGCCACCCGTCCGGACCGTCCGTTCAGCGTTGGCTTCGCCGCCGAGACCGAACACCTGCTCGATTACGCCGCACGCAAGCTCAAGGACAAGAACCTCGACCTGATCGTCGCCAATGACGTGGCCAACCCCAGCATTGGCTTCAACAGCGAGGAAAACGCCTGCAGCGTGATCGACCGTCAGCTCCATGAAACCCTGTTCGCGCAGACCAGCAAGGGCAAGATCGCCCGCCAACTGGTCGCCTTCATCGCCGAACGCCTCAACCAGGTTTGACCCCATGCACGCTTTGCAAGCCAAGATTCTCGATCCACGCATCGGCGGCGAATTCCCGCTGCCGCAGTACGCCACCCCAGGCTCGGCCGGTCTCGACCTGCGCGCCATGCTCAAGGAAGACACAGTCCTGGAGCCGGGCCAGACCCTGCTGATCCCCACCGGCCTGTCGATCTACATCGGCGACCCGGGCCTGGCGGCGCTGATCCTGCCGCGCTCGGGCCTCGGTCACAAACACGGCATCGTGCTGGGCAACCTGGTCGGCCTGATCGACTCCGACTACCAGGGCGAGCTGATGGTTTCCTGCTGGAACCGTGGCCAGAACGCCTTCACCATCACCGTCGGCGAGCGCATCGCGCAACTGGTTCTGGTGCCGGTGGTACAAGCTCATTTCGACATCGTCGAGGCCTTCGACGAGAGCCAACGCGGTGCTGGCGGCTTCGGTCACTCCGGTAGCCAATAATCCTCGTGATCGCCCCCGGATCCATGCCGGGGGCGAACTCTCCGGCAAAATGGCCGTCCAAGCGTTCCACACGCCCGAAAGCCATCGAGACTGGAGTTCCGTGATGAACGATATGGCCCAACTGATCTCCGCACTGCCTGACAGCATCTTCCGCGCCTACGATATCCGTGGTGTCGTGGGCGATACCCTGCACGCCGAAACGGCTTATTGGATTGGACGCGCCATCGGTGCACAGAGCCTGGCCCAGGGCGAACCGAACGTGTCGGTTGGCCGCGACGGTCGCCTGTCCGGACCGATGCTGGTGGAACGGCTGATCCAGGGCCTGGTCGATGCCGGTTGCCAAGTCAGCGACGTCGGCCTGGTGCCGACCCCCGCGCTGTACTACGCCGCCAACGTGCTCGCCGGAAAATCCGGGGTGATGCTCACCGGCAGCCACAACCCGCCGAACTACAACGGTTTCAAGATCGTCATCGCCGGCGACACCCTGGCCAACGAACAGATCCAGGCGCTGCTGACCCGGCTGAAAACCAACGACCTGAGCCGCGGCGAAGGCAAGGTCGAGAAAGTCGACATCCTCCCGCGCTATCACCAGCAGATCGTCGGCGACATCACGCTCGCCAAGCGCCTGAAAGTGGTGGTGGACTGCGGTAACGGCGCCGCTGGCGTCAACGCCCCGCAACTGATCGAAGCGCTGAACTGCGAGGTCATTCCGCTGTTCTGCGAGGTCGACGGCAACTTCCCCAACCATCACCCGGACCCGGGCAAGCCGGAAAACCTGGTGGACCTGATCGCCAAGGTCAAGGAAACCGGCGCCGACCTCGGCCTGGCCTTCGATGGTGACGGCGACCGCGTCGGCGTGGTGACCAACGCCGGCAGCATCGTCTACCCGGACCGCCTGCTGATGCTCTTCGCCCAGGACGTGCTGGCCCGCAACCCCGGCGCCGAGATCATCTTCGACGTCAAATGCACCCGCCGCCTGACCCCGCTGATCGCCGAATACGGCGGCCGTTCGCGGATGTGGAAGACCGGCCACTCGCTGATCAAGAAGAAAATGAAGGAAACCGGCGCGCTGCTGGCCGGTGAGATGAGCGGGCACATCTTCATCAAGGAACGCTGGTTCGGCTTCGACGACGGCATCTACAGCGCTGCGCGTTTGCTGGAGATCCTCAGCAAGACCGCGCTGGACGCCGAAACCCTGTTCGCCGGCTTCCCGAATGATATTTCCACACCGGAAATCAACATTGATGTGACCGACGAGAGTAAATTCGCCATCATTGATGCACTGCAACGCGACGCCGACTGGGGCAAAGCCGACCTGACCACCATTGACGGTGTCCGGGTCGATTATCCCCACGGCTGGGGCCTGGTCCGCGCGTCCAATACCACACCGGTACTGGTGCTGCGTTTCGAGGCCGACAACGAAGCCGAACTGCAGCGAATCAAGGCTGTTTTCCACGCGCAACTCAAGCGCGTGGCCCCTGACCTGCAACTACCGTTCTGACCGAACCACTTGTTCCAACTGGAGCCCTGCATGACCCTCGATCGCGATGCCGCTACCCATGTCGCCCAGGTACTGTCCGAAGCGCTGCCTTACATCCGACGCTTTGTCGGCAAGACCCTGGTGATCAAGTACGGCGGCAACGCGATGGAAAGCGAGGAGCTGAAAACCGGCTTCGCGCGCGACGTGGTCCTGATGAAGGCCGTCGGCATCAACCCGGTGGTCGTCCACGGTGGTGGCCCGCAGATCGGTGACCTGCTCAAGCGCCTGTCGATCGAAAGCCGTTTCGTCGATGGCATGCGCGTCACCGACGCCCAGACCATGGACGTGGTGGAGATGGTCCTCGGCGGCCAGGTGAACAAGGACATCGTCAACCTGATCAACCGTCATGGCGGCAGCGCCATCGGCCTGACCGGCAAGGACGCTGAGCTGATCCGTGCGAAAAAGCTCACCGTCACCCGTCAGACCCCGGAAATGACCACGCCGGAAATCATCGACATCGGCCACGTCGGCGAAGTCGTTGGCGTCAACACCGACCTGCTGAACATGCTGGTCAAGGGTGATTTCATTCCGGTCATCGCGCCTATCGGCGTAGGCCCGAACGGCGAGTCCTACAACATCAACGCCGACCTGGTCGCGGGCAAAGTCGCCGAGGCCCTGAAAGCCGAGAAACTGATGCTGCTGACCAACATCGCCGGCCTGATGGACAAGCAAGGCACCGTACTGACCGGCCTGAGCACCGAACAGGTCGATAGCCTGATCGCCGACGGCACCATCTACGGCGGCATGCTGCCGAAGATCCGTTGCGCACTGGAAGCGGTCCAGGGCGGCGTGCACAGCTCGCACATCATCGACGGTCGCGTACCGAACGCGGTCCTGCTGGAAATCTTCACCGACAGCGGCGTGGGCACCCTGATCACCAACCGCAAGCCACGTCAGTAATACCTTTCACTGAAAAGCCCGCTTCCAGGCGGGCTTTTTCATGATCGCTTGAACCGACTTTCTGTGTTTATTTGGGAGAAACAGCGTGAAATATGCTTCACATGGACTCGTGCTGGCAGCCGCCATCGCTTTCGGGTCGCTGGCAGGTTGTGCAACAGAAACGTCCCGAGCCGTCGCCGTACAGCAGGTCGAGAGCGTCAGCCGCCCCTACAGCGGTGTGCGTGCGCCTATCGCGGTCGGCAAGTTCGATAACCGCTCCAGCTACATGCGCGGCATCTTCTCCGACGGCATCGACCGTCTCGGCGGTCAGGCGAAAACCATCCTGATCACCCACCTGCAGCAGACCAATCGCTTCAACGTGCTGGACCGCGACAACATGAGCGAGATCCAGCAGGAAGCCGCCATCAAAGGCCAGGCCCAGCGCCTGAAAGGCGCGGACTACGTGGTGACCGGTGATGTGACCGAGTTCGGTCGCAAGGAAGTCGGCGACCATCAGCTCTTCGGCATCCTCGGCCGCGGCAAGACCCAGATCGCTTACGCCAAGGTTGCGCTGAACATCGTCAACATCAGCACCTCCGAAGTGGTCTATTCCAGCCAGGGCGCGGGCGAGTACGCCCTGTCCAACCGCGAAATCATCGGTTTCGGCGGTACTGCCAGCTACGACTCGACGCTTAATGGCAAGGTGCTCGACCTGGCCATGCGCGAAGCCGTGAACAAGCTGGTCGATGCCGTGGAAAGCGGCGCCTGGAAGCCTGTCACCCCTTAAAGACTCTACGCACAAGGACGAACCGTAATGAGTACGGCAACCCTGAGCTGGCGCGCAGCCGCCGGCGTCTTGCTGGGCAGCATCCTGCTGTCCGGCTGCACCGGGCCAAAAACCCTGTACCAGTGGGAAAGCTACCAACCGCAGGTCTATCAGTACTTCAAGGGCGAATCGAAAGAAGCCCAGGCCGAAGCACTGGAAGGCGATCTGCAGAAAATTCGCGCCAAGAACGGCGCCGTTCCTCCGGGCTACCACGCCCAGCTTGGCCTGCTGTATTCGAGCCTGGGCAAGGATGATCAGATGGTCCAGCAGTTCCAGACCGAGAAGGCGTTGTTCCCCGAGTCGGCGGCCTACATGGACTTTCTGCTGAAAAACGCACGGCAGGGAGTGGCCAAACAATGATCCAGCGTCTGTTAAAACTGGCGGCGAGTGCCTGCATCCTTGCGCTGTTCGCCGGCTGCGCCAACCAGCAGAAGAGCGTCGATTACTCGGAGTACAAGCAGGCCAACCCGCGTTCGATCCTCATCCTGCCGCCGCTGAACGAGTCGCCGGATGTGAAGGCGACCTACAGCATGCTGTCGAGCGTGACCTACCCGCTGGCAGAAGCCGGGTATTACGTGCTGCCGGTGGCGCTGGTCGATGAAACCTTCCGCCAGAACGGCATGACCACGCCGAGCGACATCCACCAGTTGCCCACCAACAAGCTGCACGACATCTTCGGCGCGGACGCGGCGCTGTATGTCACCGTGAGCGACTATGGCACCCGCTACATGGTCATCAGCAGCGCGACCATCGTGACGGCCAAGGCCAGCCTGGTCGACCTGCGCAGCGGCAAGACCCTGTGGACCGGTGCGGCCACGGCGTCCAGCCAGGAGAACCAGAACAACAGCGGTGGCGGGCTGATCGGCCTGCTGATCACCGCTGCGGTCAATCAGATCATCAGCAGCGTCCAGGACGATGCCGGCTACCCGATTGCCGGGATCACCGGGGCCCGTCTGCTGACACCGTACAAGAACGGCGGAATCCTCTACGGACCCCGCTCGCCGAATTACGGAAAAGACTAAGCCAAATGAAAACGGGCCGCTTGAAGCGGCCCGTTTTCATTTCAGACGCCGAATTGGGCGCGGTAGGCTTCCACTGCCGGCAGGTGCTGCTTGAGCGCCGGATCGTCGGCGAGGAACTCAAGGACCTGGGTCAGCGAAACGATGCTGACCACCGGAATGCCGAAATCGCGCTCCACTTCCTGGATCGCCGACAGCTCGCCGTTGCCGCGCTCCTGGCGGTTCAACGCGATCAGTACGCCAGCGGCCTTGGCCTGCTGGCCCTGGATGATCTGCATGACTTCGCGGATCGCGGTGCCTGCGGTGATCACGTCGTCGATGATCAGCACGTCGCCCGTCAGCGCCGCGCCCACCAGGCTGCCGCCTTCGCCGTGGTCCTTGGCTTCCTTGCGGTTGAAGCACCATGGCACGTCAAGCTGATGCTGCTCGGCCAGGGCCACCGCAGTCGCCGCAGCGAGGGGAATACCCTTGTAGGCCGGGCCGAACAGGACATCGAACGGAATCTTGCTGTCGACGATCGCCGCCGCATAGAAACGTCCGAGCTGGGCCAGGGCCGAGCCACTGTTGAACAAGCCGGCATTGAAGAAATACGGGCTGGTACGACCCGACTTGAGAGTGAACTCACCGAAGCGCAGAACCCCGCGATCGATGGCAAAACGAATGAAGTCGCGCTGATACGGCTGCATGAAGAGTCCCGGATTACCACGGATTTAGCTAATTGAGTAGAGCTCGGGTATCATACACGCACGTGATTTTTGGGGCCATTTATGCGGATCATCAGTGTGAACGTTAATGGCATTCAGGCTGCGGTCGAGCGTGGTTTGCTCAGCTGGCTGCAAGCTCAGAATGCCGACGTCATCTGCCTTCAGGATACCCGCGCCTCGGCCTTTGAACTCGACGACCCGGCTTTTCAGCTAGATGGCTACTTCCTTTATGCCTGCGACGCAGAAGTACCCGCCCAAGGCGGCGTGGCACTTTATTCGCGGTTGCAGCCCAAGGCAGTCATCAGCGGCCTGGGCTTCGAGACAGCCGACCGCTACGGACGTTACCTGCAGGCCGATTTCGACAAAGTCAGTATTGCAACCCTGTTGCTGCCTTCCGGGCAGAACGGCGACGAAGACCTGAACCAGAAGTTCAAGTTGATGGACGACTTCGCCAAGTACCTGGACAAGCAACGTCGTAAACGCCGCGAATACATCTATTGCGGCTCGCTGTACGTGGCGCAGCAGAAGCTCGACATCAAGAACTGGCGCGACAGTCAGCAGTCGCCAGGCTTCCTCGCCCCGGAACGCGCGTGGATGGACGAGATCGTCGGCAACATGGGCTATGTCGATGCCCTGCGCGAAGTCAGCCGCGAAGGCGACCAGTACAGCTGGTGGCCAGATAACGAACAAGCCGAGATGCTCAACCTGGGCTATCGCTTCGACTACCAGTTGCTGACCCCCGGCCTGCGCCGCTTCGTACGAAGCGCACGCCTGCCGCGCCAGCCGCGCTTCTCGCAACACGCGCCGCTGATCGTGGATTACGACTGGACGCTGACGATCTGATCGCCAGCCACAAAAAAGCCGACCCTTGGGTCGGCTTTTTTATTGGGCGATGGCTCAGTCAGCCAGCGACACCTTTTGCAGCTCGAACAGATCGGTCATGCCTTTCTGCGCCAGCTCCAGCATGGCGTTGAGTTCGTGCGGCTGGAACGGCGCGCCTTCAGCGGTGCCCTGAACTTCGATGAAACCGCCAGCGCTGGTCATGACCACGTTCAGGTCGGTTTCGGCTGCGGAGTCTTCGAGGTAATCCAGGTCCAGCACCGGCTCGCCCTGGTACATGCCCACCGAAACAGCAGCGATCATGTGTTTGAGCGGGTCGCCGCCTTTCAGGCCGCCACGTTTCTTGACCACACGCAGCGCATCGACCAGGGCAACCATGGCGCCGGTGATGGACGCGGTGCGGGTGCCGCCGTCAGCCTGGATCACGTCGCAGTCGACGTACAGGGTGATGTCGCCCAGTTTGCTCATGTCCAGCGCGGCGCGCAGGGAGCGGCCGATCAGGCGCTGGATTTCCAGGGTGCGGCCACCCTGTTTGCCACGGCTGGCTTCGCGCTGGTTACGCTCACCGGTGGAGCGCGGCAGCATGCCGTACTCGGCGGTCAGCCAGCCTTGGCCCTGGCCTTTCAGGAAGCGTGGAACACCATTTTCGACGCTGACCGTGCAGACGACTTTGGTGTCGCCAAACTCAACCAGTACCGACCCTTCGGCGTGCTTGGTGTAGTTGCGGGTGATGCGGATCGAGCGGAGCTGATCGGCAGCGCGACCACTTGGACGTTTCATAGGGGATACCTGTACTGGGTTCGAATCTGCCGAGCATTATAGAGCGCCAGGCCGCGACTGGACATGCCTGAGCGCGAAAGGCCGGCCCGCCGCCCGTCGCACGGCTCAAACCCCGCCCCCAGCGGGCGCCGGCCGGTTTTTGTCGAGGTTCACGGCGGTGTTTGTCACATCCGTTGATGGGAGCCGGCAGCGCACTGCGTTACAATCCTGCGCCTTTGCGGCCTGTCGGCTTTCCCTTCATTTATCTGCGAGGTACTTCCCATGGTGCACAGCATGACCGCCTTTGCTCGTGTCGAACGAGCCGGGACCCAAGGCACACTGATATGGGAACTGCGCTCGGTCAACCATCGTTACCTCGAACCGCACCTGCGCCTGCCGGAAGCCTTCCGCGATCTTGAAGGCGCCGTACGCGAGTCGCTGCGCCAGGGGATTTCCCGCGGCAAGGTCGAGTGCACCCTGCGCTTCAACGAAGAAAACGCCGGCAAGCCGTTGCAGGTGGACCGTGAGCGCGCCGCACAACTGGTGGCCGCCGCCGAAACCGTGGCCAGCCTGATCAAACAGCCGGCACCGCTCAATCCCCTGGAAGTACTGGCCTGGCCCGGCGTGCTGGTCGCCGATGCCAACGACCCGCAAGCCTTGAACGTCGAAGCCATCGAGCTGTTCGACGCGGCGCTCCAGGAGCTGAAAAATGGCCGTAACCGCGAAGGCGCGGAGCTGGCGCGGCTGATCAACGAGCGCCTGGACAACATGAGCCAGGAAGTCACCACCCTGCGCGCGCTGGTGCCGCAGATGCTCGCCGCCCAGCGGCAGAAGATCCTCGACCGCTTCAGCGACATGCAGGCCGAACTCGACCCGCAACGCCTGGAGCAGGAAATGGTCTTGCTGGCACAGAAGAGCGATGTTGCCGAAGAACTCGACCGCCTCAGCACGCACGTCACCGAAGTGCGTCGGGTGCTCAAGTCCGGCGGTGCAGCGGGCCGGCGCCTGGACTTCCTGATGCAGGAGCTCAATCGCGAAGCCAACACCCTGGGCTCCAAAGCCTTCGACCCACGCAGCACCCAATCGGCGGTCAACCTCAAGGTGTTGATCGAACAGATGCGTGAACAAGTACAGAACATCGAGTAAGGCCACCCCCATCATGAAACACAGCAGCGGCACCCTGTACATCATTTCGGCCCCGTCCGGCGCGGGCAAGACCAGCCTGGTCAAGGCCCTGACCGACGACCTGAACCACATCCGCGTGTCGGTTTCCCACACCACGCGGGCCATGCGTCCAGGCGAGCACGACGGGGTGAACTACCACTTCGTCGATCGCGCCGAGTTCGACCGCCTGAACGCCCAGGGCGACTTCCTCGAGCAGGCCGAAGTCTTCGGCAACTGCTACGGCACCTCGCGCAGCGCGCTGCAGCAGACCCTAGATGAAGGCCATGACCTGATTCTGGAAATCGACTGGCAAGGCGCGCAGCAGGTGCGTGATCAGATGCCGGGCACGCGCTCGATCTTCATCCTGCCGCCGAGCCAGCAGGCCTTGCGCCAGCGCCTGACCAACCGTGGACAGGACAGTGACGAGATCATCGAAGGCCGGATGCGCGAAGCGGTCAGCGAAATGGAGCACTACCACGAGTACGAGTTCGTCATCATCAATGACGACTTCGCCACCGCGCTGGATGATTTGAAAGCGGTGTTCCGCGCCAATCGCCTGCAGCGCGAAGGCCAGCAACAACGCCACGGCGAGCTGCTCAAGCAACTGCTGGCTTGAGCCCTCGCCGTCCCGGCCGCCTCAGCGGCGGCTCGGGATGGTTGCGTGACGACGCAGCGTCATGCCAAGGAAGAACGCCGGCGCACGCAGGCGCGAGAGCAGCATCAGGACGATGCCCAGCAGCAGGATGATCATCGCGATCACGAACACCAGCCCCAACCCGCCCACATGCGAACCGCTGCCGAACGACGGCGAGGCGCTGTCGATCGCGGTCTGAACGAAGATCACCGAAAGAATCCCGCCGCCCAGCAACGGGCACACGCCTCTCATCATGAAGTGCCGCGCGCTGTCCATCAGGCTGTGGCGGAAGTACCAGACACAGGCGAATGCCGTCAGCGAATAGTAGAAGCAGATCATCATGCCCAAGGCCGTGATGGTGTCCGCCAGCACGTTTTCGCTCAAGGTGCGCATAGTCACGTAGAACACACCGGCGGCGATGCCGGCGCAGATGGTGGCGTAACGCGGAGTCTGCGAACGCGGGCAGATGCGCGCGAAGCGCTCTGGCACAGCGCCGTAGTAACCCATGGCGAGCAGGGTGCGGGCCGGGGAAACGAAGGTCGATTGCAGCGACGCGGCGGTACTCGCCAGCACGGCGATGGACATCAGGATTGCCAGCGGGCCCATCACGGGACCTGCGAGGTGAGCGAAGACGTTTTCCTGAATCCGTGGATTGCCCAGGCCCAGCCCTACTTCGCTGATACCGGCAAATTGCAGCGTGGCGATAGCGGTGACCAGGTACAAGCCGAGAATCAGCAGCACGGTCAGGGTCGCGGCGCGGCCAGGCACTTCATCGCTGCCCACCGACTCTTCGCTCATGGTCAGGCACACGTCCCAACCCCAGAAGATGAAGATCGACAACGACAGACCGGCGGTAAAGGCCGAGAAGGACTCGACGCCGAAAGGGTTGAACCAGTCCATCTGGAAGTTCATCGGCGGTTGCTCGGGAGTCGAGCCGCCGAACGCCGCGATGGCGAAGCCTATCAACACCAGTAATTGCAGGGCCACCAGACCGTACTGCACCGCCATGGTCGTGCCGATGCCACGACAACAGATCCACACCGCCATGGCGATGAACACGCAACAGGTGATGACGTTGATCAGCAGGTTGTCGCTGAGCGCAGCCACCTCGTGGCTGCCAGTGAGTTGCCCGAGGAAGAGATAGAAGAAGTCCACCGCCACACCGGCCAGGTTGGACAACACGATGGTCGTCGCCGTGACCAGGCCCCAGCCGCCGATCCAGCCGATCATCGGGCCAAAGGCGCGAGCCGACCAGGTAAAGGAGGTGCCGCTGTCCGGTTCGGCCGCGTTCAGCTCGCGATAGCCGAGGGCTACCAGCAGCATCGGCAGGAAGCCGACGATGAACACCGCCGGCAAGTGCGCGCCAACTTCGCGGACCGTTGGACCCAGCGCTCCGGTGAGGGTGTACACCGGGGCGATGGTGGAAATGCCGAGCACGATACTGGCGAGCAGTCCGAGCCGGCCCTTGGCCAGCCCCTTGGATGCTCCGGATGTGCCGGCGCTTGCGCGAGCCTGCCCCGCCGTACTCGGGGTCAGGCTTGCCTGGAAATCGCTCATGAGTAGTTGCCGTCGCTATTGGTATTGTTTTTCAGGGCATCAATTGATGCCCGCACTCAATGAATCTGCCGGATCGGCCTGGGCGCAAACGTCGCTCCCGAGGCGTTACAGGCTCGCCTCGCGGTAGCGCTGACCACCGGCGTAGGCATTACAGGCTGCACGGAACGCCTGAAAAAGACGCAACGAAACCGGGTTTTCGGCATAACGCCATTCCGGATGCCACTGCACTCCGACCACAAAGCCGGGCGCATCCTCCATGGAAACTGCTTCGATCAACCCGTCCGGGGCCAATGCCTCGACACGCAAGCCATCAGCCAGGCGGTCGATGCCCTGGCTGTGGAGCGAGTTGACCATGAACTGCTGCGGTAACCCCAGACGCTCGAATTTCCCATCGGGTTCGACCGTCACCAGGTGACGCGGGCTGTACTGTTCTTCGAGCGGGGCGTCCTGCGGCTCGCGGTGGTCCAGATAGCCGGGCAGCTCCTGGACACGCTGGTGCAAGCTTCCGCCCAGGGCCACATTGAGCTCCTGGAAACCACGGCAAATGCAGAACACCGGCACACCGGCGGCAATCGCCGCCTGCAGCAACGGCAGGGTCAGCCGGTCACGAAACACGTCGTGCCGGGTGCCTTCGGCGCTGGGGGCGCCATTGTAATGATGCGGCTCGACATTTGAAGGCGAGCCGGTAAAAAGAATGCCGTCGAGGCGCTCCAGCAAGCGCTGCGGGTCCAGCGCCTCGGTGAGCGCCGGCAGGATCAGCGGCACGCCGGCAAACGCGGCGGCCTCGACGTATTTGTCGCCCACGGTGTGGGAGGCAGTGTTGCCCAGCATCTGACGGCATGCAGTGACGCCGATCAAAGGCGTCTTGCGCAAATCCTGCTTCATCGATCCAGCCTCCCTTAGAGCTTGATCCAGGTCGCCTTGAGTTCGGTGTATTTGTCGAACGCGTGCAGCGACTTGTCGCGGCCGTTGCCCGACTGCTTGAAACCACCGAACGGCGCAGTCATGTCGCCGCCGTCGTACTGGTTGATCCAGACGCTGCCGGCGCGCAGGGCGCGAGCGCTGCGATGGGCCTTGGAAAGGTCCGAGGTCCACACCGCCGCGGCCAGGCCGAACGGCGAGTCGTTGGCGATGGCGATGGCTTCTTCGGCGCTGTCGAAGGTGATGACCGACAGCACCGGACCGAAGATTTCCTCGCGGGCGATGCGCATGACGTTGTTCACTCCATCGAAGATCGCCGGCTCGACGTAGACGCCGCAGGTGTCTTCAAGCACACGGCGGCCACCGGTGACCAAGGTGGCGCCATCGGCCTTGCCGGCCTCGACGTAGCCAAGCACGGTGTCCAGTTGAGTGGTGTCGACCAGCGCACCGACGCGGGTTTCCGGCTCCAGCGCATGGCCTGGCTTCCAGGCCTTGAGCGCCTCCACCACCATCGGCAGGAACTGGTCCTTGATCGAGCGCTCCACCAGCAGGCGCGAACCGGCGATGCAGACCTCGCCCTGGTTGAACGCGATAGCGCTGGCGGCGGCTTCAGCCGCGGCCTGAAGGTCCGGCGCGTCGGCGAAGACGATATTCGGGCTCTTGCCCCCCGCTTCCAGCCAGACCCGCTTCATGTTCGATTCGCCGGCATACACCATCAGTTGCTTGGCGATCCGGGTCGAACCGGTGAACACCAGGGTGTCGACGTCCATGTGCAAGGCCAGGGCCTTGCCGACGGTGTGGCCGAAACCTGGCAGCACGTTGAGCACGCCGGCCGGAAGGCCGGCTTCCACCGCCAGTTGGGCGATGCGGATGGCGGTCAGCGGGGATTTTTCCGACGGCTTGAGGATCACCGAGTTACCGGTGGCCAGGGCCGGGCCGAGTTTCCAGCAGGCCATCATCAGCGGGAAGTTCCACGGCACGATGGCGGCAACCACACCCACCGCCTCGCGGGTCACCAGGCCAAGCTGGTCAGGCGCGGTCGGCGCGACTTCGTCGTAGATCTTGTCGATCGCCTCGGCGTTCCAGCGGATGGCGTTGGCCGCCGCGGGAATGTCGATGCTCAGCGAGTCGGCGATCGGCTTGCCCATGTCCAGGGTTTCCAGCAACGCCAGCTCGCGGGCGTTGGCCAGCAGCAGGTCGGCGAAGGCGATCAGCACGCGCTTGCGCTGGGCCGGCGCCTGCTGCGCCCAAACGCCGCTGTCGAAACTGCGACGCGCGGCAGCGACAGCACGCTCGGCGTCGGCGGCATCGCAACTGGCGACGGCGGCCAGGGCGCGACCGTCCACCGGGCTGATGCAGTCGAAGGTCTCGCCGGAGGCGCTTTCGAGGTATTCACCGTCGATGAAGGCGCGCCCCTCGATGCGCAGTTGCTGGTAGAGGGTTTCCCATTGTTCGCGGGTCGGAATTGTCATTGTTCTGTTCTCCGGGCATCACACGGTATGCAGGTACCAGTTGTATTCGAGGTCGGAAATCGACACCTCGAACTCCGCCAGTTCGCTTTCCTTGCAGGCGACGAAAATATCGATGTAGTCGGGGCTGATGTACTGGTTCAGGACTTCGCTGTCGTCCAGTTCGCGCAGGGCATCGCGCAGGTTGTTCGGCAGGCTCTGTTCCAGTTGCTCGTAGGAATTGCCTTCGATGGGCGCGCCCGGTTCGATCTTGTTGGTCAGCCCGTGGTGAATACCGGCGAGGATCGCCGACATCATCAGGTAAGGGTTGGCGTCGGCGCCGGCCACGCGGTGCTCGATGCGTACGGCGTCGGCGCTGCCGGTCGGTACACGGACGGCCACGGTGCGGTTGTCCAGGCCCCAGCTCGGCGCGTTGGGCACATAGAACTGCGCGCCGAAACGGCGGTAGGAGTTGATGTTCGGGCAGAGGAAGGCCATCGACGCCGGCATGGTTTCCAGCACGCCGCCGATGGCGTGGCGCAGGGCGTCGTTCTGCTCCGGGTCTTCGCTGGTGAAGATGTTCTTGCCGGTGGCCTTGTCCAGCAGCGAAATGTGCACGTGCAGGCCATTACCGGCCTGGCCCGGATAGGGCTTGGCCATGAACGTGGAGTCCATTTCATGGTCGTAGGCGACGTTCTTGATCACCCGCTTGAGCAGCAGCGCGTAGTCACAGGCTTTCAGCGGATCGGCGACGTGGTGCAGATTCACTTCGAACTGCGCCGGGGCGCTTTCCTTGACGATCGCGTCGGCCGGGATGTCCTGTTCCTTGGCGGCTTCGAGGATGTCCTGCAGGCAATCGACGTATTCGTCGAGGTCGTCGATCAGGTAGACCTGGGTCGATTGCGGGCGTTTGCCGGAAATCGGCGAACGCGGCGGTTGCGGGCGACCGTTCAGGTTGTCCTGGTCGATCAGGTAGAACTCAAGCTCGAACGCGGCGCAGATGGTCAGGCCCAGGGCGTCGAACTTCTCGATCACGCCACGCAGCACTTCGCGCGGGTCGGCGAAGAACGGCTTGCCGTCCATCTCGTGCATGGTCATCAGCAGTTGCGCGGTGGGGCGCTTCTGCCAGGGCTCGAAGCTCAGGGTGCCGGGGATCGGGTAGCAGATGCGGTCGGCGTCGCCGATATCCAGGCCCAGGCCGGTGCTTTCCACGGTCGAGCCATTGATGTCCAGGGCGAACAGCGACGCGGGCAGGTTGATGCCCTTTTCGTAGACTTTGACCAGGCTCGCCCGCTCGACGCGCTTGCCGCGCACCACTCCGTTCATATCGGCGATCAGCAGATCGACGAACTGCACCTCAGGGTGGGCCTTGAGAAATTCGCCCATTTCGTCAACAGGGATGGCGCACGGAGAGACCGACGTCATGGCTAGGCATCCTTTAGAGTTTTTATTGGGGCAGCGATGTAGGGGGGTAATGCGGGTATTCGGGGCGGCGATGGCTGGCTTTTATTCTCGGGATTTCCATCGTGGGGAACGGCTGGCGCGTCATCTATCGGACGAGCGTTCCAGGTTCTGCGGCATCACGCCTTGCTAGACGGCCACCGTCGCACTATAGAATGGCCCCCACGCAACAGACATTGGCATTTTGGCAAGCAAAGAGTGCATCGATGCAATATCAGATCAGCCATGCCGACCTCTCCCTGGTTCTCGCTCTGGTCCGCGGACGCTCCCTGGCCAAGGCGGCAGAACTGCTCAAGGTCGACGTTTCCACGGTGTTCCGCTCGATCCGGCGGATGGAGGCCGCGCTCGGCACCGCGTTGTTCGTTAAAAGCCGCAAGGGCTACATCCCCACCGGCACCGCCCAGGCCCTGGCCGAACAGGCCGAACGTGCCGAGCAGGCGCTGGACGCCGCACGCGTGGCGCTGGCCCATGGCGAACAGGTGGTCAGCGGCACCGTGCGCCTGACCTGCACCGACGCGGTATTGCACAGCCTGCTGCTGCCGGCGCTGGCCGAGTTCATGCCGGCTTACCCGGCGCTGTCACTGGAGCTGGCGACCTCCAACACTTTCGCCAACCTCAGCCGCCGCGATGCCGACCTGGCCTTGCGCCTGACCAACTCGCCGCCCGAGCACCTTGTAGGACGCTGCCTGGGTTCGGCTTCTTATGTCGTGTGCGGCCGCGAGGAATTTCGCAGCCGCTTGACCGAAGCGCCCGCCAGCGTGCCATGGATCTCGCCGGACGATTCCATGCAGGACCATCCCACGGTGGTCTGGCGCAGCGAAAAGCTGCCCGGTGTGATGCCGCGCTACCGCTGCAGCGGCATTTCGTCCATCGCCCAGTTGGTCAGCGCCGGCCTCGGTGTGGCCGCGCTGCCGGACTATATGGCGCACACTCTGCCGGGGGTCGAGCAACTGAGCGACGCGCTGCCCGGTTGCGATACCCAATTGTGGCTGCTGACCCGCCCGGATTGCCGGGCATTGCGCTCGGTCCAGGCACTGTTCGACGAACTGACCCCGCGTTTGCGCAATGCGTTGATCTGACAGGTCGCGCAAGACAGTTGTAATAGACGCTTACAAGTAGGTATCGTCGGCATATCCGGGGCTCGAACCGAAATCAGCGCTTCCCTAACGGCTGGTGATTTTTTAAACTATCGAGTCCGCTCGCCCATTTGGGCAGAACACCGCATTCGCTATTTGAGGAACACCATGGCCCGCGTAACCGTTGAAGATTGTCTAGACCACGTGGATAACCGCTTTGAGCTGGTCATGCTGTCCACCAAGCGTGCCCGCCAACTGGCCACCGGCGGCAAAGAGCCGAAAGTGGCGTGGGAAAACGACAAGCCTACCGTCGTTGCCCTGCGCGAAATCGCCGAAGGCTTCATTACCAATGAGTTCCTCGCCGCAGAAGATATCGTCACTGAAGACCCGGTCTTCACTGCGTTCGACGAAGAGGCCAACGAGGCCGTCTAAGTCTATGCCTGGTCGACGTTGTGCGGCGCGGGTCCCTTATCCTCGGCAGGAGGTCGTATCTTGCCGAGCATAGATGCCCTCGCCGATCGTCTGTCGACCTACCTCGGGCCCGACCAGGTCAATCTGGTCCGCCGAGCCTATTTCTACGCTGAACAAGCCCACGACGGCCAACGCCGCCGCAGCGGCGAGGCGTACGTCACGCATCCGCTGGCCGTCGCCAGCATCCTCGCCGACATGCACATGGACCATCAGAGCCTGATGGCGGCCATGCTGCACGACGTGATCGAAGACACCGGCATCGCCAAGGAAGCCCTCAGTTCACAGTTCGGCGAAACCGTCGCGGAACTGGTCGATGGCGTCAGCAAGCTGACCCAGATGAACTTCGAGACCAAGGCCGAGGCCCAGGCGGAAAACTTCCAGAAGATGGCCATGGCCATGGCCCGGGATATCCGGGTGATTCTGGTCAAGCTGGCCGACCGTCTGCACAACATGCGCACCCTTGAAGTGCTGTCCGGCGAAAAACGCCGGCGCATCGCCAAGGAAACCCTGGAAATCTACGCCCCCATCGCCAACCGCCTCGGCATGCACAGCGTGCGTATCGAATTCGAGGACCTGGGTTTCAAGGCGATGTACCCGATGCGCTCGGCGCGCATCTACCAGGCCGTCAAACGTGCGCGCGGCAACCGCAAGGAAATCGTCAACAAAATCGAAGAGTCGCTCAGCCACGCCCTGGCGGTGGACGGCATGGAAGGCGAAGTCAGCGGTCGGCAAAAGCACATCTATGGCATCTACAAGAAGATGCGCGGCAAGCGTCGCGCCTTCAACGAGATCATGGATGTCTACGCGTTCCGCATCATCGTCGACAAGGTCGATACCTGCTACCGCGTGCTCGGCGCTGTGCACAATCTGTACAAGCCGCTGCCCGGCCGCTTCAAGGACTACATCGCGATCCCCAAGGCCAACGGCTACCAGTCGCTGCATACCACGCTGTTCGGCATGCACGGGGTACCCATCGAAATCCAGATCCGCACCCGCGAGATGGAAGAGATGGCCAACAACGGCATCGCGGCCCATTGGCTGTACAAGTCCAGCGACGACGAACAGCCCAAGGGCACCCACGCCCGCGCACGGCAGTGGGTCAAAGGCGTGCTGGAAATGCAGCAACGCGCCGGCAACTCCCTCGAATTCATCGAGAGCGTGAAGATCGACCTGTTCCCGGACGAGGTCTACGTCTTCACGCCCAAGGGCCGCATCATGGAGCTGCCGAAAGGCTCCACTGCGGTCGACTTCGCCTACGCGGTACACACCGACGTCGGCAACAGCTGCATCGCCTGCCGGATCAACCGCCGCCTCGCGCCGCTGTCCGAACCGCTGCAGAGCGGCTCGACGGTCGAGATCGTCAGCGCTCCGGGCGCCCGACCGAATCCAGCGTGGCTGAACTTCGTGGTCACCGGCAAGGCCCGTACGCACATCCGCCACGCCCTCAAGCTGCAGCGCCGTTCCGAGTCCATCAACCTGGGCGAACGCCTGCTGAACAAGGTGCTCAACGGCTTCGACAGCGCCCTGGACAAGATTCCGCCAGAGCGCGTGCAGGCCATGCTCGCCGAGTACCGCCTGGAGCTGATCGAAGACCTGCTCGAAGACATCGGCCTGGGCAACCGCATGGCCTACGTCGTGGCCCGCCGCCTGCTCTCCAGCGAAGGCGAGCAGTTGCCAAGCCCGGAAAGCCCGCTGGCCATCCGCGGTACCGAAGGCCTGGTGCTGAGCTACGCCAAATGCTGCACGCCGATCCCGGGCGACCCCATTGTCGGCCACCTCTCGGCCGGAAAAGGCATGGTGGTGCACCTCGAAGGCTGCCGCAATATCAGTGAAATCCGCCATAACCCGGAGAAATGCATCCAGCTTTCCTGGGCCAAGGACGTCACCGGCGAGTTCAACGTCGAACTGCGCGTCGAACTGGAGCACCAGCGCGGCCTGATCGCCCTGCTCGCCAGCAGCGTCAACGCCGCCGACGGCAACATCGAGAAAATCAGCATGGACGAGCGTGATGGCCGCATCAGCGTCGTCCAGCTTGTGGTCAGCGTGCACGACCGCGTACACCTGGCCCGTGTGATCAAGAAACTGCGCGCGCTGACGGGGGTCATCCGTATCACCCGCATGCGCGCGTAGCCCTTCCCTTGCAAGGAGTCACCATGAGCAAGACCGTCATCACCAGCGACAAGGCCCCAGCCGCGATCGGCACCTACTCCCAGGCGATCAAGGCCGGCAATACCGTCTACATGTCTGGCCAGATCCCGCTCGATCCGAAAACCATGGAACTGGTTGAAGGCTTCGAAGCCCAGACCGTCCAGGTGTTCGAAAACCTCAAGGCCGTGGCCGAGGCTGCTGGCGGCTCCTTCAAGGACATCGTCAAGCTGAACATCTTCCTGACCGACCTGAGCCACTTCGCCAAGGTCAACGAAGTCATGGGCCGCTACTTCGAGCAACCGTACCCGGCTCGCGCGGCCATTGGCGTTGCCGCCCTGCCACGCGGCTCGCAGGTCGAGATGGACGCGATCCTGGTTCTCGAGTAATACCCCGCGGCGAGCCTGAGGGTTCGCCGCTTTTCCTCCCCTGAAGGACCCCGTAATGCGCAACGCGCTTGCCCTTTCGCTGCTTGCCGCACTGCTCGGCGGCTGCGCGAGCCACAAACCCGAAGACTACAACGGTGTCTGGATCAACCAGAACGCCATCGATGCTGCGTCCAAAGGCACTGGCCTGCGCTACGCACTCGAGCGCCACGGGCCGAACTTCGAATGGAAGGTCAACGTCGCCGCCGGACAAGCCAGCTACAGCAACGGCTTCGAGCTGGTGGAAGGCCGCCTGAAGGCCATCGATGAAGACCACTGGCAAGTAGAACTCGACGGCGATCAGGTGGAAAACCTCGAACTGGATGGCAAGGAACTGGTGCAGGCCACCAGCGACTGGGCCCCGGAACAGCGTTTCCAGCGCAGCAGCGACACGATAAACCCCGATATTCCCCCAGGCGCCGCCTTCGAGCAGGCCCTGTATGGCGCCTACCTGAAAGGCAACTGGAAAATTCTCGAAGGCCCGGGCCAGGGCGGCACCGTGCGCTTTCGCGACAACGGTGCCCTCGACGGCCTGCCCAATCTGGACCGCTACGCCCTTTGCCTGGCGGGCGATTGCGCCAGCATGACCGGCAAATTCGACAGCCTGTGGCTTGAGCGCAACCAGCAAGGCAATCCGTGGATCTTCAAGCGCGACGGCAAGCAGATGGAAATCTTCCAGTCCATCAACGACTCCCAGCCTGACGAAATGCCATCGCTGCGCCCCGGCGCTCGCCGCTGGCTGCTGGAACAGAAATAACGGACGGGCGCGTCAGCCGCGCCCTTCAAGAATCGCCGCATAGCCTTCGCGATAACTCGCAAATGCGGGCGTCCAGCCCAGGGCCCGAGCCCGGGCGTTGCTGCAGCGCTTGCTGCCGGTGCGGCGCACGCGCTGCTCCTCGGACCACTCGGTAACCCCCATGTACTCGCGCAACCAGGCCACCACCTCGGCCAGCGGCGCGGGCGCATCGTCCACACCGATGTAGCAATTCTCCAGCGCCCGCCCGTCCCTATCCGCCTGCAGCAGGAACGCCAGCAGGCCGGCGGCATCCTCGGCATGGATGCGGTTGCCGTACAGCGGCGGTTCCTCGGTGACCCGATACCCTTGGCGCACCTGGCTGAGCAGCCATTCGCGGCCCGGCCCGTAGATCCCGGTCAGGCGCACCACGCTGGCGGGCACGCCGCTCTGCAACGCCAGGCGCTCCGCCTCCAGCATCACCCGCCCGGAATACTCGCGTGGCGCGGTTTCGGCGGTTTCATCAATCCACTCGCCGCCCTGCTGGGCGAAAACACTGCTGCTGGAAACGAACAGCAGCCGACGCGGCTTCTGCCCTCGCTCGGCCAGCCAGCCCAACACGTTGCGCAGCCCTTCGACATACGCCGAGCGATAGCCCGGTTCGTCATGCTGGCTAGCGGCCACGCTGTAGACCAGATAATCAGGCGCCACCACCGGCCAATCGGCCGGACATTGACCTTGTTCGAGATCGGCTTTGATGCCCGTGACCCCCTCCGGCAAAGCGCCAGTATTCCTGCGCAAGCCGCTGACCGCCCAGCCAGAAGCCAGCAATTGCCTGGCCAGGCGACCACCCACATCGCCACAGCCGACGATCAGAACTGAAGGTAAAGACATGCCAAAACTCCCATAACCAAAGACCGAACTATTTCGCCAAAATCGATAGGCGGCTAGCCATCGCTGTAAAAAAAGCTACTTTATTACTTCTGCTAACAAGAATTACTTGCAATAATGGCCGCCCCTTTTTTCTGTTCTCGGCCTGTTTCGAGGCCTTGAAGACCATTCACGCATCCTCTTCATCAGGTCCGGCCAGCATGACACGCATCCAACCTTCCGCTTCGCCAACCACGTCGCGCGCCTTGCGCGCCATCGCAGCGCTGATGCTCAGCCTGACGCTGGCACCTGCCGCGATGGCAGAAGAACCCGCCGCAGCCACCGCCACTCCAGCAGCAGCGGTCGCACCTGCGACGCCAGCCGCTGAAGGCACCGCTGCCGCACACGGCGCAGAGCACGCAGCCGCTACTCCGGTAGACCCGGCCGCCGCGCCAGTCGAAGCGTCGGTGGAAGGTCCCCTGAATGCCGACGGCGAACCGCTCGCAGACGACCCAACCCTGGGCCTGGGCCACGACCTGTCGCCATGGGGCATGTACCAGAACGCTGACGTCATCGTCAAAACCGTCATGATCGGCCTGGCCATCGCCTCGATCATCACCTGGACCATCTGGATCGCCAAAGGCTTCGAGTTGCTGGGGGCCAAGCGCCGCCTGCGTCGCGAAATCGGCCTGCTGAAGAAGTCGGTCAGCCTCAAGGACGCCAGCGACAATACCAACGTCCCCGGCACCCTGTCACACACGCTGGTCCATGACGCGCTGGAAGAAATGCACCTGTCGGCCAACGCCCGCGAGAAAGAAGGCATCAAGGAACGCGTCAGCTTCCGCCTTGAACGCCTGGTTGCCGCCAGCGGCCGCAACATGAGCAGCGGCACCGGCGTGCTGGCTACCATCGGTTCCACCGCACCGTTCGTCGGTCTGTTCGGTACCGTCTGGGGCATCATGAACAGCTTCATCGGCATCGCCAAAACCCAGACCACCAACCTTGCCGTCGTTGCCCCGGGTATCGCCGAAGCACTGCTGGCCACCGCGCTGGGTCTGGTTGCCGCGATCCCGGCGGTTGTCATCTACAACGTCTTCGCCCGCTCCATCGCCGGCTACAAGGCTCAGGTGTCCGACGCCTCCGCACAGGTACTGCTGCTGGTCAGCCGTGACCTGGACCACCAGCCTGGCGAGCGCACCGCGCAGCCGCACATGGTGAAAGTGGGGTAAGCCATGGGCCTGCATCTTAACGAGGGCGGCGACGATCTCGCCGAAAACCACGAAATCAACGTTACGCCGTTCATCGACGTAATGCTGGTTCTGCTGATCATCTTCATGGTGGCAGCGCCGCTGGCGACGGTCGACATCAAGGTCGACCTCCCGGCCTCGACCGCGAAACCCGCGCCGAGGCCGGAAAAGCCTGTGTTCCTGAGCGTCAAGGCTGACCAGAAGCTTTACATCGGTGAAGACCTGGTCCAGCAGCCCGATCAACTCGGGCCGATGCTGGATGCCAAGACCAAGGGTGACAAGGAAACCACGATCTTCTTCCAGGCCGACAAGGGCGTGGACTACGGCGATCTGATGGAAGTCATGAACACATTGCGCGCCGCCGGCTACCTCAAGGTCGGTCTGGTCGGGCTTGAGACGGCAGCCAAGAAATGATCGAGACCCGGTACAAGCTGGGGCGTTACGGCGGTAGCCTGTTATTCGTACTGGCAGTGCATGCCATTGCAATCGTGTTGGCGCTGAACTGGTCGGCACCGCAGGCCATCGAACTGCCACCCGCAGCAATGATGATCGAAATGGCTCCGATGCCTGAGCCGGCGCCGCCACCACCGCCCAAGGTCGTGACGCCGCCGCAGCCGCCCGCACCGGTAGAAGAACCGCCGTTGCCGAAGCTGGTTGAAGCACCGAAGCCGAAAATTGCTATTCCGAAACCTGCCAAACCCAAGGCCAAGCCCCAGCCGCCAAAGCCGGAGCAAAAGCCTGATCCGCAGGAGAAACCGGTCGAGCAGGACGTCGTCGATACCCCGCCGAGCAACGCGCCGGCGCAAAAATCGGCTGCACCGGCACCGAGCATCGCCAGCAACAGCAATGCATTGCCGACCTGGCAGAGCGACCTGCTGCGTCACCTGGGCAAGTTCAAACGCTACCCGGAAGACGCGCGCCGTCGTGGCCTGCAGGGCATCAACCGCTTGCGCTTCGTGGTCGATGGCGAAGGCCGGATCCTGTCCTACTCGCTGGCCGGAGGTTCGGGCAGTGCCGCGCTGGACCGCGCGACCCTGGAGATGATCCGCAAGGCACAGCCAGTGCCGGCGCCACCCAAGGAGCTGCTCAACAACGGCAGCATCGAAGTGGTTGCACCGTTCGTCTACTCGCTGGACAAGCGCTAAGGCTGGAAAAAAGACGGCGACCCTCGGGTCGCCGTCTTCCTTTATGAAGCCTGGATCATTGTTTCTGTCGCCCCGATGCAAGTCTGATAACGTGCTTCTATCGGTTGCAGCCGCTATGCTGGGGCCGCTACTTCATGGACGCATGTTATGACCCTCACAGAATTACGCTACATCGTCACTCTCGCTCAGGAACAGCATTTCGGCCACGCCGCCGAACGCTGCCACGTCAGCCAGCCGACCTTGTCGGTGGGCGTGAAAAAGCTTGAGGACGAGTTGGGCGTACTTATTTTCGAGCGCAGCAAAAGCGCGGTGCGCCTGACTCCGGTCGGCGAAAGCATCGTCGCCCAGGCGCAGAAAGTCCTCGAACAGGCCCAAGGTATCCGCGAACTGGCCCAGGCTGGCAAGAACCAGCTGACCGCGCCGCTCAAGGTCGGAGCCATCTACACCGTCGGTCCGTACCTGTTCCCCCACCTGATTCCACAACTGCACCGGGTCGCCCCGCAGATGCCGTTGTACATCGAAGAAAACTTCACCCACGTGCTGCGCGACAAACTGCGCAACGGCGAGCTGGACGCGGTGATCATCGCCCTGCCGTTCAATGAAGCCGACGTGCTGACGCTGCCGCTCTACGACGAGCCGTTCTATGTGCTGATGCCCAGCGGCCACCCCTGGACCCAGCAGGAAACCATCGACGCCAGCCTGCTCAACGACAAGAGCCTGCTGCTGCTGGGCGAAGGTCACTGCTTCCGCGACCAGGTGCTCGAGGCCTGCCCGACCCTGGCCAAAGGCAGCGACGGCACCAAGCACACCACGGTGGAATCCAGCTCGCTGGAAACCATCCGCCACATGGTCGCCTCTGGCCTCGGCATCTCGATCCTGCCGTTGTCGGCGGTGCACAGCCATCACTACGCGCCAGGCGTGATCGAAGTTCGTCCGTTGAGCCCGCCCGTGCCATTCCGCACCGTGGCCATCGCCTGGCGGGCCAGTTTCCCGCGGCCGAAGGCCATTGAGATCCTCGCTGATTCGATCCGTCTGTGCTCGGTGGCCAAGCCACCCGCGGACCAATAGGTTTTCGCCATGACCGAGTTGTCCCAGGTGTCGGTCACCGCATTGAAAGGCGTCGGCGAAGCCATGGCCGAGAAGCTCGCCAAGGTCGGCCTGGAAAACCTCCAGGACGTGCTGTTCCACCTGCCCCTGCGCTATCAGGACCGCACCCGCGTAGTGCCCATCGGTGCGCTGCGTCCTGGCCAGGATGCGGTCATCGAAGGCGTGGTCAGCGGCGCCGACGTGGTGATGGGCAAACGCCGCAGCCTGGTCGTGCGTCTCGGTGATGGCAGCGGCGTGCTGAGCCTGCGCTTCTATCACTTCAGCAACGCCCAGAAAGACGGCCTCAAGCGTGGCACCCACCTGCGTTGCTACGGCGAGGCCCGGCCCGGCGCCTCGGGGCTGGAAATCTACCACCCCGAGTACCGCGCCCTTACCGGAGACGAGCCGGCGCCGGTGGACCAGACCCTGACACCGATTTACCCGACCACCGAAGGCCTCACTCAACAGCGCCTGCGCCAGTTGAGCCAGCAGAGCCTGGCCATGCTCGGCCCGCGCAGCCTGCCGGACTGGCTGCCCGAAGAACTGGCCCGCGACTACCAGCTCGGTCCGCTGGACCAGGCCATTCGCTACCTGCACCAGCCGCCCGCCGATGCCGATGTCGATGAGCTCGCCGAAGGCCAGCATTGGGCCCAGCATCGCCTGGCCTTCGAAGAACTGCTCACCCACCAGCTTTCACAGCAACGCCTGCGGGAAAGCCTGCGGGCCCTGCGCGCGCCGGTGCTGCCCAAGGCCAAGCGGCTGCCGGCGCAGTTCCTCGCCAACCTGGGCTTCCCGCCGACCGGCGCGCAGCAGCGGGTCGGCAACGAGATCGCTTACGACCTGAGCCAGCCCGAGCCCATGTTGCGTCTGGTGCAGGGCGATGTCGGCGCGGGCAAGACCGTGGTGGCCGCGCTCGCTGCGCTACAGGCGCTGGAAGCCGGCTACCAGGTGGCGCTGATGGCGCCCACCGAGATTCTCGCCGAACAGCACTACATCACCTTCAAGCGCTGGCTCGAACCGCTTGGCATCGAAGTCGCGTGGCTGGCCGGCAAGCTCAAGGGCAAGGCCCGCACCGCGTCGCTGGAGCAGATCGCCAGCGGCACGCCCATGGTGGTCGGCACCCACGCGCTGTTCCAGGAAGAGGTGAAGTTCCACAACCTCGCCCTGGCGATCATCGACGAACAGCACCGCTTCGGCGTCCAGCAGCGCCTGGCCCTGCGCCAGAAAGGCGTGGGCGGCCGTTTCTGTCCGCACCAGTTGATCATGACCGCGACCCCGATCCCGCGGACCCTCGCCATGAGCGCCTACGCCGACCTCGACACCTCGATCCTCGACGAGCTGCCGCCCGGGCGTACCCCGGTGAACACTGTACTGGTGGTCGACAGCCGACGCTTCGAAGTGGTCGAACGGGTGCGTGCCGCCTGCGCCGAAGGGCGCCAGGCCTACTGGGTGTGCACCCTGATCGAAGAATCCGAAGAGCTGACCTGCCAGGCCGCCGAAACCACCTTCGAGGAGCTTTCCAGCGCCTTGGGCGAACTGCACGTGGGGCTGATTCACGGGCGCATGAAGCCTGCGGAAAAGGCCGCGATCATGGCCGAGTTCAAGGAAGGCCGCCTGCAACTGCTGGTGGCGACCACCGTGATCGAGGTCGGCGTGGATGTGCCAAACGCCAGCCTGATGATCATCGAAAACCCCGAGCGCCTGGGTCTGGCGCAGTTGCACCAGTTGCGTGGCCGGGTCGGCCGCGGCAGCGCCGTGAGTCATTGCGTGCTGCTCTATCATCCGCCACTGTCGCAGATCGGCCGCGAACGCCTGGGGATCATGCGCGAAACCAACGACGGCTTCGTCATCGCCGAAAAGGACCTGGAACTGCGCGGCCCGGGCGAAATGCTCGGCACGCGCCAGACTGGCCTGCTGCAGTTCAAGGTCGCCGACCTGATGCGCGATGCCGACCTGCTGCCCGCCGTTCGCGACGCCGCCCAGGCGCTGTTGGCGCGCTGGCCCGATCACGTCAGCCCGCTGCTCGAACGCTGGCTGCGTCACGGCCAACAATATGGCCAGGTGTGACGTGATCCACGCAATTGGATCCAGCCACCCGGTCAAGCTGGGTATACTCTGCCTCTGTAAAAAATTTGGATACAGACCATGATTGAAGTTGCCCTCGATACAGCAACCCCACAGGTTCCGTCTGTTATCCGGCTGCTGCTCGACAAGCTCGGCGTCGCCTATCGCGAAGTGCCCGAACACCCGCAGTTGCCGCCCGAAGCCCGTGTTATGGCCGTCCTGCTGGACGACTCGGTCGGCGCGCTGATGGTGCTGTTCCCGCAGAGCCAGTTGCTCGACCTCAGCCGTCTCACCGAACTGACCGGGCGCAAGCTGGCCGCGGTGCCGCTGGAGCGTCTGCAACAGATGCTCGACAAGCACGGGCTGAAGATCCTGCCGGCCATTCCGGCGCTGACCAGTTCGCCGTGCCTGTACGAAGAAAGCGTGCTGCAGCCGGAGCGTCTGTTGGTGCAGTCCGGTGAAGCAGGCCTGCTGCTGGAAATCGAGCGCGATGACTTCAAGAAAATGCTCAGCAAGGCCAGCGCCGGCAAGTTCGGCGAGCTGCTGAGCCAGATCCGCCCGAACCTCGACCGACCCGCTGACGACAGCGAGGAAATCACCCAGGCCGTTCAGGTTTTCACCGCGCGTCGAATCCAGCAGCGTCTGGAAGCGACCATCGAAATCCCGCCGCTGGCCGAAACCGCGCAGAAAATCATCAAGCTGCGGGTAGACCCCAACGCCACCATCGATGACATCACCGGCGTGGTCGAAACCGACCCGGCGCTGGCCGCCCAGGTGGTCAGTTGGGCGGCCTCGCCCTACTACGCCTCACCCGGCAAGATCCGCTCGGTGGAAGACGCCATCGTCCGCGTGCTCGGCTTCGATCTGGTGATCAACCTGGCGCTGGGCCTGGCGCTGGGCAAGACCCTCAGCCTGCCGAAGGATCATCCGCAACAGACCACGCCGTACTGGCAGCAATCGATCTACACCGCTGCGGTGATCGAGGGTCTGACGCGCGCAATGCCGCGGGCTGAACGCCCGGAAGCGGGGCTGACCTATCTGGCGGGGCTGCTGCACAACTTCGGCTACCTGCTGCTGGCCCACGTGTTCCCGCCGCATTTCTCGCTGATCTGCCGACACCTGGAGGTCAACCCGCACCTGTGCCACAGCTATGTCGAGCAACACCTGCTGGGCATCAGTCGCGAGCAGATCGGCGCCTGGCTGATGCGTTTCTGGGACATGCCGGAAGAGCTGGCCACCGCCCTGCGCTTCCAGCACGACCCGCATTACGCCGGCGACTACTCGGCCTTCCCCAACCTGGTGTGCCTGTCGGTGCGCCTGCTGCGCGCTCGCGGTATCGGCTCCGGGCCAGACGAGCGTATTCCGGACGAGCTGCTGGAACGCCTGAGCATCACTCGTGAGAAGGCTGAAGACGTGGTCCACAAGGTGCTGGAAGCGGAAACCATGCTGCGCGAACTGGCCTCGCAGTTCAGCCAGCACTGAGTCCGGCTGTAGCGGCTGTCGCGAAAAAAGCCTGGCCCCTTGGGGTCAGGCTTTCTTTTTGGGCTTCAGGTACTTCATCAGGCCCTGGAACCACATCACCAGGGCCGGGTTGCCCTTGATCTGAATGGTCTTGTCCTGGATTCCCTGCATGAACGCCAGTTGCTTGTTCTTCGCCTGAAGGGTCTCGAAGCCGAACACGGCGTCCTTGAAGGCAATGGCGAAGGCCGGGGTCGGATAGGTGCCGCCGCTGCTGCTGATGCGGTTGTCTTTGACGACGAAGTGGCGGGCGACCTTGCCGTCCAGCGTCTGTAGCTGGAACACCAGATCCTTGCCCTGCAACTGCTGCTGGAAAGCCGGATTCTTGCGGCTGGCCCGGGACATCAGCAGCCCCATGGCCCAAAGGAGAAAGCGGAACTTCATGAATGCGCCTCGGCGAAAAAGTGACTGGCGCGCGCAGTTTATCCTTTTAGTGAACGATTGCTACTGGTCGCCCTGCTTTTGCTGTACCGATCACCCCAAGCAAAACGGGCATCCCTTGGGATGCCCGTTCTCACTGCATTCGATGAATCACGCTCTCAAGGATTGACGCTGTCCTTGAGGAACTTGCCTGGCTTGAACGCCACGGTATTGCTGGCCTTGATCTTTACCGGCTCGCCGGTTTGCGGGTTTTTGCCGGTGCGGGCACCGCGGTGACGCTTCTCGAACGTGCCAAAGCCTACCAGGGTCACTCCGTCCCCTTTGTGCAGGGCAACCGTGATTTGTTCGAGCACGGCATTCAGGACACGGCTGGCCTGCTCTTTGGTGAGATCGGCCTTTTCAGCGATGGCTGCGGCGAGTTCGGGTTTACGCATGGTGAAGCCCCTTTGACGGAATTTTTTGTTGTTATGCCGTGCCGCCTCAACAGGCAGCGCCTAAGGCACCGCAGGCTCTAAACTGCGGCAGACGGGAGTGAGGATGGCACGCCACCAAGGGCCGCGCCAGTCTCTGGGCGGCCATTGTGGTAGCAATGGAGGGGTAAATCCGACAGAACGTCTGTTATTTACGCCATCAGGGGCGGAAGCTGGCGATTCAGTGCCAGCTTCTCCATCACCGCAGTACCGGTAAGGGCATAGCCGAGCAGTTGGCCCGCAGCATCGTGGCAGAGCACTTTCAGGTCGGCGCCCTGCCCTTCGACTGTCCACTGCCCCTCTTGCCCGAGCGGTGGCGGCGACACCACCAGCGGGCAGACCGGGGTTTTCACCGTGATAGGCATCGGTCCATAGCTGACCGCAGTCGGGTTGCCGGCCAGCGTTTGCGACAACGCCCGGGCCCCGCCCATCAGCGGCATCACGTAGAGCAGGTTGATCCCGTCCACTTCGGCGCAATCGCCCAAGGCGTAGATATTGGCGTGGGACGTGCGCAGGTGGCGGTCAACGACCACCCCGCGATTGGTCCTCAAACCGGCTGCCGAGGCCAGGTCGGTGCGGGGTTTCAGGCCGACCGCAGAAACCACCAGATCGCAGGCGATCACGGAGCCGTCCGACAGATGCGCCTCAAGCCCGTCCGCCACCCGCTGCAAGCGGTTCAGCACCGGCCCCAGGTGGAAGCGCACACCCAGCCCTTCAAGCCCGGCCTGGACCGCTGCCGCGGTAGCCGGATGCAGCAGGGTCGGCATGACCTGCTCGCACGGCGCCACCAGCTCAACCTCGAAGCCGCCCAGGCTCATGTCATTGGCGAACTCACAGCCGATCAGGCCAGCCCCGAGGATCAACACCCGACGCTTGCCCGCCGCCGCCGCGCGGAAACGCGCGTAGTCCTCCAGGTCATTGATCGGGAACACCAGATCGGCAGCGTCGCCTTCAAGCGGTACGCGCACGGTTTCTGCGCCCCAGGCCAGCACCAGGTCACGGTAGCGCACCTGCTCTTCGCCGATCCACAGCCGCTTGTGGCCGGGATCGATGCCGCTGATGCGGGTGTGGGTGCGGATCTCGGCCTTCAACTGCTCAGCCATGGCGCCCGGCTCGGCCATGCACAGGCCGTCGGCGTCCTTGTTCTTGGCAAAACCGGTCGAGAGCATCGGCTTCGAATAGGAGCGGCCATCGTCCGCGGTAATCAGCAATAACGGCGTCTCGCCGTCGAGCTTGCGAAATTCGCGGGCGAGGTTGTAACCCGCCAGTCCGGTGCCGATTATCACGACGGGATCGGTCATGCCTTGCGTGTCCTTCAAAAAGGGTGAAAAAAGATCAGCCGATGGCGATCATCTCGAAATCCATCTTGCCGACGCCGCAGTCCGGGCACAGCCAGTCTGCCGGAACGTCTTCCCAACGGGTGCCGGGCGCGATGCCGTCATCCGGCCAGCCCTCGGCCTCGTCGTAAATCAGGCCGCACACCACACATTGCCACTTCTTCATCGTTGATCTCCTTACATTCAGGCCAGGCGCGATCGTTATGCGTCGATCGTCAGCAGGGCTTTGTACTGAGGCTGGCCAGGCGATGCAAGTTGCCTGGGGCAAACATGCTAAGCTCGCCGCCTCTCTGGCCTGTAACCGCTGATCTACCGTGCCATACGAATCCTCGCAATTTCCGGCTGCGCAATGGACGCAGCACACACCGCAGCTCGCCGCTAAAACGCCTGCGCTGCCCCGGACTGGCTGTTCGACCAGGGCTCCCTGACCCGCCGTTTGACCCGCCTCTCTGCTGAGCATTTCTCCGTGACGCCCCTTTATGAAGGCTGGCAGACCCTGCGCGCCGACGAGTGCCAGGCCCTCGGCCTGACGCCAGGCAGCGAAGGCTGGGTGCGCGAGGTTTACCTGCGCGGCCATGGCGAACCCTGGGTGTTCGCCCGCAGCGTTGCCGGCCGCGAGGCCCTGCTCAACGATGGCCTTGATCTGGAAGCGTTGGGCAGCCGGTCACTGGGCGAGTTGCTGTTCTGTGATCGCGGCTTCGCCCGTCAGGCGATCGAAGTCTGCCACTACCCGACGGATTGGCTGCCGCCCGAGCAGGACAGCGAAGGTCTGTGGGGCCGACGTTCGCGTTTCGACCGTGGCGCGCTGGGCCTGCTGGTGGCGGAGGTGTTTCTTCCCGCGCTGTGGCAAGCCACCGAAGCTTTCCAGGAGGTCCGCTGATGTACCTGAGCCTGCTCAAGTCGCTCAATCGCCTGCATCCCCGTGCGTGGGATTTCATTCAATTGAGCCGCATGGACAAGCCGATCGGCATCTACCTGCTGCTCTGGCCAACCTTGTCGGCGGTCTGGATCGCCGGCAAAGGCTCGCCGACCCTGGCCAATGTGCTGATCTTCCTGTTCGGCGTGGTGCTGATGCGCGCGGCGGGCTGCGCCATCAACGACTTCGCCGACCGCAAGGTGGACGGACACGTCAAACGCACCGCCGAGCGGCCACTGGCCAGCGGCAAGATCAGCGGTCGGGAAGCCCTGGCCTTGTTCGGGCTGCTGGTGGGCCTGAGCTTCCTGCTGGTGCTGTGCACCAATGCCACCACGGTGTACCTGTCGTTCGGCGCGGTAGCGCTGGCGGCCTGCTACCCGTTCATGAAGCGCTACACCTACTACCCGCAGGTAGTTCTGGGGGCGGCGTATTCGTGGGGCATTCCGATGGCCTTCACCGCGGCGAACGGCGAGCTGCCGGCGATCGCCTGGCTGCTGTACATCGCCAACCTGCTGTGGACGGTGGGGTATGACACCTATTACGCGATGGTCGATCGCGACGACGATTTGAGGATCGGCGTGAAATCCACCGCGATCCTGTTCGGCGAAGCCGACCGCATCATCATTCTGTCGCTGCAGGTCGGGTCGCTGCTGTGCCTGCTGCTGGCCGGCAACCAGTTCGACCTGGGCGGCTGGTTCCATCTCGGCTTGCTGGGCGCGGCGGTGTGCTTCGCCTGGGAGTTCTGGTCCACCCGCAGCCTGGCGCGGGAAGCCTGCTTCAAGGCGTTCCTGCACAACCACTGGGCGGGTTTGATCATCTTCATCAGCATCGTGATCGACTACGCGACCCGCTGATTCGAACGCTGTGAGCGCTGGCCTGGCGGGGCACCGACAAGCCAGCGCTCACAACAGCTCATCTTTATGGCTCAGGGCTTGGCGACGTGCCAGACGTCCTTCATGCCATCACCGGTCATGTCTCCGCCCTTCTTGTCCTTGACGAAGGTGTACAGTGGTTTGCCGTCGTAGGCCCACTGCATGCTGCCGTCGGCACGCTTGATCTGCGTCCATTTGCCTTCGGCCTTCTCACCGGCCTTGGCCGCCAGGGGTGGCCAGTTCTTCGCGCAGTCGTCGTTGCACATGGACTTGCCGCCAGCGTCCTTGTCGAAGGTGTAGAGCGTCATGCCGTTGTGATCCACCAGCATGCCGTCCTTCTCCATGGCATGGTCGGCCAGGGCCACCCCCGGTAAGGCGAGAGCTGCGCAGAGCGTCATCCAGTTCAGCGTATGTCGTGTCATTGGATTCACCGTTAAATCTCGGGAGTGGGATTTAAAGCCTAGCCCAGTAACAGAATGTTGCTGCAACGGCCCCCGACCTGTCACACGACTGCAATAATTCCGTTATCTAATGCGGGCCAAGACACCAGAAGCTGGGAGAGGTTTGAGCATGGTTGGCAGGAACATTCTGATCGTTGACGACGAAGCGCCAATTCGCGAAATGATCGCCGTTGCATTGGAAATGGCTGGCTATGACTGCCTCGAGGCCGAAAACTCGCAACAGGCCCACGCCATCATCGTGGACCGCAAGCCGGACCTGATCCTGCTCGACTGGATGCTTCCGGGCACTTCGGGCATCGAGCTGGCCCGCCGCCTCAAGCGCGACGAGCTGACCAGCGACGTGCCGATCATCATGCTCACCGCCAAGGGTGAGGAAGACAACAAGATCCAGGGCCTGGAAGTCGGCGCCGACGACTACATCACCAAGCCGTTCTCGCCGCGCGAGCTGGTCGCCCGCCTCAAGGCCGTCCTGCGCCGTGCCGGCCCGAGCGATGGCGAAGCGCCGATCGAAGTCGGCGGCCTGCTGCTCGACCCCATCAGCCACCGCGTGACCATCGACGGCAAACCTGCCGAGATGGGCCCGACCGAATACCGCCTGTTGCAGTTCTTCATGACCCACCAGGAACGTGCCTACACTCGCGGGCAACTCCTCGACCAGGTCTGGGGCGGCAACGTCTATGTCGAGGAGCGTACCGTCGACGTGCATATCCGGCGCCTGCGCAAGGCACTGGGTGAAGCCTACGAAAATCTGGTACAAACCGTTCGCGGCACGGGTTACAGGTTTTCAACCAAGGGTTGAATGCAGTTTCACGTTTGAAGCTGCAAGCCTCAAGTAGAAGCAAGAGCCGATCTGCTTCCACTTGATGGCTGCAGTCACCCAGTCTCACGAAGAGCGAAAGCATTAGACGATCCGCTTCAATCTTGCAGCTAACAGCTTGCAACTTGGGGCTGGTCCGCAAGGATCCCGAAGTGAACCAGAACTGGCACGGCACCCTCATTCGCCACATGCTGCTGCTGATTACCGTCTGCCTGCTTGTCGGGCTGATCAGCGGCCACTATGGCTGGAGCCTCGCGCTCGGCCTGGCTGTCTACCTGGGCTGGACCCTGAAACAGATGCTGCGGCTGCACCAGTGGCTGCAAGAGCACAAATCCGACGAGGCACCACCGGACGGCTACGGCCTGTGGGGCGAGATCTTCGACAGCATCTATCACCTGCAGCGCCGCGACCAACGGGTCCGCGGGCGTCTGCAAGCAGTGATCGACCGCGTCCAGGAGTCCACCGCCGCGCTGCGAGATGCGGTGATCATGCTCGACAGCGAAGGCAATCTGGAGTGGTGGAACCGCGCCGCCGAAACCCTGCTGGGCCTCAAGACCCCGCAAGACAGCGGCCAGCCGGTGACCAACCTGGTCCGCCATCCACGCTTCAAAGAGTATTTCGAGCAGGAAAACTACCTGGAGCCGCTGGAGATCCCGTCGCCGATCAGCGACCGCCTGCGCATTCAGTTGCACATCACCCGCTACGGCAACAACGAGCACCTGATGCTGGTGCGCGACGTCACCCGTATCCACCAGCTCGAACAGATGCGCAAGGATTTCGTCGCCAACGTCTCCCACGAATTGCGCACACCGTTGACTGTGATTGCCGGCTACCTGGAAACCCTGCTGGACAACGTGGAGGACGTGAATCCGCGCTGGACGCGGGCACTGCAGCAAATGCAGCAACAGGGCGGACGCATGCAGACGCTGCTCAACGACCTGCTGTTGCTGGCCAAGCTGGAAGCCACCGATTACCCGTCGGACAACCTTCCGGTCGCCGTCGACACCCTGCTGCACTCCATCAAGGGCGACGCCCAGGCGCTGTCTGGCCAGCGTAACCAGCGCATCACCCTGGAAGCCGAGCCCGGCCTGCGCCTGAAAGGCAGCGAGGCGGAACTGCGCAGCGCCTTCTCCAACCTGGTGTTCAACGCCGTGAAGTACACCCCGGACGAGGGCAATATCCGCATCCGCTGGTGGGGCGACGAACACGGCGCGCACCTGAGCGTGCAGGACTCGGGCATCGGTATCGACGCCAAGCACCTGCCGCGCCTCACCGAGCGTTTCTACCGGGTCGACTCCAGCCGCGCCTCCAATACCGGCGGCACCGGCCTGGGCCTGGCGATCGTCAAGCACGTGCTGCTGCGCCATCGCGGTCGCCTGGAAATCAGCAGCGTTCCCGGCCATGGCAGCACCTTTACCTGCCACTTCGCCGCCGTTCAGATCGCCGCCCGCAAGGTTCAGTGATCCAGCGCACTTTGCATTTGAGTTTTCAGCCGCTACATTGGCGGACGGGTGCCAGCATGAGCTGGCATCTTTTTTCCTCCTATTTCAAGAAGACGGACCCCGTAAAACTCCATCATGGACCCTTCCCCTAGTATCAGCCTCGCCTCACTCTTCGCCGATTTCGGCATGATTCTTTTCGCTCTCTTGCTGGTTCTGCTCAACGGCTTTTTCGTAGCCGCCGAGTTCGCCATGGTCAAACTGCGCTCGACCCGGGTCGAGGCAATCGCCGAACAGAATGGCTGGCGCGGACACATCCTGCGCACCGTACACAGCCAACTGGACGCCTACCTGTCCGCCTGCCAATTGGGTATCACCCTGGCATCGCTGGGCCTTGGCTGGGTCGGCGAACCGGCATTCGCCCACCTGCTCGAACCGCTGCTGGCCGCCATCGGCGTGCAGTCGCCGGAGATCATCAAGGGCGTCTCGTTCTTCAGCGCCTTCTTCGTGATTTCGTACCTGCACATCGTGGTCGGTGAGCTGGCGCCCAAATCCTGGGCGATCCGCAAGCCAGAGCTGCTGTCGCTGTGGACCGCCGTGCCGCTGTACCTGTTCTACTGGGCCATGTACCCGGCCATCTACCTGCTCAACGCCAGCGCCAACGCCATCCTGCGTATCGCCGGCCAAGGCGAGCCCGGCCCGCACCACGAGCATCACTACAGCCGTGACGAACTGAAACTGATCCTGCACTCCAGCCGCGGCCAGGACCCCAGCGACCAAGGCATGCGTGTGCTGGCCTCGGCGGTGGAAATGGGCGAGCTGGAAGTGGTCGACTGGGCCAACTCCCGGGAAGACATGATCAGCCTCGACGTCAATGCGCCGCTGAAAGAGATCCTGGCGATGTTCCGCCGGCACAAATTCAGCCGCTACCCGGTGTACGACGCCGAGCGCGGCGAGTTCGTCGGCCTGCTGCACATCAAGGACCTGCTGCTGGAACTGGCCGCGCTGGACCACGTTCCCGAGTCCTTCGACCTGGCCGAACTGACCCGCCCGCTGGAACGCGTCTCCCGGCACATGCCGCTGTCACAGTTGCTGGAGCAGTTCCGCAAAGGCGGCGCGCACTTTGCTCTGGTTGAGGAGGCCGACGGCAAAGTCATCGGCTACCTGACCATGGAAGACGTGCTGGAAGTGCTGGTCGGCGATATCCAGGACGAACACCGCAAGGCCGAGCGCGGCATCCTCGCCTACCAGCCGGGCAAGCTGCTGGTGCGGGGTGACACGCCGCTGTTCAAGGTCGAGCGCCTGCTGGGCGTGGACCTCGACCACATCGAGGCGGAAACCCTCGCGGGCCTGGTCTACGAGACCCTCAAACGGGTCCCGGAAGAGGAAGAAGTGCTGGAAGTCGAAGGCTTGCGCATCATCATCAAGAAGATGAAAGGGCCGAAGATCGTTCTGGCCAAGGTGCTCAAGCTCGATTGAGTACCTTCACGGGTTGCCGGCGGTGAAGTTCGGCAATCCACCCACGGGCTGGTTGAACTGGTAGGGAATCGACTCCACCGCCAGCCCGACATTGCGCTGCACCACGAAATGCAGGTGCGGCGCGGTGCTCCTGCCGGTATTCCCCGACCGCGCGAGCGGCGTGCCATACGCCACCTGCTGCCCTTCCCTGACCACCACCGAACCCCGCATCAAGTGCAGGTACACGCCCATGGTGCCGTCGCTGTGCAGGATCCTCACGAAATTGCCGGACGGCTGCGTGCCACGCCCGCTCTGCCGGTTCTCCACCTTGACCACTACACCAGGACGCGCAGCGATGATCGGCGTGCCCTCGGGCATGGCGATGTCCATGGCGTAGCGGCCTTTGGGCCCGAAATGGCTGAAGCGGCCGTTAGGGCCCTGGGTCAGGCGAAACGGCCCGCCACGCCAGGGCAAGGGGTAGCGATAGGCCTGCGGCCGCTGCACGGGATCGCCGAGGGCCGTGCGAAATTTCTCGCGGTAAGTTACCGGTTTGCCCGGTTGCAAGGCGCTGACGCTGGTCAGCGCTACCGTGGCCCGTGGCGGCACCACCCGGCGCACTACCCGCGGTCCGACGTCCCTCGCATTGCCCAGGCGCTCCAGGCGCAACTCGACTTCGACGGGCGCGAACAACTCGTTGTACACGGAGAAATGCACACCGCCGGCATGCGGCGTGGCTTGAAGGTGCACCTGACTGTCCAGTTGCTCGACCATCTGGTCCCGAAAGATGAAAGGCCGCGCACCAGGCTGGGGCCGATCAGAGTAGGAAACAACACCGTAAGGGTCGGTGCTTTTGTAGATGGTCATGGCCAGAGCCGGCCCGGCAGATAGCAGCAAGGCGCAGAACAGCAGCAGGCGGGATGACATGACTAATGGCCTTCTGACAGTTGTGCTTTGTCGAAGCCTAGCAGCCGGTTTTTGTCGCAGAAGGCGGGGACTGTTTCAGGAAGGTTCAAGCCGATCAGCGGTGGCAATTTGCCGCCAGACGGCGCGTCGGCGAGCCACTGGGCAGCTTCGCTCGACGCAGGTCGGGGTGAACGGTGATCAGGCGCTCGGAATGTATTGCTTCTGGGCCGTACCGCGGGCGATCAGGCGGGACAGGTAGTCGAGCTTCTGCGCATCCTGGTCGACGAAGCGGAAGATCAGTTGCAACCAGTCGCTGTCGGGCTTGGGCTCAAGTGCCGCGACCGAATGCAGGTAGCCGTTGAGCCGGGCGATCTCCGAGGTTTCGCCTTGCTCCAGGTCCAGCACGGCGCCTTCCAGAACCTGCGGCAGGGCATCGCTGCGGCGTACCACCAGCGAGGCTTCCTTGAGGGTCAGGGCCTTGATGATGCAGGGCTGGTTGCCGCTGGACAGGCGCAACTGGCCTTGGCCACGTCCGGCCGGCACGGCAGGCTTGGCCGGCTCGGGCGCGGGAGCGCTGACCTGTGGCTGGGCGGCTGGCGCCGCGACCGGTGCACTGGCCTTGGCCTGCTCAGGCTTGCCGCTGGTCAGGGCCGACAGCGAGTCATTGGCAAAACCGCTGGAGGAGCGTGCATTACCGCCGGCCATGCTCGCCTCAAGCTTGCCAACCTTGGCCAGGGCCTTTTTCACTTTGGTCAGCAATTGCTCGTTGGTGAACGGCTTGCCGACATAGTCGGAAACGCCGGCCTGGATGGCCTGAACCACGTTTTCCTTGTCGCCGCGGCTGGTCACCATGATGAACGGCAGGGTCTTCATCGCGTCCTGCTGGCGGCACCAGGTCAGGAGCTCGAGGCCGGACATCTCCGGCATTTCCCAGTCGCACAGAATCAGGTCGAACACCTCCCGGGCCATCAGGGTCTGGGCTTTGCGCCCGTTGACCGCATCTTCAATGACCATGCCCGGAAAATAGTTGCGCAGGCATTTCTTCACCAGATCGCGGATAAACGGCGCGTCATCCACCACCAAAACACTGACTTTACTCATCGCCACTCCTTCCTGATCCCGACTAGCATAACGTTGACTGATGGCCATTGGCCAAAACTTCGGTCACGCCGGGACATAACGCATTCGTTCGCGGGTGCCTTCTATTGCGCTGCCGCAAACGAAAACGCCCGGCCGGAGCCAGGCGTTAGTTCTCGGGGCAGTCTTATTTATCGTCAGATTCGCCCGAAACATTAGCTTTTTCAGTGCCCTGAACTTCTTCTCTCATGCGCGCCAGGCCCAGGTGACGGACGTCTGTGCCGCGCACCAGGTAAATCACCAGCTCGGAGATGTTGCGCGCGTGGTCGCCGATACGCTCCAGCGAACGCAGGGCCCAGATCACGCTCAACACCCGCGAGATGGAACGCGGGTCTTCCATCATGTAGGTGACCAGTTCGCGCAGCGCGGTCTTGTATTCGCGGTCGATGGTCTTGTCGTATTGAGCAACCGACAGGGCCAGTTCGGCGTCGAAGCGGGCGAAGGCGTCAAGTGCATCGCGGACCATGTTGCGCACCTGGTCGCCGATGTGGCGAACCTCGACGTAACCGCGCGGCGATTCGCCTTCCTCGCAGAGCTGGATGGCGCGGCGAGCGATTTTGGTCGACTCGTCACCGATGCGCTCCAGGTCGATCACCGACTTGGAAATGCTGATGATCAGGCGCAGGTCCGACGCGGCCGGCTGGCGACGGGCAAGAATGCGCACGCATTCTTCGTCGATGTTGCGTTCCATCTGGTTGATTTGCTCGTCAACCTCGCGCACCTGCTGGGCCAGACCGGAGTCGGCCTCGATCAGCGCGGTGACCGCGTCGTTGACCTGCTTCTCGACCAGGCCGCCCATGGCCAGAAGGTGGCTGCGCACCTCTTCGAGCTCGGCGTTGAACTGCTGGGAGATGTGATGGGTGAGGCTGTCTTTGTCGATCATGCTTTCGCTCCGCGAATAAGCTGCCAGCTTCAAGCCGCAAGCTTCAAGTCGTTCGTGTAATCCCTGAGTTCACATTGTTGCCGCTCGTGGCTCGCAGCGTGAAGCTGTCGCGCCCCGCGCGACTAGCCGTAGCGACCGGTGATGTAGTCTTCGGTCTGCTTCTTCGCCGGGTTGGTGAACAGGGTATCGGTATCACCGAATTCGACCAGTTTGCCCATGTACATGAACGCGGTGTAGTCCGAAACCCGGGCCGCCTGCTGCATGTTGTGGGTCACGATGACGATGGTGTACTTGGACTTCAGCTCGTAGATCAGCTCTTCGACCTTCAGGGTGGAGATCGGGTCCAGTGCCGAGCAAGGCTCGTCGAGCAGCAGGACTTCCGGTTCCACGGCGATGGTACGGGCGATCACCAGACGCTGCTGCTGACCACCGGACAGGCCGAGGGCCGAGTCGTGCAGGCGGTCTTTCACTTCTTCCCACAGGGCCGCGCCTTTCAGTGCCCATTCGACGGCTTCGTCGAGCACGCGCTTCTTGTTGATGCCCTGGATGCGCAGGCCGTAGACCACGTTTTCATAGATGGTCTTGGGGAACGGGTTCGGCTTCTGGAACACCATGCCGACGCGACGGCGCAGCTCGGCGACGTCTTCGCCCTTGCGGTAGATGTTGTTGCCGTAGAGGTTGATCGCGCCCTCGACGCGGCAGCCGTCGACCAGATCGTTCATCCGGTTGAAGGTCCGCAGCAGGGTGGATTTACCGCAGCCGGACGGGCCGATGAAGGCGGTCACGCGCTGTTTGGGGATGTTCATGCTGACGTCGAACAGGGCTTGTTTCTCGCCGTAGAACAGGCTCAGGCCGGGCACTTCGATGGCCACGGTTTCTTCCGCCAGACGCAGGCTCTGTTTGTCGCGACCCAAGGCCGACATATCGATGCCGTGGGTGTGGGGTTCATGCTGCATGGTCAGACTCCATACGCTATCAATTTCGTTTCATCGAACCGCCCGGCACACAGCGCGGGCGGCACTTGCAAAAAGACGGTGACGATCAGTGATCCAGCGCTTTGTACTTCTCGCGCAGGTGGTTACGGATCCAGACCGCCGACAGGTTCAGCGTGGCAATGACCAGCACCAGCAGCAGCGCGGTGGCGTACACCAGCGGACGTGCGGCTTCGACGTTCGGGCTCTGGAAGCCGACGTCATAGATGTGGAAGCCCAGGTGCATGATCTTCTGGTCCAGGTGCAGGTACGGGTAGTTGCCGTCCACCGGCAGCGACGGCGCCAGTTTCACCACACCCACCAGCATCAGCGGCGCCACTTCACCGGCGGCACGGGCCACCGCGAGGATCATGCCGGTCATCATCGCCGGGCTGGCCATCGGCAGAACGATCTTCCACAGCGTCTCGGCCTTGGTTGCGCCGAGGGCCAGAGAGCCTTCACGCACGGTCCGCGGGATCCGCGCCAGGCCTTCTTCAGTGGCAACGATCACCACCGGTACCGCCAGCAGTGCCAGGGTCAACGAAGCCCAGAGCAGGCCCGGCGTACCGAGGGTTGGCGCCGGCAGCGATTCGGGGAAGAACAGCCGGTCAAGCGAGCCACCCAGCACGTAGACGAAGAAGCCCAGGCCGAACACGCCGTAGACGATCGCCGGGACACCGGCCAGGTTGTTCACCGCGATGCGGATCAGCCGGGTGATGGGTCCCTGACGAGCGTATTCACGCAGGTAGACCGCTGCCAGCACGCCGAATGGCGTCACGATCACGGCCATGATCAGGGTCATCATCACCGTACCGAAAATGGCCGGGAAGATACCGCCTTCAGTGTTGGCTTCACGCGGGTCGTCGCTGAGGAATTCCCAGACCTTGGCGAAGTACACGCCCAGCTTGGTGAACAGGCCCATGCCGTTCGGCTGGTAGGCGTGCACCACCTTGCTCAGGTTGATCTCGACTTCACGGCCGTTGCCGTCACGCGCTACCAGGCTGTCGCGAGCGAAATCCTGGTGCAGGGTGCCCAGA
The DNA here is from genome assembly GCF_903166565.1 of Pseudomonas sp. Marseille-P9899. Taxonomy (NCBI): domain Bacteria; kingdom Pseudomonadati; phylum Pseudomonadota; class Gammaproteobacteria; order Pseudomonadales; family Pseudomonadaceae; genus Pseudomonas; species Pseudomonas sp. Marseille-P9899. Next base: position 343,442 of record NZ_CAESCG010000005.1, read on the forward strand.
CGCTCTTCGATGGCCTTGTAACGGTTGTTCAGCTCGGCGCGCTCAGACTCGATGTCGGCCTGGGCGGCGGCATCCAGCTTGCCTTCCAACTCCAGCTTGCGACCGTGAAGGCGCAGACGCTCAAGACCGTGGTTGATGGCACCGATGTCTTTCTTCTCAAGACTTTGCAGGTCGCGAGCCAGCTTCTCCGAGCGCTCCAGACGGTTCTGCAGTTCGGTCCAGGCAGCCTGCCCTTCGCCGACCACCTTGCCGTTTTCCTTGACGCTGACCAGGTAGCCGTAGAAGTTGCCCCACTCGCGGCGTTCCAGGGCGATCATCTCGGCGGGACGCTGTTCGTCGGTCAGCCATTCACCCACAACCCAGGTGAAGTCGCTGCCGTTGAGGTCACGGTTACCGACCTTGATCAGTTCGCGGGTCATGAATTCCGGGCCGACGTCAGGTACCGGCAAGCCGGCACCTTTCAGACGGGCGCGTGGTACTTCTTCCTTCTGTACCACTTCGCCCACTACCACGTGCGCGGGCTGGCCCGGCACGGTGTAGTTGGCCTGGACCAGGTCGGCGGGCCAGAAATGGCCCAGACCACGTACAGCGATGACCGAGAGCAGACCGATGGTCATGATGACTGCGATGGCCACCGAGCCACCGCTTATCCAGACACCGGGGGCGCCGCTCTTGAACCAGCTTTTGAGGGAATCCTTTTTCACGGATCTCTACCTTCCTATCAAAGCGACGAGTATTTCTTGCGCAGACGCTGGCGAATCAGCTCGGCCAAGGTGTTCATCACGAACGTGAACATCAGCAGCACCAGCGCGGCAAGGAACAGGACGCGGTAGTGGCTGCCACCGACTTCCGATTCGGGCATTTCCACGGCGACGTTGGCTGCCAGGGTGCGCATACCTTCGAACAGGTTCAGCTCCATGACCGGGGTGTTGCCGGTGGCCATCAGCACGATCATGGTTTCGCCTACCGCACGACCCATACCGATCATCAGTGCCGAGAAGATACCCGGGCTGGCGGTCAGGATGACGACGCGGGTCAGGGTCTGCCACGGCGTGGCGCCCAGAGCCAGCGAACCCAGGGTCAGGCTGCGCGGCACGCTGAACACGGCGTCCTCGGCGATCGAGTAGATGTTCGGGATAACCGCGAAGCCCATGGCGATACCCACTACCAGGGCGTTGCGCTGGTCGTAGGTGATGCCCAGGTCGTTGGTGATCCACAGGCGCATGTCACCGCCGAAGAACCAGGTCTCCAGGAACGGACTCATGTACAGGGCGAACCAGCCGGTGAAGAGGATCACCGGGATCAGGATTGCAGCTTCCCAACCGTCCGGTACTCGCAGGCGGATCGACTCGGGCAGGCGGCTCCAGGAGAAGCCGGCGACCAGGATACCCAGCGGCAGCAGCATCAGCAGACTGAACACGCCCGGCAAGTGGCCTTCAAGGTACGGCGCGAGGAACAGACCCGCGAAGAAGCCGAGAATCACCGTCGGCATCGCCTCCATCAGCTCGATCACCGGCTTGACCTTGCGGCGCATGCCCGGTGCCATGAAGTAGGCGGTGTAGATCGCTGCGGCGATGGCCAGCGGGGCGGCCAGGATCATCGCGTAGAACGCGGCCTTGAGCGTACCGAAGGTCAGCGGCGAGAGGCTCAGCTTGGGTTCGAAGTCGGTGTTCGAGGCGGTCGACTGCCAGACATACTTCGGCTCGTCGTAGTTCTCGTACCAGACCTTGCTCCACAACGCGCTCCAGGAAACTTCCGGGTGCGGGTTCTTCAAGGTCAGCGGCAGCAGCTTGCCACCTTCTTCGATGATCACGCGGTTGGCCCGCGGCGACAGTGCCAGCACGCCAGCGCCTTCAGCGGCCGGCTCGACCAGCAGGGTGCGGTGCGCGGTGCTGTGGAACACGCCGAGCTTGCCGTTGGCGTCCAGGGCGATGAAGCCCTTGCGGCGCTCTTCGGCATCGATCTGCACGATCGGCGCGTTGTCCATCTTGAAGTCGCGGATGCGCTTGAAACGCTGCTCGCCGTCCGGATCGCGCGCCATGAACCACTGGCTCAGACCGCCTTTGGAGTCACCGAGAATCAGCGAGATACCACCGACCAACTGGGTGCTGGCGGTGATTTCGGCAGTGCCGTCTTCGAGCAGCTTGTAGCGACCGTTGAGGCTCTTCTCACGCAGGCTGAACACGTCGGCCTGGGCACGACCATTAAGGACGTAGAGCCACTGCTGGCGTGGGTCGATGAAGATCGCCTTCACCGGCTCGGTCATCTGCGGCAGCTCGATACGGCTCTGCTCGCTGGTGACTTCGCCCGTCATCATGTTTTCTGTGCGGCTGAGCGACAGCACCTGCAGGTGAGCGCCCGCGGAACCGGCCAGCAACAGCGTGTCGCCGTTGTGGTTCAGGCTCACGTGCTCAACGGCACGGCCCTGGTCGTCCAACGCGACAGGCTCCTGGCCATACGGGAAATCGACGGCAGGAGTGATGGTTTTCTTGTTGTCCGGGTAGGTGATCTTGTAGCTGTGGCTGAAGACCATCACCTGACCATTGGACAGGCCCAGCACGATCAGCGGGCTGCCCGGCTGGTCGGAACCGATGGAGGTCACCTGGACGCCTGCCGGCAGTGGCAGGTCGACGCGCTTGAGCTCGGCACCGGTCTTGGTGTCGAAGAACAGCGCCTGGCCCTTGTCGGAGACACGCATCCCCACCAGGTTCTGTTCTTCCAGAGCGATCATCAGCGGTTTGCCGGCGTCCTGTTGCAGCCAGGTCGGCTCCAGCGCTTTCTTGCTGGTCAGCGTCGCACCCTGGAACAGCGGCACGACCACGTAGGCCAGATAGAAGAAAATCAGGGTAATTGCCGCCAGCACGGCAAGCCCGCCCACCAGGACATACCAGCGGGTCAGGCGATCCTTGAAGGCGCGCAGGCGACGTTTGCGTTGCAGCTCGGGCGTATTGAAATCAATCCGCACGGGGGGAGAATTTTGGGTCATGGTGGAGTTGGCCAGATCATTCATGCGCACACCCTAGCGGTCCCGTATGACAAAAACATTACAGTGCAGTGACGCAAAAAAGCCCGCCGCGCAGAGGTCCTGGCAGCGGACTGACAATTTGCGGCAGGGTTCGGCATCCTCCGAACCCTGCCTGAGTCACACTCAGTTCTTCGCGACGCCCGCGGTCTGGCTCAGACCGAGGTCAGCCAAGGCTTTCTCAGCCACTTTGGCTGGCAGCGGGATGTAGCCGTCTTTCACCACGACCTGCTGGCCTGCCTGGGACAGAACCAGTTTCACGAACTCGGCTTCCAGCGGGGCCAGAGGCTTGTTCGGGGCCTTGTTGACGTAGACGTAGAGGAAACGCGACAGCGGGTAGGTGCCGTTCAGGGCGTTGGTTTCGTTGTCTTCAACGAACTCGCCGCCTTCTTTCTTGGCCAGGGCTACGGTCTTGACGCTAGCGGTCTTGTAACCGATGCCCGAGTAGCCGATGCCGTTCAGCGAGGAGCTGATCGACTGAACCACCGAAGCGGAGCCTGGTTGTTCGTTCACGTTTGGCTTGAAGTCGCCTTTGCACAGGGCTTCTTCTTTGAAGTAGCCGTAGGTGCCGGATACCGAGTTACGGCCGAACAGTTGAACTGGCTTGTTGGCCAGGTCGCCGGTCACGCCCAGGTCGCCCCAGGTTTTGACGTCGGCTTTGCCGCCGCACAGACGGGTCGACGAGAAGATCGCGTCAACCTGAGCCATGGTCAGGCCTTTGATCGGGTTGTCCTTGTGGACGAACACAGCCAGGGCGTCAACGGCAACCGGGATAGCGGTTGGCTTGTAGCCGTACTTCTGCTCGAAAGCCTGCAGCTCGACGTCCTTCATCTTGCGGCTCATCGGGCCCAGGTTGGCGGTGCCTTCAGTCAGCGCGGGTGGCGCGGTGGAGGAGCCGGCGGCCTGAATCTGAATGTTGACGTTCGGGTACTCTTTTTTGTACGCCTCGGCCCACAGTGTCATGAGGTTGGCCAGGGTATCGGAACCAACGCTGGAGAGGTTGCCCGACACACCGGTGGTCTTGGTGTAGGTCGGAATAGCTGGGTCAACAGCGGCAACCGCATTGGCGGTGGCTACGCCAGCGGCGACAAAGGTCAGGGCCGCCATCAAACGCTTCAGTTTCATGCCTTGCTCCTAGCAGGAATTCGGGGGTGAGATGGATCGGGCCCAAGTATCTGTAGGCCGTGTGACTACTCTATGAATCGATTGTGACAATTAGATGAAAGGCCACCACCGAGTTGTAACATCAGGGCTCGGCGTGCCTGGGAACCGCGCCGCAAAGCCCTGCCCACTCGTCAGAAGGCTGCAGGCAGAGCTTCATGGGCCTACTGGATACCCTTGAAGGTCAAGTAGATCGGTTCAATTTCGCTCTCGAGAGGAAACACGACGACACAGTCCTCGAACTGGATGCTCTCCATCAACGGCACAGTTTCGAGCAGTGGCACCTTTGGCAGGTCCAGCGAACCACCTCTCGTTGTCACTGACGGCGTTACCGCTTCGGCTACAGCACTGCTGACATCCGCAGTTGTAAACCATCGAAGGGTCACTGGAGCCTTGCCCGCTAACGTGAGGCTAAAGGTTGCAGATGCCGGATCCCAATCCACCAACCTGACCCTGACGTCGGATGGCAGCAGGGTTCCGTCGGCAGGCGTGAGGCAAATCTGCTGCAACTCGGTGAAATTCTTCAGACCGACAGATATCTTTCGCTCGCCCGCTGGAACGGTTCTCGAAAAGAGCCGATAGGGCAATTTCACTGTCGCCCCTGTTCGGGCGAGATGCTGCCAATCGTGCCCCTCCCCGGGCATCAGTTCTCTCAACGGAACACTCAGGGCATACCAGTCGCGGGCCTTCCAGTGAGCGAAGCTGAAGGTGGCGATGGCTGAACATGTCCCTGGGTGCCCGCCCTCCAACGAAATCGCCTGCCAGTCGAACTCCGCAACCGCCGAGCGAAGCGCGTTCTTCAAGGCGATGGAAACCCCCTCGTCGACTTGCAGGGTTTTGGCAGCAACCATCAGACAGGGGCGTTTGGAGGCAGAACGCAGGCTGAATCGCACTGTTTGCGCAAGCTCGATCGTGTTGGCACCCGCCTCAGCCAGCCGCCCAACAATGGAACGCTCGGCTTCGTCAAACAACGCTACCGAACGGCCATAGCATTCGGCATGACGCTGGACGGCATTAGTGACGGCTGTCTGGTATCGCAGTTCACTCTGATTGATGAGTTCGAGAATGCGGTTCTGAATGGCTGGGTCATGAAAGCTGCTAATGACATTTCGCTCGGCAGCGGTTTTGGCGAATTGCAACTTCATTCGCAGTGTCTCCAGCGCTCTCAACGATTTGACGACTCGCGACAACGCCAACTCCAATACATCAATGGCGTCGACATGCTGAGCGATGCCCCGGTCCTGCAACGGGATGGACTGCCACTGATCCATCAACTGGCTGAAATGTTCCAACGCGCCGTTTGCCGTTTGCGCCGACACCTCTATGTCCGCTGTGATCTGCTGCGCCTTGTCCAACTCCCTGTTCGACGCATTTACCTTCCGTTCCTGCGCACTCAAGCGCACATTCGTCCTGATCGGTGCGACAGGCACGGACTCGCCTGCGAAGGGCGCCACACCATTCCTGTGATGCCATTGAGTGATGTGGAACAGCACATTGCCGACCGAGTGCAGGTTGCCGGTCTCGGCATCCGGGGGATAGAAGATCAGGTCGGCGCCGAGGGGGTGGCCGACGACCTTGTCGAAGTGGTCGATCAGCAGGGCTTGCGTATCGTTGTTCGCTTCGGCGTTCCAGATGGCGGATACCAGTCCAGTGAATTCCGCGCGGGTGTAGTCCTGCAGAAGGGCTTTGAATTCCATTTAATTATTTCCTTTTTCACATGGAAAATCTTTCATTCGTTTCAGAATGAACGCTCAAGCCACTTACGGTTGATGTTTGAAAACCAAGGTCTCAACTACCATGTCAGCGCGATACTTAAATATCAGCTCAATCCCCGGAAACTTATGACCATCATAATTATAGGTATCCCAACCACCTGTCCATCCCGTCGGTTTTGGTAGCCTCACAGGATCGTGGCTAGACTTCGGAACGCCGAAGAACTCTTGTACCGTAGTTTTATCCATATCCATTGCCAAGCCACTTGGAAGTTCCCCTTCATACTCGGTTGTGGATGGCGTAGTTTCCTTGAGCGTGACAAAAAGTCTTGTGAATATTTTCCCGTCGGGTGAAAAGCTCATCTCAACCCCCTCTTCAGGCTCGAAGAAAAAAATCTCCGACTCAGGGAAAATCTGCAAAAGCGGAGCATCGGGCACTACGCTCATTGCAATCAAATCAGCATGGCTTTTCCCAAGGTAACCAATAAGCGCCTCAAGTTCTGCGATTTTCATTCATACCATCCTTGTTCTCGATTAAGGGTGTGAAGCTTCGTGCGCGCTGCTTCAATATCCGCCTCTTGCAGCCCATATTCGAGCAGACCTGGTTTGATAGCATCGAGATTAGTATTTACCGCAACTTCAATATCAAGAGAGTCCTGATACTGCTTGGATTTGGTATTTCTTCCACCATAGGTTTCGCTGAACTTTCTATGAACCTCTGTGGGAATTGCAATACTTGGCGCCCTCGATAGATAGTCTGTTAGTACCCAAGATTTCATCTCAGGATCCTGCCTCAGAATAAACATCTCCAACGCCTTCCGCGAAGCAATATGGTCAATATCCAACCCGTCCTTTCTGCTGTCTCGACTCAGCTCATCATATGGCCCGACATCCAGCGGCTCCGAGAAAACCAGCCCTGGCTCGGGTAGGTCACCGTCCGCCCCATAACCAGGAATACTGGACCCGGTCTCGCCCTCGTCCAGCCCTGGAAGTGTTTCAATTTGCGGCCGATACGGGTCGAGCTCAGTACCCGGAAAGGTCCCCGGTAATGTCGGCCCTTCAGGTAGGTCGGTCGAGCCCAGCAGACCCGCTCCCGGCGGCGCCAGCGGCGTCCAGGTACGACGGCCGCCCGAGGAGTGCGCCAACGACTTCGCCGCCTCTAGTGAAATGGGTTCGCCGAGCTGCAGCCACGGGGTAAAAGGCAGAATCTGTGGTCGCGCACCCACAACGCTGGCAGGACTGTGGAGACTCAGGCGATCAAGGTCATACGGCGCGGTGGCGAGCGCAGCACTTTGCGGATAACGAACCTCTATCTCGCGGCGCGCACCGAGCCAATCGCTTTTCGGCGCATAAGGCGCAAGGCCGTTGACGATGCGTCGCTGATTGACCTCGCTGAAAGTCCCTCCGGGCGCAGCTTCCTCAGCAATAGCCCGCCACAACGCCTGCTCGAAGCTGCCGAACGAAACGAATTCCCGGCCCCTCAGCGTATTCGCCGCCTGCGCAGGGATCGCGGCTCCGCTTGCCTGGGCGCTGGCCTGCCACCAACCAGGCGCAGCAACTTGTCCACCGCCACTGACGACACCCGTCCCGACTGGCGGAACATCGAACGAGAAATAAAGAGGTGCCCGACCTGGAATACAGACGATGCAGTCGTTGAGGCGGTAGTCCGCACCAGAGGGAATCGCGAAAGCGGCCAACTCGGACGACAGCAAGCCCGATTCCCTCGTTGCCTCCGATCCAGACAGGTCCGCAAGCACGGCGTCAGAGGCGAATACAAGGTCACGGTCCATGGGCGTTTGCCCAGCGGCCCTATAGGTGTTTGTCAGTGGATCGAAAACCGCGTTTCTCACCGGAACGCTGGATGGGATTTCCTCCCCGGTGCCAGCCACGATGATTGCGGTGCTGTCGCCATGTGTTTCGAGCTTGATCCGATAGCCAACCTCGACCCTCTCTCCGCGATCGGCCAGGGCTTGCAGATCTTGCCCCGGACGTACGCCTATCAGCGCAGCCGGGACCCCGATCCCTTGAATGAGGCGACGCTGGTCGGGTCTTAGCTCGCTATTTCCCAAGTCCTCGGAGTAGGTCAACGCTGTTACGAATGTCCCAACCACCTGACCTGTGCGAATCGCTGCGACACGGAATAGCTCCTTGGCCGCGTCGAAAACCGCCCGTTCGATTGCCCCCACAATAGGTTCGGCCACCCGGACTCCGTTCCAGGTGAGGATGCTTGCTCCGCCTGTGGCGGCCATCGGCATCGTCAGTGAATTGGCCTCGCGGATCCGCTTCAGACGCAGGTTTTCATCGGCCAACTGCTTGAACTGGACACGCGCTTCGCGTAGCTCGGCGTACTGCTTCTGGCGCTCCCACTCCGCCTCCCGAGCCTTCCATACCTCCTTCTGCTCGGCATGACGGGCCACCAGAGCATTGGATCGCTCGGTCAACTGGCGAATGGCTTCAGAAAGCAGCTGTGTCTCGTTCGCCGCGACATAAGCGGCCTCCCAGGCCTGGTGGAGCGGCTGAAAGGACTGATGGGAGCTCTGCTGCGCCAGTTGCGCCGCATAGTCCTGGGGTGAACTTAGAAATGGGTTTTGCCCATCAAACGCCAGGGCCTGTTGGGTTGTGCGCTGAAGCTCGGCAGCTTTCGCGGCGATGATCTGTTCGATCACCACCCTTTCCCTGGTGATCAGATGAAGCTGCCAGCGCTCACTGCCATCACTGGCCGGATACTGGCGGACAGCATCCAGTTCAGCCTTCAGCGCTTGACCGATGTTCCCTTGGCGGTCGGCGTAAAGCCGGTCAATTTCCGCGCGGACGGACTGCTGGCTTTGCGAAAAGTGTTCTACCCATTGCCGGTGGGCTGCAGCCTGAGCAGCGAGTTGCGCCTGCTGCGCAGCTTCGGCGGCTGCCTGTTGTTCGGCGCGGCGTTTCGCGGTCGCCTCCGCCCTGGCCCTGGCGCGCTTCTTTGCACGCTTGCTGCTCGATCCTCCAAAACCACCGGAAAACCCGCCACCACCGCCGATGGTGAAAAAGCCCCCGGCCCCGCTGTTTTCGGTTTTAGCCGAACCGTCCCGGATGACGACGTCACCCGACGAATTATCGAATAGCTCCTTGTCCATACAGATTCTCCTTGTCTGTATGGCGCAGGGTGTCGGGGAGGCGGGGTGTGGCTGAGGTACATCCTTATGGCGACGGGGGCGCCATATTGATCAGCATGTTTCGCGGGGGCCGCTGCAGGATTGCCCTGCAACGGCGGGAGAAGGGATCAGCGTTTAGTCGCCAGCAAATACAGCCCGACCAACAGACCAATGGTGCAGATACCAGCGACATACAGCGCCGGGGCCATGGGGCTGAACTTGAGCAGCGCGGTCACGGCCATCGGGGGCAGGCCGCCGAAGATGGCGTAGGCGACGTTGTAGGAGAACGACAGACCGCTGAAACGCACCGCTGGCGGGAAGGCGCGAACCATCACGAACGGCACCGCACCGACGATGCCCACGCACAGGCCAGTCAGGGCGTACATCGGGAACAGCAGATCCTTGTGGTCCGCGAGCGTGTGATAGAAGGTCCACGAGGTGACCAGCAGGGCCAGGCTGCCCGCCACGAAGACGCCGCCAGCGCCGAAGCGGTCGACCAGCTTGCCGGCGCCGACACAGCCGAGGGTCAGAAAGACGATCGCCAGGCTGTTGGCCTGCAAGGCCATGGTCGGGGTGAAGCCGTAGACGGTTTGCAGGATGGTCGGGGTCATCAGGATCACGACGATGATGCCGGCCGACAGCAGCCAGGTCAGCAGCATCGACAGCACGATGGCACCACGGTGGTCGCGCAGCACCGCGCGCAGCGGCACTTCTTCGGCCAGCGCCTTGCGCTGCTGCAGTTCGGCGAACACCGGGGTTTCGTGCAGCCAGCGGCGCAGGTACACCGAGAACAGGCCGAACACGCCGCCCAGCAGGAACGGGATCCGCCAAGCGTAATCGGCCACTTCCGTCGGGGTGTAGACGGTATTGATGAGCGTGGCGACCAGCGAGCCGAGCAAAATGCCCGCAGTCAGGCCGGCCGTCAGGGTGCCGCAGGCGAAGCCGGTATTGCGCGCCGGCACGTGCTCGGAGACGAACACCCAGGCGCCGGGGACTTCACCACCAATGGCCGCGCCCTGGATGACGCGCATCAGCAGCAGCAACATGGGCGCCGCCATGCCGATCTGCGCGTAGGTCGGCAACAGGCCCATGATCAGGGTCGGCACCGCCATCAGGAAAATGCTCAGGGTGAACATCTTCTTGCGCCCGAGCAGGTCGCCGAAGTGAGCCATGACGATGCCGCCCAGCGGCCGCGCCAGATAGCCCGCGGCGAAGATGCCGAAGGTCTGCATCAGGCGCAGCCACTCGGGCATGTCCGCGGGGAAGAACAACTTGCCGACCACCGTGGCGAAGAACACGAAGATGATGAAGTCGTAGAATTCCAGCGCACCGCCCAGGGCGGAAAGCGACAGGGTTTTGTAGTCACTGCGGGTCAGCGGCCGGGCGGGCTGCTCGATACTGGAGGGCACGGAGGTCATTGAGGCTTCTCTTATTGGCGACTCAGACCTGATGGCACGGTTGTAACAGGCCTGAAATGAACTCCGCACGATAACAAATTGTCCGAAAGCGACACAGATCTACATATTCCCCGCAGATAATGGTGACCGCATGGTCGTCGGTGCCTGCGAGGCTCTATATACTGGCCCCTCGTAGAAACAGGTTGCGTCCAAGGTGGGATATTGTGCGAAAACGCTGCCAAGTATGCTTGGTCGGTTTCGCAGAGTTTCCCTTTCGCCGCCCTTCGAAGCGTAAGCAGCGTGGTATGAGTCTGCTGAACCGTTTTTCGCGGCGTCCGATACTGCGTCAACCAACGAAGCGACACGGGTCAGAGGCACCCCCGGCATGATTGAACTCGAACAAGAAGATCCCATCCCGCAAGGCGACCTGGCCTTGCAGATCACCGCGCTTCCGCGGGAAACCAACGGTTTCGGCGATATTTTCGGCGGCTGGCTGGTAGCCCAGATGGACCTGGCCGGCACGGCCATGGCCAGCCGCGTTGCCGGTGGCCGCGTCGCGACCGTCGCCATCGACCGCATGGCGTTCCTGGTGCCGGTTGCCGTTGGCGCGCAATTGTCCTTCTATACCCAGACCCTGGAAATCGGCCGCAGCTCGATCCAGATGATGGTCGAAGTGTGGAGCGACGATCCGCTGTCCAGCGAATGGCGCAAGGTCACCGAGGCGGTCTTCGTGTTCGTCGCCATCGACGGCAGCGGCCGCACCCGTTCGGTCCCACCTCGTCGCTGACCCGGGTGCGCGGTAAACTCGTCGATCTGTGAAAGGTCAAAGACCCTACGGCACTTCAACGAGATCAGCGCATGTCCACACCCAAGGTCGAATCGGAACAACACGGCGAACTCAACTGCTGGCGCATCACCAGTGACAGCGCCGAGCTGCTGGTGGCCCAGCAGGGCGCGCAGGTGTTGAGTTATCAGCGCCTGGGCGAACCCCCTCTGCTGTGGCTGAGCGACCAGGCCCTGTTCAAGCACGGCAAATCGGTCCGCGCCGGCGTGCCAGTGTGCTGGCCGTGGTTCGGCAACCTGCAGCGCAACCCCGAAGCGGTCCACAATCAGTTCAAGGGCAGCGAAGCACCCGCCCACGGTCTGGCGCGCGGGCGCGACTGGCAACTGCTCGGCATCGACAACAGCGGCGACAGCGTGCAACTGGAATTCACCCTGCCGGAAAGCCAGGGCGACCTGCCCGGCTGGCCCCATCAGGTCGAACTCAAACTGTCCATCGTGATGGGCGAGCAACTGAGCCTGAACCTCACCAGCACCAATCTGGGCAACGACCACGTCACCCTGAGCCAGGCGCTGCACAGCTACTTCGCCGTCAGCGATGTGCGTTCGGTCCGAGTGGAAGGCGTGACGGGTCTGAACTACATCGAGACCCTGGCCGACTGGGAGCAACGCACCCAGCCAGCGGACCTGACCTTCAGCAGCGAGACAGACCGCATCTACCTCAACACCCCGTCCCTTTTGAGCATCGTCGATCCGACCTGGAACCGGCGCATCCGCCTGAGCTGTTCCGGCTCACGCTCGGCGGTGATCTGGAACCCGTGGACCGAACGCGCTGCGGAGCTCGCGGACATGGCCGACGATGGCTGGCAGCGCATGCTCTGCATCGAGACCGCGAACGTGTGGGATGACCTGGTTGAACTGGCGCCCGGCGCCAGCCACACCCTCGGCCTGAGCATCGCCAGCGAAGCGCTCTGACAGCCTGCGGACCTGCGTCTTACAGGTCCGCGTCTTCCACCACGCGTACCTTGCCGGCGTCCATGGCGTAGGCGGCATCGGCCATGTCATTGCTGACCTTCTCGACTTTCAGGGTGCCGCTGACCCACAGCGGCGTGTAGATATCGTCCAGCTTCACGCCCTTGGGATAGCGCACCAGCACCAGTTGGTTGGGCGGTGGCGGCGGCACGTGGATGCAAGCGCCCGGATACGGAACGAGGAAAAACAAGGTGCTGTTGCCCTTGGCATCGGACTCCAGCGGCACCGGGTAACCGCCAATACGGATCGACTTGCCGTTCATCGCCGCGACGGTTTTGGTCGAGTACATCACCGCGGGCAAGCCCTTGCTCTGCTTCATGCCGCCCTTGTCGGTGAAGGTGCCCTGGGCTTCCGGTGAGTTGTGGTCGATTTCTGGCATCTCTTCCAGCGCTTTCTGATCCGACTTGGGCATCAGCTCCAACCAGTCGGTTTCAGGCAGTTCGGCCCGGGCGAGAGTGCTGCACAGCAGCAGCGGAATGAGGAATAACGCACGCATGAAAAATGCTCGGCAACCGTCGGAGAAGTTGCCGAGCATTCTATCCCGCCATCAGCTTTTTTTGATGAATCCGTAGATCACCAGAAGAATGATCGCGCCCACCAATGCGCCGAGGAATCCGGCTGCCTGGCCCGCGTGGTAAATCCCCAGCGCCTGGCCACCGTAGGTCGCGGCCAGCGAGCCGCCGATACCGAGGAGGATGGTCATGATCCAGCCCATGCTGTCGTCGCCGGGCTTGAGAAAGCGCGCCAGCAAGCCAACGATGAGGCCGATGAAGATGGTTCCGATGATTCCCATGGCATTCCCTCTGATGTAAGTGCACTGCCAAAGCCTAGTCAGCGCTTTGGCGTCCTGCCATCAGAGGGGTGCGGAACGCAGAGGTTCAGTTCAACCCGCGATCAGGGCTTCAACCTGCTGGATCTTCTGCTCCAGGCTGGCCATGTCGGCGCAGCGCAGGGTGGCGTGGCCAACCTTGCGTCCGACCTTGAAGGCCTTGCCGTAGTGGTGCAGGTGGCAGTCGTCGATGGCGACCACTTTATCCACAGGCGGAACTTCGCCGATGAAGTTGAGCATGGCGCTTTCACCGACCTTGCGGGTCGGGCCCAGCGGCAGGCCGGCAACGGCGCGCAGATGGTTCTCGAACTGGCTGCACTCGGCGCCTTCGATGGTCCAGTGCCCGGAGTTGTGGACCCGCGGCGCGATTTCGTTGGCTTTCAGGCCGCCATCGACTTCAAAGAATTCGAAGGCCAGAACGCCGACGTAATCGAGCTGCTCAAGCACACGGCTGGCATAGTCTTCGGCCAGGGACTGCAGCGGGTGATCGCTGCTGGCTACCGACAGGCGCAGGATGCCGCTTTCGTGGGTGTTGTGGACCAGCGGGTAGAAGCGGGTTTCGCCATCCCGTGCACGCACGGCAACCAGCGAGACTTCACCGGTGAACGGCACGAAACCTTCCAGCAGGCACGGCACGCTGCCCAGCTCGGCGAAGGTGCCGATCACGTCGGCCGGCGTGCGCAGCACTTTCTGGCCCTTGCCGTCGTAACCCAGGGTGCGGGTTTTCAACACGGCTGGCAGACCGATGCTGGCCACGGCGTTTTCCAGGTCGGCTTGCGACTGGATATCGGCGAAGGCCGGGGTCGGGATGCCCAGGTCCTTGAACATGCTCTTCTCGAACCAGCGGTCGCGAGCGATGCGCAGGGCTTCGGCGCTCGGGTAGACCGGCACGAACTGCGACAGGAACGCCACGGTCTCGGCCGGAACGCTTTCGAATTCGAAGGTCACCAGATCGACTTCATCGGCCAGTTGGCGCAGATGATCCTGGTCGCCGTAGTCGGCACGCAGGTGCTCGCCCAATGGCGCGGCGCAGGCGTCTGGCGCCGGGTCGAGGAAGGCGAAGTTCATGCCCAGCGGGGTGCCCGCCAGAGCCAGCATGCGGCCGAGCTGGCCGCCACCGATTACACCGATTTTCATGCGTGTGACCTCAGGCCTGGCGTGGATCTGGGTTGTCCAGAACGCTGTCTGTCTGTTCTGCGCGGAACTGCTTGAGCACGGCGTGGAACTGCGGGTGCTTGGCCCCCAGAATGCTCGCCGAGAGCAGTGCTGCGTTGATCGCGCCAGCCTTGCCGATTGCCAGCGTCGCCACCGGAATGCCAGCGGGCATCTGAACGATCGACAGCAGCGAATCGACACCCGACAGCATCGACGACTGCACCGGAACGCCCAGCACGGGCAGGTGAGTCTTGGCGGCGCACATGCCTGGCAAGTGGGCAGCGCCACCCGCTCCGGCGATGATCACCTCGATGCCACGGCCTTCGGCCTCTTCAGCGTACTGGAACAGCAGGTCCGGAGTGCGGTGGGCGGAAACCACCTTCACTTCGTAGGGAATGCCGAGTTTTTCCAGCATATCGGCGGTGTGGCTAAGGGTGGACCAATCGGACTTGGAGCCCATGATCACGCCAACCAGTGCACTCATCGTCGAGCCTCTCCTGTAAGCGTCTTCCGACGCACCAAAAGCAACGAGCCACGCGGGAAGACCGGCGTGGCTCGTCATACGGATTCTGAATCGACCGACTGGTCGAAGGCGCGGGATTATAGCGCAATGAGGAGCAAAGCGCCCAGCCCTGTCGCGATGTCCGGCCATTGCCCCGCTGCTGGGCTTCCAGATGCTCTGGCCCCGGAGGCTGGCGGTACGGTGGGTCACCGCACATTAACGTCACGGATGACCTCATGCACAACTCGCTGTTTCCCGCCTTGCCACTGCTTCTCAGCCTGACGCTCAACGCGCCGCACGCCAGTGCCGAATCTGTACCGACGCTGACCATCTGGGTCTTTCCCCACGACGAGCTGTCGGAACTTTCAGACGAACAGTTACAAAAAGACTACTTCGATACCTGGATGGACGAGATACGCCTGATCGCTCACCTCCCGGTTGCCCTGCGCTTCACACGGCGTATCCCCGGCCTCACCGATATGACGTACCAGGGGCTGAACGCCTCCACCGCGCTATCGGTCTGGGCTGACGCCGCCTGGGCCTGGCGGCGTCAACAGAACAGCCCGGGAGGGGTGATCGACAACAAGTACCTGCTGCTGACCCGCGATCAACTGGAACGCCAAGGCAACGACAGCATTTCAGGGGAGGCCTACCAGACGGGCCATTCGGCGATCGCCTCGCTGAGCCCCTATGCCACCGTGGGACATGAACTGGGGCACACGCTGAGCGCCACTCACGAGCAGTCCTGTGTCAGTTTCAATGGCTGGTTCTGCGAAACCTATATGTTCCCCCGGCGATTGGGCCTTCGCTCCAACTGCTATCGCTACTCCGATGAAAACCGGGAGAACATCGCCAATTACCTGAAACGGCTGCGGTGATTACGCTTCAAGGCTGCTCTTGCGTACCGGACTCCAGCTTGCGCCAGAGCAGTCGCACATTGGCCTTGCGCACCAGCGCACAGCGATAAAGACGTATCTCCAGTGGCACATGCCACTGGGGCCCGCCGCAGATCACCAACTCGCCACGCTCCAGTTCTGCCCGCGCCGACAGGCTCGGCACCCAGGCAATGCCCAGCCCTTCCAGCGCCATGCCCTTGAGGCTGTCGGCCATCGCGGTTTCATAGATGGTGGTAAAGCGCAGGTTGCGCTGGCGCAACAGCAGGTTCACCGAGCGGCCGAGAAACGCCCCGGCGCTATACGCCAGCAGCGGCACACTGGCCTCGCCTTCGAGGTCGAACAGTGGTTTGCCGTCCGGCCCCGCCGCGCACACCGGAAGCATCTCGGTGTTGCCCAGGTGCAGCGACGGGAAAATTTCCGCATCCATCTGCAAGGCCGCGTCCGGGTCGTAGAACGCCAGCATCAGGTCACAACCGCCCTCGCGCAGGGCGTGCACCGCATCGCCGACGTTGGTGGCCACCAGGCGGGTAGCGATGTTCAGGCCGTCGTTGCGCAACTGGGCAATCCAGCGCGGGAAGAACCCAAGTGCCAGCGAGTGCGCCGCAGACACCTGGATGACCTCGCCCTGCCCGCCTTCAAGGTGATGCAAATGGCGGAGAACTTCGCTCAACTGGTCGACAACGGTGCGGGCAGTGACGAGAAACAACTGCCCGGCGGCCGTCAGCTCGATCGGCGTGCGCGAGCGGTTGACCAATGTCAGGCCCAGCGCCGCCTCCAGGCTGCGGATACGGCGGCTGAACGCGGGCTGTGTAACGAAGCGGCGCTCGGCGGCCTGGGAAAAACTGCGGGGGGCGGCCAGGGCACTGAAGTCTTCCAGCCACTTGCTTTCAACGTTCATCAAAACTCTCCAAACCGCGCACCAAAATGGCACACGCTCGAACCAGGAAGAACGTCACATCAGACGTTATGCCGTTTGTGCATAGGTTAGCGTGCAACAGCATTGGCCGCAAAACAGCTTCCGCTCCTACGATTAGCGCCATTCCGGCATGTGCCGGGTTAATTCGAGATGATATCCATCATGTCCGCTGCTGCATCGTTCCGCGTCGAGAAAGACCTGCTTGGTACCCTGGAAGTCCCTGCTGATGCCTACTACGGCATCCAGACCCTGCGCGCTGCCAACAACTTCCACCTCTCCGGTGTTCCGCTGTCGCACTACCCGAAGCTGGTCGTGGGCCTGGCCATGGTCAAGCAAGCCGCAGCCGACGCCAACCGTGAGCTGGGTCATCTGAGCGATGCCAAACATGCCGCCATCAGCGAGGCCTGCGCCCGTCTGATCCGTGGCGACTACCACGAGCAGTTCATCGTGGACATGATTCAAGGCGGTGCTGGTACTTCCACCAACATGAACGCCAACGAAGTCATCGCCAACATCGCGCTGGAGGCCATGGGCCACCAGAAGGGCGAGTACAAATACCTGCACCCGAACAACGACGTGAACATGGCGCAGTCGACCAACGACGCCTACCCGACCGCGATCCGCCTGGGTCTGCTGCTGGGTCACGACGCGCTGCTGGCCAGCCTCGACAGCCTGATCCAGGCGTTCGCTGCCAAGGGTCAAGAATTCAGCCACGTACTGAAGATGGGTCGTACCCAGCTGCAGGACGCCGTACCGATGACCCTGGGTCAGGAATTCCGTGCCTTCGCCACCACCCTGACCGAAGACCTGAACCGCCTGCGCACCCTGGCACCAGAAGTGCTGACCGAAGTGAACCTGGGCGGTACCGCCATCGGTACCGGCATCAACGCCGACCCGGGCTACCAGGCCCTGGCCGTTCAGCGCCTGGCAACCATCAGCGGCCAGCCGCTGGTACCGGCCGCCGACCTGATCGAAGCCACCTCGGACATGGGCGCCTTCGTGCTGTTCTCCGGCATGCTCAAGCGCACCGCGGTCAAGCTGTCGAAGATCTGCAACGACCTGCGCCTGCTGTCCAGCGGCCCACGCACCGGCATCAACGAGATCAACCTGCCGGCTCGCCAGCCAGGCAGCTCGATCATGCCAGGCAAGGTCAACCCGGTTATCCCGGAAGCCGTCAACCAAGTCGCCTTCGCCATCATGGGCAACGACCTGGCCCTGACAATCGCTGCCGAAGGCGGTCAACTGCAACTGAACGTGATGGAACCGCTGATCGCCTACAAGATCTTCGACTCGATCCGCCTGCTGCAGCGCGCGATGGACATGCTGCGTGAGCACTGCATCGTCGGCATCACCGCCAACGAACAGCGCTGCCGTGAACTGGTCGAACACTCGATCGGCCTGGTCACCGCCCTGAACCCTTACATCGGCTACGAAAACGCCACCCGTATCGCCCGCATCGCCCTGGAAAGTGGCCGCGGCGTGCTGGAACTGGTGCGCGAAGAAGGCCTGCTGGACGAAGCGATGCTTAACGACATCCTGCGTCCGGAAAACATGATTGCTCCGCGTCTGGTTCCGCTGAAGGCGTAACCCACGCAACAAACCGTCTCACCAGGTCGAGGGACTAGACACCTCTCACCTTTTGAGGGCCCAGGGCTAACCCCGGGCCCTTTTTTTTATTCTGGCGAAAGCCCCCTCCCCTCAATCCGCCTGACAGTTCTCCACCGGATGTCGTCCTGTCCCCCGCCACGAACAAGACCGACCATGGAGAATGGCGCATGACTTCGGCGTCCGCACGACCCGCCCGCAGCATCATGGTGCTGTATACCGGTGGCACCATCGGCATGCAGGCCGGTGCCCACGGCCTGACCCCCGCCTCCGGCTTCGAGCAGCGCATGCGCGCGCAACTGAGCGGATCGGGTCGCCTCGCACCCTGGCGTTTCCGCGAAATGACGCCGCTGATCGACAGCGCCAACATGACCCCGCAGTACTGGCTGCGCCTGCGCACGGCAATCATCGAAGCGATCGATTCTGGCTCCGATGCGGTGCTGATCCTGCATGGCACCGACACCCTGGCCTACAGCGCCGCGGCGATGAGCTTTCAACTGCTCGGGCTGGACGCACCGGTACTGTTCACCGGCTCCATGCTGCCGGCGGGCGTAGACGACAGCGATGCCTGGGAAAACCTCACCGGCGCGCTGCAAGCCCTGACCGACGGCCAGGCGCCCGGCGTACAGCTCTATTTCCACGGTGAACTGCTGGCACCAAGCCGCACCGCCAAGGTCCGCAGCTTTGGCCGGCACCCCTTCGTCACCCTCAAACGCAACAGCACCGCGGCCTCAACGCCGGCCCTGCCCGCCGCCCTGGATTATCGCCAGCCGAAACAGGTGGCGAATGTCGTCGTCCTGCCGCTGGTGCCGGGCTTTTCCGCGCAAGTGCTGAGGGCGGTTATCAACACAGGCACTCGCGGGCTGATCCTCGAATGTTTCGGCAGCGGCACCGGGCCGGGCGACAACCCGGACTTTCTCGCCGCCCTCGGCGAGGCCCGAGCCAGCGGCGTGGTGGTGGTCGCGGTCAGCCAGTGCCATGAAGGCGGGGTGGAACTG
The DNA here is from genome assembly GCF_903166565.1 of Pseudomonas sp. Marseille-P9899. Taxonomy (NCBI): domain Bacteria; kingdom Pseudomonadati; phylum Pseudomonadota; class Gammaproteobacteria; order Pseudomonadales; family Pseudomonadaceae; genus Pseudomonas; species Pseudomonas sp. Marseille-P9899. Next base: position 362,581 of record NZ_CAESCG010000005.1, read on the forward strand.
GATATCTACGAAGCCGGCAGCAAATTGCGCCAGGCTGGCGTGTTGTCGGGCGGCGGCATGACCCGCGAAGCGGCGTTCGGCAAGTTGCAGTTGCTGCTCGGTGCCGGACTGCCGGTGGACGAAGTGCGCCGTCTGGTGGAAGTGGATCTGGCCGGTGAGCTGCGCTAAAGGCACACAATTTGCTCGCTCACCGATCAGCCCAATAGCCGGACACCCCGCATGCTGCACTCACACCTGACCACCCTGAACGCGGTTTCCCTGGTGCTCCAGGCCTTCCAGAGCCAGGGCCTGGACGACGATTCGCTGCTCAAGGGCAGCGGCATCAGCCCAGCGGACCTGGGGCGCGCCGACCCGCGCATCACCACCCGCCAGGAGATGCTGGTGTGCGCCAACGCGGTGGCCCGGCGCCGGGAAATCGGCCTGGAACTGGGTCGGCGCATGCACATTTCGTCCTACGGCATGCTCGGCTATGCCCTGCTCTCCAGTGCCACCTTAGGTGACGCGTTACGTCTGGCGCTGCGTTATCCCGCACTTCTGGGAACACTTTTCCAGTTGCGCCTGATCGAGGACGGCGAGCGCATCTGGTTCAGCGCCAGCGGCTACCGCGAAGAACCGCAACTGGCCGCCTTCAACGCAGAGTTCTGCCTGACCTCGCTGAAAATCATCTGCGATGACCTGCTGGGCCAGCCGCTGCCCCTGCTCGGTGCGCGCTTCGCCCACCCGACGCCCGATTACCATCCGCTCTACAGCAACCCCTTCACCTGCCCACTACGCTTCGAGGCCGACGACAACGCGTTCGCCTTCGACCGTAGCTGGCTGGAACATCCCCTGCCGCTGGCCGACCAGGTGACCCACCGGGCCATGAGCGAACGGTGCCGCCAGTTGAATCTGGAATTCACCGGCCGCCAGGCCTGGCTCGGGCGCATCCGCGAACTGCTGGCCCGGCAACTGGACGCCGCCCCCGGCCTGGAAGGACTGGCGCGGCAGATGAACTGCTCATCGCGAACCTTGCGCCGGCACTTGAGTGAAATGGGCAGCAGCTATCAACAATTGCTGGACGAACTACGCTTCGAGCGGGCCAAGCAATTGCTGGCCGAGGGGAAGATACCGATCTACCGGATCGCCGAGGAACTGGGCTTCAGCGAGACCGCCAGTTTCCGCCACGCGTTCATGCGCTGGAGCGGCGTGGCCCCGAGCCATTTCAAGACCTGAGCTCATAGCGTCAAGGCGTGCACCATCCAGGGGCCAAATCCGGACACTCGCCGTGGCCATATCGATCCCCTTTTGGCCGTTTGCGCCGTTCTGCTTCACCGGGCCGCCATCAACAATGGACCGATACGCCAGTGACCGGAGAACAACAACATGCTGACGATCTATTCCGATGACCACCGCCTGCACCACGGCCGCTGCGAGCTGATCGACGGGCAACTGATGCCCTGCTTCGAAATGCCGTCGCGTGCCGACCACGTACTGGAGCGGGTCAAGACCCGTAACCTCGGGCCCATCAGCGGCCCGCGCGATTTTGGCCGCGAACCGTTGCTGCGGGTGCACGACGCCGGCTATCTGAACTTCTTCGAAGGGGCCTGGGCCCGCTGGGCCGAGCTGAACCGCGACGGCGACCTGCTGCCATTCACCTGGCCGGCGCGCACCTTGCGCCGGGTCAAACCGACCAGCCTGCTGGGCGAACTGGGCTACTACAGCTTCGACGCCGGCGCGCCGATCACTGCCGGCACCTGGCAAGCAGCCTACAGCGCCGCGCAAGTGGCGCTCACCGCCCAGGCCGCGGTGCAGGCCGGCGCCCACAGCGCCTTCGCCCTTTGCCGTCCGCCGGGACACCACGCCGCCAGCGATGTCATGGGCGGCTATTGCTACCTGAACAACGCGGCCATCGCCGCCCAGGCGTTCCTCGACCAAGGCCACGGCAAAGTGGCGATCCTCGATGTCGACTACCACCACGGCAACGGCACCCAGGAAATTTTCTACGACCGTAGCGACGTGTTCTTCGCCTCGATCCACGGCGACCCGCAGGCCGAATTCCCGTTCTTCCTCGGTTACGCCGACGAACACGGCGAAGGCGACGGCCTGGGCTACAACATCAACTACCCGTTGCCCGCCGGCAGCGACTGGGCTACCTGGAACAACGCGCTCGAGCAGGCCTGTCAGCGCATCGAAGCCTACGCGCCGGACGTGTTGGTGATTTCCCTCGGCGTGGACACCTTCAAAGACGACCCGATCTCCCAGTTCAAGCTCGACAGCCCTGATTACCTGCAGATGGGCGAGCGCATCGCCCGCCTTGGCAAGCCGACCCTGTTCGTCATGGAAGGCGGCTATGCGGTGGAAGAAATCGGCATCAACGCCGTGAACGTTCTCGAAGGTTTCGAACGCGCCCAACAGGAAGCCCAAGCATGACTCGATTAAAACGACTGCTCGCCCCCCTGCTCTGTACAACCCTGCTCGCCGGCAGCCTCCAGGCTGTCGCCGAACAGCGCACCCTGCGGGTCTACAACTGGTTCGACTACATCACCCCGCAAACCCTGACGGACTTCCAGAAGGACGCCCAGGTCAAGCTGATCTACGACATCTTCGACACCAACGAGGCGCTGGAAGCCAAACTGCTGACCGGCAACTCCGGCTACGACGTGGTGGTGCCTTCCAACGTGTTCCTGGCCAAGCAGATCGAGGCCGGCGTGTTCCAGCCGCTGGACCGCAGCAAACTGCCGAACTGGCAGCACCTGGATCCGGCGCTGATGAAGCTGATCGAGGCCAACGACCCGGGCAACAAGTTTGCCGTGCCCTACATGTACGGCACCGTGCTGATCGGCTTCAACCCGGCCAAGGTCAAGGCGGCGCTGGGCGAGAATGCACCGGTGGACAGTTGGGACCTGATCTTCAAGGAAGAGAACATCTCCAAACTCAAGCAATGCGGCGTGGCCCTGCTCGATTCGCCGTCGGAAATCATGCCGCTGGCCCTGCAATACCTGGGCTTGCCGCCCAACAGCAGCAAACCGGCGGACTACAAGAAAGCCGAAGAGTTGATGATGAAGATTCGTCCATCCATCACCTATTTCCACTCGTCCAAATACATGGCCGACATCGCCAACGGCGATATCTGCGTGGCCGTGGGCTACTCCGGCAGCTTCTCCCAGGCCGCCAACCGCGCCATCGAAGCGAAAAACGGCGTAGTGGTGGACATGCGCCTGCCGAAGGAAGGCGCGCCAATCTGGTTCGACATGCTGGCCATCCCCAAAGGCGCAGCCAACCCGGAAGATGCCCACACCTTCATCAACTACCTCCTGCAACCGAAGGTGATTGCGCCGATCAGCGATTTCGTGGGGTATCCGAACCCGAACAAGGACGCTACCGAACTGGTCGCCCCGGCGATCCGCAACAACCCGAATTTGTACCCGACGGCGGAGGCGATGACCAAGCTGTATACCTTGCAGCCGCTGGGCCGTGACGCGGAGCGGGCACGGACGCGGGCCTGGACCAAGATCAAAGCGGGGACCTGAGTGTAATCATCGCGAGCAAGCTCGCCCCTACACAGATGACCTTGTAGGAGCGAGCTCGCTCGCGATGCGTTTCACCCCTTCCAGACCTTCCGCAATTTCCCCAACGCCTGCGCAATCCCCGCCTCTCCTACCGCCGCAAACCCCAACACCAACCCCGCACGCTTATCCACAGACGCGGGCGTCTCCGGCAGCCAGTAATCACTCAGTGGATTGATCTCCACACCCACCTCAAGCGCCCGTTCCACCAGCCACTGCTCACGCTCGAAGTTATCCACATCCACTTTGACGTGCAGCCCCGCCACCATTTCCGGCAACTCGCCCACACCCGGAATATCCACAGGCCAACCGGCCTGCAAGGCATTACGTCGACTCAGCGCCGCCCGCCGCATACGGCGGATATGCCGTTGAAAATGCCCTTGGGCCATGAACTGCGCCATCACCGTCTGCGTACCGACTTCCGAATGCCGCACCATCAACGCCCGACACCGGGAAAACGGCTCCACCAATTGCTGCGGCAGCACCAGGTAGCCCAGACGCAGGGCCGGAAAAGCCACCTTGCTGAAGGTGCCGACGTACAACACCCGCCCACTACGATCGAGCGCCGCCAGCGGTGCCAATGGCGCGCCGCTGTAGCGGTATTCACCGTCGTAGTCGTCCTCGACAATCCAGCGCTCGTTGCGCTCGGCCCAGGCCAGCAGTTCCAGGCGCCGGGCCAGGCTCATCACCACGCCCGTGGGGTATTGGTGTGAAGGCGTGACGTAGGCCAGGCGGCAATCACTCAAGGCAGCTAATGCGTTGCACTCGAGCCCTTCGTTATCCACAGCCACGCCGTGCATCGTCGCGCCGGTCAGGGCGAAGGCACAGGCGGCGGCGCGATAGCCCGGGTTTTCCACAGCGACCCCCGCCCCAGGCTCCAACAGCAACTGTGCACAAAGGCTGATTGCCTGCTGTGCGCCAGTGGTGATCACAATTTGTTCAGGCGTGCAGGAAAGTCCCCTCGATCGACGCAAATAAGCGGCAATCAGTTCGCGAAGCATCGGTTCACCTGCCGGATCGCCGTAGCCGAGGCTGTCCGCATCCGGATTTCGCCAGAAACCCGCCTGCAACTTGGCCCAGACCTCGAACGGAAACAGGTCGAAGGCCGGAACGCCGACCCGGAAAGCCCGTGGCGGACCGCTTCGTGGCGTGGGCAAATGGTGATTTTCCAGGCGAAAAAGCGCGTCCGTGTGGATAACTTTACTGGACGAATCAACAGTATTTTCAGGCGAAATTGTGGATAAGGCTGTTGATAAACCCCGGGATAACCTTGTGGATACTTTTGTGGACAACTTTGGCAGGTGGCTGACATAAGTCCCGTCGCCCACCCGACTTTCGATGAAGCCCTCGGCATACAGTTGGTCGTAGGCGCGCACCACGCTGTTTCGCGACAAACCGAGGATCGCCGCCATATCGCGGCTGGCCGGGAGCCGGGCGCCGCTGCCCAGTCGTCCATCGAGCACGCGCGCACGCAGTGCCTGGTAAAGCTGCCGGCTAAGGCCCTGGCGGCGATCAAGAACGATCCCGGTGGGATCGAACGGCAAGGAAACGGAAGGCTCTACCATTTTATTGGACCCAGGAAATTAGCCTGAAATGGCTCTTACACTAGACCAATAGCCTGCCTAGGATGAGTCCATTCGCCAAGGAAACTTTGTCATGTTCTCACCCAGCGCCTTCAAAGATGACGACCTGCAACGCCAGCTTCAGCACATCGAGAACACCCGCCTGGCGGTACTGATCACCCAAGGCGAGCAGGGCCTGCAAGCCAGCCATGTGCCGCTGCTGCTGAATCCCGATGAAGGCCCCAATGGCACGCTGTACGGGCACCTGGCCCGGGGCAACCGGCAATGGCAGGAACTGGAGCGCGGTGCCGAGGTGCTGGTGGTGTTTCCTGGCGCCGACGCCTATGTCAGCCCGGGCTTCTACCCGAGCAAGGCCGAGGACCCGCGGACCGTCCCGACCTGGAACTACACCGCGGTGCACGCTTGGGGCACGTCCCGCGTCTACCATGAAGCCGAACCGCTGCTGGATATCGTCCGGCGCCTGAGCGACCGCCATGAGCAGGGCCGCGAGCGTCCCTGGTCGGTGGACGACGCACCGGCCGATTACCTGCAAGGCATGCTCAAGGCCATCGTCGGTTTCGCCATACCTATCGAGCGCCTGCAGAGCAACCGCAAGCTCAGCCAGAACCGTTCGACCCTCGACCACGACGGCGTGCGCGACGGCCTGGCCGCCAGCCCCGACCCACTGGACAACCAACTCGCTGCGCTGATGCAGCAACCTTGAAGGAACGCGCCACATGTCTACCGTTCAGATCCGTCCGGTTAGCGCCGCCGATCACGCTGCCTGGCTGCCACTGTGGCGGGCCTACCTGCATTTCTATGAAACCCGCCTGCCCGACGACGTCAGTCAGGTGACCTGGCAACGCCTGCTCGACCCGGCCGAGACCACCAACTCGGCACTGGCCTGGATCGATGGCAAGGCCGTGGGCATGGTCAACTGGATCTACCACCGCTCCAACTGGTCTGTGGAAAACTCCTGCTACCTGCAGGACCTCTACGTTGACGGCAGCCAGCGCGGCAAGGGCGTCGGCCGCGAGTTGATCGAGCACGTCTACGCTGTCGCCCGCGAAGCCGGTTGCGCCAAGGTGCATTGGCTGACCCACGAAACCAACGCCACGGCCATTTCCCTGTACGAGCAGGTCGCCGAGCGTCCGGGCTTCATTCAGTTCCGCAAGCCGCTGTAAGACGGAGCCTTCCCATGAGTACGAATCTGAACGGGAACCCCGCCACGGAACCGCACCCGGAGCCATTGACCGGCCGCTTCATCCGCCTGGAGAAACTCGACCCGCGCCGGCACGGCGATGATCTCTGGCAGGTACTCCAGGGGCCGGGCGCCGATGGCCTGCTGTGGGACTACCTGCCTTATGGGCCTTTCAGCGAGCGCGCGCCGTTCGACCGCTGGCTGGAAGACAACGCCAGCAGCCGCGACCCGCTGTTCTATAGCGTCGTCGACCTGGCCAGCGGCCAGGTGCAAGGCATTCTCAGCCTGATGTCCATTGTCCCGGCGCACGGCCGCATCGAGATCGGCCATATCGCCTTCGGCGCGGCAATGCAGCGCACGCCCAAGGGCACGGAAGCGGTCTATCTGCTGGGCAAGCTGTCCTTCGAACTGGGCAACCGCCGCCTGGAATGGAAGTGCAACAACGCCAACGCCCGTTCGCGACGGGCTGCGGAGCGCTTCGGGTTCAGCTTCGAGGGGGTGTTCCGTCAACACATGGTGGTCAAGGACCAGAACCGCGAAACGGCCTGGTATTCGATCCTCGATGACGAGTGGCCGGCGATTGCCGCCGGCTTCGAGCGCTGGCTGAGCGAAGACAACCAGCGTTCCGAGGGTCAACTCAGAACGCTGGAAGCCTGCCGCGCCGCGCCGTAAGGCGTTACTTCAAACGCTGGGCCAACAGGGCGATATGCTCCGGGCCAATCCCGCAGCATCCGCCCAGCAGGCTGGCGCCACGTTGGCGCCAGTCCTGCGTCCAGTGCAGGTAACCGGGCGGATCGAGGTCTTCACGCAATTCGTCCAGGCCATCGTTGGCGGTGGCGTCCTTTGGCTGCGGCGGGAAAGCATTGGCATAGGCGCCGACGGCAATCTCCACGCCCAGGCGCTTGAAGGTCGCGATGGCGTCGTCGATGGCGGCACCAATCACCTCTGGCTGGCTGCAGTTGAACAGCAGGGTCTCCACGCCCAAGGCCGCAACGGCCTCGGCGGCGTCGACCACCGGCTCGCCGGAGCGCAGCCGCGGCACCTCATCGACATCCTCGTCCTGCAACGTGAACGACACCCAGAACGGCTTGCCGTCCTGCGGAAGGCCGGCGCGGATGGCCTGCACTTCAGCGATCGCGCTCTGGGTTTCTGCCAGCCACAGATCAACGTGTTCGGCCAGACCTTCAACCAGCGGCGTCAGCACGTCGCCGACGCGTTCAGCCTCATACAGGTCGGGGCGATAAGAACCGAACAACGGTGGCAATGACCCAGCCACGCGCACCGCTTGCGGTCCGGCGTCCGCCGCCACGCGAGCAAGTTGCCCGGCCGTGCTGGCCAGGGCGCGGCCCTCGGCCTTGAAACGTTCTTCGCCAATATGGAAAGGCACCACCGCATAACTGTTGCTGGTGATGACCTGGGCGCCCGCCTCGATATAGGCCCGGTGCACCGCCACCACCGCTTCCGGCGCCTCGCTCAATGCCAGTGCCGACCACTCCGGCTGCCGGAACGGCGCACCACGGCGCTGAAGCTCCCGACCCATGCCGCCATCAAGAATGACCAAAGCCTTTTCGCCCATATAACACCTGCTTCTAAAGATATAGATAAAACGTATTAGTGCCTCTATTGTTATAACTATCTAATACATCGCACGTTTTGTCTTACAACTTTTTCCGGTGATTCCTATGAAATTTTCTTCTCTGCTAGGCGCGGGCCTGCTGGCTCTCACTGCGACCCAAGCCTTCGCCGGTGCCACCCTGGACCGTGTGGAATCCCGCAAAGAGTTGGTCAACGTGCTGATGGAAAGCTATCCGCCGTTCTCCTTCCTCAATGAACAGAACCAGCTGGACGGCTTCGACGTCGATGTGGCCAAGGCCGTGGCTGACAAGCTGGGTGTGAAATTGCGCCTGGAAACGCCATCCTGGGACGTGATTGCCGCAGGACGCTGGAGCGGCCGCTACGACATCTGCATCTGCTCCATGACCCCGAGCAAGGCCCGCGCCGAGGTGTTCGCCTTCCCGGTCGAGTACTACGCCTCGCCCGCAGTGATCGTGGTCAACGCCAAGGACGAGCGCATTCACTCGGCCAAGGACCTCGACGGCCTGAAAGTCGGCCTGACCAGCGCCTCCAGCTACGAGAGCTACCTGAACAAGAACCTGGTGATCGAAGGCGCCGAAGACACCAAGCTTGAGTACCCCTTCGAAGCGGTGCAGATCGCCCCGTACGACACCGACAACGTCGCCTTCCAGGACCTCGGCCTGGGTGCCGGCGTGCGTCTGGATGCCATCCTCACCAACCTGGTCACCGCCAAGCCACGTCTGGATCAGGACAAGCGCTTCAAACTGGCCGGCGCGGCGCTCTACGAGGAGCCGAACTCGGTGGCCATCGAGAAAGGCGACGCCGAATGGGACGCCAAGGTTCGCGATGTCTTCGCGCAACTGAAGCAGGACGGCACCCTGACGCGCATTTCGCAGAAATGGATCGGCGCCGACATCAGTAAATGAGTGCTCAACAACCACTGCCGCCAAAGCCCGCCGAAACCCGCGCGGGCTTGCCGCTGCCGGGCTTCCGCGCCCGGCTCTACCTGACCTGGCTGGTCCTCCTGCTGGTGTTCGTGGGCTTCTTCCTGAGTTTTGATCTGAAGTTTTCGATCATCCTTGAGAAGTTTCCCAATCTGGCCGGCTTCAAACTCGGCCCGAACGGCTTCCTGCAAGGCGCCGCGCTGACCCTGTTCCTCTGCCTGTGTTCGATGGTCTGCTCGGTGGTGCTGGGCTTCGCCGCCGCGTTGGCGCGGCTGTCGAACAGCGCGGTGTTGCTGGGCATTGCCAGCTTCTACACCTCGTTCTTCCGCGGCACACCGCTGCTGATCCAGATCATGCTGCTCTACCTGGGCCTCCCGCAGATTGGCCTGGTGCCGGGCGCGATCACGGCGGGGATCATCGCCCTGTCGCTGAACTACGGCGCCTACCTGAGCGAAATCTTCCGCGCCGGCATCCTCGGCGTCGCCCAGGGCCAGCGCCAGGCGGCACTGGCGTTAGGCATGCGGCCGGCGACCATCTTTTGGCACGTCACCCTGCCCCAGGCCATGCGCACCATCATCCCGCCGGGGGCCAACCAGTTCATCTCGATGCTCAAGGATTCATCGCTGATTTCGGTGATGGGCGTGTGGGAAGTGATGTTCCTCGCGCAGTCCTACGGGCGCTCCAGCTACCGCTATCTGGAAATGCTCACGACCGCGGCGCTGATCTACTGGCTGCTGTCGTTTGCCCTGGAACTGGTGCAGGCGCGGTTGGAGCGGCATTACGGGAAGGGGTATCAGCGGTAAAAGTGAGTGGCGCCAGCGATTTGGCTGCTCACTCAGCGCAACCGATCCGGCCGCCTCATGACCCCCATCTGCAAACCGAACGGCCGGAACACGGCATTCAGCGAATTGAGTGTCGGGTTTCCTTCCCCCTGTTCAATCTGAATAAGGGTCCGCACCGAAATCTTGCACATCTTCGCAAACTGGGTTTGCTGCATCTTGGCGACTTCGATCCGCAACCGACGCACGGCGGCACCCAGTTCCAGTGAGCCATCGGCGATACCCGCCATTACGCTTTCGATCAGCAACCCTCGAATCTCGATCGAAACCGTCATAGCAACTCCCAGTCCTTCATGCGTTGTTCAAGGTTTTTCAAAGCGATCGCGGGGTGATTCATGACGGCGTCCGGCAAGCCGAGCCCGGACAGAAGATCAGGTAACGCCAGCAAACCACGGGCATCCTGACGCAATGTTTCAAACACCTGATCCGGATTCACCAGAGGCTTGAGAAGCTGACAGGCCGCACGCCAATCAACCTCCCCGCCACGCTCCACGGGCGAGGACCACTTGGTAGTCCGGGTGATGCCCTCAGCGTCCATCACCATGGGCGCAAGGTCATAGATCGGCGCCAGCCGCAGCGCGTCCTTGCCACGAATAATCGCCGTGTTGCGACCATGGTTGTCGGAGTTGCCGAGAATCTTGTTGATCAGATCACGGCGCAAATATTCCGCCACCAGATCAGGCACCTGATCCTTCTGCCCGGCATTTATCCACAGGGCGGCGAGCCTCTGGATAACCTCCAGATGATCCATTCGGCTGCCCGGCTCGGTCACCCCCGCCAGCGAATACACCGACTCCACCGCCAATCGCTCAACACCGGAAGCACCGATCCGGCGGTCAAAGCGCTTCATCCAGAGGCTGGGCTTATCGGCCTCTTTCAGGTCCAGTTCGGCAGTGGCTACCGTGTCGATACCAAGGCGTTGCAGCGCCGTGTAGTAGAGGTGTTCGGCACGCAAGATGGTCTGATCGTTGCCTAGCGCCTGGTTGCGAGAAAACTTCACAAACCAGTGGCAGGCAGCGTCCTCGTCATTCAGCACCGCATCCGGATAGAGCTGCCCGTCCCGCCCTTCTGTCAGCAGCAGCTTGGGCGCCTCGCCCCCGCCCCGTCGCCCCACCAATAGCCGCGCCCTGCTCGTAGGCATATTCAAGAAAGCGCTGATCGCGACTGACGACATCCTCGAAGCTGAACCCCATCGGGGCGCTGGTATCCAGGGCCTCGGCCGATTCCTTGATGCGCAGATTGCCAATCGGTGCCGGCGTGCTGCGCGTCAGCAAGAAGATGTCTTCAGCCAGCGTCTCCGGCTTTTCTCGCCCAATGTGTTTGAGCAAGAAGCGCTTGGCCGCTCCTGAGGGTGCGATGTCATAGAGAAAGGCCGGCGCCTTTCTCGATTGATGAGTATCGAAATCCACCGGTAGCGCGGCGCTGACGGCCTTGTCGAGGGTGGTCTGGTAGGCGTCCAGATTGGATTTCACATAGGCCGAGGTGTAAGCGAATTGGCAAGGACTCTGAAAACCGTCTTCTGGTTGAGAGAAGGTCAAAGTCATGGCGTCCTGCCACTCGCCTTGGGCGAACAGTTGGAGGGTCAACGGGTACATATCGGCCTCTCTCAGCTAAAGCATCTGATCTGCAATATAGTGCAAATTCTGAGGCCTAACAGGTAAATTTTCTGCATTTAAGTGCAGATGTTTTCAAGATTTATGCGATTTTCTGCATTTAAATGCATATCATCAAACGAAAAAAAGGGGAGCAATTCGCTCCCCATGAGGTTAACCGTTTACTGCCGAGGGCTTGATCAGCCCTCGATCTCGATCAGGATTTCGCCCGGGTTGACCCGGTCGCCCTTGGCAACGTGGATGGCGGTGACCTTGCCGGCAATCGGCGATTGCACTTCGGTTTCCATCTTCATCGCTTCGGTGATGAGCACCGCCTGACCGGCCTTGACCGTATCGCCTTCCTTGACCAGGACATCGACGATGTTGCCCGGCATGGTGGTGCTGATATGGCCCGGTGCAGTGGCCTGCTTGCGCTTGCTGCCACCGCCGCCGACGAACTCGTTGAGCGGTTCGAACACCACTTCTTCCGGCATGCCGTCGATGGACAGGTAGAAGTGACGCTTGCCTTCGGCCTTGACGCCCACACCGGTGATGTCGACGCGGTAGGTCTCGCCGTGCACGTCGATGACGAACTCGGTTGGCACGCCTTCACCGCTGGCCGAGGCCACGGCGCCAGCTTCCGGAATAGGCAGCAGCACTTCAGGGGTCAGGGTGCCGGCTTCGCGCTCTTCGAGGAACTTGCGCCCGATATCCGGGAACATGGCGAAGGTCAGGACGTCTTCTTCCGACTTGGCCAGGGCGCCGATGTCCGCGCGCAGCTTGGTCATTTCCGGCTTCAGCAGGTCCGCCGGACGCACGTCGATCACTTCTTCGCTGCCGATGGCCTGGCGACGCAGTTGCTCGCTGACCACGCCCGGCGCCTTGCCGTAGCCGCCTTGCAAGTAGAGCTTCACTTCGTTGGTGATGGTCTTGTAGCGCTCGCCGGCCAGTACGTTGAAGAACGCCTGGGTACCGACGATCTGCGAAGTCGGGGTCACCAGCGGCGGGAAGCCGAGGTCTTCACGCACTCGCGGGATCTCCGCCAGCACTTCGTTCATGCGGTTCAGCGCGCCCTGCTCTTTGAGCTGGTTGGCCAGGTTGGAAATCATGCCGCCGGGCACCTGGTTGACCTGAACACGGGTGTCGACCGAGGTGAATTCGCTTTCGAACTGGTGGTATTTCTTACGCACAGCGTAGAAGTACAGGCCGATTTCCTGCAGCAGTTGCAGATCCAGGCCGGTGTCGAATTCGCTGCCCTTGAGCGCGGCGACCATCGATTCGGTACCCGGGTGGCTAGTGCCCCAGGCGAAGCTGGAGATGGCGGTGTCGATATGATCCGCGCCGTTCTCGATCGCCTTGAGCTGGCACATCGCAGCCAGGCCAGCAGTGTCATGCGAGTGGATGAACACGGGCAGCGACTGCTCGGCTTTCAGCGCCTTGACCAGTTCGCCGGTGGCGAACGGGGTCAGCAGGCCGGCCATGTCCTTGATCGCGATGGAGTCGCACCCCATGGCTTCCATTTGCTTGGCCTGGGCGACGAAGGCGTCGATGGTGTGAACCGGGCTGGTGGTGTAGGCGATGGTGCCCTGGGCATGTTTGCCAGCGGCCTTCACGGCTTCGATGGCCACGCGCAGGTTACGCACGTCGTTCATCGCGTCGAAGATGCGGAAGACGTCGATGCCGTTGACTGCGGCCTTGGCGACGAACGCCTTGACCACGTCATCGCTGTAGTGGCGGTAGCCCCGCAGGGTCTGGCCGCGCAGGAGCATTTGCAGGCGGGTGTTGGGCAACGCCGCGCGCAGTTTGCGCAGGCGCTCCCACGGGTCTTCCTTGAGGAAGCGCACACAGGCGTCGAAGGTCGCGCCGCCCCAGACTTCCAGTGACCAGTAGCCGACTTTGTCGAGCTTGTCGCAGATCGGCAGCATGTCGTCGGTGCGCATGCGGGTGGCCAGCAGGGACTGGTGGGCGTCGCGCAGGATTGTGTCGGTTACGAAAATTTTCTTGGACATTATGGGTTCCTCACAGGCCTGCATGCGCGGCGATGGCGGCGGCGATGGCCAAAGCCAGCTCTTCGGGTTTGCGCTTGATCGAGTAGTTGGTCAGTTCCGGATGGCTTTCCACGAAGCTGGTGTTGAACTGGCCGCTGCGGAACTCCGGATTGCGCAGGATTTCCTGGTAGTACGCGGCAGTGGTCTTGACCCCCTGCAAACGCATGTCATCCAGGGCGCGCAGGCCGCGGTCCATGGCTTCTTCCCAGGTCAGCGCCCAGACCACCAGTTTCAGACACATGGAGTCGTAGTACGGCGGAATGGTGTAGCCGGTATAGATCGCCGTGTCGGTACGCACGCCGGGACCGCCGGGCGCGTAGTAACGGGTGATCTTGCCGAAGCTGGGCAGGAAGTTGTTCTTCGGGTCTTCAGCGTTGATCCGGAACTGCAGGGCGAATCCGCGGTGCTGGATGTCTTCCTGCTTGACCGACAGCGGCAGGCCCGAGGCAATGCGGATCTGCTCGCGAACGATGTCGATGCCGGTGATTTCCTCGGTGATGGTGTGTTCCACCTGCACCCGGGTGTTCATTTCCATGAAGTACACCTCGCCATCGGCGAGCAGGAACTCCACGGTACCGGCGTTTTCATAACCGACCGCCTTGGCCGCGCGCACCGACAGGTCGCCGATGTAGGCGCGCTGTTCCGGGGTGAGCTGCGGGCTCGGGGCGATCTCGATCAGCTTCTGGTTGCGGCGCTGGATCGAGCAGTCGCGCTCGAACAGGTGCACCACATTGCCGAAGCTGTCGCCAAGAATCTGGGCTTCGATGTGTTTCGGGTTGACGATGCACTTTTCCAGGAAGACTTCCGCCGAACCGAAGGCTTTGGTCGCTTCGGAAATGACCCGGGGGAAGGCCTGCTCCAGCTCGTCGCGGCTGTTGCAGCGACGAATCCCGCGGCCGCCGCCACCGGACGTGGCCTTGAGCATCACCGGATAACCGATGCGTTCACCTTCCTGCAGGGCCTCATGGATGTCGGCAACGTTGCCTTCGGTGCCGGGCGTAACCGGTACGCCGGCCTTGATCATGCTGCGGCGGGCTTCGGTCTTGTCGCCCATGCGGCGAATGACTTCGGCGGCCGGGCCGATGAACTTGATCCCACGCTCCGCGCAGATATCTGCCAGTTCGGCGTTTTCCGACAGGAAACCATACCCCGGGTGCAGTGCATCGCAGCCGGTTTCCACAGCCAGGTTCACCAGCTTGCGCGGGTTCAGGTAACCGGCCAGTGGCTCGGCACCAATGCTGTGAGCCTCATCGGCACGCTTGACGTGCAAGGCGTGACGGTCGGCGTCGGAATAGATCGCCACGGAGCGGATACCCATTTCGGCGCAAGCCCGCACGATCCGAACTGCGATTTCACCCCGGTTGGCGATCAGGATTTTTTTTATCACTGGATTCTTCCCAAAGCCGCTGGACAAACAACCGGGCTCTGCCGGTCGGCGCGTGACCAGAGCTAGCTGGCCAGTCGCACAAACACCCTAGCGCTGTAGGTGAATAAACAAAAATCAATATTTGTTAGAGGCTCCATTAGCAAAAGCTTATAGTGCTGTTACAAGGTTTTGCCAAGGGCTGGGGATAACATGCGTAAGTCATTGATGCGTATGACATTGCGTCAATTGCAGATCTTCAATGAAGTGTGCGATTTGCGCTCTTACAGCCGCGCCGCGGAGGAAATGGCGCTGACGCAACCCGCCGTTAGTCTACAGATCCGCCAGCTCGAAGAACTGGTCGGCCAGCCGCTGTTCGAGTACGTCGGCAAGAAACTCTACCTCACCGAAGCCGCCGAGGCCCTGCAGCGCGCCAGCCGGGACATCTTCGGCCGCCTGGAAAGCCTCGACATGCAGCTTTCCGACATGCAGGGCTCGTTGCAGGGCCAACTGAAGCTGGCGGTCGAGTCGAGCGCCAAGTACTTCGTGCCGCACTTGTTCGCAGCGTTCAAGAAGCTCCATCCCGAGGTCAACCTGACGCTCACGGTGGTCAACCGCGCCCAGGCGATCCGGCGCCTTTCCGACAATCGTGACGATTTGATCATCATGTCGATGGTCCCGCAGGACATGGGCCTGGAATTTCTGCCGTTCCTCAACAACCCGATCGTCGCCGTCGCCCCGCCCGACCACCCGCTGTGCAAGCTGGACAGCCTGCGCCTGCAGGATCTGGAGCCGCATACGCTGCTGGTGCGCGAGCAAGGCTCCGGCACCCGCAAGGCCTGCGAGGAGTACTTCAAGGAAAAGCGCGTGCACTTCACCCAGACGCTGGAAGTGGCCTCGGCCGACGCCCAGCGCGAATGCGTGATTGCCGGGCTGGGCATCGCCCTGCTGACCCGTCATGCGTTGAATATGGAACTGGCGACCGGCGTGCTGCGCGAGTTGCCGGTGGAAGAGCTGCCGCTGTACCGAAGCTGGTGCGTGGTGCAATCCAAGGCCAAGCGGCAGTCGCCGGTGGCCTTGGCGTTTCTTGCGTTCATTCGCAGCGAACGTGTGCAGATCAGCGCGCTTGTTGAGCGTTTCTCTGGGGTTCTGCCGCCGATACCTGCCACAGATTGACGGCTTGCAGGTCGGGGTAGTCGGTGATGTCCTGGAGCAGGCGGCGCTGCTCGCAGTAGCTTTCGATCGCGCGGCGATACTCCATGCGGCGCAGGTCTTTTTCCTGTTGCTTACGGGATTTGGCGCTGGGCTGATACGAGCCATCGAGTTCACGAGCCATTGCATATCCCCTGATCGAGTGCGGGAGTTTCAGCCTGACTGGCAAAGTTGACGGTTTGACGGCGAGTGGGTGACAGAGGCGTTAAACGCAGTGGCAAGCGACAAGCTGCAAGCCGCAAGCAAAGCAGGGGGAAAGTGCTTTCCAGCCGCTTATGGCTTGAAGCTTGAAGCTCAATCTTCCACGTTTTTCAGCGACTTGGGCGACAACCGCAGGCTGCGCAAGCTGCGCTTGACGCTCTTGAGGTGGTTGACCAGGCTCGGACCGCGGGCCATGGCCACGCCCATGGCCAGCACGTCGATCACCACCAGGTGAGCGATACGCGAGGTCAGCGGGGTGTAGATTTCGGTGTCTTCATGGACATCGATGGCCAGGTTGACCGTCGACAACTCGGCCAGAGGCGTCTGGCTCGGGCACAAGGTGATGAGCGTGGCGCCGCTTTCACGCACGAGGTTCGCGGTGATCAGCAGGTCCTTGGAACGACCGGACTGGGAGATGCACACCGCCACGTCGCCGGGCTTGAGGGTTACCGCCGACATGGCTTGCATGTGCGGGTCGGAGTACGCCGCCGCGCTGAGCAGCAGGCGGAAGAACTTGTGCTGGGCATCGGCCGCTACCGCACCGGAAGCACCGAACCCGTAGAACTCGACACGCTGGGCTTGGGCCATGGCAGTCACTGCGCGTTGCAGGGCCTGAGCGTCGAGGTTCTCGCGCACTTCCATCAGGGTGTGCAGGGTGGTATCGAAGATTTTCAGGCTGTAGTCGGCGACCGAGTCATCTTCGTGGATGGCAAACTGACCGAAACTGGCACCGGCGGCGAGGCTCTGCGCCAGCTTGAGGTTCAGGTCCTGGAAGCCCGAGCAGCCAATCGCCCGGCAGAAGCGCACGATGGTCGGCTCGCTGATGCCAACGTTGTGCGCCAGATCAGCCATGGAGCTGTGCATGACCGCCGCAGGGTCAAGCAATACGTGGTCGGCAACCTTGAGTTCCGATTTGCGTAGCAGGTGGCGCGACTGGGCGATGTGTTGCAACAGATTCAATGGCGGGACTCGGTTATGATCGGCTGGCCGGTTGTAGCAATCTTGTAGTTATACTACATGACCAGCGAACCGCCCCGCTAAACGAATCAGGAGTGTGGTGGTATTGACTATTCCTTGTGACATTCTGGTCTTCGGCGGTACCGGTGACCTAGCCCTGCACAAACTGCTTCCAGCGCTCTATCACCTGTTTCGCGAGGCTCGCCTGCACCCTGCGGTGAGGATCGTCGCGCTGGCCCGAAGCCCCATGCCGCGCAATAGTTTTCAAAAACTTGCAGAGCGCCGTTGCCGCGCCCAGATCGCCCGCAACGACTTCGACGAAGACACCTGGCACCGCTTCTCCACCCGCCTCGACTACTTCTCCATGGACGCCTCGCAAAGCGCTGATTTCGGCCGCCTGGCGCATTTCCTCGGCGAACCCGGTGGCCTGGCCCGCATCTACTACCTCGCCACCGCGCCCAACCTGTTCGTGCCCATCGTCACCCACCTGCACATTGCCGGTTTGGTGGACAGCGAATCGCGCATCGTCCTGGAAAAACCCATCGGCCACTCGCTGGAATCGGCCACCGCCATCAACAGTGCGATTGGCGCAGTGTTCGACGAATCCCAGGTGTTTCGCATCGACCACTACCTGGGCAAGGAAACCGTGCAGAACCTCATGGCCCTGCGGTTCGCCAACGCGCTGCTGGAGCCCGTCTGGCGTGCGAACCAGATCGACCACGTGCAAATCAGCGTCTGCGAGACCCTCGGCGTGGAAAATCGCGGCGCCTACTACGACCGCGCCGGCGCCACCCGCGACATGCTGCAGAACCACCTGTTGCAACTGCTCTGCCTGGTGGCCATGGAGCCGCCGGCGCGGTTCGAGGCAGAGGCGGTACGCGACGAGAAAGTGAAGATCCTTCGCGCCCTCAAGCCAATCACCGACCAGGACGTCCAGGACAAGACCGTGCGCGGCCAGTACAGCGCCGGCAAGATCGGCGGCCAGGAAGTGCCGGCCTATTACTTCGAGAAGGATGTGGACAACGACAGCGACACCGAGACCTTCGTCGCCGTCGAAGCCCACATCAACAACTGGCGCTGGGCCGGCGTGCCGTTCTACCTGCGCACCGGCAAGCGGCTGGCCAAGCGCTCGTCGCAAATCGTCATCCAGTTCAAGCCCGTGCCACATCGGTTGTTCGAGGACGATCGCGCCAACCAGTTGCTGATCCAGCTACAGCCGGACGAACGCATCAGCCTGCAGATGATGACCAAGACGCCGGGCAAGGGCATGCGCCTGGAACCGGTTGAGCTGAACCTGAACCTGGCCCAGGTGTTCGGCCAGACACGGCGCTGGGAGGCGTACGAGCGTTTGCTGCTGGATGTGCTGGATGGCGATTCGACGCTGTTCATGCGGCGTGACGAGGTAGAGGCGGCCTGGGCCTGGATCGACCCGATCCTCAATGGCTGGCAGGAGCACTTCCAGACACCGCGCCCCTACCACGCCGGCACCAACGGCCCGGAGCAGGCCCACAGTCTGCTGGCCCGCCACGGACGCGCCTGGCACGGCTGATGCCTACCAGACCGCGTCTTCCTGAAGCAGCCGCGCGAGCGTGGCGGCTTCGACGGGGCGGCTGATCAGGTAGCCCTGGACCTCGTCGCAGCCCTGCTCGCGCAGGAACTTGAGTTGTTCAAGGGTTTCCACGCCCTCGGCCACCACCTGCAAGTCCAGGCTGTGAGCCATGACAATGATCGCGCGGGTGATCGCAGCGTCTTCGCTGCCTTCACTCAGGCCGCGGATGAACGTCTGGTCGATCTTCACGTAATCCACCGGGAAGCGCTTCAGGTAGCTGAGCGAGGAATAACCCGTGCCGAAATCGTCGATGGCCAGCTTCACGCCCAGCTCATGCAACTGCTGGAAGATCGCGATGATGTGCTCGACGCTGTCCAGCAGTTGGCTTTCCGTCAGTTCCAGCTCGAGCAACTGCGGCTCCAGCCCGGTTTCCTCAAGCACCTGGCGCACCAGGCTGACCAGCTTGCCCTGGCGCAACTGGTAGACCGACAGGTTCACCGACACGCGGATCGGGGCCAGCCCCTGCCGCTGCCATTCACAGGCCTGCCAGCAGGCCTGACGCAGAACGAATTCGCCCATGGGCGCAATCAGTCCGGTTTCTTCCGCAAGGCCGATGAAATCTCCCGGCGGCACCATCCCCATGGCCGGGTGATGCCAGCGCACCAGCGCCTCGGCGGCGTGCAGGTGACCGCTGGCAAGGCACACCTTGGGCTGATAGTAGACCTCCAGTTGCCGCTCCTCGATGGCTTTGCGCAACTGGTTTTCCAGTTGCAGGCGGTCGAGGGTGCTGGCCTGCAGGCTCTCGGTATAGAACTGGAAGTTGTCGCCGCCCAGGTGCTTGGCATGCTGCATGGCCATGTTCGCCTGGCTGACCAACTGGTTCAGTTCGAGCGTCATGTCGGACAGCAGCGCAATCCCCACCGAGGCGCTGATCACCAGCTCATGACCGTCGACCCGCACCGGCACCCGCAACTTGTCCAGCAGCCGGGTGGCAACCCTGACCAGGCTCGACAGATTGCTGTAACCATCGAACAGAACCGCGAATTCGTCACCGGAAAGCCGGGCCACGGTGTCGGCCTCGGGCATCGCGTTGCCGATGCGCATGGCCATCTGCTTGAGCAACTGGTCGGCGACTTCATGGCCAAGGCTGTCGTTGAGCAGCTTGAAGCGATCCAGGTCGATATGCATCAACGCCAGGCTACGGCCGCTGGTACGCAGGCGCTGCCCCGCCTCGTGCAGGCGCAGGCGGAATAGCGCGCGGTTGGCCAGGCCGGTGAGTTCGTCGTAATGGGCGAGGTAGCGCAGACGCTCCTCGGATTCGCGCCGCTCGGAAAGATCGCTGAAGAAGCCGACAACGTTGCTGATATTGCCGCGACTGTCGCAGACGCCGTTCAGTTGCAACCACTGCGGGTACAACGAACCGTCCTTGCGCGCTTCGACCAGTTCGCCCTGCCAACGCCCCTGCTGCTCCAGCGCTTGATCGATCGCCCCATAGTGCCGCCGTGCATCGAGGCTGCAGGGTAATTCCAGAGCATTGCGGCCCAGCAGTTCTTCGCGGCTGTAACCGGTCATCCGGCAAAACGCCTGGTTGAGCGCCAGCAGTTGGTAATCCGGGCCGAGAATGGCGATCCCTTCACTGGCCGCTTCGAACACCGTCGCCGCCAACCGTTGCTGTTCTTCCTGAGCCTTGCGCGCGCTGATGTCGCGACGGGTGCCGATCATCCTTATTACACGGCCACTGCTGTCGCGCTCCACGGCGCGACCGCGGTCTTCGATCCAGCACCAGTGGCCCAGGTTGTGGCGGAAACGGTACTCGATACGGTAATCGTCGGTGCGACCCTTGAGGTGTTCCACCAGCGTGCGCCTCAGTGCCGGCACGTCGTCAGGATGCAGGCGCGGCTTGAGATGCACGAGCATCGCCTTGACGCCGTCGGGATTGAGGCCGAACAGCTCCATGAGCTGGGTGTGATGCACCTCGTCGGTTTGCAGGTTCCAGTCCCACAGACCCAGCTCACTCGCCTCCAGCGCCTGGGCCAGACGCTGCTCACTCTTGCTCAAGGCCTGGTTGGCGGCGTCCAGCTCGGCGCTGCGCTGGAACACGCGGTGCTCCAGCCCCGCCTGGGCTTCACGCAGTTGCTCCTCGACCCCACGGCGCTGTTCGACTTCCCCGGCCAGTGCCTGGTTGAGCCGTTCGCTGCGGGTGTGGGCGGCTTGCAGATGCTCGATCAGCGCCTGGTTCTGGAAGCGTCGCAACAGGCTGTGCTCGATCAGCCGATTGACCTGCCAGGCCACCACCAGCAATGCGCTCAACAGAATCAGGCCGAGCAGGCCCCAGCCCTGCTGCTGTTGATCACCCGTCCAGAACAGGAAGGCGATCGGCGGCAGCAGGCATGGCAGGGCAAAACTGAGGAAAGCCGGCAGGCTGACGGCGTAGGCCACGCTGGCCGAGAGGGTCGCGGCACCGAGCAGGCCGAATACCCAGGCCTGCTGCACGAAGTTATCCACAGGGACAAGCGCGATCGCCGCGCTGGCTAGCGTCAAGCCACTGAAGGCCGAGCCCAGGAGGAACATCCGGCGCCAGGTCGGTTTCGCCTGGCGGTCGGGCATGGCGGCGTCGAACGCGGCCACCTGGATCACCCGCAGGGCGACCAGCGCCATCAGCCACACCACCCAGATGCTCACCAGCAGATAACGCTGCGGGCTCCACAACAACCAGGCGCAGACCAGGCCGTTGAGCAGCATGAACAGCGTCGGCAACAGAGAACCTTGATACAACAGACGGGTACGCTCGACCGCCAGCTGCGTGGCGAACTGCTTGCGTATTCCTCGGCGCGCCTCGATTGGCACGCTCGCGGGGCCAGATGCGAGTGTCATGGGCAATGTTCTTGTAATGGTGAGCCGCAAACGTGGACGGAGCATACACAAGCATCCGCTCAGGCCAAACTGCTCTGTGTCATAAATTCGTACCCTCTTTTGCCATCCTTTTGTTCCGTGCCGACCGCTCAAGCGCACGGGCGAAGGCTTGCGCCCGATGACCGGCCGGTCGGCGGACACATCTTTTTCCCCGGCGGGTTTGCCCATGGCTCTGTTGCCCCCATAGAATGGGCGGATGCACGATGATCTCTCTCTCCTGTTGAACTCCCTCAACGATGCCCAGCGCCAGGCCGTAGCCGCGCAGGTCGGGCGTCAGTTGGTCCTGGCCGGTGCCGGCTCCGGCAAGACCCGTGTGCTGGTGCACCGTATCGCCTGGTTGATCCAGGTCGAACGGGCCTCGCCGCACTCGATCCTGTCGGTGACCTTCACCAACAAGGCCGCCGCCGAGATGCGCCACCGCATCGAGCAGTTGCTGGGCATCAGCCCGGCCGGCATGTGGGTCGGCACCTTCCACGGCCTGGCCCACCGCCTGCTGCGCGCGCACTGGCAGGAAGCCGGGCTGAACCAGAACTTCCAGATCCTCGACAGCGATGACCAGCAACGCCTGGTCAAGCGGGTGATCCGCGACCTCGGCCTGGATGAGCAGCGCTGGCCGGCCCGCCAGGCGCAGTGGTTCATCAACGGACAGAAAGACGAAGGCCTGCGGCCCCAGCACATCCAGGTCAATGGCGACCTGTTCCTGGGCACCATGCGCAGCATCTATGAAGCCTACGAAGCCGCCTGCCAACGCGCCGGCGTCATCGACTTCTCCGAATTGCTGCTGCGCGCCCTGGACCTGTGGCGTGACAGCCCCGGCCTGCTGCAGCACTACCAGCGGCGCTTCCGTCACCTGCTGGTGGACGAGTTCCAGGACACCAACGCCGTGCAGTACGCCTGGTTGCGCCTGCTGGCCCAAGGTGGCGACAGCCTGATGGTGGTCGGCGACGACGACCAGTCCATTTATGGCTGGCGCGGCGCGCGGATCGAGAACATCCAGCAATTCTCTACCGACTTCCCCGATTCCGAAGTGATCCGCCTGGAGCAGAACTACCGCTCCACCGCCGGCATCCTCAAGGCTGCCAACGCCCTGATCGCCAACAACAGCGGGCGTCTGGGCAAGGAACTCTGGACCGATGGTGGCGATGGCGAGCCGCTGAGCCTGTACGCCGCCTTCAACGAGCACGACGAAGCCCGCTACGTGGTGGAAACCATCGAAAGCGCGCTGAAGACCGGCATGTCCCGCAGCGACATCGCCATCCTCTACCGCTCCAACGCCCAGTCGCGTGTCTTGGAAGAGGCGCTGCTGCGCGAACGCATTCCTTACCGCATCTACGGCGGCCCGCGCTTCTTCGAGCGTGCCGAGATCAAGAACGCCATGGCCTACCTGCGTCTGCTGGAAGGCCGTGGCAACGACGCCGCGCTGGAACGGGTTATCAACGTCCCGCCGCGGGGCATCGGCGAAAAACCCGTCGAAGCCATCCGTGAACATGCCCGCCACGCCCAGCTTTCCATGTGGGAAGCGATGGCCCAGTTGCTCGCCAACAAAGCCCTCAAGGGCCGCGCCGCGAGCGCTTTGGGCGCGTTTATCGAGCTGATCGAAAACCTCGCTGCCAAAGTCACGGACATGCCGCTGCACCTGATGACCCAGACCGTCATCGAGCAGTCCGGGCTGATCGTCTATCACCAGGAAGAAAAAGGTGAAAAGGGCCAGGCACGGGTAGAAAACCTTGAGGAACTGGTCAGCGCCGCGCGCAACTTCGAGAGCGCCGAGGAAGATGCCGACCTGTCGCCGCTGTCGGCCTTCCTCGGTCACGCCTCGCTGGAAGCCGGCGATGCCCAGGCCGACGAGCACGAAGACAGCATCCAGTTGATGACCCTGCACAGCGCCAAGGGCCTGGAATTCCCTCATGTGTTCCTGGTGGGCATGGAAGAAGGCCTGTGCCCGCACAAGATGAGCCTGGAAGAGCCCGGCCGTCTCGAAGAGGAACGGCGCCTGGCATACGTGGGTATCACCCGCGCCATGCAGCAGTTGGTCATGACCTACGCGGAAACCCGACGCTTGTACGGCAGCGAGACCTACAACAAGGTTTCCCGCTTCGTACGCGAGATCCCCGCAGGTCTGGTCCAGGAAGTGCGCCTGTCCAACAGTGTCAGCCGACCCTTCTCCGGCGCGCAGAAACAGACCGTCAACAGCCTGTTCGCCAACGCCAACATCCCGCAGACCAGCTTCAACCTCGGTCAGCGCGTCCAGCACGCGGTATTCGGCGAAGGTGTCATTCTCAACTTCGAGGGTTCCGGTGCCCAGGCTCGGGTCCAGGTGAACTTCGCCGAAGGCAGCAAGTGGCTGATGCTCGGCTACGCCAAGCTCGAAGCCATCTAAGAGAAAAATCCGACCATGGGCGTGGGCCTTTCCTTCTATAGATGAAGGAAAGGCCCATGGCCTGCTGTGTAGGCGGTCAGACTTTTCAGGCAAAAGATGGAAACATGTTGTCGCTGGTCATGTGTCAGGGAACCTGTGCACCATGGCGCGCGTGTAATCCACAAACGGGAATACCCTTCTATGCAACGTTTTCTAAGCATCGCCCTGGCGCTGTGCATCGGTCTCACCATGAGCCTCGACGCCAACGCCAAGCGCTTCGGCGGCGGCAAGAGCTCGGGCGCCGCACCGACGCACCAGGCCCGTCAGGCCACCCCTGCCAACCCTGCCGCCACCCCGAACGCGCCAGGCCGTGCTCCTGCCGCCGCCAGCGGCGCTTCGAAATGGCTCGGCCCGCTGGCCGGTATCGCCGCAGGTGGCCTGCTGGCCTCCATGCTGATGGGCGATGGTTTCGAAGGCATGCAGATCTTCGACATCCTGATCATGGCGCTGATTGCGTTCCTGGTCTTCCGCTTCATCGCCGCGCGCCGTCGCAAGCAGCAGCAGCCACAAATGGCAGCCGCTGGCCACCCGCCGTATCAGCGTGAAGCCTACGAGCAGCCTGCCCAGCCGTCGATCTTCGGTGGCTCTGCACCTGCCGCGGCCGCCCGCCCGGTGATCAACGCCCCGGCCTGGTTCAATGAGCAGAACTTCCTGGCGGCCGCCCGCAGCCACTTCCAGTCGCTGCAACAGCACTGGGATGCCAACGAGATGGACAAGATCGCCGAGTTCGTGACCCCGCAGATGCTGCAGTTCCTCAAGCAGGAGCGTGCCGATCTGGGTGACACCTTCCAGTCCACCTACATTGATGACCTGCAAGTGCAGCTTGAAGGTGTCGACGATCGTGCCGACAAGACCATCGCCACTCTGACCTTCAGTGGTGTGTCGAAGACTTCGCGTTTCGACAAGGGCGAAGTGTTCAGCGAAAGCTGGAACATGGAGCGTGCTCCAGGCGAGAACCAGCCTTGGCTGGTCGCAGGTATCCGCCAGAACGGCTGATCTTGAGGCGCCGCACAGAAAAAACCCCGGGCTTGCCCGGGGTTTTGCTTTTAGCGCACCGCCCTACTAGGGTATAACGCGCAACGCTTTGAAAAGGTCAGGACACAGAGGACAAGCACCGTGGAAGAAGTCATCGAACAGCTTCGTGAAGCCAACGAACCGGTACCGGTACCGCTTGAGCTACCCGACGAAGACCAACTGGTCGAAATCGAAGAAGAGTTGTTCATCAACATTCCGTTTGTCTTCAAGGAATTCCTGCTGACCGTCAGTGATGTGGTTTATGGCAGCCTGGAGCCGGTGACTGTCACCGATCCACAATCCCATACCTACCTGCCGGAAGTTGCCGCGAACGCCTGGGACGCCGGCGTGCCGCGCGACCTGATTCCGATCTGCCAGGACGGCGACGATTACTACTGCGTCGAGGAAGACGGCACCGTGGTGCTGTGGTCCGGCGAAGAAGAGATCGTCACCGAAGAAAGCTGGGAGTCGGTGTGGCACTGGGTGCGGGATGTCTGGCTGGAAAGCTGAATCAATTCCCTTATACAAATTAATGGCTCTTGGCCATCAATGTTCGTAGAATCCGCCGCGTCTTCCTGTGCGTGGCGGGCCGCTACCGCTCCATCCCCTCGGACATACGTCCCGCACGCACAGGAAGCCCCCTCGCCGTTTACGGGTCTTCGATGTCGATTCATCCTCGTTGGTTGCTGTCATTTACGCTGATGCTGCTCGCAGGCTGTCAGGCGCCTCTGACGCAATTGCAGGAACTGAGCACCGAGCACGCCCACCGCGTCACCCTCGAGTCGTCCCGACCGTTTCCCCTCGCCATGAGCCTCCCGCTAGCGCGCCCCTCCGGCAGCCGCTTGCGTGTCTATCTGGAAGGCGACGGCCATGCCTGGGCTACCGCAACCCAACCCAGCCTCGACCCCAGCCCGCGCACGCTGCTGCTGGCCCGCCTGGCAATGAGCGATCCTCAACCGAGCGTGTACCTCGCGCGACCTTGTCAGTTCGTCAGCAGCCCGGCGTGCAAACCCGTGGTCTGGACCGACCAGCGTTTCGGCCAGGCGGCACTCGACAGCCTCGACCAGGCCCTGGACCGTATTCGACAGCACTATGGCAATCGGGATTTCGAGCTGATCGGTTACTCCGGCGGCGCGGCATTGGCGCTGTTGCTCGCCGCAAAACGCGACGACATCGCGGTAGTGCAGACCCTGGCCGGCAACCTCAGCCCGCGCCAGTGGACGCAAAGCCTGGGCTTGAGCCCTCTGCACGGTTCGCTGGAACCACTGGACCGCTCGGGACGGCTAGCTCGGGTCGCGCAGCGACACTTTCTCGGCCTGGACGACCGCACGGTGCCGCCAGCGCTCTATGAACATTACCGAAGCGCACTGGGCCCCGCAGCGTGCATCGAGAGTGTCCGCCTGCCGGGGGTCGATCATGCGGAAGGCTGGGCTGAGGCCTGGGCGCAGTGGCGCGACCGGCCACTGCGCTGCGCGCCTCAATGATGATGTTCTTTCTGGTTCTCGAGGGTTTCGAGCAAGGCGATCTGCATCCGCGTGTGTACCCGAATGAACCAGCGCCAGAGCAACGCCACCACACCCGCCGCCACCACGGCGATCAATAGCAGCAGCTCGTTGGTCGGCAGGATGCTCGCCGACAACGCCGAGAGCAGCAGGAAGATCACCAGCAGCGAGAGCAGCGGAATGACCTCGGCGATCACCCGGCGCACGCGCTGGGTATGACGGCCGGCCATTTCCGGCTTCACACCCATTTCCGCCAGCAACATCGACAGCGCCTTGAGCTTGCGGTACGCGGCAATCAGGAACGGCAGCGAAAGCAGCAAGGCCAGGCCCCAGATCAGCGCCTTCTGCTGACCAATATCTGGCAGCCAGTGGGTGAGATAGGTCCCGATCTGTACGGCGAAATAACCACCACTGAAGAAGATCGCCACCACCAGCGCCAGGTTCACGCCAACCTGCAACAGGATGCGCCGGATCATCGACGCCAGCATCGCCCCCTCACCCTGCGGCTGAATGCTACGCAGCCATTCGCCATACAAAGACAGCACCCGGGACAAACGGCTCGGGACCACCTTGGCCAGCTTTATCGACAGCGGATCGGCGGCACGGATCAGGTACGGCGTCAGCAGCGTGGTGATGGCGGACACCGCTACGGCCACCGGATACAGGAAGTCGCTGGTCACCTGCAGGGTCATGCCCAGCGCGGCGATGATGAAGGAAAACTCGCCAATCTGTGACAGGCCCATCCCGACACGCAGTGAGGTACGACCATCGTTGCCGGCGATAAAGGCTCCCATGCCGCAGGACAGCATCTTGCCCAGTACCACCGCGATGGTGATAACCACGATCGGCCAGATGTACTCCACCAATACCGTCGGGTCGATCATCAGGCCAATGGCGACGAAGAAGATGGCGCTGAACATGTCACGAACCGGCTCGATCAGGCGCTCGATCTTCACCAGTTGTCGCGACTCGGCCATGATTGCACCGATCAGGAAGGCGCCCAATACCATGCTGTATTCCAGCTTGACCACCAGCAGGCAGAAGCCGAAGCACAGGCCGAGCACGGTGATCAGCAGCATTTCATTGCTTTCGAAGCGCGCCACGTAGGCCAACAGCCGCGGAACCAGAAGGATGCCGATCACCAGCGCGACGATCATGAACAGCGACAGCTTGCCAACGGTGGAGAACACTTCGCCAGAGCTGACCGTGCCGCTGACGGCGATGCCGGAGAGCAGCGCGATGATGCCAATCCCGAGGATGTCCTCGACGATCAGCACGCCGAAGATCAGTTGGGCGAAGCGCTCGTTCTTCATCTTCAGGTCATTGAGCGCCTTGACGATGATGGTGGTGGAGGAAATCGCCAGGATCGCGCCGAGGAACAGCGAGTCCATGGTGCTCCAGCCAAACCAGCGGCCGATTTCGAAACCGATCCAGATCATCAGGACGATTTCCAGGAACGCGGCAATGAACGCCGTGGCGCCCACCTTGAAGAGCTTGCCGAGGCTGAATTCCAGGCCCAGGCAGAACATCAGGAAGATCACCCCGAGCTCGGCGAGCGTCTTGATGGTGTCTTCGTCGTGGATAAGGCCGAATGGCGGGGTGTGCGGGCCGATGATGAAGCCGGCGACGATGTAGCCCAGCACGACGGGCTGCTTGAGACGATGAAAGAGAATGGTGACTACACCGGCAACCAGCATGATCACCGCCAGATCCTGGATAAAGCTGATGGCATGCACGGCGTAACGCTCCTTACTTCTCATGCGAAGAACAAAGCGCGACCCAACCCCAGCTCGGATTGAGTTGCGGACGTTTCTGTTTTAAATGTAGGAAATAGACCTGTTACAAAGTCGTTTCTGGAGGTTATCACCGACGACTGCTGCAAAATGGTCGTGCAATATGCAGAAACAGATCGGCACTTCCATCACCGCAAATGGCATGAAACGCGTGACGAGAGGCGAGGTGTCAGCGTCCCGTTTTCAAGATGGCAATTCATAGGGGAAAGAAGCATGGACAAACCGCGCCACCCCGCCTCAGCGCAACCTTACCGTGAGCAGATTATGGAACCCGGAAACGCCCAGCTATCGATGACCGTCCTGATGACCCCCGACATGGCCAACTTCTCCGGCAATGTCCACGGCGGCACCCTGCTCAAGTACCTCGACGAAGTGGCCTACGCCTGCGCCAGCCGCTATGCCGGTCGCTACGTCGTGACCCTGTCGGTGGACCAGGTAGTGTTCCGCGAGCCGGTGCATGTCGGTGAGCTGGTGACCTTCCTGGCCTCGGTCAACTACACCGGGAACACCTCGATGGAGGTCGGGATAAAGGTGGTGACCGAGAATATCCGCGAGCGCTCGGTACGCCACAGCAATAGCTGCTTCTTCACCATGGTCGCGGTGGACGATGACCGCAAGCCCGTGGCCGTGCCGCCACGCCAGCCACAAAACAGCGAAGAAAAACGACGCTTCCTGCAGGGCAAGCAGCGCCGTCTGATCCGTCAGGAACTGGAGAAGCGTTACCAGGAGCTCAAGGTCGATCTCGACTCGATCTAAACCGAAAGACGCCGGGCCTCGAAACGCAACCGTGGGTG
This sequence comes from Pseudomonas sp. Marseille-P9899, assembly GCF_903166565.1. Classification (NCBI taxonomy): domain Bacteria; kingdom Pseudomonadati; phylum Pseudomonadota; class Gammaproteobacteria; order Pseudomonadales; family Pseudomonadaceae; genus Pseudomonas; species Pseudomonas sp. Marseille-P9899. The sequence goes on from NZ_CAESCG010000005.1 coordinate 391,604, forward strand.
CACGATGCGATCCTGGGCCCGCACCACTTCCAACTCATAGCTGCCGCAGGCCTGGGTTTCCAGCAGCACTTCGTGCACTGCCGCAGCGGTGAATTCGAAGGCCGTCACCCAGTTATCGCCCAACAACAGCCGAGCGATGAACAGGCCGGACGTCAGGTCACCCACACCGACCGGCTGGCGCGGAAACGCCAGCAGCGGGCGTTGCAGATGCCAGCTACCGTCTTCGGTTACCAGCAACATTTCGAAGTCATCCGCAAGCTTGCCGGGGTAGGACAGGTGCTTGACCAGTACCGCCTTCGGTCCGAGCGCCATCAGTGCACGGGCCATGCCCACGCAGTCTTCCAGCGATTCGGCGGATCGACCGGCAAAGCTGTCCAGCTCGAGCTGGTTCGGGCAGAGCACATCGGCGGCCGCGACGGCCTCGCGCAGAAGAAAATCGCTGACTTCGGCCGGGACGATGCAGCCCTTCTCCGGATGGCCCATCACCGGGTCGCAAAGGTACAGCGCGCGCGGATTGGCTTCCTTGATTCGCGCTACCGCGCTGAGGATCGCGCGGCCCTGCGCAGCACTGCCCAGATAGCCGGATAGAACTGCGTCGCAATTGCCCAACTCACCGATATTGCTAATCCCTTCCACCAACGCGGGAATTTGAGCTGGAGCAAGCACTTCTCCCGTCCACTGGCCATACTGAGTGTGATTGGAGAACTGCACCGTATTGAGCGGCCAGACATTGACCCCGACCCGCTGCATCGGGAACACCGCGGCGCTGTTGCCGGCGTGGCCAAACACAACGTGAGACTGGATGGCGAGCAGGTGCGGCGTACGTTTCATGCAGGGCGTCCAAAACGGTTGAATGACAAACAAGGCGCGCAGTATGGCGCCAAATGCCACCTGTACGACAGACCGGGGCGGCAGTTAAGCTGGGCACACCTCGTTGGAGCATGTGTAGATGGTTACCCTCGAAAACATCCTGGTGCTGATGTTGCTCGCCACGGCGGGCGCGTGGCTGTGGCACAACCACGGCTTGCGGGAAAAGGCGCTGGAGCGGGTCAAGCAACACTGCGCGAAGCTCGATCTTGAGCTGCTCGACGGCAACGTCGCGCTGAAGAAGATCGGCTTCGTCCGCGACGCCAATGGCCGCAAACGGCTGGCGCGTGTGTATAACTTCGAATTCACCGTGACCGGCGAGCAGCGCCACCCGGGGACGGTCACCCAGTTCGGTGCCCACAGCGTGCAGATCGAACTCGCGCCGTATCCTTTCGAGATCAAACCGCCCGTGCATGGCGACAACGTGATCGAAATGAAGCAGTGGCGCCAAGAACACAGCCGCTCGCGTCATTAATTATCCACAGGCAAGCGGCAAGCGAGCATCTGCCGCTCCAGCGCCGCGGGTTCCTGGGCCTGATCGAATATCAGTTCGATCCGTGAATCCCGCCGCCAGGCACTTTCCTGCCATTCCAGCGCCTGCCCCGCCACGGCGTTGGCGGAGCACCAGCCTTGCGCGCCGTGCACCACCATCTTGGCCCGACGCCAGTCGAGCTTTTCCACAAACTGCTGCAGTTGCGCCCTCTCCAGCGTTTGCTGTGGATGAAATCGCCAGCCGATGCTCCAGCCCTCCGGGAGTTGTTGATAAGTGCATATCGGCTGGGAAATATCCGTCCACAGCGCGGTAACTGGAGGCGGGCCGCTGGGCAAAAGGTTATCCACAACCGAGTTATCCACTGCCCAGAGCGGGCTGGATGGCAGTTCATCGAGCGGCACCTGCCCGTGATCTGTCCAGAAAAGCGGAACTGAAGGCAGTTTCGAGGTTATCCACAGGCGGCTTTTGTCATCCACAACCGATGCTTTGTTCAGTACCAGCAAGCCAGCGTCGGTCAACGCCTGTGCCTGCGCCGGCGGTAGCTCAGCGCCGGCGGCCAGCGCTTCGGCATCGAGCACCAGCACTGCCGGCAGCACCGCCAATACACCCTGCCACGGTGGTAATCGAAGCTGCGCCATCAATTGCGCCGGATGCCCCAGCCCGGAAGGTTCGATAAACAGGCGATCCGGCCGCGCCTTGCGCAGCAACCGGGCCAGACCAACCTGAAACGGCGCACCGTTCACGCAGCAGAGACAGCCGCCAGCTACCTCGCCCATGCTCACGCCCGCGTCATCAGTACTGAGCAGCGCCGCATCCAGGCCGATCTGACCAAACTCGTTGATCAGCACGGCCCAGCGTTCATCAGCCGGACGCTGGCTGAGCAGGTGACGAATCAGGCTGGTCTTCCCGGCCCCGAGCGGGCCGGCGATCAGATGGGTGGGAATGTTCTTCAGCATGGAGAGCCGTTTCAGCGGGAAATTTCAGCACTATGCTCCGCGCTCACACCAGCCAGTCAAGGGTCAGTATCAAACGTCGCTCGCCGTTGGCCAGCGCCGGAGAGCGGTGGACCACGCCAGCGCCTTCGTTACCCAGCCATTTCTCGCCCTTGAACAGCGCCACATCACCACAGGCCAGTTGCCGGATATCGGCGCTGTCCACTTCGTCCTGCGCCAGCCGCTGCCGATTTACCGCGCCTTCCTCCAGCCACTCACTGGCCGGCCCGGCGTAGGTGGTGATCAAACGCAACGGCACATGATCGACATGAAACCGCGGGCACATGGCCCGCTCCAGCGCGCGCAGACGAACACCGACGCTCTTGGCGCCGAGCAGGCAGGCATAGGCATCGATCAGCCAGGCCAAGTCGGCGATGAAGCCGTCATGACCGGCCAGATCCGTGTAAGCACTGGCCACGCCATCGAGCGGTGGCATCTGGCCGTCCTTGCCGATCGTCAAAGTGAAGGATTCAGCCAACGGCTCATTCAACGACAACAACAGCGTGGCGAAGTCATTGATATGCGCCGGCAAGCGCCGCTGCCATACCGCAAGATTGACGCCGTCGAGCAGGGCCTCGGTCAGCGCCATCGGCGTCTCTCCAAATACCTGGCGCACAGGCGCCAGTGCTTCGGCCACTTGCATCAGGCCACCTCCTCTTCATGCCAGGCGCCAAACGGATCCGGCAGCTGGCGCCAGCGACTTGCACCGAGGGCCATTTCAGCGTTGCTGAGCAGGCAGGCATCGAGCTCGGCATGCAGGCGCGGCACGTCGATGTGCTGACCGATGAACACCAGTTCCTGACGGCAGTCGCCGGATTCCGGGTCCCATTGCTGGAGGATCGCTGCAGTGCTTTCCGGGTCCTGTGGCCATTGTGCTTTCGGGACAAAGCGCCACCAGCGCCCGGCAAAACCATGGCGCATCATGCCGCCAGCCTGCGACCAGCTTCCCGCTTCCTGGTATTTGCTGGCCAGCCAGAAGAAGCCTTTGGAGCGCAGCAGGCGGCCATTGCTCCAGGGCCTGTGGATAAAGTCGAAAAAACGCTGCGGATGCAGCGGGCGCCGGGCTTGCCAGACGCTGGCAGCGATGCCGTATTCCTCGGTTTCCGGCACGTGTTCGCCCCGCAATTCCTGCAGCCAGCCCGGCGCGCTGGATGCGCGGTCGAAGTCGAACAGGCCGGTGTCGAGGATCGTATTAAGGTCCACCTGCCCCATCAGCATCGGTACGATTCGCGCGTGCGCATTGAGGCGGCGCAGGATTGCGCTCAGTTCTTCGCGGTCATGGCTGCTGATCAGGTCGATCTTGCTCAAGAGAATCACGTCGGCGAACTCCACCTGGTCGATCAGCAGGTCGCTGATGGAGCGCTCGTCGTCGTCGCCCAGGATTTCACCACGACTCGCCAGGCTCTCGGCCGCCTGATAGTCACGGAGGAAATTCAAACCGTCGACCACGGTGACCATGGTGTCGAGCCGCGCCATCTCGGCCAGGCTGCGGCCCTGGTCATCGCGGAAGGTGAAAGTTTCCGCGACCGGCAGCGGTTCGGCGATCCCCGTGGATTCAATCAGCAGATAGTCGAAGCGGCCTTCCGCCGCCAGGCGGCTGACTTCTTCCAGCAGGTCTTCGCGCAGGGTGCAGCAGATGCAGCCGTTGCTCATCTCCACCAGTTTTTCTTCGGTGCGATTGAGGCTGACGTTGCGCTGCACTTCGGTGGCGTCGATATTGATCACGCTCATGTCGTTGACGATCACGGCGACCCGCAAGTTGTCGCGGTTACGCAGCACATGGTTGAGCACCGTACTCTTGCCGGCACCAAGAAAGCCGGAGAGCACGGTTACGGGAAGACGATCGGGCATGGCGCGGTTCCTCATCGGGGCGGCAAAGTGCATTCGAACGATGCATTGGCTTATTGTTACATTATAACAATGCACTTTCATCAACCGCCTGTCCACGTCCAAAGCGAGAGGGCACTCATGACGTTACGGAATCACCTGCTATGGATAACCTTGTTCTGTATCGCCGGCGGCGCCGACGCCATGCCACGCAGCGAGCCGGCAAGCTGCACCCGCAGCGCCAACTTGCTGGCCTGCGCCGATCGTCAGGGCAGCTACTACAGCGTGCAGACCCAAGGCGCGACAACCTACCTGCGCGGCTACGATGCACCGAGCGAGCGCCGCTGGGCTCAGACCAACAGCCGCTATGGCCAACTGACCTTCTATACCGGCATCGCCAGCGACGGCGAAGCCTGGGTCGGATACAGCCGGCGAGTGGGCTGGACCACCCTCAACCGGGTCTCCAGTTCCAGCGGTCAGCGCTTCAGCCTGCGCTGCAACCGACTCGGCGGCTGCCAGTGAGGCGAATCAAAAAGTGCTGGCATTCGAATTGTTATAATGTAACTTATTGCGACCTCTTCACTGACGGCTCGCACTATGACCGCCCTGACCCTCCCTGATATTGCCGCACAAGCCAGCCAGCAATCCCTGCCGCTGGAATGGGTTGGCATGTGTGGCATCGCGCTTCCGTTGCGTTTGGATCAGCAAATCCTTCATGGGACCGCAGACGCGGGCGTGAACCTGAGCGATGGCACATCACGCGGCATTCACATGTCTCGCCTGTATCTAGCGCTCGCAGTGTTCAAGGACGCACCGCTTTCAGTTCCCCTGATCCGTCGCGTACTCAGGCAATTTCTCGGCAGCCATGAAGGCCTTTCCACCCGCGCACAGCTCACCCTCCGCTTCGACGTGCTGCTCGAGCGCGCGGCGTTGGTCAGTTCGGAATCCGGTTTCAAGCGCTATCCAGTAGTCATCGATGCGCGGCTGGAAGACGAAATGTTCCACGTGGAACTAAATGCTGAGGTGATCTATTCCTCAACATGCCCCTGCTCGGCGGCGCTGGCCAGACAGTTGATTCAACAACAGTTCCTCACTGACTTCGGCAACCGCAACCTGACCCATGAACAAGTATTGAGCTGGCTCGGCAGCGCCCAGGGCATCGTCGCGACGCCCCACAGCCAGCGCAGCACAGCCAAGTTGCGGGTGCGGCTCAAGCAGGGCTGCGACCAGTTGCCAACTCTCGAAGTGATTGATCAGGCGGAAGCTGCTTTGGGCACTGCGGTACAAACCGCCGTCAAACGAGCCGACGAACAAGCCTTCGCCTTGGCCAATGGTCAGAACCTGATGTTCTGCGAAGACGCTGCCCGCCGCCTGAACCTGGCCCTGCAGCAGGTGCCCTCAGTAGCCGGCTTCCAGTTGCGCGTGGAACATGCAGAGAGCCTGCACGCCCACGACGCTGTCGCCCAAAGTCACTGGAACTGGTGAAGCGAGCCCTAGCTGCGCGGCTTGACCGTTCCGCAGTCGGCTCCCAGCCACACCGCGCGGGTGTCCATGCTGCCCTGCTGCTGGGCGCCGGTTGCGTTGAAGGTGCCATGAACCTTGGTCAGGAATTCACGATCACTGAGGAACTGCGCCTGCCCGGTGCCCTGCGCCTTGGGGCAACTGAACTCGAACTTCCAGACATTGCCATTGCGCTCGGTGATCCGCTGGGTGCAACCCGACTGTGGGTCCTGCAAAGGAATGTTGTCGGTCTTCACCTGTTCTGGCGTCAGACATGAACGCACACCCTTGCCCGCCAGCGTAACGCCCTGCTTGGCCAGCACGCCTTCCATCATCGCGCGCTGCTCCGGCGGCAGGTTCTTCAACTGCCCGAGCATGAAGTCCATGTCAGGCAGCGCCTTGCCATCGACCTGCATGTTGCTGGTGGTCAGTTCCCACAACCCCGGTTGCAGCATCTGCGCCTGAACCAGAGGACTCGACAGGCCAACCAGCAGCGCCAGCATCGACATGCGAATGTTCATCTAATGACTCCCGAAAATTCCGGCCCTGTGCCGGACTACCGATTAGACGACAAATTGCCCACCGGGTTGCAAGACACGTGCGGAACATGGTCTGTTAGGCTCTGTATGAACAGCCTTGAGACGAAGGTCAGGCAAGGCGAAAACAGCCGAGGAAGCGGAGTTTACGGATTGTAAATGAGCATTCCGAGGCTGTTTTCAACGCAGCATCACCGAGTATCAAGGCTTTTCATACAGAGCCTAGGCCCTGATTGCGGACGGCAGGACTTACATGGACTACCACAGCCCCCAGTTCTTCGGTTACCTCATTGGTGCAATTCATCTGCTCGGCCTGATTGCCGCCGCGCACGCGGTGTTCACCGTGCGTACCGCCCAAGGGGCGATCGCCTGGGCGATGTCGCTGCTGTTCATCCCCTACCTGACACTGATTCCCTACCTGATCTTCGGCAGTCGTACCTTCGACGCCTACATCCAGGCCCGACGCCAGGCCAACCAGGAAATGCACATCGCCATGGCCGACCTGAACTGGCGCCCCTGGGTCGAGGAAGCCTTGGCCGCCAGCAACTCACCCGCGTATGCAGGTCTGCGCGCCTTGCCCCGACTCAGTCGCATGCCGTGCCTGGCGAACAACACGCTGAAACTGCTGATCGATGGTCAGGCTACCTTCAAGGCGATCTTCAATGCCATCGATCAGGCTCGCGATACGGTCCTGGTGCAGTTCTTCATCATTCATGACGATGACCTGGGCCGTCAGCTTCAGGCACTGCTGCTGAAGAAAGCTGCCGAGGGCGTGAAGATCTATGTGCTGTACGACAGCGTAGGCAGTCACGCCCTACCCACCCGTTACAGTCAGGTCCTGCGCGAAGGCGGCGTCGATATCCGGGCCTTCGCCACTCGCCGCGGCTGGTTCAACCGCTTCCAGGTGAACTTCCGCAATCACCGCAAGATCGTGGTGGTAGACGGTGTAACGGGCTTTGTCGGCGGACACAACGTCGGCGATGAATACCTCGGCGGCAACCCTCGGCTATCGCCTTGGCGCGACACCCATGTTCAGGTGGGTGGTCCGGTGCTGGCCTGTTTGCAAGAGTCCTTCGCCGAAGACTGGTTCTGGGCCGCTCGCAAATTGCCACCATTGATCCTGCCGGATACCTACCCGGAAAACGGCATGCTCTGTCAGGTCCTGGCCAGCGGTCCGGCTGATCCACAAGAAACCTGCTCACTGTTTTTCCTCGACGCCATCCACGCGGCACAAGAGCGGGTGTGGATAACCAGCCCCTACTTTATTCCTGATGAAGCGGTGTTCGCCGCGTTGCGCCTGGCGGTCCTGCGTGGAGTGGACGTGCGCATTCTGATCCCATCCCGCCCCGATCACCGCATCGTCTACGCCGCCTCCAGCCTGTTCGCCTTCGAAGCGGTGCGCGCCGGCGTGCGGATGTTCCGGTATGAACCGGGGTTTCTGCATCAGAAAGTGGTGCTTGTGGATAACGACGTCGCCGCGATTGGCAGCGCCAACCTGGATAACCGATCCTTCCGCCTGAATTTCGAAATCATGCTGGTGACGATCGACGCGGAGTTCGCTACCACGGTGGAGCAGATGCTGGTGAATGACTTCGACCAGGCCCGGGAAATCACTCCGGAAGACAGCCGCGATACGCACCGTCTACAACAACTGGGGATGCGTATCGCGCGGCTGATATCTCCGATCCTTTAGCGAGTGGCGCTCAGCGGTAGAGATCGGCGCGGGTCAGCGGCAGGTCGTGACTGCCGTCCGCTCTGGGTTTGACCGCGAGGATCTGATGCAGATTGATCCAGCCGCGGGTAAACGCGTAAGAACAGCCCGCCAGATAAAGCCGCCAGATGCGCAAGGCTTTTTCCGGGACCATGGCGGACGCTTCTTCGAGCCGGCCCTCAAGATTGTCGCTCCAGAATTTCAGCGTGCGCGCGTAATGCAGCCGCAGGCTTTCGACGTCCACCACTTCCAGCCCGGCCTCACTGATGGAGCCGCTGATCATCGACACATGCGGCAACTCCCCATGGGGAAACACATAGCGCTCAATGAAGTTTCCGGCCCCACGCCCCACCGGACGACCGTCGAGGTGCTTGGCGGTGATCCCGTGGTTCATCACCAGTCCACCCTCGCGCACCGCGCCGAAAAGGCGTTGGCAATACAGGTCGAGATTGGCATGACCGACATGTTCGAACATGCCGACACTGACCACTTTGTCGAAACGACCATCCTGTGGCAGGTCGCGGTAGTCGAGGATTTGCAGGTCAACCTGCTTCTGCAGCCCTTCGGCCCTGACCCGCTCGCGACCCAGCTTCAACTGCTCCTTGCTCAGGGTGATGCCAAACACCTTGGCGCCGTACTCCCGCGCGGCGAAACGCGCCAGCCCGCCCCAGCCACATCCTACGTCCAGCAGGTAATCGCCCTGCTTGAGGCGCAGCTTGCGGCACAGGTGCTCGAACTTGTGCTGCTGGGCCTGTTCCAGGGTGTCGTCGGCATTCTTGAAATACGCACAGGAGTAGGCCATGTCCGGGTCCAGCCAGAGCTGGTAGAAGGCATTGGACAGGTCGTAGTGGTAGGAAATGGAGGCCGCGTCGGTGGCCTTGTCATGCTCGCTGCGTACGGGTACGTCGTCTTCTTCATCCTTGAGCAACGCCTCGCTGAGTTCATCGCAGATGCGGATGACCTCGCTGATGGTTCCTTCCAGTTCCAGCTTGCCTTCGACAAATGCCGTACCCAGTTCATCCAGGCCCGGATGGCTGAGCTGACTCATCAGCGTCGGATCCTTGACCAGAATGGTTACCTGCGGCTGGGGACCGAGATCGAACTCATGGCCATCCCAGAGCCGTAAGCGAAGTGGCAGATGGAGGCTTTGCAGCGCGGGTGGAAGTTGCACAAGCATGAAGTGGACCCTCCCATACATTCGTAGGACGTCATGGGAAAAGGGTAGTTCATATGTAAGATCTTTCAGGCTATTAGGACCATAGTCTGACCCTATCGAAACCATTCAGCGGAATTAGCTTTGTGTAAAAACAAGCCGTAAATTGTATACAATTCATCGCCTGAGCGACTAACCTTGGCGCCACTTTCGATACCTCATCCGGGAGCACAACAATGAAAAGCTACGACGTCATCATCATCGGCGGCGGCCCCGGCGGTTACAACGCCGCCATTCGCGCCGGACAACTGGGCCTGAGCGTCGCCTGCATCGAGGGTCGCTCGACCCTCGGCGGCACCTGCCTGAACGTCGGCTGCATGCCCTCCAAGGCATTGCTGCATGCATCAGAGCTCTACGAAGCGGCCAGTGGCGCCGAGTTCGCTCACCTCGGTATCGAGGTCAAGCCGAGCCTGAACCTCGCGCAAATGATGAAGCAGAAGGAAGAGAGCGTGACCGGCCTGACCAAAGGCATCGAGTTTCTCTTTCGCAAGAACAAGGTGGACTGGATCAAGGGCTGGGGTCGCCTGGATGGCGTCGGCAAGGTGAAGGTCACCGATGACCAGGGCAACGTCAGCGACTACGCCGCCAAGGACATCGTCATCGCCACCGGCTCCGAGCCCACTCCCCTGCCCGGCGTGACCATCGACAACCAGCGCATCATCGACTCCACCGGCGCCTTGTCGCTGCCGCAAGTGCCCAAGCACCTGGTGGTGATCGGTGCTGGCGTGATCGGCCTGGAACTGGGTTCGGTGTGGCGCCGGCTGGGCAGCGAAGTGACCGTGATCGAATACCTCGACCGGATCTGCCCCGGCATCGATGAAGAAACCGCCAAGACCCTGCAACGCTCCCTGGCCAAGCAAGGCATGGCCTTCAAGCTCGGTAGCAAAGTCACCCAGGCCACCCCGTCGGCCGACGGCGTCAGCCTGACCCTGGAACCCGCCGCCGGCGGCGAAGCCCAGACGCTGCAAGCCGATTACGTGCTGGTGGCCATCGGTCGTCGTCCGTACACCGAGGGCCTGGGCCTGGACAGCGTCGGCCTGCAGACAGACAAACGCGGCATGCTGGAAAACCAGGGCCACCGCACCAGCGTGCCGGGCGTCTGGGTCATCGGCGACGTCACCTCCGGGCCGATGCTGGCGCACAAAGCCGAAGACGAAGCCATCGCCTGCATCGAACGCATCCACGGCAAGCCGCACGAAGTGAACTACGGCCTGATCCCCGGCGTGATCTACACCAAGCCGGAGTTGGCCACTGTCGGTAAGACCGAAGAGCAGCTAAAGGCGGAAGGTCGCGCCTACAAGGTCGGAAAATTCCCGTTCATGGCCAACAGCCGGGCGAAGATCAACCACGAGACCGAAGGCTTCGCCAAAGTCATCGCCGACGCCGAGACCGATCAGGTTCTGGGCGTGCACCTGGTGGGTCCGTGCGTCAGCGAGATGATCGGCGAATACTGCGTGGCGATGGAGTTCGCCGCCTCAGCGGAAGACATCGCACTGATTTGTCATCCGCATCCGACGCGTTCGGAAGCCCTGCGCCAGGCAGCAATGAACGTTGACGGCATGGCAATGCAGATCTGAACACGCTCATCGCTGGCAAGCGGGAGCACCCGACTTGCCAGCGATGAGACCTCAGGTCCTGAACCGCGACACCAAACCGAGGAACCCCTGCGACAGTTGATTCAACTGCCGCGAATCCGCCTGCGCGGAACCCGCAAGCTCCTCGATCAACTGCGCATCCGCCTGAATCTGGATGATGTGCTGGTTGATGTCCTCGGCCACCTGATGCTGCTCCTCCGCGGCCGTGGCGATCTGATTGCTCTGGTCGCGAATCGCGTCCACCGACGCACGAATATCGTCGAAACTGTCCCGCGCTTCGCGGATGCAACCGACACTGTGCTGAGACATGCTCAGGCTGCTGTGCATCTGCTGGGTCACATCCTGGGCGCGCCGGGCCAGACCGCCGAGCAGCCCGTCGATCTCACCCGTGGAGTCGGCGGTACGTTTGGCCAGGGCGCGGACTTCGTCGGCGACCACCGCAAAACCGCGCCCCTGCTCGCCCGCCCGTGCCGCCTCAATGGCCGCGTTGAGCGCCAGCAGGTTGGTCTGCTCGGCAATGGAACGAATGGTGCCGAGGATGGTGTTGATGTCCTGACTCTCGCGTTCGAGTTCCTGCATCGCCTCGGTGGACTGCTGCAGGTTTTCACTCAGGCGGGCAACGCTGCTGGTCGCCTGCTCGATCTGCTGCTGGCCGGCGCTCACCTGACGCTGACCGGCATCGGCGGACGACGCGGCATTGCTGCACGACCTCGCCACTTCGTTGGCCGTGGCCACCATCTCATTGAACGCCGTCGATACCAGTTCCACCGCCTGACGCTGGCGGCCAGTGGCATCGCCCATGTTCGAAGCGACGCGGCTGTTGGTTTCCGAAGCGCTTTGCAGATCGGCAGACGCATTGCCGATGCGCTGCACCAGCGCGCGGATACGCTCGACGAACTGGTTGAACCAGCCAGCAAGCGCGGCGGTTTCGTCATTGCCCTTCACCTGCAGCGAGCGCGTCAGATCGCCCTCACCCTGAGCGATATCCTCAAGGCTGCCGGCCACACCCTTGATCGGGTTGACGATCAGGTTGGCGAACGCAGCACCCAGGACCGCGAACAGGCCGGCGAGCACCAAGGCGATGACCGCGATGGTCCAGGTGAGGCGCGTGACATCCGCCATCACTTCGCTTTTCTCGATCAGGCCGACAAAGCGCCAGCCCAGCGTTGGCGACGTCCAGATATTGGCCATGTAGCGCTTGCCGCCCAAGTCCACTTCGATCAGGCCTTTGCTGGTGCTGGCCAAACGCTCGTAGTCGCCGCCGAGGTCCTTGAGTTGCTTGAAGGCATGCGCCGGGTTACTGGGGTCCACCAGCACCGCACCAGTGTCCTCGACCAGCATCAGGTAGCCACTTTCGCCGAGCTTGGTCTTGCCAATGAATCCGGCCAATTGTGCCAGCGACACGTCCGTCCCCATCACCCCGACCACTTCCCCGGAGGGGCCGTGAATCGTGCGCACAGTGCAAATCAACGCTTCATTACCCCACAGGTACGCGCCGGTGCGGGAAACCTTGCCAGGGTTGGCGAGCGCCTTTTGATACCAGGGGCGTTGGCGCGGATCGTAGTTTTTCAGGCCCGGCTCATCGGGCCAGGCCACATACTGGCCGTCGCTGCGGGCCATCGAGACGAACGCGGTATTCGGGTGCGCCTTGGCGTAACGGGTGAAGTGCTCGAGCAACAGGCGGCTGCCTTCCGGTAATGGAATGCTCGGGGCGTCGCCGCCGGTGTAAACCTTCAAGTCCTTGGCATTGACGACCAATGGATCGTCGGCCCACTGCGCGACGTTCTGAGCGATGGAATCGAGAAACACATTGACCGTATTGTCGATCTGCCGGATCTCCCGGCTGGAGGTATCCACGAAGCCGGTTCTGGCTTGTTCATTGAGGTTGTAAACCACCAGGCAGGCGATCAACGCCACCGGGATGACGGCGATTACGCCGAATGCACACGTCAGCTTCTTTTTTATATTCATGGATGACTTCCGATACGGCGTGCCATGTGTTGGCGAGCTCTTTGAGACGTTCCGGCTGCTATCCGTTCGAGTGCGGCAAACGCGATCTCTCTACGAAAGGATGCAGGAACAAGGAGAATGGCAATTTGATATTGCAGGCGCAAGACTTCCCGAACAGTGCTGGAAAATTGCTCGGAAAAATGGCTGAGGCGGGGAATTTACAGCGAGGAAAAAAGCGAAGGGAGCGTACGAAAGACGCTCCCTTGCCTGATATTACACGTGCTTTCGCTTACTCAACCGTAACCGATTTGGCCAGGTTGCGCGGCTGGTCGACGTCGGTGCCTTTGAGCACGGCGACGTAGTACGACAGCAACTGCAGCGGAATGGTGTAGAGGATCGGCGCCAGCGCATCGGCGATGTGCGGCATGGCGATGACGTGGGTGCCTTCGCCATTGCTCATGCCGGCCTGCTCGTCAGCGAACACGACCAACTGACCACCACGGGCACGCACTTCCTGCAGGTTGGACTTGAGCTTCTCCAGCAGTTCGTTGTTCGGCGCCACGGTAACGACTGGCATGTCGTTATCCACAAGGGCCAACGGACCATGCTTGAGCTCACCCGCCGGATAGGCTTCGGCGTGGATGTAGGAGATTTCCTTGAGCTTGAGCGCGCCTTCCATCGCTACCGGGAACTGCGCGCCACGACCGAGGAACAGGGTGTGGTGCTTGTCGGCGAACAGCTCGGAGATCTTCTCCACGGTGGCGTCCATCGCCAGCGCCTCGCCCAGGCGAACCGGCAGGCGACGCAGTTGCTCGACCAGCTCAGCCTCTACGCCCGCCGCCAAGGTGCCACGCACCTGGCCCAGGGACAGGGTCAGCAGCATCAGCGAAACCAGTTGAGTGGTGAAGGCCTTGGTGGAAGCCACGCCGATTTCCGGGCCGGCCAGGGTCAGCAGGGTCAGGTCCGACTCGCGCACCAGCGAGCTGATGCCGACGTTGCAGATGGCCAGGCTGCCGAGGAAGCCCAGCTCCTTGGCGTTACGCAGGGCGGCCAGGGTGTCGGCCGTTTCGCCCGACTGGGAAATCGACACGAACAGGGTGTCAGGCTGCACCACCACCTTGCGGTAGCGGAACTCGCTGGCTACTTCGACCTGACACGGGATGCCGGCCAATTCTTCCAGCCAGTAACGGGCGACCATACCGGCGTGGTAGCTGGTACCGCAGGCGACGATTTGCACGTTGCGTACTTTGGCGAACAGCTCGGCGGCTTTCGGACCAAACGCCTGAACCAGCACATGGTCGCTACCCAGACGGCCTTCCAAGGTGCGCTGGACTACGGCAGGCTGCTCATGGATTTCCTTGAGCATGAAGTGGCGGTACTCGCCCTTGTCCGCGGCTTCCGCACCTTCGTGGTATTGCACGGTCTCACGTTGCACTGGCGCGCCGCTGGCGTCCCAGATGCTCACCTGCTCACGACGGATCTCGGCGATATCACCTTCTTCCAGGTACATGAAGCGGTCGGTGACCTGACGCAGCGCCAATTGGTCAGACGCCAGGAAGTTTTCGCCAAGACCCAGGCCAATCACCAGCGGGCTGCCACTGCGAGCGGCCAGCAGACGGTCAGGCTGTTTAGCGCTGATCACCGCCAGGCCATAAGCACCGTGCAACTGCTTGACCGTGGCCTTGAGCGCATCGGTCAGGTCCGGGATGGTTTTCAGGGTGTGGTGCAGCAGGTGCACGATCACTTCGGTGTCGGTTTCGGAACTGAACACGTAACCGAGTGCTTTGAGCTGCTCGCGCAGGGCTTCGTGGTTCTCGATGATGCCGTTGTGCACCACCGCCAGCTCATGCCCGGAGAAATGCGGGTGGGCGTTGTGTTCGGTCGGTGCGCCATGGGTGGCCCATCGGGTGTGGGCAATGCCCAGTTGGCCAACCAGCGGCTCGGCGGCGACGGCAGCCTGCAGTTCGCTGACCTTGCCGATACGGCGGCGACGTTCGAGGGTTCCTTGCTGGGTGAAGACAGCAAGACCTGCGCTGTCATAGCCGCGGTACTCGAGACGTTTCAGGCCTTCAATCAGAATGGCGGTGATATTGCGTTCGGCGACGGCGCCAACAATTCCACACATAAATTAATGCTCCTGGCTGATAGCGGCACAAATCACGTTTATGCCACGGGCTTCAATGTGTTCGCGTGCCTCACCGGGCAGGCGTTCATCAGTAATAAGGGTGTTCACGCTGCTCCACGGCAGCTCAAGGTTGGGAATCTTGCGCCCGACCTTGTCCGACTCGACCATCACGATCACTTCCCGGGCGACCTCGGCCATGACCCGGCTCAGCCCCAACAACTCATTGAACGTGGTGGTGCCACGAACAAGATCGATGCCATCGGCGCCGATAAACAACTGGTCGAAATCGTAGGAACGTAGCACCTGCTCGGCAACCTGGCCCTGGAACGACTCGGAGTGCGGATCCCAGGTCCCGCCGGTCATCAACAGCACCGGTTCATGCTCGAGCTCGCTCAGTGCGCGGGCCACATTCAGGGAATTGGTCATCACCACCAGACCGGGCTGGAGACCCAGTTCAGGAATCATCGCCGCGGTAGTGCTGCCACTGTCGATGATGATTCGCGCATGCTCACGAATTCGCGCCACCGCAGCACGGGCGATGGCCTGCTTATACAAGGAGACAGGTTGGGTCTGATCGGCAATCAGCTCTTGCGGCATGGTCACCGCGCCGCCATAGCGACGCAACAGCAGACCGTTGGTTTCGAGCGCCGCCAGATCCTTGCGAATGGTGACTTCGGAAGTTTCGAAACGCTTGGCCAGCTCATCCACACTCACCTCGCCCTTTTCATTGAGCAAAGCGAGAATGTTGTGCCGGCGTTGGGGCGTATTTCGTTTCGACATTGGCTGGTAAGTTTCGTTTCGAAAGATAACGGTGCCAATCAAAACCTAATGCGCTGTTTTGGTCAAGGCAGATGTTGAAAAAAGTGATGTGGATAACAGTATTGGCGGGGCCGATTATCCACAGGGTGCGCCTGAAATGAAAAAGGCCGACTTATGCACAATGCAGGTCGGCCTTTTGTTCAGCTGTGAATAACTCAGCTCTTCTTGATCTTCTCCGGCCGCTTCCAGCCATCGATATTTTTCTGACGAGCCCGGCCCACCGCCAACTGCGAAGGCTCTACGTTCTGGGTGATGGTCGAACCGGCAGCGGTAGTCGCGCCGTCCTTGATGTCCACAGGGGCAACTAGCGAGTTGTTCGAACCGATGAACACGTCCTCGCCCAGCACGGTCTTGAACTTGTTGGCACCGTCATAGTTGCAGGTGATGGTGCCGGCGCCGATGTTGGTACGGGCACCGATTTCCGCGTCACCCAGGTAAGTCAGGTGACCGGCCTTGGCGCCCTCGCCCAGATGAGCGTTCTTCAGTTCGACAAAGTTACCCACATGGGCACGGGCTTCCAGCACGGTGCCCGGACGCAGACGTGCGAACGGGCCGGCATCGCTGCCCTCACCCAGCACGGCGCCTTCGATATGGCTGTTTGCCTTGATGACAACGCCCTTGCGCAGGGTGCTGTTCTTGATCACGCAATTCGGCCCGATCTGGACGTCATCCTCGATCACCACGCGGCCTTCCAGAACCACGTTGATATCGATGAGTACATCGCGGCCGACACTGACTTCACCGCGCACATCGAAGCGCGCCGGGTCACGCAGGGTGACGCCAAGAGCCATCAGGCGGCGAGCTTCGCGGAACTGGTAATGACGCTCCAGCTCGGCCAATTGCCGGCGATCATTGGCGCCCTGCACTTCCATCGGGTCCAGCGGCTGCTCGGTAGCGACCACCAGGCCATCGGCTACAGCCATGGCGATCACATCGGTCAGGTAGTACTCGCCCTGGGCATTGTCGTTGGACAGGCGGCCCAACCACTCGGTCAGGCGGGCGCCCGGGACGGCGAGAATACCGGTGTTGCCTTCGCGAATGGCTTTCTGCGCATCGCTGGCATCCTTGTGCTCGACAATCGCCGCGACCTTACCTTCGGCGTCGCGCACGATGCGGCCATAGCCGGTCGGGTCCTGCAGGGTGACGGTCAGCAAGCCGAGTTGCTGCTCGTTGACCTTTGCCAACAGGCGATTGAGGGTTTCCACTTCGATCAGCGGCACGTCACCGTACAGAATCAACACGGTGTCGGCGCTCAGCGCTGGCAGTGCCTGAGCGACCGCATGGCCAGTACCCAGTTGCTTATCCTGGAGAACGAAATTCAGATCCTCCGCAGCGAGGCGCTCACGGACCAGCTCTGCACCATGACCGATGACGACGTGGATGCCCTGCGGCTGCAACTGGCGCGCGCTGTGGATAACGTGGCCGAGCATGGAGTCGCCGGCGACCGGGTGCAGCACCTTCGGCAATGCGGAACGCATGCGGGTGCCTTGGCCTGCGGCGAGAATAACGATATCGAGAGACATTGACTGGCTACCAATCCTGGGTGATCAGCGATGTGACCGGGGGGAATAATTCGGAAAAAGAAAAAGGGTAGCCGAGGCTACCCTTTAACTCAATTGCGTCAGAAGTGATCGGCAAGCGCCGTATTACTTCTTGCGCATTTGCTGGACGGTACGCAGCTGGGCTGCGGCCTCGGCCAGACGTGCAGCAGCGGCGCTGTAATCGAAATCTGCGCCTTTGCTGTTCAGGGCATTTTCGGCAGCCTTGAGGGCTTCCTGCGCCTGAGCTTCATCCAGGTCTGCAGCGCGTTGCACGGTGTCGGCGAGAACCTTGACCATGTTCGGCTGGACCTCAAGGAAGCCACCAGAGATGTAAAACACTTCCTGGGAGCCGCCCTGCTTGGTCAGCGTGATCGGACCCGGCTTGAGATTGGTGATCAGCGGCGCGTGGCCTGGAGCGATACCAAGATCACCCAGGTTACCGTGCGCAACCACCATCTCGACCAGACCGGAGAAGATTTCTCCTTCCGCGCTGACGATATCGCAATGGACTGTCATAGCCATTTGCTTGCCTCGACCTGATTAGCGCCCCTTTCGGGGCGCCGGGATTACAGTTTCTTGGCTTTCTCGACCGCTTCTTCGATGCTGCCGACCATGTAGAACGCTTGTTCTGGCAGGTGGTCGTAGTCACCTTTGAGGATGCCGCTGAAGCCAGCAATGGTGTCTTTCAGGGAAACGTATTTACCTGGGGAACCAGTGAAGACTTCTGCCACGAAGAACGGCTGGGACAGGAAGCGCTGGATCTTACGAGCACGGGATACCAGCTGCTTGTCGGTTTCGGACAGTTCGTCCATACCCAGGATCGCGATGATGTCTTTCAGCTCTTTGTAGCGCTGCAGCACGTACTGGACGCCGCGGGCGGTGTCGTAGTGCTCGTTGCCGATGACGTTCGGGTCCAACTGGCGCGAAGTCGAGTCCAGTGGATCGACCGCTGGGTAGATACCCAGGGAAGCGATGTCACGGGACAGTACGACGGTGGCGTCCAAGTGGGCGAAGGTGGTCGCTGGCGACGGGTCGGTCAAGTCGTCCGCAGGTACGTATACCGCTTGGATCGAGGTGATCGAACCTTCCTTGGTCGAAGTGATACGTTCTTGCAGAACGCCCATCTCTTCAGCCAGGGTCGGCTGGTAACCTACTGCGGAAGGCATACGGCCCAGCAGTGCGGATACTTCAGTACCGGCCAGGGTGTAACGATAGATGTTGTCGACGAACAGCAGAACGTCGTTACCTTCGTCACGGAACTTCTCAGCCATGGTCAGGCCGGTCAGCGCTACACGCAGACGGTTTCCTGGTGGCTCGTTCATCTGACCGTAGACCAAGGCTACTTTGTCGAGAACGTTGGAGTCCTTCATCTCGTGGTAGAAGTCGTTACCCTCACGAGTACGCTCACCCACACCGGCGAACACGGAATAACCGCTGTGCTCGATGGCGATGTTACGGATCAGTTCCATCATGTTTACGGTTTTGCCTACACCGGCACCACCGAACAGACCAACCTTACCACCCTTGGCGAACGGGCAAACCAGGTCGATAACCTTGATGCCGGTTTCCAGCAGGTCGTTGCCGCCTGCCTGGTCAGCGAAGGAAGGCGCAGGACGGTGAATGCCCCAACGCTCTTCTTCGCCGATCGGACCAGCTTCGTCGATCGGGTTGCCCAGGACGTCCATGATCCGGCCCAGGGTCGCTTTACCGACCGGTACGGAGATGGCTGCCTTGGTGTCGACAACGTCCAGACCGCGCTTCAAGCCTTCGGTCGAACCCATCGCAATGGTACGAACCACGCCGTCGCCCAGCTGCTGCTGAACTTCCAGGGTAGTTTCTGCGCCTTGTACTTTCAGTGCGTTATACACACTCGGAACGCTGTCACGTGGGAATTCCACGTCGATGACGGCGCCGATGATTTGAACGATACGTCCGCTACTCATAGCTGGATCCTCTGAATATTTGAACCGTTAAACCGCGGCAGCGCCGCCGACGATTTCCGAGATCTCTTGGGTGATCGCAGCCTGACGCGCCTTGTTGTAGATCAGCTGCAATTCGCTGATCAGATCACCGGCGTTGTCGGTGGCGTTCTTCATCGCGATCATCCGGGCAGCTTGTTCAGCCGCGTTGTTCTCGACCACCGCCTGGTAGACCTGCGACTCCACGTAACGCACCATCAAGCCGTCCAGCAGCTCTTTGGCGTCAGGTTCGTAGAGGTAGTCCCAGTGGTGCTTGAGTTCTTGATCCGGGGTTGCCACCAACGGAATCAACTGCTCGACCGTTGGCTGTTGCGTCATGGTATTGATGAACTTGTTCGATACCACGGACAGACGATCGATACGGCCGTCCAGGTAAGCGTCCAGCATGACTTTGACGCTACCGATCAGATCGTTGATCGACGGCTCTTCGCCCAGGTGGCTGATCGCAGCAACAACGTTACCGCCGAAGCTACGGAAGAATGCCGCACCTTTGCTGCCGACCACGCACAGATCGATCTCGACGCCTTGTTCGCGGTTTACCGCCATGTCCTTGACCAGGGCCTTGAACAGGTTGGTGTTCAAGCCGCCGCACAGACCACGGTCACTGCTCACTACGACATAACCGGCGCGCTTTACAGGGCGGTCGATCATGAACGGGTGGCGGTATTCCGGGTTGGCGTTGGCCAGATGACCAATCACCTGGCGGATGCGCTCCGCGTAAGGACGGCTAGCAGCCATGCGCATTTGAGCCTTGCGCATTTTGCTGACCG
This sequence comes from Pseudomonas sp. Marseille-P9899, assembly GCF_903166565.1. Classification (NCBI taxonomy): domain Bacteria; kingdom Pseudomonadati; phylum Pseudomonadota; class Gammaproteobacteria; order Pseudomonadales; family Pseudomonadaceae; genus Pseudomonas; species Pseudomonas sp. Marseille-P9899. The sequence goes on from NZ_CAESCG010000005.1 coordinate 411,522, forward strand.
CCACTTTTTCCATGGCGCTGGTAATTTTTTGCGTGCTTTTGATGCTCGCAATCTTACTGCGAATCTCTTTTGCGCCTGCCATGTAACACCTATCAGGTTAGCAAGCGGGGGCTGCAAAGCCCCCGCTGCGGCTTACCAGGTTTGGGTGGCCTTGAACTTCTCGATACCGGCTTTGATGCCAGCGTCGATTTCGTCGTTGAAGTCACCCTTCACGTTGATCTTCGCCATCAGTTCGGCGTGATCACGGTTGAAGTAAGCGATCAGGGCTTGTTCGAAGCTACCGATCTTGGCGATTTCAACGTCGGTCAGGAACCCACGCTCAGCGGCATACAGCGACAGCGCCATGTCAGCAATGGACATAGGAGCGTATTGCTTCTGCTTCATCAGCTCGGTAACACGTTGACCGTGCTCGAGTTGCTTACGGGTAGCTTCGTCCAGGTCAGAGGCGAACTGGGCGAATGCCGCCAGTTCACGGTACTGAGCCAGAGCGGTACGGATGCCACCGGACAGCTTCTTGATGATCTTGGTCTGAGCGGCACCACCCACACGGGATACCGAAACACCGGCGTTAACTGCAGGGCGGATGCCCGAGTTGAACATGGCCGATTCCAGGAAGATCTGACCGTCGGTGATGGAAATCACGTTGGTCGGAACGAACGCGGAAACGTCGCCAGCCTGGGTTTCGATGATCGGCAGTGCGGTCAGGGAACCGGTCTTGCCAGTTACAGCGCCGTTGGTGAACTTCTCGACGTACTCTTCGGAAACGCGCGAAGCACGCTCCAGCAGACGGGAGTGGAGATAGAACACGTCACCTGGGTACGCTTCACGTCCTGGTGGACGGCGCAGCAGCAGGGAGATCTGACGGTAGGCAACGGCTTGCTTGGACAGGTCGTCGTAAACGATCAGTGCGTCTTCACCGCGGTCGCGGAAGAACTCGCCCATGGTGCAACCGGCGTATGGCGCCAGGAATTGCAGTGCGGCGGATTCCGAAGCACTGGCAACCACCACGATGGTGTTGGCCAGGGCGCCGTTTTCTTCCAGCTTGCGAACGATGTTGGCAACGGTGGAACGCTTTTGGCCAACGGCAACATAAACGCAGAAAATACCGGAGTCTTTCTGGTTGATGATGGCGTCGATCGCCATGGCGGTCTTACCGATCTGACGGTCACCGATGATCAGCTCGCGCTGGCCACGGCCGACAGGGATCATGGCGTCGACGGATTTGTAGCCAGTCTGTACAGGCTGGTCTACCGACTTACGCCAGATAACGCCCGGAGCAACTTTCTCGACCGCGTCGGTCTCGGTGTTGCCCAGCGGGCCTTTGCCGTCGATTGGGTTGCCCAGTGCGTCAACGACGCGACCCAGCAGTTCCTTACCAACAGGAACTTCCAGGATGCGGCCGGTGCACTTGGCGCTCATGCCTTCAGCGAGGGTGTCGTAAGCGCCCAGTACTACCGCACCAACGGAGTCTTGCTCCAGGTTGAGGGCCATACCGTAGACGCCGCCTGGAAACTCGATCATTTCGCCGTACATAACGTCGGCCAGACCGTGAATCCGCACGATGCCGTCAGAAACGCTGACGACAGTACCTTCGTTGCGGGCTTGGGAGGCTACATCGAGATTCTCGATGCGGCCCTTGATGATTTCACTAATTTCGGAAGGATTGAGTTGCTGCATTGCTCTGCTGCCCCTTCAAACTCAAGATTTCAATGCTTCGGCCAGTTTCGCGATTTTTCCGCGAACCGAGCCATCGATTACCAGGTCGCCTGCGCGGATCACGACACCACCGATAAGGGAGGCATCCTCCGTCGCATGCAGGCGCACTTCCCGGCTGAGCCGTGCACTGAGAACCTTGGCGAGTTTGTCTTGCTGTTCTTGGTTCAATGCAAAAGCACTGGTGACTTCCACGTCCACGGATTTCTCTTGTTCGGCCTTGTACAGATCGAACAGAGCCGAAATCTCCGGCAACAGCTGGAGACGGTCGTTTTCCGCGGCAACATGAATGAAATTCTGTGCCTGTGCATTGAACTTGTCACCGCACACGTCAATGAACGTGGCGGCCTTTTGTGCGCTCGTCAGTCGCGGGGCCTTGAGCAGGCGCTGCATCGTGTCGTCTTCCGACACTGCAGCAGCCAGGCCGAGCATGGCTGACCAATTGGCCAGTTGCTGATGGGCCTGGGCGTGCTCAAAGGCAGCCTTAGCGTAAGGTCGGGCCAACGTGGTCAGTTCTGCCATGATCGCCCTCGCTTAAATTTCAGCGGCCAGTTTGTTAACCAGCTCCGCATGCGCGTTTTGATCGATTGTGGCGCCAAGGATCTTTTCAGCACCGTTAACGGCCAGGCTACCCACTTGGGCGCGCAGCGCGTCTTTGACGCTGTTAATTTCCTGTTCGATCTCGGCCTGAGCCTGAGCCTTCACACGGTCAGCTTCGACGCGGGCCTGATCACGGGCTTCCTCGACGATCTGAGCACCGCGCTTCTTGGCTTGCTCAATGATTTCGGCTGCCTGAGCTTTAGCTTCGCGCAGTTGCTGACCCGCTTTATCTTGGGCCAGCTCCAGGTCGCGAGCTGCTCGGTTGGCAGCGTCCAGTCCGTCCGCGATCTTCTTTTGACGTTCTTGCAGAGCTGCAATGACCGGAGGCCATACAAACTTCATGCAGAACACCACGAAAATCAAGAACGCAAGGGACTGACCAATCAGGGTTGCATTAATATTCACGCCAACACCTCGCTCGTTCTTCGTCTATCACACCAATCCACTCGAATGATCGAGTGATTAGCCTGCGATTTGACCAACGAAGGGGTTCGCGAAGGTGAAGAACAGTGCGATACCAACACCGATCATGGTTACGGCGTCGAGCAGACCGGCAACGATGAACATTTTAACTTGGAGCATTGGAACCATCTCTGGCTGGCGAGCAGCGCCTTCCAGGAACTTGCCGCCCAGCAGGCCGAAACCAATGGCGGTACCCAGAGCACCCAGGCCGATCAGCAGAGCAACAGCGATAGCGGTAAGACCAACTACAGTTTCCATCTTTCCTCCCGACTTTTACGTCGTATTGGTTAGGTTTTTTAGTTTGAAGCGGTAAAACAAAATCGTTTGGTACAACGGTGCCCTTGCGGACTTTTTCGACCCTCCCTCGTACCGACGGGAGGATCATCAGACACGCCAGGCGGTCTTAATGGTTATCTTCGTGCGCCATCGAAAGGTAGACGATGGTGAGCATCATGAAGATGAATGCTTGCAGCGTGATGATCAGGATGTGGAACACAGCCCACGCCCATTGCAGCACGATACCCAGACCGCTCAGCCACAGCAGGCCGGAGCCGAACATCACGGCAATCAGGATGAACACCAGCTCGCCGGCGTACATGTTGCCGAACAGACGCAGAGCCAGCGAGATCGGCTTGGCGATCAGGGTCACGAACTCGAGCAGGAAGTTGACCGGAATCAGCAGGATCTGCACGAAGATGTTCTTGCTACCGAACGGGTGCAGGGTCAGTTCACCGAGGAAGCCGCCCAGGCCCTTGACCTTGATGCTGTAGAAAATGATCAGCGCGAACACACAGATTGCCATGGCCAGCGTGGCGTTCGGGTCGGTGGTGGATACGGCACGGAACGGAATGTGCGGATCACCCGAGATCCAGATCGCCAACTGAGGAATCCAGTCGACCGGAATCAGGTCGACGGCGTTCATCATGAAGACCCAGACGAAGATGGTCAGTGCCAGCGGTGCGATGACCGGGCTGCGGCCGTGGAAGGAGTCCTTCACGCTGCCGTTGACGAACTCGACCAGCACTTCAACGAAGTTCTGCAGACCGCCGGGCAGGCCGGAGGTCGCTTTTTTCGCCGCCGCGCGGAAAAGAAGAATGAAGATCAGGCCCAGACCGAACGACCAACCCAGGGTGTCCGCATGGAACGCCCAGAAGCCCATTGCCTTGGCTTCTGCTGCGGAATGGGCAAAGCCCCAACCGCCATCTGGTAGTTGACCGAAGGTCAGGTTCTGCAAGTGGTGCTGGATATAGCCCGAAGCGGTTTCTGCTGCCATGTTTGCCTCAAACGCCCTAAGGTCTCGAAAGTCTTGTTTTCATCAGCAGGGGCGCGAACCAGCTGACCAGTTGGGTCAGCAAGAAGACGCCGAATACTGCTAATGGCGCCAATGGCTTCACTCCTGCGAACGTCAGTGCGAACAGCACCGCCGTCAAAATCAATTTGCCTGCCTCGCCTGCGTAAAACGACTTGACGATGGCTTGCGCTGCCCGGGCCCCGGTAAACCGGAAAGCCTTATAGGCGAAATACACATTCGGTAGCCAGGCGATCAGACCTCCACAGAGACCTGAATATCCGCTGACTGTCCCGCGCCACTGCCACAAAGCCAAAGCTGCCAACAGAAACACGACACATTGGGCCAGCAGTACCGGGAAAACCGCCCAGCGATGGAAAGGCAAGCGGTTTGGCGTGCGGGTTTCCATCAAAACTGCTCCCCTGAAGTCGGCCAACCAGTCAACTATGACTTGGCATAATTTGTGCCGACAAAATGCGCGCAGAGTATAGGGGCGGTTTAACCCCTATTCAACTGCCGGGTAGTGATTTCCGACTACGCGCTACAAAGGGAATTGTTTCAGCGGATGTGAGCAAGGACGCCCTGCAACTCATCCAGGGAGTTGTACTTAATAACTAATTGGCCCTTGCCTTTATTGCCATGACGTATCTGTACAGAAGACCCTAAACGCTCGGCCAGCCGTTGTTCCAGACGGGTTATATCCGGATCGGCCTTGGCCGGTTCCACAGGCTCAGGTTTGCCACTGAGCCACTGGCGAACCAGCGCTTCGGTCTGACGTACCGTCAGCCCGCGTGCGACAACGTGTCGCGCCCCTTCAACCTGCTGTTCTTCCGGTAATCCGAGCAGTGCACGTGCGTGCCCCATTTCCAGATCGCCATGGGACAACATGGTCTTGATGACTTCCGGCAAGGCGATCAGACGCAGCAGGTTGGCCACGGTGACCCGCGACTTGCCCACAGCATCGGCAACCTGTTGCTGAGTCAGCTGGAATTCGGTCTGCAGACGTTGCAGCGCATTCGCTTCTTCAACCGGGTTGAGATCTTCACGCTGGATGTTCTCGATCAGCGCCATCGCAATGGCAGCTTCATCCGGCACATCGCGGACCATCGCCGGGATAGTGTCGAGCCCGGCCTGCTGGCTGGCACGCCAGCGCCGCTCACCGGCGATGATTTCGTAGCGGTCACCCTCGATAGGGCGGACCACGATCGGCTGCATGACGCCCTGGCCTCTGATCGACTGGGCCAGTTCTTCAAGCGCCTGCGGGTCCATATCCCGACGTGGCTGGTACTTGCCGCGCTGGATCAGGTCCAGCGGCAGGTGTTGCAGTTCTTTCTTGTCGACCTTTACAGCTTGCTCTTCGAGCGCGCTGACGGTCGGACCACTCAACAGTGCATCCAACCCACGTCCGAGACCTCGTTTCTTAACGGCCATGCGGATTCCTTAAGTTGTCTGTGCAGTGCGAGTTTGACGACGCTGGCGACGAACGAGTTCGCCCGCCAGGGCCAGGTAAGCCAGGGCGCCTCGGGATTGCTTGTCGTAGGCCAACGCCGGCATGCCAAAGCTCGGAGCCTCAGCCAGGCGAATGTTGCGAGGAATGACCGTGTCGTAGAGCTGCTCGCCGAAATGCTCCTTGAGCTGCACCGAAACATCGTTGTTCAGGCTCAGGCGCGGGTCATACATCGTCCGCAGCAGGCCTTCGATCTTGAGCTCGGGATTCAGGCGGGCAGCGATGCGCTTGATGTTATCCACAAGGTCGCTGAGACCTTCCAGTGCATAGTATTCACACTGCATCGGGATGATGACCCCGTCAGCGGCGACCAAGGCATTGAGGGTCAGCATCGACAGCGATGGCGGACAGTCGATGAGGATGTAGTCGTAGCTTTCCCGGATAGGCGCCAGCGCATTGCGCAAGCGGCTTTCCTTCATCTGCATTTCCAGCAGCACCACCTCGGCGGCGGTCAGGTCACGGTTGGCCGGCAGCAGTTGATAACCACCGTGCTCGGAGATGTGCATGGCCTGGGCCAGGTCGCACTCGCCGATCAGCAGATCGTAGACCGAATGTTCCAGGACATGTTTATCCACACCGCTACCCATGGTGGCGTTGCCTTGTGGATCGAGGTCAATCAGCAGCACGCGACGCTTGGTTGCTACCAGCGAGGCCGCGAGATTGATACAGGTGGTGGTTTTACCCACGCCCCCTTTTTGGTTCGCAATCGCGAATACCTTAGCCATTCTTGCTTGTGTTCCCAGTCATGCCGTGCGGCGCAGTATCAGCAGATGGCGTTGGCCTTGGCAACCTGGAACGGTCAAGGCCTGCTCGCTCTCCACTTCGAAATCTGACGGCAATGCTACCAGCTCATCGGCTGGATGCAGTCCTTTCATTGCCAGCCACTGTGTCTGGGAATCCCCCAGGTGCCGCGTCCAGTTAGTGAAATTTTCCATGCTGCTGAAAGCACGCGAGATGATCCCGGTGAATGGCTGCTCAGGTTCGAACTCTTCGGCCCGCTTGTGGATAACTGTCAGGTTGTCCAGCTTCAGCTCCAGTTTCACCTGAGTGAGGAAGCGGGTTTTCTTGCCATTGCTGTCCAGCACCGTGACCTGCTTCTCCGGATGCAGGATAGCCAGCGGAATCCCCGGCATCCCTCCACCACTGCCAACGTCCAGCCAGCGGTCGCTGTGGATAAACGACATCACGCTGAGGCTGTCGAGCAGATGGCGAGACACCATCTCATCCGGATCGCGGACTGCGGTGAGGTTGTAAGCCTTGTTCCATTTGATCAACAAAGCCAGATAGGCCAGCAGTTGCTCCTGCTGCGCCTCGCTCAGCTCGAGCCCGAGTTGGCGGGCCCCTGTGGACAACTCATCGGCGTGTTTTGCGGTGACCATAGAACTCAAGCGCTTTGCTCCAGACCGCGGCCAGCGCCGCGTTTCTTCAGATGGATCAACAACAGGGAAATCGCCGCGGGGGTCACGCCCGGGATACGCGAAGCCTGGCCCAAGGTTTCCGGCCGCGACTGGCCGAGCTTGCCCTGGATCTCCTTGGATAGCCCGGAAATACCACTGTAGTCGATATCTTCCGGCAGGCGGGTGTCTTCGCTGGCACGCAGGCGAGCGATTTCTTCCTGTTGCCGGTCGATGTAACCGGCGTATTTGGTTTTGATCTCGATTTGCTCAGCAACCTGGTCGTCCACATCGCTGCCACCGGTCACTTTCACGAGGCCGGCATAGTCGATTTCCGGGCGGCTCAACAGGTTGAGCAGGTTGTATTCGTGGCTCAGCGGGGTGCCGAATCGTTCGGCAACGGCGGTGCCCTGCTCGGTACCCGGGCGTATCCAGGTGGATTTCAGACGCTGTTCTTCACGCTCGATTCCTTCGCGCTTGGCAGTGAACGCCGCCCAGCGTGCGTCATCCACAAGCCCGAGTTCGCGGCCTTTTTCGGTAAGGCGCAGATCCGCGTTGTCTTCGCGCAGGATCAGGCGGTACTCGGCGCGAGACGTGAACATGCGGTACGGCTCCTGGGTACCCAGGGTAATCAGGTCGTCGACCAATACGCCGATGTAGGCTTCGTCGCGACGCGGACACCAGCTTTCCAGACCTTTCGCACGCAACGCGGCGTTGGCGCCGGCCAGCAATCCTTGGGCTCCGGCTTCTTCGTAGCCCGTGGTGCCATTGATCTGCCCGGCAAAGAACAGCCCGCCGATCACTTTGGTTTCCAGACTGTATTTCAGGTCGCGCGGATCGAAGTAGTCGTACTCGATGGCGTAGCCCGGGCGAACGATGTGCGCGTTCTCCATACCGCGGATCGAACGCACGATCTGCAACTGCACATCGAACGGCAGGGATGTGGATATCCCGTTCGGATACAGCTCGTGGGTGTTGAGGCCTTCGGGTTCGATGAAGACCTGATGGCTCTGCTTGTCAGCGAACCGATGGATCTTGTCTTCGATCGATGGGCAGTAACGCGGACCAATGCCCTCGATGACGCCGGAATACATCGGTGAGCGATCGAGGTTGGACGCGATGATTTCGTGGGTCCGCTCATTGGTGTGGGTAATCCAGCAACTGACCTGCCGCGGGTGCATTGCCTTCGAGCCCATGAACGACATCACCGGGATCGGGGTATCACCAGCCTGTTCGGTCATCACCGAGAAATCCACGGAACGTCCATCGATGCGTGGCGGAGTACCGGTTTTCAGGCGACCCACGCGTAACGGTAATTCACGTAAGCGATGGGCCAGGGCGATCGCTGGCGGATCACCGGCCCGACCACCGGAATAGTTCTGCAGACCGATGTGGATAAGTCCCGCAAGGAAGGTGCCGGTGGTCAATACCACGGAGTCGGCGAAGAACCGCAGACCCATCTGGGTCACTACGCCGCGCACCTGATCCTGCTCGACGATGAGGTCATCGCAGGACTGCTGGAATATCCACAGGTTGGGCTGGTTCTCGAGAATCTCCCGGACCACCGCCTTGTAGATCGCGCGGTCGGCTTGCGCACGGGTTGCCCGTACGGCCGGGCCCTTGCGGTTGTTCAGAACGCGGAACTGGATGCCGCTCTTGTCTGTAGCCAGTGCCATGGCACCACCGAGCGCATCGATTTCCTTGACCAGGTGGCTCTTGCCAATACCACCGATAGCCGGGTTGCAGCTCATGTGCCCGAGGGTTTCCACGTTGTGGGTCAGCAGCAGGGTTTTGACACCCATACGTGCTGACGCAAGCGCAGCCTCGGTACCGGCATGGCCGCCGCCGATGACGATCACTTCAAAACGGGAAGGGAAATCCACCACGCACCTCGTGCCTGTTTCGGGAATAAAAAAGGGATAGCTGGCAAGTATAGGGACTTACCCCCTCCTAAAGGAACCTTTTGCACAAAATCTAACCAGCCTGTGGATGAATGGCCGGCAATAGAAATAACGAAGAAAACTTTATAAAAGCTTTGTTTTTATGTTTATTCTTAGTGCAGCACCTATCTGTGGATAACGTTCTACAGCCCATATAGATCAATATGTACAGCGTTTCAAAACCCTGTTCATCACCACCCCTGGGGGCTATGGATAAGCGCCTTAAGCCTGTGGATTAAACTGCTATTTACCCACAGGCGAATTTATCTCCAGCCTTGAGGCCTAGTTATCAACGGAGCTGAAGGCGGGTTTTCCACAGGGCTTATTCCGGCATTTTGTGGACAAGCGGGTAGCCGAAAGCCCCAGGCAAGCCCGGAGTCTTCGTCAGTGGATAAGTGAAAGGTGCAGAAAGACGCTACAGCCGGGCCGTCAGATGCGACCCGGTCTGTGGATAAGAAGGCTTATTTGCCGATGCAGAAGCTGGAGAAGATTCGACCCAGTAGGTCGTCGGAGCTGAATGCCCCGGTAATTTCACCCAGAGACTGCTGGGCCTGACGCAAATCTTCCGCCAACAGCTCCCCGGCGCCTGCCAGGGTCAATTGCGCGCGACCGTGCTCGAGGCTCGCACTGGCCTGGCGCAACGCCTCCAAATGACGCCGGCGGGCGCTGAAGCCACTTTCGGCGGGCTGTTCATAACCCATGCAGGCTTTGAGGTGTTCGCGCAGCAGATCCAGGCCCATATCGGGCGCTTTGGCGCTGAGCGTGATCGTGACGTGGCCATCCGCACACTGTTCGATGCCAATCGACTCGCCCGTGAGGTCGGCCTTGTTACGAATCAGGGTCACTTTGTCAGGCTGCGGCCGCTGATCGAGGAACTCCGGCCATAACGCAAACGGGTCGCTGGCCTCAGGAGCAGTGGCGTCCACGACCAACAGCACCCGATCGGCCTCTCCAATGGCCTTCAGCGCACGCTCCACGCCGATTTTTTCCACATGGTCCTCGGTGTCACGCAGGCCAGCAGTATCCACAACGTGCAGCGGCATACCGTCGATGTGGATATGTTCGCGCAGGATATCCCGGGTTGTACCGGCGATCTCGGTAACGATTGCCGCCTCGCGACCGGCAAGCATGTTCAGCAGACTGGACTTGCCCGCGTTAGGCCGGCCGGCAATCACAACCGTCATACCATCGCGCAACAAAGCGCCCTGCCCGGCTTCACGCATTACCAAGGCCAGATCTTCTCGGACCTGATCAAGCATGCCGAGGACATGGCCATCGGCGAGAAAGTCGATTTCTTCCTCGGGAAAATCGATGGCGGCTTCCACATAGATTCGCAGGCTGATCAGGCGCTCGGTGAGGTTATCCACACGGCGCGAGAATTCCCCCTGCAACGAACGCAGCGCATTGCGCGCAGCCTGTGCAGAACTCGCCTCGATCAGGTCGGCGATGGCTTCCGCCTGCGCCAGGTCGAGCTTGTCGTTGAGGAAGGCGCGCTCACTGAATTCTCCCGGACGCGCCAGCCGGCAACCGAGTTGTACACAGCGCTGCAGGAGCATATCCAGCACGACCGGACCGCCATGGCCCTGGAGTTCCAGCACGTCCTCGCCGGTGAACGAGTTCGGACCGGGGAAGAACAAAGCGATGCCTTCGTCGAGAACCAGACCGTCTTCACTGCGAAACGGGCCGTAATGAGCATGCCGCGGATTCAGTTGACGACCAGTGATCGCTTGGCCGGCCTGGCTGGCCAAGGGCCCGGAAATACGCACAATGCCCACCCCGCCGCGGCCTTGGGCAGTAGCGATGGCGGTGATGGTTTCACGACGGGAATTCATGGTCGGTGGCCTCGAAACAAAAACGTCAGATAGCAAAACGCCCCACGAGTGGGGCGTTTATCCACAGATTAGCTGGCTAATCTGTCAGGCAGCGGCCTTCTTGGTGGCTGCCTCGATTTTGCGGGTGATGTACCACTGCTGTGCGATCGACAAGCAGTTGTTCACAACCCAGTACAGCACCAGACCAGCTGGGAACCACAGGAAGAAGAAGGTGAAGATGATTGGCATCAGCTTCATCACCTTGGCCTGCATCGGATCCGGCGGAGTCGGGTTCAGCTGCTGCTGGATGAACATGGTTGCGCCCATGATGATCGGCAGGATGAAGAACGGATCCTTGATCGACAGGTCGGTGATCCAGAACATCCACGGTGCCTGACGCATCTCGACACTTTCCAGCAGTACCCAGTACAGCGAGAGGAAGACCGGCATCTGCACCAGGATCGGCAAGCAGCCGCCCAGCGGGTTGATCTTCTCTTTCTTGTACAGCTCCATCATGGCTTGCGACATTTTCTGCCGGTCGTCGCCATGCTGTTCTTTCAGGGCAGCCAGTTTAGGGGCCACGGCACGCATGCGCGCCATCGACTTGTAGCTGGCGGCCGAGAGCGGGAAGAACAGCAGCTTGATCAGCATGGTCAGGGCGATGATCGACCAGCCCCAGTTGCCGAGCAGGCTGTGGATATGTTGCAGCAGCCAGAAGATAGGCTGGGCGATGAACCACAGAATGCCGTAGTCGACAGTCAGTTCCAGACCTGGGGACAACGCTTTCAGCTTGTCCTGAATCTTCGGACCGGCGTACAGCATGGTGCTGGTTTCAGCCTGGGCACCCGTGGCCACGTTCAGCGCTGGGCCAGTGAAACCGATGATGTAGTTGCCTTGGCTGTCTTTGCGGGTTTGAACGATGTTGTTCTCACCGGACTTCGGAATCCATGCGGTCACGAAGTAGTGCTGCAGCCAGGCGACCCAACCACCGGTCACATTTTCTTTCAAATTACCCTTGTCGATGTCCTTCATGGACACCTTTTTGTAGGGCTCGGAACTTGTCCACAGGGCAGCGCCCAAGTAGGTGGCAGTGCCGGTAGCGGTCGACGAGGACGGATCGGAACTGGCGTCACGCTTCAATTGCGCGAACAGGTTACCGGTCCATGGCTGACCACTCTGGTTATCGATCAGGTAAGTGACGGTCAGGTCGTACTCACCGCGCTTGAAGGAGAAGCGCTTGATGTAGTTGACGCCGGCGTCGCTGAATTTCAGGTCGACGACCAGTTGGTCCTGGCCATCAGCAAGTTGATAACTTTTCTGTTCAGTGGCGTACAGCGGGCGACCAGTCGAACGTGCATCCGGGCCATTGACGCCGGTCAGGCCACTTTGAGCCAGGTAAACACGCTCGTTGCCGTTGTCGAACAACTGGAACGGAATTTCAGGGTGGTCCTGACGGCGCGGGTATTTCGGCAGCATCAGTTGCGCGATGTCACCACCGCTTGGGTCGATAGCCAGATCGAGAACATCGGTTTTGACCCGGATCAGGTCCTTGCTGACGACCACCGGAGCCAGTTCGGCTGGGCTGGATTCGCCGCTGGCGCTCGGAACATCAGCACTTGCGCTGTTGCCAGCATTCGGGGTGTCCGACAGAGACGGCGCGACAGTGTTGGCAGCAACATTCTGAGTCGGCAAGGCAGCCTGGCCGTAGTCCTGGTTCCACTTGAGGACCATGACATAGGACACGATTGCCAGGGCGGCGATCAGGATCGTGCGTTTAATATCCATGATTACTCGGCTATCGAAGAAGTACGGGAAGAAGGAACTGGCGGAACCGGGTCAAAGCCGCCGGCATTCCAGGGATGGCAGCGACCCAGCCGACGAACGGTCAGCCACCCGCCACGCAAGAGACCATGTTTTTCGATGGCTTCGTACGCATAGCAGGAGCAACTTGGGTAGAAACGGCAATGACTGGCCATCAATGGGCTGATGGCGTAACGGTAAAACTGGATCGGAACGAGTGCCAGTTTACGCATCTGGACGGTCCACCCCTACAGATTCGGTCTTGACCACTGGAGAGGGCCGACTACGAGCGAGTCGCTTCCAGAGCTTGCCAAAATGCTGGTGCAATTCCGGGTTTTCTATATCGCCAAGGCCTTTGCGCGCGACGATGACAATGTCCCAGCCGACCAGGATCTCCTGGTGAAGGCGAAACGAATCGCGCATCAAACGCTTCAAGCGGTTGCGTTGAACGGAAAGCTTGACGCTCTTCTTGCCGATCACCAAACCCAGGCGGGGGTGATCAAGGCCGTTCTCGCGGGCAAGGAGCAAGAGACTCTTGCCTGGCACCTTGCCTGATGGAGAGTCAAAGACCGCTTTGAAGTGTCGAGGGGTCAGCAGACGCTTTTCCCGACTGAAGTCCTGACTCACCACCGATGCCGAAAAATCAAACTGCCAGGCGCTTACGGCCTTTGGCACGACGGCGGGACAGTACGGCACGGCCGTTCTTGGTGGCCATACGAGCACGGAAACCGTGAGTGCGAGCGCGCTTGATGGTGCTTGGTTGGAAAGTACGTTTCATGGCGTGTTACCTGGTTCGTGACAACGGGCCGGAATGGCCCCCGTTTTAAGAGACCGGCGATTCTAGAGAAAGCAAGCTCGTAGGTCAATTTCCAACCAGCGTTTCCTTATAGGTAAAAAAACGGCGCGTTCCTTTCCCATGAGATCACCTCACTGAAGGACATCGCGATTAAACATAGAAAAAAAGAGAAGAGGTATTTAAAGCTTTTCTGTAGAACTTATAAATCTTATGCAGAGCATTTCTGTGGATAAAGTGCTACAGGCCTTTATTCACGTACTGTACAGAGATCTTAAACCCTGTCGGGAAACGGTGCTCTGGCTGTGCCGGACCCTCGGAAAAGCGGTGGATAAAACAGTGAGTTATCAACAGGCGAGTTATCAACAGGGTTCAGCCCCGACTTGTGCATAGTCCTCAGGTGCGGTTATCCACAGAGCTTATTCACACCGGGTAGATTGTATTTTGGTCAGTAAATGACTGATTTATCGCCTCTCTTGGGCGAGTCCCGTGTGGATAAGTGTGCGGTCGCCCGGTACAATGGCCGCTTGTTTTTGCCTCACTGGCCCTCACCGGCTTTCAAATTCAGGGGATATCCGTGTCAGTGGAACTTTGGCAGCAGTGCGTGGAGCTTCTGCGCGACGAACTGCCTACCCAGCAATTCAACACTTGGATCCGTCCACTACAAGTCGAAGCCGAAGGCGACGAGTTGCGCGTTTACGCGCCTAACCGTTTCGTACTCGACTGGGTCAATGAGAAGTACCTGAGCCGCCTGCTCGAGCTGCTGGGTGAGCACGGCAACGGCGCCGCTCCTTCGCTCTCCTTATTAATAGGCAGCCGTCGCAGCTCTGCTCCGCGTGCGGCGCCCAACGCGCCCTTGGCTGCGTCAGTCGCCGCGTCACAGGCGCAAGCTGCGGCCCAGGCCCGGCCAGCAGTGGCCAGCGAGCCAGTGAACAGCGCTCCAGCCGCTGCTCCTGTCGCGCCTGCTGTTGAGGACAGTCCTTCGCGGGATAGTTTCGATGCCATGGTCGAGGTGCCCGTCAGCGCACCGGCAGCCGGCAATGGACGTTCTGAACAGCGCACGGTGCAGGTCGAGGGTGCGCTCAAGCACACCAGCTACCTCAACCGGACGTTCACGTTCGAGAACTTCGTCGAGGGCAAGTCCAACCAGCTGGCGCGCGCTGCCGCGTGGCAGGTTGCGGACAATCCCAAGCACGGTTACAACCCGCTCTTCCTTTATGGAGGCGTTGGCCTGGGTAAAACTCACTTGATGCACGCTGTGGGTAACCACCTGCTCAAGAAGAACCCCAACGCCAAAGTTGTGTACCTGCACTCCGAGCGCTTCGTCGCTGACATGGTCAAGGCGCTGCAGCTCAACGCGATCAACGAGTTCAAGCGGTTCTACCGTTCCGTGGACGCACTGCTGATCGATGACATTCAGTTCTTCGCTCGCAAGGAGCGTTCGCAGGAAGAGTTTTTCCACACCTTCAACGCCCTGCTCGAAGGCGGTCAGCAGGTGATTCTCACCAGCGACCGTTATCCGAAGGAAATCGAAGGCCTGGAAGAGCGGCTGAAATCGCGCTTCGGCTGGGGCCTGACCGTAGCGGTCGAACCACCAGAGCTGGAAACCCGTGTAGCGATCCTGATGAAGAAGGCTGACCAGGCGAAGGTCGACCTCCCGCACGACGCGGCATTCTTCATTGCCCAGCGCATCCGCTCCAACGTCCGGGAGCTCGAAGGTGCGCTCAAGCGTGTCATCGCTCACTCGCACTTCATGGGGCGCGATATCACCATCGAGCTGATTCGCGAATCGCTCAAGGACCTGCTGGCGCTGCAGGACAAGCTGGTGAGTGTGGATAACATTCAACGCACCGTCGCCGAGTACTACAAGATCAAGATTTCCGATCTGCTCTCCAAGCGACGCTCGCGTTCGGTGGCCAGGCCTCGACAAGTGGCCATGGCCCTGTCGAAGGAACTGACCAACCACAGCCTGCCGGAAATCGGCGACGTTTTTGGCGGACGCGATCACACCACGGTGTTGCACGCCTGCCGCAAGATCAACGAACTCAAGGAATCCGACGCGGATATCCGCGAGGACTACAAGAACCTGCTGCGGACTCTGACAACCTGATGTCGGCGCAGCTTTTCAAGGCAAGGGACTAGACCATGCATTTCACCATTCAACGCGAAGCCCTGTTGAAACCCCTGCAACTGGTCGCAGGTGTCGTAGAGCGCCGCCAGACCTTGCCAGTACTGTCCAACGTACTGCTGGTGGTCCAGGGTCAACAGTTGTCGCTGACCGGTACCGACCTGGAAGTGGAACTGGTTGGCCGCGTCCAACTGGAAGAACCTGCCGAGCCGGGCGAGATCACGGTTCCTGCGCGCAAGCTGATGGATATCTGCAAGAGCTTGCCCAACGACGCTCTGATCGACATCAAGGTCGACGAGCAGAAACTCCTGGTGAAGGCCGGCCGTAGCCGCTTCACCCTGTCGACCTTGCCGGCCAATGATTTCCCGACTGTGGAAGAAGGCCCTGGCTCGTTGACCTGCACCCTGGAACAGAGCCGTCTGCGTCGACTGATCGAACGCACCAGCTTTGCCATGGCGCAGCAGGACGTCCGTTACTACCTCAACGGCATGTTGCTGGAAGTATCCACAGGCACCCTTCGCGCTGTCGCCACCGACGGTCACCGTCTGGCCATGTGCTCGATGAGCGCTGACATCGGTCAGGCTGATCGCCATCAGGTCATCGTGCCTCGCAAAGGTATCCTCGAGCTGGCGCGCCTGCTGACCGAACCAGACGGCACTGTCAGCATCGTGCTGGGCCAGCACCATATCCGCGCAACTACTGGCGAATTCACCTTCACCTCGAAGCTGGTCGACGGCAAGTTCCCGGACTACGAGCGCGTTCTGCCAAAAGGCGGCGACAAGCTGGTGCTGGGCGATCGTCAGGCGCTGCGCGAAGCGTTCAGCCGTACCGCGATTCTTTCCAACGAGAAGTACCGCGGGATCCGTCTGCAACTGGCCGCTGGCCAATTGAAGATCCAGGCGAACAACCCGGAGCAGGAAGAGGCTGAGGAAGAAATCAGCGTCGACTATAACGGCGGCTCGCTCGAGATCGGTTTCAACGTCAGCTATCTGCTGGACGTACTGGGCGTCATGACGACCGAGCAGGTTCGTCTGATCCTTTCCGACTCCAACAGCAGTGCGCTGCTGCAGGAAGCGGGCAACGACGACTCTTCTTATGTCGTTATGCCGATGCGCCTGTAATTGCCCAGACCTGTCTAGATGTCCCTCAGTCGTGTCACTGTCACCGCGGTGCGTAACCTGCACCCGGTGACCTTCTCACCCTCCCCGCGAATCAACATTCTGTATGGCGATAACGGCAGCGGCAAAACCAGCGTGCTGGAAGCCATTTATCTGCTGGGACTCGCTCGTTCATTCCGTAGCACTCGCCTCAACCCCGTCATTCAGTATGAACAGCCCACGTGCACGGTCTTCGGCCAAGTGGCGTTGGAGAATGGCGCCTCAAGCAATCTGGGTGTTTCGCGGGAGCGGCAGGGCGACTTCACCATCCGTATCGATGGGCAGAACGCTCGCGGTACCGCGCAGTTGGCGGAAATTCTGCCGCTGCAATTGATCAATCCAGATAGTTTTCGCCTGCTTGAAGGCGCGCCGAAAATCCGCCGGCAGTTCCTCGATTGGGGGGTGTTCCACGTGGAACCTCGATTTATGGGGACTTGGCAGCGCTTGCAGAAGGCACTTCGGCAGCGAAACTCGTGGTTGCGGCATGGTACACTTGACGCTATTTCCCAAGCGGCTTGGGACCGGGAATTGTGCCTGGCCAGTGCGGAAATCGACGAATATCGCCGTAATTACATCAAAGCGCTGAAGCCTGTTTTCGAGAAAATCCTCGGCGAACTTTTGGAACTCGAAGGGCTTACCCTGAGTTACTACCGCGGATGGGATAAAGACCGAGAGCTGAGTGATGTTCTCGCGGCTTCCGTCCAGCGCGATCAGCAGATGGGACATACCCAGGCGGGTCCACAGCGTGCAGATTTGCGCCTCAGATTGGGCGCCAACAATGCCGCGGATATTTTGTCCCGCGGCCAGCAAAAGCTGGTGGTCTGCGCATTGCGTATCGCCCAGGGACACCTGGTCAGCCAGGCACGTCGCGGCCAATGTATTTACCTGGTGGATGACCTGCCGTCCGAACTGGACGAGCAGCACCGTCGTGCACTTTGCCGCTTGTTGGAAGACTTACGCTGCCAGGTTTTTATCACCTGTGTAGATCACGAATTACTGAGGGAAGGCTGGCAGATGGATACGCCGGTTGCTTTGTTCCACGTGGAACAGGGCCGTATCACCCAGACCCACGACCATCGGGAGTGAAGGCATGAGCGAAAATCAAACGTACGATTCCTCCAGCATTAAAGTGCTGAAAGGGCTGGATGCCGTGCGCAAGCGCCCCGGTATGTACATTGGCGACACTGATGACGGCAGCGGCCTGCACCACATGGTGTTCGAGGTGGTCGACAACTCGATCGACGAAGCCCTCGCCGGCCACTGTGACGACATTACTGTAATCATCCACACGGATGAATCCATCACCGTACGCGACAACGGTCGCGGCATTCCGGTTGATGTGCATAAAGAAGAAGGGGTTTCCGCCGCAGAGGTCATCATGACCGTACTGCACGCCGGCGGTAAGTTCGACGACAACTCCTATAAAGTTTCCGGTGGTCTGCACGGTGTAGGTGTTTCGGTAGTAAACGCCCTGTCCGAAGTGCTGACCCTGACTGTTCGTCGTAGCGGCAAAATCTGGGAGCAGATCTACGTCCACGGTGTTCCACAAGCTCCGATGAAAATCGTTGGCGACAGTGAAACCACCGGTACCCAGATTCACTTCAAGCCTTCGGCTGAAACCTTCAAGAACATTCATTTCAGCTGGGACATCCTGGCCAAGCGGATTCGTGAACTGTCGTTCCTGAACTCTGGCGTTGGCATCCTGCTGAAAGACGAGCGCTCGGGTAAAGAAGAGGCCTTCAAATACGAAGGCGGCCTGCGTGCATTCGTTGAGTACCTGAACACCAACAAGACTCCGGTGAACCAGGTGTTCCACTTCAACGTCCAGCGTGAAGATGGCGTGGGCGTCGAGATTGCTCTGCAGTGGAACGACAGCTTCAACGAAAACCTGCTGTGCTTCACCAACAACATTCCTCAGCGCGATGGCGGTACTCACCTGGTGGGCTTCCGTTCTGCGCTGACGCGTAATCTGAATAACTACATCGAGCAGGAAGGTCTGGCCAAGAAGAACAAGGTCTCGACCACCGGTGACGATGCCCGTGAAGGTCTGACCGCGATCATCTCGGTCAAGGTGCCGGATCCGAAGTTCAGCTCACAGACCAAAGACAAGCTGGTCTCCTCCGAAGTGAAGACGGCTGTCGAGCAGGAGATGGGCAAGTACTTCTCCGACTTCCTTCTGGAAAACCCGAACGAAGCCAAGGCTGTGGTCGGCAAGATGATCGACGCCGCGCGCGCTCGTGAAGCTGCCCGTAAAGCGCGGGAAATGACTCGCCGTAAAGGCGCGTTGGATATCGCCGGTCTGCCGGGCAAATTGGCGGACTGCCAAGAGAAAGACCCTGCCCTTTCCGAACTGTACCTGGTGGAGGGTGACTCCGCGGGTGGCTCGGCCAAGCAAGGTCGTAACCGCAAGACCCAGGCGATCCTGCCGCTGAAGGGCAAGATCCTCAACGTCGAGAAAGCACGCTTCGACAAGATGATCTCGTCCCAGGAAGTGGGCACCCTGATCACCGCATTGGGCTGTGGTATCGGCCGCGATGAGTACAACATCGACAAACTGCGCTATCACAACATCATTATCATGACCGATGCTGACGTCGACGGTTCGCACATCCGTACGCTGCTGCTGACCTTCTTCTTCCGTCAGCTGCCGGAACTGGTCGAGCGCGGCTATATCTACATCGCCCAGCCGCCGCTGTACAAGGTGAAGAAAGGCAAGCAGGAGCAGTACATCAAGGACGACGAGGCCATGGAAGAGTACATGACCCAGTCGGCCCTGGAAGACGCAGCTCTGTACTTGAACGAGTCTGCTCCAGCGATCTCCGGCCCTGCGCTGGAAAGCCTGGTTAACGAGTTCCGCTCGGTAATGAAGACGCTCAAGCGCCTGTCGCGTCTGTACCCGCTGGAACTGACCGAGCACTTCCTGTACCTGCCGGCCGTTTCGCTGGAAGATCTTTCTGACCACGCGAAGATGACCGGGTGGCTGGACAAGTTCAAAGAGCGCCTGAGCACCAGCGAGAAGTCGGGCCTGCTGTACAAGGCCAGTCTGCGTGAAGACCGCGAGCGCAACGTGTGGCTGCCGGAAGTGGAAATCACCTCCCACGGTCTCGCGAGCTACGTCACCTTCAATCGTGACTTCTTCGGCAGTAACGACTATCGCACCGTCACCGCACTGGGTGCACAGCTCAGCACCTTGCTGGACGATGGCGCCTACGTTCAACGCGGTGAGCGCAAGAAAGCCATCAGCGAGTTCAAGGAAGCACTTGAATGGCTGATGAACGAAAGCACCAAGCGTCACACCATCCAGCGCTACAAAGGTCTGGGTGAGATGAACCCGGATCAGCTGTGGGAAACCACCATGGACCCAAGCGTGCGTCGCATGCTCAAGGTGACCATCGAAGATGCGATCGCGGCTGACCAGATCTTCAACACCCTGATGGGTGATGCGGTCGAGCCACGCCGTGAGTTCATCGAGAGCAACGCGTTGTCGGTGTCCAACCTCGACTTCTGATTGTTCCACGTGAAACAAAAAGCCCGGCGAAAGCCGGGTTTCTTGTTTCTGGGGTTTATCAATTCAAAGCCAAAAGTTCGCGCAAACGCCGGGGTAAGATGCGTTCACTCACCCTGTTCATCGATGGTCGGCCGTAGTGACCTTTCTGGAGAATGGATAATGATCATCGCCGGCACTCTCTATGTGGAAGCGCTGTTCGACAGTACGACCTGGACCATCAGCTATCTGGTCATGGACACCGAGACCAGGCACTGCGCATTGATCGACAGCGTGCTCGACTACGACCCGAAGTCCGGGCGCACCGACACTCACAACGCTGATCGTCTGATTGATCGGGTAAAAGCGCTGGGCGCTAGCGTGCAGTGGATTCTGGAAACCCACGTCCACGCCGATCATCTTACCGCGGCGGCGTACCTGAAAAAGGCCCTCGGCGGACAACTGGCAATCGGCAGCAGGATCACCCAGGTGCAAAAGACCTTCGGCGCGCTGTTCAATGCCGGCCCCGGCTTTGCCCGTGATGGGAGCCAGTTTGATGTGCTGCTCGACGACGAGGCCACTTTTACCATTGGCGGTTTGCAGGCCCGTGCCTTGCATACCCCGGGGCATACTCCGGCCTGTATGACCTTCCTGGTGGAAGCCGCCGGCGAGACCGTGGCCTTCGTTGGCGACACCCTGTTCATGCCTGACTATGGCACCGCCCGCTGCGACTTTCCCGGCGCCGACGCACGCGTGCTGTACCGCTCGATCATGCGCATCTTCGCCCTGCCCGACGACACCCGACTGTTCATGTGCCACGACTACTTACCCGGTGGTCGCGAGTTGCGCTACATGACCACGGTGGCCGAGCAGCGCGCCAGCAACATCCATATTCACCAAGGCATCAGCGAGGACGAATTTGTCGTCATGCGCCAGGCCCGTGACGCCACCCTGGAGATGCCGGTGCTGATGCTGCCATCCGTGCAGATCAACATGCGCAGCGGCCAGTTCCCCGAGCCTGAGGATAACGGCGTGAGCTACCTGAAGATTCCCCTGGCCGGTGAGCCATAGTCATGATGGAACACGAGTTGCTCGGTGCCGGACTGGGCGCGGTCATTGGCTTGATCCTGGCGCTGACGGGTGCCGGTGGAGGAATCCTTGCCGTGCCGCTGCTGGTCTTCGGACTTGGTCTGTCGATGGTCGAAGCAGCGCCGGTGGGCTTGCTCGCGGTGGGACTGGCCGCCGGCGTGGGCGCGATACTGGGCTGGCGCCAAGGGTTGGTGCGTTACCGGGCGGCGTTCTTTATCGCCGGGCTCGGCTGGTTGGCAGCGCCCTTCGGTTTCTGGCTGGCGCATCGATTGCCCAACGCGCCGCTGGCGTTGGGATTCTCGGCGGTGCTGGTGTACGCCTGTGGGCGGATGTTGCTAAGGGCCCGACGCGAGCTACGCGGCGAGTCGCCCTGCGCCAATAGACAGATACAACCTTGCGTCCTCAACCCGCAGCAGGGACGGTTGCGCTGGACCCTGCCCTGCGCCCGGGCACTCGCCTTTACCGGATTGCTCGCTGGATTGCTGTCCGGGTTGTTAGGCGTGGGCGGCGGTTTCGTCATCATTCCCGCCCTGGGTCGCTACAGCAACCTCGACATGAAAAGTATGGTGGCTACCTCGCTGGCGGTGATCGCCCTGGTCTCCAGCGGCAGCGTGCTGACGGCCAGCTTCAGTGGTGTGATGCCTTGGGCGGTCGGCGCGCCGTTTGCCGCGGGCGCACTGGTCGGCCTGCTCGGTGGACGCCAGATCGCCCACCGTCTGGCCGGGCCACGACTGCAGCAGGCGTTCGCGCTGGTCGGGATCGGGGCTGCGGTGTTGCTGGCGTTCAACACCCTGCTGCACTGAGCTAGTCGGCCAGCAGTTCGCCCTGCTCTTGCGCGCACAGCGCCAGCAGGTAGTCCCAGACCACCCGCAGGCGCACCGACTTGTGCAACTCGCGGCGTGTGCTGATCCAGTAGCTGCGCTGGATGGTTTCGCTGGGCAGGATGCGCACCAGCCCCGGATCGTGCCGCGCCATGTAGTTGGGCAGCACGGCGATGCCCAGCCCGGCGCGCGCCGCATGCTGCTGGGCGATCACGCTGGTGCTGCGGAACACTACGTTCGGCGCCCGGCAGAAGCTGTGCAGAAACAGCAGCTCCTGACTGAACAGCAGGTCGTCGACGTAGCCGATCCAGGTATGCCGGGCCAGATCTTCGCGGCTGTTCAGCGCGGGAGCGCGGGCGAGGTAGTCGGGGCTGGCGTAGAGCGCCAGGCGGTAGTCGGTGAGCTTGCGAGTGATCAACAGGTCGGCGTTGGGTCGCTCCAGGTGGATGCTGATTTCCGCCTCGCGGTTGATGATGCTGACAAAGCGCGGCACCGCCACCAGCTCCACTTCAAGCCCCGGATACCGGTCGAACAGGCTGCCCATGCGCGGGGTGAAAAACATGATGCCGATGCCTTCGGTGACCCCCAGGCGGATCTTGCCCAGCGGGGTGATGGCCTGGGTGATTTCTTCCTGGGCCAGCAGCGCGACGTTCTCCATCGCCTCGGCATGCTTGAGCAGGGCCTGGCCGGACGGCGTCAGTTCATAGCCCTGGGCATGCTGGACGAATAGCGCGGTGCCCAGGCTCTGCTCGATATTTTCGATATGCCGGGCCACGGTGCTGTGGGTGGTGTTGAGGCGTTTGGCGGCAGTGAGCAGGCGGCCGCTGCGCTGTAATTCGAGAAAAAACCGCAGATCATTCCAGTCGAACATTGGCTGTCCCTGTTAACCGCAGGCTTGCCGGCGTTGTGTTTAAACGCACAGCGGTTGAGTGAAAACGAACGTTTTCATCTCGAAAATAATCAATAACACTGAAGGAAGACAAGAATAAAAATCAGGCGCGAGGTCTTCATGCCATCAGCCGATCATTCCTACGACTACGTCATCGTTGGTGCCGGTCCAGCGGGTTGCCTGCTGGCGAACCGGTTGTCCGCCGATCCTTCCTGCCGCGTTGCCCTGCTCGAAGCCGGTGGCCGCGACAACTACCCCTGGATTCATATCCCGGTCGGTTATCTCTACTGCATTGGCAATCCACGCACCGACTGGTGTTTCAAGACCGAATCCCAAGCCGGCCTCAACGGGCGCAGCCTGGGTTATCCACGGGGCAAGGTGCTCGGCGGCTGTTCCTCGATCAACGGCATGATCTACATGCGCGGGCAGTCCGGTGACTATGACCGCTGGGCCGACGAGGGCAATCCCGGTTGGGCGTGGAACGACGTGCTGCCACTGTTCAAGGCCAGCGAGCGGCACTACGCCGGCGCCAGCGAGGCGCACGGTGCTGACGGTGAATGGCGGGTCGAGCAGCAGCGTTATTCCTGGGCGATTCTCGACGCGTTTCGCGAGGCGGCCGCGCAACAGGGGATCGCCAGCGTCGATGACTTCAACGGCGGCGATAACCAGGGCTGTGGATATTTTCAGGTCAACCAGAAAGCCGGCGTGCGCTGGAATGCCTCCAAGGCGTTTCTCCGGCCGATTGCCCAGCGCACCAACCTGAGCGTGCTGACGGGTGTCGATGTGGACCGTGTGCTGCTGGAGAACGGCCGTGCCTCTGCGGTGCGCGCACGGTGGCAGGGGCAATGGCAGAACTTCGAAGCGCGCCGCGAAGTGATCCTGTGCGCTGGCTCCGTCGGTTCGCCGGGTATCCTGCAGCGTTCCGGCATCGGTCCACGGCCGCTGCTGGAGCGCTTGGGCATTGGCGTGAACCACGAACTCCCGGGCGTTGGCGGCAACCTGCAGGACCACCTGCAACTGCGGCTGATCTACCAGGTCGACAATGTCCGCACCCTCAATCAGGTGGCCAACACGCTCTTCGGCAAGATGGGCATGGGCCTGCGTTATCTCTATGACCGCAGTGGCCCGCTGGCGATGGCGCCGAGCCAACTGGGCGCGTTCGTGCGCTCGGGCCCGGAGCAGGCTTCGCCGAATCTGCAGTACCACGTCCAGCCGCTGTCGCTGGACCGCTTCGGCGAGCCGTTGCACCGCTTCGCCGCCTTCACGGCGTCGGTGTGTAACTTGCGCCCGCTCAGCCGCGGACGTGTGGATATCCGCTCGGCAGACCCCGCCGACGCGCCATTGATCGACCCCAACTACCTCAGCGCACCGGAAGACCTGCAGGTCGCTGCCCAGGCCATCCGTCTGACTCGCAATATCGTCCAGTCCCCTGCCCTCGCGCCCTTCTCGCCGCGCGAATACCTGCCGGGACCGACGTTGCAGAGTGACGAAGACCTGTACGCCGCTGCCGGTCAGATTGGCACCACCATCTTCCATCCGGTGGGTACCTGCCGCATGGGCAACGGGCCGCTGGATGTGGTGGACGCGCAGTTGCGGGTTCATGGCGTCGGCGGTCTGCGCATCGCCGATGCGTCGATCATGCCGAACATCGTTTCGGGCAATACCTGCTCACCCACCTTGATGATCGCGGAAAAGGCCGCGCAACTGATCCGCCAGGGCCATGAGGCCGTCAGCACCCGCAGTGACCGCACGAAGATAGCGACGCCCTGAGCCTTGCGCGGGGCGGCGTGGCAACAGTGACACCGGCAGCAGTCGACCGGTGTCGACAGTGGACAACAACAATAATCACTGTGCCCCAACGTGGGCCGAGGACAGCACGATGTCGGACACCCTTCAGCAACAGAGCGCAACCACGACGGCCAGCAGCCGCCGCGAAGAGCGCAAGATCATTTTCGCGTCATCCCTCGGGACGGTTTTCGAGTGGTATGACTTTTTTCTCTACGGGGCGCTGGCCGCGGTCATCAGCAAGCAGTTCTTCGCCGGGGTCAACGACACCACGGCGTTCATCTTTGCGCTGATGGCATTTGCCGCCGGGTTCCTGGTCAGGCCGTTCGGTGCGCTGGTATTCGGGCGGCTGGGAGACATGATCGGCCGCAAGTACACCTTCCTGGTGACCATCGTGCTGATGGGCCTGTCCACCTTCGCCGTGGGCCTGCTGCCGACCTACGCCAGCATCGGCATCGCCGCACCGATCATCCTGGTGGTGCTGCGCATGCTCCAGGGCCTGGCGCTGGGCGGTGAGTACGGCGGCGCGGCGACCTACGTTGCCGAACACGCCCCGCACGGCAAACGTGGTTTCCACACAGGCTTTATCCAGTCCACCGCGACGCTTGGCCTGCTGCTGTCGCTGCTGGTGGTGCTGGGCAGCCGCTACATCAGTGGCGACCAGTTCGAAACCTGGGGCTGGCGCCTGCCGTTCTTGCTGTCCATCGTGCTGCTGGCAATCTCTACCTGGATCCGCATGAGCATGCATGAGTCGCCGGCCTTCGTGAAAATGAAGGCCCAGGGCAAGATCAGCAAGTCGCCGATCCGCGAGTCCTTCACCTCCTGGCCGAACCTCAAGGTGGTGCTGACGGCGCTGTTCAGTATCAATGCCGGGCAGGCGGTGACCTTCTACACCGCGCAGTTCTACGTGCTGTTCTTCATGACCCAGATGCTCAAGATGGACCCGGCCCAGGCCAACACCCTGCTGATCATCAGCGTGGTGATCGGCGCGCCGTTCTTCGTCTTCTTTGGCTGGCTGTCGGACCGCATCGGGCGCAAGCCGATCCTGATGACGGGCTTGCTGCTCGCTACCCTGCTCTACTTCCCGCTGTTCAAAGCGCTCAGCCACTACGCCAACCCGCAGATCGACACCGCCAGCCGTCAGTCGCCCATCGTGGTGATGGCTGACCCTGCTGGCTGCACGTTCCAGTTCGACCCGGTGGGCAAGGCGCGTTTCGACAGCCCTTGCGACAAGGTCAAGACGTTCCTGGTCAAGCAGGGCCTGCCGTACAGCTCGCAATCGGTGCCTGCCGGCAGCAACGTGGCAGTGATGGTGGGTGAGCAGCGCATCGAGGGCTTCGACGAGGCGGCCATGCGCGCGGCGATCGAGAAGGCTGGCTACCCGTCCAAGGCCGACGCCAGCAGCGTCAACCAGCCAATGGTGGTGCTGCTGATCGTGGTGATGATCCTGATCGCCACCATGACCTATGGACCGCTGGCCGCAGTGATGGTCGAGCTGTTCCCGACCCGCATTCGCTACACCTCGATGTCCCTGCCCTACCACATCGGCAACGGCTGGTTCGGCGGCTTCCTGCCCACCGTGTCGTTCGCATTGGTGGTGTACACCGGCGACATTTTCTACGGGCTCTGGTACCCGGTGCTGATCACCGGCGTCAGTCTGGTGGTGGGTCTGTTCTGTCTGAAAGAGACCCGTGATGTCGACATCGATAAGGTGTGAATAACAGGCACAAAAAAACCGGCGTAAAAGCCGGTTTTTTTATTCCGCGAAAAAACTTATGCACGATTTACACGAAACAGTCATACATAGAAATATGTAAGCAGATTAATGAGTTAGCGCGTTTTTTCGTGATCCATCCAAATATTGTCAACAAGTTATCCACAGAACGGGTCAAGCCACCGACTGCGTTTCGCTGACCGCCTGCAGAGGGGGCAGCGAACCCAGTTCGCGCTGGGTTTTTTCGTTCCAGGCGGCAGCGCGGTCGTTCAGTTCGGCGATCGCCCGCGGGCCACTGCCTTCGGCCCACATCGGCTCGCCGATCACCACTTCAATGGTGCCAGCGCGCTTGCCCCAGCCTTCCTTGGGCCAGTACTTGCCAGCGTTGTGGGCGATGGGCAGTACCGGCAGGTCGGCGTTCACCGCCAGGGCGGCGCCGCTGCGCGAGAACTTGCCGATCTGGCCGAATGGCACGCGGGTACCTTCCGGGAAGATCAGCACCCAGACGCGTTCCTTGAGCAGCTTGTCGCCTTTGGCGGCAACCTGTTTCAGGGCGGCCTTGGGGTTGTCGCGGTCGATGGCGATCGGCCGCAGCATGGCCATCGCCCAACCAAAGAACGGCACGTACAGCAGCTCGCGCTTGAGCACCTGGCTCAGGGGCTGGAAGTACGCGGAAAGGAAGAAGGTTTCCCAGGTGCTCTGGTGATTGGAGAGGATCACACAGGGGCGCTCGGGGATGTTTTCGGCGCCGGTCACCTTGACCCGGATATTCAGGAACACCCGCACCAGCACCAGCGCGAAGCGGCACCAGAAGACGTTGATCCAGCGATAGCGATAACGGAACGGCAGGAATGGCGCGATAAAGAAGCTGAGTGAACACCAGATCAGCGCGCTGGCGCCCAACAACAGATAAAAGGGAACGATTCTGATCGCCTGCAGGATCGACATAGCGGCTTGTACCGTTGCGGGAGGGCCCGCCTAGTAAGAGTGCGCCCGCAAGGGGCAGGCGCGCTATTTGTGGATAAGTGCTCTGGCGACGGCAGCCAGGTCATCGAAAATCAGTGTATCCGGCGCAACGCCCTTGGCGAGGGTCTTCTCACCCTTGCCGGTGCGTACCAGAACCGGTTGAGCATCGACGGTTGCCGCGGCTTCCAGGTCACCGCTGCTGTCGCCGACGAACCACACGCCGGCGAGGCTGGCGTCATAGTGTTCGGCAATCTGCCGCAGCATCCCGGGCTTTGGCTTGCGGCAATCGCAACCATCGTCCGGCCCGTGCGGGCAGTGGACGATCAGCCCGACGTCCCCACCCTGCGCGGCCACCAGCTCACGCAGGCGGGCGTGCATCGCGTCGAGGGTCGACAGCGGGTAGTAGCCGCGAGCGATGCCGGACTGGTTGGTGGCGACGGCCACCGTCCAGCCGGCCTGGCTCAACTGCGCGATGGCCTCGATCGAGCCGGGGATCGGAATCCATTCCTCCAGCGACTTGATGTAGGCGTCGGAGTCCTGGTTGATCACCCCGTCACGATCGAGAATCAGCAGTTTCAAGGCTTACCCCAGCAGCGAGATGTCGGCCACGCCCAGGAACAGACCGCGCAGGCGGCTGAGCAGGGCATAACGGTTGGCCCGCACGTTGGCGTCCTCGGCATTGACCATCACCGCTTCGAAGAACGCATCCACCGGCTCACGCAGGGCAGCCAGACGCGCCAGCGACTCGCGGTACTGACGCGCTGCTGCCAGCGGTTGCACGGCGTGGTCGGCCTGCTGGATCGCCGAGTACAGCGAGAACTCGTTGGCGTTGTCGAAGTACTTCGGCTCGACGGTGGTGGCCACGGTGCCTTCGGCTTTGCTCAGCAGGTTCGACACGCGCTTGTTCACCGCGGCCAGGGCGGCGGCTTCCGGCAGTTGGCGGAAGGCCTGAACGGCCTGCACGCGCTGGTCGAAGTCCAGCGCCGAACCCGGTTTCAGGGCACGGACCGACAGGTAGGTGGCGACATCGATGCCTTCATCTTCGTAGCGCGCACGCAGGCGGTCGAAGATGAACTCCAGCACCAGCTCGGCCAGGCCGGCCGGCTTGACCTTGGCACCGAACTGCTTGACCGCGAACTCGACCGCTTCGGTCAGGTCCAGGTCCAGTTGCTTCTCGATCAGGATGCGCAGTACGCCCAGGGCTGCACGACGCAGTGCATACGGGTCTTTGCTGCCGGTTGGCAGCATGCCGATACCGAAGATGCCGACCAGGGTGTCGAGCTTGTCGGCGATGGCCACGGCTGCGCCGGTCAGGGTCGATGGCAGTTCAGCGCCAGCACCGCGCGGCATGTACTGCTCGTTCAGGGCCAGGGCAACATCTTCCGGCTCGCCGTCGTTGAGCGCGTAGTAGTAACCGGCAACGCCCTGCATTTCAGGGAATTCGCCGACCATCTCGGAGGCCAGGTCGCACTTGGACAGCAGACCCGCGCGGGCTGCGCGTTGGGCGTCGCCGCCGATCTTGCCGGCGATGAACGCGGCCAGATTCGAAACGCGCTCGGCCTTGTCGAAGACGCTGCCCAACTGGGCCTGGAAGACCACGTTCTGCAGGCGGTCGTTGAAGCTTGCCAGTGGCTGCTTCTTATCCTGCTTGAAGAAGAACTCGGCGTCGGTCAGGCGTGGACGCACGACCTTCTCGTTGCCTTCGATGATCTGCTTCGGATCGCGGCTTTCGACGTTGGCCACGGTGATGAAGCGCGGCAGCAATTTGCCGTCGACGTCCAGCAGGCAGAAGTACTTCTGGTTGTCCTGCATGGTGGTGATCAGGGCTTCTTGCGGCACTTCAAGGAAACGCTCCTCGAACGAGCAGACCAGCGGAACCGGCCACTCGACCAGCGCGGTCACTTCGTCCAGCAGGGCTGGCGGAACGATCGCGGTGCCTTCCTGCTGCATCGCCAGTTCAGCGGTGCGCTTGCTGATCAGCTCGCGACGCTCGGCGAAGTCGGCCAGGACGTAGGCCTTGCGCAGGTCTTCCTGGTAGTTGGCCGGAGCGCTGATGCGCACGTTTTCCGGATGGTGGAAGCGGTGGCCACGGGATTCACGACCGGCAGTCTGGGCGAGGATGGTGCAATCGACCACCTCGTCACCCAGCAGCATTACCAGCCATTGGGTCGGACGCACGAACTCTTCGCGGCGAGCACCCCAGCGCATGCGCTTGGGGATCGGCAGGTCGTTCAGGGAGTCTTCGACGATGGTCGGCAGCAGGCTGGCGGTTGCCTTGCCCGGGATGTGCTGGGGGAAGCGCAGCTTGGCGCCGCTCTGGTCGATTTCCGACAGCTCCACGCCACACTTCTTGGCGAAGCCAAGGGCGGCCTGGGTCGGGTTGCCTTCAGCGTCGAACGCGGCCTGGCGGGGCGGGCCGTCGACATTGATGCTGCGGTCTGGCTGCTGGGTGTCGAGTTGACGGATCAGCACGGCCAGACGGCGCGGCGCGGCGTACACCTGTTTGCCGGTGTAGTTCAGGCCGGCGGCCTGCAGGCCTTTTTCGATGCCGGCGAGGAACGCATCGCCGAGGCTGGCCAGGGCCTTGGGTGGCAGCTCTTCGGTGCCCAGTTCAACCAGGAAATCTTGAGCACTCATTCTGCAGCCTCCAGCTTGGCCAACACTTCATCACGCAATTCAGGGGTTGCCATCGGGAAGCCCAGCTTGGCGCGGGCGTTCAGGTAGCTCTGGGCCACGGCACGGGCCAGGGTGCGCACGCGCAGGATGTAACGCTGGCGCTCGGTGACCGAGATGGCGCGGCGGGCATCCAGCAGGTTGAAGGTGTGGGACGCCTTGAGGACCATTTCGTAGGTCGGCAGCGGCAGTTCCAGCTCGATCAGGCGGTTGGCTTCGCTTTCGTAGAAGTCGAACAGCTCGAACAGCTTCTCGACGTTGGCGTGTTCGAAGTTGTAGGTCGACTGCTCCACTTCGTTCTGGTGGAACACGTCGCCGTAGGTCACCTTGCCGAACGGACCGTCGGTCCAGACCAGGTCGTAGACCGAGTCGACGCCCTGCAGGTACATGGCCAGACGTTCCAGGCCATAGGTGATTTCACCGGTGACCGGCAGGCATTCGATGCCGCCAACTTGCTGGAAGTAGGTGAACTGGGTGACTTCCATGCCGTTGAGCCAGATTTCCCAACCCAGACCCCAGGCGCCGAGGGTCGGCGATTCCCAGTTGTCTTCGACGAAACGGATGTCGTGAACCAGCGGATCCAGGCCAATGGCTTTCAGCGAGCCGAGGTACAGCTCCTGGAAGTTGGCCGGGTTCGGCTTGAGCACTACCTGGAACTGGTAGTAGTGCTGCAGGCGGTTGGGGTTTTCACCGTAACGGCCATCAGCCGGGCGACGGCTTGGCTGTACGTAAGCGGCGTTCCAGGTTTCCGGGCCTACGGCGCGCAGAAACGTGGCGGTATGAAAGGTGCCGGCGCCCACTTCCATATCGTAGGGCTGAAGCACCACACAACCTTGCTCGGCCCAGTACTGCTGGAGCGCGAGGATCAAGTCTTGGAAGGTACGCACGGCTGGCGTAGGCTGGCTCACGAAATTCACCTGTTTCTAGGGCTGCGAATATAAAGAGCGGGAGTATAACCCGATTCGCCCCGGCCTCTACCCATGGTGCTTTATGCCACGTTGCTTTTGGTGTACCGACGATCCGCTGTACCAGGCTTATCACGATCAGGAATGGGGCACGCCGCAGCGCGATGCCGGGCAGCTCTTCGAAATGCTGCTTCTGGAAGGATTCCAGGCCGGTCTGTCGTGGATCACCGTGCTGAAAAAGCGCGAGCGTTATCGGCAGGTGATGTTCGGGTTCGACCCGCATCGGCTGGCGCAAATGACCGATGAAGAAATCGAAGAACGCATGCTCGACCCCGGCATCATCCGCAACCGCCTGAAGCTCAAGGCTTCGCGGCGCAATGCGCTGGCCTGGCTGAAGCTGGACGACCCGGCGGCCTTCCTCTGGTCCTTCGTCGGCGGCCAGCCGAAGATCAATCACTTTGTCGGGCGCAGCGAAGTGCCGGCGGTCACCGACGAGGCCAAGGCCATGAGCAAGGCGCTGCAAAAGGCCGGGTTCACCTTTGTCGGACCGACCATCTGTTATGCCTTCATGCAGGCCACCGGCATGGTCATGGATCACACCACTGATTGCGATCGATACGCCGCCCTGCTGCGCTGACGGTTACAATGCCCGGCTTGCTTACGGAGGAACCTGCCTGTGGAAAAGTTCAAGGGCGCCTTGATGGTCGGGGCGTTGCGGTTGTTTGCCAAGCTGCCCTGGGGCGCAGTGCAACGGGTCGGCGCGGCCATCGGCTGGATCATGTGGAAGGTGCCGAACAGCTCCCGTGAAGTGGTGCGGATCAACCTGTCCAAGTGCTTCCCGGAGATGGACCCGGTCGAGCGCGAGAAGCTGGTGGGACGCTCGCTGATGGACATCGGCAAGTCCTTCACCGAAAGCGCCTGCGCCTGGATCTGGCCGGCGCAGCGTTCCATTGACCTGGTGCGTGAAGTCGAAGGCCTGGAGGTGTTGAAAGACGCGCTGGCCTCGGGCAAAGGCGTGGTCGGCATCACCAGTCACCTTGGCAACTGGGAAGTGCTCAACCACTTCTATTGCAGCCAGTGCAAACCGATCATTTTCTACCGCCCGCCCAAGCTCAAGGCGGTCGATGACCTGCTGCGCGAGCAGCGCGTGCAACTGGGCAACCGCGTTGCGCCTTCGACCAAGGAAGGCATCCTGAGCATCATCAAGGAAGTGCGTCGTGGCGGTCAGGTGGGAATTCCGGCTGACCCGGAGCCTGCGGAATCGGCGGGGATCTTCGTGCCGTTCCTGGGGACGAAAGCGCTGACCAGCAAGTTCGTGCCGAACATGCTGGCGGGCGGCAAGGCGGTGGGGGTGTTCCTGCATGCCTTGCGGCTGCCGGATGGCTCGGGCTTCAAGGTGATCCTGGAAGCGGCGCCGGAGGCGATGTACAGCACCGACACCGAGACTTCGGCGGCGGCGATGAGCCAGGTGGTGGAGAAGTATGTGCGGGCTTATCCGAGCCAGTACATGTGGAGCATGAAGCGGTTCAAGAAGCGGCCGGCTGGGGAAGCTCGCTGGTATTGATGTATCTGGGCCCGCTTTGCGGGCCTTCGCGACGGTTCGGCGCCCCGACAAGCTCGCTCCCACCGAATTAGGCCAGCCCTGTAAATCCACTGTGGGAGCGAGCTTGCTCGCGAAGGACCGCGCAGCGGGCCCAAAACATTCAACTCAATTTCCGGCTTTATCCAGCTTCTTCAAGAACACCGCCATCTCCTTCTCGGCCTGCTTGTCCCCATGAGCCTGCGCCGCCGCAATCCCCTGCTCCCAGGCCGCCCGTGCCGCAGCGTTATCCCCAGCCGCCACCCACGCCTTGCCGAGCAACTTCCACGCCGCCGAATACTTCGGATCCAGCTCCACACACCGCGCCAGGTGTACCGCCGCTTCGGCGCCGTTGCCTTCGTCCAGCCAGGACTTGCCCAGCCCAAAGCGCAACAGCGGGTTATCCACACCCTTGGCGAGCATCTTTTCCAGCGATTCGCGCATTGCCTTCCCTTCCTTCGGTAGCAGTCAGAAGAACGTCAGACCGACGTGGAACAACTTCTCCACATCGCGAATGTACTTTTTATCCACAACGAACAGGATCACGTGGTCGCCGCTCTTGATCACCGTGTCGTCGTGGGCGATGAGCACTTCGTCGTCGCGGATGATCGCGCCGATGGTGGTGCCCGGCGGCAGGTTGATGTCTTCGATGGCCTTGCCCACCACCTTGCTCGACTTCGAGTCGCCGTGGGCGATCGCTTCGATGGCTTCCGCCGCACCCCGGCGCAGCGAGTGCACGCTGACGATATCGCCGCGGCGCACGTGGGCCAGCAAGGTGCCGATGGTCGCGAGCTGAGGGCTGATGGCGATATCGATCTCGCCGCCCTGCACCAGATCGACATAGGCCGGGTTGTTGATGATGGTCATCACCTTGCGCGCGCCGAGGCGCTTGGCCAGCAGCGAGGACATGATGTTGGCCTCGTCGTCGTTGGTCAGGGCCAGGAAGATGTCGGCGTCGGCGATGTTCTCTTCCAGCAGCAGGTCGCGGTCCGAGGCACTGCCCTGGAGCACCACGGTGCTGTCGAGGGTGTCGGAGAGGTAGCGGCAACGGGCCGCGCTCATCTCGATGATCTTTACCTGATAGCGGCTTTCGATGGCCTCGGCCAGGCGCTCGCCGATCTGCCCGCCACCGGCAATCACCACGCGCTTGTTGGTTTCATCGAGGCGGCGCAGCTCGCCCATCACCGCACGGATGTGGGCCTTGGCGGCGATGAAGAATACTTCGTCATCGGCTTCGATCACCGTGTCGCCTTGCGGCAGGATCGGCCGGTCGCGGCGGAAGATCGCTGCTACGCGGGTATCGACATTGGGCATGTGCGCGCGGATCTGGCGCAGTTGCTGGCCCACCAGCGGCCCGCCGTAGTAGGCCTTGACCGCCACCAGTTGCGCCTTGCCGTCGGCGAAGTCGATCACCTGCAGGGCGCCCGGATGTTCGATCAGGCGCTTGATGTAGTGGGTCACCACCTGTTCCGGGCTGATCAGCACGTCCACCGGAATGGCTTCGTTGTCGAACAGCTCGTTGCGGGTCAGGTAGGCGGATTCGCGGACGCGGGCGATCTTGGTCGGGGTGTGGAACAGCGTGTAGGCGACCTGGCAGGCGACCATGTTGGTCTCGTCGCTGTTGGTCACCGCCACCAGCATGTCGGCATCGTCGGCGCCGGCCTGGCGCAGGATGGTCGGCAGCGAGCCGCGGCCCTGGACGGTGCGGATATCCAGGCGATCGCCAAGATCGCGCAGGCGCTCGCCATCGGTGTCGACCACGGTGATGTCGTTGGCTTCACTGGCCAGGTGTTCGGCCAGCGTCCCGCCGACCTGCCCCGCGCCAAGGATGATGATCTTCATCCGCTGTCCCTTCCCTTGTTGTTATAGGCCGCGCGCGGCGGCGATTTTTATCAGCTTGGCGTAGTAGAAACCGTCGTGCCCGCCTTCCTGGGCGAGCAACTGGCGACCGTGCGGCTGGCGGATGCCGGCGTCGGTGGCCGGGTCCAGCTCACGGGCGCCGGGGGTGCGGGCGAGGAACGCCTCGATCACTTCGGTGTTTTCCGTGGGCAGGGTGGAACAGGTGGCGTAGAGCAGCATGCCGCCGACCTCGAGGGTCGGCCAGAGTGCATCGAGTAATTCGCCTTGCAGGGCGGCCAGTGCGGCGATGTCGTCGGCCTGGCGGGTCAGCTTGATGTCCGGGTGGCGGCGGATCACGCCGGTGGCCGAGCACGGTGCGTCCAGCAGGATGCGCTGGAAGCCCTTGCCGTCCCACCACTCGCCGGTGTTGCGGGCATCGCAGGCGATCAGCTGGGCGTCGAGGCCGAGGCGGTCGAGGTTCTCGCGCACGCGCACCAGACGCTTGGCTTCCAGGTCGATGGCGACCACGCCGGCCAGCTTCGGCTCGACTTCCAGCACATGGCAGGTCTTGCCGCCAGGGGCGCAGCAGGCGTCCAGCACCCGTTGTCCCGGCGCCAGCTCCAGCAGGTCGGCGGCCAGTTGCGCGGCTTCGTCCTGGACGCTGATCCAGCCGTCGGCGAAGCCCGGCAGGTCACGCACATCACAGGCGACGGCCAGCAGAATGCCGTCGACGCTGTACTGGCACGGCGCGGCGTCGATGCCGGCCTGGCGCAGCAATTCGAGGTAGGCGTCGCGGCTGTGATGACGGCGGTTGACCCGCAGGATCATCGGCGGATGGGCGTTATTGGCGGCGCAGATGGCTTCCCACTGCTCCGGCCAGAACGCCTTCAGCGACTTTTGCAGCCAGCGCGGGTGAGCGGTGCGCACCACCGGATCGCGTTCCAGCTCGGCGAGGATGTCGTTGCCTTCACGCTGGGCGCGGCGCAGCACGGCGTTGAGCAGGCCCTTGGCCCAGGGCTTTTTCAGCTTGTCGGCGCAGCCTACGGTTTCGCCGATGGCGGCGTGTTCCGGGACGCGGGTGTAGAACAACTGGTACAGGCCCACCAGCATCAAGGCCTGCACATCGGCATCGGCGCTCTTGAAAGGTTTTTGCAGCAGACGCTCGCCCAGTGCCGACAGGCGTGGCTGCCAGCGGGCGGTGCCGAAGGCGAGGTCCTGGGTCAGGCCGCGGTCGCGGGCCTCGACCTTGTCCAGTTGCGCCGGCAGCGAACTGTTCAGCGAGGCTTTGCCGCTGAGCACAGCGGCCAGGGCACGAGCGGCGGCCAGACGCGGGTTCATTGGCCGAGTACCGTGCCGGGGGTGAATTTCTCGCGACGGCTATTGAACAGGTCGCTGAAGTTCAGCGCCTTGCCGCCGGGCAGTTGCAGGCGGGGCCGGGTCAGCGCTTGCCCCCCGCAGGCGACGCCCCGGCCGTCCTTGCTCGCGGGAAGGGATTCCCCCCGCGCGCCCCGCCCCCCCCGGGGCGGGGGGCGTGTTCCCCCGCCCGGGGCGGGGGGGGGTCTGGCGCAGCTCGATGTTCTGCACCGCCACGTCGAGTACCCGCCACACCCGGGCGATCAGCTCGGGCCGGCTGACGGCGTTGCGATAGTCGGCGGTGTAGCGTAGCCGCCCGACCATCCGCAA
>NZ_CAESCG010000006.1:0-435195 GCF_903166565.1 Pseudomonas sp. Marseille-P9899
GGCGATCTGCACGTTGGCGCTGGCGAAGGTACCGTTGACGGTGAGGCCGCCCGCGTTGACCGAGGTGTTGCCGGTGTAGGTGCTGGTGCCGGTCAGCAGAAGCTGGCCGTTGCCGTTCTTGATCAGCTCGCCGTTGCCACTGAGCGCACCGCTCAGCGTCAGGTCATGGCTGCCGCCCAGCGTCAGTTGCTGCGCCACGACAATGTTGTTGCTCACTTGCAGATTGGCGCTGGTGTCCAGGCTGGTATTGCCGAGAATGCTCAGCGCACCCGTACCCAGCGCGGCGTTGTGACCGAGGGTCAGGCTGCCGGCGTTGAGCAGGGTTCCACCGCTGTAGGTGTTGTTGCCGCTCAGGGTCAGGTTGGCAGCGCCGTTCTTCGCCAGAGCGCCGGTACCGCTGATAGTGCCGGTAAGGCCAAGGTCGTTGCTGCCGGCGAGGATCAGGCCATCGTTCACGGTCACGGCGTTGCCGAGGGTGACGGCGCGGTTGCTGTCCAGCGTGGTCAGGTCGGCGGTGGTCAAGGTGCCGGTGCCCAGCGCGGCGTTGCTGCCCACTACCAAGGTGCCGCCATTGAGCTGAGTACCGCCGCTGTAGCTGTTGTTGCCGTTCAGCACCAGGGTGCCGGATTCCAGTTTGTTGAGGGTCGCGCTGCCGGTCAGGTTCACATCGACCGTAGCCGTGTTGCCGCTGCCCACGCGTACGCCGGCATAGCCAGTGGAACCGTTGATCAGGTTCAACTCACCCGCAGTACCCGCAACCACGTTGTAGCCATCGGTGAGGAACTGCAGGCCGGTGGTGCTTTGAGTGCCTTCGACCGTGACGGTACCCGCCGCGCCCTGGAACACGGCGAAGCCGTCCTTCCAGCCCTGGTCGAAGTTGCCGGTGGCGTTGGTCCAGTTGCTGGCCGTGCCGCCCCAGGTGCCATTGCCGCCGACAATGCCGCCAGGGGCGGTGGTGCTGCCGTTCCAGAACAGCACGCTACCCGCGCCGCCACCCACCAGCAGGTTGACCTGATTGCCGACGCTGGTTTGCACTTCCAGGTCGCCCGCCACCAGGCCACCCGGGATCGTGCCGATCGCCAGACCGTTGTCGGTGAGGGTGCCGGTGTAGTCGATCAGGCGGTAGACGCCCAGGCCGAAGCCGCCCACGTCAGTGACGTTGAGCTTGCCGTCCAGCACCAGGTTGCCGTTGACCTTGATCATTCCTGCGGCACCGGCGACGGCGGCGCCGAGGAGGGCATCAAGGTTGGAGTCGTTGTTGAGGGTCAGGTTGCCCGTAGTCAGCGTGTTGGTGCTGATGGCTTGCAGATGGCCGCCATCGGCGATGGTCACGGCGCTGATGATAGTGCCGCCGCCGCCAAGGGTCGCGCCGTTGGCAACGGACAGCGAAGACGTAGCAAGCGCACCATAAACATACAGGCTGCCCGAGGAGACGGTGGTGGCACCGGTGATGCTGCCAAGGCCGTTCAGCGCCACGATTCCGGAGGCGATGTTCAGGCTGCCAGTCCCGGTGATGCGGCCTGCATAGCTACCATTACGCAGGGTAAGGACGCTATTGTTGTTGAGCTGGACCGCGCCCTGCCCGCTGAGCATGTGCACGGTGCTGTCGACACCAACGCCGAGCATGCCGTTCCTTTGAATACTGATCCGCGGGGCGTTCGAGCCATTGCTGCCCAGCAGGTTGAGGAGACCGCCGTAGATCTCGTAAGAGCCGGAGAAGTTGCTGTTGCCCGTGAGGTTCACGGTGCTGAAGCCCTGCTTGACCAGAGTGCCGTCACCGCTCATCGCGCCGCTCAGGATCAGGTCATGGCTGCCGGCCAAGGTCAGGCTGGAGCCGGAATTGATGCCGATCGCGTTAGCCAACGTCATTGCCGTGCTGGTACCGAGGTGGGCCGGGCCAGCGACGGTAAGCAGGCCGGTGCCCAGCGCGGTGCTGTTGCCCAGTACCACCGTGCCGGCGTTGAACGTGGTGCCGGCATAGCTGTTAGCCTGATTCAGGGTCAGCGTGCTGCCGCCATTCTTCACCAGCGTGCCAGTGCCCTGCACCAGGCCGTTCAGCGTCAGGTCCTGGCTGCCAGCCAGGGTCAGTGCGCCGTTGAGGAGCAAATCGTTGACCAGGCTGACCGCCTTGTTGCTGTCCAGCGTGGTGCCGGCGGAGGTGGTCAGGTTGCCGGAGCCCAGCGCCGCGTTGTTGCCCAGCACCAGGGTGCCCGCGGTCAGGAGAGTTCCGCCACTATAGGTATTGGCGCCATTGAGCACCAACGTGCCGCTGTCGACTTTGTTCAGCACACCGCTGCCGCCCAGGCTCACGTCCAGCGTCGCGGTCGCGCCGTTGTCCACGCGCAGCATGCTGTAGCCGCTGGTGCCGTTGACCAGTTGCAGCGAATCCGTACCGCCGCCCACCAGTTGATAGCCATCGGTGATGAACTGCAGGCCGGTGACGCTTTGGGTGCCATCCACGACCACTGTGCCGGCCGCGCCCTGGAACACCGCGAAGGAACTGTTCCAGGCACCGTTGAGCCCGGCGTTGATAGTGGTCCAGTTGCCGTTGCTGCTGCTCCAGGTGCCGTTGCCGCCTTCGACGGTTCCATTGCCGGTCAGCTCGCTGCCGTCCCAGAACCGGATGTAGTCGGGGCTGCCCACCACCAGGTTGACCTGGTTGGAAACATTGGTCTGCAGTTCCAGTTCATTGGCCAGGAGGCCCGTCGGCAACACACCGAACTGCAGGTCGTTGTCGATCAACGAACCGTTGTAGTCGAACAGGCGGTACACGCCCAAGCCGAAGCCACCGACGTCGGTGATATTCAGCTTGCCGTCCAGGGTCAGGTTTCCGCTGACGTTGGCCAGTCCCGCCGCGCCCGCAATGGCGGCGCCGAGGGCGACGTCGAGGTTGGAGAGGTCATTCAATACCAGCGAGCCGAGGGTCAGTACCGAACCGCTGGCCAAGCTCAGGTGGCCGCCATTGGCGACGGTCACTGCGCCGCCCAGGGTGCCGCTGCCGGTCAGGGATGCACCGTTCTCGACCGAAACACTGCCGTTACCCAGACTGCCATTGACCCGCAAGATGCCACCGGCAATGGTGGTTGCCCCGGCCAGCGCGCTGTTGCCGCTGAGTTGCAGTGTGCCGCTGCTGTTTTTGTAGAGGTCGCCGTTTCCGCTCAGCGCGCCGCTGAAGGTGCCCTCATCAACCCGGAATTCGCCCGCATCGAGTTGCACATTACCCGCGCCGTTGAGCTGGCCGGTGGCAGCACCCGCGGCCAATTGCAGGGTTGCGCCGGACGCGACATTGATCGCGCTCGGCTCGCCCAGGGTGATCGCGGTGTTGCTGATCAGGCGACCGCCGTTGACGTTGTAGACACCGTAGAAACCGTCGCCGCCGTTAAGGGTCAAGGTACCGCTGCCAGCCTTGGTCAGACTGCCCATGCCGGTGATGGAGCCGTCGAGGGTCAGGTTGTTGCTGCCCTGCACGGTGAGGGCGCCACTGATGGTGACGTCGTTGCCCACGGTCAAAGCGCTGCTGCTTTCCAGCGCGCCGGTGCCGTTCACATCCAGCCGGCTGAGGCCCAGCGCCTGGGCATTACCCAGCACCAGCGTGCCGGCGTTGAGGGTGGTCGGGCTCTGGTAGAGGTTGGCACCGCTCAGGGTCAGCTTGCCGGTGCCGTCCTTGACCAGTCCGGAAGCCCCGGAGACCACGCCCGAAAGGGTCAGGTCGTTGCTGCCGCTAACCGTGAGTTCGCCGCCGAGGGCGACGGCGTTACTGACGGTAAGGTTCGCCGCCGCCTGCAAGGTCGACACGCCGCCGACCACCAGGTTGGCGTTGCCCAGCGAATTGTTACTGCCAAGGCGCAGTGTGCCCTGGTTCAACGAGACGCTGCCATTCAAGGTGTTGGCGCCCGTCAGGCTCAGCGTGCTGGTGCCGTTCTTGATCAGGTTGCCGGTACCGGACACAGTGCCGGTAAGGGACATGTCGCGGCTGCCGAGTACCGTCAGGTTGCCGCTCATGGCCACATCGTTGCCGATCTGCACGCCCGCCAGGCCGCTGTCCAGCGTGGTGTTGTTGAGGGTGTTCAGGGTGCCCAAACCCAACGCGGAGTTGCTGCCCAGCACCAGGCCACCGGCATTGAGCCAGGTATTGCCCAGTTGCCCGTTGTTGCCGCTCAGCACCAGGCTGCCGGTACCGATCTTGACCAGACCGCCAGCGCCGCTGACGGCACCAGTCAGGGTCAGATCGGCGCCGCTGCCAACCACGATGTTGGCCACACTGTTGAGAACCACAGTGTTGGTCAACTGCACAGCAGTGGTGTCGGTGCTGAGGAGGGTGCCGGCGCCAAGCGCCAGCGTACCGCTGCCCACAGCGGTATTGCGGCGGACGATCAGGGTGCCCGCCGTCAG
This sequence comes from Pseudomonas sp. Marseille-P9899, assembly GCF_903166565.1. Lineage (NCBI taxonomy): Bacteria > Pseudomonadati > Pseudomonadota > Gammaproteobacteria > Pseudomonadales > Pseudomonadaceae > Pseudomonas > Pseudomonas sp. Marseille-P9899. The sequence goes on from NZ_CAESCG010000006.1 coordinate 4,393, forward strand.
TGCAGTACCGCCGCTATGAAGGTTGTTGCCGGCCAGGATCAAGGTGCCGGCGCCGGTTTTCTCCAGCTTGCCAGCGCCGCCGATCTGGGCGTCGATCAGGGTGGAAACCCCGGTGTCGGTGCTGATGGTCGCCGAGCCGCCGGAGGTGTTGACCAGGCTGAGCAGGCCGCCTGAAGCGCTGCTCAGGGTATAGCCACTGGCACTGAACAGCAGGCTGCTGGCGGTCTGGGTGCCTTCGATGATCACCAGGCCCGCAGTCCCCTTGAACACCGCCGACACGCCATTCCAGCCGTCGATGCTGTTGCCGTTGGCCTTGGTCCAGTTGTTTTCCACGTTGTTCCAGACACCGGTGCCGCCGTTGATCACGCCGTTACCGTAAGTGCCGCCGCCGTCCCAATACTGCCGGGCCAGCAATGCCGAGTTGACGACGACATTGACGATGTTGTTCTGGCTGATGTCGAGGGTGATCTCGCCTGACAGGATGCCCGTCGGCACGGTGCCCAGGGTGCCACCCGTATAGGTGAGCGTCCCGGTGTAGTCGAACAGCCGGTAGATGCCGTTGGCCATGTCACCGGCGTCGGTGAAGTTGAAGGTCGGGCTGGCATTGATGGCGAGATTGCCGTTGACGCTGGCCATTGGCGTGGCGACCGTCGGCGTGCCCAGCGCGATATCCACGATGCTGCCGCTGGACAGCGTCAGCGCACCGGTGGTGAGCTTGTTACCGCTGGCAAGCGCCAGATGACCACCGTTGTTGATGGTCAGGCCGCCGGTGAGCGTACCGCTGCCCCCCAGGGTCCCGCCGTTGGCCACGGTGACCAGGTTGCTGGTCAGCCTGCCGCCAGAGGCGATGTTGAGCCGGCCGCCGTTGACTGTGGTGGTACCGGTGTGAGTGCTGATGCCAGTCAGGGTCAGGAGACCGGTACCGGCCTTGATCACAGCGCCAGGACCGCTGATGACGCCGTCGAAGGTCGAACTGGCGTTGCCGTTGCCAATGGTCAGTGGCCCGCTGTTCACGGTTATCTGACCGGCCCCGGTCAGGCTCTTGAGGCCCGCGCCGAAGTCGATCGTGACCAACGCGCCGCTATCGATGTTGAGGTTCGGATTGTTGCCGAGCGCATTGGAGACCGCTGATTTGACCGTACCCTGGCGCACATCCACCAGCCCGGTGAGCGTGGAGGCTATAAACAGTTCCAGACTTCCGGTGCCGGTTTTGACGAGATCACCAGCGCCGGACATCTGAGCGTTGTAATTCACCGTGACGTCGTTGGAAAACTCCAGGGTGTTGCCGCTGTTGATAGTGATCGGGGTCAGCCCCATCAGCGAGGTTCCGTACACCAGACGGCTGTTGCCCGTGACGGTCAAAGCGCCGCTGCCCAGCTCTCCGTTGTCGGCGGGGGCGGTGAGGGTACCGCCGTTGAGTTCGATGCCACCCTGGAAGGTGTTGGCGCCGCTGAGAGTGAGGTTACCGCTGCCGGTCTTGATCAGCTTGGCGGTCGTTCCACCGCTGACAACGTTGTTGAGGGTAATGTCGTTGCTACCGCCGACGGTCAGGTTGGCGACCAGTAATACCTTGTTGTTCAAGGTGACCGATTGGGTGCTGGTCAGGGTGGATGCACCGGTGACCCTCACGTCGCCGCTGCCCAGGGCCAGGTTGTTGCCAACGCTCAACGTACCCGCCGACAGCGTGGCGCCGTCCTGGAAGGTGTTGGCGTTAGTCAGAATCAACTGGCCGCTGCCAACCTTGGAAATGCCCCGGCTGGTGATGTTGCTGATGATGCCGGTCAGGGTCAGGTTGCCGGTACCGCCAAAGGTGCCGTTACCTGTCAGGCTGATGTTGTTGGCGAGGCTGACCGAGCCGCTTGCATCGAGACGGGCGCCGGCGGCACCAATGGCAACACCGCCCGTGCCGAACGCCTGGTTGGTGCTGACCACGGCGGTGCCCGCATTGAGCGTGGTGCCTCCGGCATAGGTGTTGGCGCCGTTGATGCGCAGGGTGCCGGAGCCGTTCTTGATCAGCGTCCCCGTGGCCCCGCCGGACACCACACCATTGAGGGTGAGGGTGTTGATGCCGGTGGTTGTCATGCCTGCGGTGCCGATCAGGATATTGTTGGCCAGGTTGACCGTGCCGACGTGGGTGGTGAGGGTGGCATTGTTGATGCTGACGTCACCGCTGCCGAACACCGCGTCATTGTTCACCGACAGCGAACCACCGATCAGGGTGGTGCTGGTGTAGCCGGTCAGCAGCGCACCGCTCACCGTCCAGCTACCGGCCTGCACCAGCAGGTTGCTGAAGTTGAGGAAGTTCGCCGCCGACACCGAACCCGAGCCCGCTGTGCCGCTACCGCCGCCGATAGCGTTCTGCAAGGCCAGGGTATTGGAGGCACCTGCCCCGCCATCGACGGCACCAGGTCTGACGAATACCAGGTTGGAGTTCGAGTCGACGGTGACCGAATCAGTGCTGCTGGCACCGCCACTCACTACCGACGAGCCGGTGACCGCGTTGAAACGGTTGTTGCCACCACCGGCGCCCAGGGACAGGCTGCCCGCGACTGTGCCGGTGTTGGTGAAGATGTTGCCTTCGACCGATGCCTGGAACGCGACCCGGCCATAGATATCGTTCATGTTGGTCATCTCGACCTGGGCACCACCGTAGACCGCCATAACCGGCATGTCCGCGACCAGCACGCTCGCCCCGAGGATCCGCTCGCTCTGGATGGTCCCGCTGTTGACGATGGTCACCTTGCCGCCCGCCCCAGCCTGCGCATCGACCGCCATGCCCTTCAGATCAAGCAGGGATGCGCCGAGGTCGGCGCTGGTGCCGGACAGTCGAGCATCGGTGTAGTTGGTGATGGAGATGTTCTGGGTAAAGGCGTTACCGACTTGCAAGCCGGTGGTCAGCACTGTCTGCTGGCCGATGTAGGACGGATTGATCCAGCCTTGGTTGTTGATGCGGTTGTTGCTGCCGGTGAGTTGCATCACCGGGTTGCCGGAGCCATCGGAGCCCACCTGGGCAGTGTAGGAAACGTTGACCATGAGGCTGCTGGCCGCGCTGCTGAAGTTGCGCTGGTCGGTTCCGCTACAGGTCACCGTGACACCGTTGCTGGGCACGCCCGGTGTACAGGCTGCCAACACCTGCGCACTGCTGAGGCTGGCCAGCAGTCCCATGGCCGCCAGGCTGATGGAAAGCGACAAGGGGCTACGACGTACACGAATGGATAAGGCTGACCGACTGTCCACACACAACTCCCGATGTGGATCAGGCGACTCACACCTGACAACGCAGGTATCAACGCAATAGGCGCGGTTTCCTGCGGCTATTCAGTTGAATGGCCCGACCTTGGCAATGTAAGAATCCGAATGGGAGAGTTTTACAGCAAAAAGCCATCATCTAGGTAGGAAATGTCTTACTTAAATTACTTTGCGCACTTACCAGCGTGTTCGTGGCCGATCGCCGATGAACAACCCTGGAACGCCCCTGATCGCTTATTCATTCACGCGGCGTTTGAACCCTCGTCATAGGGCTGCAACGGTGGCAAGCCATAGGCCGCGCGGGCATCGTCGCAGCTCGGGTTGTGTTCACCGTTTTCCCACGACGCCTCGAACTCCCGGCAGGTGCTGGAACGTTGCGCATACATGTTGCAGCTCACGCCCTTGCCCACCTCTCCCGCCAGGGACATGCAGCGTACGGGCTTTGCGTCGGTGCCGATCATCGCCACCCGGCTGGGGCTGATCTGCACCACCACCTCGTCCGGCACACAGCCACCGGACGAAGCGCATTCGCCCCAGAAAAAAGACACACGAAAATGCGCGCAGCAGGCGCCACAACTCATACAAGGACTGGTCTTGGACATGATTAGGAGGGGGGGGGAGAATTGTCGTTATAGGGGGAATCCCGGCGACCATTCTATGCAACGGCTTGCGCTTGAGAAGGGGGGCAAAAAAAGAAATACCGGCAGCCGACCGGCGGAAATGAAAACGCCCCGCCAACGCCTTGCGGCATCAGCGGGGCGTCGTTCGATCGACTAGCCGCGAGCAGGTTTGCCAGCCTTCGGCGGCTCGATGCCATCGGCGCGGAACATCTGGCGAATGCCGCGAACCGCCTGGCGGATACGGTCCTGGTTTTCGATCAGGGCGAAACGCACATGGTCGTCACCGTAGTCACCAAAACCAATACCCGGCGACACGCAGACCTTGGCCTCGGCCAGCAGCTTCTTGGAGAACTCCAGCGAACCGAGGTGGGCATATTGTTCCGGGATCTTCGCCCAGACATACATCGACGCCTTGGGGTTCTCGACCATCCAGCCCATCTCGTGCAGGCCCTTGACCAGTACGTTGCGGCGCTGGCGGTATTGCTCGGCGATGTCGAGCACCGGTTGCTGGTCGCCCTCCAGCGCAGCGATGGCCGCGACCTGCAGCGGCGTGAAGGTGCCGTAGTCGTGGTAGCTCTTGATCCGCGCCAGGGCGCTGACCAGTTCCGGGTTACCGACCATGAAACCGATCCGCCAGCCGGCCATGTTGTAGCTCTTGGACAGGGTGAAGAACTCGACCGCGATGTCCTTGGCGCCCGGCACCTGCATGATCGACGGGGCTTTCCAGCCGTCGTAGACGATGTCGGCGTAGGCCAGGTCGTGGATCACCAGCACGTCGTACTGTTTGGCCAGGGCCACGACGCGCTCGAAGAAGTCCAGCTCGACGCACTGCGCGGTCGGGTTCGACGGGAAGCCGAGGATCATCATCTTCGGCTTGGGGATCGACTCGCGAATGGCCCGTTCCAGCTCATTGAAGAAGTCCACGCCCGGCACCAGCGGCACCGAACGCACCTGGGCGCCGGCGATGACTGCGCCATAGATGTGGATCGGGTAGCTGGGGTTGGGCACCAGGACGGTGTCGCCATGATCCAGGGTTGCCAGCATCAGGTGAGCCAGGCCTTCCTTGGAGCCGATGGTGACGATGGCTTCGCTTTCCGGGTCGATCTCGACCTCGTAGCGGTCCTTGTACCAGCGCGAAATGGCCCGACGCAGACGCGGAATGCCGCGAGAGGTGGAGTAGCCGTGGGTATCTTCGCGCTGGGCGACCTGCACCAGTTTCTCGACGATGTGCGGCGGCGTGGCCCCGTCGGGGTTGCCCATGCTCAGGTCGATGATGTCCTCGCCACGACGGCGCGCAGCCATCTTGAGTTCGGCGGTGATGTTGAAGACGTAGGGGGGGAGACGATCTATGCGCGCAAAGCGGCGCGGCGAACCTTGGTCGGCCATGACTTCCTCGAAGACGTAAGCGCCCGGAACCGTCCGAGCGACGTTGGCCACTGCGGTGGCCGATCTGGAAGATAGTGGCTGACGGGGAAGGCTGTAAAGATTTATTTCTGTGGCCAGGCTCCAAGGCCACAAACAAAAACGCCCCGAACCTTTCGGTCCGGGGCGTTCTCGTCAAACCTTTCGCACTCAGTGCGCGTAGGTCAGCAACAGCTCGGCAGGCACCTTGGTGTCCAGCGACATCATCACGCTCAGGGCGGTGATGGTGAAGATGGAGAACACGAACAACTTGCGTGCCCACAGACGATCATCCTTGGCCTTGTAACCGGTCCAGGCCATGTACAACCAGTACATGCCCATGGCCGCGGCCACCGCCAGATAGCTCATGCCGGCGTAGCCACCAAAGGTCAGCATCAGGGTCGCCGCAAGGAAGGCCACGATGTACCAGAGGATGTGCTTCTTGGCCACCAGGATGCCGCGCTTGACCGGCAGGACCGGAATCGAAGCAGCCAGGTAGTCGTTGAAGCGGAAGATCGCGATCGCGTAGGAGTGCGGCATCTGCCACAGGCTGAACATCACCAGAAGGGTCAATGCAGCCAGGTCGAAGGTACCGCTCACGGCGCAATAGCCGATCACCGGAGGCATGGCACCGGACAGGCTGCCAACCAGGGTGCCGTGCACCGATTTACGCTTCAGGTACAGGCTGTAGAAACCCACGTAGATGATGAAGCCAATCAGGCCGAACAGCGCCGCCAGCGCATTGGCCTGCACATACAGCAGGCCGAGGCCGGCCACCCCGAGCAGGGTGGCGTAGACCAATGCAACTTTCGACGAAATCAGCCCCTGAACCATCGCACGGTTCTTGGTGCGCTCCATCTTGATATCGATGTCGCGGTCGATCCAGTTGTTGAAAACACAACCGGATGCGACGACCAGCGAAGTGCCAATCACCGTGGCGAGGAACAGCATGAAGTCGACATGCCCTTGTGCAGCGAGGAAGAATCCGCCCGCTACCGACAACACGTTACCGAAAATGATTCCCGGTTTGGTGATCTGGATAAAGTGCTTGAGGGACATGCCGCCTTACCTCACTTCGCCATCATGCTTGAGTGGATGCTGAACATGATCCACAGCGACAGGCCGACCAACAGCGCAATGACCAGCGCCGTGAACAGGAACGACGTCACGCTGGAGCGTGCTGCTTGCGAGCCATCCAGGTGCAGGAAGTAGTACAGGTGCACCACGATCTGGATCACTGCGAACGCAACGATGATCAGCAGGGTCATGTCTTTCGGCAGGGTCGGGTACATCACCAGGCCGAATGGAATGACAGTCAGGATCACCGACAGGATGAAGCCGATGGCGTAGGACTTGACGCTGCCGTGGTTGGCTTCGTCGTGGCCGTGGCTGCTGTTGTGTGCGTTAGCCATTTACAGAACTCCCATCAGGTACACGACGGTGAACACGCAGATCCAGACCACGTCCAGGAAGTGCCAGAACAGGCTCAGGCAGCTCATGCGGGTCTTGCTGGTGTTGGTGATGCCGTGCTTGTTGATCTGGTACATCAGGATTGCCATCCAGATCAGACCGGCGGTCACGTGCAGACCGTGGGTACCGACCAGGGCGAAGAAGCCCGACAGGAAGCCGCTGCGCGATGGGCCGAAGCCTTCGCTGATCAGCAGATGGAACTCGTTGATTTCCATGCCGATGAAGCCGGCGCCCAGCAGCCAGGTAACGGCCAGCCAGCCCAGTACGCCGCTCTTGTTGCCTTTGTACATCTGCAGCATCGCGAAGCCGAAGGTGATACTGGAGAACAGCAGCAGCGCGGTCTCACCCAGTACGTAGTTCAGTTCGAAGATGTCATGACCCGACGGGCCGCCGGCAAAGTTGCCGGACAGCACCGCGTAGGTAGCGAAGATCGACGCAAACAGAATGCAGTCGGTCATCAGGTACAGCCAGAAACCGAATACGGTCATCTGGCCTGAGTCATGGTGGTGATCGTCGTGCCCATGGTCGTGACCATGAGCACCTGCGTTGATTACTTGACTGGACATTGATTAAACCCGCTCGAACGATTCAACACGTGCGCCAGCAGGCGCGCCGGTGGCCAGACCCAGGGTCTTCATGCGCTCACCTTCGATGCGCGCCACTTCCTCGGCAGGAACCATGTAGCCCTGGTCGTCACGCGCAGCGTGGCGAACGAAGACTGCAACGGTAGCGAACAGGCTCACACCCACCAGCCACCAGATGTGCCAGATGAAGGCGAAACCGAAGATGGTCAGGAACAGGCCCATGAACACACCGGTAGAGGTGTTGTTCGGCATGTGGATCGCTTCGTACTTGGCTGGAGCCTTGTACGCAACACCGGCTTCCTTGGCTTCGTGCCAGGCGTCCAGGCCCACTTTCTCAGGCATGGTGGCGAAGTTGTAGAACGGTGGTGGCGACGAAGTCGACCATTCCAGGGTACGGCCGCCCCATGGGTCGCCGGTCACGTCCAGGTTTTCGTTGCGATCGCGGATCGACACGTACAGCTGGATCAGTTGGCAAGCGATACCGAACAGGATCAGCACGGCGCCGACCACGGCAACGTACAGGTACGGTTCCCAGGCAGGGTTGTCCGAGCTGTTCAGACGACGGGTCATACCCATGAAGCCCAGTGCGTACAGCGGCATGAAGGCCACGTAGAAACCGGAGATCCAGAACCAGAAGGCAGCTTTGCCCCACTTCTCGTTCAGGGTGAAACCGAAGGCTTTCGGGAACCAGAAGGCGAAGCCGGCGATGTAGCCGAACACCGCACCACCGATGATCACGTTGTGGAAGTGAGCGATCACGAACAGGCTGTTGTGCAGCACGAAGTCAGCGCCCGGTACAGCCAGCAGAACGCCGGTCATGCCACCGATGGAGAAGGTGACCATGAAGCCGAGGGTCCACAGAACCGGCGCGGTGAAGCGCAGACGGCCCTGGTAGATCGTGAACAGCCAGTTGAACAGTTTTACCCCGGTCGGGATCGAAATCAGCATCGTTGCCAGACCGAAGAAGGTGTTGACGCTGGCGCCAGAACCCATGGTGAAGAAGTGGTGCAGCCATACCGCAAAGCCAAGTACCGCGATCGCGCCCGATGCATAGATCATCGAGTGGTGACCGAACAGGCGTTTGCCGGTGAAGGTCGAGGTGACTTCCGAGAACACACCGAAGGCCGGCAGGATCAGGATGTAAACCTCAGGGTGACCCCAGGCCCAGAACAGGTTGACGTACATCATCGGATTCCCACCAAGCTCGTTGGTGAAAATGTGGAAGTCCAGATAACGGTCAACAGTCAGCAGAGCCAGTGCAGCAGTCAGGATCGGGAACGAAGCGACGATCAGAACGTTGGCCCAGGTGCAGGTCCAGGTGAAGATCGGCATGTCCATCAGCTTCATGCCAGGCGCGCGCATTTTCAGCACGGTTGCCAGGAAGTTCACGCCCGTAAGCGTTGTACCCAGACCCGATAGCTGTAGCGCCCAGATGTAGTAGTCAACCCCGACACCAGGGCTGTACTGGATTCCCGCAAGCGGCGGATAGGCTACCCAACCGGTCTTGGCGAACTCGCCGACGCCCAGGGAGATGTTGACCAGCGCAACGCCGGACACCAGCAGCCAGAAGCTCAGGGAGTTGAGGAACGGGAAGGCAACGTCACGTGCACCGATCTGCAGAGGAACCGCGAGGTTCATCAGGCCGGTGAAGAATGGCATCGCCATGAAGATGATCATGATCACACCGTGAGCGGTGAAGATCTGGTCATAGTGCTCTGGGGGCAGGTAGCCCTCGGCACCGCCGGTGGCGGCCGCGAGCTGGGTACGCATCATGATGGCGTCGGCGAAGCCGCGGATCAGCATGAGCATCGCGACGATGATGTACATCACGCCGATCTTCTTGTGGTCGACCGAGGTCAGCCACTCGGTCCACAAGTAGGTCCACTTCTTGTAGTAGGTGATTAGCGCGAACAACGCGATACCGCCGAGCGCAATCATGGCGAGCGTCACCATGACTATCGGCTCGTGGTACGGGACCGCGTCCAGACTTAATTTACCGAACATCTCTTACTCCTCTGCCCCAGCAGCTGAATGCATACTCACGTCCATACCCTCGGTAGCGGCCGCTGCCTGCTTGTGCTCGGCCTTCTCGTGTACTACCGGCTTGCCGCGGTTCATGCCTTCGTACTTGTCGACGATGGTCTGGAACTGCTCGGCCGGTGCCACGCTGTACAGCGCTACCGGGTTGTTTTCGCTAGCCTTGGCCAAGGACTCGTATTCAGCCTTGTCCAGCTGTTTTGGCGATTGCTTGACTTCGTTCACCCATGCCTCGAAATCGGCCTGGGAGGTGGCGACTGCCTTGAATTTCATACCGGTGAAGCCGGCACCGCTGTAGTTCGCCGAGATACCGTCGAACACACCGTTTTCGTTGGCGATCAAGTGCAGCTTGGTGGTCATGCCGGCCATCGCGTAGATCTGGCCGCCCAGGCCCGGGATGAAGAACGAGTTCATCACCGAATCAGAGGTCACACGGAAGTTGACCGGGGTGTTGGCCGGGAAGACGATCTTGTTGACCGTGGCAATGCCTTGTTCCGGGTAGATGAACAGCCATTTCCAGTCCAGGGCGACCACATCGATCTGCACCGGCTTCACGTCGGAAACCAGCGGACGATACGGGTCCAGCTCATGGGTGGTCTTGTAGGTCACGACGCCCAGGGCGACGATGATCAGTACCGGGATGGTCCAGATAGCGACTTCGATCTTGGTCGAGTGCGACCAGTCCGGAGTGTATTTGGCAGCCTTGTTCGAGGCGCGATACTTCCAGGCGAAGGCCAGGGTCATGAAAATGACCGGGACCACCACCAGCAGCATCAGGCCGAAGGCGATGAGGATAAGGTTCTTTTGCTCAATGCCAACCTGACCCTTCGGGTCGAGCAGGGTCCAGTTGCACCCACTGAGTAAAAGCATGCCTAAAAAGGGCAGAATGCCAAACAGTCTGGGGTAACGCTTTTTACTCATCTCACGACCTCTAGATCAGCTTGCTTCAATGCAATTTGTGTTTTGGTCGCCAACACTTCGTCCTGCCTAGTGTCAGCATTTACGGGCGAATAGGGACATACCTTGAGAAGCGGCGCTGCTCGGCATGAACCTGGGTGGTGCGTGGTTATTATTCTGACTTCGTGGGCAACAGGCCTGTATCTCAGACCAAGTCCATTTGGTGCGGAAAATCACGGAGAGGAGTCAGCCCTGCATCGCCGCGGGCGGCGCTCGTCGAAGTCAGCGAAAAAGCCCTGGGAGCCTTTGTTAATGCGACTTGCAAGCAGTGCCGAACGGAAATTGGGGGCGATTGTAGATAGGTAACCAACCATTGACTATGACTTATTGAGCAACAGTCTTTTACAAGAAGTGTAATAATCCGGCCCGATAAATCAGTTTCGCGACAGTTTGTCGCACCCTGCTCAATAGTCCTGAAACGCCCGTACCACAAGGGTTTGACATTGACGCAGATCAACCAGGGTGCGCAGCCTGAGGGAAACTTCCTTCAACAAGAGGCTTGCGTCAAAACATGACTTTTGTCTAACGCTGACGACGGTTGCGGATGATGCCCAACGGCACCAGAACCACAGTCAGGATGAACGCCATAAGCGCCCACTGTGCAAGGGAAAGTCCCAATACAGGTGGGTATGGCGTAGAGCAGAAGCCGTCCACCTGGAACACCAGCGGCAATACCGAGGCCAACGGCAGTCCGTCGACGATCGGTTGCAGGGTATCGATGCCGCAACTGACCGCCGGGTTGGCGAGGATATAGACATGGTTGCCGGCGGCGGCGACACCGCCCAGCGCACTGAGCACTACCAGGCCCTCGAAAACGGTCAGGCTGCGCTTGCCGGGCATGGCCGCGCCGATGAAGGCGAACAGGGCGATCAGCAACAGCGCGTAGCGCTGCAGGATGCACAACGGGCAAGGCGCCTCGCCAAGAACGATCTGCATGTACAAGGCACCGCCGATCAGCGCCAGACAGATCACACCCAACAGCACCAGGAAGCGCCTCTCGCGATTGAGACGCTGCGTTTGCTCGTTCATTGCCATTCCCTTCACTAGGTGGTTCGACTCGGCCTCGCTGAAAGCCGCGGGGCGCACAAGATGACGGCGCGCCGGCCGAAAGTCTACATGCAGACCGCGGATCAAAGGTGAAGTCCGTGTGAAAAGGCAGGCGCAGGAAGGAGTGAAGAGGAGGCTGATTAAAGGAGGATTAATGAAAAAGCGCCGCGACGACTCAGCATTGCGCCGAGCCGTCGCGATTGGGCTTATTCCAGCGCCGCAGCCGGCCCGAAGAACTCATACCGGCTCTGCCCTTCCGGCACGCCCGCAGCCTTCAACTGGCGCTTCACCGCCGCCATGAACGGCTTGGGCCCGAGGAAGTAGGCATCCACATCTCGCTCCAGCGGCAACCAGCCGGCCAGTTGCTCCTGGCTCAGATAACCCAGGGCATCGCCCGGCAAGCTCACGCCGTCATCCTCGTCATAGCAATAGAAACGCTTGAGCTGTGGATGCCGCGCCGCCAGCGCATCAACGTGTTCACGGAAGGCATGCACCGCACCGTTGCGGGCGCAATGGATGAAATGCACCAGGCGACCGCTGTCCAGCGCCGCATCCAGCATCGCCAGGGTCGGGGTGATGCCGACGCCGCCGCTGATCAGCACCAGCGGCTTGTCGCTGGCGGCCAGGACGAAATCGCCCGCCGGCGGGAACAGGTTGATGCTGTCACCCACTTTCAGTTGGTCATGCAGGTAATTGGACACCTTGCCGCCCGCCTCGCGCTTGACGCTGATGCGGTACAGACGTCCGTCACCGAGGCTCGACAGGGAATAGTTGCGGCGCTGCTCCGCGCCGTCGATGAACAGTTGCAGGCCAATGTATTGCCCAGGCTCCGCCACCAGTACGGGTTTGCCATCAACCGGCGCAAAGTAGAAGGAGACGATCTCGGCGCTCTCCTCGACCCGCTCGACCAGCGTGAACGCCCGCGCACCGCGCCAACCACCTTCGGCGGCTTCCTTCTGCTGATACATGCCTTCTTCGGCGCCGATCAGGATGTCCGCCAGTTGCTGGTACGCCGCGCCCCAGGCCGCCAGCACTTCGGGGGTGGCGATCTCGCTGCCCAGCACTTCCTCGATGGCGCGCAACAGGCAGCGACCGACGATCGGGTAATGCTCAGGCAGGATCTGCAAGGCCACATGCTTGTTGATGATCTGGCCGACCAGCCCGCCCAACTGCTCCAGTTGGTCGATATGCCGCGCGTACATCAGCACGCCGTTGGCCAGGGCCCGTGGCTGGTCGCCGCTGGACTGGTGGGCCTGGTTGAACAGCGGACGCACTTCGGGGTACTCGCTGAGCATCATTTTGTAGAAGTGGGTGGTCAGGGCTTCGCCACCGCTTTCCAGCAGCGGCACTGTAGCTTTGACGATTGCACGGTCTTGGGCATTAAGCATGGAACGACTCCTGAGCCTTAGGCTTCTGGTTTAAACACTGCCCTTGTCATTTCAGAATTCGTGCCAACTATAAAACCCAGCAAAATCAGGCAATTGAAAGCCAAAGAGTCAAAATGACACAAAGCCTGCTAGAGTCGTTAAGACCAACTGGAGTCATTATGACCGCAAAATCCCTGCTCACCGCCCTGCTCCCCCTGGTCAGCGACCTGTCCCGCGAACTGCCGGAAGGCGAGCGCTATCGCCGCCTGCTGGAAGCCATGCGCGCCCTGCTGCCGTGCGACGCCGCCGCGCTGTTGCGCCTGGACGGTGAATGGCTGGTGCCGCTGGCGGTGGACGGATTGAGTGCCGATACCCTCGGTCGCCGCTTCCGGGTCAGCGAACACCCACGTTTCGCCGCCCTGCTCAGCCGCAGCGGGCCGACCCGCTTCGCCAGCGACAGCGAACTGCCCGATCCCTACGACGGCCTGGTCGAAGGCCTTCACCAGCAGCTTGAAGTCCACGACTGCATGGGCTGCCCGCTGTTCGTCGATGAGCGGCCGTGGGGCCTGATCACCCTCGACGCACTGTCGCCAGAAAGCTTCCAGCAGGTCGAGCTGGATGCCCTGCAAGCCTTCGCCAGCCTCGCCGCGGCCACCGTCAACGTGGCCCAGCGCATCGAACGCCTGGCCCTGCGCGCCGAGGACGAACACCAGCGCGCCGAGGTCTACCGCCAGGCCAGCGGCCAGCAAGACAAGGAACTGATCGGCCAGAGCAAGGCGCACAAGCGCCTGCTGGAAGAAATCCGCCTGGTCGGCGGCAGCGACCTGACCGTGCTGATCACCGGGGAAACCGGGGTCGGCAAGGAGCTGGTAGCCCAGGCCATCCACCAGGCCTCGCCGCGCGCCGACAAACCGCTGATCAGCCTCAACTGCGCCGCCCTGCCCGACACCCTGGTGGAAAGCGAACTGTTCGGCCATGTCCGCGGCGCCTTCACCGGCGCCGTGGGCGAACGCCGCGGCAAGTTCGAGCTGGCCAACGGCGGCACGCTGTTCCTCGATGAAGTCGGCGAGCTGCCGCTGCTGGTTCAGGCCAAACTGTTGCGGGTGCTGCAGAGCGGCCAGTTGCAGCGCCTGGGTTCGGACCAGGAGCACCGGGTGGACGTGCGACTGATCGCCGCGACCAACCGTGACCTCGCCGAGGAAGTGCGCGCCGGCCGCTACCGCGCCGACTTCTACCACCGCCTGAGCGTTTACCCGCTGCCCGTGCCGGCGCTGCGCGAGCGCGGTCGCGATGTGCTGCTGCTCAGCGGTTACTTCCTTGAACAGAATCGCTCGCGCATGGGCCTCAACAGCCTGCGTCTGAGCCCCGAAGCCCAGGCCGCGCTGCTGGCCTACGACTGGCCGGGCAATGTCCGCGAACTGGAACACCTGATCGGCCGCTCGGCGCTCAAGGCCCTCGGCCAACACCGCGACCGCCCGCGTATTCTCAGCCTCGACGCCGCCGACCTCGACCTGCCAGGTATCGCCAGCGCGCCGGCCGAGCCCGCACCGTTTCACGACACCACCAACGCCGCCGTCAGCGGCGATCTGCGCCAAGCGCTGGACCTGTACCAGCGCCACCTGATAGAAGCATGCCTGGAGCGGCATCAACACAACTGGGCCAGCGCCGCCCGCGAACTGGGCCTGGACCGTGCCAACCTCGCCCGCCTCGCCCGCCGCCTCGGTCTACGCGGATAGCGAGATGTGTTAAAGCGATGGCTGCTCGGGTCGATAACCCGGCACAAGCCTCTGAATCCCATTTTTCACGAAGGTCACTATGTTCTCGCAAAAAGCTCGCGCGGACTCGCTGTCGCTGCTGCTGTTCACCCTGCGCAGCGGCAAGCTGATGGCGATCAACCTGCTCAAGGTCAGCGAGATCATTCCCTGTCCGCCGCTGACCCGCCTGCCCGAAGCGCATCCCCACGTCAAAGGCGTGGCGACCCTGCGTGGCAACCCGCTGCCGGTGATCGACCTGTCCCGCGCCATTGGCGAGCGGCCGCTGGCCGACCCCAACGGTGGCTGCCTGATCGTCACCGACATCAGCCGCTCCAAGCAGGGCCTGCATGTCCAGGCGGTGAGCCGCATCGTGCACTGCCTGAGCACCGACATCCGGCCGCCGCCCTATGCGTCCGGGGAAAAATCGTTCATTACCGGCGTGACCCGCATCGACGACGCGCTGGTGCAGGTGCTGGATATCGAGAAGGTCATCCACGGCATCACCCCGAGCCGCCACGACAACGCCCCGGCACAATTGAACAGCGAAGACGCGGCGGTGCTGGCGGCGACCAACATACTGGTGGTGGATGACAGCCAGGTTGCGCTGCAACAGTCGATCTACACCCTGCGCAGCCTCGGCCTGGAATGCCATACCGCGCGCAGCGCCAAGGATGCGATTGCGACGTTGCTGGAGCTGCAAGGCACCGATCAGGAAATCAACGTGGTGGTGTCGGATATCGAGATGTCCGAGATGGATGGCTACGCCTTCACCCGGACCCTGCGCGAGACGCCGGACTTCCAGCACCTGTATGTGCTGCTGCACACCTCGCTCGACAGCGCGATGAACAGCGAAAAGGCCAAGGCGGCCGGGGCCAACGCGGTGCTGACCAAGTTTTCGTCGCCGGAGCTGACCGACTGCCTGATCGTGGCGGCGCGGACGGTGGCGTTCGCCGAGCGGTAGCCAACGGAGCCGACTGGGCGGCGCTGCGCTTGTCGCAATATGGCAGTCAGGCATAATCCAGCCTTCATGCCCCTGCGGAGCCAACTCCCGATGAAAGCGCAGACCCTCACCCTTCTCAGCGCCCTGTTGCTGGCGAGCACCGCGCAGGCCTCCAGCGACCAGGCCTGGGCCGAACACGACAAGCAACTGCTGCGCGCCTGCACCCAGGCCAGCCAGCTCAAGGACGTCCGCGCCCTCGGCAAGAGCGCCGAGTTCGACGACCGCACCGGCTACTCCGCCCTCCTCCTGCAAGGCCGCTTCCCGCAAAAACACATGAACAACCGCAAGGGCACCGAACTGTGCCTCTACGACCGGCGCCACAAGACCGCCACCGTGACCGAATGGACCCCTGGCAAACCGTGAGCAACGCTGAAGCGAACACCCTGCATTTCAACTGCACCGGCTGCGGCAAGTGCTGTACCGGCCACCATGTCCCGCTGACCCTGAGCGAAGCCCGCCAATGGGTCGATGACGGCGGCCAGGTCATCGTGCTGGTCGAGGCGTTCCTCGACAACGGCCTGGGCTTGCCGGTCGAGCAACAGGAACACGCCCGCCGTCGTTCCTGCGCGGTGCCCTGCGGCGCGACCGACGCCTTTGTCGCCATCACCTTCGCCGCCTTCAATCCGGGGCCGTGCCGCAACCTGGACGCCGAACTGCGCTGCCTGATCTACGAGCGCCGCCCGCTGGTCTGCCGCATCTATCCCATGGAGATCAATCCGCATATCCCGTTGCGCCCCGAAGCCAAGGACTGCCCGCCCGAAGCCTGGGAAAGCGGCGCGGCATTGATCCACCGCGAGCGCGTCGTGGACCCGCAACTGCTGGAACTGATCGAGCGTTCACGCCAGGCCGACCGCGAGGACATCCGCAACAAGGCCCTGGTCTGCCAACGCCTGGGCATCGACACCAGTGCCCTGAAAGGCAACGGCTTCACGGCTTATCTTCCGGACACGACGGCGCTGCGCCAGGCCATGGTGGAAACGGCCAGCGAACCGGACGCGGCTCTCGCCGCCTGGACATTACATGTGGAGGATGGCGACCTTGCCGGAAAGCTGAGCTCGGCAGGGGCCAGGATCACCGGCGTGAGCGCCGGGCACTACAGTTTCATCGGGTTCTGATACGGCGTCTTATTGACGCCGGCACCAGAACTCTTCGGCCAGGCGACGCAGGTCTTCGGCAAGACCGGCCACGTCACTGGCAGTGGAATGTCCGCGCTGACCGGCAGTGACACTCTGCTCACTGGCCTGGCGGATGCTGATGATGTTGCGGTTGATGTCTTCGCTGACCAGGCTCTGCTGCTCGACCGCCGAAGCGATCTGCATGCTCATCTCGCTGATCTGATTGACCCGCTGGCTGATGCCGTGCAGCGCCTGGGTCGCGTGCTGGGCCTGTTCGACGCTTTGCCCGGCGTGATCGCTGCTCTGCTGCATCGCCACCACCGCGTCACGGGCGCCACTCTGCAGCACGCTGATCATCCGCTGGATTTCCCCGGTCGATTGCGCGGTGCGCTGGGCCAGGCCGCGGACTTCATCGGCAACCACCGCAAACCCGCGGCCATGATCACCCGCCCGGGCGGCTTCGATCGCGGCGTTGAGGGCCAGCAGGTTGGTCTGCTCGGCGATGCTGTGGATAACTTCCAGCACGCCGGAAATCTCCTCGCTGTGGTTTTCCAGGGTGTGCACCACTTCCGTGGCTTCGGCCAGGGCGTTGGCCAATTGCAGGATGGTCGTGCGGCTCTGGTCAACCAGGTTGTGGCCGACCTGGGTTTCATCCTCGGCCTGGTCCGCCGCGCGGGATGCCTGCTGGGCGCTGCTGGCCACTTCCGCCACCCGGGCCGCCATGCGGTTGATCGCATCGGCCACCTGATCCGCGTCGCCCTGCTGGCCGACCGTGGTGGTGTGGCTGTGTTGCAGATGGCTGGCGAGGTCGGCGGTGTGCCCGGCCAGACGCTTGGAGGTGTCGCCGATGCGGCCGACCACGGCGCCCATCTGCGCTTCGAGCATCTGCAGGGCGAATTCGATCTGCCCCACTTCGTCGCGGCGACCGGTGTACAACTGCTGACTCAGCGGGTTGTCCGCCACTTCGTTGGCCCGGGCGCGCAACCGCTCCAGCGGGCGCAAGGTCCGCGAGATCAACACGGCACCGAGTGCCACGAAGACCAGCCACTCCACCGCGCCCTGCATGGGAAACTCCGGCAGCAACAGGCGGCTGCCGCCCATGACCAACGCCAGCAGCCCGGCCAGGTTCAGCGCCAGGCGCTTGCCCAGGCCCAGCACTGGCAGACGATCACGCCAGGTCAGCGTGCCGTTGCGCAGTTTGGCGTAATGCAGCTCGGCGGCGGCCACCTGGGCACGGGTCGGCTTGGTGCGCACCGATTGATATTCCACCGTCTCACCATGGCTGGTGATCGGCGAGACGAACGCGCTGACCCAATAGTGATCGCCGTTCTTGCAGCGATTCTTCACCAGGCCCATCCACGAGCGGCCCTTTTTCAGGGTTGCCCACATGTGCTCGAACGCCGCAGGAGGCATGTCTGGATGGCGGACGATATGATGCGCGCTCCCGATAAGCTCTTCCCGGGAGAACCCGCTGATCTTCAAGAATTCGTCGTTGGCGTAGGTTATGGCACTGGTGAGATCAGTGGTGGAAAGGATGTTAGCGTCACCACGGTAATCCACATTGCGACCGGTCACAGGCAGATTGCTCTTCATCGAGAGGCGCTCGTCATTCGGATGAGGGGGTTATAAAGCAGGGCGGAAATACTACGGGTGGCCCCTTGTGCGCACCTTGATCCAGAGCAGCATTACGGCCCTTTGCCATCACCGTCTGTCCGCCGCGTCCCGGCTAACTGACAGCCGTGACAGCTAGCCGTCACGCTGCCGACCCGGTCTGATCTATATAAACGTAATAGCCCTCTCTCCCACCTGTCCCGGCACCTTTGACGCATGCGAATTACCAGCCCCCGAACGCTGCTTGTCCTGCTTGCCATCGTCCTCCTGGCCGTCGCGGCCTGGTTCGTCAATGAGCGCCCACGCACCGCCCGGAGCAGCCAGCCCACGGCCATTCCGGTCAGCGTGATCGCCGTCAAGCGCGAGGACGTGCCGCGTTACCTGAGCGCCATCGGCACCGTGCAGTCGCTGCACAGCGTGGTGATTCGCCCGCAAGTGGAAGGCGTGCTGACCCGCATCGCCGTGCAGGAAGGCCAGACCGTTCGCGAAGGCGACCTGTTGGCGACCCTCGATGACCGTGCCATTCGCGCCAGCCTCGACCAGGCCCGGGCACAGCTCAAACAGAGCCAGGCGCAGTTGCAGGTGGCCCAGGTGGACCTCAAGCGCTACCGCCTGCTCAGCGAAGACAACGGCATCTCGCGGCAGACCCTCGACCAGCAACAGGCGCTGGTCAACCAGCTCGACGCCAGCATCCTCGGCAACCAGGCGAGCATCGCCGCCGCCGAAGTGCAGTTGTCCTATACCCGGGTGCTGTCGCCGGTCAGCGGCCGGGTCGGCATCCGCAATGTCGACGAAGGCAATCTGGTGCGCAGCACCGACACCCAGGGCCTGTTCAGCGTGACCCGCATGGACCCGATCGCCGTGGAGTTCTCGGTCCCGCAACAATGGCTGCCGACCCTGCAGCAACTGGTCGCCAGCAGCGAACCCGCGCCGATCAAGGCGTTCCTGGAAGGTGACGGCGACAGCGGCGGCACCCTGCTCGGCGAAGGCCGGCTGAGCCTGATCGATAACCAGATCGCCGCCGGCACCGGTACCCTGCGGGCCAAGGCCACTTTCAGCAACGCCGATGCCCGCCTCTGGCCCGGCCAACTGGTCAGCCTGCGGGTCCAGACCGGCGTCGAGCGCGACGCGCTGGTGGTGCCACCGGGCGTGGTGCGTCAGGGCGTGGACCAGCATTTCGTCTACCGCATCAACGGCGACAAGGCCGAGGCGGTGACGGTCAAAGTGCTGTATCAGGACAGCCGGCTGAACGTCATCAGCGGCGTGGACGCCAATGACCGGCTCGTCGCCGACGGCCAGTCGCGGCTCAAGCCCGGCGCTACGGTGGAAGTCCTCGACACCGCGCCGCCCGCGCAGAACGTCGCCCGTAGCGATGCGAGCGTGCAGCCATGAACGCCGCCCTGCCCAATGGCCGCCGTGGCCTGTTCGGCTGGTGCATCGACCGACCCATCGCCACCCTGCTGTTGACCTTCGCGTTGGTCCTGCTCGGCGTGGTGGCCTTCCCGCGCTTGCCGGTGGCGCCGCTGCCGGAAGCGGACTTCCCGACCATCCAGGTCAGCGCCCAGCTCCCCGGCGCCAGCCCGGAAACCATGGCCTCGTCGGTGGCGACACCGCTGGAAGTGCAGTTCAGCGCCATCCCCGGCATGACCCAGATGACCTCCAGCAGCGCCTTGGGCTCCACCAGCCTGATCCTGCAATTCACCCTCGACAAAAACATCGACACCGCCGCCCAGGAAGTCCAGGCGGCGATCAACACCGCCTCCGCGCGCCTGCCCCAGGACATGCCCAGCCCGCCGACCTGGCGCAAGGTCAACCCGGCCGACAGCCCGGTGCTGATCCTCACCCTCAGCTCCGACCAGATGCCTGCCAACGCGCTGAGCGACTACGCCGAAACCCTGCTGGCCCGGCAACTGAGCCAGATCGACGGCGTCGGCCTGGTCAACATCACCGGCCAGCAGCGCCCGGCGATCCGCGTGCAGGCGCAGCCCGAAAAACTCGCCGCCCTCGGCCTGACCCTCGCCGACCTGCGCCTGGCCATCCAGCAGACCAGCCTGAACCTGGCGAAGGGCGCGCTGTACGGCGCCAACAGCGTTTCGACCCTGGCCACCAACGACCAGTTGTTCCACCCCGAGCAATACGCGCAGTTGATCGTCTCTTACCGCGACGGCGCGCCGGTCCAGCTCAAGGACGTGGCGCGGGTCATCAACGGCTCGGAGAACGCCTACGTCAAAGCCTGGTCCGGCGACCAGCAGGGCTTGAACCTGGTGATCTTCCGCCAGCCCGGAGCGAACATCGTCGACACCGTGGACCGGGTCAACGAAGCGCTGCCGCGACTGGAAGAAATGCTGCCGGGCACGGTGCAGGTGGCGGTGCTGCAGGACCGCACCCAGACCATCCGCGCCTCGCTGCATGAAGTGGAAATGACCCTCGGCATCGCCGTGCTGCTGGTGATCGCGGTGATGGCGCTGTTCCTGCGGCAATGGTCGGCGACCCTGATCGTTTCGGCAGTGCTGGTGGTCTCGCTGATCGCCAGTTTCGCGATGATGTACCTGTTCGGCTTCAGCCTGAACAACCTGACCCTGGTGGCCATCGTCATCGCCGTGGGTTTCGTGGTGGACGACGCCATCGTCGTGGTGGAAAACATCCACCGTCACCTCGAAGCCGGCGACAGCCGCGTCGAAGCGGCGCTCAAGGGCGCCCGGGAAATCGGCTTCACCGTGGTTTCCATCAGCTTCTCGCTGGTGGCGGCGTTCATTCCGCTGCTGTTCATGGGCGGCGTGGTCGGCCGGCTGTTCAAGGAATTTGCCCTGACCGCCACCAGCACCATCCTGATTTCCGTGCTGGTGTCGCTGACCCTGGCGCCGACCCTGTGCGCGCTGTTCATGAACGCCCCCAACAACCATGACAAACCGCAGAAGCCCGGCTTCGGCGAACGCCTGCTGGCCGGTTACGAGCGCTTGTTGGACAAGGCCCTGGCCCACCAGAAAACCATGCTCGGCATCTTCGGCCTCAGCCTGGCACTGGCGGTGGTCGGTTACATCGCCATCCCCAAGGGCTTCTTCCCGGTGCAGGACACCGGTTTCGTGCTCGGCACCAGCGAGGCCGCCGCCGATATTTCCTTCCCGGATATGGTCGCCAAGCATCAGGCGCTGGCCAAGATCATCGAAGCCGACCCGGCGGTGCGGGCGTTCTCCCATTCCGTCGGCGTCACCGGCAGCAACCAGACCATCGCCAACGGCCGCTTCTGGATTTCCCTCAAGGACCCGGGCGATCGCGATGTCTCGGCCAGCGAGTTCATTGACCGCCTGCGCCCGAAACTGGCCAAGGTGCCGGGCGTGGTGCTCTACCTGCGCGCCGGCCAGGACATCAACCTCAGTTCCGGCCCGAGCCGCAGCCAGTACCAATACGTGCTCAAGAGCAACGACGGCCCGGCGCTGAACCTGTGGACCGAGCGCCTGACCGAGCGGCTGAAGGCCAACCCGGCGTTCCGCGACCTGTCCAACGACCTGCAACTGGGCGCCAGCGTCACCCGCATCGAGATCGACCGAAAGGCTGCGGCACGCTTCGGCCTGACCACCACCGACATCGACCAGGCGCTCTACGACGCCTTCGGCCAGCGGCAGATCAGCGAGTTCCAGACCGAGACCAACCAGTACAAGGTCATCCTCGAACTCGACGCCCGCCAGCGTGGCCGCGCCGAAAGCCTGAACTCCTTCTACCTGCGCTCGCCGCTGAGCGGCGAAATGGTCCCGCTGGCCGCCGTGGCGAAAGTCGCCGCGCCGAGCACCGGGCCGCTGTCCATCAGTCATGACGGCCTGTTCCCGGCCGCCAACCTGTCGTTCAACCTGGCGCCCGGCGTGGCCCTCGGCGATGCGGTGGCGATCCTTGAACGCACCCAGCTCGAACTGGGCATGCCGGCGTCCATCAGCGGTTCGTTCCAGGGCGCGGCGCAGGCGTTCCAGAGTTCGCTGTCGAGTCAGCCTTGGCTGATCCTCGCCGCGCTGGTGGCGGTGTACATCATCCTCGGCGTGCTCTACGAGAGTTTCGTCCATCCGCTGACGATCATTTCCACCCTGCCCCCGGCCGGCCTCGGCGCCCTGACGCTGCTGTGGCTGTGGGGCCAGGACTTCACGATCATGGGGCTTATCGGCGTGGTGCTGCTGATCGGCATCGTCAAGAAGAACGGCATCCTGCTCATCGACTTCGCCCTCGACGCCCAGCGCAACCAGGGCATGAGCCCCGAGGAAGCGATCCACAAAGCCTGCCTGACGCGCTTCCGGCCCATCATGATGACCACCCTCGCCGCCCTGTTCGGTGCCGTGCCGCTGATGCTCGGCGCCGGGGCCGGCGCCGAGTTGCGCCAGCCGCTGGGCATCGCCGTGGTCGGCGGGCTGCTGGTCAGCCAGGCCCTGACACTGTTCACCACCCCGGTCATATACTTGGCCCTGGAGCGCCTGTTCCACCGGCGCCAGCGCGCTGCTGAAGCGCCCCGGCCGATTGCCCATTGAGAGCCGACCATGCGCGTGCTGATTATCGAAGACGAAGAAAAAACCGCCGACTACCTGCACCGCGGCCTAACCGAGCAGGGCTTTACCGTGGACCTGGCGCGGGACGGCATCGAAGGCCTGCACCTGGGGCTGGAGGGTGATTACTCGGTGATCGTCCTCGACGTCATGCTCCCCGGCCTCGACGGCTATGGCGTGTTGCGCGCGCTGCGGGCGCGCAAGCAGACCCCGGTGATCATGCTGACCGCCCGCGAGCGCGTCGAAGACCGCATCCACGGCCTGCGCGAAGGCGCCGACGACTACCTCGGCAAGCCGTTCTCGTTTCTCGAACTGGTGGCGCGCCTGCAAGCCCTGACCCGGCGCAGCGGCGGCCACGAGCCGGTGCAGATCCAGGTCGCCGACCTCTGGGTCGACCTGATCAGCCGCAAGGCCAGCCGCGCCGGCCAACGCCTCGACCTGACCGCCAAGGAGTTCTCGCTGCTCAGCGTGCTGGCCCGGCGTCAGGGCGAGATCCTGTCGAAGACGGCGATTGCCGAGCTGGTCTGGGACATCAACTTCGACAGCGACGCCAACGTCGTAGAGGTGGCGATCAAGCGCCTGCGCGCCAAGCTCGACGGCCCCTTCGAAACCAAACTGCTGCACACCATCCGAGGCATGGGCTATGTCCTGGAAAACCGCGCGAACTAACTCCCTGGCCCTGCGCCTGAGCGCACTGTTCACACTGGTGGCGCTGCTGGTGTTCCTGTTGATTGGCTGGGCGCTGTACAAACAGGTGGACCGCAGCCTCGACATGCTGCCGTCGGCCGAACTGGAGGCGCGCTTCAGCGTGCTGGAGTCGAGCCTGATGCGCTTCGGCAACCCGGACCACTGGAGCAAGATGGTCCGCAAGCTCGACCAGCTCAGCGAGGAAGACCGGCGCATCCGCTTCTGGGCGGTCAGCAGCGACAGCCACTACGAATACGGCAACCCCGACGCGGCGATCCGCCATGTCGCCGAGGGCAAGCCGGGGATGCGCGACCTGTACCTGGCCGACAACCCCTTCCCGTACAAAGTGATGCTCAGCGAACTGCCGGCGCTGGAGCAGCGCCCACCGCTGCGCTTTCTGATCGGCATCGACACCGAGACGTTCTGGCACACCCAGCACACCCTGCTGATCGCCCTGGTCAGCCTGGCGGTGGTGGGCGTCCTGCTGGCCTCGGTGTTGGGTTACTGGGTGGCGCGGATCGGCCTGCGGCCACTGCGCGAACTGTCCGCCGAAGCCCAGCAACTGGCGCCGCCGCGCCTCAGCGGTCGGCTGCGGGTGTCGGCGCTGCCGCCGGAGCTTGAGCAATTCGCCCAGACCTTCAACGCCGCGCTGGAACGGGTCGACCAGGCCTACTCGCGGCTCGAAGCCTTCAACGCCGACGTCGCCCACGAACTGCGCTCGCCGCTGACCAACCTGATCGGCCAGACCCAGGTCGCCCTGACCCGCGGGCGCAGCGCCGAACATTACTTCGAAGTGCTGCAATCGAACCTCGAAGAACTGGAGCGGCTGCGCAGCATCATCAACGACATGCTCTTTCTCGCCAGCGCCGACCAGGGCAGCAAGGCCACCGCGCTGATCAGCACCTCGCTGGCCGAGGAAGTGGCGACCACCCTCGACTACCTCGATTACATCCTCGAAGACGCCCAGGTGCGGGTGGAGGTCAAGGGCGACGCCCAGGCACGCATCGAAAAAGCCCATCTGCGCCGGGCGCTGATCAACCTGCTGAACAACGCGGTGCAGCACACCGAGCCGGGCCAGGTGATCCGCGTGGTTATCCACAGCGAAAACGATCAGATACGCATCGCCGTCAGCAACCCCGGCCCGGCGATTGCCGACGAACACCTGCCACGGCTGTTCGAACGCTTCTACCGGGTCGATGCCGCCCGCAGCAATAACGGCAGCGGTAACCACGGCCTGGGCCTGGCCATCGTCAAGGCCATCGCCGTCATGCACGGCGGCAGCGTCTTTGCCCGCAGCCAGGCGGGCGCCAACACCTTCGGCATTCTTCTCCCGGCCTGAGCCAACACGCTCTGGGCCGCGGCCTTTCGAGACTGTTACTTTTTCCGCAACAGTCCATCTCTGAAATACGGCTTTTTCGTTCGCTTCCTAACGATTAATTTAGCCGCACCAAATAGATACTTGCTCTGCAAGAAGGTTGTTTGAAATGTCCAACAGCATGGGTATTGCCAGCGTTTTCGTCCTGTCTTCCGTGTTGCTTTCCCCTCTGGCCATGGCTGAAGAGTCCCAGGCCTTCGTCGCCCAGACCGCGCGCCACCAGGCGACCCTGGAGCACGCTCGCGAAGCGTTCGCCAAGCAACAGAACGACGCCGCGAAAGGCTCGGAACAGACCGCATCAAAGGTTGATTCGAGTGCCAGCAAAGATAGCTGAGTCGCTGCTCGACGCTCCTGTTTCTCCCTCGACTTTCGCGCAGGCAGCGCATCTGCCCGCGCGCCTGTCGTTTAAAGCCGCTGCTTGTCAGCGGCTTTTTTTCGCCTGGTGAAAAGTACCGGAATACGGCCCGTTTCCAACAAGAAAAATACCGCTTCGCAGAATAAAAACTGCCGCCATCAGCACCTCAAGGAGTTCATCAAGGTGACCATTACTACGCGTTTGACCCCACTATTCGTTGCGCTGGCTGCAACGATGCCGTTCCACGCCCAGGCTGACGACGACAAGCCCGAAGGCTTCGTCGAAGGCGCCAGCCTCGATGTCCTGGCCCGCAACTACTACATGAGCCGCAACCAACTGCTGCCCGGTGTGCGCGACAACCGCGAATGGGGCCAGGGCTTCATTGGCAAGTTCGAATCCGGCTTCACTCAAGGCACCGTCGGCTTTGGCCTCGACGCCTACGCCATGCTCGGCCTGAAACTCGACGGCGGTGGCGGCACCGCCGGGTCGAGCATCCTGCCGATCAACAGCCCGAGCAAAGATGGCTACGACTACGGCAAGGCGCCGGACGAGTTCTCCAGCGCCGGCGCCTCGGTGAAAGTCCGCGCGTTCGACACCGTGCTGCGCGCCGGCGACCTGTTCCTCACCAACCCGGTGATCGCCGGCGGTGAGACCCGCATGCTGCCGCAGACCTTCCGCGGCGTGAGCCTGACCAACACCAGCATCGACAACCTGATGCTCGAAGGTGGCCAGGCCAGCTTCACCAAGCCGTACAACCAGAGCGGCCACCGCCGCATCGACACCTTCTACGGCTCGCTGCCGGACCACCGCGAAAGCCGCCACCTGAACTGGGCCGGCGGCGTCTGGACCCCGGTCGACGGACTGAGCACCAGCGTCTACGCCGCCGAACTGAAGGACATCTGGAACCAGTACTACGCCAACCTCGACTACATCTGGCAGCTCAACGAGCTGGTCAGCCTCAACCCTGGCGTGAACTACTACCACACCCAGGACACCGGCAATGCCTTGCTGGGTGATATCGACAACAACACCTACAGCCTGCATTTCACGGTGAACGTCGGCTATCACGCGGTAACTGCGGTGTACCAGCGGGTCAACGGCAACACGCCGTTCGACTACATCAACCAGGGCGACAGCGTGTACCTGGACAACTCGCAGATCTACTCGGACTTCAACGGCCCCAACGAGCGCTCGTGGAAGCTCAAGTACGCCTACGACTTCGCCGGCGTCGGCATTCCCGGCCTGACCACCGCCGTGTCCTATTCCAAGGGCGAGCTGGACCTGACCAAGGCCGATGCCGACAGCAGCGGTTATGGCCACTGGTACAGCGAAGACGGCAAGAACGCCCAGCACTGGGAACGCGATTTCGACCTGGCCTATGCCTTCCAGGAAGGCCAGCTCAAAGACCTCAGCGTGCGCCTGCGCTGGGCCAGCCATCGCGGCAGCCAGGGTTACTCGCATGTGGATAACGACATCGACGAGTACCGGGTGATCGTTGACTATCCGGTGAATATCTTCTGACCTTCATCGCGAGCAAGCTCGCTCCTACAGGATTCACTGCCTCTCTGTAGGAGCGAGCTTGCTCGCGATGGGCCCAACGACCCAACCACGACCGCACATCCGCCTTGCACACTAAATTCTTGTCCTACAATCCGCCCCCACCTAGAATACCCGCCGCCGCGCAGCCCCCCTGTGCGCGGTTGTGATCGATTTCCATCGCCAAAACCCGACCCCGGAACAGTCCACACTGCTTCCGACGCCCGGTTTTACCCGTTTCCCGGCCCAACCTGACGGTCAGAACACCTTCGCGACCATGAACGCGCACACCACGCCCCCGCGTGCCGGCCTGTACCGGACGCATCCGGAGTTGATCCTGAACCTGGGCAGTTGTCTGGCCGTGCTGGCTATCGTCGCCATCGTGACCTTCCTGTTGCTGCGCGAACGGATGAACGTCGAACAGACCGCCACCCGCTCAGCGCGCAATATCGTCAAGTTGATAGAGACCGACATCATTCGTAATGTCGAGCTCTACGACCTGTCCCTGCAAAGCCTGATCTGGGCCGTGCAACACCCGGAACTGCTCGGCATCCCGCCGCACATGCGCCAGCAGGTGCTGTTCAACCAGGCTTTCAGCAGCCCGGTACGCGGCGACATTCTCTGGCTCGACCGCGACGGCAACGTGGTCGCCGATTCCGCCAGCACTACACCGCGCAGCGCCAACTTCGCCGACACGCCAATCTTCCAGGAACACAAGCGCAACCCCGACCTGGGCATGGTCATCAGCCCGCCGTTCAAGGCGCGCCTCGGTGATCTGGACTGGTGCATCAGTTTCAGCCGGCGCATCGAAGATGCCGACGGCGACTTCGCCGGGGTCGCCGGCGGCGCCCTGCGCCTGTCGCACTTCAACGATGTGTTCCGGCGCCTGGATGTCGGCCACGACAGCAGCATCAACCTGATGAACACCGACGGCCAGTTGCTGGCACGCCACGCCACCGGACCGAGCGCCAACACCGTCGACCGGACCGGCAGCAGTTTTTCCACGCGGATCAACTTCCAGCGCCTGCTGGCCGAGGGCAGCGGTAGTTTCAGCGCGCCGTCCGGACATGATGGCAGGCCGCGCCTGTACACTTTCGCCCGGGTCGCCGAGTTGCCATTGGTGCTGGTCGTCACGCAATCGGAGGATGAGGTCTACAGCGCCTGGAAACGCACCGCGATTCTGGTCAGCGCCGCCACCGGCGTGCTGTGCATCGGCATTCTCTGGCTGAGCCTGATGCTCGGTCGCGAACTGCGCCGTCGGCACAGCGCTGAACGCAGCCTGGCGGAACTGGCGGCCACCGACAGCCTGACCGGCCTGCCCAACCGCCGCCAGCTCGACCAGGTGCTACGCCGCGAATGGGCGCGGGCGCAGCGTACTCAACGGCCGATCGCGGTATTGATGATCGACGTCGATCACTTCCGCGGTTTCAACGAACGCCACGGCCATCACGGCGGAGACGAAGCGCTGCGGCGCGTGGCCAACGCGATTGGCTGCAGCCTGCTGCGCCCCACCGACCTGGCGGCGCGCTACGGCGGTGAAGAGTTCGTCGCCGTGCTGCCCGATACCGACCTGCACGGTGCGATGCTCCTCGCCGAGCGCATCCGCCTCAGCGTGCAAACGCTACCGCCCTATGGCGATGACGAGAAAGCGGTCAGTGTCAGTGTCGGCGTGGGCGTCCACGTCCCCGGCAGCGCACTGAGCCTGGGCGAGTTGATGGCCGGTGCCGACGAGGCGCTGTATCGGGCCAAACGCAACGGCCGCAACCGCGTCGAAGGGCCAAAGCCGGCTACCACCTGAAACACAAATGCCCCGCCGGCCAATGGCCGACGGGGCATGAGCAACGCGCGGGGTCGCGACTCAGGACTGGGCGCGGGCGCTGTTGCGCAGCACTTTTACCTGGTCGTGGTTGCGCTGTACGCCGTGGTACTGGCGCTCAACCAGCGAGTAGGCAGCCGACGCCGGAGCGACCTTGGCGAGTTTTTCCAGCGCTTCCTTGTAGGCTTTGAGCGCATGGTCTTCGCCGCGTTCGGCTTCGTTCAGCACCGCTTCCTCGTCCTTGCCGGTGACCATGGATTTCAGGTTCACCCAGCCACGGTGCATGTCGCCGGTGAGGCTGGTGGAGGTTTCCGGGTCACCGCCCAGGCTGCGCACATGCTGCTGCAGTTCCGCAGCGGCGTTGCCGCAGTCGGAAGAACGTTGCAGGAAGTAGGTTTTCAGGTCTGCGCGCTTGACGTCCTCGGCGCAGGTTTTGAAGCCTTTCTCGCCATCCTTGCTGAACTCGATCAGGTCGTTGAGGACAGAAATGACTTCTTTGTTGGTATCGGTCATGACACGGCTCCTTTTGCATGAGGGATGTTCCCAATGGATAACGCAGCCTTCGTGCCAGACCCGACAACCTTTAATTTTCCATTTATATCAATGGCTTACAAAAATCATTGAAAACTGTACCCGCGCTTTCTGCATGAACTGTCCTTTGGCCTTCATGCAGATTGCCTGTATCGTCCAGCCATTCATCAGTCTTTGCCGTGTGCCATGAATCCCGAAACCCTCGAACTGCTGGTCACCCGCGAAATGCCTTATGGCAAATACAAGGGCCGGCTGATCGCCGACCTGCCCGGTCCCTACCTGAACTGGTTTGCCCGCCAGGGTTTTCCCCACGGCGAGCTGGGCGGCCTGCTGGCGCTGATGCACGAGGTCGATCACAACGGCCTTGCCGACCTGCTGGAACCCCTGCGCAAAAAACACCCCCGCCCCCGTCCCTGAAAAGCGAGCACGTGCATGGACCACCCGCCTTCATCTGAGCCCTCCCTTCTGGCCCGCGATGAGGGCTACTGGCAACGCATCGCCGCCAAATACGACGTCGAGCCCGGCCCGGTAAACCTGGAATACGGTTACTTCGGGCGCATGACCCGCACCGTCGCGCAGACCTATCAACAGCACATCGACACCATCAACCGCTGCAATTCGCTGCCGGTGCGCCAGCACTTCGAGCAGATCGGCAGCGTGCAGATCCGCGATAGCGTCGCCGAGCTGCTGGGCGTACCGGACTACACCGTCGCCATCGCCCAGAGCGCTTCTGCCGCGCTGCAATCGCTGATCCGCAACTACAACCGCCTGCAGCCCGGCGACCAGTTGCTGGTCAGCGACCTGGAATACGACAGCGTGCAGAACGCCATGCGCTGGCTCGCCCGCCAGCGCGGCCTGGAACTGATCGAGATCCATCACCCGCATCCGGCCACCTTCGACAACCTGGTGCAGAGTTACCGCGACGCCTTCGAACGGCACCCGCGCATCCGCCTGATGCCACTGACCTACGTCACCCACCGCACCGGGCTGGTGATGCCGGTCCAGGCGATTGCCGCCTGCGCCCGCGAGTTCGGCGTGGACGTGATCCTCGATGGCGCCCATGCGCTGGGCCAGATCGACTTCGACCTGGAGCACCTGGGTATCGAACTGGCGGGCTTCAATTTGCAGAAATGGATCGGCGCGCCGCTGAGCCTTGGCGTGGTCTACATCGCCCCCGACAAGATCGACGCCATCGCCCCGGATATGGGCGAGCTGCGTTATCCACAGGCCGACATCCGCTCGCGGGCTCCGTATGGCACGCCGAACGTTCCCGCCTGGCTGACGTTGCCGACGGTGTTCGATGAGCATGAGGCTGTCGGTGGTACGGCGGTGAAAGGTGCGCGGCTGAATTACCTGCGCAATCTGTGGGTGGCGCCGGCGCGGGAGATTCCGGGTATTGAAGTGATGACCCCGGATGACCCGCGGCTGTATTGCGGCATCACCTCGTTCCGCTTCACCCGGCACCACGACCAGGTCGCCATGGCCGAGCGCTTGTTGCGCGAGTTCGACCTGTTCACCGTGGCACGCGAGGGCTCGGCGTGCGGGCCATGTATTCGGGTGACGCCGGGGTTCAGCACGACGCCGACGGAGGTTGGGTTGCTGGTGAAAGCGCTGGAGCGACTGGCCTGACCCTCATTTCCCCTGTGGGAGCGAGCTTGCTCGCGAAGGGGCGCATCGCGGCCCCAAATGCATCGGCCAACGTAATTTTGGGGCTGCTGCGCAGCCCTTCGCGAGCGAGCTCGCTCCCACAGGAAACGCTCAACCCCGACTGAGCCAGATTGCCAACTCCAACCGCGCTATCAGCCCTTGACTGGCGCCACCGCCAACTCCCCCCCCTCGCCCCGCTTCAACACCGCATACACCACCGCCGTCAGCAAACTCCCCGCGACAATCGCCAGCAGGTACAACAGCGCATGGTTGATCGCGTTCGGGATCAGCATCACGAACAGCCCGCCATGGGGCGCCATCAGCTTGCAGCCGAAGTACATCGACAAGGCCCCGGTCAGCGCGCCGCCAGCAATGCTCGCCGGAATCACCCGCAGCGGGTCTTTCGCCGCAAAGGGAATTGCGCCTTCGGAGATAAAGCACAAGCCCAGCACCAGCGCCGCCTTGCCCGCTTCGCGCTCGCTCTGGGCGAACTTGCGGCGGGCGAGGAAGGTGGCGATGCCCAAGCCGATCGGCGGCACCATGCCGGCCGCCATGGTCGCGGCCATCGGCGCATAACTCTGCGACGCCAGCAGCCCGACCGAGAACGCATACGCCGCCTTGTTCACCGGGCCACCGAGGTCAACGCACATCATCGCGCCGAGCACGATGCCCAGCAGAATCGCATTGGTGGTGCCCATGCTGTCGAGGAACTGGGTCAGCCCGGCGAGCAGCCCGGCCACCGGCTGGCCGACCACGTAGATCATCACCAGCCCGGTGAACAGGCTGGCGAACAGCGGGATCAACAGGATGGGTTTGAGCGCCTCAAGGCTGGTCGGCAGTGTCAGCCAGCGGCTGATGGCCTTGGCGCTGTAGCCGGCAAGAAACCCGGCGATGATGCCGCCAATGAAACCCGCGCCTAACGTACTGGCCAGCAGGCCGCCAATCATCCCGGGCGCCAGCCCCGGCCGGTCAGCGATGGAATAGGCGATGTAGCCCGCCAGCAGCGGCACCATCAGCTTGAACGCCGCCTCGCCGCCGATCTGCATCAACGCCGCGGGCAGCGTGCCCGGCTCCTTGAAAGCCTCGATGCCGAACACGAACGACAGGGCAATCAACAGACCACCGGCCACCACCATCGGCAGCATGAACGACACGCCGGTCAGCAGGTGCTTGTAGACGCCGGTCTTCTCGTTGCTCGCCTTCGCCGCCTGGGCGTTGGCGGTGCTTTCTTCGCGGGCTTCGACGAGGGCTTTTTCCAGCGTGGCCTTGGCCTGTTTCAGCGCCACACCGGTGCCGCAACGAAAGATGCGCTTACCGGCAAAACGCTCGGTGGGCACGTCGATATCGGCGGCCAACAGCACCACATCGGCCTCAGCGATCGCGGCGGCGCTCAACGGATTGCGCGCGCCGACCGAACCCTGGGTTTCCACGCTCAATTGCAGGCCCATCTGTTGCGCGGCCTGTTGCAGCGCCTCGGCGGCCATGAAGGTGTGGGCCACGCCGGTCGGACAAGCGGTGACGGCGACAACCTTGGCCGCCTTCGCCGGGACAGGTGCGGCAACGTCCTCGCCTGGCTGATAGACCTCGGCCTTGTCGGCCGCTTCGCGCAAGAAGTTATCCACATCCTGCAACGCCCGGGCCGGGGTGCTCTGCAACAGCCGCTTGCCGGCGAAACGCTGCAACGCCAGCGGACCGCTGGCAACCACCAACACCCAGTCGGCATCGGCAATCACCGCCGCCGACAACTGCCGCTCGGGGCGGGCCGGGTCGTGCACTTCGACGCTGGTGCTCCAGCCCAGACGCTGGGCGGCGGCGTCCAGCAGGCGGGCGCTCAATACACTGGCTACCTGGCCATTGGGGCAGGCGGTGACGATCGCGAGTTTCATTGTTCACCCTCTTGTTCTGCGCTCGGGGTCTGAATGCGGACTTCCGTTTCGAAGCGCGCCAGTTGCGCGCGGTCGTTGATGCCGAAACCGATCTGGCTGACCGCCTGGGCGGCGATGGCAGTGGCGCGGCGCAGAGTCTGCTCCGGCGCTTCGCCGGCCAGCAGGCCGTGGACCATGCCGGCCAGCAGCGAATCGCCGGCGCCCACGGTGCTGGCGACCGTCACCTGCGGCGGCAGCCCTTGCAGCACCGCGCCACGGCGGAACCAATTGACGCCCTGCTCGCCCTGGGACACCACCACATGCTCGATACCCTGTTCGATCAGCCGTTGCGCTGCCTCACGCTGCTCGGCAAAACCGTGCACCGGCGTGCCGAGCACTTCGCCCAGTTCCTCGGTGTTGGGTTTGACCAGCCACGGCACTGCGCGCAAGCCAGCTTCGAGGGCCGCGCCGCTGCTGTCGAAGGCGACTTTCAGGCCCATGGCCCTGAGCCGGGTCAGTAGCGCTTCGAGCCACTGCGGGCTGATGCCGCGTGGCAGGCTGCCGGCGACTACCACGGCGTCGTGTCCGGGCGCGAGCTGGTCGAGGCGCTCGAGCAGCGCCTGGCGGGCCGCTTCGTCCACTTCCGGGCCCGGACCGTTGATATCGGTGACCTGCCCGCCGTGCTCCACCAGCTTGATATTGCTGCGGGTCTCGCCCGGCACGCGGATAAAGCCGTCGACAAAGCCGCGGCGCTGCATCAGCGCTTCGAACGGCGCCAAGTTGTCCAGGCCGAGAAAGCCGCTGACGCTCAGCTCATGGCCAAGGTCGGCGAGCACCTGGGCCACGTTCAGGCCCTTGCCGGCAGCATGGCTGTGCTGGGCCGAAGCGCGGTTGACCGCGCCGGTGCGCAACGCCTCGAGGCTCACGGTGACGTCCAGCGCCGGGTTCAGGGTCAGGGTCAGAATCTTGGCCATCACAGCGTCTCCACCAGTGCCCGCACTTCGCCGGCACTGCCCAGGCTCAGCGCTTGTCGCGCCAGAATCCGGGCTTGTTCAATACTCAGGGCGCGCACCTGGGCCTTCACTTCGGCAATGCCACGCGGCGCCACGCTCAATTCATCCACCTCCAGCCCGACCAGAATCGGCACCGCCTGCGGATCGCCCGCCAATTCGCCGCACACGCCCACCCACTTGCCATGGGCGTGGGCTGCGCGCACGGTCATGTCGATCAGGTTGAGCACCGCCGGGTGCAGGCCGTCGGCCTGGGCCGAAAGGCTCGGGTGACCACGGTCGATGGCCAGGGTGTACTGGGTCAGGTCGTTGGTGCCGACGCTGAAGAAATCCACTTCTGCCGCAAGGACCGGTGCCAACAGCGCTGCCGAGGGCACTTCGATCATGATCCCGACCTGCAGATCAGCGACCGGAATCTCGCCGCGCAAGCGCTCGACCATCTGCCGCGCCTGACGCCATTCCTCCACCTGCCCGACCATCGGGAACATGATCCGCAACGGCCGCTCGTCCGCCGCACGCAGCAGGGCGCGAAGCTGGCTTTCCATCACCTGCGGGCGTTGCAGGGTCAGGCGGATGCCGCGCACGCCCAGAAACGGGTTTTCTTCCTTGTCGATCGGCCAGTACGGCAGCGGCTTGTCGCCACCGACATCCGGGGTGCGCACCACCAACGGGCGCCCGCCAAGGCCGTCGAGCACGCGGCGGTATTCGGCTTCCTGGGTGGCCTCGTCCGGCAATTGCGGATGGGCCATGAAAATCAGTTCGGTACGCAGCAGCCCAACGCCTTCGGCGCCCTGCTCGACCACTTTGTCGATGCCGCTGCTTTCACCGATGTTGGCGAAGACTTCCACCCCGTGGCCGTCGCGGGTGATCGCCGGCTCGTGTCGGGAAGCGTGGGCGGCGCGCAGGCGTTCTTCACGCTGCTCGCGCTCGGCCAGGGCCTTTTCCAGTTGATCCGCGGCCGGCGCCACGGTGACCCGACCACGCTGACCGTCCAGCAGCAACGCCGTGCCAGGCGCGATCAACAACACCGCATCGCCAGCGCCGACCACGGCGGGAATGCCCAGCGCCCGCGCCACAATGGCGCTGTGCGCCGTGGCACCGCCGCGGGCGGTGAGGATGCCGGCGACCCGCGTCGGGTCCAGGCGCGCTACGTCGGACGGGCCGACCTCGGCCATCACCAGCACGTAAGGCTGGTCGGGCTCGGGTGTTTCGCTGATGCCACAGAGTTGCGCCAGCACGCGGCGGCCCACATCACGCAGATCCGCCGCACGCTCGGCGAGCAAGGCGTCCTGCAACGCTTCCTGCTGCCGCGCCGCCGCGTCGATCACCGCCAGCCAGGCGGCCGGAGCGCTTTCGCCCTGACGCAGGCGCAGTTCCACTTCGTCGCCGAGGCCGGGGTCGGCGAGCATTTCCAGGTGGGTGATGAAAATCTCGCGGATCGCCGTGGCCTGGCTGCGCTGGATCAGCCCGTCGATCTCGGCGCGCACCCGCGCCAGTGCGTCCTGCAGACGTTGGCGTTCCAGCGCGGGAGACTCACCGCGCAACGGGTAATCGAAGGTCTGCAACAGGTGAACATGCGCCGGGCCACTGGCGATGCCCGGCGCGGCGGCGATGCCCTGAAGCGTCGAGCCGTCGGCGGGTTTCACCTGTGTGGTCAGCGGCGCGGGCGTGTCGATCGCCACTTGGGTGACGGCCGGCAGCGCTTCAACTTCTTCGCCCAAGCCGCTTTCAACGGCCGCCAGCAAGGCCGGCAGCGCCTCGGCGATACGCGGCTCGACACTGAACTCCAGCACCTGGCCGCGGCGCGCGCCGAGGCTCAGCAACTTGCTCAGGCTCTTCACCGAGACGGCGGGCGCGTTGCCGTCGACTACCTGCACGCGCACCTCGCCGTCGAATTCCTTGGCCAGTTGCGCAAGGATTTTCGCCGGGCGCGCATGCAGGCCGTGCGGGTTGGCCAGGGCGATACGGGCGCTGGGCCAATCGGTCGGTACCGCGCCGCCCAACATGCCCAGCACGGTGCGGACGTTGCCGGCGCGCAACAATTCCTGCCCCCGGCCCTCGACCAACAGGCCGCACAGGCGCTCAAGCACGGCTTGATGCGCCTCGCCCTGGCTGGCCAGGCAGAACAGGCCATTGATCGGCTGGCCCTGATGGCGCAGCGGTTGTTGCGGCGTGACGAAGGCCAGCCCCGGCTGGCGCACCGCCTGCTCGCTGTGCAGCCACCAGAGGCCGTCGCCCAGCGACAGCGGATCGACCTGCTGCAAGCGGCCGGCGAAATCACCGTCGACGCACTCCACCCGGCGCAACAGCCGCGCGCCTTGCCAGAGCAGGTCATCGAAATCGTCGGCGGGTACGCCGAGGCCGAGGGTGCGCTCATCCAGCAGCAGTTCGCGCGGCGCGCCCTGCAACAGGTGCAGCACCGCTTCGGCGCTGTCAGCGCGGCTCAGGGCTTCGGCCATATCGGCGTCGCCCAGGGCGCGGGTGAGTTGTTGCAGCAGGAGCAGGTGTTCATCGGAGCGGGCGGCAATGGCGATGGCCAGGAACACACGCTGGCCGTCGCCCCAGTCCACACCCTCGGGGAATTGCATCAGGCGCACGCCGGTGACGTGCACCAGGTCGCGGGTCTGCGGTGTACCGTGGGGAATGGCGATGCCCTGGCCGAGAAAGGTCGAGCCCTGCGCTTCGCGGGCCTGCAACCCAGCCAGGTAACCTTCGGCAACCAGCCCGTCGCGCACCAGGTGTCCGGCCAGAAGCTGCAAGGCCGCGGACTTGTCCACAGCCGTCTGGCCCATGGATATCTGCGCCGTGGTGAACTCGAGCATGACCGTCTCCTTTGCAACGCCGGGACGGCGTCGAGGTTATTGTTGTTGAGGTAAAAGCATAGGGCCAGCAATCATCTGATCCTATGGCAAGCGCTTGGTGCGGCAGTAAAATCGCTTGCTGAAACGTTTAATCCATAA
This sequence comes from Pseudomonas sp. Marseille-P9899, assembly GCF_903166565.1. Taxonomy (NCBI): domain Bacteria; kingdom Pseudomonadati; phylum Pseudomonadota; class Gammaproteobacteria; order Pseudomonadales; family Pseudomonadaceae; genus Pseudomonas; species Pseudomonas sp. Marseille-P9899. The sequence goes on from NZ_CAESCG010000006.1 coordinate 40,910, forward strand.
ATGGAGTGCACGTTACTCGATAACCTGCGAACAATGAAGTCCCTTTGTGCCGGACAATTGCGACAATGGTCGTCTGCGCCAAAGGCTCAGGATCGGCGACAATGCGCGGTCAGGCTTCGCAGCCAGTCCCGGTATATAACAAGGAAAATTCGGTGAAACTCAGCGATATAGCCCGTCTGGCCGGTGTCTCCGTGACCACCGCCAGCTACGTGATCAATGGCAAGGCCGAACAGCAACGCATCAGCAATGCGACCGTGGAACGTGTTCGCGCGGTGGTCGAGGCCCATGGCTTCACCCCCAACCCGCAAGCAGCGGGTCTGCGCAGCCGGCATACGCGGACACTCGGCTTCATCCTCCCCGACCTGGAAAACCCCAGCTACGCACGCATTGCCAAGCAGCTTGAGCAAGGCGCGCGGGCCCGCGGTTACCAGTTGCTGATCGCCAGCAGCGACGACCAGCCCGACAGCGAGCGGCAATTGCAGCAACTGTTCCGCGCCCGTCGCTGCGACGCGCTGTTCGTCGCCAGTTGCCTGCCACCCAGCGACGACAGCTACCGCGAGCTGCAAGACAAAGGCATGCCGATCATCGCCATCGACCGCAGCATGGAGCCGAAGGTGTTCTGCTCGGTGGTCAGCGACGATCAGCCGGCCAGCCTGCAACTCACCGGCAGCCTGCTGGAACTGGCGCCGTCGAACATCGCCCTGATCGGCGCACGCCCGGAACTCAGCGTCAGCCAGGCCCGCGCCAGCGGCTTCGACCAGGCGCTGCACGCCTTCACCGGCAAGGTCAGCCAGTACCAGGGCGAGGCGTTCAGCCGCGAATGCGGGCGCCAGTTGATGAGCCAGTTGCTGGCCGACCTGGGCGGTCTGCCGGATGCGCTGGTGACCACCTCCTACGTGCTGCTGCAAGGCGTGTTCGACGTGCTTTCAACCCGCCCGGCCGACTCCCGCACCTTGCACCTGGGCACTTTCGGCGACACCCAGTTGCTGGACTTCCTGCCGCTGCCGGTCAATGCCATGGCCCAGCAACACGGCCTGATCGCCGAAACCGCGCTGGAGCTGGCCCTCGCCGCCGTGGAACAGAAGCAGTACCAGCCGGGCATTCATGCCGTGGCGCGGACGTTCAAGCAGCGCATCTTCAAAGGCTGACCATGCGCCTGATCGACACCCACACCCACCTGGACTTCCCCGACTTCGACGCCGACCGCCGGGAGCTGCTGGCGGCGGCCGCAGCGGGCGGAGTCGAGCGGATGGTGGTGCTGGGTGTGTTCGAGGCCAACTGGCAACGGGTGTGGAACCTGGTCAAGGCCGAGCCCTCGCTGTACGCAGCGTTCGGCCTGCACCCGGTGTACCTCGACGCGCACACGCCGCAGCACCTGACCGCACTGGGTGACTGGCTGAGCCGCCTGCGCGGCGATCCGCAACTCTGCGCCGTGGGCGAATTCGGTCTGGATTACTACCTGCCGGAGCTGGACCGCGAGCGTCAGCAGGCGCTGTTCGAAGCACAACTGCAATTGGCGGTGGATTTCCACCTGCCGGCGTTGCTGCATGTGCGCCGCAGCCATGCGGCGGTGATCGCCACGCTCAAGCAGTTCAAGCTGCCTCGGGGCGGGATCATTCATGCCTTTGCCGGCAGCTATGAAGAGGCGCGGGAATACATCCGCCTCGGCTTCAAGCTCGGCCTCGGCGGCGCCGCCACCTGGCCGCAAGCGCTGCGCCTGCACAAGGTGCTGCCGCGTTTGCCGCTGGAGAGTGTGGTGCTGGAAACCGATGCACCGGACATGGCGCCGGCGATGTTTCCGGGGATCAGGAACAGCCCGGTGCATTTGCCGGAGATTGCGGCGGCGCTGGCGGGGATCATGGGGATTGGGGTGGAGGTGCTTGCGCAGGCCAGTACGCGGAATGCCTGTGAGATGTTTGGCTGGGATTAAGGGCCCTATCGCTGCGGTTCGGCGTCCCGACAAGCCAGCGATGAGCCCTTCGAACTAAACCCTGAACGCTCCGATCAACTGCTTCAATTCCATCACCTGCGCACTCAACTGCCGGCTCGCGTCCTCGGTCTGATGCGCGCCTTGGGTGGTGTGCTCTGCCGCGCGGTTGATCTGCACGATGTTCTGGTCGATGTCATGGGCCACTGCGGTCTGTTGTTCCACCGCCGCAGCAATCTGCTGGTTCTGGTCGACGATCATGCCAATCGCGCCGAGGATATTTTCCAGCGCCTGCTGCACCTGCTGCGACTGACTCACCGTCCCCGCCGCCATCTGGTGGCTGCTGTCCATCGCCCGCACCGCCGCACCAACGCCGTTTTGCAGGCGCGAAATCATTTCGTCGATTTCGCCGGTGGACTGCTGGGTGCGCTTGGCCAACGTGCGCACCTCGTCCGCCACCACCGCAAAGCCCCGGCCCTGCTCGCCCGCCCGCGCCGCTTCGATGGCTGCGTTGAGCGCCAGCAAGTTGGTTTGCTCGGCGATGCTCTTGATCACTTCCAGCACCCGGCTGATGGCCTGGCTGTCGCTGACCAACTGGTTGATCACCGCCACCGACTGATCGATCTCCGCCGCCAGCCCGGCAATGCTGCCCTGCTGCGACTCGACCAGGCCACGACCGGTGACCGTCTCCTGGTTGACGCTGTGGGCGCTGCTCACCGCCGCCGCCGCGCTGCGCGCAACTTCCTGGGCGGTGGCGGACATCTGGTTCATCGCCGTGGCGACCTGCTCGATCTGCCCGCGCTGGCCACTCACCGCCTGATTGCTGCGCGACGACACCACATGCACCTGCTCGGCCTGGCGCTCGACTTCGCTGACGGTCTGGCCGACGCGCTCGATCAGGTCATGGATGCGCCGCACCGTGCCGTTGAACACCTGGCCCAGTTCGCCCAGCTCGTCACGGCTCTGCGCCTGGAAGCTGACCGTCATGTCGCCGGCCGCGACCTTGTCCATCACCGCGCCGAGGCTGCTCAGGGTGTTGCGGGTCGAGGCATAGAAGCCGCTATAGAGGTAGACGATCAGCAGGAACACAGTGGCCAGCGCCACCACCAACAGGATCATGTGGCGGCGGTACTCGCCCAGGCGCTGCTGCAACTGCTGGTCGAGAAAGGCCACGGTGGCCTCGTTCAATTCATAGGTGCGGGCCATCAGGTCGCTGGTCTGCTGATAGAACGCCGTCCACGGTGCATCGAGGGTTTCGGCCACTACCACCTTGCTTTCGAACAGTTCGCTGGCTTGCTTCAGCGAGGCGTGGCTGCTGGCGGCCAGGGAACCCAGGCGGGCCTGCGCCTGCGAGTCGCCGGCCAGGGCGTCCTGGACCTTGAGGGCGTAGTCGGCGGCGAGTTTTTCGAGTTGCTGCAACAGGTCTTCGAAGCGGGTGCTGGCCGTGGAGTTGATAAAGCCCTGGCCCAGCGAATAAGCGCCCATAGCCCGCCCTTCACCGAGCATCTGGGTGACTTGCGGGGTCACCGTGGTGACCAGTTCGCTCAGTTGGCGCATGGCGCTGTCGGCGTCCTGGTTCAGGCCGGACTGACTGGCGATCAGCCGCGGCAGCGTCTGGGCCTGGGACTGCAGCTTGTCGAAGAGCGCGACCTGGGCCTGCAGCGAGCTTTCCGCCTGGGCGGTCGCCAAGGCGTTGGCCAGTTCGTCGCGCTTGCTGATGAACGCCTTCGCCAGCGCCTCGTCGGTGCTCACCGGCTGGAGCGCGGCGAGCCGTGCCTGGGCTTGCTGGCCGACGGTGGCGATACGGGCCTCGATGTCCTCGGCCTTGCCTGCCTGACCGAGCACGGCGTTGATCTGCACCAGATTGCCGAGGGTCTCCAGATCAGCGCGCAAGGCGAGGCTGCCGCGCAGCAGATCGAGGCTCTGCAGTTCGACGCGGGTCGCATGGAATTTGGCGTAGGAATCGCTGACCAGATAGAAGTTGGTCACGAGCATGGGCAGGAAGAACATGACACTTATCAGACTGAACTTCATCCCGAAGCTCAGGCGATTCATCAACGCAACGGCCGGACGGAGCAGGCTCTTCACTGGGCGTCTCCTTCGATTTCTTATTGTTGTCTGGCGCTATGGCAGATAGCCATTTACCGCGCTTATGCAACTGTATAGCGCATATCGAAGGAGAGGTTTGTAACTTAAGGTAAAGCGACTGGCGGGTCATTATTGGGAGCATGGGCCGCGTTGCGGTCCATCGCGAGCAAGCTCGCTCCTACAGTCTGTTCGCAATCTCTGTAGGAGCGAGCTTGCTCGCGATTGGCCGAAAATCCATCCCCCAAAGCCTCACCCCAACACTGTCCACAAGGCAAAAAACGCATACCACAACACCGCCGAACGCAGCAGCAACTCCCACAGATGATCCAGCCCCGCCAACCCTTCCGCGCCCACCGGCGCAGTGGCGGGCAGTTCCGCGGCAGCATGGCCAGCCATGTTGATCAGCCGTGGCGCGGCGATATGCCAGTTGAGCAGTTCGGGCAACATCACCCGGCTCACCGCGACAAAATTGCCCACCAGCGCAAAGCTCGCCGCCAGCACCCGTACCGGCGCCCAGTCGAAGGCGTGGCGCAGTTGCCGGGCGCGCTCCTGCAAGGCTGGGTTGCCCGCGTTGTCGGCGGTCAGCGCCAGCAAACGATAGGCCAGCGCAGCGGCAGGCCCTAGCAGCACATACCAGAAGATCACCGCGAAAAAGCTCTGGCAGGCGTCCCAGAGCAGGTGGCCCTGAACCTTGTGCAGCAAGCTGTTTTCGTCGTCGGCGATCACCCTCAGGTCGCGCTCGGCCACATGCACCGCGGCCTGTTCGTCACCACGGCGCCAGGCATCGCGGAACGGGCCGAGCGACGCTTTCACATCACCCCGGCCCAGGCTGTAGATCAGCACCAGCACATGTACCGGCAAGGCCAGCAGTCCGTAAGCCACCGGCTCCAGCACATGCAGCAGCAACGCCAGCAGCGCCACCGGCAACAGCACGAGAATCGCCAGGATCCACCAGGGATGGGTCTTGCCGGTGCGCTCCAGGCGCGCCAGTTCAGTCAGGAAAAAGCCGTCGCGTTGCAGGCGTGCGCGCAGGGCGGAGAATTTCTCCACCCACAACACCAGCAACAGCACCAGGAAATTCATCGTCAGTCCTCCTTGTCACGCAGGGCGGCGCGGTAGCGCGCCCAGTCGAACGCAGGCCCAGGATCGGTCTTGCGTCCGGGGGCGATATCGCTATGGCCCTGGATACCCTCGCCATCGAGGGCCGGCCAGGCCGCGCGCAATTGCCGGGTCACCAATTCCAGCGCCCGGTATTGGGCATCGGTGAACGGCAGTTCGTCGGTGCCCTCCAGTTCGATGCCGATGGAAAAGTCGTTGCAACCTTCACGCTCGCCGAAACGCGAGACGCCGGCATGCCAGGCACGGTCCAGGCAGGACACGAACTGAGTGACATGACCGTCGCGCTCGATCAGAAAATGCGCCGAGACGCGCAGGTCCTTGATGGTTTCGAAAAACGGATGCTCGCAAGGGTCGAGGCAATTCTGGAAGAACGCCTGGACCTTGCCGGTGGCGAACTGCGCGGGCGGCAGGCTGATGTTGTGGATCACCAGCAGGGCGATCGCCTCGCCGTCGGGGCGCGCATTGAAATTGGGGGAAGGGCAATGGGTGACACCAGCAAACCAGCCTGTAGTGCGATCCAACTGCATAAAAAGTCCTGAAACACGAGGGCACCGCGCAAGTATGCCCCTAGCAGCAGCGTCTGTATCGTTAAAAAGTGGGTGATGGCTCAGTGCCGACGGCCCTGTAACTGGCTGACCACCGAGTCCAGCGCGCGGTCGAACAGCAGGCTGTCGTCCAGCAGCGTCACTTCGCCGCACTGCAGCGCCACGGCCAGGCCAACGGAGGTCCACTCGCGGACTTTCAGGCCAGTACGGTTGACGAAGACATAGCGGTCGCTGTCGTCGAACAGGGCGATCAGCTTGCAACGCAGCGGCTCGCCTTCGTCGTCGAGTTCGATCCAGGTGCCCGGTTGCAGTTGTCCGACCCGCAGCAGCGCCGGGTCGTCCTCGGCGAGCGGGGCATCGCTGTCGCCTGCTGGCCAGTCTTCAGGCCCGCGCAGGCTGAGTTCATCGCGCACCAGCACCCGCGCGGTGGCGTCCGAGGCGTCGCCCTGCCCGCCCGTGGGGTCGAAGGCGCTGAGGTGGAGGATCTCCAGGCAGGCGAAGAATTCGCTGGTGGCGAACGGATCGAACGCCGCGCCACCCAAGCCCTCACGCAGCGCCTTGAGCAAAGCGGGCACGCGCTCCAGCAAACGCGTGCGATCGTCGGCCCGCGTCAGCGGACCCACGCTCCACAGCAATTCATCCATGGTCAGCAGGGCATCGCGCCACGGCGCCGAGTCTTCGCCGTGCTTGAGCCACGCCAGCAGCAGCACCTGACTCCAGGCATCTTCCAGGACCTGCACGACGATCCGCGGCAGGTACTGGCCTTGCAGACGGGTATTGAGTTCTTGCTGCACCCGGCGCCGGGCATGCTCGGTACGGGTCCGGCCTTCCTCGGCATCGCGGGTGCGCTGCTCCAGCAATTCGCTGCGGCGGCGCTCGTCGTTGTTGAACGCCAGGAAGTCGTTGAGCAATTCGGTGAAGATCGCCGGGTCATCGTTGAAGTCATCCAGCAGCCGCTGCACCAGCACTTCCACGCGCTGGTAGAGGCTGTCGCGCTGGTAGTCGTCGCGTTTGTCCCAGCCCATGGCGGCGTTGGCCACTTCATTGAGCAGCCGCCGCGCCGGGTGCGTGGCACGGCTGAAGAAGCGCTTGTCCAGCAGCGCCACCTTGAGCAGGGGGATCTGCAGGCGGGCGATCAGCACCCGCAGCGAGCGCGGCAGGTTGCGGTCGGTGAGGATGAAATCGAAGAGCATGGCGATCAGGTTGATCACGTCTTCGTCGCCCGCCTCGATCTGCCGCCCCTGGCCGGTCTGCACGCTGAGCCGGGTCAGCAGTTGCTCAAGGTGATGGCGCAGGTCGAAGTCCTCCGCCTCAAGCTCAGCGGGCACGTACTGTTGCAGATGGGTCAGCAGCCGCAGCAGGTCGCGGCTGTTGATCGGCCGTGGCGGCAACCCGGCCGCGCGGCGCGGCGCCAGACGCCCGCGCTCCGGCGACAGCAAGGTCTGCAACGACGAGAACACTGCCTGGGTGTTGGCATCGATTTCGTCGGCCGGATCGTCCGCCTCGTTGGCCGGGGCCCGTGGCTCCAGCACCGCCTGGTCCTGGGCGCGGCGCCGCGGCAGGGCCTTGAGTTCGGGAAGGATGCCGGTCGCGATCAACAGCTGGTTGGCCTCGCCGTACAACTGATCGGCCTCACGCAACACATAGCGCTCGAACAGCTTGAGCAGCACCAGTTTGACCTTGATCCCCACGCCAAGGCTGCGCCCGGCGCGCAGGAAGTATTCGCACAGCAGGGTCGGACCCAGGGGGTTGTTGCGGTCACTCAGCGGCTGTTCCAGCACGCTGTTCAGGCGCAGGGTCAACTGGCCCAGGGCAACGCCGTCGCGGGCCAGCACCCGGGCGACCATGGCATCCACCGCCACGGTCCGTTCCAGTTCATCGCGGGCCACCAGGCTAAGAGTGTCGTGGGTGCGCGCCGGCAGAGCTGCCAGCGGGTCGCCGTGGCCGACTTCCATGAAGGCGGCGTAGAAACTGTCGAGAAAGCCGCGCTCGATACTGTTGCGCTTGTGGCGCAGGTCGCGCATGGCTTCGAAAAGGAGGTTCTGTTCCTTGCTGCTGGTGGCCTTGTCGGCCATCTCGAAGAGGGTGTCGTCGGCGTTGTCGAACAACATCTGGAGGGCGAGGCGCAATTGCAGCGCGGCCTTGTCACGCACATGCAGGAGGGCGACCGGCAGACGAGCGAGTGGCGCAGGCGAAGCCTGGCTGGCGGTGCTTCGAAACAGCAGCACCTTCCCGTCTTTATGCATCCCGGACTCCTTGCAGGGTGGATTTGGATAATCGTCAAAGCCATGACGCCAAATATTAGGCGCGCATTATCTTGAAAAGTTTCCCTGTCCGCCAGTCATTGAAAGGCGCGACAACAGCCATCTGTAGACCCCGTCACGGGATGAAAGGCTCAACCGCCCCGACCAAAGGCGCGGCGCCGCGCTGCCGTCGGCGTTTGCTGCACGCGCCACCCGGCCTGCCCTATAATCCCGGCCACTTAGCTTGTGGAGCTTGTCATGCCGAACCTACGCCTCGCCGATCTGACTGCCGAAATCGAAGCCAACGTGCGCCGCGCGTTGCTGGAAGACGTCGGCAACGGCGATATCACCGCCCAGTTGATCCCCGCTGAACGCCTGGCCAAGGCCACCATCATTACTCGCGAAGACTGTGTCATTGCCGGTACGGCGTGGGTCGATGCGGTCTTTCGCCAGCTTGATCCGCGGGTCGCGGTGCACTGGCAGGTCCAGGATGGCGAGCGCGCCATCGCCAATCAGGCGCTGTTCCATCTGGAAGGCCCGGCCCGCTCGCTGCTGACCGGCGAGCGCAGCGCGCTGAACTTCCTGCAACTGCTGTCTGGCGTGGCGACCTATGCCCAGTCGCTGGCTGATAAAGTCGCCGATACCCAGGTCAAGCTGCTCGACACCCGCAAGACCCTGCCTGGCCTGCGCCTGGCGCAGAAATACGCCGTCACCTGCGGTGGCTGCCACAACCACCGCATCGGCCTGTTCGATGCCTTCCTGATCAAGGAAAACCACATCGCGGCCTGCGGCGGCATCGCCGAAGCGATCACCGCCGCGCGGCGTATCGCCCCGGGCAAGCCGGTGGAAGTCGAAGTGGAAAGCCTGGACGAACTGCAACAGGCGCTGACGGCGGGCGCCGACATCATCATGCTCGACGAACTGAGCCTCGATGAAATGCGCGAAGCCGTGCGCCTAAACGCCGGCCGCGCCAAGCTGGAAGCCAGCGGCGGCGTCAACGAAAGCACCCTGCGGGTGATCGCCGAAACCGGCGTGGACTACATCTCCATTGGCGCCATGACCAAGGATGTGAAGGCGGTGGACCTGTCGATGCGACTGAGCCTGTAATCCATCCCGGGATTACCCCCCTGGCGATGAACGCCTGAAGAACAGCAAAAGACTCAGGCCAGCGCCTTCTCGATCGCCTGCACCACCGTCGGATCATCCGGTGCAGTGCGCGGCGAGAAGCGCGCCAGCACGCGGCCGTCCTTGCCCACCAGGAATTTTTCGAAGTTCCAGGTGATGTCGCCCGGAAACTCGGCGCCCTCGCCTGCCAGCAGCCGATACAGCGCATGCCGGTGCGGCCCGTTGACCTCCAGCTTGCTGCCCAGCGGGAAGCTCACGCCGTAGTTGAGGCTGCAGAACTCGGCGATCTCCGCCTCGCTGCCCGGCTCCTGCCCGGCGAACTGGTTGCACGGCAGGCCCAGCACATTGAAGCCCTTGCCCTTGTACTGCTGATAGAGATTTTCCAGGGCGGCGTATTGCGGTGTCAGACCGCACTTGGAGGCGACATTGACTACCAGCACCACCTGCCCCTTGAACGGCGCCAACGACAGCTCATTGCCATCCAATGCCTGCAACTTCAGGTCGTGAAATGCACTCATGACGTACTCCCCTCTACAGATCCCTGCCGGTCACCGCACGAATGCGGCCCACTAAAAAGGCGCCCGGCCTGCCGCATGCCCCCTTGCGGGTTGCACGACGGAAGGGCCTAGGCGCCTTCGCGACTTTCTGAGCTTAGCGCAGAAAATCAGTGGTGATGGCCACCTTCGCCATGGACGTGGCCATGAGCGATTTCTTCTTCGCTGGCATCACGGATGCTGACGACCTTGACCTTGAAGTTCAGGCGCTGGCCAGCCAGTGGGTGGTTGCCGTCGACGGTAACGTCGTCGCCGTCCAGGTCGCGAATGGTGACGATCTGCATCTGGCCATCCGGCGCCGAAGCGTGGAACTGCATGCCAACTTCCAGTTGGTCGACACCTTCGAACATGCTGCGGTTCAGGGTGCTGACCAGCTCGGCCAGGTATTCGCCGTAAGCGTCTTCCGGCTCGATGGTGACGTCCAGCTCTTCATCGGCGCCTTTGCCTTCCAAGGCTTTTTCCAGGCCTGGAATGATGTTGCCGGCACCGTGCAGGTAAACCAGCGGGGCGCCGCCGGCGGAGCTGTCGATGACCTCACCAGCGTCGTTGGTCAGGGTATAGTCGATGGAGACAGCCTTATTGGCGGCAATCAGCATGGGGCGAGACCTTTTGCATAAGAATGTTGAGCGAGCAAGTGTAACCAACGCCTCGCCTGAAAGCGAACGCAACCCGGACAAACGGGTCAGCCTGATTACCGGGTTTCATCAGGACGAAGACGGCCACTGGGTCGCCGAATTGTCCTGCGCTCACACCCAGCACCTGCGCCACCAGCCGCCCTGGCAATCACGCGCCTGGGTGCTCGACGCCACCGAGCGTCAACGCCGCATCGGCCAGCCTTTTGCCTGCGGCTGGTGCGCTCAGGGGGTCGATAGCGATACCCTTGTCAATTGACTCTTTTGCACAGCTCATTTCGAGAAGCTCGCATGCAGACTTTTTTCATCGCGCCGACCGACTTCGGCGTCGGCCTGACTTCCATCAGCCTCGGCCTGGTCCGCACGCTGGAGCGGGCGGGCCTGAAGGTCGGCTTCTTCAAGCCGATCGCCCAGCCGCACCCCGGCGACACCGGCCCTGAACGCTCCACCGAACTGGTCTCGCGCACCCACGGCCTGAAGCCGCCCAAGCCGCTGAGCCTGGGCCATGTCGAGCGCATGCTCGGCGACGGCCAGCTGGATGAATTGCTCGAAGAAATCATCACCCTTTATCAACAGGCCTGCGTCGACAAGGACGTGCTGGTGGTCGAAGGCATGGTCCCGACCCGGCACGCCAGCTATGCCGCGCGGGTCAACCAGCACCTGGCCAAGAGCCTCGACGCCGAAGTGATCCTGGTCTCGGCGCCGGAAAACGACGTGCTCGCCGAGCTGTCCGGCCGTGTCGAGTTGCAGGCGCAACTGTTCGGCGGCCCCAAGGACCCGAAAGTCCTCGGCGTGATCCTCAACAAAGTGCGCAGCGACGACAGCATCAGCGAGTTCGCCCGCCGCCTGCGCGAGCATTCGCCGTTGCTGCGCAGCGGCGATTTCCGCCTGCTCGGCTGCATTCCGCTCCAGGAAGGGCTCAACGACCCGCGCACCCGTGACGTCGCCGACCTGCTCGGCGCTCAGGTGCTCAACGCCGGTGACTACGAAACCCGGCGCATGAACAAGATCATCATCTGCGCCCGCACCGTCGCCAACACCGTGCCGCTGCTCAAGCCCGGCACCCTGGTGGTGACCCCCGGCGACCGCGACGACATCATCCTCGCCGTCAGCCTCGCGGCGATCAACGGCGTGCCGCTGGCCGGACTGCTGCTGACCAGCGACAGCAAGCCCGATCCGCGCATCCTCGAACTCTGCCAGGGCGCCCTGCTCGCCGGCCTGCCGATCCTCTCGGTGAGCACCGGCTCCTACGACACCGCCAACCAGCTCAACGGCCTGAACAAGGAAATCCCGGTGGACGACCGCGAGCGCGCGGAGATCATCACCGACTTCGTTGCCAGCCACCTCGAAGCCGACTGGCTGCACCAACGCTGCGGCACGCCGCGAGAGATGCGCCTGTCGCCGGCAGTGTTCCGCTACCGGCTGATCCAGCAGGCCCAGGCCGCCGACAAGCGTATCGTCCTGCCCGAAGGCGCCGAACCGATGACCGTGCAGGCCGCCGCCATCTGCCAGGCCCGCGGCATCGCCCGCTGCGTGTTGCTGGCCAAGCCGGATGACGTCCAGGCCGTGGCCCGCGCCCAAGGCATCACCCTGCCGGAAGGCCTGGAGATTCTCGACCCGGACCTGATCCGCGAGCGCTACGTCGAACCGATGGTCAGCCTGCGCAAGAGCAAGAGCCTGAACGCGCCGATGGCCGAGCAGCAACTGGAAGACCCGGTGGTGATCGGCACCATGATGCTGGCGCTGGACGAAGTGGACGGCCTGGTGTCCGGGCTGGTCCATTCCACCGCCAACACCATCCGCCCCGCCCTGCAACTGATCAAGACCGCGCCGGGCTGCAGCCTGGTGTCGTCGGTGTTCTTCATGCTATTCCCGGAGCAGGTGCTGGTGTACGGCGACTGCGTGATGAATCCGCACCCGAGCGCCGCGGAACTGGCGGAAATCGCCCTGCAAAGCGCCGACTCTGCCGAAGCCTTCGGCATCGCGCCGCGGGTGGCGATGATCAGCTATTCCAGTGGTGATTCGGCCAGTGGCGAAGAGGTGGAAAAGGTTCGCGAAGCCACCCTGCTCGCCCAGGAAACCCAGCGCGGCCTGCTGATCGACGGCCCGTTGCAGTACGACGCCGCCGCCAACCTGGAAATCGCCCGGCAACTGGCGCCAACAGCCAGGTGGCCGGGCGCGCCACGGTGTTCGTGTTCCCCGACCTGAACACCGGCAACACCACCCACAAGGCGGTGCAGCGCAGCGCCGACTGCGTCAGCCTCGGGCCGATGCTGCAGGGCCTGCGCAAACCGGTAAACGACCTGCCGCGGGGCGCCCAGGTGGACGATATCGTCTACACCATCGCCCTGACCGCAATCCAGGCCAACCGCTCGATGGACGACTGACCCATGCTCGCTTCCCTGCCCGCGCCGGTGCGCGGGGTAATCGCCTCACTGCTGCTGGGGCTCAACACCATTGTCTGCTGCACGCCGTTGTTCATCGTCAGCCTGTTCAAGCTGTGCCTGCCGTTCGCGGCGGCGCAGCGGATCACCGACGAGCTGATGCGGCATATCCACGAAGCCTGGATCAGCAACAACAAGGCCTGGATGAACCTGATCGGCAACACCCACTGGCAGGTCGAAGGCCTCGCCGGGCTGGACTATCAGCACAGCTACCTGGTGACCAGTAACCACCAGAGCTGGGTCGATATCCTGGTGCTGCAATACGTGCTCAACCGGCGTATCCGGCCGCTGAAGTTCTTCCTCAAACAGGTGCTGATCTGGGTGCCGGTGATTGGCCTGGCCTGGTGGGCGCTGGGCTTCCCGTTCATGAAGCGCTACAGCAAGGCGTACCTGGACAAGCACCCGGAAAAACGCGGCAAGGACCTGGAAACCACGCGCAAGACCTGCGCGAAATTCCGTGGCAAACCCACGGCGATCTTCAACTTCGCCGAGGGCACCCGCTTCACTGCGGCCAAGCATCGCCAGCAGCAATCACCGTTCAAGCACCTGCTCAAGCCCAAGGCCGGCGGCATCGCCTTCGTGCTGGATGCGATGGGTGACCAACTGGAGTCGATCATCGACGTGACCATCCACTACCCCGAAGGCGCGCCGGGGTTCTGGGATCTGTTGTGCGGACGGGTGCGGCGCATCGAGGTGCAGTTCGAGGAACTGGCGATTCCGGAGGATTTCCTGGGTCGCAGTTATGACCAGGACGAAGTGTATCGGGCGGAGTTCCAGCGCTGGATCAACCGCTTGTGGGAAGTGAAGGATGGGCGGTTGGAGAAGTTGAAAACCCGTTGAGAGCATCGCGACGGTTCGGCGCCCCGACAAGCTCGCTCCTACAGGTGTTGCATGTCCCTGTAGGAGCGAGCTTGCTCGCGAAAATCACTGATAATTCTGACCCGGAATCGGCTTCAGATTCACCTCGACCCGACGGTTCTGCGCCCGCCCGTTGGCATCGGCGTTGCTCGCGATCGGCTGGTCAGGGCCCATGCCGCGCACGCTCACCCGCGACGAATCGACACCCTGCGAGGTCAGGTAAGTACTGACCGCCTGCGCGCGACGCTGCGACAGGTCCATATTGTGCTGGCGGCTGCCGGTGCTGTCGGTGAAACCAACCACTTCGATGGTGTTCTGGTTGAACTGCTTGAACGAGTTCGCCAGGTTGTTCAGCGGCGTGTAGAAGCTCGGGGCGATGTTCGCCGAGTCGGTGGCGAAGGTGATGTTGCCCGGCATGATCAGCTTGATCTGGTCGCCTTCACGCTTAACTTCAACACCGGTGTTGGCCATGCTTTCGCGCAGCGCGGCCTCCTGCTTGTCGGCGTAGTAGCCATAACCTGCGGCGGCAGCGCCTACTGCGGCAGCGCCGATCAGCGCGCCCTTGCCGCGGTTGTTGTGGTCGATGGCGGCACCGGCGATGGCGCCGGCCAATGCGCCTAGGCCGCCGTACTTGGCGGTTTTGCTCATCCCTGAGGAGTCCTGTGCCTGACCGCCCTGACTGTCATAAGGGTTCTGGCCGGCACAACCGGACACCAAGGCGGCGACGGTAGCGACGATAATCAAACGACGCATGGTGAACATGGAAAGCTCCTGCAGTAATTCGTTGAGGCAGCGGACGCAATCGGTCCTCTGCCAGCCTTGGAACGCGGCCGGGCGGAAAAATTCCCTGCGCGCAACCGCCTTCAGAGTCAAGCCCGCACAAACGGGTTCTGGCGCATCTCCTCGCCCAGGCGGGTGTCGGGACCATGCCCGGCGACCACCGTCGCCTCCTCATCGAGGCTGTACAAGCGCTCTCTGATTGAACGAACGATAGTCGCCTGGTCGCCACCCCACAAATCGGTGCGACCGATCCCACGGCGGAACAGGGTGTCGCCAGCGATCAACAGCTTGGCGTCGGCAAACCAGAAACTCATCGACCCCGGTGTATGCCCTGGCGTGTGCAACGCCACGCCGCAGCCGCAAGCCAGCTCCTCATCATCCGCCAGCCAGCGGTCCGGCGACGGCACCGGGACGTAGGGCACGCCGAACATGCGGCACTGCATTTCCAGGTTGTCCCACAGGAACTGGTCGTCCTTGTGCAGGTGCAGGGTGGCGCCGGTCTTTTCCTTCAACTGCCCGGACGCCAGGAAGTGATCGAGATGGGCGTGGGTGTGAATGATGCTGACCACCTTGAGGCCGTGGGCGTCGAGGCGTTTCATGATCAGCTCGGGATCGCCGCCCGGGTCGACGACAATCGCCTTTTTCGTCACAGGATCCCCGATGATCGTGCAATTGCACTGCAACGGGCCGACGGGGAAGGTTTCGCGGATAAGCGTGGTGGGTGCGGGATTCATGACAGCGTCCTCTCAGGCGAATCGGCCATTCTAGCCATTCGCCGCGCGATCCCGCAGGGGACGCGGCAAAGACCGGGGCAACGCACAGAAATCGCAATTGCGACAAATTCTTATTCGCTGCTACCATGCGCCCCGCTCTGATCAGGGGAATGCGCAATGGAGCCGGGAGTCGGCAAGCAAGAGCTGGATGCTTTATTCGTCGATCAACGACCGGTGCTGGTGCGCATGCTCGCCAAGGTCGTCGGCTGCGCCAACCTCGCCGAGGACCTGGCCCAGGAAGCCTACCTGCGGGTCGCGCAGGCGGTGCAGGGTCGGCATATCGAGCATTTGCGCCCGTTCCTCTACCAGACCGCCCAGCATCTGGCCTTCGATCATTTGCGCAGCCAGCGCAGCAAGCGCCGCTTCGAATACACGCCGGACGATGACCAGCAGATCGCCGCCGTGCCCACGCCACAACCCGGACCGGAATCCCATGCCCAGGGCCAGCAGCAGTTGCGCCAGTTGCAGGACGCGCTCAGGCGTTTGCCCGAGCGCCAGCAGCGTATACTCCTGCTCCACCGCCTGCATGGCCTGCCCCAGAGTGCCATCGCCGAGCGGCTGAATATCTCGCTCAGCACCGTAGAAAAGGATTTGCGCATTGCCCTGGCCGCTTGCCTCAAAGGCACAGAGTGGGGGTCGCGATGACTGAACACGATTTCGAAGCCTGTGAAGAACAGGCGCTCGTCTGGTTCACCCGCAGCCTCGACGCGCCTCTCGACGCCGAACAGCAACAGCACTTCCAGGACTGGCTCAGCGCCCGCCCGGAACATGCCGACGCCTACGCCCGGGTGGAAAACCTGTGGCAGGCCAGCGCGTTCGAACAGGCGCTGCGCGACCTCGAAACCGAGAAACCCGAACTGGCCGTGGCGCCAGTGGCCGCGAGTTCCTTCGAGCGCCCAACCGTCGCGAAGGCCCCTGACGCCGGCCGCAAATCCCGAAGAACACGTTGGCCTCAATTCGCCAGCGCCGCCGCGATTCTCCTGATGCTCGGTGGCTGGCTCGGCGATGTTCCGCTGCGCCTGCAAGCCGATTACCTCACCAGCACCGGCGAACAGCAGCGCCTCACGCTCGCCGACGGCTCACGCATTCTGCTCGGCAGCAACAGCGCCCTCGCCGCCGATATCGACAGCGATCACCGTGCCCTGCGCCTGCTGCGCGGCGACCTCTACATCGAGGCCGCCCACGACAGCAGCCGGCCACTGCGGATCACCGCGGACCGGGCGCAGGTCGAAGTCGTCGGCACCCGCTTCAGTGTCAGCCTGCGCAAGGACGACGTGACCGTGGCTGTTGACCAGGGCCGGGTCCGCCTGAGCAATGCGGCGGGCGACGCCAGCCTGCTGGACGCCGGCGCCTGGCAGCACCTGCGCGGCGGCCAGTTGGGCGAACGCCACAGTGAAGGCAGCGCCGAGCAACACGGCTGGACCGAAGGCCGATTGATCTTCCAGGACCGCCCGCTGGCCGAGGTGCTCAGCGAGCTGGGCCGCCAGCGCGTGGCGCCGATCCTGCTGTTCGGCGAAGCCGGAAAACTGCGGGTCAGCGGCAACTACAAACTGGACGAACCAGAGGCCGTGGTCGCCGCCCTTGCACGCCTGAGCGGCGCGCAACTGACCCGCCTGCCCGGAGGCGTATTGATCGTCCACTGACCCGGACGCGAATGATGGCAAAGCAATCGCAAAAAAGTTTTACGGGTTTCCTTCCCTCAACCCGTCAAGGCGATTCGCGGTTGCAAATCATTCCTGTTCATGAGGGTTCCATGCACGATCTCACAGTCAAAACCATCTTCGGCTACAGCGCCCTCGCGCTGGCCGTCTGCCTGGGCAGCGGCCAGGTGCTGGCGGCGCCGCAAGCCACCGCCGAAGCCGCGCAGCAAGGCGCGCAGCAACGCTTCGACATCGCCGCGCAACCGCTGGCCAGCGCCCTCAACCAGTTCAGCCGGCAGACCGGCTGGGAAGTCGGCTACACCGCCGACCTGGCTCGGGATGTACGCTCCGCGGGCGTACGCGGCGAGATGACACCTGCCGAAGCCATCGTCCAGTTGCTGGCGGGCACGGGCCTGGGTTTTGACTTCAGCGGTCCAAGAGCCATCCTGCTCAACCGCCTGCCGGTCGACGGCAGCGTGCAACTCTCGGCCACCAGCGTCGTCGGTGCCGGCGAGCTGGGCAGCTACACCGAGAACAGCGGCTCCTACACCAGCGGCGCGGTGAGCGTTGGCGGCAAGATGCCCCACAGCCTGAAAGAAACGCCGCAGTCGGTGACCGTCATCACCCGCCAGCGCATGGAAGACCAGGCCATGACCAACCTGGCCCAGGTGCTCGACCAGACGCCGGGCATCACCCTGATCGGCGGCAACGACGCCAACACCAAGATCCTCTCCCGCGGCTTCAACCTGACCAACATTCAGGTCGACGGCGGCGCGCCGGCGATGCGCGAGCAGACGTATGACACCCTCGCCGACACCACCGCCTACGACCACATCGAAGTGCTGCGCGGCTCCGACGGTCTGTACGGTGGCACCGGCGAACCCGGCGGCGCCATCAACCTGGTACGCAAGCGCGCCCTGGCCGAGCCGCAACTGAAGTTCAACACCTCCGCCGGCAGCTGGGACAACTACCGCAGCGAAGTCGACGTGACCGGCCCGCTCGGATTCGACGGCGCGCTGCGCGGACGCATGGCCGCCTCGGTGGAAGATAAACGCTACTTCTACGGCGGCGCCGACAGCGAAAAACACGTGCTCTTCGGCACCCTCGAAGCCGACCTGACGCCGGACACCACGGTCAGCATTGGCGGCATCTACGAATGGCGTGACCAGGACGGCTACTGGGAAAACGGCCTGCCGCGCTACAGCACCGGCGCACCGCTGGGCCTGTCGCGGGATGACAAGCTGAGCGCTGACTGGTCGAGCAACAACTACAAACGCACCGAAGTGTTCGCCAAGGTCGACCATCGCTTCAACGACGACTGGAAGATCAATGGCAGCTTCACCCGCAGCCGCTACGACTCCGAGCAGGACATGGGCCAGATCGCCAACCCGGTCAACCCCGATACCAACGCCGGAGCCAGCTACCAGCGGGTCGTGCGCAATTTCGACAACAACCAGGACCTGTTCGACGCCAACCTGCAAGGGCACTTCGACGCATTCGGGCGTCGTCATGAACTGGTCGCGGGCGTGGACTATTCGGACATGCAGCGCAGCTACGTGGACCACAGCCGTTGGCAGGACGCCGTTCCCGTGAACATTTTCGCCATCGATGCCGGCGCGCTGGCGAAACCCGCCACGCCACCGCTGTACTACGAATATCCGTCCTGGAACGCCCGCAAGCATGGCGCCTACCTGACCACCCGCCTGCAACTGGCCGACCCGCTCAAACTGGTGCTCGGTGCGCGTTATTCCGACTACGCCAGCACCATCCACGCCGTCGTACCGTCCTTCGGCACCAACCGCAAGGACGGCGGCAACGACAGCGGCATCATCACGCCCTACGGCGGCCTGATCTACGACCTGACACCACAATGGTCGGTTTACACCAGCTATGCGCAAATCTACAAACCGCAACTGGAAGTGCTGGGTTCCGACTTCGCCCCGCTCGACGCCATCACCGGCGACACCTACGAGATAGGCACCAAAGGAGAACTGCTCGATGGCCGCCTGAACCTGTCCGCGGCGGCGTACTACACCAAGCAGGAAAACAACGCGATCTACGTGTTCTCCCAGACCACCACCTCCAACGCCTGCTGCTACGTGGCTGGCGGCGAGAACATCAGCAAGGGCGTGGACCTGGAAGTCACCGGCGAACTGACGCCGGGCTGGCAACTGAGCGCCGGCTACACCTTCAACACCAATGAACAGCGCAAGACCGGCACCGCCACCGCGGTCGGCACGCCGCTGAGCACCCAGACGCCGAAGCACCTGTTCAAGCTGTTCACCACCTACCAGTTACCGGGCCAGTTCAACGACTGGAAGGTCGGCGGCGGCGCCACCATCCAGAGCAGCAACTACGTGACCGGCAACGTCCAGATCAGGCTCGAGGACGGCTCGCTGAGCACCAGCACCAATAGTTTCCAGTACACCCAGGCGGGCTACGCAGTGTGGAACGCACTGGTGGAGTACCGGATCGACGAGCACTGGACCGCCGCGCTCAACGGCAACAACCTGTTCGACAAAGAGTATTACCAGACCGTGGCCAGCAGCGCGTACGGCAACTGGTATGGCGCGCCGCGTAACTACATGCTGACCTTGCGCGGGAGTTTCTGAGTTCCAAGGGGCCTTATCGCCGGCAAGCCGGCTCCCACCGCTGGAGCTGGCTTTTCAGCGATAAGGCCATCTGCAATTACTGATTGTCCTGCCCCGGAATCGGCTTGAGATTCACCTCGACCCGACGACTCGCCTCCCTCCCGTCGCCTCCTTGTGAGGCTGTGCAACCGCAATCGATGACTTGAATAAAATCGAACGCGTCAAGCCTATTGTTTTTTGCCTCTCTATTTTGTGAACCACATCACATTTTGCTACCTTTATCGCCGGGTCGTTCGGACCCCTCTACGTACTGCCTGGAACAAGGAGTGTTCACGCATGCCTCGCCCTGAACCCTCGGGAACCTCTTTCCCCTGGTCTCCCTGATTCCCTCCAGACGTCCTGTCTTTTGCTTTTCGCTTTCTGACTAGCCCCTTCGAACGTCGTCGGGGCGCGACCTTTGATGGCCTGGGAACCATGGCCGCAGGAGCATGACATGCAAGAAAAAACCAATGAGGGATTGCAGTTCCTCTTCGAGAAGCACAAAGGCGTCGACACCCTGTACCTGTACAACAACAGCAAATCGACGATCAAGATCAGGCAGTTGCAGTTGCGAACCAACGTCTTCGTCGGCGTGGGCACACCGCGCAACCTCAACGAAGACACGATCAAGTGGCGCTTCGACAAAGGTGCATCGATCCTCGACGAGGCCAGTAAGGCGGACAAGATCGCCTACCTCCAGTCTCTGGTCCAGGCCGGCTCCAGCATTGATCTCTGGGAGAAAGTGCTCGACGTGGAGACGCTGTACAACGACTACTTCTGCCCCTGGGGCTCGCTGAGCCAGACGCGCAGCATGCGCGAGGACAAGGACGACCATTACCTGCTGACCTGGAACTACGACGTAGCCCTGGAAATCGGCCCCTACCAGCAGCAAGACCTGTCCTACGCCAACTCCTTCTATGGATTGCCACTGCGCACGCCCCTCAGCGGCGTGCAGTACCTGCCCAGGGTCTTCGTGCAGCATGATCTCGACACCACCGGCCTGAAGGGTTTCAGCCTTGCCCAGGCGAGAAATAAAGGGATGCCCGTGCTCGAGGTGCCGCTGGAGCAACTGATCCTGCAAAAGGAAGAAGGCCAGCCCCGGGTGCTGGACCGCAGCATGGCGGGCAAGACCCGCTCGGCGGACCTGTCCCGGCGCTTCGTCGGCTACTACGCCAACTACTTCATGTATCAGCGCGACTACTTCGTTACCGATATCCCGCTCGAGCATATCAATTGCCTTTCCTACGGCATGATGAGCGTGCGGGACGACGGCAGCCTGTGCAGCAGCGATGAATGGTCCGACAACTTCCAGGTGGCCGCGCTGCAGTTCCTCAAGCAGCTCAACCCCGACCTGCAGATCTCGCTGATCGTCGGTGGCTGGCCGAAGAGCCCGATGGTCTTCTCCAACACCACCGCGAGCTTTCCGAGCGAGGTTCCCGTTACGGAAGGCAGTTTCATGATCGTCCAGCTGAATTCGCAGCCCCGCTGGGAGGTCCACTACAGCCCGCCCGCCGGCTCCCCTGGTTATGGCAGGGTCCAGACCCTGCGCCTGGAAAGTGAACCCCGGCCCTATGCCTACCTAGACCGGGATCCGCAGCGCCTGTTCGACGACGAGGCATACGTCGCCGGGTTGTATACCTGGCTGGTGAAGCATGGCGAGTCCTTGCACTATCGAATCATCGATCTCGCCAAAAGCGAGCCCAACCTCCCGACCCTCGATATCGATCTGGAACTGATGTCGCTGCTGGGCAGGGCCTTCGACGCGCGGCGGGACATCGCGCCGTTCGCCAACCGCTTCCGGCAGATTTCCCGCAACCCGGCCCAGCGCGAACGCCTGGCACAATCGGCGGCCACGGCCATCGAGACCCTTGGCGTGGATGGCTTCGAGGTGGACTGGGAGTATCCGGACGTCGAGGACGGCGACGGTTACGTGGCCCTGCTTGAAGACCTGCACAAGACCCTTGGCAACAAACAGTTGGCTATCGCCGCGCCCGGCGGATCGGGCAGCATCAGCAAATTGAACGAGCAACAGTGGCGACGCATTGGCGACCTGGTCGATCACGTCAACGTGATGAGCTACGACTACCACGGGAGCTGGTCGGACCTGTCCTGGTTCAACGCGCCAATGGACACACCGGACTCGGCTGCCGGGCATCCGGTCGAGCCAGGCATCAGCCCCACGTTCTGTGTCAACGAAACGCTGCGGATCTTCCTGCAAATGGTGGCACGCAGTTGTCTGACACGGCGCCAGTTGACCCTGGGCCTGGCCGGCTATGGCCGGGCGGTCCAGGTCGCCGGGGTCGATGATGTCAACCAGGGTCTGCGCTGCGAGGTGCGGGGACGGGCGGAACCTGGAGAGCCGTTGTATCGCGAGATCGTCGCCATGCGCGAAGCCGGTGGCTACCGTGCCGCCGACGGTAACACCCCGGCGCTTGGCTGGCCTGGCCTGAAATTCGTCAGCACCCTAGACCCGATCGCCCGTGCGCCCTATGCCTACAGCAGCCTCAGCGGTGTGCTGCTGACCTACGACGATCCGCGCTCGTTGCGCGAGAAAGTCCGCCGGGTCCTGGAGGAGCAGTTGGGCGGCGTGATGATCTGGGACCTGTCCGACGACCTGCCGATCAACCACAAGGACTCGCTGATCGCAGCGGTCTCGGATGAACTGCGCCAGAGCCACCCGGCCACCGCTCGGCTGCGCGAAGACGAGCAGGATCCGTGGCTGGTTGCCGCCCGTGCGAACGAGCCGGTGCTGGCGCCGATTCTCTCCAGTCAGGTGCTGGAGTACGCGGCGCAACCCGCCATCCAGGCGCAGGATCTGGGCGGCAGACCGATCCAGACCCTGGCCACACTGCCAGGCGGGGGCATCGCCGCCATCGGTGCCGACAGCCTGCGCCTGCTGATCTCCCGAGGACAGGGCTTCGAAATCCAGCGCACCCTGTCCTTTGGCGAAGCGCCAAACGGGCCCTGCACCGCGCTGCCGTTGACCGATGGCCGCCTGCTGCTGCGTCGTAGCGACGGCGTCGTGCTGGTCCTGCATCTTCGGGAAGGCCAGTGCCAAGTGGAGGCGGAGTTGGCCAGCGGCATCCAGGACCTGGTCAGCGCCGGCCCGAACCGGGTCGCGGCGGTACAGGGGCAAGCCTTGTTGGTCTGGAGCTTCGACGCCGCAGGTTTCCGGCAAACCCACCGGGTCGCGCACCCGGCGCAACTGGTCGCGCTCGCGCCCCTGGCCAGCGGTCAATTGCTGCTGGTCAGCAACGATGGCGAGGCGTTTCTCTGGCAGGACGATGCCGCTGGACTGCGCCCCTTGAGCCTGGCCACAACCCTCGCGGCACCGCGCCAGCTCCAGTTGTTGCCAGACGGCCGCCTGCTGGCCTGGCTGAACAGCGGCGCGCTGCAACTCTGGCAGGTGCTGCGTCAGGACGGTCAGCTCCAGCGCCTGGAGGTCACCGCCCTGTCCTGGAGCGGCGGCCCCCGCGAATGGCTGGACATGCGCGTCCTGCCCAACGGCGGCTTTGCCTCGCTCGATCGCGAGCGGCTGATGCTGTGGCAGGCCAACCCGAGCAAGCAGAACTACGAGGTGATCCAGCAATTGACCCTGCCGGGAGCCTCCGCGCTGGCCCTGCAAAATGACGGCAGCCTGCTGGTGGCACAAGGGCAACGCCTGCAACGCCTGGACTTCCCCTGCTGGCCGCAGGTGCAGGCAACGCGCAGCACGCCCTGGCAAGTCACCGACAAGGACGGCCTGACCGCCCTGCACTGGCTGGCCAAGGGCACGCACACCGACAGCCTGGAACAGATGCTGGCCAGCGGCGCACCCGTCGACCTGTGGCAGCCCGGCAGCGACAAGACCGTGCTGGCCGAGGCCATGCGCGCCAAACGGCCCAGGGCCACGGCGATGCTGCTCAGCGCCGGTGCGCCGCTGTGGCAGACGGAGCACGCCAACAGCCACGGCCAACTACTCGACGCCGAGCTGTTCGCCGAGTTGCTGCCGCCGTCGCTGATTGCCGCCCTACCGGCGGAAAACCGCGTGGCACGGCTCAAACCCGGCTTCGACCTGACCCAACTGCCGGGCGACTGGCATGACCTGCTGCTGGGCTACCCGTTGCTGACCGGGCGCATGGCGATCGGCCTGTATCTGCTGGTGCCGGACCTCGCCAGGCAACTACAGAACCTGCTGTCGCACTTCGAGATCGACGATGACTGCCTGACTGAGCTGCGCCAAGAGTGTCCACGGGCCGTTGCGGCGGTCGAGCCCCTGCACGGGCGCAGCTTTGCCGACGAAGCGAGCCTGCGCCAGGCCGTGGTTCAACAGTTGGGCGAGGCCGACCCTGCCGCGCTGGACGCGGTGCAGAACGCCAGCCGCCGGGTCAAGCCGGACCTAGGCGGTGAGGGGCACTATGGCGAGGCTGTCTACGCGCGGGGCGTCGAGGTACTGCAAGGCATCCTCGATCAGGCACTGGAACAGCCACTGCTGGCGCTGCAGCGCAAGCAACTGCTGGAACAGTTCGCCGAACTGGCTGCGCCGCAACCTGGCGACCTGCTGACGATCAAGGCCGATGTGAGCGCCGCAGACCTGCCGGCGGCGACCAGGAACTTCCTGACCCTCTACCCGCGGGCGACAGCGCGGATGGTCGCACAACTGACGCTGTGGAGCCCGACCCTGGCGGGCGTGGTCGGCGCACTCACGACCGGGCAGGCGCAACAGACTGACGCCGACATACCCGACGATGCCGTCGACAGCGCCCATCGGGCCATGCGCGAGTTGCTGGTGGCGACCGTGCAGCCGCTCATGACCCAGACCCAGGCCGCCGATTTTCTCGCCCGCTATGCCGATGCTCCCTGGGCGCCACAACAGGATTCACTGGGGCAACCGCTGGCCTGGGTCAACTGGGCCTTCGATCCGCCCGCCAGCAGGGCGTTCACCGAGCTCTCGGGGCTTCCAGCCGAGCAACCCAGCATCGGCAGTGCCTGGCAACTGCCGGGACACGGCGCCGGCAGTCTTCCTGCGCAGCAGAGCACTCCGGGCGCAAGTGCGCCAAGCCTGGGCGACCACCGCACCTACATCGCCAAGATCAGGGCCGCCAGTGCGGCAATGGCGGAGAAGTCCAAGCCCGGCAAGGACTACTTCACCGAGTTGGTGAACGCCACCCAGGCCAAGGTCGAGGACGCACACCCGCTCACCGAGAAGATCCGCAACGCAAAGGGCCAGATAAACACCAACAACCAAAAGCTCAATGGCCTTAGCAACGATCTGGACCAGATACGCGGGATCGAGGATGAAAAGGATAGGTACGCGTTCGCGGTGTCGAAAGGCATGCCGGTGAACCCTAAGCCCGACCTGTCCGACGCAGAGAGGAAGCATTGCACCGATGAATGGACGACAGAGAGAGAGCGAGACATCGGGGATCTGAAGACGACCATCGACAAAGATCGCAAGGACGTCAAGCGCATGCAGGAGCAGCGCACCACCGAGGTCAATGCCGACCCGCGCATGGAAGCCCTGGCCAAGCGCAAGGCGTCGCTGAAACAGCTCAACAGCACCCTGGACAACACCCGCGAAGTCCTTCAGGGCGTGCAGGCACTGAGCAAATTCACCCGCCTGCTGAGCAGCAAGCTGCTCGGCAATTCCGATGCCGGCGAGATCGTCAGCAAGGTACTGGACTACATCGACCTGACGGTCAATATCGCCATCGTCGCGGTGGATGCGGTCAAGTCGATCACGACCGCCCTCTCCTCGGGCGGAGCGATGGGCGTGTTCGGCGTGGTGACGGCGGTGGCAAGCCTGGCGGTCAGCATCTTCGGCATGTTCAACCCGCAGCCAGACCCTTACCTGGAGGCGGCCAAGGCCATCTCCGAGCAGATCACCCAGGTCTACGAGGTGATGAACCAGCGCTTCGACCAGGTCATGGAACAGCTGCAGAACATGAACCAGAGCCTGACCTGGCAGATGAGCGTGTTCAACCATCAGGTCGATGCCCGCTTCGATAGCGTGCAGCGCCAAATGGACGACATGGCCGTGTCCCTGACCCGCCAACTGGAGCACCTCGACGCGGCGCTGGCCAGCGGCCTGCGCATGACCCGCCGGGAGATCCGCGAGTCGACCCAGCAGGTGCTGGCCAGCATCGTCTGGAACCACGATGACCTGGTCAACCGCATGGACATGGCCAGCCAGGGCTTCAAGGTCGACCTGCAAGGCCTCAACGCGCTGATGAGCACGCAGTTGCTGGCCGATCTGGATGAAATCGATGTGACGATCGACAACGCCGAGCGCGAGCGCGGCAAGACGTCGGCATTGCTCGCCCTGCAAGACGATCCGGTGCGTCTGCGGGAAATGCGTGACCGCCTGGAAAGCGGCATCCGCAACAAGCTGCTGGCCGGCGGCATCACCCGGCCGCTGGCCGACCTGTGCTTCACAAGCTTCGACAACAGCGAGGTGATGCGGGCGACCCGGGCCATGGCCACCGACCACTTCGCCGAGTGCTTCGCCTTCTACTACGCCTCCCAGGGCACCGACACCCAGGACCGTTCCAGCAGGGTATGGAACTCGACGGCAGTGGCGTTTCCCCTGACCCGGCGCTTCCTGCACCTGCAAGGCTGGTACGCGGGCTGGCTGGACAATCCGTTGAGCGTCATGACCTCGGTGGTGGAGTTGGTGGACGCGCCGGTGGCGAGGGCGCGGCAGTTCCTGCAAGGGCTGCTGCAGGACAAGGCGTTCTTCTCGGGCCTGCTCGATAACTACCTGGAGTGCGCGCTGGCGCTGCTGCATGCCAGCCGCGAGGTGACGGTACGCGAATTCGGCCAGACGCTGCGCCTGCCCTCGCTGCAACTGACCGACACGCCAACCTTGCTGCCGCTGATGTTCGACCGTTTCCCGCGCCTGGCCCTCACTGACCTGGCGCTGGATACGCTTGAGACCGACCAGCCGCAGCGCCATGACCAGGATATTGCCACCTTGCAGGCCTGGTTCGATGCGCCGGCGGGTAACTGGCGCCTGCAGAAACTGTGTCGCGCGCTCGCCCTCGGCCATGCCCTGAATGTCTGCGAACTGCACCTGCAAGGGGGACCTTCGACGCGGACGCTGGTCATGCGCTACGCCGGCGACGAGGTGCCCATCGTGTCGATCAGCCTGCAGGACGAGCGCGTGCTCTCGGTGGTCTCGTTGCAGCACGACAACGGCTTGTTCGTCGCCCTCGGCGAAGACTGCCGGCAAGTCCAGCAACAGTGGATCGCCGCCTACAACCGGCGCATCCCGCAGGACTGCTCGACCGAGCTGAAGCAGCTCGATATGGCGGTCTCGCACTTGGCGTTGTTCCTCGGCCTGGCCGGGGCCAGCGCGCAGCAGATCGAGCAGGTGCTGGCGCTGTGCTGGAACAGCCACAGCGTGCTGGCCTACCTGCAAGTCCAGGCCGGGTTGACGGTGCTGGGCAAGGATCAGCTATCGCCACCGTTCGCGCTGCTGGCCGCCTATACCGACCAGTTGTCCCGACAGGCAGACGCGCTGGTCGAGAGCACGCTCACGGCACTCGTCGCCAGCCCGGCCGGTGACGATGAGTTGCCCAGCCTGCGCGAAAGCCTGCTGGCGCAACTGGATATGCTGGATCGACAGGTGAAAAACCTGCGCGAAGATCTGGCCGGAGACGACCTGGGCGACGTCTTGCGTGCCCAGGGCATCGTCGAGGAAGACGGCCTGTGGCGCTTGAGCTATGCCCGGCTGCGCGACGGACTTGGCATCGAGATGAATGCCGGCATCGTACTGCGGCAAGGTTGCCGGCTGACCCTGGCGGGCAGTGGTTGTTTCGACCTGACCTGCACCGATAGCTCAGGACAGACCCGCGTGCAGCGGGTCGATCTCGACGCCGAGGGCTTCGTGCAACTGGACCTGGCGGGTGCGACCGGGGAGGAGCGCCTGGCGAGGTTGGGCTTCGGCGCGGTGGTCGAGAACCAGGATGTCTGGCTCGAAGGGATCTGGATCAAGGAGGCTGCGGTCCTGACGCCGGTCGGTTAAGCCGATGTGGGGCCGCGCCGCGGCCCCAAAACCCTCACAAACACGCCATGAACCCCGCCCGGTCAACGCTGGGCGGGGCACTTGGGAATTCTCCGCTCAGATCCACGGCAACAACACACTCACCGCCAACGGCAACGCCAGCGCAGCCAGCAACGTCTGCCCGGCGATGATCCCCGCCATCAGCGGCGCATCGCCGCCCAGTTGCCGGGCCATGATGTAGGAGGACGAAGCGGTCGGCAGCGCCTGGAACAGCAGCGCAGCCACCGCCGCCTCGCCCTTGAGGCCAAACAGGTGGCAGGCCGCGAGAGTGATCAGCGGCATGACCATGAACTTGGCCACCGACGACATCCCCACCGGACGCAGCCAACTGCGCACCGCACGCAGGTCCAGCGCCGCACCCACGCAGAGCAAACCCAGCGGCAGCGATGCCTGTCCCAGCGTCTTCAGCAACGGCTCGATCGCCAGCGGCAAACCCAACCCGGTGACATGCAACAAGATGCCGCCGGCGCAGGCCATCAACAGCGGGTTCAACGCCAGTTGCTTCACCACCCCGCCCAACGACAGCCGAGCCGCCGTGCCGTAACGGGCGAACACCAGCACGCAGAGGATATTCACGGTCGGCACGATAGCCGCGTTGGCCACCGCCGCCAGGGCGATACCCTGCGCGCCGAACAAGCCCGCCGCCGCCGACACGCCGACGTAATTGTTGAACCGCACACCGCCCTGGAACACCGAAGTGAACGCCGCGTCATCGACACTGAAACAACGCCGCAACGCCACCAGCAACGCCGCGACCAACACCGTGGACGACACCAGCGCCAGCACCATGCCTTGCACCGGCACGCCATCGAGCCTGGCCGTGGACAGGCCGTGAAGAAACAGCGCCGGCAGCAGCACGTAGTAACCCAGGCGCTCGGCCTGGGGCCAGAAGCCGTCGGCGAGAAACTGGCTATGGCGCAGCCAGGCACCCAGGGCGATCAACAACGCGATGGGCAACAACGCCAACAGCAGAGAAAGGGTCATCGCGCACTCCGGGGCACCAAGGGATGAGCGCTACGATAAAGACCCGGATGCTTGATTAAAAACGATGAATTCTTGAGCCATCCTCAAGTTTTACTCATCGGTCAGCGCAGCCTGACGGCGCACCGCCTGGGCCAGAGCCGCCGCCAACCGGCCCCTCGGCCGGTCTTCGCGCTCGATCAACACCACCTGGCGGGTCCGTTGCGGCTCACCGAACGGCATCAGGGCCAGCAGGCCAAGACGTTCCAGGTTGCGCCGGGACGACGGCACGATGGACACCCCCAGCCCGCTGGCGACCATCTGGATAATCGCCTCCTGGCTGTCCAGTTCCATGGTGGTCCGCACCCGCAGGCGCAAGCGGCGCAGCTCCCGCTCGATGGTGCGCCCGGCCCAGGCCCGGCGATCGAAACGAATGAAAGGCTGCTCCTGCAACAAGCGCCGCGGCTCGACCTGCGCCAACGCCAGCGGCGCAATGATCCAGAACCCTTCCTCGTACAACGGCGTGCTGACCAGACCATACGGGTGTGGCTTGACCGGCTCGGTGGTGACCGCCGCGTCCAGCTCGCCCGCCTCGACCCGCGTCGCCAGTTCGGCCGACATGCCCGAGGCGACGTTGACCCGCAAATGCGGGTGCTCGGCGCCGAGCGCGGCCAGGGCCTTGGGCAAGAGCCCGGCCAGCGTGGTGTGAATCGCCCCCACCCGCAGGCGCCCGCGCAACTCGCCGTCTTCGCCGAGTTCGGCGGCGATGCTGTCGTACAGCGCAAGGATTTCCCGCGCCCGCTCCAGCGCCAGGTGACCGGCCTCGGTCAGCACCGGCAAGCGCCGCGAGCGGTCGAACAGCGGCGCGTTGAATTCTTCCTCCAGGCCACGGATATGCAGGCTTACCGCCGATTGCGTGAGGTGCACCGCGTCGGCGGCGCGGGCGAACGAGCCGTGCTGGGCGATGGCAACCAGGGTTCGCAGGGCACGCAATGACATGGGAAAAGGTCCGTGGGAAAAGTCGCTACAGGTTAGCAATCCACTGGCGATGCGTCTGCGCTGCACGTCTTTGTCCTACCGGCTGTCGCGAATCGGCCTGCAATACGTCGCTCAGAATCGTGTCGATTGATTTGAACTCGCTATCCTCAATGAAAGTCTCGACAGAAGACGGGTTGTGCTTGACGTGCGAGTTGCATCCCGTCCCGGAAAATCACCAAACGGGACACGCCAATGCCAGGGAAAAACCGCAGAAGCCTCAAGGCCAGAGCCACCATCATTTGCCTGCGCAGCGGCAGGGTCCTGCTGGTGCGCAAAAAAGGCGGCAAGTGGAACTTCCCCGGGGGCACCATCGAGTCCGGCGAACACCCCATCGACGCCGCCGCCCGCGAGTTGAAAGAGGAAACCTCCATCCGCAGCCTCGGCCTGTTGCAGCTTTGCACCCTGGAAGTGGACGGCGTCCTCCATCACATCTTCACCGCCCAGCTCGGCGACTACGCCGACGCGGTGGCCGACAACGAAATCGTCGCCTGCAAATGGGTCCGGCGCGATGCCCTGACCGCCACCCTGCTCACCCCCACAGCCTCCGCGTTGATGAGCCGCCAACTCCCCGCCTTGACCGCCTGATCGAGCGTGCCGAGTGCTGCACTTTGCACGGTGACCAAACGGTCAGTCATGCAAATTGCAGACGCGGCATTTCGCCATCTATCTGTAACCCCATGATTTTCAATAGATAAGTCCACAGCCGAAAGCGGCACGGCTTTCGCAATACCCCCAGGGATAACCCAGCACCGACGCCACCCTCGCCGGTGCGAGCCTTATGCCTGGAGAAAAACATGAATGCCATCGACTTGCTGGAAGGCGATCACCAACGGGTCAAGGCCTTGCTGGCCGAGCTGAGCGAATCCACTGAGCGCGGTATCAAGAAACGCACCGAACTGCTGGCCAAACTGGAGCGGGAAATCACCCTGCACACCCAGCTCGAAGAGGAAATCCTCTACCCGGCGTTCAAATCCGAGGGCGGCAAGGAACAGGACGTCATGTACTACGAAGCCAGGGAAGAGCACCGCACCGTGGACTCCCTGGTGCTGCCCGACCTGAAGCAGACCGACCCGGGCACGCTGGAGTTTTCCGGGCGGGTGAAGGTCGTCAAGGAATTGCTCGAACACCATATCGAGGAAGAGGAAAAAGAGATGTTCCCGCAGGCCCGCAAGCTGCTGGGCAAGGCGAAGCTGGATGAACTGGGTGCGCAGATGGAAGCGATGAAGGCCGAGTACAAAAAAGCCTTCCGCGGCCAGGCATCGGCCTAGAGCGCCCGCTTCGCAGGGATTCGAACTTGAAATGCCCCGTGAGCCCCTGGCTCACGGGCAGAGACAATGGAGGGGATTTCAATGGCAGGACCGCAACTGTACGTCATCGACTACGAGCTTCAGGGACAGCAGCGCTCATTCATCATCCGCCTTGAGCACATGGACAACGTCGAGGCCTGGCACTGGGCGAGCTGCGATGCCGGGGTCGGCGTGATCCCGCGCTTTGGCCAGCAGAAGATCAAGAAAGTCAGCCGGCCCATGGCCGAGCGCTATGGCATCGCCAATGTCAGGTGGCGGGTTTCCGGCCAGGGCCAGGAATTCGTACCGACGCCGGTCGACCCGAAGAAATTCGCCGAGTCCGATTGAGCCGCGCAACGCATGCGAAGGGCCGCAACGCGGCCCTCATCACAAGCCCTTCGCCATCTCCGCAGTCCCCGCCCAGCCCAGCGCCTGATACACCGGCCGCCCCGCCTCGGTGGCGTGCAAAATCGCGAACCCCAGCCCGCGCCGCGTGAACTCCGCCTCGCCCAGCCGCATCAACTTCGACGCCAGCCCACGGCGCCGATACTCAGGCTCGACGTAGACATTGAGCACATACCCGCGCTGATCGACCTCCGGGTGCGCCGGATGCGGCGGCCAATCGATGCTCATCAAGCCGATCGCCGCCGCCGGCGCATCGCCTTCCAACAGCACGAACCCGTAATAGCGCCCGTCCTCCAGGCGTGGTTCCAGCCAGGGCCGAAAGTGCTCCGTCATCCGCCGCAGGTTCTGCGCATCGCCACCGGCCTCGAGAAACATCGCCTCGCGGTGACGGCAAACCATCTCGCGATCACCCGGTTCAAGCCGGCGCACGGTGAAGCCAGAGAAGTCGAGATCAGCGGGAATGTCGTTCATCGCGTCGTACCTTGGTCGGAGTTACCGATTCTCGCGCAGCGAGCCCTCGGGCGTTAGACACAGATCCCCGACCCGCCTGCCATACAGATTTGCTGGCATTGGCACCGCTCCCGCGCCCGTGCGACCAAAGCACTATCGGTAGGAAAGCGCTGTGGCCATTGAAGAAAAACTTCTTTGTAAGCGTCGCGAATGTCCGCTATCAATTGCACGAAGCGCCTGACAAACAGGCATTCGATGCATTCAATGCAACAGGACCGACCCGTTCAGATGAATAACAACAAGACGACGGACGCTGTAGCCCTCACCGCCCCCACCCACTGGATCGGCCCTGCGGCTTTCGCCCTGCTGGCCTTCGCCGCCAATTCGATCTTCTGCCGCCTGGCCCTGGTCAACGACGCCATCGACCCGCACAGCTTCACCGCCGTGCGCCTGCTCAGCGGTGCGGCCTTCCTGTTGCTGCTGGTCAGGCTGCGCCACCCCGGCACACCACTGCGCGGTAGTTGGAAAGGCGCGTTGGCGCTGTTTCTGTATGCCTGGCTGTTTTCCATTGCCTACGTGCAACTCGGCGCTGGCGTTGGGGCGCTGATCCTGTTCGGCGCGGTGCAGATCACCATGTTCGTGGTCTCCTGGCTGCGGGGCGACGGTGTCGCGCCGCGGGTCCTGCTGGGCATGCTCATCGCCTTTGCCGGGCTGATTGCCCTGCTCCTGCCCGGCGCCAATGCCCCTGCGCCGGTCAGCGCGCTGACCATGGTGGTCTCAGGCATGGCGTGGGGCGCCTACTCGCTGTTTGGCAAGGGCTCGACCCACCCGGTGAGCGACACCGCCGGCAACTTCACCCGCGCCCTGCCACTGCTGCTGGTGCCGGCGCTGGCAGCGGTGTTCGCCGGGCATCTGCGGATCGGCTCCGCCGGCCTGTTCTATGCCCTCGGCTCCGGCATCCTCGCCTCGGGCGCGGGCTACGCCGTGTGGTACGGCGTCCTCAAACAGATCAGCGCGCAACAGGCGGCGACCCTGCAGTTGAGCGTGCCGGTGATTGCTGCGCTGGGCGGGGTGATGGTGTTGAGTGAGCCGGTTTCGTTGCGGTTGGTGGGGGCATCGGTGGTGGTGTTGAGCGGGGTGGGGCTGGCATTGGCTGGGAGGCAGCGCGGCTGACGAGCATTCAGATAGCGAGAACCAATGCCCCGGCGGCAAAGGCTTTTTCCTTCGAACAGTGATGCATGACGCAGCGTTAAGAGCGCAATTTCCGACTTTCTCGTAGGTGATTTCCCAAGCATACTCCCGCGCCTTATCTGCCATTGCGTGCTGGGGAATCACTGCCTAGTCTTGCTCCGTCGTTGACTCCCAACGACCGGTTTTGACAGACCGTAGTGCTCGGTTCCATCAGCGCCAATCACACCTGTGTTATGGCGGCTGTACGTGGGGCGCCTTCGTGCGCGCCGGGATACCTTTCCTCGGTCTGTCAACCCGCGTACGGCTGCCACCCCTTTGTTTGACAGCGAATTCGTGGCGGCTCCAACTGCAAGGTATACGCCATGAAAAAGATCGTTCCAGATCCACCCATTCTCTTCCTGTATCAAACCACCCAGCCGCCACCTGCCAATGCCTCTGTGGACATGAAGATCCCGCAGATGGTCGCCTGGCCCCATGCCGATGTTGAAAACGGCCTGCAACAGTTGTCGAGGTTGCTGCGCTCGGCGACCGAGTCCAATTACCACGCCGGTGAAGAAGCCGACTGCCGGGCCGAGCCATTGATCTGGAACACCCAGTTCATGCTGGAAGCGGCGCAGGCGGTTCTGGAGTCAGTGCAGCAGGTGGTTGGCCGAGGGGATGCCGGCCGATAAACCGCGACAGGCAAAACCGGGCTCATCGCTGCGCAAGGTGATGCATACAGCAACGAAAACCTCACAGTCTTCGGCTTTCCTGTAGGCAATTCCCGAAGCATACTCCCGAGCCTTATCTGCGATTGCGTACTGGGAAATCACTGCCTGGTCTTTGCCCCGTCGTTGACTCCCAACGACCGGCTTTGACAGACCGACAGCGAACATCCTTCAGTGGCAATATCACCTGCACGGCGTATTACGTCTGAGCATCGTGTTATGGCGGCTGTACGCGGGGCGCATTCGTGCGCGCCGGGTTGTCTCGCTCCGGTCTGTCAACCCGCGTATAGCTGCCACCTGTTTGTTCAGCGACGTGACCCGGCAGCAGGCGGGAAGTTGAGTCAATAGCGGTAGCGTCGGGCGCCGCCTGCACGGCGCTTCGACACGCTCGCGCCGACAGCCGCAGCGCATCTCCCCAGCAAAAAAAAACCCGCCCGCAGAAACTTGTTTCCGACATCCCAGTCTGTAGTAGCAAGCTGCCACTTCCGCTCTGACAGCGCCCTCGCCAATGACCTGCGCGAGGCCGAAAACCTCCCGTAAATCACGAGCCCCTCGTAAGGAAACACCGATGAAACTCAAGGTTGTGCTGTTGAGTGCAGTCCTGCTCGCCTCGCCTTTGTCCCAGGCGTTCGCCGACACCTGTCGGGCGAACACCTCTGGCGGACAGGACTGTGTATACAGCGATGGCACCAGTTCCATAAGCCGCTCCAACATCTTTGGCGGGCACGACACCGATTACAGCGACGGACGCCGTTCAACCAGCCGCGCAAACGCCTCCGGCGGGCAGGACACCACCAACAGCGACGGCACCACCTCCATCAGCCACGCCAACATCTTTGGCGGGCAAGACACCGATTACAGCGACGGACGCCGTTCAACCAGCCGCGAAAACACCAACGGCGGGCAAGACACCACCAACAGCGACGGCACCAGTTCCATCAGCCGTTCCAATATCTTTGGCGGACAAGACACGGACCACTCGGAGTAGCAGTCAGCACACGGCCTGCCGCATTGTTCCCGACAGGCCGTCATTCACTCGATACACTCGGCGCAACGTGGTCATGAAGCGAGAAACAGAGCCCTCGCCCATGGCACTCACGGTCCTGAAAACCTCCCATTGATCCAGAGCCCCTCGTAAGGAAACACCCATGAAACTCAAGGTTGTGCTGTTGAGTGCAGTGCTGCTCGCCTCGCCTTTGTCCCAAGCGTTCGCCGACACCTGTCGGGCGAATATTCTGGGCGGGCAGGACTGCGAGTACAGCGACGGTACCAGCTCCACCAGCCGCGCCAATATCCTGGGCGGACAAGACATCGACTACAGCGACGGACGAAGCTCAACCAGCCGCGAGAACATTCTCGGCGGACAAGACACCGACTACAGCGACGGCACAAGCTCGACCAGCCGCGAGAACATCCTGGGCGGACAAGACACCGACTACAGCGACGGCACAAGCTCGACCAGCCGCGAGAACATCCTGGGCGGGCAAGACACCGACTACAGCGACGGCAGCAGCTCGACCAGCCGTGCCAATATTCTGGGTGGGCAAGACACGGACCACTCGGAGTAGCGGTCAGCACACGGCCTGCCACATTGCTCCCGGCAGGCCGTCATTCACTCAATACGCATAGCGCAGCGTCGTCATGAAGTTACGCGGCGCGCCATACAATCCGGCCGCCGTGGTGGTCAGGTATTCCTTGTCGAACAGGTTGTTGACGTTGACCGTCGCCGACAGCGCCGGGGTGATCTGGTAGCGCGCCATCA
This sequence comes from Pseudomonas sp. Marseille-P9899, assembly GCF_903166565.1. Classification (NCBI taxonomy): domain Bacteria; kingdom Pseudomonadati; phylum Pseudomonadota; class Gammaproteobacteria; order Pseudomonadales; family Pseudomonadaceae; genus Pseudomonas; species Pseudomonas sp. Marseille-P9899. The sequence goes on from NZ_CAESCG010000006.1 coordinate 76,111, forward strand.
GGTTGGCCACGGCGTAGCTGCTCTGCGTGGTGGCGTAGCTCAGTGCATAACCCGATTCGCTCTGCCAGTTCACTCCGCCCCCCACGGTCCATTTGTCCAGCTCGCCCGGCAACCGATAGGTGCTGAAGACCTTGACGCTGTTGCGCGGGATTTCGGTGACGATGCGCTCGTCTTCGTCATTGAAGCTGACGCTGTACGAGTAGCCGCCGGTAACCTGCCAACCCTCGGCCAGTTCGCCGTTGACTTCCAATTCAACCCCTTCGCTGGTAGTGCCGCTGATGGCCTTGTAGGCCTGGAAACCGCTGGGCTGGAGATTACCGCCGTCGGCCACGGCGAGGTTGTCCTGCTCGACACGGAACAGCGCCAGGCTGGCGTTCAGGCGGCTGTCGAAGAAGTCCGCCTTGAGGCCCACTTCATAGCCGGTGCCTTCCTGCGGATCGAGGGGCGTGCCATTGACGTCGCGGATGTTGGCGTTCTGCGGGTTGAAGATCTGCGTGTAGCTGGCGTAGGCAGTCCAGGTGTCGTCCAGGTCGTAGACGAAGCCGGCGTAGGGAATGACGATGCCGGTTTCGGTGCGCTCGGTCCTGGTGGTGGTACCGGTGCTGTACAGCCAGCTCTTGTTTTCGCGGTTCCAGTCCACCACTCGCGCGCCGAGGATCAGGCTGGCGGCGTCGGTCAGGTGCCAGCGCGAGGTCAGGTAGGCGGCGTATTGGGTTTCGGTCATGTCGCTGGCGCCCTGCTTGGTGAACACCGGCTTGGGTGAGTTGCCGTTCCAGGCGTAGATGTTGTCGATGGTGCCGGCATAACCGGAACTCGCCCGCAGCCAGCCGCCGTAGTTCGCTGTACCGCGCTCCTCGATACGCGACAGGGTCACGCCGGTGATCAGCTCATGTTCACGGCCCAGCAGCGAGAACGCTCCAGTGGCATAGGCGTCGAGGTTGTCCTGGGTCGGCGCAGCCTGCCAGCGGGTCGGCATCAACAGCACGCCGCTGCCGTCCGGCTCGACATCCCCCGAGAGGTAGGTGGCCACGGTGTCGTAGTCGTTACGGGCGTGGCTGTACTCGACCTTGCCGCTCCAGCCGTTGGCAAACTGTTGTTCGATGGAAGTAAACAGGGTGCTTTGCTGGCGATCGTAGTAGGACCAGCCAGGCGAGCTGTTGAACGAGCGCTTGAAGTCGGTCATCCCGCCGTCGCCGGTGAACAGCGGAAAACCGGTGCGCATCGGTGCGTTGCTGTGGGTGACCTGGTGGCTGAAGCCGACCGTCAGCAGGGTCGAATCGCTCAGGTCCAGTTCGGTGATGCCGTAGAGGGTCGACAACTCCTGGCTGAAGCGGTCGATCCAGGCGTGCTGGTCCTTGTGATCAGCGACGAATCGACCGCGAATGTTGCCGGCGTCGTTCAGTGCACCGCCCACGTCCACGCTCAGACCATAGCGGTCCCAACTGCCGGCTTCGGCCGAGAGCAGCACCTGAGGGTCACTGGTCGGGCGCTTGCGGATCAGGTTGATGGTCGCCGACGGGTTGCCCAGGCCGCTGATCAAACCGGTGGCGCCGCGCACCACTTCCACACGGTCGTACAGGGCGGTGTTCTGGGTGTAGTTGTCCATGTTCGCCGAAGTCGGCACGCCGTCGATCTCGAAGTTGCGGATGGCGAAACCGCGGGACAGGTAGGTCGTGCTGTCGGCGCCCAGGCTCTCGCGTACCACGGTGATGCCGGTTGTTGCGTCGAGGGCGTCGGTGAGGTTGTCGAGCTTCTGGTCTTCGAGGCGCTGGCGGGTCAGCACGGTGATCGACTGCGGGGTTTCCTTGAGCGACAGGTTCAGCCGCGTCGAACTGCTGGACGACTCGGTGGTGTAGGAGCCGGAGCCCTCGGTGGTCGAGCCCGGCGCCTTGCCGGAAATGCTCAGGGCGGCCAGTTCCAGCGCGGTGTCGCCCGCTGCGGCCTTGGGCATCAGCAGATAGCCGCCGTTGCTTTCACGGCGAACCTGCAAACCGCTGCCTTCGAGCAGGCGCGCCAGGCCATCTTCCACGCTGTACTCGCCACGCAGGCCCGGCGACATCAGGCCGGCGGTCTGCTCGCTGGCGAATGACAAGGTAACCCCGGCGCGATTGGCGAACTGCCCCAGCGCGCTGCCCAGCGGGCCCGGCGCGATATCGAAACGCGCCACCTGTTCTTGCGCCACCGCGACGCCCGGCAGCATCACACAGAGACTGACGACCAGGCCCAGCAAGGCCAGGTGGACGGCGCGAGCCAGGGGGCTCGCCGCTTGCAGCGTAAGACGGGACATGCGGATTTCCTTCGGTTGGCGTGGCAAAAAACGCGGCAGTTATCGCCGCTTCAGTGCTTGGCCGCATGAGAATGAAAATCGGCAACCCTTCGCCGCAAAGTTTTTCACGCTGCCTCGATCCGCACCCAGTAACGAGTCAGGTAGCGCACCCGAATCGGCAAGGCGCCAGCGAGGTTCGCCAGCACGGTGTCGGTGTCGTCGAGGCGGAAGGCGCCGGTCACGCGCAAATCGCCGACCGCTTCGGCGCACGCGAGGTAGCCCGGGCGATAACGCCCCAGCTCGCGCACCACGTCGGCCAGCCGCCAGTCGAGGGTCATCAGCATGCCGTTGGTCCAGGCATCGCTGGCAACGGGAACAACGCTGGCCGCTTCGGTGCGGTTGCGGTCGAAGCCCGCCTGCTGGCCGGCGTCCAGTCGCAACACGGCGGAAGGCGCCAGGGACGGACGCAGTTCCACCGCGTGCTCGAACACCCGCACGTCGCTGCGGCCGCCATGGCTGAACACGCTGAAGCGGGTGCCGAGGGCGCGCACACTGCCTTCCGGTGTGTGCACCAGCAACGGCCGGCGGGCTGGATCGCTGGCGGTTTCGAGCAACACTTCGCCCCGGTGCAGGCGGATTTCGCGCAACGCGCTGCTGAAATTCACGTCCACCGCGCTGTCGGTGTTCACCGTCATCTGGCTGCCATCGGCCAATTGCAGATGGCGGCGTTCGCCTTTGCCGGTGCGGTATTGGGCCATGCGCGACGACAGCGGCTCGACGGTGAACACCGCAGCTCCGGTCGCGCCCGCAGCCAACAAGACACCGAGCACCTTGGTCACCGCGCGGCGCCGCGCCCGCACGCCGGCCAGCGCAGGCAACGCCACGTCCGGCGACAACACGGCGAATTGTCGCTGCAAGCGCTCCACCTGCTCCCAGGCCTCGGCGTGCCGGGCATCCTTCGCCAACCATGCCTGCCAGGCAGCGCGCTCGCGGTCACCCGCCGGCGCCGCGCTCAGTTGCACGTACCAGGTGGCGGCGGCTTCCAGCACATTGCGATCGAGCATCACCTCAGCCCTGCGCCAGCATCAGGCAATTGGTGATCGCGCGGATCATGTGTTTCTTCACCGTGGTCACCGACACGCCGAAGCGCTCGGCAGCGGTCACATAGCTCAGGCCTTCCAGTTGCACGGCGAGGAAGATCGAGCGGGTACGCTCGCCCAGGCCATCGAGCATGGTATCCACCGCCGTGAGGGTTTCGATGATCAGCAGGCGGGTTTCCGGCGAGATATCCACCGCCTCCGGGCGCAGCGCCAGAACATCTAGGTACGCCTGCTCCACGGCCTGACGGCGAAAACGATCGATCATCAAGGCGCGGGCGATGGAACTGAGGTAAGTCCGCGGTTCGCGGATCGCCTCGACATTGCGCGCCGCCAGCACCCGGACGAAGGTGTCCTGGGCGAGGTCCGCGGCATCGCTGGCATTGCCCAGGCGCGTGCGCAACCAGGTTTTCAGCCAGCCGTTGTGTGCCTGGTAAAGCTGATGCAAGGAGGAGGAGTCGAGAGCGGACATGGCGATCGAGGATATGAGAATGATTCTCTACATTGTTGGCGCAAAGCTGGGGGGATAACAAGGGGCGGGTGCAAGGGCGCGGCCTTCAGGGCCTCATCGCAGCAGTCTGGCGCACCGACAGGCCAGCCCCCACAGGCACGCCTCATGCCCACGGAACCCTGACAAATGGCCTTTAGTATCATTTGGCAATGCTTCTCAATACCGCTATATTCCCGCCCGCCCTTTTCCCCTCCATGTGTTTGCGAGCGTAAGTCGTCGTGCCCGAACGCAGTCAGAAACTGGAACTCTACCTCTCCCATCGCCAGGCGCTCGTCGAGTACGCCTCGCCGATCGTGGGCTGCCGCGCCAAGGCCGAGGATGTGGTCCAGGAAGCCTGGCTGCGCTTCAACGAGGCGAGCACCGACCGCATTCCGCTGCCGCAACCGGTGGGTTATCTCTACCGCATCGTGCGTAATCTGGCGTTCGATCTGAACCGTCGACTGACCCTGGAGAACCGCCACCCGGCGAGCGAGGACGAGCTGCAAGGCTTGCCTTCTGAAAATCCTTCGCCAGAATGCGAGGCCCTGTACAGCGACGAACTGCAGCAGGTGGAGAACGCTCTGGCACGCCTGCCGGAACGTTCGCGCCAGGCCTTCGTCATGCACCGCCTGCACGGCATGACCTTCAAGGACATCGCGCTACGTCTGGGCATTTCCACCAGCCTCGCGCACCAACTCGTTCGTGACGCGCTCACTTTCTGCTCGGAGCACTTGAGCGATGACTGATACGCCGCCAGAGGCCCGCGCCAAGGATCCGGTCTGGGAAGCCGCGCTGGACTGGCTGTTCCGCGTGCAGGAATTGCCCGACGACGCAGACCTGCAACAGGCCCTGCTCGCCTGGCTCACCGCCGCGCCAGAACATCAGCGCGCCTACCGCAAGGCCGAGAAAGTCTGGGGCCTGAGCGGCACGGTGATGAACAACCCGGACTTCGAATGCCCCCTGCCTGCGGCCGCTCCCGCGACGATGGCCGCCCCCGCGCAGTTGCCTTCGCGACGCCGGCGCGGCTGGCGGCGCGGCGCTATCGGCACCGCCGTGGCCGCCTGCGCGCTGGTGGTTGCCCTGCTCGACTGGCAGGGCCTGGGCGCCGACTACCGCAGCCCCACCGGCGAGCACCGGGAAATTACCCTGGCCGACGGCAGCGTGGTCGAACTGGACAGCAACAGCGCCATCGATGTGCACTTCAGCGCCGACAAACGCCAGGTCACCCTGCTGCGCGGCCAAGCGTTTTTCGATGTGAAATCCCAGCCCGAGCGGCCGTTCGAGGTCGATGCCGAAACGGTCAGCGTGACCGTGACGGGCACCGCCTTCGCGGTCGAAGTTTCGCCGGTCAGCATCGATGTCAGCGTGGCCCGAGGTTCGGTCAAGGTCGCCGATCGACGCCATCCGGCCAACGCGACCGAGCCGTTGAAGCCGGGTCAGGGCCTGCGTTTCGTCCGTGAGGGTGGCGCGGTCCAGTCGCTGCAAATGCCTGTCGAACAGATCGCCGCCTGGCGCCACTGGCAGATGCTCGCCATCGACCAGCCGCTGAGCGATGTCGTCGCCCGCCTGCGCCAGTACCAGCCGGGCCTGATCGTGCTCAACGACGCGGCGCTGGGCGAGCGCCGCATCACCGCCGCCCTTGACCTGCGCTCGCCGAAAAAAGCCCTGGAAGCCGCCATCGCGCCACTGGGCGCACGGGTGACCAGCGCCAGCCCTTACCTGCTGATGGTCAAGGCCGACTGAGCCCAAAACGCCTGCGTCGAAGTTTTTTCGACTATTTCTGGAAATCCGCAAACGCCGTTCGTTGTTAACCCGAAATCGACTGATAAGGATTCGCATTAGCGGATCTGACCTTGAATTTTCAGGTAACTCCAATGGCCCGTTCGAAGCGTTTTTCCGCTACCGCGTCGCAGCTCCAGTTGTCCCGCTCAGGCATCCTTGCCCTGCTTGTTGCCCTGCCATGCCTGGCCCAGGGCGCTGGCGAGACAGCCCGCAACGAACCGGCCGGCGATTCCCGGGCAGCCTTGGCGCAACGGGCCCATGCGTTCAACATTCCGGGGGGGTCGCTGAGTAACGGCCTGATGCTGTTCGCCCTGCAATCCGGCGTGCAGGTCAGCGTCGAAAGCCCACTGCTGCAAGGCCGTTCCCACCGAGCGGTGAGCGGCCAGCTCAGTGTCGAACAGGCGCTCACCAAACTGCTCAAGGACAGCGGCCTGGCCTGGCAATACAGCAGCGAAAACGCCATCTCGGTGTTTCGCCGGGAAGCGGCCGATGTGCTGCAACTGGACAGCACCCGCGTGGCCGGCCAGACGGTGGACTACCAGTCCGAACGCACCCTAGATCGCACGCTCATCAAGGCCATGCCCGCCGGCAACGGCGATATCACCAGCCTGCTGCGCACCAACCCCAGCGTACAGTTCGACGACGCCCAACTCGGCGGCAAGGCGCCCGGCGAAATCGGCCCGGCCAACATCAGCATCAACGGCGCGCGCTACTGGCAGAACCTGTTCGTGCTCGACGGCATGAGCATGAACAACGACATCGATCCCGGCTCGACCCTGAACACCTACGACCAGGTCGAAGGCCGCAGCCAGGGCCTGGCGGTGGACACCGACCTGTTGCAGGACATCAAGGTCTACGACAGCAACGTGCCGGCTTCCTACGGCGGTTTCAACGGCGGCGTGGTCGAGGCCAACACCCGCACTCCGACGCGCGATTTCCACGGCAAGGTCTCGGTGCAGATGACCCGCTCGGAATGGACCCGCTATCACATCGACCAGAACGACCCGAAAGTGGCCGACTTCGAGGCCGGCTATGGCAACAGCAACCAGCCGGAATTCGACAAGCTGATCACCCGCGCCACGCTGGAAGGCTACCTGACCGACAACGTCGGCCTGCTCGCCAACTTCTCGCGCAAGGACTCCACCATTCCCACGCGCACCTTCCCCCTGAGCCAGACCAGCGCCCAGGCCACCGAAGAGCACGAGCAGAACCGGCGCATCGACAATTACTTCCTCAAGTCGGTGTGGCAGATCAACCAGGACTGGGCACTGGACGTCAGCCTGACCCACGCCCCGGAAACCGCACGCACCTACGGCCCCAGCGCGCTGGACTCCGGCCGCGACACCACCGCCGGCGGTGACAGCGCCATCGCCCGGCTGGTGTGGAACGCTTCGTTGGCCACGGTCGAACAGAACCTGAGCTGGAGCCGCCTGGAAAACTCCCGCAGTTCCGACTCCGACTACCTGATCGCTTGGCGCCCCTCGACCACCAAGAACTGGAGCAACAGCATCGCCGCCACTGAAGGCGGGTTCGGCGACATCGAGCAGCAACAGCAAAGCCTTGGCTACAAACTCAAAGCCGACTGGAACGCCTTTCATGCCCTCGGCCTGGAGCACAGCCTGCAAACCGGCCTGGAACTGGCCAGCAGCTCGACCTATTACGACCGCTCCACGCCCTACACCAGCTACGGCATCGCCGGCATGACCAGCACCGCCACCTGCGTCGGCAACGACCCGCTGTGCTCCGTCGGCAAAACCAGCAATGGCTGGGCCGGCCAGTACGCCAAGACCAAAACCATCACCCAGGGCAAGGTCGAGTTCGAGACCCGCTCGTGGGCGCTGTTTGTCCAGGACGAAATGCGCTGGGGCCAACTGAAAATCCGCCCGGGCGTGCGCCTCGACAGCGACGACTACATGGACCAGACCACCCTCGCCCCACGCCTCGCAGCGGACCTGGATGTCTTCGGCGACAACCAGACCCACCTCACCGCAGGCGCCAACCGCTACTACGGGCGCAACCTCTCCGCCTACCGCCTGCGCGACGGGGTCGCCTCGCTGCAACGCAACTACAGCCGTGCCAGCCAGACCGCGGACTGGGTCTACACCTCGCGGGTGGCCAACGGCGCGAAATTCAATCAACTGGATGTGCCCTACGACGACGAGCTGACCCTGGGCCTGAGCCAGATCCAGTGGAACACCGAGTTCGCCCTCAAGTACGTCAAGCGTCTGGGCCGCGACCAGATTTCCCGGGCCTGGGGCTCGCAGATCGGCCAGCCGAGCAGCGATACCTCGACCCTCGCCGCCAACTACTTCACCTACTACAACGGCGGCAAAAGCACCTCCGAGACCTGGACCCTGACCGTCACTCCGCTACGCGACTTCGCCCTCTGGGGCACCCGCACCAGCGGCCAGGTGGCGCTGGACTGGACCGACACGAAAAGCTCCGGGCTGTCGGACTACACCACCAGCATCGGCCTGACCTATGTGGACGATCCGATGATCCAGTACGACGGCCAGTTCATCCGCTACTCGGACCGTCCCGCCGACAACTACAACCGGCCATGGACCGCGCGCCTGACCACCCTCACCGAGATTCCGGCGTTCAACCTCAACTGGACCAACTTCCTGCGTTACCGGGATGGCTACCGGCGCATGGCGGCAACGGGCGCGATCGTTGATTACAACGGCCAGGACGCCCGCGTGTGGAAAGAGAAAGCCTATGCCGGCGCCCTCAGCTGGGACACCCGCCTGGCGTGGGAGCTGCCCACCGCCCATGAGCAAGCGGTCTTCGTCAATCTGGACGTGACCAACCTGCTGGACAAGGCCATCGTCAGCAACACCGACGCCGATGACTATGCCAACTACGAAGTGGGTCGGCAGTTCATGGTCGAAGTGGGCTACCGGTTTTGAGCCGCGCACGCCTGCTCCTCGCGCTGCTCCTGATGGGCGGCGCGGCCCGCGCCGAAGAGCCCTGCGCCAACCCGGCCATGCCGCTTGCCGAGGTTGAGGCATGCATCGCCGCGTTGTACCGCCAGCCAATCGCCCAATGGCCCGCGCCGCGCATCGACGCCGACGTGCAGTGGCAAGAAATGGGCCCGCTGCCGGAGCGCGCAACGTCGCCAGCGGACAACCCCTTCAGCGAAGCCAAAAGCACCTTGGGCCAGCGCCTGTTCAATGACCCGAAACTGTCCCGCTCCGGGCAGATCGCCTGCGCCTCGTGCCACGAACCCGACGAAGCCTTCGCCGATGGTCGCCGCGTCTCCTTCGGCCACGACCGCCAGAGCGGCAAGCGCAATGCGCCCAGTGTGGTCATGGCCGGTTTCACCGCGCACCCGTTCTGGGATGGGCGCGCCAGCAGCCTCGAAGACCAGGCGCTGATGCCGGTGGAAGATCATGTGGAAATGGCCTTCACCACCGCCGAGTTGCTAACCCGCCTGAATGCCGGCAGCGAATACCCGGCACTGTTTCGCCAGACCTTTGAAACCGCCGGGCCCATCACCGCGCAACAGATCGCCCAGGCCCTGGCCACTTACCAGCGCACGCTGGTCAGCGCGGTGCGCAACACCGCGTTCGAACAGTTGCTGCGCGGCCGCCCGCAGCGCATGAGCGACACCCAACTGCACGGCTTGCACTTGTTCCGCACCCAGGCGCGGTGCATGAACTGCCACTTTGGTCCGGCACTGAGCGACGACCGTTTTCACAACATCGGGCTGACGTATTACGGGCGCAAATACGAAGACCTGGGGCGCTACCGGGTGACCAAAGACCTCGCCGACGTCGGCGCCTTCCGCACCCCGTCGTTGCGCTTGCTGAACAAGACTGCGCCCTGGATGCACAACGGCCTGTTCGTCAACCTGCCGGGGACGGTCGCCCTCTACAACACCGGCATGCCCCACCCGCAACCGGTCGGGGCGCAAAAGAATGACCCGCTGTTCCCCCGCACCAGCGAACGGCTGCAACCGTTGAATCTGAGCCGGGATCAACAGCGAGCACTGATCGCGTTTCTGGAAAGCCTGTAACCCGGCAATCTCGCTTCTCCCTGTAGGAGCGAGCTTGCTCGCGATGCGCCCTTCTCATAACGAGACAAAAAATCTCCCCCGCCCCTCCCTAAATCCTGAACTCACTCGTTCGTCCAAAACCGCCACCCCACGGGCCTCGCAGCTAAATTGAGCACCCGTTCTCACGCGCACCAGAATCGTGCGCCAAGTCATTGGAAATTTGCGGAAATACTCCTAGTCTCATCTGGTCCAGAGTGGGCTGTGTTTACAACGGAATGTATTACCACGCTTTTTTGAGACTTGTCCTATGCCAGGTTCCTCTCGCTCCACGTCGCTGCATTTTCGTCCGCAACGCCAGGCCTTGGCGCTCGAACCGCGGATTCTCTTCGATGGCGCAGCCGCGGTTGCGGCCTCCGATTCGCAGCACGGCGATCCGGCCCGCCCCGACGACACCAGCCCGCACGCCACCCAGACCGAAGCCCGTCCCGCCAGCGAAGCCACGCCGTCGGCGGCGCGCAGCCTGCTGGTGCTGGACAGCCGGATCGAGAACAAGGAGCAACTGCTGGCGCAGTTGCCCGCCAACGTCAGTGCGCTGGTGGTCAACAGCAACGAGGACGGGCTCGCGGCGATTTCCGCAGCCCTGGCGCAACTGGGCCAGGTCGACTCGGTGCAGGTGCTGTCCCACGGCGCCGCCGGGCAGTTCACCCTCGGCAACCGCACGGTTAGCGCCGACAACATCGACCAGCTCGGCCAGACCCTGCAGCAGTGGAGCGACCACCTCAGCGCCGGCGCCGATATCCAGCTCTACGGCTGCAGCGTCGGTGCCGGCGAGGCGGGCAAGACCCTGGTCAGCGAACTGGCGCGCTGGACCGGCGCGGACGTCGCCGCCTCCAGCAACGACACCGGCAGCGCCGCCGCAGGTGGCGACTGGACCCTGGAAACCCAAGTCGGCGTGATCGACAAGAGCATCGCCCTGAGCGCCACCGCCCTGGCCAGTTTCGACGGCCTGCTGGCCGATGCCGCGCCCACCGTCAGCCTGCCCAGCGGCGGCAGCGACGTGCTGCTCGGCGATACCTTCACCTTCACCGTGAACTTCACCAACAGCTCCGGCCAGGAAGGCTACGCGCCGTTCATCAACCTGTTCATGCCGAGCACCGGCAAGGATGGTGACGACGGCGTCAAATTCATTTCCGCCAGCTATCTGGGCCAGACGCTGGTGACCCACGTGGTCACCTTCGACGCCGCCGGCAATGCCACCCACCCGCTGGCCAAGGACGCCAGCGGCAACGCCCTGCTGATCAACGCCAGCACCTTCGGCCTGCGCGCCGGGGACCAACTGGTGGTGGTCGAACTGCCGTTCGCCAGCGTCTCGACCAACCAGCCGGTAATCCCGGTGCAGGTCACCGCCAGCCTGAGCAACCTGGCCGACACCAACTTCTCCAACGGCAACCCCGACCTGACCATTCGCGCCAGCGGCGGCTTCCAGTTCGGCAACGATGCGCTGGACAACCCGACCAACGACCCGAGCCTGATCGGCAGCGGCTCGTCGGCCTTTGTCGTGCACCCGACGGTGATTACCCTCGACCAGACCCTCACCACCCCCGAGGGCGAGACGGCCACCGGCCCCAACTACGGCCGCACGCTGACCGTCACCGTGACCCCGGCACCCGGCCAGACCCTCACTCACGTGGTGGTCACCCAGCCGCTGCCGGACAACGTCCAGGTCACCGCCATTACCCCCGGCGCCGGCGGGCGGCTGACGTCCATCACCCTCAACGACGGCACCGTGGTCACCGACCCGACGGCCATTGCTGCCTTGATCGCCGCCGACGACATTTTCATCAGCAGCTTCAGCGTCGAGTACGACAGCCTCGCCGCCGCCACCGACACCGTGGTCAATTTCTATGTGCCGGACGTCGACGCCACCGGCAAGCCGGTGCTCGACCCGGTCACCGGCGCGCCGCGCACCATCACCCTGGGCGCGCCCACCGCCGCCGGCGAATGGGTGCCGCTGGACCCGCGTGACGTCGCCACTCCCGGTGACAACATCGATTTCACCGGCACCGGACGGCCCACCGACTTCATCGCCAAGTCCATCACCTTGCTCAAAGAGGTGAACCTGCAGACCGATATCGGCCAGACCGGTATCACCCCCGGCGACACCCTGCGCTACAACCTGACCCTGGCGATTTCCGACTACTTCGCCTTTGGCCGCGACTTCTTCAACGAAGGGCAACTGATCGTCCGCGACCTGCTCAGCGACGGCCAGACGCTCAGCGGCACCCCGACCATCACCGTGACCCTGGCCGGCGTTCCGCAGACCATCGCCCTGGTCACCAGCGTGGTGACCAACAGCGATGGCAGCACGGCGATGGCCTTCGATATCGCCCAGTCGCTGCGCAACGCCTTCTCCAACCTGCGCGGCTGGCTCAATGGCGACCTGGCCTTCGACGACCGCCGCGAAGGCGCGGTGCTGGCCGTGCTCAGCTATTCCGCCGTGGTCGGCCAGGCCTATACGCCACCGGCCGGCGCACCGCACAACGAGATCAACGAAGGCGACGAGTTGGGCAACAGCGCCGTGGTCGAAGGCACCCTGCTGCACGACATCTTCAACCTCACCGGCCAGAGCCAGACAGACGACTCCACCAGCACCAGCGTGATCCCGACCAACACCGTCGATATCGAACTGGTGGAAGTGAACAACGGCACGCCGCCGGCCAACGGCGAACTGCGCCCTAGCGATGAAGTCACCTTCGAACTCAGCTACGATCTGGTCACCGGCGACTACGAGCAGTTCAAGCTCACCGCCTACCTGCCGCTGCCGCTGTTCAACGTTTCCGGGGTCAACTGGAGCGTCGGCGACAACGCCGGGCAGTGGCAGATCGGCCCCGGCAACACCAACGGCGGCAGTCTGGTGAGTGTCACCAGCGGCATCGGCAACTCGATCACCTTCGACTTCGGTAGCCATGTCACCGCCGACACCAACGGCAGCCGCATCGTCGTGCGCTTCACCCTGCAAGTGGGCGACCAGCCGTTCGCCGACCAGCGCTCGCTGGACGTGCTCGCGCAGTCGAGCCAGCAGACCACCCTCACCGACCGCACGCTGATTTCATCGGACGTGGCGGTGATCGTTTCCGTCGCCGAGCCGGTGCTGTCGATCAAGCACGGCGTGGTGTCGTCGTCCAACGGCACCGTCAGCAACACCACCGGAAGCTGGAACCCGCCGGGCACCAGCGGCAGGCCGTTCAACGGCAGCGTCACCGACCTTGCAGCAGTGGACGGCAACGTCAGCGGCATCGACGGCGGCGACCGCCTGCGCCTGGCCACGGCCATCGAAAACAGCGGTGGCGGCGGCGCGTACGACGTCACTACCGGCATCACCCTGCCTGCCGGCCTGAGTTTTGTCGGCGGCAGCCTGGCCGCGGCCAACCTGCAAATTTACCGGGGCGACGGCACCGCGCTGGTGGCCGGCGTCGACTACAGCGTCAATGGCCAGCAGATCACCTTCCTCGACGCCGGAGGCCAGGCCACCCTGCTGGCCGGACGCAACGGCACCGCCGCCGACAACAGTGGCGCCAACCTCGTGGTGATCAGCTACGACGTCGTGGTCAGCGACAGCATCGATGCCGGACGCAGCCTGCAAAGCACCGCGACCCTGAGCAACTACGCCAGCGTCAACGGCGGCAGCGACTTCACCCCGGTGGACCTCACCGACCTCGCCAGCCAGCAGATCGCCGCGCCGGTCATCAGCAAGAACTTCGCCGACGGCAGCCTCGACAACGGCGACTCCAGCGCCAGCCACACCACCGGCAGCGACCTGGTGGTGGGCGAGAGCATGCGCTACGACATCCTCATCACCCTGCCCGAAGGCACCACCCAGACCCTGCGCATCGAAGACCTGATTCCGCCCGGCCTACGCCTGGACACCAGCTTCAACGGCGGCCAGGGTTACCAACTGATCACCACCCGCGCCGGCAGCGGCAGCCTTGCCGCGGACTTCGCCGGCAGTGTCACCGTCGGCACCTTCGCCGGCCAGGGCGGCGCCCTCGGCGACGATGGCGCGGATGCGCGCTGGACCTTCAGCGCCGCCGGCGCGGCCGCCGACAACCGTACCGACAACAACAGCTTCGTCATCCGCGTGCAGTTGGTCGCCAGCAACGTGATCGGCAACCAGGCCAACAAGTCGCTGCAAAACAGCGCGCAACTGTTCTACAGCGACCCTGACGGCGACATGCCCAACGGCAGCGCCGCGCAAGACCGCACCGTCGCGCTGAGCGGCGGCCAGCCCACCGTCACCCTGCGCGAACCGACGCTGCAGATCAGCCAGGTGCTGACCTCCACCGCCGGCCAGGGCGGTTACGACCAGGGCGACGTGGTGACCTTCACCATCACCCTGCGCAACGGCAGCAGCGGCAACGATTTTGATGCCTTTGACATCAGCCTGCTGGACAACCTGCCGAGCCAGTTGAACAACGTCACCCTCACCGGCGTGCTCTACCAGAACGGCGCCACCAACAATGGCGGGGTGGATTTCGAGATTGTCGGCGGCCAGTTGCGCACCGCCAGCGGCGCCAACATCGACATCGCCAAGGGCGGCAGCATCGTTCTCAACCTGACCGGCGTGGTCAACGCCACCGCCGCGTCCCAAGCCTCGTTCAGCAACATCGCCACCGTGCAGTGGACCAGCCTCGACGGCGGCAACAGTGGCGAGCGCAATGGCGTTGACGGGTTGCTCAACAGCGGCGTGCTCAACGATTACCGCAACCTCTCGGCACTGGTGATCCCGGTGGCCCAGGCGATCCAGATCTCCCGCGTCGGCGGCCTCACCGATACCCCCGCGCCCTCGCCCACCACCGCAGCCCAGGAGGCGGTGACCATCGGCGAGGTGATCCGCTACCGCGTAGTGGTGGTGGTGCCCGAGGGCAACAACCCCAATTACTCGGTGCAGGTCACCCTGGCCAACGGCTTGCAATTCATCAGCCCCGACGCCCTGAGCAATGCCCTGCGCATCGCCTTCGTCTCCAACGGCGGGTTGATCAGCGACGCCAACCTGATCGTCGGCGGCAGCCTGAACATCGACGGCAACGAACACAGCAGCGAAACCCTGCCGATCACCCCGGGCCTGACCGGCCTGGCGCCGCAAGGCGTGTTCGACCCGACGCGGGTCAGCGTGGTGACCAACAGCGACGGCAGCCAGGTGGTGACCTTCAACCTCGGCAACGTGGTCAACGGCAACGGCTTCGACGACGACCTCGAAAGCGTGGTGCTGGAATTCAACGTGCGGGTCAACAACCAGGCCAGCAACAGCGCCGGCGCCGTGCTCGGCGTGCAGGCCAGCGAGCACGTCAACGGCATCGCCCGGGCCGGCAGCGACACCCTGTTCGAGCGCATCGTCGAGCCGTCCTTCAACGGCCTCGACAAACAGATCATCGGCTTCGACCCCAACCCCGGCGGCACCACCGGCACCGCCACCGTGCAACTGAACTTCACCCAGAACGGCGGCCTGCCGGCCTACGACGCGCAACTGCGCGACAGCTTCGGCGGCGGCAGCAATTACACCCTGCTCAGCGTCAACATCAACGGCGTCAACTACGGCCCCGGCAACCTGCCCAACGGAGTGACTGCCAGCGCCAGCGGCGGCATCAGCGTCGATTTCAGCCAGCTCAATGTCGGCGATCAGGTCAGCGTGCGCTACCAGGTGACCCTGACCAACGCCGCAGTCACCGCCAGCAGCGACGCCACCCTGACCTGGACCAGCCTGCCGGAAACCTTCACCGGCTGGGGCGGCTCGGCGGTGGGCAGCGACGGCAGTGTCGACGGCGAACGTACCGGCAGCGGCGTCGGCCCCAACCGCTACATCCTGCGCGACAATGCGGGCCTCGGCATCATCAGCGGCACCCTGTGGGACGACACCGCCTCGGCCACCGCCAGCACCACTCCCGATGGCCCGGGCCTGGCCGGACAGACCGTGACCCTGACCTGGGCCGGCCTCGACGGCAACCTCGACACCACCGCCGACAACTTGCAATTCAGCACCGTCACCGACGCCAACGGCCGCTACCACTTCGGCGTGCTGCCGCTGGGCGTGTACCGCATCGACGCGCCTGCCGGGCTGGTCAGTTATCCACAGCCGCTGGGCGATTTGCGGGTGCGCATCGACAGCGACGGCGGCGCCCTCGGGCAGATCATCATCAGCCTGGGTGACGCCGATACGCAGAGCGCCAACGCCGGCTACGTCGAGCAGAACGACGCGCCGGTCAACAGCCTGCCAGGCACCCAGAACGGCTTCGAAGATGTACCGCTGGCGATCGGCGGCATCAGCGTTGCCGACATCGACGCCAACCGTGATCCGGACATCGCCGGGCGCGCCATCAGCGTCACCCTCAGCGTGCTTCACGGCACCCTGTCGCTGACCAGCAGCCTGCCGGGCGTCAGCGTGACCGGCGCCAACAGCGCCAGCCTGACCCTCACCGGCAACCTGGCCGAGCTCAACGCAGTGCTCGCCAGCCTGCGCTACCTGGGCAACGCCAACTTCAACGGCACCGACACCCTCACCGTGGTCAGCAACGACCTCGGCAACTACGGCGACGCCAACGGCGACGGCATCCCCGGCACCCCCGCCGATGCCCTGACCGACACCGACAGCCTGCAGATCATCCTCGCCCCGGTGAACGACGCGCCGATTGCCGTGGACGACGTCATCACCGCACAGGAAGCCGGCGGCACCCGCAACAACATTCTCGGCATCGACCCGCGCGGCAACCTGCTGAGCAACGACACCGACGTCGATATCGCCACCAACGCCGACCGCCTGCACGTGGTCTCGGTCGGCCCGGCCAACGGCAACGCCACCAGCCTGCCGGATGTCGGGATCGTGGTGATCACCGGCCAGTACGGCAACCTGATCATCGGCAGCAACGGCTCCTACCAGTACCGCGTGGACAACAGCAACCCGGCAGTGGAAGCCCTGCGCCTGAACGGGCAGACCCTCGTCGAGCGCTTCGACTACGTGGTCAGCGACCTCGCCGGCGCCACCGACAGCGCCACCCTCACCGTGACCATCCGCGGCGCCAACGACACCCCGGTGGCGGTGGATGACGAAGGCACTGCCGTCGAAGCCGGTGGCGTGTTCAACGGCACGCCGGGCAGCGACGCCACGGGCAACGTGCTGAGTAACGACACCGACGTCGACAGCGTCGCCAACGGCGAGACCAAGACCGTCACCGGCATCCGCCTGGCCCCCGAACTCAGCACCGGCGCGTTCACCCAAGTCAGCGGCGCCACGGTGGTCACCGGCCTTTACGGCAGCCTGACCATCAACCCCGATGGCAGCTACCGCTACGTGGTCAACAACGGCAACCTCACGGTGCAGCGCCTCAGCGCCGGCCAGCAGTTGAGCGAAGTGTTCAGCTACCGGGTGACCGACGCCGGCGGCCTCAACGACGTGGCGCAACTGCGCATCACCATCCAGGGCGCCAACGACAACCCGGTGGCCAGCGACGACTACGCCAGCGCCCAGGCCGCCACCTCCAACGGCAACGCCGCCGAGAGCAACCCGTCCGGCAACGTCATCCTGTTCCCCAGCCGCCCCGGCAGCATCAACCAGGCCGGCGGCAACGGCGTCGATACCGACGTCGATGCAGTCGACCGCCCCGGCAGCAAGCTGCACGTCGACGGCGTGATCAACAAAAGCGAGGCCACCTACAACCCGCAAACCGACGTGTTGATCGCCGTGCCGCCCAACAGCAGCCTGGTCGGCGGCGTGGTGGTGACGGGCCTTTACGGCCGGCTGATCCTCGGCGCCGACGGTTCCTATGCCTACGACGTGGACAGCACCAACGCCATCGTCCAGAGCCTGGCCGCCGGGCAGACCGTCACCGAATACTTCACCTACCGCGTGGTGGACACCGCCGGCCTCACCGACACCGCGCAACTGGTGATCACCGTGCACGGCGTCAACGATCCGCCCGTGGCGCAGAACACCATCGTCGTCGCCGTCGAGGCCGGCGGCGTGGGCAACCAGACGCCGGGCCTGGACCCCAGCGGCGACGTGACCAGCGTGACCCACGACCCCGAGGGCGATCCGCTGAGCGTGGTGCTGATCAAGACTGGCGGCATCAACGAACCAGGCATGGCGATCGGCGTGGCACCGGGCGGCACCCAGGTGTTCGGCGCCTACGGCAGCCTGACCATCCACCCCGACGGCACCTACACCTACGTGCTGGACAACAACAATTCCGAGGTCCAGGCCCTGCGCCAGGCCAGCGACCTGCTGTTCGAACGCTTCACCTACACCCAGAGCGACGGCGGCTCGCCGGCGCAGGTCGATGCTGCGGAAATCATCGTGATCATCAGCGGGCGCAACGATGCTCCGGTGGCCAACGACGACAGCGCCACCGCCATCGAGGCCGGTGGCCTGAACAACAACCAGCCCGGCGTCGATCCGCGTGGCAACGTGCTGGACAACGACACCGACGTGGACGGCGGCGAAGTACCCGGCGACCTGCCCGACCACGACTACGGCGAGACTCGCGCCGTGTCTTCGGTGCGCACCGGCACTGAAACCGGCAGCGGCACCGACGGCATTCTCGGCCAGGAACTGCGTGGCAACTACGGCTGGCTGACCCTCAACGCCGACGGCAGCTACAGCTATCGCCTCGACAACGCCATGGCTGCGGTCCAGGCCCTGCGCGACGGCGACAGCCTGGTCGACGACTTCAGCTACACGGTGATCGACGCCGCCGGCGCCGAAGACCGCGCCACCCTGACCATCAACATCCAGGGCCGTAATGACACGCCGGTTGCGCAGAACGACACCGCCATCGCCGTCGAAGCGGGTGGCCTGAACAACGGCACCCCCGGCACCAACCCGAGCGGCAACGTGCTGGCCAACGATATCGACGTCGATGGCAATGACGTACTGCAAGTCACCGGCGTACGCCAAAGCGGCCTGATCGGCACCGTCGGCACGCCATTCAAGGGCCTCTACGGCACCCTGACCCTGGATGCCAACGGCAACTACAGCTACGTGGTCGACAACGACAATCCGCTGGTGCAATCCCTGCGCACCAGCGGTGAAATTCTGCGGGAAGTCTTCACCTACCAGATCCGCGACCTGGCCGGCGCCAGCAGTTCGGCGACCCTGACCGTGGTCATCCGGGGCGCCAACGACAACCCGCTGGCCGTGGACGACACTGCCGTCGCCGTCGAAGCCGGTGGCACCGGCAACGGCACGCCCGGCGTCAACCCCACCGGCAACGTGCTGACCAACGATCGCGACGTGGATGCCAGCGACACCAAGACTGTCACCGACATCCGCACCGGCAGCGAAGCGGCGGGCGGCACCTTCACCACCCTCGGCGGCGGCCAGAGCATCGCCGGCCTGTACGGCACTCTGACCATCAACGCCAACGGCGGCTACAGCTACGTGCTCAACAACGACCTGGCCACGGTGCAGGCGCTGAAAGTCGGCGACAGCCTGGTGGAAACCTTCACCTACCGCATGCGCGATACCGCCGGCGCCACCGATGTGGCGCAACTGAGCATCCGCATCGACGGCGCCTGGGACGCCCCGGTCGCACGCGATGACACCACCGTCGCCGTGGCCGACAACGGCGGCAACAACGGCGTCAACCCGACCCGCAATG
The DNA here is from genome assembly GCF_903166565.1 of Pseudomonas sp. Marseille-P9899. NCBI lineage: Bacteria > Pseudomonadati > Pseudomonadota > Gammaproteobacteria > Pseudomonadales > Pseudomonadaceae > Pseudomonas > Pseudomonas sp. Marseille-P9899. The sequence goes on from NZ_CAESCG010000006.1 coordinate 95,390, forward strand.
CGCTGGAAAACGACACGGACGTGGACCAGGGCGATGCGCTGCAGATCACTGGTATCCGCTTCGGCACCGAGGCTGCCGGCGGTACGCTGGACAAGGTCAACAGCGGCACCAACAACACCAACGGCACCCTGATCAACGGCCTCTACGGGCAACTGATCATCGGCGCCGACGGCAGCTACACCTACATCGTCGATTCGAGCAACCCGCTGGTGCGCAGCCTCGGCCCGGTGGAACTGCTCAACGAGTACTTCACCTATGAGGTCACCGACCGCGGCGGGCTCACCGATCTGGCGCAGATCCATATCTTCGTGCGCGGCGTCAACGACGCGCCAACCGGTGTCAATGACAGCGCCACCGCCATCGAGGCCGGCGGCAGCAACAACGGCACGCCGGGGCTCAACCCCAGCGGCAACGTGCTGGCCAACGACACCGACCCCGAGTTCGATCCGCTGCACGTCACCGAAATCCGTACCGGCGCGCTGAACGAAAGCGGCACCGCCGGCAGCCTCGGCAATGTGCTGCGCGGACGCTATGGCGAACTGGTGATCAACGCCGATGGCAGCTGGACCTACACCGTCGACAACAGCCTCGCCGAAGTGCAGGCCCTGCGCGTCAGCGGCCAGACCCTCAGCGAAGTGTTCAGCTACACCCTCGCCGACCGCTGGAAAGACACCAGCCAGGCCGAACTGCGCATCACCATCGATGGCCGCAACGACACCCCGGTCGCCCGCGACGACAGCGGCACCGCCGTCGAAGCCGGTGGCGTGGCCAACGGCACGCCGGGCAGCAATGCCACCGGCAACGTGCTGGACAACGACAGCGACGTCGACAGCGTCGCCAATGGCGAGAGCAAACAGGTGGTCAGCGTCAGCAACGACAGCGGCCAGTCAGCGGCGGCCGGCCAGGTGCTGATCGGCCGTTACGGGCAACTGCTGCTCAATGCCGACGGCAGCTACACCTACACCCTCGACAACGCCAACCCGCTGGTCCAGGCGCTGCGCACGGCGGGTGAAACCCTGCGCGAAACCTTCAACTACCGCATGCGCGACACCGCCGGGGCCACCGCCGACGCCCGCCTGACCATCATCATCCAGGGCGCCAACGACGCCCCGGTGGCCCGCGATGACAGCAACGTCGCCAGCGACCAGACGCCGGCGCCGCAAACCAGCGGCAACGTGCTGCCCAACGACAGCGATGTCGATGGCGGCGATGCGCTGGTGGTGTCGGGCATCCGTACGGGGGCCGAGGCGGGCACGGGTAATGCGGGAGTCATCGGCCAGCCGATCCAGGGCCGCTACGGCACGTTGATCCTCAATGCCGACGGCAGCTACACCTACAGCATCGACCTGAACAACCCGGAGGTGCTCGCCGCCGCCGGCCTTGGCCAGGTGCTGCGCGACGTTTTCACCTACACCGTGCAAGACCTCGCCGGCGCCACCGACCAGGCCGAACTGGTGATCACCCTCGACATCGCCACGCCGTTCATCCCGGCGCCGGGTGTGGATAACTTCCCGTACCAGGAGCTCCCGCGCACGCCGAACCCGGCGCTGTTCGACCGCACCCCGGCGATCTTCATCACCCCGGTGGTGGAGCGCGACGAAGAGCAGCAGAAGGTGGCCGAGTGGGGCACCGACGGCAACCGCATGCGCCTGTCCAGCGTGATGGCGATGCAAAGCGAATCGCTGGGCGCTGGATTGGGCCTGACACCCGGACAGTTCGTGTCCCAGTCGGTCCGCGACAGCCGCACCGCCAGCGACCAGGACATGGCCTGGATCATGGGCCGCGAAGGCCGCACCGGGCTCAGCGCCGACGGGTTGCTGAGCGATCCGTCGCTGTTTGCCACCGACATCACGGAAATGACCCGCAACCCGTCCCACGTCGAACCCGAACAGCCCCGCCCTGCTCGCGGCTTCAGTGCGCAATTGCGTAATGCTGCCGAGCGCAAGCACAAGGGGGGGCGCCCATGAAGCTCAATGTCATCTTCTGGGGCCGCTTTGCGCCCCTTCGCGAGCAAGCTCGCTCCCACAGAGAATCAGCAGCGTCCCTGTGGGAGCGAGCTCGCTCGCGAAGGGCTGCAACGCAGCCCCCCATCTTTGGTGATCGCAAAGGATTGAACATGCCAAAACCCGCAGCCCGGTTTTACGTCCCCGCCCTCGCGTCGGCGCTGCTGCTCAGCGCCTGCTCCTCGCTGGAAACCAAGCCGCCCAGCGAAGAAGAAAACCGCCAGCGCATCCTCGCCGACCAGACCCGCATGTATGGCGAACAGGAGCCGGTCACGGCGCCGATCACCTTCTACGAAGCGGCCGCCCGCGCCCTGAAATACAACCTCGACTACCGCCTCAAACTGATGGAAAGCGCGCTGGCCTCCGACCTGCGCGACGTCTCCAGCCACGAGATGCTGCCGCGCCTGGTGGCCTCCGCCGGTTACGCCGGGCGTAACAACGATTCCGGCGGCACCTCCATCGGCATCGAGGACCGCCAGGTCAGCCTGCGGCCGTCCACCTCCGAAGAACGCTACCGCGAACTCTACGGCCTGGGCCTGAGCTGGAGCCTGCTGGATTTCGGCGTCGCGTATTACCGTACCCAGCAGAAATCCGACCAGATCCTCATGGCCGAAGAACGCCGCCGCAAGGTCGCGCAGAACGTCCTGCAAGACGTGCGCAACGCCTACTGGCGCGCCCTCGGCGCCCAGCGCTTGATGCCGGAAGTCGACAAGCTGCTGATGCGCACCCACCGCGCCCTGACCTCGGCCCGCGAAGCGGAAAACAAGGGCCTGCTGCCGCGCCAGGAAATCCTCGCCTACCAGCGCGCCCTGCTCGATTCCATCTACCTGCTGACCGTGCGCCGCCAGGACCTGGAGTTCGCCAACGCCGAACTGGCCGCGCTGATGTCGCTGCCACCGGGCTCGAAAATGGTCCTGGCCGACACTGCCGAAGCACCGTTGCCGGAACTACACCAGAGCATGGCGCAGCTTGAGCAACTGTCGCTGCAGAACCGCCCGGAAATCATGGAAGAGTGGTACCGCAAGCGGGTCAACCAGAAAGACCTGGACATCGCCAAGGCGCAGCTGTGGCCGAACGTCAGCGTCGATTTCGGCTACAAGTACGACTCCAACAAATACCTCTACAACAGCGACTGGATGGGCACCGGCCTGCAAGTCTCGATGAACCTGTTGCGCCTGCTGCAACTGCCGTCGATCAACAACGCCGCCAAGTCCCAGAGCGAAACCGACGACGCCCGCCGCGTCGCCCTGTCGATGGCGATCCTCACCCAGGTGCGGGTCGGCGCGCTGCGCTACCAGTTGGCGCGCCAGGAAGTGGCCTTCACCGACGACAGCCTGCGGGTCGACCGCAGCCTGCTGGATTACGCCACCGCAGCAAAAACCGGCGCCCTCGGCTCGGAGCTGGAAGTGATCCGCGCCGAAGGCCGCTACCTGCTCGCCCGCTACCAGCGCGAAGCCGCCTTCTCCAGCGCCCAGGCGGCCTGGGGCCGGCTGTACAACTCGGTGGGCCTGGACGTACTGCCCACCGAAATCGACAAACACGACATCAAGACCCTCGCCCGGGAAATCCAGAACACCCTCAATGACCAGGAGCGCCAGCGCCTGCTCATTAGCCAACAAGGAATCCCGAATGCCCAAGCCGGTCGTTGATCCTCGCAGTCTCGCCGTGGTGCTGGCCCTGGCCAGCCTCGGCGTCCAGGCCGACGAAACACCCGCTGCAGCCGCGCCCACCGTCCGCGTGCTGCTGGCGGCGGAATTGGAACCCACCCTCTCCAGCCAGATGAACGGCACCCTCGGCGAACTCAGCGCCGGCTTTGGCGAGCACGTCGGCAAGTCCGCCGTGCTCGCCCGCTTCAACTGCAACGAAGCCCAGGCCCGCAGCAAAGTCGCCGCCGCAGAACTGGCGATGGCGAAGCAAAACCTGGAAGCGAAAAAACAACTGCGCAAGCTCGATGCCGTCGGCGATATCGAGGTGTCGATGGCCAACACCGAAGTGCTCAAGGCCGACGGCGCCCGCGCCATGGGCGATGCGCAGAGCGGCTATTGCCAGGTGCTGGCGCCGTTTTCCGGGCATGTCGCCAAGGTCTACGTCAAACCCTACCAAACCGTCAGCGCCGGCACGCCGCTGTTCGACCTGGTCAGCGACGGCGCGCTGAAGGTGCGCCTCAACGTGCCCTCCAGCCAGTTGAAAAACCTCAAGCCCGGCCTGCCGCTGCAAGTCACCATCCACGAAACCGGCAAGACCTACCCGGCCAAGGTCAGCGTGATCAACGCCCGGGTCGACGCCGTGGCCCAGACCGTGGAGCTGGAAGCGCGGCTGGACGAGAAATACCCCGACCTGATGGCCGGCATGAGCGGCACCGCGCGGTTCAACCATGACAATGAATGAGCCGTTGCCCCACCCGCACCTGCTGCTGCAACTCGACACCCTGCGCGACAAGGCCCAGGCCGCTGATTCGCTGAACGCCCTGGCGTTCAGCATGGCCAACGACCTCTACCCGATCCTGCCGTTTCACCAGGCTCTGGTGTTCGCCAGCCACGACAAGACGCTGGAACTGCTCAGCGTCTCGGGCCTCGCCCGGCCCACCGAAGACTCGCCGTACCTGGTGTGGCTGAACCGCGCCAGCCGCTGGGTCGCCGAACAGGTGCCCGGCCCCGAGCCCGCGTGGCTCACCGCCGAAACCACCCAACCCCCAGAAGATATCGGCGACGGCTGGAGCGAATGGTGGCCGACGGGTGTCTGGTGCATTCCCGTGCACGACCGCGACGAACGCCGCCTCGGCCTGCTCCTGCTGCTGCTCGACGAGCCGCCGCCACAAGTGCTGCGCCAGCAGATCGGTGGCCTCGCCGGCACCTGGGCCTATTGCTGGAGCGCGCTGACCCGGCGCAAGCGCCTGGGCCGCTGGCGTCTGGACCGCAAGCGCCTGCTGCTGGGCCTGCTGGTGCTGGTCGGCATGCTGCTGATTCCGGTGCGACAGACCGCACTGGCGCCGGCGCAGATCGTCTCGCGTCAGGCGCAGATCATCAGCTCGCCGATCGACGGTGTGATCGCGCAGATCCAGGTCCGCCCTAACCAGCCGGTCGAAGCCGGCACGACGTTGTTCAGCCTTGACGAAACCACCCTGCGCAGCCGCGCCGACGTGCTCGGCAAAGAAGTCGCAGTAGCCGATGCCGAGCTGCTCGCCGCCAGCCAGCGCGCCTTCGACAACCCGCAGAGCAAGGGCGAACTGACCCTGCTCGACGGCCGCGCCCAGCAACGCCGCGCCGAACTTGCAGCCGTGCAAGCGCAGTTGCGCCGCACCCAGGTGCTGGCGCCACGGGCCGGGGTCGCGGTGTTCAGCGACCCCAACGACTGGCTGGGCAAACCGGTGGTGACCGGCGAGCGCATCATGCAGGTCGCCGACCCGACGCAACCGGCCATGCAGATTCAGCTCGCGGTGGCCGACGCCATCGCCCTGGAGCCGGGCGCCGAAGTGACGCTGTTCCTCACTGCCTACCCGCTGAGCCCGCTCAAGGGCACGATCCTCGAAACCAGCTACCAGGCCCGCCCCAGTGACGAAGGCGTGGTCGCCTATCGCCTGCTGGCGAGCATCGACGGACAACCCGAGCACGCCCGCCTCGGCCTGCACGGCACCGCCAAGCTCTACAGCGGCCACGTGCTGCTGGGTTACTACTTGCTGCGCCGTCCGCTGGCGACGTTGCGTGCCTGGAGCGGCTGGTAAATGCTCGAACCCGCCGACCAGCCCCTGCCGCCGCTGCGCGAAGACCTGCGCCTGAGCGAAGCCGCCAACGGCAGCAGCGGCGAGCCGGCCTGGGTGATTCAGGACACCGTGCTCAACCGTTTCTACCGCATCGGCTGGCTGGAATTCGAATGCCTGCTGCGCTGGGGTGGCACGCCGCGGCAGATCAGCCAGAAGATCGCCGACGACACCGCATTGAAGCCCGATGTCGAACAAGTCCTCGACTTCCGCCAGTTCCTCGACCAACACCAACTGCTGCGCCCCGGCCCCGCGCAACTGGCGCGGCTGCAAGCGAAAAGCCAGGAACGCACCTGGTCGAGCTGGCGCTGGTGGCTGCACCACTACCTGTTTTTCCGCATCCCGCTGCTACGCCCGCAAGCCGGCCTGCAACGCCTGGCCGACGTCTTGGGCTGGCTGTTCCACCCGCTGACCGGGTTGCTGGTGATCGTCCTCAGCGTGATCGGCATCATCCTGGTGATGCAGCAGTGGGACAGCTTCACCCACGCCGTGGTCGAGTCGTTTTCCACCGAAGGCCTGTTCAGCTTTGCCCTGGCCTTGATCGTCGCCAAGACCCTCCACGAACTCGGCCACGCCCTGGTTGCCACCCGCCTCGGTTTGCGGGTCGGGCACATGGGCATCGCCTTCGTCGTGCTCTGGCCGATGCTCTACACCGACACCGGCGAGAGCTGGAAACTGCAACGCTCGCGCCAGCGTCTGGCGATCGCCTCGGCGGGAATCATCACCGAACTGTCGCTGGCGGGCCTGGCCACCCTTGGCTGGGCGCTGTGTGATCCCGGCGCCCTGCGCAACGCCCTGCTCTACCTCGCCACCACCAGTTGGCTGTTGTCGCTGGCGCTCAACGCCAGCCCGTTCATGCGCTTCGACGGCTACTTCATCCTCAGCGACTTGCTGGACTTTCCCAACCTGCACGAACGCGCCTCGGCGCTGGCCCGGGTCGCCCTGCGGCGCAACCTGCTTGGCCTCGACGAGCCCTGGCCGGAGCCGTTTCCGACCGGCCAGCGGCGTGCGCTGGTGGCTTTCGCCATCGTCACCTGGCTGTACCGCCTGGTGCTGTTTCTCGGCATCGCCGTGGCGGTGTACCTGTTCTTCTTCAAACTGCTGGGGATCGTTCTGTTCATGGTCGAACTGTCGTGGTTCATCGCCCTGCCCGTGATGCGCGAACTGGGCCACTGGTGGCGCGAACGTGCGCGCATCCCGCGCCTGCGCAAAGTGCTGTTCAACGGCCTGCTGCTGTTGGGGCTGGCCGGGCTGGCGATTCCCTGGCACAGCCAGATCGACGCCGTCGGCGTGGCCCGCACCGAACACCAGTGGCGGGGCTATTCGCCCTTTCCGGCGCGGCTGCAATCGGTGCATGGCAGCGCCCCGGTCGAGGCCGGGCAAGTGCTGGCCCCCCTCGACGAGCCCGACCTTGCCTCGCGCCTGAGCAGCAGCGAAGCCAATGCCCGCAGCTACGAAGCGCGCTTGTCCGGCCTGCTGGCCGACCCTTCGGGCCTCGCCGAAGACGCCGCCACCCGCCAGCGCCTCAACGTACAGATCGAAGAAACCCGCGCCACCCGCACCGAAATTGCCCGGCTGAACCTGCAGGCGCCGTTCGCCGGCACCTGGCTCGACCTCAACCCCGACTGGAAGCCGGGTCAGTGGGTCAACCGCCAGGAACCGCTGGGCATCCTCATCGACCCGCGGCACTGGCAGATCGACGCCTACGTCGCGCAAGACCAGGTGCACCGCATCGCCGTGGGCGACCCGGTGCGCTTCTACCCCGAAGGCCACACCGCCCCGGTCAGCGGGCGAGTGCTGGCAATCGGTAGCACCCGCGCCGGGCAACTGGCGCACCGCATGTTGTCGGCGCACTTCGGCGGCCCGGTGCAAGTGACCGCGCAGGAGCAGATGGTGCCGAGCAGCGCGCTGTTCCAGGTGCTGGTGGCGCTGGATGCACCGCTGGAGCAAGTGCGGGAAACGCGGGGCGGTTGAAGATCGAGGGGAGCGGCGGAGTTTGCTGGGGACTTCGGGCGGTGGGTGGCGGGGTTGGGTTGCGGGAGGGTGGATTCTGACACTCAAACAATGCCCACGTACCGCATCGGGCTGAGTACTATGCGGGGCATCACTTTCCAGGATGGAAATCCCATGCGCCTGCTGTATCCGAGTGACCCGTTCGACAACAAACGCCCCGATGAACAGTACGCTGACGAATTCGATGCAGCCGTCGCGGCCGGGCTGCACACCGCGTTGTTCTCGTTCGAGGATTTCGAGTCGGGGATTTTCAAGGTGTCACCGCCACTCGCGCCCGGCGACAGGGTGCTGTACCGAGGCTGGATGCTGACGCCTGACGCTTACGCCACGCTGGTCCGCCACCTGCGCGACAAGGGCGCCGTTGAAGTCACTACCCCAGCGCAATACCGCCGCTGCCATCACTTGCCGGAGTGGTATCCGCTGCTCGTCGCTCACACCAGCGAAACCGTGGTGCTGGCCAGTGATGCGGACTTCTGCCAGGCACTCGCGGGTCTGCATTGGCCGGGCTACTTCATCAAGGACTACGTGAAGTCTTTGAACACGGGGTCCGGCAGCCTGGTGGACAAGCCCGAAGACATCGCCCCACTGATCGAAGTGATGCGCCAGTATCGCGGCCAGATTGAAGGCGGAATCTGCGTCAGACGGCGAGAGGACTACCGCGAAGAAACCGAGCGCCGCTACTTCGTGGTCAACGGACAGGCCTATGGGGCCGACGGTGAAGTGCCGGCGTTGGTGAGCGAATGTTCCCGGGTGATCGACAGTCCGTTCTTCTCGGTTGACGTCGTGCTCAGGTCAGATGGCGTGCTGCGGATCGTGGAGTTGGGTGACGGTCAGGTGTCGGATCGTAAGGAATGGTCGGTGGAGGGGTTTGTTTGGGTGTTGGGTGAGGTGGGGTGAGAGACCTCGCGAGAGGAGATGCACCCTAGGACATAGGTGTCTGAGCGGGTCTTGTAATGGCCGCCATGTGCCAGCCGGCAGGTCTTCAGCGCCCTCAAGATCGAGCGCCGCGCGGGCGGCGCTCGATCTCAAGGGCGCTGAAGATCTTTCGGCCAGCCTCTGACAACCAAGATGTCGCATAACGCAACGAAACTTCACCGATCTCCGACTTTCTTGTAGGCAACTTCCCAAGCATACTTCCGCCCCCCGCCTGCGTGTTGCGCTCTCTGGAAACGCTGCCTAGTCTCCCCGGGTCGTTGCCAAATCAACGACCGGATTAGCAGTCCGTTTTTGTGAGAGACCACCAGCAACCTGTTATGGCGGCTGTGCGTGTGGGCACCTTCGGGTGCGCCGGTGTCTCTCATGACCGGTCTGCTAACCCGCGTACAGTCGCCACCCTTCGTTTAGCAGCGACGTGAGGTGACTCCACTAATCGTGAGAGGTTACCCATGAAAAAGCTCGTCCCCGATCCACCACCCATCACCACCACCCACCATCCCTTCAGCCCTTCCCCGACCACAAAAGCCCCCTTGTTCGCCGTCTGCGACGGTGTCGAAATCGGCCACGCCCTGGAGCAGCTCGCGGGATTGCTGCGTCTGTCGTGGGACAACAATTACCAGGCCTGCGAAACAGCGGAAGACGACAGCGGAATGAGCGAATTGCTCTGGTCCAACCAACATGTCCTTGAGATGTCACAGGCGCTGGTGGACTCATTGCGGGCGGGCGTGGCGAGGCAACAGGCTGCGCGCTGAATCGGCTGGGGCCTTGGGGGTCAGGACCAGGTTGTGAGGGTTTTGAGCGTCAGGGCCTTATTCTGGGTATCTGCACAGTTTCTGGTCTTGAGGTGGCCGCCATGTGCTAGCCGGCAGGTCTTCAGCGCTCTCAAGATCGAGCGCCGCCCGCGCGGCGCATCGCGAGCAAGCTCGCTCCTACATTTTTTGCAACGTGCCATGGCCTGTCAGAGAGGTGTTGCCCGCCTTTGGCGTTTGGCGATAAATCGCGGGGAGGCTGTTGAGGTCGACTCGATCCCGCGTCGTACAAACAAGGCGGTCAACCATGGCCTGGCAGACTTAGGCACGTTGCAACCATTGTAGGAGCGAGCTTGCTCGCGATGCGCCGCGCGGGCGGCGCTCGATCTTGAGAGCGCTGAAAAACCATCGGCTAGCACCTGGCCGCCATTACCCGATCCCCAGCCTTATGCCCTAACGATCTTCAAGCGCCAGAAAACGCCCCATCAATCACGGCAAATACATCCTGAACAACCCACCCCCCAACGCCCCGCCATTGGCAATTTCGATCCGCCCCTGCACGCCATTACGCTCATGCAGCGCGGCGATGCGGGCGGCGAAGTACAGGCCGAGGCCCGTGCTCGCGGTGCTGTGTTCGATGCCCTGCACGTACTGGTCCTGCTGCTCGATCATCTTCGCGGGGAAGCCGGTGCCGTCGTCGTTGATGCTGATGACCAGCATCTCGCCCTCTTCCCGCACGGTCACCAGCAAGGCGTGACCGGCATAGCGCGTGGCGTTGTTGATGATGTTGGACACCACCGACCCCACCAGCTCGCGGTCGAAGAACCCCAGCGGCGCAGCCTCATCAATCTCGAAGCGGGCAACGATGTCGCGGCTGACGAGAATACCCTCGTAGCCAGCGAGCAACCCGCCGATGAAGTCATCGAGGTCGTGATAGTCCGGGAGCATCGGCAACTGGTTGATGCCCAGTTTGTACAGGCCAAGCAACTGCACGAGCATGCCGTTGAGGTGGGCGAATTCGTGTTCGATCACCACCTGTTCCGGCGCGTGATGCTGTTGGTCCTGCAGACGTGCCTGCCATTGGCTATGAGCCTGCATGAGCATGGCGAGGGAGTTCTTCATGTCGTGCACGGTGGAGGCGATCACCGTGGAAAAATCCAGCCCCGATTGCTTAGACATCATGTCCCCACGGCGCGGATGCGCAGTTTGCGGTAGCGCTCATAGCGCGGATCGGTATCGGGAATGCCGGCCACCTTGGCCAGGCAATCACGACATTCCTGCAGCACCGCCGCCGCCGGTTGCTCACCGCCAAGACGCAGCAGCGCCTGGGCGGTATTGAGGGCGATGCTGATGTTCTTCGGTTGCAGTTTCAGCGCCTTGCGGAACAGCTCCAGGGCTTCGTTCATCTGCCCGGCCTGGTAGCTGCGCACGCCTTGGCGGTTAAGGTCGACCGCTTCGTTGCCGGCACCAAGGATGGCCGGGTCGTCGGTGAGCTTGGCGATGTTTTTCATCACCGCGTTGTCGTCGCCGTAGACCTCGACGCAGTTTTTCAGGATCGATTTTCCGGCGTCTTCCTGGCCCAGTTGCTTGAGCTGCGCGGCCACGGCGAGGGCGGCTTCGGCGGAGAAGAACTGGTCCATGGTGTCGAGGCGGGCCATGGCCGCCTCGGTGAGTTTGGCGGCGGTCTCGGCGTCGCCGGCCTGCTGCAGGCCGGTGGCCTTGATCAGGCGGGCGCGCACTTGCAGGCCCTGGTCTTCGCCGTATTCCTTGGCGACATCGCCGAGCACCTGATTGATCTCGACCCGGGTGCGGGCATCGAGGCCGTTGCCGGCGTTCTTGTTGATCAGCGCCTGGGCCAGGCCAAGGTTGCTTTCCGGGTCTTTGAAGCGCGAGTTCTGACCTTGACTGACCGCCTGGCGGTAGGCCCGCGAGGCGCTTTCGAAGTCGGCGTTGCCCAGGGCCAGTTTGCCCAGCAGCATCTGCCGCTTCACCGCCAGCGGCGACAGCCGCACCGCGTCTTCCAGCACGTGCTGGGCGCGGCGGTGTTCGCCGCTGGCGGTGAGCACTTCGGCGAGGCCGTCGTACAGGCCGGGCATCATCGAGAAGCTTTTGATCGCCTGCTCGTAGACGTCCTGGGCCTGGGCGATCTGGCCGCGCTTGAACATCAGTTTGCCCAGCGCCGCGTAGGCCCAGGGCGTCGGGCGGTTGGCCAGGATGGCCTTGAGAAAACGCTCCAGGTCTTCATGGCGATTCAGCGCGGCCATGGCGTCGGCGCGGTACCGCAGGCACAGCGGGGCGAAGCGCGGGTCCTGGCGGCAGAGCTGCTCGCAGGCCACCAGCACTTCGGCCGGGCGGCCACGGTCCAGCGCCTGGAGAATCGGCTTGAGCAGGGTCTTGCGCTGTACCAGTTTGTCCAGCCGCTGGGTCAGGCCGAGGCGGTTGAAGGGTTTGGTCAGGGAGGCGTCGGGCTCGTATTCGAGGGCGCTGAGCACCACCGCCTGGCTGCTCTCGGCGGGGATCATGACGAAGATCGATTCGTGGCTGATCAGCTTGTCCAGCATCAGGGCTTCGAGCACCTGCTGGCCGTTCTTCTTGCCGTCGCCCATATGGAAGTCGTGCAGGACGAAGTCGTAGCGCTTCTGCGCGCACATGCGGATGGCGGTTTCACCACTTTCGGCGGTGTCGACGTCCTTGATGCCCATTTCGCGCAGCATGGATCGCAACGACGTGCGGAAATCGGTGAAGTCGTCGACGATCAGAAAACTCTTTTGGCTGTAAACCAGCATCCACAAAACCTGTCATTGAAATAATTGAGACGCCCGCACACGCAAGGACAGGCCCGGCTTCGCCGCAAGGGACGGGCCGGCACGATCACCCGTCACCCTCGCTACGCTATCGGCAGCGCGCAACCATTGCTTGAGCCGGGGAAACACGCGGTGGCGCTGATCGCGCCAGACGGTAAAACGAGGGGAGCCGGAACGGCGATAGCCAAGTGCCATTATCGCCGTCCGACGTGTGCCTTACAACGCGCATGCGTCACAGACGAGAGCTATCTCTCAATTGGCAGGGGTTGCGGCGGCCGCGGCGCTGCGTTGGCGGCTGTAAGTCAGTACCCCGTGGGCGACCAAGCCGAAGATCAGGCCCCAGAACGCTGCGGCCAGGCCGAGGAAGCTCATGCCCGAGGCGGTCACCAGGAAGGTGATCAGCGCCGCTTCACGCTGTTTCTCATCGGCCATGGCGCCCGCCAGCCCCGTCATGATCGCGCCGAACAGCGCCAGTCCGGCCAGCGCGGCGATCAGCTCTTTGGGCAAGGCGGAAAATACCGAGGCCAGGGTTGCGCCGAAGGTGCCCATGAGGATGTAGAACACCCCGCAGGCGATCCCCGCGATATAGCGCTTGCTCGGTTGTTCGTGGGCTTCGCGGCCGGTGCAGATGGCTGCGGTGATCGCCGCCAGGTTGAAGCCGTGGGAGCCGAACGGCGCCAGCAGCACCGAGCCGATGGCGGTCACCGCGAGGATCGGCCGCGCCGGGGTGGTGTAGCCGGCGCTGCGCATCACCGCCATGCCGGGCACGTACTGCCCGGTGAGGCTGACCAATGCCAGCGGCAGACCGATGTTGATGATCGCGTGCCAGCTCCATTGCGGCGTGATGAAGGCCGGTTCAGCCAGGGCCAGGGTCAGCGCCGAGCTGTTCAACTGGCCGAGCAGGCCGGCCACCGCGCAACCGACGATCAGCACCGAGAGAATCGCGTAGCGCGGCGACAGGCGCTTGAACACCAGGTAACTGGCGAACATCGACAGCACCAGCCACGGCTGCACCTTGATCGAGGTGAACAGCTCGGCGCCAAAACGGAACAGGATGCCGGCCAGCATCGCTGCGGCAATGGCCTTGGGCAGGCGGCTCATCAGTTTGTCGAAGGCACCGCTCAAGCCGACCAGCGCAATCACCAGCGCAGCGACGATATACGCCCCCACCGCTTCGGCCAGCGACACCTGCGGCAGCATCGACACCAGCAACGCCGCGCCGGGCGTGGACCAGGCAGTGATCACCGGCGCGCGCAGGCGCCAGCTCAGCAACAGGCCGGTGATACCGCTACCGATGGAAATCGCCCAGATCCACGACGACACCTCGGCGGGCGACAACTGCGCCTCGCGGGCAGCCTGGAAAACGATGATCAGTGGGCCGGCGTAGGAAATGATCACAGCGATCAACCCGGCGACAATCGCCGACAGCGAACAGTCTTTTCTCAACGTTTCCATACAGTCTCCAGTGAGGGGCGGGGAGCAAATTGATTCGACTCATTTCAAATCTAGTCGATTCAATTGAATCAATTCAATAGACTCAATTAAACATTTTGAAATATCTTCCCCCTCAACCCTGTCGCCCACAGCGCTGTATTGATCGCCCCATCGGGCCGATTGCTGCGATGTGATAGGCTCGACGCCATTGTTTTTATCGGTAGCAATGTCCATGTGGGTCCCCCTGCTCAACGCCTTCAACCAGCCCGTTTACCTGTCGATTGCCGACGCCCTGGCGCGGGATATCGCCAGCGGCCTGCTCAGCCCCGGCGAGCGCCTGCCGACCTTGCGCGAGCTGGCGCAGGCGCTGCAGGTCACGCCGGGCACGGTCAGCCGCGCCTACAGCGAGGCGCAGCGGCGCGGGTTGTTGCAGGGTGAAGTCGGCCGCGGCACCTACGTCCGCGCCACGCCTGCCGCCGAGATCAGCGCGGCGCCAGTCGCCGCGGCGGCGCCGTTGCAGGGCAGCAGCCAGGTGCTCGACCTGTCCATCATCAAGCCCGCCAGCGACACCGCCACATCGTGGTTGCGCAGCGCGCTGGTGGAGCTGGCCAACAGCACCGACTTCGCCCAGACCCTCGACTACGCCCCCGATGGCGGCCACCCCGCGCACCGCGAAGCCGGCGCGCAATGGCTGCGCCACTCGCTGCCGGACGCCGTGTGGCAACAGGTGGTGATCACCGCCGGCGCCCAGCACGGGCTGCTGGTGGCGATCAGCGCACTGACTGAATGCAACGACCTGATCCTCTGCGAATCGCTGTGCTATCCGGGGATCATCTCCCTGGCCCACAGCCTGCAACGGCGCCTGCGCGGCGTGGAGATGGACGAGCAAGGCATCATTCCCGCATCGCTGCGCGAGCTGTGCCAGCGCGAGCGGCCGACGATGCTGGTGTGTGTTGCCACCTGCCAGAACCCCACCACCGCCACCATGTCGCACCAGCGGCGAGCGGAGATTGCGGCGATTGCCGAGGAATTCGACTTCCTGATCCTGGACGACGACATCTACGGTTTCCTCGCCAGCGACACCACGCTGCGGCCGTTGGCGAGCTATGCGCCGGAGCGGTCGGTGTACCTCACCAGTTTGTCCAAGTCGGTGCTGCCGGCGCTGCGCATCGGTTACCTGTACAGCCCGCCGCGGCTGCTGTCGCGGCTGACGGCGATGGTACGCAGCAGCGTCTGGATGCCCTCGCCGCTGACTGCGCAACTGGCGAGCAACATCCTGGCAGAGGGGCTGGAATTGAAACTGGTGCGGCTCCAGCGCGAAGAAGCGGCACGCCGCCAAGCACTGGCGCGCGAGTTGCTACCGGGATTGCGAATCAGGGCCGAGGCCCACAGCTATCACCTCTGGCTGGAGTTGCCGGAGCCGTGGAGCGCGGACGAATTCACCACTTTGGCGCGGGCGCAGGGGGTGAAGGTGCTTAGCGGATCGCAGTTCCAGCCTGAGCGCAACGGCGAGACGCGCGGCGTGCGGGTGGTGCTGATGTCACCGACCCGCGAGGATGAATTGAGGTTTGCGCTGACCCAGTTGGCGAGCCTGGCGGGGGCTTCGGATCCGCGGCGGTTTTACTGAGTCGACCTCCTATCTTCATGGAACCTGTGGGAGCGAGCTTGGCGGGTCGCCGCACCGTCGCGAAGGACCGCAAAGCGGTCCCAATGCCAGGTTGTCTGGGTTGGGGCCGCTTCGCAGCCCTTCGCGAGCAAGCTCGCTCCCACAGGTTCATGAGCTACTTTGGCACTCAAGCTCTTGTCGCTATAGCCAGACCGCATCCCAATGGGAGTAGTCCCGCACCCTCTCCACCAGACCGGCCCGCAACGGGTTGGCAACGATGTAGCGGACAACGGCCAGAACATTCTCTTCGCGGCGCAAAGCCCGGTCATGAAAACCGGTTTGCCACAGCCGACCAGAACACCCTCGAGCCTGATTCACAGCCCGCGCACTTCGCGACTTGAAGCGCTGCATGATGTTTTCCAGCGTTCCCTTTTTCAGCTCTATCAGCCAGTGGATGTGATCCGGCATCACCACCCAGGCCTGAGAGCAGGCCAGATCTTCTACTTCGATCAGGCGGAGCTGGTGAACGACGAGCCGGGCCAGCCAGAAATCAGCGAAGACCGGAACACGCTTACTCACTTGGCAGGTCAAGACGTACAACTGGCCGGGCTCGGAATACCGGCCAGATCGAAGGCGTTCGGAGGCGTAGTAAGGCATGGAGGGCTACTCGAAACGGAAAGGTTTCAAAGTAGCCAGCGGTGGGAAGGGGAATCGGAGGTTAGTGGTACCAGATGTGTGCACGCCTCTTGCAAATGATGTGGGTGACCTGTGGGAGCGAGCTTGCTCGCGAAGGACTGCGAAGCAGGCCCAAAGGAGGTATCACCTTACTTGGGACCGCTGTGCGGCCCCTCGCGACGGCACGGCGATCTGCCAAGTTCACTCCCACAAGTAGGCGCCACAGCCCTTTACCGCACAAACACCTGCGCCGTAGTAATCGCCATATCCCCCCCAGGCAACTGGATCTTGCCCTTCGGCTCCAGGCTATCGGCATCAAAAATCGCAATGTCGTTGTAGGTGCCCGCAAGGTAGATCCGCGTCCCCGCCTTGTTCATCGAGACGCAGTAGTACGAGTGATCCAGCGTCGCGGCCTTGATCAGTTTTTTCTCCTTGATGTCGTACTTGGCCAGGCGATTGAGCACGCCATACACCACGTTCGGGTCGGTCGGCGAGCGCATGCCGCTGAAGTAGATTTCGGTCAGCGGGCCGAAGTCGACGGTCTGGCTCTTGCCGGTAGCAAGGTCGATGTTGAAGAAGCCGTACACGTACTCGGCCGTCGCCGGGTCCTGCTTCTCGTCCTTGAATTTCGACGCGGTGTAGAGCAGCGAGAAATCATGCCGGTAGGTCTGCTGGTTCCACACGTAGAGCACGTCCGGAGCACTGTAGTTGGGGCGCTTCCAGTTGCGGCTGGGGACGATGACGTCGAATTTGCCCGTCTTCACATCGACCTTGTAGATGTCCGGTCCGGCCACGTACAAGCTGCCGTCGTCAGCGCCCTGCATGATGGTCAGTTGCCGCGGCGCCGGGAAGCTGCGCAGCGGTTTGGCGTTGAGCCCGCCATCGGTGCCGTACACGTCCAGCCGCGGCGCCTGCACTTCGTAGTGGTCGCTGAACATCTTGGTCGGGTTGGCGACGGTGTAGATCTCCTTGCCGTCCTGGCTGATGGTGAAAGAGAACATCGACCGCGCCTTCTCGCCCGGCAACTGGGTGATGCTGGCGTGGAACACCTGTTTGCAACTGTCCAGTTCAACGCCGTAGATGTCGGCGTAGTGGTTGTTCAGCACGTAGGCGGTGCGTTTGTCCGGCGACATCTGCACCGAGCCCGGCCCGAAGGCGTCGGGCATCTGGCAGGTCTTGTAGAGCTTTTCGCTGGCCAGGTCGATGACGTGCAGGTTGTTCGGGTAGTTGGTGGTAACCATGTACTCGTGGCCGGCATTGAGCGCCTTGCCTTCGTCGGCAGCCATCGCCGAACCGGCGCCGAGCACCACCAGAGCGGCCAGGCCGCGGGTTGCAATCTGAAGCATGCGGATATCCCTCTTCTTGTCTGCCTGGGGGCTCATTTGTCGTCCGGGAACACGGTCCCGAGGTTGCGCCAGTTGTCGCCGGAGGCCTGGGCATCTTTGTTCCAGTCGGGGAAGGTGCTCATCATGTCCGGCACCTGCGCGGGCCACCAGCATGGGTCGGAGCAACCATACAGGTCCGATTCCATCGGCTGGCACAGCGACGAGACGCCACCGAAGGCGTCGATTTCCCAGCCAGGGTCGGTGGTCGAGGCGCAGCCGGCGACCGAGTTCATCGCCAGCACTTCTTCGATGCGATTTTCCTCGGCAGCCTGTTCCAGCTTCAGAGCTTTGTTGTTGATCGGCTTGAGATGCTTCATGTCAGTGGACCTTGCGCGCAGTGATGTAGCGGCTGATGAAGGCCGGGTTCTCGGCCATGATCCGGCTGTAGACTTCGATGCCGAAGTCCACCCAGTCACGCATCAGTTCGCAATAGTGGTAGGTCGGATGGGCCGGGTCGCCGTAGCGGGCGTAGCTCTCGTGGTAGCAGCCGCCGGAGCACAGGTTGCGGATGCGGCAGGTGTCGCAGCCGGTGTTGGTGCGGTCCAGGCGCTGTGAGAGGAACTCGTTGAGTTCGACCTGCTTCACCCCGCTGTGCACGTTGCCGAAGGTCGGCAGGCTGGAGCCGGTGAAGCGATGGCAGAGGTTCAACTCGCCCTTGTGGTCCACCGCCAGCATCTTCAGGCCGGCGCCACACGGCAGCGCTTTCTTGTGGCCTTCGTGGATGTCGGTGAGCAACTGGTGCAGGTTGGAGAAACCGATGTTGCGGTGCTCCAGCGCCGCCTCCAGGTACTTGCGGCCGAGGGCCTTCATGTTGGCGAAGACGTCGATCAGTTCCTCACCCGAGAGGTTGTAGTCGCTGATGTCGCCCGAGGTCACCGGGGCGAAGCCGACTTCGGCAAAGCCCATCTCGTTGAACAGGTGGTTCCAGATGGTCTCGATATCGGTCACGCCCTTGGTCAGGGTGACCCGCGCGCCCACCGGGCGGCTGTCGTAGCGCGACAGCAGCATGTCGGCCTTGCGCCGCACCACGTCATAAGTTCCCTGCCCGCCCACGGTGATGCGGTTGCGGTCGTGCACGGTCTTCGGCCCGTCGATGCTCACCGACAACCCGAAGCGGTGGGCGTTGAGGTAGTCGACGATCTCTTCGGTGAGCAAGGTGGCGTTGGTGGTCATGACGAAGTCCACCCGCTTGCCCACCTCGCTGAAACGCCGCTCGCAGTAATCGACCATGTACTCGATCAGCTTGCGGTTGCTCAGCGGCTCGCCGCCGAAAAACACCACGGTGTAGAACGGCTCGTCGGGCGACTCCTTGAGCAGCATTTCCACCGAGGCCACCGCGGTCTCGACTTCCATGCGCTTGCCGGCCGACGGCTTGTCCAGGTCTTCCTTGTAGCAGTAGGTGCAGCTCAGGTTGCAGCCAGTGTTGACGTTGAGCACCACGGTATTGAGCGCGGTGCGCTCGACTTTTTTCAGCGCCGTTTCCGGGCTCAGCGGCGAGCCGTCGCTGACCAGTTCCAGCGCGATCAGCTCGCGCAGGGTCTCGTTGACTTCGACACCATCGAAACGCGCCGCCAGGCGTTGCACCAGGGCATCGCTGGAGCAGCTTTCGTGGCGCAGTGCGTCGATGATTTCCCCGGTCAGGGCATCGCTGGCGAACAGCGAGCTACTGGGGATGTGGAACAGCATGCGGGCGTCATCGACCCGCACTTCATGCAGATTGCGTTCTACCAGATTCAGAATCGCGCCCATCGCAACCTCCTAGAGCATTCGGATGTGGCCAGGTCAAACCGCCGTGTCACGGGATGGGCGGGTTGTTCCAGCGCTGGATGGTCACGATCAGTTGACCTTCGCCGGTACGCGCCTTGCCGGCGTCGTCCACGGCGGCAATGACCTTGAGGTTGCCGGCGTTGTTGGTGGACATCTTGCGCGCCGGGTTCGGGCCGGCATCGCCGGGGGTGAACACGCCGCTGTCGGCCTGCATGATGCCGGCGAACTTGACGTCCTCGTCCTCGCGGGCACGCTCGTCGAACGGCTCGACTTTCCACTGCGCCGGGAACACGCCAATGCGGTAGGCCTTGCCATCGGCGCCCTGGCCCCAGGCCTCGGCGTCGAAGCGGCCCTGCACCTTCGGCGTGGAACCACCGTTGTCACCGACCCGCGCCACGGAGAACGCCGGGACCACTTTCACCTCTGCAATCTCGCGGTACACCGCCAGTTGCGGACCGTCGAGCTTGCCGACGCTGACCGCCTGCAGGCCCTGCGGCGCATCCGCGGCAGCCTTGACCTTGACCCGCACGCGCTGCGGCGTGTTCTCCAGCACTTCGAGCACTTGCACACCCTTGCCGAACGACGGTGTGCCGCTCAGGCCGCTGCCGACCAGGGTCAGCTCGGCTTCGCTGCCGGCCTTCACATAACCTGGCTGCACCGCCAGCAGACGCGGCGATCCTTGCTGTGCGGCCACAAAGTCGAGGCCGCGTTCATCATGAGCTTTTTCGAACATGCGGCCGGTGAGCTGGCCGTTGTTGGCGGCGAGCACCTGGCGCATGCTCACGCCATCCACGTCCACGGTGCCGCGCCATTCATAACCGCTGTAGAGCATCGCCGTGCCCTGGCCCTTGAACGGCGTGCCGTCGGCGTACTGGCCGTCGAGGCTGACCTTGAAGCGGTCGCCGACCTCGGGGCTGACGGTCATCACGCCGTTGAGTTCGCCCTTGCCCGGCAGGTGGCCGCTGAAGCTCCAGGTGCCGGCCAGGGTCGCGGCCTTGGGCATCGACTTCTGCCAGTCGCTCCAGGCCTTGCTGTCGAACGGGTACTTCTGCGCCAGCAGCGGCACCATGTCTTTCTTCGCCAGCTCGAACCAGTCGCGATCGCGGGACAGCGCCTGGTATTCCAGCGACGGCCACTGGCCAAGGTGGAAGTTGACCAGGTGCTCCCATTCCTTGGCCGGACGCCGCTGCAGGGCGATCCGCGCGCCGGAGTGGCAGCGGGCACACATTTGCTGGGTGGGTTCGCCGATCTGCTCGACGGTGTTCAGGCGACGCTCGAGGGCGTAGCGCACGCCGTCGGTTTCGCTGGGCGCCAGGCCCTGGGTGTCGGCGAGGTACTTGACCAGCGTGCGACGGTCTTCGTCGCTGATCTGCAACTGGTGCATGGTCTGCATGCGGCCGATGGTCATCAGCCAGCCTTCCGGGGTCTTGCGTTGGTGGCTGATGCGGCTCAAGGCGTTGTCACCTTCGGGCAGGTGACAGCCCTGGCAGGTTTCCTTGAGGATCGCCTGGGCTTCGCGGGCCTGGCTGATCTGGGGCTGCAAGGCAAGGCTGACGGCCACTGCCAGCATCCCTCCAGCGCTGGCGAACCTGAGTGTTCTCTTCATCGATGACTGACCTCCACGGGGGTTCTTCTTATTGTTCGTACACTTCTTATAGGTCTCTTCCGTCGGCCGTACAGCGGCAGAGCACGGACCGAAGAGCCGCTTGCAAGGGTCGATACATATTGTGTGCCAAGAGCCCCAAGCGCTGTATTCCGGGCTCCGCGGGCCATATGACACGGGCCTCGCGGCTAAATTCGCGACACCTGAGACAACGTGAGACGGCTGTCGCAGGCCGCTGAGAACGTCTCAGCGCCTGTCGCAATTTGCGACGACCGGTGTGCGACACCCGCCCGGCGCGGCAACGTTTCACCCCTTGGATTCACAGCCCTGCAAGGCGACACCCGGCACTTGGCACAGCGGTTGCGATCTGCCTCGGCATCTACTCACAAGAACGAGGTTTGCCATGTCTACCACTGCCCCCCTGCACCCTGCCGTCGAGGCGTTTATCCGACGTGCGCCGACCATGCTGATCGGCGCCGACTGGGTCGAGTCCAGCGACGGCGAACGCCTGACCCTGCGCAACCCGGCCAGCGGCGAGGTGCTGTGCCAGGTGCCGGCAGCCACGCCCACCGATGTCGACCGCGCGGTGACCGCCGCGCGCCAGGCCTTCGATGATTCGGCCTGGAGCCGGACCCGCCCGCGCGAGCGGCAGAACCTGCTGTGGAGACTGGCTGATCTGATGGAGCGCGACGGCGAAATCCTCGCCCAGCTCGAATGCGTGAACAACGGCAAGAGCGCGGTGGTGGCGCGGGTGATGGACGTGCAACTGGCCATCGACTTCCTGCGCTACATGGCCGGCTGGGCGACCAAGATCGAGGGCCAGACCGTCGAGGTGTCGCTGCCGCTGATGCCCAACGACGAGTTCCATGGTTTCGTCCGGCGCGAAGCGGTGGGTGTGGTCGGCGCCATCGTCGCCTGGAACTTCCCGCTGCTGCTGGCCTGCTGGAAACTCGGCCCGGCCCTGGCCACCGGTTGCAGCGTGGTCCTCAAGCCCGCCGACGAAACCCCGCTGAGCGCCCTGAAGCTGGCCGAGCTGGTGCTGGAAGCGGGTTACCCCGCAGGCGTGTTCAACGTGGTCACCGGCACCGGCGTGGTCGCCGGCGATGCCCTCACCCGCCACCCCGGTGTGGACAAACTGACCTTCACCGGCTCCACCGCCGTCGGCCAGCAGATCGGCAAAGTGGCGATGGACAACATGACCCGCGTCACCCTGGAACTGGGCGGCAAATCGCCGACCATCGTCATGGCCGACGCCGACCTGTCCATCGCCGCCGCCGGCGCCGCCCAGGCGATCTTCTTCAACCAGGGCCAGGTCTGCTGCGCAGGCTCCAGGCTCTATGTGCACCGCAAGCACTTCGACAACGTGGTGGCCGACATCGCCGGCATCGCCAACAGCATGAAACTCGGCAACGGCCTCGACCCCAGCGTGCAGATGGGCCCGCTGATCTCCGCGCGCCAGCAGAAACGCGTGTTCGACTACATCGAACAAGGCCGCAACAGCGGCGCCACCATCGCCTGCGGCGGCGAGCAGTTCGGCCCCGGTTACTTCGTCAAACCCACGGTGATCGTCGATGTCGATCAGAAGCACCCGCTGGTGCAGGAAGAGATCTTCGGCCCGGTGCTGGTGGCCATGCCGTTCGACGACGAAGCCGAGGCCCTGCGCCTGGCCAATGACAGCCCGTACGGTTTGGGCGCGAGCATCTGGTCCAACAACCTCGGCGCCGTGCACCGGATGATTCCGAAGATTCGCTCGGGCTCGGTATGGGTCAACTGCCACAGCGCCCTGGACCCGGCACTGCCGTTCGGCGGCTACAAGATGTCCGGCGTCGGCCGGGAGATGGGCGCGGCGGCCATCGAGCATTACACCGAGTTGAAGTCGGTGTTGATCAAGCTTTAAGGGCGACAGCCCTACCTGTTTAGGTACCAGCCGCCCAGACGCTGATCGGGGCCGATCATCACTTACGCGAGGGCGAGACTGCCGTCGTGGGGCGCTGGTGCCTGATCTATGCATGGGTATCAACACATCTCACAGGCAACCACTAACCGTCAGCCACTCGCGATTCTGTGGGAGCGGATTCATCCGCGAAGGGCCGCAGAGCGGCCCTAAATCCATCCAGCACATTGTTTCTGTCTGGATTGGTTATCACATTCAGGCGTCCTGGCGGTCGAAAGCAATGCCAGACATAGACAGCCACCTCGTGCTGGATGGTTTTGGGGCCGCTCTGCGGCCCTTCGCGGATGAATCCGCTCCCACAGTACGAGATGACCTGACGTCCTGGGCTGCCTGCGAGATGTGTAGATACCTATGCTGATCTATGACTCGCTTCGCAGTTCACCCCCTGTGGGAGCTGGCATTCGTGACGGTTCAGCGTCTCTCAAGGACGGTAGCCCTGGCTCAGCAGCCAGCCACGGATGTGGCGCTGCTGTTCGGGGCTCAGCGGCGCCAGCACTTGGTCGGCCGGTTCAGTGCGCAACCGGCTGACCAGCGGCGCCAGTTCCACACCATTCAGGTGCCAGATGCCCAATGGCTGATCGGGGCTGATCACCACGTGCGCGAGGTCCACAAGACCGTCACGCAGCACTGGCGCCTGTTCTATTCGCAGGCTGGCGAAATCCACCTCGGCGTGGATCGGTTCGGCGTCCGGCCATTGCCGCCGCGCCTGCCAGAACGGCTGGTCGGCCCAGCGTTGTTCCTCGATGTAGAAATCCCGCCCAAGCCGGGCAAAACGCCAGAACAGGTGCTCGACCCGCTGTTGATGAAACCGCAGCGCCAGGTCACGGCGTTCCGGGCGTGTCAGCAGGGTGTTGATCACCGCCGGCGCCTGCAGGGCCGAGGACAGGGACTGGAAGATGCCGTTGCCCGACAACGGGTCCACCGCCATCGCCGCATCGCCCACTCGCAGCCCGTTGTCGCCGCCACAGACCGGCGTGAGGATCGCCGTGCTGCTGCGCGCGTGCAGTTGCAGATCGCGTTCGTCCTGTGAGGCGAAAAACGCCCGCGCCAGCGGCGATTGCCAGCGGCGTTCGCGGCAGAAATCGAGCAGCACGGATTTGTCCGGTAATGCCGTACCGGAGACGTCCAGGGTCCACTGCCAGTAGCAGCGACCATCGGCCTGCCGGGCCATCCACATCCAGCCATCGGCCTGGCTTTCCACGGCGCTGGCGCTGCTGCCGGGTTCGCCCTGCCAGCGGTTCAGCAGGCTCAGGGTCTCCGGTCCGCGCCAGGCACGGCCCACGGAACGGTCGTGTTGCGGGGCCTGGCGCCCGCGGGCTTCGACGTAAAAATCAGCGGACAACGCGGGCGCGCCGTCCAGTTCAACGGTCACCCCGCCCGCCTCGCTGCGCACGCCAAGCACCCGCGCTTCGATCAGGCGAACGCCGGCATGGTGCAGATCGTCGCGCAGGCCCTGGTCGAAACGCGGACGGTCCAGCAGGAATTCGACGTTACGGTCATGGGCCTCGCCGTTCCAGCGCGCGTGGCGCCGCGACGGCTCGCTCGCCACCGCCAATGCGCGGTTCAGTCCGGCGCCGCGCAGCGCGTCCAGTACCCGTTGCGAAACGCCTTCGAGCGCGGCGAAGCGCCGCCATTCGCTGACCACGCACACCTCGAAACCGAGCCGGCGCAAGCCCAGGGCAACGGCGGCACCCGCAGGCCCGGCGCCGAGCACGGCGATGGATTTCATGCCTGGCCCTTGTATTCGCGTCCACGGTATTGAGCGTTGTACAGCAGCCACGCCATCACCTGAGGGTTGCTGGCGTGGGGCTGGTCGCGCAGGAAGGCGGCGATATGCCCGGTCAGTGCCGCGCAGCCAAAACTGGCGCCGGACAGCGGGCTCTCACGGGCCCGCACGCAGGCGCCGAAATCGGCCTGGGGCGTGTCCAGCCAGCTCCATTCATCGGGCTGGCAACGCGCATCGCCGGTGATGCGCAGCACCCCGGGATACGCGGCGGGATACACCGGCATGCCCTGCGCCGGGGTCGAGGCGCAGATCAGCACGCCGGCCTTGATCGCTGCCGCGCAAGCGTCGCGCAGCGCCGGGCGGTCTTCGCGCAAACCAAGGCTGAGGTTGATCAAACGCACGCCGCAGCTCACCAGCCAATCAATCCCGGCGGCGACCTGCAAGGCCGTGGTGACACCCCGCTGGTCGAAGACCTGGGCGACATGGATCGGCACGTCTCCGGCACCCGCAGCGATCAGTTGCACCACGGCGCTGCCGTGGCCGAGGGCATCTTCCAACGGCGGCTGCTGGCTGACTCCGACCGAGGCCAACTGGAAGCGCCGCGCCTCGCCCATGCGCGCCAGGGGCGTGCCGCTGTCGACCACGCCAACCCGAAAATCACGCATGGCCGGCCTCCGTCAGAACGTGCAGGCGACCCTCACGCAGGACCAGATGCAGGCTGGCGTCGGCCAGGGTCGAGGGACGGTGGCTGACCAGGATGCGGGTACGGTCAGCAAAGAGTTGGTCAATCGCGGCAATCACTTCACGCTCCGTGTGTTCGTCAACTTGCGAGGTGGCTTCGTCCAGCACCAGCAGCAGCGGGTCCTGCAGCAGTGCGCGGGCGATAGCAATACGCTGTTTCTGACCGCCCGACAACTGCTGGCCGCGCTCGCCCAGCGGGCTGTCGAGGCCTTCCGGCAGGCTGGCGATCAGGCTGTCCAGTTGCGCCAGCCGGGCGACTTCGGCAATGGCTTCGCGGCTGGCATCCGGCACGCTGTAGGCGAGGTTGTCGGCAAGGCTGCCACGAAACAGCACGATGTCCTGGCTGACCACCGCCACCCGCCGCCGCAAGGCGTGCAAGTCGAGTTCGCGCAGGTCAACGCCGCCCAGCAGAATCTGCCCGGATTGCGGATCGTAGAAGCGTTGCAGCAGGTCGATCAAGGTGGATTTGCCGGCACCGGAAATACCTCTCAGGGCGACCTTGCTGCCGTGGGGAATAGTCGCGTCGACATCCTGCAACAACGGCGGCCGCCCCGGATGGGCGAAGCACACCCCGCGCAGGTGCAGGTCGCCGCGGGGCGGCATCGGCCGGGTGTGGGCCGGGCTGTCGACTTCCGGGGCAACGCCGCGCAACTCCATTACCCGACCAAGGCTGACGCTCATACGCTGCATCGCCACATACAAGCCCAGCAGGCTTTGTACCGGGCCGACGGCCATGCCGAGGTAGGTGGAAAACGCGATCAGCGCGCCCAGTTGCCAGGTGCCCTGCACCACCCAGTAACCGCCCACCAGAAACGCGCAGGCGCGGGATAGCGAGGTCAGGGTTCCGGGCACTGCCTGGGTGAAGAATTCGGTGACCTGCACCCGCAGCAATTGGCCCATGTAGCCCTGCCCCAGGCCATCGAGACGGCGCGCCTCACGTTGCTGCTGGCCGGCGGACTGGATGAATTTCATCGCCGGCAGGGTCTCCACCAGAAACGACGAAACGTCCGCCGAACGCTCGCGCAACTGTCGCACCTCGCGCTCGACCTTGCGCCGCATCCAGCGCAGCCAGAGCACGTCCAGCGGAATCAACACCAGCGCCAGCAGCGCCAGCTTCCACGACAACACCAAGAGCATGGCCAACGCGCAGACCAGGCCGATCACGCTGGACACGGCGGAGAACAGCGAGTCCACGGCGAAGCGCTGGATCTCGGCGACATCGCCGTCCAGCCGCGACATCAGGTCACCCAGCCGGCGCTGGCCGTAGAAGGTCGGCGAGAGACGTTGCAGGTGCCGGTACAGCTCGTCGCGCAGGGCGAACAGAATGCGCCCCGAAAGGCGCGTGTGCAGGTAGCGATTGAGCCCGGACAACAGCGTGCCGACGATCCCGGCCAGCACCATCAAGCCGGCGATCAGCGCCAGCTTCGGGAAGTCCTTGGCCAGCAGGCCATCGTCGATCAGCAGCTTGGTCAGCCACGGCTGCACCAACACCAGCGCCGTAGCGCACATCGACAGTCCGAGCAGACCGGCGATGGCCAGCCGCTGCGGGCGGACGAAGCTGTACAACCAACCCAGCGCGTCGTGCAGGGCGGGACGGTCCTGATGCTCGATCAGGCGCGAGAGCAGACGCTGCATCACCGCGGCATCTGCTTGAGCTTGCGGTACAGCGTGGCGCGGCTGATGCCCAGCGCATCGGCAGCCGCCGAGACGTTGCCGTGATGACGGTCGAGGGCCTGGCGAATCAGGTCGTGCTGATTGTGGCGCAGGTTGTCGCGGTTGACCGGTGGCTCGCCGGCGCGCAACTCGTCCAGCAGGTTGTCTGGCAGATGGTCGAGACCCAGCTCCTTTTCGCCGTCTTCGCGCATCGCCAGCAGCAGGCGCAGGCTCATTTCCAGTTGGCGGATGTTGCCCGGCCAGTGATAGCCGGCGAACAACCGCGACACTTCGGCAGACAGCCGCACGCCCTGGCCGCCGAGGCGGGCCAGCAGGCTGTCGATCAGCGCGGGCAAATCTTCGCGCTCGCGCAGGGCCGGTAGCTGCACGCTGATGCCGTTGATGCGGTAGTAGAGGTCTTCGCGGAATTGTTGGTCTTGCACCTGGCGCTTGAGGTCACGGTGGGTGGCGCAGACCAGCGCGATGTCCAGTTCCTGCTCCTGGGCCGCGCCCAGCGGCGCCACCTTGCGCTCCTGCAAAACCCGCAACAGCCGGGCTTGCAAGGCCAGCGGCATGTCGCCGACCTCATCGAGAAACAGCGTCCCGCCATGGGCCTGCTGCAAACGCCCGATCATGCCGCCGCGCCGCGAGCCGGTGAAGGCACCTTCGCGGTAGCCGAACAGTTCCGATTCGATCAGCCCTTCGGGGATCGCCGCGCAGTTCACCGCGATGAAGGGTTTGCCGGCGCGGGCGCTTTCCTGATGCAACGCGCGGGCGACCACTTCCTTGCCGCTGCCGGTTTCGCCCAGCAGCACCACCGGCAAGTCATTGGCCAACCCCTGGCGGGCCATGCGCAACGCCCGGGCAAAACGGCTGTTGCCGGCGCCCAGGGTTTCCAGCGACGGCGTGGTGGAAACAGCGGGCGCGGCGCGGGCGACCAACGCCGGAACCGACACCGCGAGCGGACGCTGCGGGACTTGCAGGGTCTTGTAGTAAAACGCGCCTTTGGCGGTCTCGACGCTGTCGACCTGGCCCTGTTGCAGGCGCGCCAGCCACTGCTCCAGGCGCATGCCCAGCAGGCCGTCGCAGCGCTGGCCAATCAAGTTGGCGCGGTCGCTGCGCAGCAACTGACAGGCCTGATTGCTGGCAGCGAGGATATGCCCGTCCAGGCTCACCGCCAGCAGGCCCTGCCAGCAGGACTCCAGATACTGCCGACGGCTGTGGAAGGCCAGCACGATCTGTTCGGGGAAGCTGCTCTTGAACAACCGGCTTTCGATCTGGCTGACCGCCAGCGCCAGCAACGCGGTGCGGTCGTGCAGGCGGCCCAGCGGACCTTGGCGGGTCAGGTCGAGGACGCCGAGCAGTTCACCTTGCGGGCAGTGGATCGGCACCGAGGTGCAGGAAAAATCGCTGAGCCGTTCAAGAAAGTGTTCGCCACAATCGATCTGCACCGTGCGCGCTTCCACCAGCGCGGTGCCGAGGGCGTTGGTGCCACGGGCGGCTTCGCTCCAGCAGGTGCCGGGGGAGATATCGCCCAGGCCACGGCGCTTGAGCACGGCGGATTCGCCCTGGATGGTGAGAATGGTGGCGTCGGCGTTGGCGAGGATGATCAGGCTGTCCTGGCCCTGGCGCGCGCCGAGGTAGTCGAGCTCGGCGGTCGCGGCGTCCAGCAGTGGACGGTTGTTGGCCAGCAGCAGGTCGAGGCTGGCGGCGGAAGTCAGGGCGACTTCCTGCCCGGCGTTACCGGGAACCCCATGGCCGAGGCTACGGCGCCACGAAGCGTCGATTTCGGCACGCAAAAAACCGTCGGGCAGTTGGCCTTCGACGGACAGGCGTTCCCGGGCAAGGCGGGGGTTAGAGGTCGCGGTGGCGGGTGCTGTTTTTATTGTGCTCATCGGCGGCTCCGGATCGGTTAATCCGTTACAAGCAAGTCCTGCGCCATTGGGGGGCGGGGCTTTTTCGGGGGCTGCTATCGCGAGCAAGCTCGCTCCTACAGAGACATACTCATTCCCCCTGTAGGAGCGAGCTTGCTCGCGATAGGTCCATCAAGCAGCCCCAATCACCCGAATATACCCTGTTACAAAAGCCCGAGCGACTTGGCCCGCGCCACCGCCTGGGTCCGGCGCTCGACGCCGAGTTTGCTGTTGATATGACTCGCGTGAGTCTTGACGGTATGCAGCGAGATAAACAGTTGCTCGCTGATTTCCTGGTTGGAGCAGCCTTGGGCGATCAACTTGAGCACCGCCTGTTCGCGGACGCTGAGGGTTTCGCCGCTGCCGTTGGCTTCCTGGTTGGGCAAGAAGCCCAGCAGGCTGACCTGGGCCGGGCTGGCCGATTGCGCCTGGAGTTGTTCACGCAGCCAGTCGGGGTGTTCGTTGAGCAGGCGCTGATAGGGTTGCAACGCCCCGCCCCGAGCGGATTCGAGACTCAACACCAAACGCTCGCGAGCGCCGGCCTGATCGCCCTGAGCCAACAGCAAACCCACCTGCTGACACAACGCGATAACGCAGAGCAGTTGCCCGCCGCTGGCCTGACCCCGCCCGACCAACGTCTGCAATCGCTGCCCCGACTGGGCCAGCCGACCCTGAGCCTGCTCCAGCAGGGCCTGCTGCAATTCGATATGCAACGGCAACAGCGGATGAAACTCCGGCGCCGCCGCGGCCTGTTGCCCGCCATAGGTCTGACTCAGTCGCAGCAGCCAGGATTCGGCCAGATCGTTGCGCCCCTGGGCCAGCCAGAGTTCGCATTTGACCAGGGTAATCATCGCCAGATAGAAGATCGGCGGCACATCCCAAATGTGCATCAGGCGCTCGGCCTCGGCCAGCTCGGCGAAGGCTTCGGCGAAGCGGCCTTCGCGGCCGTCCAGGGTCGCCAGGGCGCAATGGCCGATCAGCACGCTGATATCGCGGCAGGCCCGCGCCTCGATCAGCCCGGCACGCAGGCGACTGCGCCCGGCTTCGGGCTGCAGGCGGCTGACCAGCAAGTACCCCTCGTACAACATCAACCGCGCACGCACCGCATACAGCCGCTGCGCCGAAAGGCCGTGCAGGCGTTGCAGGCCCTGACGCACCTCGTCCATCGCCCGCAGCACCTCGCCGCGGGCATGCAGCACCCGCGCCCGATCGTAATGGGCCAGGGCCTCGAACAACGGGTTGCCGACACGCTGCGCCAGCTCCAGCGCTTCGCGGTTCCAGCCCCGCGCACGCCAGAAATCGGCATCGGCGATGGCCAGGTTGGACAGCGTCGACAGGCACATCAGGCGCTGCCCATAGCGTTTGTTCGGCAGGCTTTGCAGGGCCTGCTCGCAATAAGAGCGGGTACGTTCGCGATCACCCCGGCCGCGGGCGATGATCCCGCTCAAGGCCAGCCACTGCGCGAGCATGGACTTCTGCGCGGTGGCCGAGGGCGCCGGCAGGAAACGGCTGAGGTGGCTGGCCAATTCTTCGGCGGCGTCCAGTTGGCAGGCCAGCCCCAGCGCCCAGCTGTACAGCACGATCAGACGCGGCGTGCTGATCAGCAGGCTGTCGGGCAGGTCCATCTTCCAGCGCAGCAGCATGCCGACGTTCTGTTCGGCCAGCAGTTGTTCTTCAGAGAGGTTCTGCACCAGGTTGGCCGCCACATCCAGGTGCCCGGCCCGCAGCGCCTGTTCCACAGCTTCGTCCAGCAGACCCTGGCCGTGGAACCAGCGACAGGCGCGCAGGTGCAGGCTCGACAGCGGCAGGCTGGCCTGGCGGGTGCGCAGCAGGTCGGAGAACAGGTGGTGATAGCGGAACCAGTAACCGTGCTCGTCCAGCGGCACGAGGAAGACTTGGTGAGATTGCAGATAACGCAGGATTTCGTCGCTGTCGTGGCTTTCCCGCAGGGCATCGCACAGGTCTGCGCAGAAACGCTCCTGGCAGGCGGTGTCGTTAAGGAAGCTCTGGACCTCGGCCGGCAGGCAGTCGATGACTTCTTCCAGCAGGTAATCGCGGATCAGCCCTTCGCCACCGTGCAAGGCCTGGGGCAGCGGGCTGTCGGCACCGGATTCGGTGGCCGCCAGCAGCCAGAAACGCAGCCCGGCAACCCAACCGTCGCTGCGCTGGATCAGGTTGTCCAGCGCCTGGCCGCGCACCGACGGGTGCTGGCCGAGCACGGCGAGGGATTCGTCGGGGGTCAGGCGCAGGTCCTGTTCGTTGAGTTCGAGCAACTGCCGCGACAGCCGCAGCCGCGCGAGGTGCCAGTCCGGACGCTGGCGGCTGGTGACCAGCAGCACCAGGCCAGGCGGCAGGTGATTGAGGAAGAATTGCAGGCATCGGTCCAGCACAGGCCCTTGGGCCAGGTGGTAGTCGTCCAGCACCAGCAGCACGGGGGACGTGCTCAGCAAATGCTCGGCCAGTTCATCGAGCAGGCCGTCGAGCCATTCCTCGAAGGCGAACGGCTGATGGCGCTGGCGCATTTTCAGCAGGCCCAGTGCCTGGCCGCCGAGACTCGGGCAGTACTGTTGCAGACCTTCGAGCAGGCGCTCGAGAAAACGCCCGGGATCATTGTCGCGTCGGCTCAGCCCCAGCCACAGGCTGCGCCAATGCGGCGGCAGGCTTTGGCAGAACTCCACCGCCAGCGAACTCTTGCCAAATCCTGCGGGTGCATTGACCAGCAACAGACGCCCACCCAGCCCGGCCTGCAAACGCTGGCAAAGGCGTGCCCGCGGCACATGCCCGTCGGGCAGCGGTGGCCGGTAGAAACGCCCTTCCAGAACCGACACGGTCTGTTGGGTGAACCCTTGCGTGCTGGACAGATCGGTCATGGCCGGCTCGTTTTAATTGAAATCTTCGGCAACAGGGATTGGCGCAGACTAGCGGTTTAACCGACACATTTGAAGGCGATTGCCGCAAGTACGGAAAAAAGACTACAACAAGAAGCAACAGAGACAACATTGACAGGGCGCAACGGACTACCGGGTTAGCGGTAAAAACGGCGGGGCCAGCGGAAATAGTCGATGGCTGCGACGGAAATCAAAACGCCCCGGCAAGCCGGGGCGTTCTGGGGATCACACGGAGGGTTTGAAGCGTTAACGCACGCCCTCTTGACTCAGGGCCGCTGGCTGGAATTCAGCCTTGCTGGCACTGAAGCCGAAGTCGTAGGCCTTCTTCTCTTCGTTCTTCATGCCCAGCGCCAGATAACGGCCCGATTGCAGGTCGTAGATGGCTTCCAGGGTGTACCACGGCACTTCCACGTTGTAGTAGTCCTGGGAATGAGCCTCGGATACGCGCCACAGTTGGTCACGACCGTCGTACTGGTCGATCACCGCCGCTTGCCAGGTGTCTTCGTCGATGTAGAAGTCACGTTTGGCGTAGATGTGGCGCTGGCCTGGTTTCAGGGTCGCAACCACATGCCATACACGGCGCAGCTCGTAGCGGGTCAGGTCCTGGTTGATATGGCCCGCCTTGAGGATGTCGGAATACTTCAGGGTTGGCGAGTCCAGCTTGTAGCTGTTGGAGGCGATGAACATCTCCTTCTTGCCTTCCAGCTTCCAGTCGTAGCGGTCTGGCGCACCGTTGAACATGTCCAGGTTGTCGGAAGTCCGCAGACCGTCGGCGGCGGTACCCGGACCGTCGTAGGACACCTGCGGCGCCAGGCGTACGCGGCGCTGACCGGCGTTGTAGACCCACGCCTTGCGCGGTTCCTTGACCTGGTCGAGGGTCTCGTGGACCAGCAACACCGTACCGGCCAGACGTGCCGGAGCGGTCACTGCCTGCTTGAAGTAGAACAGCACGTTGCCTGGATCTTGCGGGTTGTAGTCCTTCATCTTGTCGCGGAAGACGAACTGGTCCTTGAAGTACACCAGGCTGTAGCTGCCGTTTGCCTGCGGCGTGGCCTGGGTCACCAGGCGGGTCACGCTGCCGCCGCGGTAGCGGGTGATGTGGTTCCAGATCACCTCGACGCCGCTTTTCGGAATCGGGAACGGAACGGCGACCTGGAAGTTGTTCAGGCCGTTGCCGCCCTCGACCAGGGTGGTGGCCGTGGCGTTCTGCTTGATAGCGGCGAACACCTCATTCGGCACACTGGAGCCGCGGTGGGTCGGGTACACCGGGAGCTTGTAGGTATCGGGGTAGCGCTTGAACATCGCGAGCTGGCCAGGCGAGAGCTTGTCCTTGTACTGGTCGGCGTTCTGCGCGGTGATGGTGAACTTGGGTTGTTCACTGCCGTACGGGTCGGAGAGGAAACCCTTGGCGTCGACGCTACCGGCAGTCTTCGACAGCGGCTGCCAGGCCGTGATGGAGCCGTCGGCGTTACCGGCCTTTTCTGCGCCCATCGGGGTCAGCGTCGAGCCCAGCTTGGCCGCTTCATCGGCGGAAACGGCAGCCATTACGCTGGTCGCCAGCAGGGACAACCCCAGCACGCCGGCTTGCAGCAGAGTCTTGGTGGTTTTCATTGTCATGTTCTTCTTCCTGAATCAATGCGCTTAGAAGTTCACGCCGAAGCTGAGGGCGATGAAGTCGCGGTCATCCACGGTGGTGTACTTGCCGTCGAAGAAGTTGGTGTACGACAGGCTGGTGGTGTAGGTGTTCTGGTATTCGGCATCCAGACCGAGGCTGACGGCCTTGCGACCTTCCTCGAAGTTGCCGCCAGGACCAGGCGAGTAGCCTTCCACGTCGTGGGACCAGGCCACGCTCGGCTTTAGGTTCACGCCGGCGAACACGTCCGGGTAGTCCCAGATGGCGCGGGCACGGTAGCCCCAGGAGTTGGCGGTAGTGAAGCCGTCGTTCTCGCAGTAGCGGGTCAGGTTGTTCTTGTCCGCGGCGGCCAGGGTGCTGGCGTTCAGCGATGCGCAGCGACCATTCGGCAGCGGGCCAGGGCCGTACACGGGGTCACGGCCATAACGCGCCTTGGAATTGCTTTCCAGACCACCGACGTGGGTCCAGCCAACTTCACCTACCAGTGTCAGGCGACTGGCGCCCATGACCTGATCGAAGAAGTGGGTGAAGGTGGTTTGCAGTTGGGTGATTTCCTTGCGGCGATACCCTGGCTGGTCTG
Organism: Pseudomonas sp. Marseille-P9899; assembly: GCF_903166565.1. Lineage (NCBI taxonomy): Bacteria > Pseudomonadati > Pseudomonadota > Gammaproteobacteria > Pseudomonadales > Pseudomonadaceae > Pseudomonas > Pseudomonas sp. Marseille-P9899. The sequence continues at coordinate 129,210 of NZ_CAESCG010000006.1, forward strand.
TGCCCGGGCTGCCCTTGAGTACCGACGCGGTCGGATCCAGCGGAGTGAGGCCGGAATAGAGAATATCGGTAGTGTTGAGCTGCACCGGCGCATTCGGACGGTAGCTGACCTCACCACTCCACGCGGTACCGGTAGGCAACGTGGTGGAGAAGCTCAGGCCATACAGGCGAATGTCTTCAGGGTATTCAACGTAGTAACTGGAGTTACCCGCGACCACCAGCGGCAGCAACGTCGATGCCGCTCCCACAGCCTGGGCCTGGGTCAGGCCGTTGGCCATCAATCGCGCAACCAGGTTTGGGGCACTGTAAGCGCTGGCTGGACCGCCCTTGCCGCTGAAGATCGGCGCACGGCTGTGGTAGTTCATGAAGTAACCACCGAACTCGGTGTTCAGCGGCTCGAACATGTATTTCAAGGCTACACCGAACTGGCCACTGTCACGGGCATCGCGGTCGCCGTCACGGCGCACGATCACGCCCTCGTCAGGTGAGCCGTAGTTCACACCCAACTGGGACAGCGCGTTACGCACGGCCGGAGAAGCGATGCTGGATTGTTTCGCCAATACGGCGAGGTTGCGGTCACAACCATCAGCGATAACGTCAGGCTGCGAGAAGAACGTCCCGCAGTTATCCACCACGGTCTGGTCCCACTCGAGCTGGTAGAAGGCCTGAGCCGACAAGTTGTCGGTCAGACTCTGGGAAATGTAGAACATGTTGACCGGGATCAGGCCTTCCTTGATCTCGGCACCCGGACGACGAAACGCAGACACGTCGATCGGGTTGACGGAGTTGATACCGCTGCCGATGAAGGTACTTTCACCCCAGTTCACCACCTGCTTGCCGAGACGAACGGTGCCCGGCAGATCGGCAATGGCGTAGTTGTGGTACACGAAGGCGTCGAGAATCTGCCCGCCGGAGGACTGTGCGCCTTCCTTGCGGTTCGAGTCGCTGATGTCCTTGAACTCGCGGTGTTCGTCCTTCAGTTCGAAGTCATACCAGTACTTGCCCCGGACGAAGACGCCGGTGTCGCCGTACTTGAGCTCCAGGTCATGGATGCCCTTGAAGATCTTCGAGAAGGTTTCACCGCGCTTGAAGTTCAGGTGGCCGTCGTCGGAGGTCTGCGAAAGGCCGCGACCACCGTTGTTGGCACCGATCAGGTTCTTGTTGGCTTTCTCGGTGGACCAGCTCGCACCGACCGACAGCGACGAGTCGAAACTCCCCTCGATCTCACCGATATTGAAACTGACGGCGAATGCTGGACTTGCAAGCGTAGAAGCGAGGCTGACGGCCAGGGGCAGTTTCGCCCGGCGCCAGAACAGATTTACTGATGTCATCGACGCTACTCCATGTACTTTATTTTTATGGCAGTGAGTCCTTCAATGAAACGGAGGCCGATCGGTCGCCAGACTGGCAGGGCGTATGTCGGTGCGCTGCATGCGCATTCCCCATTCCTCAAAATCCCCTGACCCGACTATAGCCAGCAGGTAGTAGTGCTTGATCCCTCTAAAGTGTGATTTGCACATCACCCTCGCTCATGGCAGGACCGGAGCGGGTGGTCTACAGGCTGGCTGGGCAAGAATGGCTGATATTTTCCATTTCACAAGGCAGCGGGGCCTCTGGAATGCGGCCCGCGTCAGTCAAGACGCGGGCCGGTGCGGCTTACAGGGTGGAAAGAAAAGCGCTGTTGCTGGCCTGCCACTCGACGATGTCGATGCGGATACGCTTCTTGTCGAGCTTGCCGACACTGGTCTTGGGAATTTCGGTAACAAGGGCGATCTGGCTGGGGATTGCCCACTTGTTGATGTGCCCCAGCTCGACGAACGGCTTCAAGTGTTCCTTCAATACCCGCGCATCGATGCTCGAACCTTCCCGCACCACCAGCAACGCGAACGGCCGCTCGCCCCACTGCGGATCGGCGATGCCCACCACGGCCACCTCGCGGACGGCCGGATGGCGGCTGATGAGGTCTTCCAGATCGAGTGACGATACCCACTCGCCGCCGGTCTTGATCACGTCCTTGATGCGGTCGCGGATGTCGATCACGCCCATGCTGTCGAGGGTCGCCACATCGCCGGTGTGCAGCCAGCCGCCGGCCCACAGTTCCTCGCTCTTGGCCTCTTCGCGGTAGTAACCCATGGTCAGCCACGGCGCGCGCAGGACCAGTTCGCCCTGGGCTTCACCATCGGCCGGAAGGAATTTGCCGTCGCCATCGACGATCGCCGCTTCCACCAGCGGCACCGGCACGCCGGCCTTGATCCGGTAGGTGACGCACTCGTCCTCGCTGCCGGCCAGCAGCTCTTCGTTGAGGTGCGCGCATGCCACCAGCGGGCAGGTCTCGGACATGCCGTAAGCGGCGGTCAACTGGATGCCGCGGGCCTTGGCCGCCTCGTAGAGCGCGCGGTTCAGCGCACTGCCGCCGATGATGATCTTCCAGCCACCGAAGTCCTCGTTCTGCGCGCCCTTGGCGTTGAGCAGCATCTGCAGGATGGTCGGTACGCAGTGGGAGAAGCTGACTTTCTCGTCACGCCACAACTTGACCAACAGTTCCGGATCGTAACGCCCCGGGTACACCTGCTTGAGGCCGAGCATGGTTGCGACGTAGGGAATGCCCCAGGCGTGAACGTGGAACATCGGCGTGATGGGCATGTAGACGTCGTCGGTGCCGAGCAGGCGGATGCTGTCGATGCTACCGGTAACAGTGGCCACCCCCATGGTGTGCAACACCAGTTGGCGGTGGGTGAAGTAGACGCCCTTGGGGTTACCGGTGGTGCCGGTGGTGTAGAAGGTGGTGGCGACGGAGTTTTCGTCGAAGTCCGGGAAGTCGTAGTGCGGGCTGGCGGCGGCCAGCAGTTGCTCGTATTCGCCGACCAGACCAGGCAGCTCGGCGGTTTTCTCGGGGCCATCGGTGAGCAGGATGGTTTTTTCCACCGTGGTCAATTGCCCGGCAATCGCCTGGTAGAGCCCGACGAACTCGCTGTTGACCAGCACGAAGCGGTCGTCGGCGTGGTTCATGGTGTAGAGGATCTGCTCCGGCGACAGGCGCACGTTGATGGTGTGCACCACCGCGCCGATCATCGGAATGGCAAACATGCACTCCAGGTAGCGATGGCTGTCCCAGTCCATCACTGCCACGGTATCGCCGGCCTTGACCCCGGCTTCGGTGAGCACGTTGGCCAGGCGCGCAATGCGCTCGTTGAGGGTCAGATAGCTGTAGCGCAACTGGTCGCGGTAGACGATCTCGCGGGTTTTCTCGTAGCGGCTGCCAGACATGAGCAGGCGCTTGATCAACAGCGGAAACTGATACGCACCCTCGGCGGGGGCGATGATACGGGTCTGCAACATGGGAGGCCCTTTTCTGGAGTTGCACGGGGCATGGACAAAGCTGTCCTTACTCTAGAACGGGCCAGCGGCGGTCAAATCAGCCAAAGGAATGATTTGACCGCCATTCGACCGAACGGTCATACCGTCCGGCCGCCTCTGTTCAGCGTATTTCGCTGAACGCGATCTTGATCCCGAGGGCGATCAGCACGGCGCCCATGGTGCGGTCGAACCAGTGCCCCATGCGGGCAAAGCCGGCGCGCACGCGAGCCTGGCTGAACAGCATCGCCACCAGGCAGAACCACAGGCCGGTGGCCAGCGCCAGGTACACGCCGTAACCGGCCTGGACCAGCAGCGGCGTATGCGGGTTGATGACCACGGTGAACAACGACAGGAAAAACAGCGTCGCCTTGGGGTTCAGGCCATTGGTCATGAAACCGGCGACGAAGGCCGCGCGCGGTGTGCGTTCGACGGTGGAAACCTGGATCGCCTCGCCGCCCGCGCCGGCCGGCTTGGCGCGCAGGGCCTTGAAGCCGATGTACACGAGGTAGGCGGCAGCGGCCCATTTCAGCGCGTTGAACAGCATGATCGACTGCGACACGATCAGGCCGATGCCCAGCAGCGAGTAGCCCACATGCAGGAAAATCGCTGTGCCCACGCCGAAGGCGGTCCAGGTCCCGGCGCGGCGCCCGTGGGTCACGCTTTCGCGCACGACCACGGCGAAATCCGGGCCGGGGCTGGCGACGGCCAGCAAGTGAATCAGCGCGACCGTGAGAAATTCTGCCCAATACATGAAAAGCGGCTCCTGGTAAAAATGAGGGGCGTACCTTAACGATTCATAACTTGTTACAACAGGTACAGTTGGGTGTGGTCTTCGGGGTCTTGCAGGCTTGACCCTCCCCCAAGGGTCACCCCCTCCCCTGCGCCCTTTTCCCAAGGGCCCCGCCACACATGACCCAACGCATCCTGATCATCCTCGGCCACCCCGCCTCCGACAGTTTCTGCGCCACCCTCAGCCAGCACTACGCCGACGCTGCCCGCAAGGCAGGCCACGATGTGCGCCTGCTCAGCCTTGGTGACCTCGCTTTCGACCCGATCCTGCGCCAAGGCTATCGCCAGGAGCAGCCGCTGGAGCCCGACCTGCTCGAAGCCCAACAGCACATCACCTGGGCTCAACGCCTGGTGCTGGTCTACCCGGTCTGGTGGGGCGGCGTGCCGGCGTTGCTCAAGGGCTTTCTCGACCGGATACTGCTGCCGGGCTTCGCTTTTCGCTACAAGAGCGGCTCGCCCTTCCCGGAAAAACTCCTGGCCGGCCGCACCGCTCACCTGCTGGTGACCCTCGACACCCCGCCCTGGTACTTCCGCTGGATCTACGGCGCGCCCGCCCTGCACCAGATGCGCCGCACCACCCTGGCCTTCTGTGGTATCCGCCCGGAAAAGACGCTAACGTTCGGCCCGGTTCTCCACTCCACGCCGCGGCGCCGCCAGTCCTGGCTACAGCAGGCCCGCGCCCTGGCCCTGCATTGAAAGGATGTTCGATGTACATCGGCGAAGCCGCCCGCCTCTCCGGCACCACCATCAAGTGCATCCGCCACTACGAAAGCATCGGCCTGCTGCCCCCGGCGAAACGCCAGGGCAAGTACCGCATTTATGACCCGCACGACGTCGAGCTGCTGGGGCTGATCAAATGCGCGCAGCGGCTCGGCTTTACCCTCCGCGAGATGCAGGCTCTAATGGCCGACGGACAGATTTCCCTCGAGCGTGCTCGCCAGGCCATCGCCGGCAAGAGCACGCAACTGCGCCAGCGGATCTACGACCTGCAACGGCAATTCGATGAGTTGCAGGCGTTCGACGCCGGTCTGCAGCAGCTTGCGGACAGCTGCTTCCCCCTTCTTTAATCCGTCATCGATCCAGGAGCCTTTCATGACCCACGCCGTCTTTCTCGACCACAGCTCGCTGGACCTCGGTGATCTTGACCTGAGCGGTCTGCGCGCCTGCTTCGAGCGTTTCGACGTTCACCCCGCCACCGCCCCCGAGCAGGTCGCCGAACGCCTGCGCGGCGCCAGCGTGGTGATCAGCAACAAGGTCATGCTCGACGCCGCCACCCTCAAGGCCAGCCCGGACCTGAAACTGATCCTGGTGGCCGCCACCGGCACCAATAACGTCGACCTGCAGGCCGCCCGCGCCCAGGGCATCGTGGTCAGCAACTGCCAGGGCTACGGCACGCCGTCAGTTGCCCAGCACACCCTGACGCTGCTGCTGGCACTGGCCACCCGCCTGCCGGACTACCAACACGCGGTCGCCGCCGGCAAATGGGGCCAGGCCAAGCAGTTCTGCCTGCTGGATTTCCCTATCGTCGAGCTGGAAGGCAAAACCCTCGGCCTGCTCGGCCATGGCGAGCTAGGCAGCGCGGTCGGGCGACTGGCCGAGGCCTTCGGCATGCGCGTCCTGCTCGGCCAACTGCCGGGCCGCCCGCCACGTGAAGATCGCCTGAGTCTGGACGAGTTGCTGCCGCAGGTCGACGCCCTGACCCTGCACTGCCCGCTCAACGACAGCACCCGTCACATGATCGGCGCGGCGCAACTGGCGCTGCTCAAGCCCGGCGCCTTTATCGTCAACACCGCACGCGGCGGGCTGATCGACGAACAGGCGCTGGCCGACACCCTGCGCGCGGGCCATCTGGGCGGCGCGGCGACCGACGTGCTTTCGGTCGAGCCGCCGGTCAACGGCAACCCGCTGCTGGCGCCCGACATCCCGCGCCTGATCGTCACCCCGCACAGCGCCTGGGGCGCAGTGGAAGCGCGGCAGCGGATCGTCGAGCAGTTGAGCGAAAACGCTCGCGCGTTCCTGAGTGGCAGCCCACGGCGGGTGGTCAGCTAAGCCAAGGCGGGTTCTGGTAGACTTCGCCACTTTTTTCAGGAGCCGCCGTCCATGGACCCGCGCAGTGAAGTGTTGCTTCGTCAGGCCGATCTGTTCACAGGCCCGCTGTTGCTCGCCGGGTTACCGGCCGACAGCCTGCTGGGCACCTTCAGCCAGGCGCTGGGCTGGTCCTGGCATGCCGGCGACCAGGCAACGCTGGACGCCCGTTACAGCGGACGCAGCCACTACGGCGTCGAAGTGCCGGAGGTGCCGTTCGACGGCGCCGTGCTGTTCCTGCCCAAGTCCCGCGACCTGGCCAACTCCCTGCTCAACGCCCTCGCCTCGCGCCTGGGCGGCCGCGAGCTGTTTCTGGTCGGGGAAAAACGCGGCGGCATCGAGGCGGCGGCCAAGCAACTTCACGCCTTCGGCAACCCGCGCAAGCTCGACAGCGCCCGCCACTGCCAGTTATGGCAGGTGACCGTGGAACACCCGCCCGTCGCGCAGCCGCTGGAAAGCCTCGCGGAACGCTTCGAACTGCCGCTGGCCGATGGCCCGTTGCAGATCGTCAGCCTGCCCGGCGTGTTCAGCCATGGCCGGCTGGACCGCGGCACCGCGCTGTTGCTGGAGCATCTGGACGGTCTACCCTCGGGGCATGTGCTGGACTTCGGCTGCGGCGCCGGGGTGCTGGGCGCGACGATCAAACGACGTTATCCACAGAGCCGGGTCACCCTGCTCGATGTCGACGCTTTCGCCGTCGCCAGCAGCCGCCTGACCCTGACGGCCAACGGTCTGGAAGGCGAGGTGATCAGCGGCGACGGGATCGACGCCGCACCTCGCGGACTGGACGTCATTCTGAGTAATCCGCCGTTCCACACCGGGGTCCACACCAATTACCAGGCCTCGGAAAACCTGCTGAAAAAATCCGCCGAACATCTGCAAAAAGGCGGCGAAATGCGGCTTGTCGCCAACAGCTTCCTGCGCTATCAGCCGCTGATCGAGGGCGCGCTGGGCAACTGCGAAGTGCGTGCTCAAGGCCAGGGATTCAAAATCTACCGGGCGTTGCGGTCGTAAAAACTTCGCTTGCCGAAACGGTTTTGCGAAGGCAGAATCCGCTCCGTCCTAGGGGAGTAGTCTCCCGCGAGCGCCCTGCTCGCCTGGTGCGACGTCAACATACTTGGTCCACAGACCATGGCGCGCACGACCCACGGTCCGCACAGACGGATCCAGGGTTTGACAAGACCTATGACACGCACACCTTACCCGGGGCGGGAAGGCTGTACGTGTCATAGCCGTGTCGACCCGCCCCCGTAGGAATCCTGATGTTGGAATCGTTGCTCGTCCCCACCGCAATCGTTGCGCTCGCTGAAATCGGCGACAAGACGCAATTGCTGGCCCTCATTCTCGCCGCTCGCTTTCGCAAGCCCTGGCCAATCATCGCCGGCATCGTCGCCGCAACCCTGGCCAACCACGCCGCAGCGGGTGCCGTCGGGGCCTGGTTCGGCAGCTTCTTCAGCGAGGCGACCCTGCACTGGATTCTGGCCGCAAGCTTCCTCGCTACCGCCCTGTGGACGCTGGTTCCGGACAAGATGGACGATGACGAAGCCGGCGCCGCGCGGCGCTTCGGGCCGTTCCTGACCACGCTGATCGCGTTCTTCATCGCAGAAATCGGTGACAAGACCCAGGTCGCCACGGTGATGCTGGCGGCGCAATATCCGCACCTGATCCTGGTGATCATAGGCACCACCCTGGGCATGCTGATTGCCAACGTGCCGGTGGTACTGGCGGGCAACTTTGCCGCCGATAAACTGCCTCTGACCCTGATCCGCCGCCTGGCAGCGAGCGCCTTCGTGGTGCTGGCGTTGGTCGCGGTGTATTCGGCGATGAAGGTGAGTGGCTGGGTAGGCTGAGCCTGATCGGGTAGTGCTGATGGCCTGATCGCCGGCAAACCGGCGATCAGGCTTACAACCTCTTACTTCTTCGCCTGCTCATACAACGGCATCACTTTCGGAATCGCCGCTTGCAACGAAGCGATACGGCTGTCCGAAGCCGGGTGAGTGCTCATGAACTCCGGCGGCGAGTTGCCACCCGAAGCCTGGGCCATCTTGTTCCACAAGGTGATCGCTGCATTCGGGTTGTAACCGGCACGCGCCGACAGTTCGAGGCCGATCAGGTCGGCTTCGTTCTCGTTGCCACGGCTGTTGGGCAAGGTCAGGCTGTACTGCACAACGGTGTCGGCCAGGGCCAGGCTGTCTTCGCCCAGACCCAGCAAGGCGCCGGCACCCTGGCGGGCAATCTGGATGCCATAGGCCTTGGACATCGCTTCACGACCGTGCTCGCGCAGGGCGTGGGCGATTTCATGGCCCATCACCGCGGCGATTTCATCGTCGGTCAGTTTCAGTTTGTCGATCAGGCCGGTGTAGAAAATGATCTTGCCGCCAGGGCCGCAGTTGGCGTTGAGCTCGTCGCTCTTGATCAGGTTCACTTCCCACTTCCACTGCGCAGCATCCGGGCGGAACTGCGGCGCCTGGGCAATCAGCCGGTCAGCGATGGCCTGCACACGTTTGGCCGCAGCGCTGGTCTTGTCCAGTTGGCCCTTGGTGGACGCTTCGCCCAGGGTCTGCTGATAAGACTGGGCGTACATCTGGTTGACCTCGTCGGTCGACAGCATGCTGAACATATATTGCTTGCGTTCAACACCCACCGCTCCGCCGTTGGTGGTGTTCACCGCCTGGCAACCCGCCAGCAGCATCGAGGCGCTCAAGGCGCCAATAACAACCGATCTACGCATCAATAAAACTCCCTTCTAACGTGGGCCGTATCCTAGGCCGGCACGATTCATCGCGCCACAACCGTTAGCAAAGATTTCTGTCCGCCAGTCTCATGATTTAGCGGCGGCACGCCGATAACACCGGGGCAAGGCGACTTTTCCCTGCGCTCGGAGCCTCTATGAAGTTCAAGTCGATCCAGTTTTCCGTTGCGGCCCTGGCGGGCGCCATCGTGTTGAGTATCGTCGCAGCCCTGGTGCTGTATGCGGTGTATTCCGGTGCAAAAACCCAGGAACTGGTGCAGAACCGCACGCAGCAGCAGTTCGATGCGTTGATAGAGCAGCGCCTGACCGCCCTGGCCCAGACCCAGGTCAGCCAGATTCTGCGTCGCCTTGAAGCCCCCCTCCTGATCGCTCGTGGCCTGGCCACCACCAACGCCCAGATCGGCCAGAAAAACGAAGCCGGCACCCCGCGCCTGCAGGTCCAGCGCGAAGAGCTGATCACCCTGCTGAAGCAGACGGTTGTGGATAACCCGCTGGTGCTGGGCGGTTACATCGCCTGGGAGCCGAACGCACTGGACCACGCCGACGCCAGCTTCGTCGGCACCTCGATCAAGGGCATCGATCCCACCAACGGTCGCTTTCAGCCTTGGTGGTACCGCAATACCGACGGCACCCTGGCCGTTGAAGCGCTGGTCGACCTGAGCAATAACACCCTGCTGTCCACCGGCGTGCGCGCCAGCGAGTACTACCTGTGCTCGCAGGAGAGCAAGCGCGCCTGCGTGATCGACCCCGCGCCTTATAAAGTGGGCGACAAGATGGTCATGCTCGCCTCCTTTATCGAACCGATCCTGGTAGACGGCAAGTTCCAGGGCATTGTCGGCGCCGACCTGTCGGTGAACTTCATCCAGGACCTGCTCAAAGCCGCCGACAGCCAGCTCTACAACGGTGCCGGCGAACTGGCGCTGATCTCCAACAACGGCCGCCTGGTTGCCTACACCAAGGACGAGAACAAGTTTGGCGAGAAAGCCAGCGACGTGCTCGACGCCGTCGACGCCGCCGGCCTGTCCAAACTCAGCAGCGATACGCTGCGCTATGAAGTCGACCACGAAAACGGCCAGATCCGCCTGTTCCTGCCGTTCAAGATCGCCGACACCGACACCCGCTGGACCCTGCTGCTGCAACTGCCGACCAGCGCGGTCATGGCCGACTCGGAAAAACTGCAGAACGAGCTGAGCGAACAACGCCGCACCGACATTACCGGCATGACCCTGGTCGGCCTGACCATCGCCGCCCTCGGCCTGCTGGTGATCTGGCTGCTGGCCCACGGTATCGCCCGTCCGCTGCGGCAGATGGTGGCCATGCTCGACGACATCGCCCAGGGCGAAGGCGACCTCACCCGCCGCCTGCACAGCGACCGCGCCGACGAGCTGGGCTCGATCGCCAGGGGCTTCAATACCTTCCTCGGCAAGCTGCAATCGATGATCAGCCAGGTGGTCAGCTCGGTGCAGAAGGTCAGCGACTCGTCGGAGCACACCGCCGATATCGCCATTCGCACCAACCAGGGCGTGCACAAGCAGATGGCGGAGATCGACCTGGTCGCCACCGCGGTGCACGAGATGACCGCCACCGCCCAGGACGTGGCGCGCAACGCCACCCACGCCGCCCAGGCCGCGAGCAATGCCGACCAGGCCGCCAACCAGGGCCTGTCGATCGTCCGCGACACCTCGCAATCGATCACCGCCCTGGCCGAAGAGATCGGCCGCGCGGTCGGCGTGGTACAGGCCCTGGCCCGCGACAGCGAGAACATCAACGCCATCCTGGTGGCGATCCGCGCCATTGCCGAGCAGACCAACCTGCTGGCGCTCAACGCCGCCATCGAGGCTGCACGGGCGGGTGAGCAGGGCCGCGGCTTCGCCGTGGTCGCCGACGAGGTGCGCAACCTGGCGCAGAAGACCCAGCAGGCCACCGAAGAAATCCAGCAGATGATCCAGCAACTGCAGCAGGGCACCCGCGACGTGGTGCGGGTCATGGAAGACAGCCAGGGCAAGACCGATGTCAGCGTGCAACAGGCGGCGCGGGCGGCCGAGGCGCTGGAAAGCATCACTCGCGCGGTGTCGGTGATCAACGACATGAACACCCAGATCGCCAGTGCCGCCGAGGAGCAGAGCGCGGTGGCCGAGGACATCAACCGCAACGTGATCAACATCGGCCAGGTGGCCAACGAGGTGGCCGGTGGCGCCGACGAGTCCAGCACCGCCAGCGCCGAGCTGACCAAGCTGGCCGAGCAGCAGCGTCGGCTCATCAACCAATTTAGAGTTTGAGCTGCAAGCTACAAGTTAAAGCAGGGTGTCAGTCAGTTAGCGTTTTGACGCCTATGTTGGGGCTGCTTTAACTGACTGGCATTAGGACGCGGTGCTTCTTCTTGCAGCTTATGGCTTGAAACTTGTGGCTGCTCAGCCGGGGGTCAAGCATTCCGGGGCATTGAGTTTCGGATCGTTGACGAAGTTGGCCAGCACCCGCTCGCGCAAGGCGGCGGGCTGACTGGCCAGCAGGCCCTGGAGTTCACCGACCGGGGTGTCCGGGTTGAGCCACGCGGCCTGCCCGGCGGCATCGAGGATCAACGGACGACGCTGGTTCATTGCCGCCTGGGTCACCACCGCGGTGCTCAGCCAGACCTGCTCCTGCACCGGATACGCTTCCCAGATCGCCGCAAAGAACAACGATGAACCCTCCCCCGGCGTCAGCCAGTACGGGCGCTTGCGCACCGCGCCGCGCCATTCGTAGAAACCGTTGGCCGGCAGCAGGCAGCGGCGCTTGGCGAAGGCTTCACGGAACATCGGTTGTTCGGCGAGGGTTTCGGCGCGGGCATGGGCGGGGGTGCGGGTGAGGTCGGTCAGCCAGGGCGGAGTCAGGCCCCAGCGGGCGCGGGCCAGGGTCATCTGGCCGTCGTCCAGGCGCTGGATCAGTACCTGGGCGCCGGGAGAAATGTTCCATTGGGCCTGCTGGCCCTCAGGAAAGCCGGGCAACGCGGCAAAGGCCGGCGACCAGCGAAACAGCGCATAACGTCCACACATTCAGGCGAAACCTAGCAAATCAGAATTCCCGGAAGGTGATCCGGCTCGTCGCCAGGAAGTGGCTGGGCCGCATTGTACGCGGCGATCAGTTGCCGTGCGTACTCGGCCTGCTCGTCGGGCACCGCCAGGCCAAGCAGGCCGTGCACCGGCAGCTCGCCAATGCCGCCCATCAGGTCGCGCCCGGCCAGGTACGCCTCGATGCCTTCGCTGCCGAGCATGCCGATCAGCACTTCGGCTTCCAGCAGGTTTTCCGGCTCGTAGATTCGCTGCATCAGTCGTCCTCGCGCTTAACGTCCAGCATCCATTCGTCACCATGGACCTGCAAAATGAACACGATCGGACGGCAACACACCGCGCAGTCCTCGATGTAGTGCTGGTCACCGCCGGAAAGATCGACGGTGGTTTCCACGGCTTCGCCGCAATAAGGGCAATCGTAGATCGCAGTTTCCAGCATCGCGGCCTCCGCAGTGATTGTGCGTATAATTGCCGGTCTTGCGCCCCCCTCAAGCCGGTATTTCTGGGCGCAGCCTTACCCTTTACCCTAGCCGTTTCACAACAAGAGAGCATGATGGGCGAATTCGATGCCATCCGACCCTACGACGACGCTGAGGTCCCTGCCGTTCTGGCACGCCTGCTCAGCGACCCGGCATTCCTGGATATCCTCACCCGCTTCCGCTTCCCGCGCATGGCCACAGGTTTCGGCTGGCTGCTCAAGCCGCTGATCGCTCGCCGTCTGCGCAAGGAATTCGCCGGCGTGACCTGCGTCTCGACCCTGCAGGACAAGGTCGAGTTCTACGTCGACCACACTATCGAGCGCGCCACCGACGGCGTCACCTACACCGGTGTGGAGCAATTCAAGTCGGGTACCGCCTACCTGTTCCTGGCCAACCACCGCGACATCGTGATGGACCCGGCGTTCGTCAACTACGCGGTCTACCACGCCGGCCTGCCGACCCCGCGCATCGCCATCGGCGACAACCTGCTGCAGAAGCCCTTCGTCAGCGACATGATGCGCCTGAACAAGAGCTTCATCGTGCACCGCTCCATCAGCGGCCGGCGCGAGAAGCTGGCGGCCTATCAACTGCTCTCGGCCTACATCAACCACTCGATTCGCAACGACGGCGCCTCGATCTGGATCGCCCAGGCCGAAGGCCGCGCCAAGGACGGCGACGATCGCACCGATTCGGCGATCCTCAAGATGTTCCACATGAGCCGCAAGAGCGAGCCGTTCGGCGAGGTGATCCAGTCGCTGAACCTGAGCCCGGTGTCGATCAGCTACGAATACGACCCGTGCGACCAGGCCAAGGCCCGCGAGCTGTACATCCGCGCCACCACCGGCAGCTACAGCAAGGCGCCGGGTGAGGATGACCTGAGCATCGCCCAGGGCATCACCGGCTACAAAGGGCGGGTGCACATCAACTTCGCGGCGCCAGTGACCGAACTCTTCGACGACACCAAGCAATTGGCGGCGGAGATCGACCGGCAGATTCTCGCCGGCTACCGGCTGTTCCCGGCGCATTACCTGGCGTACGCGCAGTGGGCCGATGCCGACCCAGAGTTGCAGGTGCCGAAGGCGGCCGAACTGTTTGGCGCCGAAGAGCTGGCCAAGGCTCAAGCGGAGTGGCAGCGCCGGCTGGAGGCGTGCCCGCAAGAGCATCGTCCGTACCTGGTGTTGCAGTACGCGATGCCGGTGCGCAATCAGTATCGGGTCAAGGCCGGGTTGCCGCTGTAACGCTTGAGGGCCTCATGGCGAGCGCGCGATGAGGCCCTGAAGAGGTCAGATCCAGGTGCTGACCCAGGACAACAGCAACGCCAGCGCCAGGAAAGCAAACCCCAGGCTGTAATAGAACCGGTTGACCCGCTGGGTCAGCAGGTCGATGGCTGCCTCGCCCGCCGGCAGGCTGGCCATGGCCCGCGAGGCACGGCGCCGGGCGTTGTGCAGGAGCACGCCGCCAGGACAGGTCAGCAGCAGAGCCAGCAGATTGATCAGTTTGGTCGGGTGGGCAGCGAACAGGCCCCAGAACATTTGCAGCGACATCGCCTTACCTCGAAAGAACCACGATTGCTTCGAAACGCGCGCATTCTACCCAAGCCGCCCGTCCCTGCCCGCCTTTTACGACCAATGACGATAAATTGCGCCGTCATACAGTCGTCATCCAGACAAGCCACCCTGTTGCCCTCCCAACGAACCGGAGCTTGTCATGCTGCACGCCGAAAACCAGGATCGCCTCTATCTGATTGCCCAGAGCGAGGAGCAGGAAGCGCTGATCGACGGTTTGGCCTTCAACGTCCAGGACCGCCAATGGCTGGTCTACTGTGCCCTGGGCGGCCATCCCCACGATCATTTGCCGGAGGTCGACAGCCAGACCGGTATCAGCGTGCTCGACTTCTACGTCGACGCGGCCTGAGCCGCGCGAAGCTGCAAGCTGTCAGTTTCAAGCCACATGAAAAAGCCCGATACCTGTCGCCAGGTATCGGGCTTTTCTTATTGCTGGAAACTTGAAGCTTGCAGCTCAAGGACGGTTTATTCGCCCAGCACCTGACCGATGGTCGGATCCTTGAACAGGCGGGTCAGAGCGTCGCTGAGCACGTCGCTGACCAGCTTGGTGTTGGTTTCCTGGTTCGGCGCCATGCCGAAACGCTGGTCCAGCGAAGCGCCGTAGCGGCCACTGTAACGGCGGTTGGCGTTGTTCACGTCAGCCTTGAAGGTCGCGCCGATGGTGGCTTCGGTCACGTACAGGCCTTCTTTCGGCGACTGGTACTTGAGTTCGGCCAGGGTCACGGTCAACTGAGGCGCGTTGTAGGCGTTCGGCGTCGGGGTGAAGCCCAACAGGCGGACAGCGGCTTCAGCCTGGGCCTGCAGCTTGGGCAGGATGTCGTTGCCGGTGACGCTGATGGCGCTGGTTTCCGGGTACAGACCGCCACGGGTGCCGAGGGTCTGGGTACCGCGTCCGTCGACCACTCGCACCACCACCGGCTGGCCATGGCCAACGGGTGCAAGCTGGGCGGTGAGTTTCGGTTGCGGGCTGAGTTGTTGCGGACTGTGGGCACAACCCACCAGGGTCAGGCTGGTCACAGCGATCAAACCGAACAACAAACGTTGCAACATGCTCATCTCTCCTGGAATAGCGGCAAAGGCCGCCAGTATACCCAGCCCGTCGTGCGCCAGTCATCGGGCCTCTGGGGTTAGGACAGCGCTTTCATGCATCCAATTCCCTGTCATACGGACTTCATCATTGCAGACGTATGCTGGCGCCAGTTTCCTACCGGTACATCGCCATGCACAGCCTCTGGTCCCTGCTCTTCAAACGCCAGCCGCAACGCCACTTCGCGCGCCTCGACGCGCAGGGCCTGTGCCAGGCATTCAAATGCTGCGAACAGCTACCTGCCGGGTTCGGCTGGGTGGAAGTCAGCGAATCGCGCCTGCAATGGCTGAACCGTCCACTCCCCGGTAACGCCCGGGTCGTACAGCGTCCGCGCGGCAATCGACTGCAGCGCATGCTCGCCGCCTGACGGCCGAGCAAGAAAAGTCGTTAATAAAGGTCGTTTCTCCCGGCGACCTCGTTATAATCTGCCCCCGATTATAAGGACGTCTCCTGATCGGGCCCCGCAGTACCGCCAATGCCACGCATCGGCTTCCCCGCATCCGCCCACAGAGAGCCGCCCACACAGGTCTTGCGAAGCCGGTGTGCCCGCTTTTTTCTCGGCCCCCATGCTCTGCCTGAACCTGACGGACCTGCCCTGCACGGTCCATTTTTGAGGTTCACGACTCCAAAAGAGCGTGAAAAAACGGGTTTTCACAACTTCACAAGAGTGTGGCGAGCAATGAACAGTCTGGTATGTGCAAAAGCATCATCAGTGTCCCGAACAGCCCCAAGCAGCTGGCTACGGCCTTCATCCGTCATGGGTGACTGAGGCCGGTTTCATAGCGCACGACGGGCGCCTCGACCATAAGTCGAATTGCCGCACCGGCCGCAAAATGCGTTCATACGCATCTAACGAGCCTGGTTGGCAGTGTCCGTGAACGTTGGAAAGCTGCGAAGTATCGGATAGGGCAGTCTCGGAGTTCCGGGGTCCTATGCTGTCAATTAGGTGCTGAAGATTTTGGAGATGCGTTAAATGGCGCAGAACGAAACAGTCGATGTGGTACTGGTAGGGGCAGGCATCATGAGTGCCACCCTGGCCGTGCTGCTCAAGGAACTCGACCCGGCAATCAAGCTGGAAGTCGTCGAGTTGATGGATTCGGGTGCCGCGGAAAGTTCCAATCCGTGGAACAACGCAGGTACGGGCCATGCCGGGCTGTGTGAACTGAACTACACGCCTCAGGCCGCTGACGGCAGCATCGACATCAAGAAAGCGGTGCTGATCAACACCCAGTTCGAGGTTTCCCGTCAGTTCTGGGCGTACCTGAGCAAAAAAGGTGCGTTCAGCTCGCCACGGGCGTTCATCAACCCGGTGCCACACCTGAGCTACGTCGAGGGTGACAAAGGCGTCGCGTTCCTGAAGAAGCGCTTCGAGCTGCTCAAGCAGCATCACGCCTTCAGCGAGATGGAATACACCGAAGACCAGACGGTGATGAAGGAGTGGATGCCACTGATGATGCCGGGTCGCCCGGCTGACCAGAAGATCGCCGCTACCCGCGTGATCAAGGGCACCGACGTCAACTTCGGCGCGCTGACCAACAAACTGCTCAAGCACCTGGCCAACGCGCCGGATGCGCAGGTCAAGTACAGCAAGAAGGTCACTGGCCTGCGCCGTAACGGCAGCGGCTGGACCGTCAGCGTCAAGGACGTCAACAGCGGCAGCAGCCGTGATGTCGACGCCCGCTTCGTATTCCTCGGCGCCGGTGGCGCGGCCCTGCCGCTGCTGCAAGCGTCCGGTATCCCGGAAAGCAAAGGCTTCGGCGGCTTCCCGGTCAGTGGCCAGTGGCTGCGCTGCGACAACCCGGAAATCGTCAAGCAACACCAGGCCAAGGTCTACAGCCAGGCCGCGGTCGGTGCTCCGCCGATGTCGGTTCCGCACCTCGACACCCGTGTGGTGGACGGCAAGAAATCCCTGCTGTTCGGCCCGTACGCCGGCTTCACTACCAAGTTCCTCAAGTACGGTTCGTTCCTTGACCTGCCGCTGTCGGTGCGCATGGGCAACATCGGCCCGATGCTGGCCGTGGCCCGCGACAACATGGACCTGACCAAGTACCTGGTCAGCGAAGTGATGCAGTCGATGGAGCAGCGCCTGGACTCCCTGCGCCGCTTCTATCCGGAGGCGAAAGCCGAGGACTGGCGCCTGGAAGTCGCTGGCCAGCGCGTGCAGATCATCAAGAAAGACCCGAAAAAAGGCGGCGTTCTGCAGTTCGGTACCGAACTGGTGGCCGCACAGGACGGCACCCTCGCCGCCCTGCTGGGTGCCTCGCCAGGTGCTTCGGTGACGGTGTCGATCATGCTGGACCTGATCGAACGCTGCTTTGCCGACAAGGCCAAGGGCGAGTGGGCCGAGAAGCTCAAGGAAATCTTCCCCGCGCGGGAGAAAGTCCTGGCAGCCGACGCAGCCCTGTACCACAAGGTCAGTGCCTACAACGACGAGGCCCTGGGCTTGGTCGAAAGCAGCCCGGCGCCAAGCTACGCTTGAGCCGCGCTCATAAAAAAACGCCCTTCGGGGCGTTTTTTTTGCGCCGAAGATCGATCAGCCGCGGGCTTTCTCGATGATCTCGACGTATTCCGGCGCGTTGCGCTGGTCGGCGATCGCCTCGACGAAGGTCTTGCCGTGCTCGTCCTTGCCGTCCAGGTCGTAACCGGCTTCAACGAAGAAACCGACATAACGCTCGAAGTCGTCGATGCGCAGGCCACGGTAGCCCTTGATCAGCTTGTGGTGCGAAGGCGAGGTCACGCCATCGGCTGGCTCGTAAATGAGGAACGATTTGACGTAGTCATCGCTGATTTCGTCGCCAATCACCTGCTTCTTGTCTTTACGCATTACCGACTCCAACTGAACCATCAAGGACATTTTCCACGGGGCGGGCAGTTTACCCCCCGGCGGGCCCGGCGCTCAACGCGCGCGAAGGGTTCCGGTGTGCAGATCGGCCCAGATGTGGCCGTTGGGGTAGCTGAGGAATTGCACGTAGACGGTGTCGTTGCGCAGCAGGTCGAGGATCACCTGATACTGCGCCGGCGCGTAATTCAGGGTCAGGGTCCGGGTAGCACTGTCGAAAGCCGGCTTTTTCAGGCTTTTGCCCTCGCCGTCGAAGCTGATCACCACCTGGGTGATGGTCGCGCCCTGGCTGAGCGGCTTGCCTTTCAGGCGCATGGTCAGTGACGAAGTGATCGGCAGCGGTTGCTGGTTGGACTGGCGCTGGTTACCGACGACCACCGAATAGCTGGTCACTTGCAGCAGTTGCTGGCTTTCGGGGTTTTCCCCACGCACCGACTGCTCGTCCGGCGGCAGGAACTGGCCATGCATCGGCGCCGCAACGGCAGGCAGGCTCAGGAACAGGAGAAGCGGGAGAATCGTCGCACGCATGACAGGCTCCTTGGAGGGCCTGGCACTCTACCATGATGTGTCCGGTTGTCGCGGGGCGCAGGCGTTGCGCCAGGCCCCGCGGGCAATCAGTCGAACTGTGCGCGCATCCACGCCTGGTAGGCCGCGACTTCCGGCTCGCCTTCGCGCGGCGCCCAAGGGGCCATGTCGCCGTCGCTGACCGGGCGGTACGGGCCGGCCTTGCATTCGAACATCAGGGTGTCAGCTTCCATGACCACCAGGCCATGGAAAATGCCGGGCGCCAGATCAACCCCCAGGCAATCGCCGCCAGCCTGCATGATCCGCTTGTCCAGCACGTTGCCGGCCTCATCGAAAATCAGCACACCCAGCTTGCCCTTGAGGATGATCAGGTTCTCGGCCTTGTCGGCCGCCTGGTGGCGGTGGGGCGGAACGTAGGTTTCCGGCTGCAGGCCGACCAGCATGCGGTGGCAGGAGTCTTCCATCTCATGGAAGTTGTGGTGCGCACGGGCCCGTGGGCTTTGCGCGGCCTTTTGTGCCACCTCGGCAAACAGCGACTGGTCCAGGTAGGAAGGCTTGGCCATGGTGTCAGAGTCCCTTGACGGCGTAGATGCCATTGGCGTTACGCCAGTAGCCCTTGTAATCCATGCCGTAGCCGAAGACATAGCGGTCGACGCAGCTCAGGCCAACGAAGTCGGCCTTGAGGTCCGGGCTGGCCTTGCGGTCGTGGTCCTTGTCGATCAGCACGGCGGTGTAGACGTTGCGCGCACCTGCATGACGGCAGAAATCCATGATGGCGCTGAGGGTGTGACCTTCATCGAGGATGTCGTCGATGATCAGCACGTCGCGGTCGATGAACGAGACTTCCGGCTTGGCCTTCCAGAACAGGTCGCCGCCGCTGGTCTGGTTGCGGTAGCGGGTGGCGTGCAGGTAGGAGGATTCCAGCGGGAACGGCAGGTGGGTCAACAGTTTGCCGGCGAAGATCAGCCCGCCGTTCATGACGCAGAACACCACCGGGTTGCTGTCGGCCAGGCGCTCGGTAATCTGCGCGCCGACCCGGGCGATGGCCGCCTCGACTGCGGCTTCATCGTGCAGGCAGTCGGCCTCGCGCATGACTTGACGGATGTGCTCGAGATCAGCGGACATGAAACTCTCCAGGGAGTCAGGATTTGGAAAAGCGGGCAAAGGTACGCATCCACACGCATCAGATCAAGCATTTCTGGACTAACGTCCAGTGTGGCTATAGGACACACACGGTCGAATAGATTAATCTAGCGCGGTTTTTTTGCCCGCATTCCGGAGCCCTTCCCCATGCCCATCCGTGAGATCCGCCATCCGCTGATCCGCCACAAGCTCGGCCTTATGCGCCGTGCCGATATCAGTACCAAGAATTTTCGCGAACTCGCCCAGGAAGTCGGCGCGCTCCTGACCTATGAAGCCACCAAAGACCTGCCGCTGGAAACCTATTCCATCGATGGCTGGTGCGGCGCCGTTGAAGTCGAGAAGATCGCCGGCAAGAAAATCACTGTAGTCCCGATCCTGCGCGCCGGCATCGGCATGCTCGAAGGCGTGCTCAGCCTGATCCCGGGCGCCAAAGTCAGCGCCGTGGGCGTGGCCCGCAACGAGGAAACCCTCGAAGCCCACACCTACCTGGAAAAGCTCGCGCCGGAAATCGACCAGCGCCTGGCCCTGATCATCGACCCGATGCTGGCCACCGGCGGTTCCATGGTCGCGACCATCGAGCTGCTCAAGCGCGCCGGTTGCAAGGATATCCGCGCCATGGTCCTGGTGGCCGCGCCGGAAGGCATCGCCGTGGTGGAAAAAGCCCACCCTGACGTGCAGCTCTTCACCGCCTCGATCGACCAGCGCCTGAACGAAGACGGCTACATCATTCCCGGCCTGGGCGATGCCGGTGACAAGATCTTCGGCACCAAGCAGAAGGACGCCTGAGCATGCAGGACGAGTTCAACGAACCGCTCTGGCGCCAGATAGTCTCCGGCGCACAAATGCTCTTCGTGGCCTTCGGCGCTCTGGTGCTGATGCCACTGATCACTGGCCTTGATCCCAACGTCGCACTGTTTACCGCAGGCCTCGGCACGCTGCTGTTCCAGATCGTCACCGGGCGTCAGGTGCCGGTGTTCCTGGCCTCCAGCTTCGCCTTCATCACCCCGATCATCCTCGCCAAGGGCCAGTTCGGCCTGGCCGAGACCATGGGCGGCGTCATGGCCGCGGGCTTCGTCTACACCTTCCTCGGCCTGGCGGTGAAGATCAAAGGCACCGGGTTCATCGACCGCCTGCTGCCACCGGTGGTGATCGGTCCGGTGATCATCTCCATCGGCCTGGCCATGGCGCCGATCGCGGCCAACATGGCCATGGGCAAGGCCGGCGACGGCGCCGCCCTGATGCCGTACAGCACGGCGATGATGATCTCGATGCCGGCACTGCTGACCACCTTGATCGTCGCGGTCTTCGGCAAAGGCATCTTCCGCCTGGTGCCGATCATTGCCGGCGTGCTGGTGGGCTTTGGCCTGTCGTTCGCCTTCGGTGTGGTCGATGTCGCCAAGATCGCTGCTGCGCCTTGGCTTGAACTGCCGAAGTTCACCGCGCCGGCGTTCAACTGGCAGGCCATCCTGTTCATCGTTCCGGTCGCCCTGGCGCCGGCGATCGAACATATCGGCGGCGTGATCGCGGTGGGCAGCGTGACCGGTCGCGATTACCTGAAGACCCCTGGCCTGCACCGCACCCTGCTGGGTGACGGCATTGCCACCACCACCGCTGGCCTGTTCGGCGGCCCGCCCAACACCACCTACGCCGAAGTGACTGGCGCGGTGATGCTGACCAAGAACTACAACCCGAAGATCATGACCTGGGCGGCGGTGTTCGCCATTCCCCTGGCCTTCATCGGCAAGTTCGGCGCGCTGTTGCAGAGCATTCCGGTGCCGGTGATGGGCGGCATTCTCTGCCTGCTGTTCGGCTCGATCGCTGCGGTCGGCATGAACACCATGATCCGCCACAAGATCGACCTGAGCGAAGCCCGCAACCTGGTGATCGTTTCGGTGACCCTGGTATTCGGTATCGGCGGTGTGCTGGTCGGTAGCGGTGACGGCCCGGATGACTGGGGCCTGAAAGGCATCGCGCTGTGCGCGGTGGTGGCTATCGCCCTGAACCTGCTGTTGCCGGGCAATGACGGCTGGAAGAACAAGGTGATGGATGATCATCTGCCCTGAGCGGAGTGATCTTCACCTGTAGAAAAGGGGCTGCGTTGGCAGCCCCTTTTTTATGACTGAAGATAGGGTTTCAAGCCCGCTCGCACAGCGTAACCAGCGCCTGCACCCATTGCGGGTGATCATTCAGGCAAGGCACCAACTTCAACTCCTCCCCGCCCGCCTCGATGAACTGCTCGCGACCGCGGTCGCCAATTTCTTCGAGGGTCTCGATACAGTCGGCAACGAACGCCGGGCACATCACCAACAGCTTCTTCGTCCCGGCCTTGGCCAGTTCATCCAGCCGCGCCTCGGTGTAGGGCTCGATCCACTTCGCCTTGCCCAGCCGCGACTGGAACGACACCGACCATTTGCCATCCGGCAAGCCCATCTTGCGCGCGAAGGCCTGGGCCGTCCGCAGGCACTGGCCGCGATAACAGACGGCGAGCATCTGCGCCGAGGCCTCACGGCAGCAGTCGGCGTCCTGGAAGTTATGCGTGCCGGTCGGGTCGAGCTTCTTCAGGTGCCGCTCCGGCAGCCCGTGGAAACTCAGCAGCAAGTGATCGAAATCCTGCTCCAGATAAGGCTTGGCGCTCGCCACCAGCGCATCGATGTACTCGGGCTGGTCATAGAACGGCTTCAACACCGTCATCTGCAACGGCAGTTGCTGCTCGGCGATCACCTCATTCGCCTGGGCGATCACGGTGGTCACGGTGCTGTCGGCGAACTGCGGATACAGCGGCGCGAGGGTCACCTTGCGCACGCCTTGGGCGGCGAGTTTCTTCAACACCGAGGGCAGCGACGGCTCGCCATAGCGCATGGCGATTTCCACCGGCCCGTGGGTCCAGTGCGGCGCCACGGCCTGCTGCAGGCGGCGAGTCAGCGCCACCAGCGGCGAGCCCTCGTCCCACCAGATCGAAGCGTAGGCATGGGCGGACTGTTCCGGGCGCTTGATCAGGATCAGCGACACCAGCAGACGCCGCACCGGCCACGGCAGGTCGATAACGTAAGGGTCCATCAGGAACTGATTGAGGTAACGGCGCACATCGGCGACGGAGGTGGACGCCGGTGAACCCAGGTTGACCAGCAGCAAAGCATGATCGGTCATGCAACATCCTTTTCAGAGGCGGGAGGACAACTCATCCAGCGCCGATTGCACATCGTTGAAACGGAAGGTGAAGCCCGCTGCCAGCGCGCGCACCGGGCGAGCGCGCTGACCACCGAGCAGCAACGTCGACAACTCGCCAAGCCCCGCCTTCAACACCAGCGCAGGCAACGGCATGAACGCCGGCCGGTGCAGCGTGCGGCCCAGGCGCCGGGCGAATTCGCGGTTGCGTACAGGCTCCGGAGCGCAGGCATTATAAGGACCGCTGGCGTCGTTGCGCTGCAAGAGAAAATCAATCAGGGCGATTTCGTCGTGGATATGAATCCACGGCATCCACTGCCGGCCATCGCCAATCGGCCCACCCAGCCCGAGTTTGAAGGGCAGCCGCAGGCGCGACAAAAAGCCGCCCTCGCTGGCCAGGACCAACCCGGTGCGAAGCAGCACGACACGGATGCCCAAGGCTTCGGCGCGCTGCGCGGTTTCTTCCCAGGCGATGCACAACTGGCTGGCGAAGTCCTCTTTGCCCGGGCGCGAAGACTCGGTCAATTCA
The DNA here is from genome assembly GCF_903166565.1 of Pseudomonas sp. Marseille-P9899. Taxonomy (NCBI): domain Bacteria; kingdom Pseudomonadati; phylum Pseudomonadota; class Gammaproteobacteria; order Pseudomonadales; family Pseudomonadaceae; genus Pseudomonas; species Pseudomonas sp. Marseille-P9899. The sequence continues at coordinate 152,571 of NZ_CAESCG010000006.1, forward strand.
CGCTCGCCGCCGCCGCCATACCAACCCACCGCGGAGCCGGAAATCATCACCGCCGGGCGCTGCTCACGGCGCTCCAGCCAAGCCAGCAGGTGTTCGGTCAGGGTGATCCGGCTGCCCCATAACTGCGCCCGCCGCGACACGGTCCAGGGCCGATCGGCGATCGGCGCGCCGGCCAGGTTGATGACCGCATCCAGCGGCCCGTCGCCGTAAGCCTCCAGTTCGCTGATGCCGCGAACGCCAGCACCGCAAAGCTGGCCAACCTGGTCGGCACGGCGGCTCCAGACCGTCAGTCGATGACCCTGGTCGAGCCAGTGGCGACACAGTTGCTGTCCAATCAGGCCGGTACCACCGGTCAGCAATATATTCATGGCCGTGTCCTCATGATGGCGCTCGCTGGTCTACTTTTAAAAGCAAGGCACTTTTTTGACCGTTCACTCTGGGATAAACATAGGCCAACCTGTTGCAACGAGCCGACCGATCTTATACAAAACCCTGGAGTTGTACAGGTTTGTCCGACAGCGTGGCTGTCTGTACCTACTAGAAGGTTCAAAGAGGCCCATCATGACCGTACCTATCGCCATCATCGGTGCCGGCATTGCCGGACTCTCTGCCGCCCAGGCCTTGCAGAAGGAAGGACTGACCGTCCACCTGTTCGACAAGGGGCACGGCAGCGGTGGACGTATGGCCAGCAAGCGCAGCGAAGCCGGGGCGCTGGACCTCGGCGCGCAATATTTCACCGCCCGCGACCGCCGCTTCGTCGAGCAGATCCAGCACTGGCAAGCCAAGGGCTGGGTCGCGGAGTGGAAGCCGCAGCTCTACAACTACCGCGACGGCCAGTTGAGCCCTTCGCCGGACGAGCAGATCCGCTGGGTCGGCACGCCGCGCATGAGCGCCATCACCCGCGGCCTGCTCAAGGACGTCACGGTGAACTTCAGTTGCCGCATCAGTGAAGTCTTCCGCGGCAAACAGTACTGGCACCTGCAGGACACCGAAGGCTGCAGCCACGGCCCGTTCAGCAAGGTCATCGTCGCCGTGCCGGCACCGCAGGCCGCGGCCTTGCTGGCCGCCACGCCGAAACTCGCCGCCGCCGCAGCCGGCGTTCAAATGGAGCCGACCTGGGCCATCGCCCTCGGCTTCGACACCCCGCTGGCAACGCCCATGCAGGGTTGCTTCGTGCAGGACTGCGCGCTCGACTGGCTGGCCCGCAACCGCAGCAAGCCGGGGCGCGAGGAGCGCCTGGACACCTGGGTGCTGCATGCCACCTCGGCCTGGAGCAAACAGCACATCGACCTACAGAAAGAGGCGGTGATCGAACAGTTGCTGGGCGATTTCGCCGAGCTGGTCGGCTGTGCGGTACCGGCACCGAGCTTCACCCTGGCGCACCGGTGGCTCTATGCACGCCCCGCCAGCAACCATGAGTGGGGCGCACTCGCCGATGCCGACCTGGGCCTCTATGCCTGCGGCGACTGGTGCCTGTCGGGCCGGGTCGAAGGCGCCTGGCTCAGTGGCCAGGAAGCCGCTCGCCGCCTGATCGAACACCTGGAATAACCTCTGCGGGCAACGCGCCTTCTACAGAAATATTGACTTGTACAACTTCCGGCTTATGCTGAGCAAAGTTGTACAGGTTTTTATCTTTGTACAAGAAAGGTTGCCCACCATGCCCGCTACCAAGCCCAAAATCGCCCTCAGTGCCTGCCTTGCCGGTGAAGAAGTCCGCTTCAATGGCGGTCACAAGGAGTCACGTCTGTGCACTGAAGCACTGGCGGAGCATTTCGAGCTGGTGCCCGTCTGTCCTGAAGTGGCAATCGGCCTGGGCACGCCCCGCGCCGCGATCCACCTTGCCGGCGATCCCGCCCAGCCTCGAGCCGTCAACAGCCGCGACGAGGCCATCGATGTTTCCGATGCGCTGATCCAGTACGCCGACCAGATGGCCGTCGAGCTGGACGATATCTGCGGCTACATCTTCATGCAGAAATCGCCGTCCTGCGGGCTGGAGCGCATCAAGGTCTACCAGGCCAACGGCTACCCCGCACGCGAGCGCGCCAGCGGCCTGTATGCCGCGCGTTTTCGCGAACTGCGCCCGGACCTGCCGCTGGAAGAAGAAGGCAGGCTGTGCGATCCGGTGCTGCGGGAAAACTTCATAATCCGCGTGCTGGCCTATGCCGACTGGCAGCGCCTGTGCGCCGAGGGCCTGAGCCGTCACGCGCTGATCGCCTTCCACTCCCGCTACAAGTACCAACTGATGGCGCACAACCCCGAGCAATACAAAGTGCTCGGCAAGCTGCTGGGCAGCATGAGCCGCCAGGACGACCCGCAGCAGATCGGCCCGGCGTATTTCAGCCAGTTGATCGCCGCGCTGCGCCGCTGCGCCAACCGCGGCACCCACGGCAATGTGCTGATGCACCTGAGCGGTTACCTGCGGCGCTTCCTCGACGCCGGGGACAAGCAGGAAATCCGCCGCGTGATCGAGCAATACATGGCCGGAATCGTCCCGCTGGTGGTGCCGCTGACGCTGCTCAAGCACCACCTCAATCATCATCCCGATGCGTACTTGCTGAGCCAGGTCTACCTGCAGCCGCACCCGGAAAACCTGAGCCTGCGCAATGCCATCTGAACCGCTGCTGCCCATCCGCGAAATCTCACGGCTGACCGGCGTCAACCCGGTCACCCTGCGTGCCTGGGAGCGGCGTTATGGCCTGGTGGTGCCGCAGCGCACCAGCAAGGGCCATCGGCTGTACAGCAGCGATCAGGTCGAACGCATTCGCACCATTCTGTCCTGGCTCAACCGTGGTGTTGCGGTCAGCCAGGTGCTACCGCTGCTCGACAGCGACAAGTCGCCCGAGCAGAGCATTCCCGGGGACGACTGGCAGGCGCTGCGCAGCCACCTCACCGAGTGCATCGCCCACCTCGCCGAGCGCCAGCTCGACCAGCAGTTCAACCAGGCCATGGCGCTCTACCCCGCCACCACCTTGTGCGAGCAATTGCTGTTGCCCCTGCTCGGCCACCTCGAAGCACGCTGGCAAACCCACCCCACCGCCCGCCTCGAACAGGGCTTTTTCCACAGTTGGCTGCGCAGCAAGCTGGGGCTTCGGGTGTACCACAACAACCGCCAGTGCAACGGTGCGCCGGCGATGCTGGTCAACGGCGGCGGCCTGCCGTTCGATCCGCAGTTGTGGCTGTGCGCCTGGCTGGTGAGCGACGCCGGCTGCCCGGTGGAAGTGTTCGACAGCACCCTGCCTGCCCGCGATCTGGCGCTGGGCGTCGAGCAGTTGGGGGCGAAGGCGGTACTGGTTAGCATCAATACCGCGCAGGACAGCGACCGACTGCAACGCACCCTCGCGCCGCTGAGCGTACCGAAACTCCTGTTCGGCGCCGCGGTCACTTTACACAAGCATGCGTTGCCGACAGATCCCGACTGGCACTTGCTCGACTCGCCCCTGGCGGCGTGCCGGTGCCTGCAAGACCTCAAGCCGCTTGCCACGGAAAAACACGGACCCGAATAATGCAATTGATCTGGCTGCGCAGCGACCTGCGCCTGCATGACAACACCGCCCTGGCCGCCGCTTGCGAGCGCGGCCCGTGCCTGGCGCTCTGGCTGGTCAGCCCGGCGCAGTGGAAGCGTCACGATGACGCCGCCTGCAAGGTGGACTTCTGGCTGCGCAATCTGGAGGCGCTGAAACAGGCGCTCGGCGAACTGAACATCCCGCTGCTTATTCGTGTAGCCGATGACTGGAAAGACGCACCCCGGGTGCTCCACGAGGTATGCCGGGAGCACGGCGTGCAGGATGTGCACGTCAACGAGGAATACGGGATCAACGAACAGCAGCGTGATCGCGACGTTGGCGAGTACCTGCAACAGCACGGCATCGGCCTGCACAGCTACCTTGATCAGTTGCTGTTCAAACCGGGCACGGTGCTCACTCGCCAGGGCGGTTACTTCAAGGTCTTCACCCAGTTCCGCAAGCTCTGCTACCAGCGCCTGCACCACGGCCTGCCCGCCTTGCAGCCATTGCCGCGCAAGCAGGCGAAGACTGCCGTCGCCAGTGACGATATCCCACGGCACATTGACGTTTTTCCCACCCCTTCTCCGTCGCTGCGCGAGCAGTGGCCGGCAGGTGAAGACCACGCCCGCGAGCGACTGGCCCGCTTTGTCGAAGACGACATGGCGGACTACACCGAACAACGCGACCTGCCCGCCGTGGACGGCACCAGCCAACTGTCGCCCTACCTCGCCGCCGGGGTGATTTCCGTGCGCCAGTGCCTGCACGCCGCGCTGGCCAACAACTACGGCGAGTTCGAAAGCGGCAATCCCGGCGCCGTTACCTGGATCAACGAACTGCTCTGGCGCGAGTTCTACAAGCATGTGCTGGTCGGCTATCCGCGGGTTTCTCGTCACCGCGCCTTCCGCCCGGCGACCGAAGCGGTGAAATGGCGCGACGCCCCCGAGGACCTCGCCGCCTGGCAGGAAGGCCGCACCGGCATCCCGATTGTCGACGCCGCCATGCGCCAATTGCTCGCCACCGGCTGGATGCACAACCGCCTGCGCATGGTGGTGGCGATGTTCCTGAGCAAGAACCTGCTGATCGACTGGCGCAGGGGCGAAGAATTTTTCATGCGCCATCTGATAGACGGCGACCTGGCCGCAAACAACGGCGGTTGGCAGTGGAGTGCGTCCACGGGCACCGACGCTGCGCCGTATTTCCGGGTGTTCAACCCCGTCAGCCAATCCGAGCGCTTCGACAGCAAGGGGCGCTTCCTGCGACACTGGCTGCCGGAGTTGAAAGCGCTGGACGATAAAGATATCCACAGCCCCGGCGGGCTGTTCGGCGTGCAAGGTTATCCACAGCCCATCGTAGACCTTGGCCCAAGCCGCCAGCGCGCCATCGACGCTTTCCGACAACTGCCCAAAGAGCACAGCAACGAAGATGCACATCAATACTGAGGATCCGAAACGTATCTGGGTTACCGGCGCCAGCAGTGGCCTGGGCCATGCATTGGCAACACAGTTGCTCATGCTCGGTCATCACGTGGCGATCAGTGGTCGTGCCCCCTTCGACCCACTTCCCGACAGCCTCGCGCAGCACTGCCTGGTGCTCGACGGTGACTTGAGCGATGCCGCGCAGGCCGAGCACATGAGTCGGCATATCCAGGAGCGTTGGGGCGCGCTCGACACGCTGATCCTCAACGCCGGGACGTGCGATTACCTCGACGCACAGTCCAGCGGCACGGAGATGTTTGAAGCGCTGATCCAGAGCAACCTGTCTGCCAGCACCCATTGCCTGCAAAGTGCCCTGCCGCTCTTGCAGGCGGGACAGACGGCCCACGTCGTGGCCATCCTGAGCAGCATCACGGCACTCCAGCAACATGAGAGCAGCCAGTGGCCCTCGGCGCAGAACAGCCTGGGACAATGGTTCAGCGAAGTTCGCAGCGTGCTCTCGCCCAAGGAAATCGATCTCACCCTGGTCGCGCCGCAGAACCTGAAAAAGCCCGTCACGCTGGCCGTGGCACTGCCGCAGAACTGGGACGCGCAAAGCGCTGCGCAAGCGATTATCCAGCGCTTGTCCCTGCGGATGCCTGAAATGGTGATGGAAGCGTTGTCGGTCAGCAGTCTGTGGCCGTTGCGGCGTTGACCGAAAATGAAACCGGGGCCGCAATGCGGCCCCGGTGTCGTGTAGCGGTCAGAGCGACATGCGGTAATGCAGGGCGAAACTCTCGGCACCATCGTTCGGCTGGCTGAGGCCCGCGTTGGAATAGTGGATCGCCCGAATCCCCACTTCATGCCCCCCCGCGAAGCGCAGGCCGAAGCCGATGCGGTCTTCGAACTGGAAGGACGACCCGAGGTCGTTGCTTTCCAGCTCAGTGTGAGCAAACGCCGCCACCCCGACGCCAGCCTCGATGTACGGTTTGACCGACTCGCCGGCGAACTCGTAAACGAATACCGGCGCGAACGACAGACTGTGGTTGCTCGACGTCTTGTCGCCGTCCCAGTAGGTGTAGCCGCCGTCCCAGTAGCCGGTCAGACGCCCGACGCTGGTCTGCCACCAACTGGCATCCCAGTTGGATTGCACGCCGATGCGGTAGGTCATGGTGGAGTCGCTGGTCTGGCCGACAGCGAAAGTGACATCTGCGGCCTGTGCGGTGAAGGTGTGCCCCAGGGTTGCGGCTGCAACCACAGCCAAGCAAAGCAGTTTCTTCATGAGAAACGTCCTTTTAAATCCCGTTTATTGGTTTTTTTGTCTCATCAGACAACGTAGTAGAAATCGGCGCATGCAAAGGAGTTCAGTGGATTTCGACGTTTTTTTTCCTACGTCGATTACCTGTTGAAGCTTTGCACACAGTCAGATTTATTCCACAACAAAGGCAGGATGTTTCGCAGATGTTCGGGGTCGGCACTGGTCCAGAACTGTGTAGGACGCGCGGGGCCGGCCGCCAGAAGGTGGCGCTCGGCCAGCAATCGCTGGAGTTGCCGGGCCACAGCGGCGCCGGTGTCGATGATTGCCACCGACGCCGGGACCATCTCGCCCAGCAAAGGCTTGAGGAAGGGGTAATGGGTGCAGCCAAGAATGATGGTGTCGCATCCGGCCGCCAGCAGCGGCTCGACATAGCCCTGCAAGAGCTGGCGCAGGGCCGGGCTGTCGAGGTCGCCCGACTCGATCAGTTCCACCAGCCCCGGACAGGGCTGGGTTACCACCCGCACATCCGTGGCGAAGCGGTCGAGCAAGGCCGCGAACTTGGCGCTTTGCAAGGTGCCGGTGGTGGCCAGCACCCCGACCACGCCACTGCGGGTCGCCGCGGCGGCCGGTTTCACCGCCGGTTCCATGCCCACCAGCGGCCATTGCGGGAAACGCTCGCGAAGATCGGCGGCGGCGGCGACGGTGGCGGTATTACAAGCCAGGACCACGGCCTTGACGCCCTGCTCCTGAAAGAACTCAGCCACCTTGCGGCAACGCTGGCGAATGAATTCCGGGGACTTCTCGCCATAGGGGATATTGCCGCAGTCGGCCACGTACAGCAGCGACTCATTGGGCAGCAGCCGGTTGATTTCCGCCAGCACCGACAGGCCGCCGACACCGGAGTCGAACACGCCGACCGGCGCTGCCGAGGCCTCAGCCATGGGCTGTCCCACAGACGGCGCAACCTGGATCGCGCTTGACCCGCAGCTCGCGGAAACGCGTGCCCAGCGCATCGATCAACAGCAGGCGTCCCACCAGCGGCTCGCCGAAACCGGCGAGCAGTTTCAGCGCTTCGAGCGCCTGAAGGCTGCCGACCAGCCCCACCAGCGGCCCGACCACGCCGGCTTCGCTGCAGGTCAGTTCGGCATCGCTGCCGTGGCCGTAGAGGCAGTGGTAGCACGGGCTTTCAGGGCGGCGTGGGTCAAACACCGACAACTGCCCTTCCAGGCGGATCGCCGCGCCGCTGACCAACGGCTTGCCGGCCTTGACGCACGCCGCGTTGACCGCTTCGCGGGTAGCGAAATTGTCCGAACAGTCCAGCACTAGGTCCACGGCATCCACCGCTGCGGCCAGGGAGTCTTCATCGAGCGCCTGGCGATGCGGCACCAGATTGATATCCGGGTTGATCGCGCGCAGCCGCGTCAGCGCCGAGTCCACCTTGGGCTGACCGACACAAGCGCTGTCATGGATGATCTGCCGTTGCAGGTTGGTCAGGTCAACCGTGTCGAAATCCGCCAGGTGCAGGGTGCCGACACCTGCGGCCGCCAAGTACAAGGCCACCGGCGAGCCAAGGCCGCCGAGGCCGATAATCAATGCGCGGCTGTCCTTGAGGCGCAACTGGCCGTCGATATCGATCTGCGCCAGGAGGATCTGGCGGCTGTAACGCAGCAGTTCCTCGTCGGTCAGCACGACAGGCGTCCCAAGGTGATGCGTTCATGGCCACCCAGGTCGAGGCGGCTTTCGATCTGTTCGAAACCGTGGCGGGCCAGCAACTCGCGGACCGAGGCGGCCTGATCGTAGCCGTGTTCCAGCAGCAACCAGCCGCCCGCCAGCAGGTGAGCCGGCGCCTCGGCGACGATCTGGCGCAGGTCGTCCAGGCCATCATTGCCCGCCACCAGCGCACTGCTCGGCTCGAAACGCACATCGCCGGCGACCAGATGCGGGTCTTCGGCGGCAATGTAAGGCGGGTTGCTGATGATCAACTGGAAACGCTGCTCGCCCAAGGCACTGAACCAGTGGCTGGTGAGCACGGTGACGTTGTCCAGTTGCAGGCGCTGGCGATTACGCTCGGCAAGGGCCACGGCTTCCAGCACCCGGTCGACCGCGGTCACCTGCCATTGCCGGCGCTCGCTGGCCAGGGCCAGGGCAATGGCGCCGGTGCCGGTGCCAAGGTCGAGCACCTGCGCCGGCTCGGCGGGCAGCAATGCCAGAGCGGTTTCCACCAGCAGCTCGGTTTCCGGGCGCGGGATCAGGGTGTGCGGCGCGACTTCCAGGTCCAGGTTCCAGAACCCTTGCTGACCGAGAATATAGGCCACCGGCTCACCGGCGCGACGGCGCTGCAGGTAGCTGGCGAACGTCTGCGCCGCCTCGCTGCTGACGATGCGCTCCGGCCAGGTATGCAGATAACTGCGGGATTTGCCGATGGCGGCAGCCAGGAGCAGTTCGATATCCAGGCGCGCGGTCGGCGAGTCGGGAAGCTCCGCGCCGCGAAGCAGGCTGGCAATGATGGTCATTTAGTCACCCAGTGCGGCCAGTTGATCGGCCTGGTATTCGGCCAGCAGCGGCTCGATGATCGCATCCACGCCACCCGCGAGCACTTCGTCCAGCGAGTAGAGCGTCAGGTTGATGCGGTGGTCGGTGACCCGACCCTGTGGATAGTTGTAGGTGCGGATGCGCTCGGAGCGGTCGCCGGAACCGACCAGCAGCTTGCGCTCGCTGGCGATGGCGTTCTGTGCGGCGCTCGTCTGCATGTCGTTGAGCCGCGCCGACAGCCAGGACATGGCCCGCGCGCGGTTCTTGTGCTGAGAGCGCTCTTCCTGGCACTCGACCACCGTGCCGGTAGGCAAGTGGGTGATGCGGATCGCCGAGTCGGTCTTGTTCACGTGCTGACCACCGGCGCCCGAGGCGCGGTAGGTATCGACGCGCAGATCGGCCGGGTTGATCTCGATCGCTGCTTGTTCATCAGGCTCGGGCAGCACCGCCACGGTGCAGGCCGAGGTGTGGATACGGCCCTGCGATTCGGTTTCCGGAACCCGCTGCACGCGGTGCGCGCCGGACTCGAACTTGAGCTTGCCGTAGACACTGTCGCCCTCGACGCGGGCGATGATTTCCTTGTAGCCGCCGTGCTCACCCTCGTTTTCCGAGAGGATTTCCAGGCGCCAGCCACGCCGCTCGGCGTAGCGCGAGTACATGCGGAACAGGTCGCCGGAGAAGATCGCCGCCTCGTCGCCGCCGGTCCCTGCGCGGATTTCCAGGAACACGTTGCGGCCGTCGTTGGGGTCCTTGGGCAGCAGCAGGCGTTGCAACTGGGCTTCCAGTTCCTGGAGTTGCTCTTTGGCTTCGCGCACTTCTTCGACCGCCATTTCCCGCATGTCGGGGTCACTGTCCTTGAGCAGCGCCTGGGCCTGCTCGAGGTCGTCCTGCAACTTGCACCACTGGGCATACCCGGCAGCCACCGGTTCGACCTCGGCATACTCGCGGGAGTAGGCGCGGAAGCGGGTCTGGTCGGAAATGACCTCGGCATCGCCCAGCAGGGCGGTCAGTTCCTCGAAGCGGTCCTGGAGGATTTCCAGTTTTCTGAGCAGCGACGCTTTCATTGCGGGGTTTTATCCGTGGAGCCCTCGTTGAGGGCAAAGAGTTCCTGGGCCATGGCCAGCGCATCGTGGCGGCCTTCGGCGGAGAGCTTTTTCAGTTGCACGCTGGGCGCATGCAGCAGTTTGTTGGTCAGGCCGCGGGCCAGTTGCACCAGGACCTCCTCGGCGCTGGAACCGTTGGCCAGCAGACGCTGGGCCTTTTGCAGTTCCTCGTCGCGCAGGCGCTCGCTCTGCTGGCGGTACGCCTTGAGCACGTCCACCGCGGCCAGCGCGCGCAGGCGCGACATGAAGTCTTCGGCGCCCACCGTCACCAGTTCTTCGGCGGCCTGGGCGGCGCCTTGACGGCTCTTGAGGTTTTCCGCGACCACGTCGTGGAGGTCGTCGACCGTATAAAGGTAGACGTCATCCAGTTCGCCCACTTGCGGCTCGATATCCCGCGGCACGGCGATGTCGACCATGAAGATCGGCTTGTGCCGGCGCAGTTTCAGCGCGCTTTCGACCGCGCCCTTGCCGAGGATCGGCAACTGGCTGGCGGTGGAGCTGATGACGATGTCGCTGTTGACCAGTTCTTGCGGAATGTCCGCCAGCAGCACCGCGTGGGCACCGAACTGCTCGGCCAGGATGCTGGCGCGCTCGAGCGTGCGGTTGGCCACGACAATCCGGCGTACGCCCTGCTCATGCAGATGCCGGGCGACCAGGGTGATGGTCTCGCCGGCGCCGATCAGCAGTGCCTGGCTGCGGCCCAGGTCACTGAAGATCTGCTTGGCCAGGCTGACCGCAGCGAACGCCACCGACACCGGGTTCTCGCCGATGGCGGTATCGGTGCGCACCTGCTTGGCGGCGCTGAACGTGGCCTGGAACAGCCGGCCCAGCAGCGGGCCGATGGTGCCGGCCTCGCGGGCCACGGCGTAGGCGGACTTCATCTGGCCGAGGATCTGCGGCTCGCCGAGCACCAGCGAGTCGAGCCCGGAAGCCACGCGCATCATGTGCCGGACGGCGGCATGATCCTCGTGGATATAGGCACTGGCGCGCAGTTCATCGACGCTCAACTGGTGATAGTCGGCCAGCCAGCGCAGCACCTCATCGGCCGTCAGGTGGTCCTGCTCGATGTACAGTTCGCTGCGATTGCAGGTCGAAAGGATTGCGGCTTCCCGGCTGGTAGTCAGTCGGCAGAGCTGCTGCAAGGCTTCCACCATCTGCTCGGGGGTAAACGCCACGCGCTCGCGTACGTCTACCGAGGCAGTCTTATGATTGATACCGAGGGCAAGAAAGGCCATTCAAGGTCGCTGGTTGTGACGTGAAGCCGATAATTGTCCTACTTCGCTGGATTGAGAACAACCACCGCTCGCGATTGTCTCTAATACACTGTATCCACACACCCCATCGCGAGTGGGTTTGCCATGACGCTTGTGTCATGATGGCCCGACCGCAGGTTAGTCGCCCAAAATCTCCTTATGAATAGATCTTCCGCGTTGCTCCTTGCCCTTGCCCTGCTCCAGGGTTGCCAGGCTTTGCCAGGCGCCCGGGACGCCACGCCGCCCGCCGGGCAGCAGGTCGCGCCGACCGCCGCGCCCGAGCCGACGGTCTATGGCTCGTTCACCCAGGACACCCTCTATAGCCTGTTGGTCGCCGAGCTGGCGGGGCAGCGCAATCGCTTCGATATCGCCCTGGACAACTACGTGATCCAGGCCGAAAAGACCCAGGATCCGGCCATTTCCGAGCGCGCCTTCCGCATCGCTGAATACCTCGGTGCCGACCAGTCCGCGCTGGACACCTCGTTGATCTGGGCGAAAAACGACCCTGAAAACATCGATGCGCAGCGCGCCGCCGCGATCCAGCTGGCCCGCGCCGGGCGCTACGACGACTCCATGGTGTTCATGGAAAAGGTGCTGCAAGGCCAGGGCGACACGCATTTCGACTTCCTTGCCCTGTCCGCCGCCGAAACCGACCAGGACACCCGCGACGGCCTGCAAAAAAGTTTCGATCGACTGCTGCAAAAGTACCCGGACAACAGCCAGTTGGTGTTCGGCAAGGCCCTGCTGCTGCAACAGGACGGCAAGTCCCAGGCGGCCCTGAGCCTGCTTGAAGAACACCCGCCGCAGGACGACGAAATCGCCCCGGTGCTGCTGCGCGCCCGCCTGCTACAAACCCTGGACCGCGGCCCCGAAGCCCTGCCGCTGCTGCGCAAGACCATCGCCCGCCACCCCGACGACAAGCGCCTGCGCCTGACGTATGCGCGGATGCTGGTGGAGCAGGACCGGGTCGACGACGCCAAGGTCGAGTTCGCCAGCCTGCTGCAGCAATACCCGGACGACGATGAACTGCGCTATTCCCTGGCGCTGGTCAGCCTCGAGGCCAAGGCCTACGACGAAGCGGCCACCTACCTGGAAGACCTGATCACCCGCGAAAGCCATGTCGATGCCGCGCACCTGAACCTGGGCCGCATCCGCGAGGAGCGCAACGATCTGGAAGGCGCGCTGGCCGAATACGGCCAGGTCGGCCCCGGCAACGATTACCTGGCGGCGCAACTGCGCCAGGCCGATATCCTCATCGCCAACGGCCGCGCCGACGAAGCCACTCGCCGCCTCGACGCCGCGCGCGAAGCCCAGCCCGACTACGCGATCCAGCTCTATCTGATCGAAGCCGAGACCCTGGGCAACAACGGAAAGGATGCACAGGCGCTGCGGGTGCTGGAAAAAGCTATCAAGCAGTACCCGGACGACCTCAATCTGCTCTACACCCGCGCCATGCTCGCCGAGAAACGCGACGATTTGACGCAGATGGAAAAGGACCTGCGCAGCATCATCACCCGCGAGCCGGAAAACGCCATGGCGCTCAACGCCCTCGGCTACACCCTCGCCGACCGCACCACCCGCTTCGGCGAAGCCAAGGACCTGATCGAAAAAGCCCACCTGATCAACCCGGACGACCCGGCCGTACTCGACAGCCTCGGCTGGGTGAACTACCGCCTGGGCAACCTCGACGAAGCCGAGCGCCTGCTGCGCCGGGCCCTCGAACGCTTCCCCGATCATGAAGTCGCGGCGCACCTGGGCGAAGTGCTCTGGGCCAACGGCAAGCGCCGCGAGGCTCGCCAGGTCTGGGCCAAGGCCTTCGAAGCACAACCCGACAGCCCCATCCTGCGCAAGACCGTCCTGCGCCTGACCGGATCCGAGACTCTCTAAGCCATGCTCTTGCGCCATCTCATCACTTTCAGCCTGATTGCCCTGCTCGCCGGTTGCACCGGCTTCGGATCCCGCGAAGCCGTCGAAGGCCAGGGCAGCCCGCAACTCTGGCGTGAACATAAACAGCAGTTGAGCACCCTCGACGGCTGGCAGATCAACGGCAAAGTCGGCATTCGCGCACCGAAGGACTCCGGCAGCGGCACCCTGTTCTGGTTGCAACGCCAGGATTACTACGACATCCGCCTGTCCGGTCCGCTGGGTCGCGGCGCCGCCCGCCTGACCGGTCGCCCGGGCCAGGTGGTGCTGGAAGTTGCCAACCAGGGTCGCTTCGAAGCGCAATCGCCAGAAACCCTGCTGGCCGAACAACTGGGCTGGGAGTTGCCGGTATCGCACCTGGTCTGGTGGGTCCGTGGCCTGCCCGCCCCCGACAGCAAAAGCCGCCTGACCCTCGACGGCAACAGCCGCCTGGCGAGCCTCGAGCAAGATGGCTGGCAAGTGGAATACAGCAACTACTCCCTGCAGAACGGTTACTGGCTGCCGGAACGCCTGAAGATGCATGGCCAGAACCTGGACGTGACGGTGGTTCTCAAGGAATGGCAACCGCGCCAACTGGGGCACTGACATGACCACGCTGACCCTGCCCGCCCCGGCCAAGCTCAACCTGATGCTGCACATTCTTGGCCGTCGCCCCGACGGTTATCACGAGCTGCAAACGCTTTTCCAGTTTCTCGACCACGGTGACGAACTGCGTTTCGCCGTGCGCGAAGACGGTGAAATCCGCCTGCACACCGAAATCGACAACGTCCCCCACGACAGCAACCTGATCGTCCGGGCCGCGCGCAAGTTGCAGCAACTGACCGGCACACCGTTGGGCGCCGACATCTGGCTGACCAAGGTGTTGCCCATGGGCGGCGGCATCGGTGGCGGCAGTTCGGATGCTGCCACTACGCTGCTCGGGCTGGATCACTTGTGGAAAACCGGCTGCAGCGAAGATCAACTGGCTGAACTGGGCCTGGGCCTGGGCGCCGACGTACCGGTTTTCGTCCGCGGACACGCAGCGTTCGCCGAGGGCGTGGGTGAAAAACTCACGCCGGTGGACCCTGAAGAGCCGTGGTATGTCGTGCTGGTCCCACAAGTGTCTGTAAGTACAGCAGAAATTTTTTCACACCCTTTGTTGACACGTGATTCAAAGCCCATTAAAGTGCGCCCCGTTCCCAAGGGAAACAGTCGTAATGACTGCCAAGCGGTAGTTGAGCAAAGTTACCCAGATGTACGTAACGCATTGAATTTGCTAAACAAATTCACTGATGCAAGACTCACCGGAACTGGAAGTTGTGTGTTTGGGGCCTTCCCAGGCAAAGCTGAAGCTGATAAAGTTTTGGCCCTTCTTGCAGAGACCCAAACAGGGTTCGTGGCAAAAGGAAGCAACATATCAATGTTGCATCGAACGTTACGAAGTCTGCTCTAGGAATCGAGTACAAGGTACTCGCAGCAACAGATACAGGGGCGTCGCCAAGCGGTAAGGCAGCAGGTTTTGATCCTGCCATGCGTTGGTTCGAATCCAGCCGCCCCTGCCATTTTCCTATACTCATCCAGGTATACCCTCAGCCTTCAGGTACTGCGCGTGTCCAAGATGATGGTCTTTACGGGGAACGCCAACCCCGATCTTGCTCGGCGCGTCGTGCGTCAGCTGCATATCCCACTGGGTGATGTTTCTGTCGGTAAGTTCTCCGACGGCGAAATCAGCACTGAGATTAATGAAAACGTCCGCGGTAAAGACGTCTTTATCATTCAGCCGACTTGCGCGCCAACCAACGATAATCTGATGGAACTGGTAGTGATGGCTGATGCCTTCCGCCGCTCCTCAGCGTCTCGAATCACTGCCGTGATTCCTTACTTCGGATATGCCCGCCAGGATCGCCGTCCGCGTTCGGCGCGTGTAGCTATCAGCGCCAAAGTTGTCGCTGACATGCTCACCGTCGTAGGTATCGACCGTGTTCTCACCGTCGACCTGCACGCAGACCAGATCCAGGGTTTCTTCGATATTCCGGTAGATAACATCTACGGCTCCCCCGTTCTGGTGGATGACATCGAAGACCAGCGTTTCGAAAATCTCATGATCGTTTCCCCGGACATCGGTGGTGTCGTGCGTGCACGTGCCGTCGCCAAGTCCCTGGGTGTCGATCTGGGGATCATCGACAAACGCCGCGAGAAGGCCAATCACTCCGAAGTGATGCATATCATCGGCGATGTCGAAGGACGCACTTGTATTCTCGTCGACGACATGGTCGACACCGCCGGCACCCTGTGCCATGCGGCCAAGGCCCTGAAAGAACACGGCGCTGCCAAGGTTTACGCCTACTGCACGCACCCTGTCCTCTCCGGTCGCGCGATCGAGAATATCGAAAATTCCGTGCTCGACGAGCTGGTGGTGACCAACACCATCCCGCTGTCCGCCGCTGCACAAGCCTGTGACCGTATCCGTCAACTGGATATCGCACCGGTAGTCGCTGAAGCGGTTCGCCGTATCAGCAACGAAGAATCGATCAGCGCGATGTTCCGCTGAGGGCTTGCCCTCGCGAACACCCCGTTGACGAAAAGCGCCCCGCCCCAACACCTGTTGTTGGGGCGGGGCTTTTTTGCCCACCCCGCTTTGGCGCTGGTCGCAAACGCCACTCGGGGGATGGCTACTCTGGAGATACAAAATGACTGATTTCACTCTGAACGCCCAAGCGCGTACCGACCTGGGGAAAGGTGCGAGCCGCCGCCTGCGTCGTCTCGCCGCCCAAGTTCCTGCCGTTGTCTACGGTGGCGACAAAGAGCCTGTCTCGATCACCATGCTGGCTAAAGAAGTAGCCAAGCTGTTCGAAAACGAAGCTGCCTACAGCCACGTTATCGAGCTGAACGTCGACGGCGTTAAAGAAAACGTTGTGGTCAAGGCCATGCAACGTCACCCAGCCAAGCAGTTCATCCTGCACGCCGACTTCGTTCGCGTTGTTGCTGGCCAGAAACTGACCGCCAAAGTACCGGTTCACTTCATCAATGAAGAAGCCCCGGTCAAGAAAGGCGGCGAAATCTCCCACGTAGTGGCCGAGATCGAAGTTTCCTGCGAAGCCAAAGACCTGCCTGAGTTCATCGAAGTCGACCTGGCCAACGCCGAAATCGGCACCATCATCCACCTGTCGGACCTGAAAGCTCCGAAAGGCGTTGAGTTCGTAGCTCTGGCCCACGGTGATGACAAAGCAGTTGCCAACGTTCACGCTCCGCGCGTTGCACCTGAAGCAGAAGGCGCTGCCGAGTAATTCACTCGGTACGCCGGTGTTGACCGGGTTGCGGTGCTGACACCGCAACCCACAACTCCAAGGAAGAGCCCCTGACGTGACCGCCATCCAGTTGATCGTCGGCCTGGGAAACCCGGGCCCCGAATACGAACAGACCCGGCATAACGCAGGGGCTCTTTTCGTTGAACGCATTGCCAGCGCCCAGCGTGTCAATCTGACTGCTGACCGCAAGTATTTCGGCCTGACGGCAAAATTCAGCCATCAGGGCAACGACGTTCGTCTGTTGATCCCCACCACCTACATGAACCGCAGCGGCCAGTCCGTTGCCGCACTGGCCAATTTTTTCCGTATCGAGCCAGATGCCATCCTGGTGGCCCACGACGAACTCGACCTGCCTCCCGGCGTCGCCAAACTCAAGAAAGGCGGCGGCCACGGCGGGCACAACGGTCTGCGCGACATCATCGCGCAGCTCGGCAACAAGAATGACTTTCACCGTCTGCGGCTTGGCATTGGCCACCCGGGTGATGCCAAGCTGGTGTCCAACTTCGTCCTGGGCAAGGCGCCGCGCGCCGAGCAGGAAAAGCTGGACGCCAGTATCGACTTTGCCCTCGGCGTGCTGCCGGACATCCTCGCCGGTGACTGGACGCGTGCGATGAGAGAGCTGCACAGCCAGAAGGCCTGACTTCACGAAGAGGGATTCACCATGGGATTCAATTGCGGCATCGTCGGCCTGCCCAACGTCGGCAAGTCCACCCTGTTCAACGCCTTGACCAAATCCGGTATCGCGGCGGAGAACTTCCCCTTCTGCACCATCGAGCCGAACAGCGGCATCGTGCCAATGCCCGATGCGCGTCTGGACGCCCTGGCTGCCATCGTCAAACCGCAGCGCATCCTGCCGACCACCATGGAGTTCGTCGACATCGCCGGCCTGGTGGCGGGCGCGTCGAAGGGTGAAGGCCTGGGCAACAAGTTCCTCGCCAACATTCGCGAAACCGATGCCATCGCCCACGTCGTGCGCTGCTTCGAAGACGAAAACGTGATCCACGTTTCCAACAGTGTCGACCCCAAGCGCGACATCGAGATCATCGACCTCGAACTGATCTTCGCCGACCTCGACAGCTGCGAGAAGCAACTGCAGAAAGTCACCCGCAACGCCAAAGGCGGTGACAAGGAAGCGCTGGCTCAGAAAGCCATCCTGGAAAAACTCATCCCCCACTTCACCGAAGGCAAGCCTGCGCGCAGCCTGATGAAGACCATGGGCGAAGACGAGAAAGCCGTGATCCGTGGCTTCCACCTGCTGACCAGCAAGCCGGTGATGTACATCGCCAACGTTGCTGAAGACGGCTTCGAGAACAACCCACACCTGGACGTAGTCCGTGCCATCGCCGAAGAAGAAGGCGCGGTCGTGGTGCCGGTGTGCAACAAGATCGAAGCGGAAATCGCCGAGCTGGACGAAGGCGAAGAGAAGGACATGTTCCTCGAGGCCCTGGGCCTGGAAGAGCCTGGCCTGAACCGCGTGATCCGCGCCGGTTACGGCCTGCTCAACCTGCAGACCTACTTCACCGCTGGCGTACAGGAAGTCCGTGCCTGGACCGTGCGCATCGGCGCCACCGCCCCGCAGGCGGCCGGCGTGATCCACACCGACTTCGAGAAAGGCTTCATCCGTGCCGAAGTGGTCGCCTACGACGATTTCATCCAGTACAAGGGTGAAAGCGGCGCGAAGGAAGCCGGCAAATGGCGTCTGGAAGGCAAGGACTACATCGTCAAGGACGGTGACGTGATGCACTTCCGTTTCAACGTCTAAGCGCTCCGCCCGCATCGCCCAAAACCCCTTGAGGCCAACCGCCTCAAGGGGTTTTTCATTTCCAGTGCACCGTCACCACGGCACCGGCAACGGCTGCGGCCCCGGCAACGACGGGAAATGCGGCAACACCTCCTCAGCCAGCTCCTGAATCACCTCCGCTGCGGGCCGCTGCGAGAACTGGATGCCCAGCGCGGCATGGTTCACTCCCGCCGCCTGCCAGCGCTCCAGCAGTGCGATCAAGCCATTGCGCCCGGTCCGCAGGACGAATCCACCGCGCAGCGGGGTCGGCGGATGGTCGGGGTCGTCCACCAGGTCCAGCCATTCATTGGTCATGTGAGGACGAAAGCCTCCGTCTGCTATCCGCTCGCGCCACGCGCGGATCTTCTCGGCCAGGTGCTGCGGCCCGCGCACGGTGTGGGTCGCATCCGGGTAGGTCAGCCAGCCGTCCGCCTGTTCGGCGATCCAGTCCAGCGACTGGCCGGAGGAGCTGGTGACGATCAACGGCACCCCGCCGGTGGCAGGTTTTGGCAGCAACTGCGCGCCGCTGACGTATCCCAGCGGCGAGTCCACGTCGAGCGATCCCGCCGCCATAAGCTGGCGGAAGTAGCGCACCGACTGGGCGAAACGCTCGCCGCGCCGGGCATGCTCCAGACCATAGGCGGGAAATTCGATGGGCCGGTCACCCGAGGCGATACCCAACACCAGGCGCCCGCCCGACAACTGATCGATGGTCGCACTGGCCTTGGCCAGGTCGATCGGATGGCGCAGCGAGAAGATGATGCTGCCGGTGGCCAGCGTGACATTTCGCGTTCGGGCGGCGAGGAAGGCCAGGTAGGTGAACGGATCGAACACCTGCCCGGCGTCGCCGAACTGCGGGTCGAACAGGGGGATATCGCGGACCCATACCGCGGCGAACCCGAGCCGGTCGATCGTCGTCACCAGATCCGCCTGGCCGGCGAGGACGCTCATATCGCCCTCGTAGAAACGCAGCGGCAGGAAGATCCCGAGGGTCAGGCGGTCCGGGGCGAACATGCGCCGATAGCCGGGATGAGCGTGGAACGCAGAATACGGTGCGCCTTTGAAAGCCGTCATGTGCTCTCCCCCGCTCATGCGCCGGTCGCCACGGCTGGCAGCGTCACGCCTTTCTGTACCGCGGGCCGCGCCGCGACGCGCTCATGCCAGGCGGTCAGGTGGCGGTACTGGCTGAAGTCGAAATCAATGACCCGGGCGATATGACTCCAGCCGAACTGGGCGATATCGGCGATGGAGTAGCGGCTGCCCGCGAGCCAGGGTTGTTCGGCCAGGCGCTGGTCGAGAACGGCGAAGGCGTCGTCGGTCAGGCGCCGGAAACGCTCGATCGCGATGGGCACCGGCTGTTCGGCGAACACTTCGAAATGGACGCGCTGGCCAATGATCGGCCCGACGCTTGAGGCATGAAACTGCAGCCACTTGATCGCTTCCCAGCGTCCTTTCAGGTCCATCGGCAGAAGTTGCCCGGTCTTCTCGGCGAGGTACAGCAGAATCGCGGCGGACTCGAACAGGGTCACGCCCGTGTCGTCGTCGACCAGCACCGGAATGCGCCCATGGGGATTGAGCGCGAGGAATTCCGGCAGGCGATGCTCCCCGACATCGATGCGGACGTGATTCAGGCGATACGGCAGGCCCAGCTCTTCCAGGGCGATGCTGGCCTTGAAACCATTGGGTGAGCTGTCGGAGTAGAGGTGGATCATCAACGGGCTCCTTGCGGGTGATGCCGACTTTCTCCTTGAGAAAGCCTGGCTAAACCAGAACAATCCGGCTCAACCCATGGTCACCTCGACTGTGCAAAGACAGAAACGATTTGATCTTCACCCACTCTTTAGGTCAGCTAAACCTTGAATCCTGTCTTCCCACTGCTTGCCCTGCGCGCGTTCGCCGAAGTCGGTCGCCACGGCAGCATCAAGCATGCCGCCGCCGCGCTGGGGGTCACCTCGGGTGCGGTGAGCCAGCAGATCCGCCATCTCGAGGCGCGCGTCGGCCTGCCGCTGTTCGTGCGCAGCCGTCTGCGCATGGAACTGACCGAGGCCGGCGCGCGGGTCTATCCGACGCTGTTGATGGCCTTCGACCAGATCGAACAGGCCCTGCACCTGCTCGAAGCCAGCCGCGCACGCCGCACCCTGACGATCAGCACGGTGCCCTCCTTTGCCGCCTCGTGGCTGGTGCCGCGGCTGGGGCGCTTCAATGCTCGCCATGCGGATATCGAGGTCCGCGTCGAAGCGTCGGCGGGGTTGGTGGATCTTCAGCGTGACCGGGTCGATGTCGCCATCCGCCATGGCCTGGGCGACTACCCCGGACTGCTTTCGGAGCACCTGATGGCCCCGGTGCTGTTGCCGGTCGCCAGCCCCGCGTTGCTCGCGTCGGGCCCGCCGTTGCGGGAACCGGCCGACTGCCTCGGCTATCCGCTGCTACAGGATTCCGACCGCGCGGACTGGGCCTTGTGGCTCGCCGCCCATGACGCGGCGGAAGACCCGCGTGCCGAGCGCGGCACGGCGTTTGACGATGATTATTTGCTGATTCGCGCCGCAGTCGCCGGACAGGGGTTGGCGCTGGTGCCGCAGGAATATGCGCGGGAAGAAATTGCCGAAGGACGCCTGGCGCTAGCCCTGGAGAAGCCCTGGCCGGCGCGCTTCGCGTATTACCTGGTGATGCTGCCCGAGGCCGGGCAGCGGGAGGAAGTGGCGGCATTCGTGGCGTGGATCAGGGAGGAAGCCGGCTTCAGCCCTGATCCTGCGAGCCCCTGAACCTTAGAAATCCACCGTCGCCGACAGCGCCAGCGTCCGCGGTGCTCCCAGCCCCAGGCTGGCGGTGAGCGGCACGCCCCAGTAGGCCTTGTTGGTGACGTTGGTCACCTCGCCCCGCAGGGTCACCGGCCGGCTGGCGACCTTGGTGACATAGCGCGCGCCCACGTCATAGACCGTGTAACCGGGAATCGACAGGCTGTTGTCGGCGCTGATGTATTGCTTGGAGACGGCGGTGGCATTCCCCGTCAGGGTCAGGCCGTCCAGCACCGGGGTGTCCCATTCCGCACCCAGCTTGCCTTGCAGTTCGGGATAGCCGGTGGCTTTCTTGCCTTCGTTGATGCCGCCGGAGGTCTTGGTGAGTTTCGGGTCGACGTGGGCGATGCCGCCCATCAGGCGCACATCCTCCAGCGGTGAGCCGAAGAAGCCCCACTCCACCCCGCGGTTACGCTGCTCGCCGCCGAAGGAGAAGATGTTGGTGACCGGGTCGGTGTAGCTGCCGGGTTTCTTGATTTCATACACCGCAAGGGTATGGCTGAAGGTGCCCAGGTCGAGCTTGAGGCCGATTTCCTTCTGCTTGGTTTTCGCCGGTGCGAACACATCGCCATAGTTGTTGGCAGTGATCGGTGCTGCAGCGCCCTTGCTCAGGCCCTCGATGTAGTTGGCGTAGAGCGACAGGCTGTCGGTGACCTTGAACAGCACCGCCCCGGCCGGCGTGTTGGCGCTCTCGTCATAGCGCGAGCTGCGCGCGCCGGTGTTGACGCTGAAAGTATCGGTGAGCACTTCCTGACGGCGCACGCCGAGGGTCAGTTGCAGGCGGTCATCGAACACCGACAAGGTATCGGCCAGCCCGATGCTGCGCAGGCGGTTTTCGGTGTGGGCGATCAGCGGGAAGCTTTCCGCTGCCTTCGGCCCCCAGACCGGGTTGTGAATGTTGGTGATCCAGTTGGCGCCCGGCACCGAGCGGCGGCCGTAGTCCTTTTGCTCGTCTTCGTAGTGGGTGACGTTAAGCGACCACTGGTGATTGATGCCGAGATTCTGGAAATGACCTCTGAGCCCGATTTCGCCGGAAGTCTTTTCCAGCTCGAACTTCAGTTGCCCCATGGTGGTGGTGAAGTCGCCGGCGTTGTTGATCAACTGTGCGGTCATGGCGCCGCTGTACTGGTAATCGGTCTTGCTGGTGCCCAAGGCGGCATAGGCCATCAACTGATCGTTCAGTGCGTACTCGCCCCGCAGGATCACGCCCTTGTCCTTGTTCTCGACGTAGGCCCAGTTCGGGTTGAGCAGCGTGTCGGCCTTCGGCGCGCTCGGCACCGACACATTCGCGGCCAGGCCCAGGCCGCGGTTCTGGCCCTTGGTGTAGTCATCGCTGTCGTACAGATCGACGGAGACCTTCGCCCGTTCGCCACGCCAGTCCAGAGCAAGCGACGTCAGGCCGGTGCGCTTTTGCTGATGCTCGGTGGCGGTGTCGCCATCGCGGTAGACGCCATTGAAACGCACACCGAACTGGTTGCCTTCACCGAAGCGCCGACCGAGATCGAGATGGCCACCGTATTGGGAATCGGACAGGTAGCTGCCGGTAACACGGGTCAGCGGTTCATCCCCTGCGCGCTTGGGTATCAGGTTGACGGTGCCGCCCACCGAACCGCCAGGTGGCATGCCGTTGAGCAGCGCCGACGGGCCTTTCAGCACCTCGATGCGCTCGTACATTTCCGGCGAGATCCGATAGAACGGCGCCATGCCAAACAGGCCATCGACGGTGGCATCGCTGATGCTCGAGGCGAACCCACGGATGGAGTAGTTCTCGCTGTAGGTGCCGCTCAGGCCGTTGGCGAATACCGACGGATCGGTGGCGGCGATCACGTCGGTGATTTCCCGGGCTTGCCGGTCAGCCACATATTGCTCGGTGTAGCTGATGCTGCTGAACGGCGTTTCCATGAAGTCTTTGTTGCCCAGCAGCCCCACCCGGCCGCCGTAGGCCACCTGCCCGCCGGCGTAGCTGGCCGGCAAGGCGTCGTCGACGATGCGCTGGCCGTCAATGTTAGTGGCGGGCAGTTCCGCGGCCGAGTTGTCTTTTACCACTGGCGTGGCGCTGGCCTCGGTCTGTTCGGTGTCCTGGGCCATCGCCGGTGTCGTGACCAGGGCCAGGGAACCCAGGGCCAGCCCCACGGCGATAGCGGTGGTGTTCAGGGGAAAGCGGTGAAGGATGCGGTTGCTCACGCGGTTGCTCCGTTGCGTTAAGTGGACACTGTTTATGGTTATTTTCTGAATCTGAATGCAGGAAAGATGGCTAATGCGAATCACTTGTTAACGTGGTTTTTGCCTGGACAAATCTTCCCCACAGGTCAGCGCTGATAGCCCTTGAGGACGTCGTCGATCACCAACTTGATCGAGGTCGGGCTGGCGGCGGTGACGTACCAGGCCTCGGCATCGACGAACACCACCCGGCCGTTCTTCCAGGCATTGGTCTGGCGCAGCAACGGGTTGCCCATGCTCTCGGCATTCATCGGCGGGCGGCCTTCCATCACGGCGGTGCGGTCCACCACGTAGAGAATGTCGGGGTTGGCCTGCTGGATGAACTCACTGGAAATCGGCTGGCCATGCAGGCCGGTCTCGGCGCTCGGGCCTGCCGGTTTCACACCCAGGTCCTTGAACACGAAGCCATAGCGGGACTGCACGCCGAAGGAGCTGAACGCGCCGTTGTTGTGCAGCACCACCAGCGCCCGCTCGGGGCGGTCTTGTGTTACACGGCGGACGCTGTCCACCTGCGCATCCAGCGCCATGGCCTTTTCCTGGGCCAGCGCCTGCTTGCCGAAGACCTGCCCGAGCGCCAGCAGATGATTGCGCACGACGTTGATATGGCCGGCCTCGCTGTCGCGGTAATCCACATCGAAATGGATCGTCGGCGCCATCTCGCTCAGTTCCTGGTAGTGGTTGGCCTGCAGCGAGGTGATCAGGATCAGGTCAGGCCTGGCGGCATGCACCCGTTCCAGATTCGGCTGGACGATCGAACCGAGGTCCGCGACCTGCGGGTCGTCCTTGTAGCGGGCGAGAAAACGCGGGACGAAATCCTTCGGCATGCCGGCCACCGGAACACCCAGCTGATCGAGGAAATCCACTTCATTCATGTCGAGGGCGACGGTGCGTTGCACGGCGTGCTCGATCACCGTCGTGCCCAGCTTGTGCTGCACCGTGACCGGCACGAAAGCAGCTTGCTCGGACTGGCCCTGAACGGCGGCCTGTGGCGGTTGCGCGGACGTGTCATCGCAGCCCGGCAGCGCGACGGCGGCAGCCATCAGCAGCGCCAGCGCCCACTGTCTGTTCCCATGAGGTGCGGTCATTTCAGTTTTCCTGAGGGTTGAAGTAATTGCACAGGCAGCCGCGTTCGCTGTGGCTGATCTCGAAATCCAGGCCATACAGATCGCTCAGCGTCGCCTCGGTCACCATCTCGGCAACGCTGCCGGCGCTATGCACCGCGCCCTGCTTCATGGCGACGATGTGGTCGGAATAGTTGGCGGCGAAATTGATGTCGTGGACCACCAGGATCACCGTGCGCCCGTACTCGTCGCACAGCCGGCGCAGCGCGCGCATGATCTGCACGGCGTGCTTGATGTCGAGGTTGTTCAGCGGCTCGTCCAGCAGCAGGTAGTCGGTCTGTTGGGCGATGGTCATGGCCAGGAACGCCATCTGCCGCTGCCCGCCGCTGAGTTCGTCGAGGTAGGCCCGGCGCAGCGGCTCCAGCGACAGGAAGGCGATGGCTTCATCGATCGCCCGCTGGTCCTCGCGGGTCAACGCGCCACGGCTGTAGGGAAAGCGGCCGAAGGCGACCAGCTCATCGACCGTCAGGCGCAGGTTGAAATCCGGGGCCTGGCGCAAGGTCGCGACACGCTTGGCGTACTCGCCGATGGCGATGCCGGTGACGCTGCGCCCTTCGATGCGGATATCACCGCGACCGGGCGCCAGCAGCCGCGCGATCATCATCAACAAGGTGGTCTTGCCCGCGCCATTGGGGCCGATCAGGGACGTCAGCCGCTGCGCCGGGAACGCGGCGCTCACGCCGGACAGCACCGTCCTGGCGCCGTACTGTTTGTGAAGGTCGTGGACGGTAATCATGGGGCCCCTCGGGTGCGCACCATCAGTGCGAGGAAGTACGCGCCACACACCAGATTGACCAGAATGCTGACGGTGGTTTTGTAGTTGAAGACGTGCTCGACCAGGAGCTGGGCGACGATCAGGATGCCCACCGCAATCGCGCTGCCCATCGGCAAGGTGACGCGGTGCCTGAAGGTCCCAGCGAGCGCGTAAGTGATGTTGGCGACGAACACGCCCATGAATGCCGTCGGCCCGAGCAGGCTGGTGGAAATCGCCACCAGCGCGGCGATCAGCGCAAGCTGCAGGCGCACGCTGCGGCGGTAATCGACGCCCAGGGAAATGGCCTGGTCGCGGCCCAGCGCCAACACGTCGAGGGTGGCCAGCGTCCTCAGGCCCAGCAGACACACCGCCGCGACGAGCAGCCCCGCATACAGCAACTGCTGCGGCTGCACCCGGCTGAACGAGGTCTGGCTGAAACCCAGCAACACCGAGAACTCGCCGGGGCTGACCTTGAGTTGAACGAACTGGGTGAAGGTATTGATCACCAGGGTCAGCACCAGCCCCAGCAACAGCAGGAAATAGACGTTGCTGCGACCATCACGGAACAGCCAGCGATGGATGGCCCAGGAGTAGGCGAGCAGGATCACCACCGACAGCGCGAAGTTGCCGTTGGCGCCCAGCAGCACCACGCTGTGGACGCCCATGAACAGCACCAGCAGCGCCTGCAACAACAAGTAGACCGCCTCGTAGCCCATGATCGCCGGCGTCAGTACGCGGTTGCCGGTAATGGTCTGGAACGCGATCGCGGACCAGGCGATGCACACGCCACCGATCACCATGGCTGCCAGCCGGGCGAGCCGCTTGGGGATCACATAATCGAAATCCAGGCCCGAGCGCACGAACACGAAGGCCAGCGCCAGCGCGACGACCAGCACCCAGACTGCATGACGACGAACCAGGCGCATCACCGGTGCCTCCAGACGATCAAGGCGAAGAACAACACACCGCCGACGCACCCTGCGGTCAGGCCGATCGGCACCTCGAACGGGTAGATCAGCAGGCGCCCGAGAATGTCGCAGACCAGCAACAGCGACGCCCCGCCCAGCGCCACGATGGGCAGTGTCCGGCTCAGGTTGTCGCCGTAGCGCAACGCGACCAGGTTGGGAATCACCAGCCCGACGAAGGGAATCGCGCCGACGGTAATCACCGTGGCCGACACCGTGACCGCCACCAGCATCAGCCCCACCGCCGCCGTGGCCCGGTAGTTGAGGCCCAGGCTGCTGGCCATGCCCTCGCCCATGCCGAGCACGGTGAAACGCTGGGCGTACAGGTAGGTCAGGGCGACGATCGGCAGGATCAGGTAAATGATTTCGTAGCTGCCCTGCACCACCCGGGAAAAATCCCCCAGCAGCCAGCCCTGCATGCTTTGCAGGATGTTGTTGCGGTACGCATAGAACTCGGCGAGAGCGCTCAGCACGCCGCCGTACATCAGGCCGATGACCGGCACCAGCAGCGCGCTCTTGAAGCGGATACGGCGAATGATCGCGACAAAAACCAGGCTCGCGACAAAGCAGAACGCCAACGCGAACAGCATCCGCCCGGTCGCACCGGCGGCGGGTGCGACCACCAGCGACACCAGGATGCCGAGCTTGGCCGCATCCAGCCCGCCCGCGGTGCCCGGCTCGACGAACTTGTTGCGCACGATGTGCTGGAGGATCACCCCGCACACCGACAGGCCGACGCCGGTCAGCACCAGCGCCGCCAGGCGCGGCAGGCGACTGGCCGTCAGCGTCAGCCAGGCATCGCCCGACAATGACCACACCTGCGACCACGCCATTTGCCGCGCGCCGATCAACAGCGAAGCCCCGCAGAGGAGCACGAACAGGCCGAGCCAGGAGGCGCGCATCAGCATGGGGCGTCACCCGTAGCCGGCGCGATACGCCAGCCGCTGGCCGCCCGGCGTTGCTCGAGAAACTGCGCGTAACGCCCCTGGCGGGCGAGCAACTCTGCGGGTGCGCCCTGCTCCACCACCTGACCGTTCTCGAGCACGATGATCTGGTCCGCCATCGCCACCGTGGAAAGCTGATGGGCGATCACCACCACCGTACGCCGGCCACGCAGGTTGGCGAGCACCTGGGCGATGGCCGCCTGGTTTTCCGCATCCAGCGCCGCCGTGGCTTCGTCCACCAGCAGGATCGGCGCGTCCTTGATCAGCGCGCGGGCGATGGCGATGCGTTGGCGCTCGCCGCCCGACAGCCGCGTGCCGCCCTCGCCCACCGGCGTGTCGATGCCCTGCGGCAGGCGCGCGATGATCTCGGCCACACCGGCCTGCTGCGCGGCGTCCATGATCTCGGCGAGGCTGGCGTCAGGTTTGCCGAGGCGGATGTTGTCGGCGATGCTGCCCTGGAACAGGTAACTGTCCTGGAAGATCTGGCTGAGCTGCCCGGCCAGTTGCGTGCCGGACATCTGCCGCACGTCCACGCCACCCACCAGCAGGCTGCCCTGGCTCACGTCGAAGAAGCGCGCAATCAGGCGCAGCAAGGTGCTCTTGCCCGACCCGGACTCGCCGATCAGGGCGGTCATGCTCCCCGGCGCGATACGCAGGCTTACGTCACGCAGCACGTCGAGCGGATCAGCCCCATAGCGGAAACTCACCTCGCGCAACTCGATCGAACCGTCCACTGGCGCTTGCGGCTGCTGCGCTTCCGGCAATGGCTGCACCGCGAGAATCTCGTATGCCGTCTTCTGCTTGAAAAAAAAACCGCGCAGAATCTCGGCATAGCTGGCGACGTCCAGCAACGGGTCGATGTAACGGCTGGCCAGCAGCAACGCAACGATCACCGCCACCACCGCGCCCGGCTCCAGCGCAACACCGAGCTGGCCGTTGAGCCACAGCGCGGCGGCAACCAGCAAGGCGGCGAACACCGCCTGCACGGCCCAGGCGTTGAGCACCGTCGACAGCGAGGACTGATAGATCAGGCGCATGCTCGACTGCCGCTGCTGGTCGATGGCCTGCTCCAACAGGCGCGTGCCGCCGCCATTGAACGCACGCAGCACCGACTGCGCCTGGGCGAACTCGACCATGCGCTGGCTGGTGGCGGCGAAGTGGTGGTGAAAGGCGTAGTCCGCGCGCCGTCCCAGGCGCGCCGTGAGCAACAGCACAGCCACCAGAACCGGCAACGCCAGCAGCGCGATCAGCCCCATCGGCCAGTGCAGCGCAAACAGCGCAGCCACCATCACCAGCGGCGTCACCGCGCCACTGATCAGCGGCGTGAACACATGCGCGGGAAGCTGGGCCACGGCCATCATGCCCTGGGTGATGACATGCCCGAGCCGGGCCGTGTTCGGCGCCGAGAACCAGCCCAGCGGCAGGCGAGCAACATGGTCGCCGAGCCGGTGCCGCGCCCCGCGCAACACCGCCACGCCCACCGCCACGCCGGCCTTTTCCACGCGGCGGCGCCACGCCCAGCACGCCAGCATCCCCACCAGCAACAGCAGCAGCCACTGCGCCGCGCCGCGCACATCACCCAGCAACAGGCGACCGAGCACCGGCACCAGCGTGGTGATGGTCAGGCCGCTGAGCAGACCGTTGAACACAGCCATCCACAGGTAGCGGCGGAACACGGGCGCATCGTCGCCCAGCAAATGCATGAAGGTCTTCAGCATGTCGGCACCGCCACGTTCTGGTTTTGGTCATGGCCGCCCAGCGCCCACAACCGTGCATAGAGCCCCTTGCGCGCAATCAGCTCGGCATGACGGCCCTGCTCGTGAATGACGCCGTTGGCGATCACGATGATCTGGTCGGCGTGCTTCACCGTGTCCAGCCGGTGGGCGATCACCAGCAGCGTGCGCCCCTTGGCAAAGCGCGACAGCGCGTCCTGGATCGCCACTTCGTTGCCGGCGTCGGCCGCCGCCGTGGCTTCGTCGAGGACCAGCACCGGCGGATCGAGCAACACCGCGCGGGCGATGCTCAGCCGCTGCAACTCGCCGCCGGAGAACTGCGCGTCCTCACCGATCACCGCGTCGTAGCCGCGTGGCAGGTCGAAAATCCGTTCGTGGATGTTCGCGGTGCGGGCGGCGTCTTCGATCTCCTGCTGGCTGGCCGTGGGCCGGCCCAGCGCGATGTTGTCGCGCACGCTGGCATGGATCAGGCGCACCTCCTGCAGCACAAAGCCGATACGCCGGTACAGTTCCGGCGTCTCGATATGCCGCAGGTCCACGCCACCGAGGGTGATGCGCCCCTCAGTGGGGTCGAAGAAGCGCAACAGCAGGCGGGCCAGGGTCGATTTGCCGGCGCCGGAGGGGCCGACGATGGCGGTCGTGGTGCCGGGAGCGAGGGTCAGGTTGATCGCCGAAAGCACCGGGCTCGATGCGTCGTAGCCATAGCTGACCTGCTCCAGGCGGATCTCGCTACCGACGGGCAATTGCCGCACGCCGGGCGCTGGCGGCTCCAGCATCGGCGTCTCCAGCAACGCCTGCACGCGCTGGGCCGCGCCGACCGCGTGATTCAGGTCGTGAGTGATGTAGTGCAGCAACAGCAAAGGCGCGCACAGGCCGGGCGCCACAAGGGCGAACGGCAGAACGTCGAGCGGTGCGATCCAGCCCAGGCCGACGAACAACGTCCCGCACAGCAGCACCACGCCCAGCACCGCCACGGGTGCGATCATCGCGTTGGCGTTGGCCATCGAGGCCACCAGCGGGCGGGTGAAATCGACAAAAACCCGGGCAAAATCGTCGATCGCTTCACGGTAACTGGCGTGCGCCTTACCGCTGGCGCCGAACGCCTTGACCACCGGAATGCCGTTGACGAACTCGACCACCGCGTTGTCGATGCGGCCCATGCCGCTGACGAAGGCGTCCATGTTGGCCCCGCCAGCCTTGAGTGCCCGGCCGAAGAACAGGAAGAAACCCGGAAACGGCAGCAGCGAGACGATCGCCATGCGCCAGTCCATCGCGAACAGGTAGACAAGCGAAATCAGCAAGGCGCCCACGGCCCGGCCCAGCGTCGTGTAGAAATGCGCGGTGAGGCTGTGCAGGGTGCCGATGTCGTCCTGCATCGCCCGCTTCACCTCGCTCGATGCGCGGCTGCTGAACCAGCCCAGCGGCACCCGGCTCAGACGCTGCGCAATTGCCAGGCGCAAGTGATGGGTGATGCGGTTGTCGGCAAGGTGGGCAAGCAGTTCGCCGACGGTAATCAGCGCCATGCCGGCAAACAGGCTGAGGATGCTGACAATGACCGTCGACCAGATCTCGCCCTGCACCACGTTCGCGGCGGCACCCGTCTCGCCGAGAATCAGCCGGGCGATATGCTCGACGCCCGCCAGCGGTACCAACGTCAACATCGCGCCCACGCCGGCCAGAACCGCGGCGACAATCAAGCGCCCACGAACGGGTTGCAGGATCCGGCTGATCGGGCCGGCTTTTCCGGGGTCGGCCGAAGCCGTGTCATGGGTGCTCATGAAAGGAAACGTCCAGAAATTTGAAAAAAGAGGATGAGTGGCAGCCGGTCACGCCCGAAGCGCTTGACCACCCGCCTGGCGCACGCGAACGTGGCGCCTGACCCGTCCCGAGGGATATCGCAGGCGTGACGCGGCCGTCTTCCAGAGCCCGTGACAGAGAGGCGAAGGCACACTCATGGAGCAACCTCGGGAATAAAAAGAATCATAACCAGAATTAGTTGCATGACTATAAACTAATAGCCGTCAGGCAGACAAGACGGCCACACGACCGTCGTTTTCCATTGAGGAGAAAGCATGAAAAACCCGGATCAACCTCCGGCTCGCGGGCGACCGCGAACCATCACGCCAGAGCGGATCGCCGAAGTGGGCATCGAGATCGGCCTGCCGAACATCACGTTCGTCGGCGTCGCCGCCGCGCTCGGGGTCAGCCATATGGCGCTGTACAAACATGTGGCCAACCTGGAAGCGCTCAAGCGCCTGGTGGCTGAAGCGATCTTCACCCGCTGGCAGATTCCGCGGGCGGGCGACGGTGAACAGGTCAGCCTGCGGGACTACCTGACCCTGTTCACCACCTCGGTGCGCGAGTTCGTCAAAGCCCATCCCGGCCTGACGCCCTACGTGATCCGTCGCTCGGCGGCGACACAACCCATGATCGACAAGATCGGCGGGCATCAGCTCCACATCGCCGAGGCCTACGGCATCGCCCAAGACCGGGCGCGCTGGCTGCTCGCGACCCTGGCCTTCCACGGCATCGCCGTGGCCGACACGGTGTATTCGGTCGCGGGCCAGGGCCTTGCCGACGACGCCGAACGCGCAGCCGAAGAGGCCGAGATGGAAGCAGAACTGATCCAGGGCATGCGCGCGCTGATCGTCGGCGCACTCGCCCTCTTGGAGGAAGACGCCGCGGACGATGCGGCAGCGCTCACGGCCAGTTGAACCCTCACCTGCGCATGCGCCGTTTGTTCAAGCGTCACCCGGTGCACCTGGCCGAGACTCGCCGCTCCATTCTTCAAGGAGCAGCGAGATGCGCAGCCTGTACGGTCCAGTGTTTTTCTTCGGTTTCATCGGTGCCGGGGTGTTTCTCATCACCCACGGCGCGAGCCTCGGCTGGCTGCTGTTATTGCTGCTGACGGCGATAGGCGTGAGCGCTCTTTGCGAGCGCCTGTGGCCGTATCGGCCGCACTGGAACACGCCGCAAAACGACAGCCGCCGGGACGCCCTTCACGCCGCCGTCAACGAAAGCCTCAACGTGCTGAGCGTGGCCGCCATCCCCCTGATCGCCATGGTGCTGCCCGACCTCGGTATCTGGCCGAGCCACTGGCCGGTTGGTGCGCAATTGCTGCTCGCGCTGCCCATCGCGGATCTGGGCATCACCCTGGTGCACTACGCCAGCCACCGTTGCGCACCGTTATGGCGGTTGCATGCGGTGCATCACAGCGTCACCCGGCTCTATGGTTTCAACGGGCTGATGAAGCACCCGCTGCACCAGTTGCTCGAAGCCCTGGGCGGGACGTTGCCGTTGCTGCTGTGCGGGTTGCCGCAAGAGGTGACGGCCCTGCTGGCCTTCAGCATTTCCATTCAGTTGCTGCTGCAACACAGCAATGTCGATATGCGCCTCGGCGCGCTGCGCCATGTGTTCGCCTGGGCGCCGGTGCATCGCCTGCATCACTTGAAATACGGGACCAACGGCGATGTGAATTTCGCGCTGTTCTTCAGCGTTTGGGATCGCCTGCTGGGCACCGCCCTGCATTTGCCGGATTACGCGCTGGCCAACGATGACCTGGGGATCGGCGACCACCCCGACTACCCGGTGGACTACGGGGCGCAACTGCGCCAGCCATTTACCGGCACCCAGGCGACGCACCCGCCCGCACCCTTGCCAGCAGGCCTGCGCGATGCGCTAGCCGATCACGTGCAGGCGTAGATGGCGCACGCTGTGGTCGGCGCGAATGCCGAAGTGGCGGCGGATACAGCGCGACAAATGCGCCGAATCGGCGAAGCCGGCGGTCGCTGCCGCGGTGGTCAGGCTGCTGCCCGACAAGGCGAGTTGCAAGGCAAACCGCAGGCGCTGCCACAGCACCAACCGGCGCACGGACGCGCCCAGTTGTCCGCTGAACAAACGCTCCAGTTGGCTGATGGAAAGTGCCGCCTCGTTGGCCAGCACGGAGGCCGGCAGCGTGTCGGCGTCGAGCAGGCGAATACGCTGCAGCGCCTTGGATAACCGAGGCTGCAAGGCACGGCGGGGAAGAGTGTTCAGCGTTTCGATCAACTGACGAGGGTCGCCCCCAGCCTGCTCGCAGGCAAGTCGCAATGCCGGCAATTCGAACGCCAACGGCTCGGCGAACAGGCTGAGCAGCGGTTGCTCGGTGAGGATCGCGTGTTGCTTCCCCGACTTTATCGGCACCACGGCGCCGCGCTCAAGCGAGCCGTCGACCAGCGCCTCGACACTGCCTTCAGCGGCGATCAGCACCTGATGGGGATAGTGCGCGTGGTCGTCGGTGTGGCCTGCCCGGCCGGCGATCAGGCAGTAGTCGGTCGCCAGCCAGAGGTCGCCTTGCCAGCGCGGGTCCGGTTGCTGCTGTTGCACGGGTTCCTCCGAGTTTTTTAGCTAATGTCGCCAAACAGCGTTGCGCGCTTCTTATTCAAAAACGGCATTTACTTCGCCGTTTTTATTCTTTCACCACTCAGTACCATTCGTTCATAGTCCGCCCACTGTCTGTTGCAAATGGACAGGGCGCACCGTCACGAAAGGACGCCAAGATCGAATCGCTGGCTGAACACCTTACACAGGGGCAAGGCAGCAGCTTTTTTTGCGTGAAAGACATGACTGCTTCAAGCGCGGAAAATCGGGAACGAATCGGGCAGCTTTTCAAACTCAATTACCAGTGGCTCTGCGCGCGCGTCCGCTCGCGCATGGACTGTCCCCACAATGCAGAAGACATCGCCGCCGAAACCTTCGCCCGCGTGCTGACCATGCCCGATCCGGCCGCGTTTCGCGAGCCCCGGGCCTTGTTGAGCACCATCGCCCAGCGGCTGATCTATGAAGGCTGGCGGCGTCGCGACCTGTCGCGCGCCTATCTGCAGGCCATGCAAAACATCCCCGAAGTTTTTCATCCCTCACCTGAAGAGCAGATGATGCTGATTGAAAGCCTGATGGCAATCGACCAGTTGCTGGACGGTCTCAATCGCCAGGCCAAAGCGGTGTTCATCCTCAACCAGATCGAGGGCCTGCCCTATTCGAAGATCTGTGAACGGCTGGGGATTTCCCTCGGCACGGTTCACGGCTACATGGCCCAGGCACTGCGTTGCTGTTATCAGGTATTCGATTCATGAAGCATGCACCTGACCGGGCCTTCAAAGACCCGATCGCCGAAGAAGCCATCCTGTGGATGGTGCGCTTGCAGTCCGGCGAAGTCAGCCCCGGCGAGCACCAGGCGTTCGAAGCGTGGCGCGCCACCGACAGCCGTCACGCCGCCGCTTTCAGGCGGATCCAGATCGGGCTCGATACCGCGCAGGGCTCGCCCCTGCGCGGACGCCCGAGCGCGCCGATACTCCACGCCATCAACGCGCCGTCCGGACGCCGCACGTTCTTGCGCAACAGCCTGGCACTCGGCGGCCTGGCCCTGTCGATCGGCCTGCTGGGTCGCGCGGTGCAGTGGCCCTCGCCCAATGACCTGCAAACCGGCACGGCAGAGCGCCGCAACTGGCAGTTGGTCGATGGCAGCCGCCTGCAACTCAATGCCCGCAGCCGGGTGTCCACCGCCTTCGTCGACAATCAGCGCCAGTTGCAACTGCACCAGGGCGAGCTGGTGCTCGACGTGGCCAAGGACGCCCATGTGCCGTTTGTCCTGCGCACGGCCCAAGGCGTGATCAGGAGCAACGGTGGTCGCCTGATGGTCCGCCAGAACCCCGATGCGACGCGCATTGCCACGCTGGACGGGCCACTGCGGCTGATACCCGAGCGCGGCGCGGTGGTCACCATCGAGTCGCGCCGCAGCGTGCTGTTCGACGACAAGGCCATCGTCCATCAACAACCGCTGATGAGAGGCGAAGCGGCCTGGCTGGATGGCTGGCTGGAAGCGCGCAACCAGCCGCTGGCTGAGGTCGTCGAGACGATCCGCAGCTACCGACCGGGCATCGTCCGGCTCGACAGCAGCCTTGCCGACCTGACCGTCAGCGGCCTGTACCCGCTGGACAACAGCGACCAGTCGCTGGAAATGCTCGAACAGCAACTGCCGATCAAGGTGCGTCGCTTCAGCGCGTACTGGATCAGCATTGAGCGCGCCTGAGCTGGTTCTATCGATAAGCCAAAACGATCTAGGGCAAAACTGAAAATTCACTGAAGCAGTTGCTCATGGAGGTTACATCTCCGTGAATAGTGAAATTCGAAATGCCGACACCGTCCCGAACCTTCGCCCTTGCCCCCCTCGCCTATGCCCTGCTGCTGAGCCTCGCCGCGGTGCCGGAAATCGCGGCGGCTGATGACAGCGCCAAAGCCGATCAGCACCGCGAGTACTTCGCCATCGACGCCGGCCCGCTCGCCGACACCCTGCTGACGATTTCTCACCAGACCCGCACGCCGATCTCCTTCGACCAGGCCTCGCTGGAAGGCTTGAACAGCCCGGCCATTCGTGGCGACCTCAGCCGCGACCAGGCGATCGACCGGGCACTGCGCGACACCGGCCTGCAGGCCAACTACACACCCAGCGGCGCCATCGTGATCAGCCTCGCCGGCGCCAAGCGCTCAGCGACGCAACCGGTCAAAGCCAGCCGCGCGCACACCTCGTCCCCGGCGGCGCAATCCGATACGACGCTGGCCACCGTGGTGACGCTCGGCACCCGGCGTCAGGACGTCACGGCGCTGAAAAGCCTGGCGCCCGTGGAGCTGATCAGCCCCGAGCAAATCCAGAACACCGGCGCCGTCACGCTCAACCAGGCGCTGACCCAACTGGTGCCGTCGTTCAACTTCCCGCAGGGCCAGAACGCCTCCAAAGGCACCAGCGCGGTTCGCGCCGCCTCCCTGCGCGGGCTGAGCCCCGCCTACACGCTGATCCTGGTCAACGGCAAACGCCGCAACCCCACCGGGCGCCTGTCAGGCGTCGATCCATGGGGCGCCGACCAACTGGTGGAGCTCAACAACATCCCCATCAGCGCCATCGAGCGGGTGGAAGTCCTGCGTGATGGTGCCTCGGCGCAGTACGGCTCGGATGCCATCGCCGGCGTGCTCAATATCGTGCTCAAGGAGCGCGACAGCGGCGGCGGCCTGCAGACCCGCTACGGCCAGTACAAAAAGGGCGACGGCGAAACCCGTAACGCCAGCGGCTGGTGGGGCACCAGCCTGCCGGGCGACGGCTTCCTCACCCTCAGCGCCGACGGCCTGAGCAACAACCCGGTGGACCGCAGCGGCGTCGATCACCAGTACGTCAACGCAGGCCCCGCCGGCGACCTGAGAACCGGGCGCTGGGGCCAGGGCGGACGCGAACAGGGCTCGCTGCTGGCCAACGCCGAACTGGGGCTGAACGACCAGGCCAGGCTCTACACCACGCTCAACTACGGCTACTCGAACAACATCAACGATGTGAACCCCAACTACGCAAGCTCGCGGGACAACATCAAGGCGATTTACCCCAACGGCTTTCAGCCACGGGTGTCGGAAAAACGCTATGACCAGTCAGCCGTCGCCGGCCTGAAGTACGCCGACGATCTGCTCGGCAACTTCGACCTGTCGGTGTCGTACGGCAAGAACGAGGTCAAGGGTTACCTGGAAAACAGCCTCAGCCCGAGTTACGGCCTGGCCACCGCAACGCACTTCTACCGCGGCGCCAGCGAGAGCAAGACCACTAACCTTGCACTCGACTGGGACCACGAGCTGAACTTCAGTTGGGCACCGTCGCCCTGGACCCTGTCGGGCGGCGCCGCCTACCGGCATGAAAACTTCGCCATCAACGAGATCGGCGACGAGCAATCCTGGGACTACGGCGGCGGGCTGATCCCCGCAGGGCAACTGGGCGCCGGCCAGCGCGCGCGGTTTGGCGCGGTGGACATCGCCGGGATCAACCCGGACGACCTTGGCAGCCTGTCGCGCAACGTCTACGGGCTCTACGCGGGCCTCGAAGGTCACCTGACCGAGAACCTCGAACTGGGCACCGCCTTGCGTGCGGAGAACTATTCGGACTTCGGCGACACGGTCAACGGCAAGCTGTCGGCGCGCTACACCTTCACCCCGGAGTTCGCCGTGCGCTCCACCTTCAGCACCGGCTACCGCGCACCGAGCCTGGGCCAATTGTCGACCCAGACCACCACCTACACCGGCAACTGGAGCTTTGACGGCGGCGCCGCCGCGCCAGGCCGCACCCGTCTGTTTCGTCCTGGCGACAGCGCCGTGGCAGCCTTCGGTGCCAAGGAGCTGGACGCGGTAAAAGCCCGCAACCTGTCGCTCGGTTTCGTGTGGACACCCACCGACCGCACATCGCTGACCATCGACGCCTACCGCATCGATATCGACGGCAACATCCTCGCCACCTCGACCCTGCAGGACCCCGCCAACAACAGCTCCACGGCCGTGCGCGACATCCTCGCCCAGGCCGGCCTCAGCGCATTTACCGGCGCCTCGTTCTACACCAACGGTTATGACACCAAGACCCGCGGCATCGACGCCCAGCTCAAGCACCGGCTGGACCTTCAGGAGTTCGGCCGGCTGGACCTCGGCGCCGGTTTCAGCGTCACCGACACCAAGGTCAGCAACGTGAAACAGGGCAGCGTGCCGACCCGCACCGGAACCACCCTGTTCACCCGCGACGTGCTGCTCAACCCGGAAAACGGCACGCCAGAAAACAAGCTGATCCTGTCCAGCGACTACACCCTGGGCAAGTGGGGCGTGAACGTCCAGGCCACCCGCTTCGGCGAATACACCTACAACCACCCCACCCTCGCCAGCCAGGACCAGACCTTCAGCGCGCAATGGGTCGTGGACCTCGACGTGCGCTACCAGTTGACCCGCGAGCTGGGCCTGAACGTGGGCGCCAACAACCTCTTCGATACCTATCCCGAGAAGTACAAGTCGTTCAACCAGGTCAACGGCATCAACCGCTACGGCTTCATCGCCCCGGCCGGTGCGTCCGGCGGTTTCTATTACGTCGGTTTGAACTACCAGTTCTAAACGGGGAACAGCAGCATGAATCGAGACATTCACAGCGCCCCGCCGCCGCAGCGGTTGTTCATCAAGCTCGCCCGGTTGAGCGGACACCGGGCCAGCCCACGGGCACTGGTGAAGACTGCGTGGTTCATTCCCTTTCTCGGCCTGATCGCGGTGCTGTTCGTCTGGCCGCTGATCATGCTGGTAGTGGGTGCGTTCCGCAGCAAGGCGCCGTTTCTGCCGGGCGAGTGGACGCTGGCCGCGTGGCGCGTGGCGTTCCACAACCCCGGCATGCTCGCGGCGGTCTGGGCCTCGGTGAAGATCGCGCTGGTCAGCACCAGCGCCTCGCTGCTGCTGGCCATCGCCCTGGCGTTTATCAGCGAGCGCACCGACTTGCGGGTACGCCGCTGGATCATGCCGAGCATGCTGCTGGTGTTCGTCACGCCCGGGATTTTCTATGCCATCGCGTTCACCCAACTGGCCAACCCATGGACCGGCCTGCTCAACGATGCCCTGCGCCACGGGCTGGGCATCGAGACGCCGTGGCTGAACATTCAGGGCTGGTGGGGCATTTACACCGTGCTGATCCTGAAGAAAGTCGCGCTGACCTACCTGTTCATCGCCGGCGCCTTCCGGGCGCTGGACAGCTCCCATGACGAGGCGTCCTACCTGTCGGGCGCCGGGCCGTTGCGCACCTTCCTCAGCATCAATCTGCCCAGCCTTGCGCCGGCGCTGACCAGCGTCGCCCTGCTGGGAATCATTGCCGGGCTGCAGGTGTTCGAGCCGATCCTGATCCTGGGCGGCCCCGACAACATCGTGGTGATCGCCACCTTGCTGCTGAACCTGCTGGGCGGTGGCGCCGGGCCCGCCGACTACGCCCAGGCGAGCATCCTGTCGAGCCTGTTCGTGGCCTTCGTCGCCCTGATCTACCTGGGGCAACTGCGGGTGCTGGGGCGCAAGGGCTTCGTGTCGGTCAGCGGCAAGTTTTCCCGCGCCCGGCTGTTGCGACTGCGCGGCCTGCGCTCACTGGTTTCCGCGCTGGTGGTGCTGTTTCTGCTGGTGTCATTCGTGTTGCCGCTGGGGGCGTTGGCGTTCTCCTCCATCCAGCCTTACCCCGGGGTCTACAGCGGCTTGTCGCTGGCCCGCTACGTCAGCGTTCTGGAGCAGCCGCGGGTGATCGAAGCGATCCGGGTGACGCTGGTGCTCGGGGTGATTGTCGGCGCGGTGGTCATGACCCTGGCCTTCAGCGTCGCCACCCTCGCCCGGCAACTGGGCCGCCGCAGCCAGGCGGCGCTGCGCTTCGCCACCCTGATTCCGCTGGCCATGCCCGGCGTGGTCACCACCGTGGCGATCTCGTGGGCGTGGCTGAGCATCCCGGCGTTCGCCCAGTTGTACGGTTCCATCTGGCTGGTGGCCCTGGCGCTGATCGTCACCGCCATGCCGTTCGCCAGCCAGATCGCGCTGTCGGCCACCGCGCAGATTGCCCCGTCGCTCTCGGAGGCTGCGCGCATGAGTGGCGCCGGGCCCGTGCAGACCTTCTTCGAGATCGTCCTGGCGCTCGCCGCACCCAGCTTCA
Organism: Pseudomonas sp. Marseille-P9899; assembly: GCF_903166565.1. Lineage (NCBI taxonomy): Bacteria > Pseudomonadati > Pseudomonadota > Gammaproteobacteria > Pseudomonadales > Pseudomonadaceae > Pseudomonas > Pseudomonas sp. Marseille-P9899. Next base: position 191,643 of record NZ_CAESCG010000006.1, read on the forward strand.
TTGCCGGCTGGTTCATGAGCGCACTGATGGTCTCCGGCAACCTGGAAGTGCCGCTGCTGCTCAAGTCCCCCGGCGTGAACACGCTGGCGGTCATCACCTACAACCTGCAAAGCGCCGGCGACTACAGCATGGCGGCCGCCCTGCTGATGGTGCTGATGGCGTTTTCGGTCGCGCTCTGGGGCGCGAGCCTTTTGACCCTTTGGGCCTTTCGGCGCGCACGTCACCTCAACAATCACCGCAACAAGCAACGTGCCCTCGGTCTCACCGCCGGCACGTCGGGAGGCTTTTGACCATGAGCAGCGTAACCCTCAACCATGTACGCAAGGCCTTCGACGGGCGCGTCAATGCCATAGAACACCTCGACCTGAAGATCGAGCACGGCGAGTTCTTCGTGCTGCTCGGCCCCAGCGGTTGCGGCAAAACCACCACGCTGCGCTGCATCGCCGGCCTGGAAGAACCGGACGCCGGGCAGATCCTGCTGGGTGAGCGCACCGTGGCCGATACGCAACAGGGCCTGTTCGTCGCGCCGGAAAAACGCAACATCGGCATGGTGTTCCAGAACTACGCGCTGTGGCCGCACATGACGGTCAGGCAGAACGTCGCCTACCCGCTCAAGACCCGCACCCGCCTTGGCGATGAGCAACACCGCCAGGTCATCGAAGCGCTGCAACTGGTGGGCCTCGAAGGCTACGCCGACCGTTACCCGGCCGAGTTGTCGGGCGGCCAGCAGCAACGTGTAGCCCTGGCGCGGGCGTTGGTGGCCCGCCCGGCGCTGATGCTGTTCGACGAGCCGCTGTCGAACATGGACGCGCAACTGCGCATTCGCCTGCGTCAGGACTTGCGCCGCATCCATGACGAACTGGGCTACACCGCGGTGTACGTGACCCACGACCATGCCGAGGCGCTGGCACTCGCGGACCGCATCGCGGTGATGAACGCCGGCAGGCTGGAACAGATCGGCACACCCAGCGAAATATTCCTAACGCCACGCACCCATTTCGTCGCCGAGTTCGTCGGTTTCGAAAACCTGCTGCGCGGCCAGATCAGCAAGACCTCGGGCGAACTGGCCCACGTTGCCCTCGCCGGCAGCGACTTGCAGCTTGTCTCCGGCAACCCCATCGGCCTCGCCGCCGAAACACCGGTGTGGCTCGCACTGCGCGCCGCGCAAATCGTCGCGGTGCCGCTGGATCATCCGGTGCCCGACAACGCCACCCTGCTGACCGGCATCCTGTCCCAGGTGACCTATGCCGGCGACCGCTACCTCGCCCAGGTGGTGGTCGAAGACCGCACCCTCGCCGTGACCCTGGCGCTGGATGTCTGGGGCACGTCAGCGCATACCCGCGAGTCGGTGTCCGGGCGCTCGGTGCATGTGCTGATCCAGCCTGGCGCCGCCGTGGTGATGCCGCGGGACGAACAGCCCGCGCACGACACCGCCGCCGCCACGCCCTCCGAACGGGAGGCGGCATGAAGCGCCTGCCCTACAGCCTGCGCCTGACACTGGTGGTCGCCGCCCTGGCCGGCGTGTTCGCCCTGGGCACCCGCCAAGGCGCGTTCAACGACGAGGAAGCGACCCAGCGCACCCGCGACCTGACCGGCAGTGCCGCGCAGCAGGCGGCGATGGAGTCGCTGTACCGCGAAGCGCTCAAGGCCGGCGAGCATCAGGTGGTGGTCTATCAGGCGGCCATGGACTACGAATGGCAGCCGCTGTGGTCGCGGTTCGCTCAGGCCTTTCCCGGTATCCGCGTGACCTACATGCACCTGTCGCCGACCGCCGTGACCGACCGGCTCGACGTCGAGAAAGTCACCGGCGCGCACTACGGCGACCTGATCAGCCAACCGGTGAACGTGGTCATGGACATCGCCGACCGCGGCTACCTAGAAGGCTGGCGCCCGCCAACCGCGGACGATCTGGACACGCGCTGGCACTACAAGGACCAGGTCTGGTTCACCTTCAACAAGGTCTATGGCCTGGGCTACAACACCCAGCGCGTTGCCGAGGCGGCGCTGCCGAACAATCTCGAACAACTGCTCGCCGATAAATGGCGCAACAGCTTCGAATACGGCGCGCCGGGCGGCGGGGCCGGCACCACCGACGTGGCCTTGCTGCAACTGCTGGTGCAGCAACGCATTGGCGTCGAGCAACTGACCGCGCTGCGTGATCGCGGCGGCGCCGGCGGTGCGCAGGAAGCCGGCGTGATCAGCCTCGCGCAGGGGCGCCGGGCCTTGAACCCCTGGGCCTACCTGCCGCCGCTGATGCGACAGCAACAACTGGGGGTGCCCATCGCCATCGACTACCCGGCGGACTTCACCTTGCTGGTGCCGTTCGGCCAGGGGCTGGTGCGCCAGCCCGCCCATCCCCATGCCGCACGCCTGCTGCTGACCTGGCTGATGAGTCCCGACGCCCAGGCATTGCTGGCGAGCGAGGCGTTCTCGCTCGGCAACATGCCCGACGCCCCGCTGCCACCGGGGCTGCCCGCCCCGGCCGCGGAACAGGCCCGGCACAACATGCTCAGCCCGCAAGACACTGCGCGCGGCCTCAAAGAGTGGGTGCCCAAGCTGCGGGCACTCTGGCAACAAACCCTGTGAGCAACGATCAAGGAATTGCACATGCCTGAACCGAAGATTGACCTGCACAGCCACTGGTTTTCCCCCACCGTCACCCGCCTGCTGAGCGAGCGCCGCCAGGGTGTGCGTATCGAACGTGCGCAAGCGGGACCGGTGGCGCTGGTGCGCGGCGTCGACGATGCCCTGCCGGCACGCTTCGACCTGGGCCCGCAATGGTTCGACCTCGACCTGCGGCTCGAACACCTGGCCTCGGTGGGCATCGTTCACCAGCTTATTTCGTGGCCCACCACACTGGGCGTCGATCCGCTTTCCGCACCCGGCGAAGCGCTTGAACTGTGGCAGGCCTACAACAAGGACCTGGGTCAGTTGGTGCGCGAGCATCCCGCCCGCTTCTCCGCCGTTGCCGCGCTGTCCACCTCGGACATCGGCTGGTCCGTCGATGAGCTGGCCCGCGCCCATGAGCAGTGGGGCCTGATCGGCGCGGTACTACCGGTGAACGTGTTCGCCTCCAGCGAAGCGGCGGCGCACATCCGGCCCTTGCTGGTCGAAGCGCAAAAACACCGCTCGCACCTCTACCTGCACACCGGTAATGGCCACGCCAGCATCAGCGGCCAACCGCCCGCGCCTGAGGCCCGGGATATCGCGGCGGTTCGTTCGGCGGTCGCCACGGCCAGCGGATTTGCCAATGCGGTGTTCACGCTGCTGTTCACCGACCTGCTGGACGAGTTCCCGGACATCACCGTGCAGTTCGCCATGCTCGGCGGTTCCGGCACCTTCGCCAACCTGCTGGAGCAGTTCCTCGCCGCGCCGGAACGCTACGGCGCCACCGACATCCGCAAGCGCCTGGCCCGCCTGACGTTCGACACCGGCGCCGCCGGCCGGGGCACCGAGGCCATCACCCATGTCGCCCGGGTGCTGGGCCACGAGCACGTGGTGTTCGGCACCGACTACGCGCCGTTCGCCGACACCCGCGAGGTGATCGAAAACATCCGGCGCGCCCCGCTGGATGCCGCCGCGCAACGCGACATCTTTTTCCACAACCCCGCCCGGCTGCTGCGCAGCAAAGGCGTGACCCTGACTGACCTGACCTGATAGAGAGACCCGCCATGACCGTGACCACCCAACGTGTTGCCGTACCCGATGTGCCTGCCGAAATCGACGAAATCGTCGCCTGGCACAGCCACATCTACTTCTCCGAAGAAACCCGCCACATCGCCGAACGCCTCAACGAAGAACTGCAGGACCGCTTCAAGATCTGGGACTACCGCTGGCTGGATCAATCCAACGGCCTGCACCCGACACCGATGTTCCGCTTCGCCCTGCTCAAGGAAGACTTCGAGCGTTATGTGTACTGGATTCTCGAAGCGCGCCAGGGCCTGAGCGTGTTGCTGCATGCGATCACCGAGAACGTCTACATCGACCACTCCTACCTGACGCTGTGGTTCGGCAAACAGCTCGACCTCGGGCTGGACGGCATGCGCGAAAAAGAAGCGCAACGCCTCGCCGGCGAACCGACCGAAGTGAACAGCGTGCTGCTGGTCGGTCAGCAACAGCACCTTGCCGGGACGGTGCGCTACCGCCCGGGTGACGACACCTACAAGACCCGCGACTGGCCCGCGCCGAAACTGGCCTGACCCTCACTGATAGCGCCAGCCCTCCCGGCGAGGGCGGCGCTGCCTGCCAGAACCGGTCATCCGGCCTGTTTGAATCAAAGGACTTCCATGACGTCGACCACGGTTCCCGACTCGCATATCCCCACACTGGCTTCGAGTCCGTTTCGCTTCACCCTGCAATTCGCCCGGCATTTCCTCGGTTGGTATTTGCTGATCGTGACCTTGCAAATCCTCTCCTCGGCCTGCGGCGTCACCGTGTCGCTGGCACTGGGTCAGGTGGTCGGGGCACTCAGCCACGACTTTTCCGGCCCGCGCGACCTCAACGCCGTCTGGCCACCGCTGATCCTCTTCGTCGCGCTCAACCTGGGCGAGCTGGTGTTTGGCCGCGTCGCCGGTTTTTGCCGGGTGCATGTGGCGCCGCTGCAACGCACCCGCGTCACCGCCCACCTGTTCGCCTACCTGCAACACCACTCCCAGCGCTACATCGGCAGCAACTTCGCCGGCTCCCTGGCCAACCGCATTTCCGAGACGTCGATGGGCGTCAACATGACCTTGTGGGCGCTGATCTTCGACGTGATGCCAGTGCTGGTGACCATGGCCGTGGCGGTGATCATTCTGGCCGGCGCCAGCCCGTTGCTGGCCGGTTTCACCTTCGTCTGGTCCGTCGCTTTCGTGCTGCTGTCCTCCGTGCTGGCGCGGCGTTGCCAGCCGTATTCACGGCTGTTTTCCGCGGCCCGCAGCGAAACCACCGGCCGCGTGGTCGACGCCGTGAGCAACCTGACTGCGGTGCGCCTGTTCGCCCGCATCGGGTTCGAACGGGCGCACCTGCAGCAATTCCTCTCCCGCGAAGTGGACGCCGCCCGACGTGCCTGGGGCTTCAACGAAAAGATCGTGCTGTTCCAGACCAGTGCTTCACTGGTGCTGAAAATCGGTCTGCTGGGTTTTGCCCTGTGGCAATGGCGCGAGGGCGTGATCGGCGTGCCCGAATTCGTCATGAGCACCACGCTGTCGTTCGTGGTGATCGCCGAAGCGCGCAACATCAGCCGGCGCTTTCTCGACCTGTTCGAATACTTCGGCAACATCGAGAACGGCGTGCGAACCATCGTCGTGCCCCATGAGATCGTCGACAGCGAACAGGCGCGCGACATCCGCATCGCCAAGGGCAGCATTGAAATCCGCAACCTCAGCTTCGGCTATCAGCCGGGCCAGGTGCTGTTTCACAATCTCAATCTGGTGATCCCGGCCGGACAGCGGGTCGGTCTGGTGGGCTATTCGGGTTCCGGCAAATCGTCGCTGCTCAACCTGCTGCTGCGTCAGTACGATCCGCAGCAAGGCGTGATCAGCATCGACGGCAAGGACATCCGCCAGTTCACCCAGCACTCCCTGCATTCGCAGATCGGCCTGATCCCTCAAGAGCCGGGCCTGTTCCACCGCAGCCTGCTGGATAACATCCGCTACGGCGATCCCGATGCCAGCGAGTCGGATGTCGAGTCTGCCGCGCGGCAAGCCCACGCCCATGACTTCATCGAGAAAATGGACAAGCGCTACCACTCGCTGGTGGGCGAGCGTGGCGTGCGGCTGTCGGGTGGCCAACGGCAACGCATCGCGATCGCGCGGATCATCATCAAGAACGCGCCGATCCTGATCATGGACGAAGCTACCGCGAGCCTCGACTCCATCACCGAGCAAGCCATCCAGGACACCCTGACCGAAGTGATGCGCGACAAGACCGTACTCGTCGTCGCCCACCGCCTGTCGACGGTGGCGCAACTGGACCGGATTCTGTTTTTCGATAACGGCCAGATCATCGAGGACGGCTCGCACGATGAACTGCTGTCGCGGCCCGATGGCGCATATCGCCGGCTGTGGGAGCGTCAGGTGGGCGGTGTGCTGCCGCTGCATGCGGTGGGCTGAAAGGCCATAACGAATCACACATAGGCAACATGTGGTTGGCGACATGGGCGCGGTTGGCCCGGTTCTCTAGCATGGGCTTCGCACTGGACAAGTGCAGAGCTCATAACAAGGAGAACAATAATGTCCACCGCCGCCTTGGCCTGCCAGACCGTGACCTGGAACCCGATCACCAAGACCAGCTCATTCACCCCGCACGACCGCGAGATCCTCACCCGGCACTGGCACCCGGTGGCCTTCAGTTCGGAGGTCACCGACAAACCCTACGCCGTCACCCTGCTCGATGAGCCGGTGGTGCTCTACCGCACCGGCGGCAAGGTGAACGCCGCCCGCGATATCTGCAGCCATCGCGGTGCACCACTGAGCAAGGGCTGGGTCCAGGGCGAAAACATCATCTGCCCCTATCACGGCCTGCACTTCGGCACCGATGGCCGCTGCACCCGGATTCCCTCCGAACCCAACGCCAACCTCACCGAGCGGCATCGCATCCAGATGTACCAGACCCGCGAGGACTACGGCCTGATCTGGGTGTTGATGTCCGGCACCGAGGCGCCTTTCGCCGAGATGCCGTCGTGGCACGACGAGAGCTTCCAGCGCATCCTGCCACCATCGATCGATATCGCCGCCTCGGCCGGGCGTCAGGTGGAAGGCTTCATCGATGTCGCCCACTTCGCCTGGATTCACCATGAGGCCTTTGCCGAGCGCGACAATCCCGTGGTGCCGACCTACAAGGCGCAGGTCACGCCCTATGGCGTGCATGCCGAGTACATCAGCAATGTCAGCAACTTCCCCAAGTCCATGCAGCACCGCGCCCCGGACGATTTCCTCTGGACGCGCACCTTCGATGTCTTCGCGCCGTTCACCGCGCGCCTGACGGTCAACTTCCCCGACCCGCACCAGCGCCTGGTGATCCTCAACGCGGCCAGCCCGATCTCGGCGCGCAAGACCCGCATGTTCTGCGCCATCACTCGCAACTTCGACAAGCACATGCCACTGGAAGACGTGTACGCCTTCAATCAGCAGGTGTTCGAAGAAGACCGCGACATCGTCGAACTGTGCCGCCCCGAAGACCTGCCGCTGGACCTGTCGCTGGAAATCCACATTCCCGCCGACCGTTCGTCCACGGCCTACCGCCGCGCCCTGAGCGCATTGGGCCTGGGCCGCGCCTTCACCAGCTGATCAATCGACGGGAGGTTTCACCATGTACACATGGGAATGTCTGGTGTGCGGCTTTATCTACGATGAGGCGGCCGGAAGGCCGGAAGACGGCATCGCCGCAGGCACTCGCTGGGAGGACGTGCCGGACGACTGGTACTGCCCGGAATGCGGCGTCGGCAAGGCCGATTTCGATATGGTCCGGGTCGGCGCGAGTGAAGCGCCAGCCCAGGCCGCAGCTCAGGCGGATCCGCTGGTCATCCTCGGCTCGGGCCTGGCCGGTTACACCCTGGCCCGTGAGCTGCGCAAGCTCGATGCCGACACACCGATCCTGATCGTCACCCGCGACGGCGGCGAGTTCTATTCCAAGCCGGCGCTGTCCAATGCGTTCCAGACCGGTCGTCAGCCGGACCAATTGGTCACCTCCAGTGCCGAGCAGATGGCGGTGCAACTGAAGGCCCAGGTCCGGCCGCGCACCGAGGTCGAGCGTATCGATGCCGAAGCACAACTGGTGTGGCTCGACGGCCAGCCGCAACGCTACCGGTCGCTGGTGCTGGCACTGGGCGCCGATGCCCGCCGCCCGACCCTGGCCGGCGATGGCGTGGACGCCGTCATCACGGTCAACGACCTGGAGGACTACCGCAGCTTTCGCCAGCGCATCGGCGACAACAGCCGCATCGCCATTCTCGGCGCCGGGCTGATCGGCTGCGAGTTCGCCAACGACCTGCGTCACGCGGGGCACGAGGTGCATGTCCTCGACCGCGCCACCTGGCCGCTGAGCCGCTTGCTGCCGTCCGAAGCCGGGGAGGAAATGGCCAATGCGCTGAAATCCATTGGCGTGCACCTGGCACTGGGCAACACGCCGGTGGCGGTGCAGCGGACCGGCTCGGGGTTGCTGTTGCAGATGGCCGACGGTGAAGGGCTCGACGTCGACTACGTGCTCTGCGCCATCGGTCTGGAACCCCGCAGCGCACTGGCCCGCTCGGCGGGGATCGCGGTGTCTGGCGGCATCATCACCGATGCCTGCCTGCGCACCAGCGCCCCGAACATCTACGCCTTGGGCGACTGCGCGCGGGTGCATGACCTGGTGCTGCCCTACGTGATGCCGATCATGCTCCAGGCCCGCGCCCTGGCCCGGACGCTGGCCGGCGAACCAACGCCGGTCGCCTACCCGGCGATGCCGGTGACCATCAAGACCAGCGTTCTGCCCACCGTGGTCGCCTCGCCGCTGGACAGCAACGGCCTGTGGTCCACCGACCTGGGCGAGCGTTGCGACAAGGGGATTGCCGCGGTGCGTTCGCTCTACCACGACGAGCACCGCCGCATGCAGGGCTTCGTATTAATGGGCGCCGCCACCCAGGAAAAGGCGGAACTACTGAAAGCGCTCCCGGACTGGCGCTGACAGAGGGAGCATCTGCGCATGGACGCGCTTTTGGGCATCGCTATATATTCAGGTACATAGCGATGCCATTTTTCCGAGAACTTCCATGCCCAACTGCGATGCCCAACTGCTGCGCACGCTCTACACCCTGTTGACCGAATGCAGCGTGTCGCGCACCGCCGAACTGCTCGGGCAGACCCAGCCCGCCGTGAGCGTCTCGCTGCGCCGCCTGCGCGAACTGACCGGTGATCAACTGCTGGTGCGCAGTGGCAGCCGCATGCTGCTGACCAGCCATGGCCAGTCGCTGATCGACCCTGTTGCCCAGGCGCTGGAAGGCATCGAGCAGATCATCAACCCCATCGACCGCTTCGACCCCGCCACCACCCGGCAGACCTTTCGAATCAGCACCCCGGATTACCTGAGCGTGTTTTTCGTTCCGGCGATCATCGAACGCTTCAACGCCCAGGCCCCGTTCGCCACGCTGGAGCTGACGCACCTGCAGGCCGAGGGCGGGTATTCACGTGGACTGGAAGAAGGTTATCTGGACCTGGTGATCGGCAACTGGCGAACGCCGGCCGAACACCTTCATCTGCAACCGCTGTGCGATGACGATCTGGTGTGCCTGCTGCGCGAGGAACACCCCATCCGTCCGGGCTGCCTGAGCCGGGAGGCCTACACCGAAGCGGATCACCTCGCGGTGATGACCCACAACGCCTCCGGGCAGGGCACCATCGGCGCCGAGCTGGCCGGAACCGGCCTGGAGCGGCGGGTCACGACGACCCTGCCGTATTTCTGCCTGGCGCCTTATGTGCTGGTGAAATCCAACCTGCTGTTCACCACCACCCGCTCATTTGCCAAGCACTACACCGAACTGCTTCCGCTGCGCATCGAACCCTTCCCGGTGCCGGCGCCGCCGTTGAGGTACTACCAACTGTGGCATGCGCGCAAACACCGGTCGCAGGCGTCGAAGTGGCTGCGTACTGTGGTGCTGGGGGCCGCAAGGGCGATTGCGCCCAAGGCCTGAGCGGGCGTTTTCTCGGCCTAATTGGCCTGGAGATCCACCACCAGGTCTTTCGCGGCCTTGGTCGCCAGGACGCTCATCAGTTTGCTCATTTCGTCCTGCCGTCCGACACCGCCTTCAGCGCCGCCCATCATGACCGAGGGCACCGGTGCCCGGGCCGCTGCCTCGGCCCAGGCCTGGTTGATCCGCACCAGAGCTTCGAGTTTTGCCTGCAAGGCACCGTCAGCCTTGAGCGACGCCGACCGTGCATAAGCTTCGGCATCGGCGGTGATCTTGGTCGCTTCTCCGTTGACGCGGGCTTGGTCCCGTAGCAGTTCGGCGGTCTGTTTGTCGATTTCGGCCCGCCGCTGTTCACGTTCGGCATTGATCAGGGTGAGCTGTTTCTCGGTCTCGGCCTGTGTGGTGCGCTCGATCTGCTCGCGCAGGCTCTCCTGGCGCCTGGCCTCGACATCCTTCGCGCCACGGGCCGAGACCAGTTGTTTTTCTTCCTCTTCCTTGAGCCGGTTCTGCCGGGCGACGGCCAGTTCGGCCAGCGCCTGCTGCACGCGCACCATGCGTTCCTGGTATTGCGGATTGGGATCGATATGGGTGACCCGGGCGTCCACCACATCCACGCCGAATAGACGGAATTGTTGCTGCTTGCGAATCTCCAGGCCGTTCGCATCGCGCAGCTTCTCGATGATGAAACGGGTAGCAAGGTTGTCGCCATATTGGCCCTGCTCGGTGCCCGCCTGGAGGATAGCGGTCTGTGCCGGCGGGTTGTCGCGCTGAATACGCACTTCCTTGCGTTTGGTCAGGTAAAGGCCGTCGCGCAACTGGTTCTCGAACTCGGCACCGAACTGGCTTCGGTCGCCGGCATAGTAGTCATCCGCACTCATCAGCGACGCGGTGGCTTGCAGGGTTTCCTTGACCGCCGGGAGCAGTGCCCGCTGCATGAAGTTTTCCGGGGTTCGGTATTCCTGCGCGATGGTCAGGAAGGCATCACCTGCCGGCAGGCGAAACTGCGTGCTGAACTCGACCTTGGCGTCGACGTTACCCAGGAACACGATCGGCAGGGTGCCGACGGTCACCGTAGGAGTGCCGCTCGCGTGGGTGTCACCCTGAAGTGCCGATTGCACACCGATCGTGCGCTTCCACATGGTGGTGCGACCAAACCATTGAGTGGCGTAGCCAACGTCCTCGACCACCTTCTCTTCACCGAAGATGGTGCGCACATGGGCCATATGACCTGCTTCGTTGTAGAAAAACACCTGGCTGAACGTTGCCGTAAAGGCACCGATGGCGATCAGCGGGACAGCAACCAGGGCAACGGCTTTGCGGCTTATGCGCGGAACGTCAACGTCGTGCAGTGAAGAGTTGGGCATGAAGGCCTCCTTGTATGGGAGCGAGCATGCTCTGCGTTGCACATTGCCCCCGCAATGAGGCGATTCGGAGCAGATTGTGAGAATTGTCTGACGAATTAGAGCTGTTTTTTCTTCACTCCTCAGACTCCGGGAGAATTCAGTATTCGGACTCGCCTGACAGATCGAACAAAAACAAAACGGGCCGCACTAGGCGGCCCGCTCCACGTTCGAATCGAACTCAGCGATAACGCTCAAGCCAGTGCGCATAAGGCGCCGGCAGAACCCACGATGCTTTATCCACACCCAGTTCTTTCGCCGCGAAATACGCCCAGTGCGGATCGGCCAGATGGGCGCGGCCCACCGAGACGATGTCCAGTTGGCGCGAGCTCACGGCCTCTTCCGCCAGTTGCGGCGTGCCGAAGCCCCACGCGGAGGTGACTGCCAGACCGCTTTCGTCACGCACACGGCGGGAGATTTCACCGAGGAAGGCCGGGCCCCACGGGATGTTGGTTTCGGCGATGGTGAAGCCAACGCTGACGCTCAGCAGATCGAGGCCACCGGCCTTGAAGCGGCGGGCCAGTTCGATGGATTCGCTGAGGGTCTGCTCGTCGCGACCGTCGTATTCGATCACGCCGAAACGCGCGGTCAGCGGCAGGTGCTCAGGCCAGACTTCACGCACGGCGGCGAGGGTTTCGAGCAGGAAACGGCTACGGTTGTCGAAGCTGCCGCCGTAGGCGTCGGTGCGTTGGTTGGAGTGTTCGGAGAAGAAGCTTTGCGCCAGGTAACCGTGGGCGAAGTGCAGTTCGATCCACTCGAAGCCGGCTTCAAGGGCGCGACGGGCACCGTCGACGAAATCCTGTTTGACCCGGGCAATGTCGTCCAGGGTCATTTCCCGCGGCACTTTCGGCAGGTGGTGACCGAAGGCGATGGCCGACGGCGCGATGGTCTGCCAGCCACGGGCGTCGTCTTCAGCGATGTGGTCGTCACCTTCCCACGGACGGTTGGCGCTGGCCTTGCGGCCGGCGTGGGCGATCTGGATGCCCGGCACCGAACCCGCGGCCTTGATGGCCTTCACCACCGGCACGAACGCCTGGGCATGCGCGTCGCTCCAGATACCGGCGCAACCGGGGCTGATGCGGCCTTCAGGCGCCACGGCAGTCGCCTCGACCACCACCAGACCGGCACCGCCACGGGCCATGCTGGCGTAGTGAACGTGGTGCCAATCGTTGACGATGCCGTCTTCGGCCATGTACTGGCACATCGGCGGGATGGCGATGCGATTGCGCAGAGTGAGGTCTTTCAAGGTGTAGGGTTGGAAGAGTTTGGACATGCAGGAGGCTCCGACAGGTTTTGATACGATTGTTCGATAGTATTCGAACTATGGCATTTAGTGAAGCCTCCGTTATCATCAGCACCATGCGCGCCTACAAACACCCCGACCCCAAAGACTTCGTACTCGAACGTATCCTCTACGCTCTGAGTGACCCTGTTCGCATGGAAATCGTTCGCTGCCTGGCCGGTGTCACCGAAGCCACCTGCGGCGAACTCGACGGCGGGCGACCGAAGTCGAGCATGTCCCATCACTTCCGTGTGCTGCGTGACGCCGGCCTGGTGCAGACCCGTTCAGTCGGCACCACGCATATGAACTCCTTGCGCCTCGACGCGCTGGACGGGCGTTTTCCGGGGTTGATCGGGGCGATCCTGTCGCACAAGTGAGGCGGGCTCAGGCCGGCGCCGTCTGACGCTCGCGCAACCGCCAGTAGCCCAACACCGCCACCAGCAGCACCGCGCCGCCCGCCGCCAGCGCCACCGCGAAACCAGCGTGCGCCCCGCCCTCGTCCAGCACCTGCCCGGACAACGCCGCGCCCGCCGCCACGCCGACATTCAAACCTGCCAGCAGCCAGGTCATGCCTTCGGTCAGCCGCTGTTCGGGCACCACCCGCTCCACCAGCGACATCGCCACGATCATCGTCGGCGCGAAGAACACCCCCGCCACCAGCACCGCAGCCATCAACCCGGCAATACCGCCGACCAGCGACAACGGCACCGTCGTCGCCGCCGTCGCCAGGCCGCCCAGCAGCAACAAGCGGTGCAGCGGCTGATTCAAACGCAGCGCGCCAAATACCAGCCCCGCCACACAAGAACCCAACGCATAGGCCGACAGCACCAGGCTCGCGGCGGCCGGTTGTCCGAGTGCTGCGGCGAAGGCCACGCTGACGATATCGACGGTGCCGACGATCACACCCATGGCCACCATCAGCAGCGTCAGCAAGCGCACCTCGCCCAGGCCAATCACCGAACCGCTGTCGTGCCCCACCTCCTCCGCCGACAGCACCGGCGGCTCGCTGCCGCGCTGAGCCACCAGCGCCAGCACACCGATCACCAGCAACAGCGCTGCCGCCAAAGGCCCGGCCTGCGGGAACCACGCCACGCACAACCCCACCGAGAGTGGCGGTCCGGCGATAAAGCTCACTTCATCCAGCACCGTCTCCAGCGAATACGCCGTCTGCAACTGCGACTGCCCGCGATAGAGCGCCGTCCAGCGGGCCCGCACCATCGCCGACAGGCTCGGCATGAAACCGCTGAGCGCGGCGCCGAGAAACAGGCTCCAGTCGCCCACTGGCCAGCGGCTGCCAAGCAGCAGCAAGGCCATGCCCAGCACGCTGATCACAGTCGCCAGCGGCAATACCCGGCGCTGCCCATGACGGTCCACCAGCCGGGAAATCTGCGGCGACAGCAGCGCGTAGGTCAGCACGAAAGTCGCCGACACCGCCCCGGACAGCGCATAACTGCCGCGCAGTTGAGCCAGCATCGTGATGATGCCGATGCCGGTCATCGGTAGGGCAAGGCGCGCCAACAGCCCGGCCAGGACAAAGCTCCGGGTACCGGGGTGGTCAAAAAGTGATCGATAAGGGTTGTTCAATTTCGCGCTCCTTGGCATCTCGCGCTTGCCATTGCGGCAGGCGGCGGGAAAAATACATACGGCTCGTATGAATAAAAGCCTATTTACATACGAGACGTATGTAAACCCCTCACCCAGGAGAAACCGATGGCTCGCCGTACCCGCGCCGAAATGGAAGAAACCCGTGCCGCCCTGCTGGCCACGGCCCGCAAGGCGTTCAGCGAAACCGGCTACGCCGCGGCGTCGATGGACGAACTCACCGCACAGGCGGGCCTGACCCGGGGCGCGCTTTACCATCATTTCGGCGACAAGAAGGGTTTGCTGGCGGCTGTGGTCGAGCAGATCGACGCGGAAATGGACGAGCGCCTGAACGCCATCTCCGAGACCGCCGAAAACACCTGGGACGGCTTCCGCACCCGCTGTGAGGTGTATCTGCAAATGGCCCTGGAACCGGAAATCCAGCGCATCGTCCTGCGCGATGCCCGCGCCGTGCTGGGCGGTGCGTCGGCGGAGTCACAGCAGCACTGCATTGCGTCGATGCAGGCGCTGATCGAGCAATTGATCGCGGAGAAAACCGTGGTGGCACTGGACCCGCAGGCGTTGGCGCGGCTGATCTACGGCAGCCTGGCGGAAGCGGCGGTGTGGATCGCCGAAACTGAAGCGGGGGACGAACGACTGGCTCAGGCGAGCGAGGCGTTGGGGGTGTTGTTGCGGGGTATTTTGATTCGCTAGTCGGCAGATCTGCAGCGCCCTCAAGATCGAGCGCCGCGCGGGCGGCGCTCGATCTCAAGAGCGCTAGAAAACTGCCGACAAGCACCTCTCAGCCACCACATGCCCCAATGGCGCCGCGTTGCAACTCAATGCCGGCCAGTATCGACCCGATCAATGCCCGCGACGTTTCCAGGGTGAACTGGGTCGACCAGAGTATGTCTTCGATCTGAAGCCCCGCATTGTCGCTGGCAAGAAGGTTGGTTTCGTAGGCTGAGCAGATCAGCCGGGAAAGCTGTTTCAAGGCGGGTTCGATTTCGCTGCCGGCACAGACGGCAATCAGTGGGACGGGCTGGCCGTCGAGGTACGCGAAGGGCATGTCGGTGGTGGTGCCGCGCAGGACTACGGGGGGATCCGGGACAATCTTTTTCATGACAACCTCTACCAGTGGAGCGACCACCAGTTGCTGTCAAACATCAGGTGGCAGCTGTACGCGGGTTGACAGACCGAGAGTAGAGGAACCCGGCGCGCAACACATGCGCCCCACGTACAGCCGCCATAACACGGTGCTCAAACGCTGAACGCTTGGGCGGCGAGTTGGCACTGCAGGTTTCTACTGATCGGCCTGTCAAAGCCGGTCGCTGGAAATCAGCGACGGGGCAAGACTAGGCAGCGATTCCACAGGGCGCAACGGCAGATAGGGCGCAGGAGTATGCTTGGGAAGTTGCCTACACGAAAGCCGGAAGTCGAGAGGTTTTCGTTGCAATATGCGACACCTTCATCGCGAGCAAGCTCGCGCCTACAAGCCAGAGAGAAACCCAACCCTCACTCCGCCACCGACACCCGATACGCCTTCCTATTCGCCGACCGCGCAAAGCACACGAACAACGCCGCCATCACCGCCAGCGCCATCGGCAGCCCGTGCGGCGCCACGTCCATTGCCGCGCCGCTGACCAGCGGCCCGATCAGGCTGCCCACGCCCCACAGCAAACCGACACTGGCATTGGCCGTCACCAGATCCTGCCCCTTGAACTGCTGCCCGATCAGCACCAGCGCCAAGGTATAAACCCCGCCCGCCACCGCGCCGAGCAACACCAGCGCCGGCCACAACAGCCACTGCACCTGGATCAGCCACGGCAGCGCCAGGCCGATCAGCATCGCCACCACGCCGCACACCAGATGCACCAGAGTTCGCTCGCAGCGGTCGGCGAGCCAGCCGATAGGCAACTGGAACAGCATGTCGCCGGTCAGAATCACCGTCACCATCAACGCCGCCACGCCCACCGCGAAAGCGTGGTTGGTGGCGTAGACCGGCAGTAGCGAGAGGATCACCGCGTCGAAGAACGAGAAGAACAGCACGCCCATGCACAAGGCCGGCGCGACACGGAAGAAACCGGCCAGGGAGAAACTCTTTTCACCCTCGTCGCCATGCTCGACATGATCGTTCGGCACCGTCCAGACGATGCACGCCAGCGCCAGCGCGTACCCCACCGACACCATGACGATCAGCCACGGCCCCTGCGCGCCCACCAACGACAGCATGGCCGGGCCGAGCATCTGGCAACCGGTGAACGCCGTGGCGTACAGCGCCATGACCTTGCCGCGGTTGTGCTCTTCGCTCAGTTCGTTGACCCAGGACTCGCCAAGGATGATCGCCACGCCCATGCCGATGCCCAGCCCGACACGCAACGCGGCCAGCAGGTAGATCGAGGAAAACGCCCACTCGATCAACACCACGCTGAGGGCGCAGATGCTGAAACTGAGCAGGTAGATGGTGCGCCGGGTCAGGTGGCGACAGCAGGCATCGACGAGAAACGCCGAAAGCATCATGCCCGCGGCCGGCATCGCAGAGAGAATGCCGATGCGCAGGCTGCTGGCGCCGGACTCCAGCAGGCGCAAGGAGACCAGCGGCAAGGTGGCGCCGAGGCTGAAACCGATGATGGAAACGACAAACAACAGACCGCAGAGAAAACGCTTGTTCACAACTCACTCCACAACCACCGACGCATGAGGCAAAGGGCTCACGCGCGGGCACAGGCACGCTCGATGACAAAAAAGACGAACGGACCGGAAGCGGCCCGCGAGAGGTCAGCGGAGGGTGCGGTGTGGCGAGAAGGTGAAGGCGAACAGCACGCTGCGCCGGCGCTTGAGCACCGTGTCACTCGGCCAGTCACGACGAACGGCCCGGGCGACGGGCAGTTGAGCGGTGAAGGAAGAAGTCACGCAGGTCATGGTTCGGCTACAGCGATGAAGGACTGGAAAGGGCCGGCACTCTAGGCCATGGCCTCGGCCGCCGTCAATCGGCTGGGCACAGCCCTTGGTCTGCTAGCACACAGCCAGTAGAATCGACTGAAATTCATTCTCGTTCTCACCCTATGTCTCTCAACAGCGCTCAACGCATCCTTGCCATCGAGGACGACCCGGTTCTCGGCAACCATCTGCATGCCTTTCTCAGCCGGGAAGGGTTCGAAGTGACCTTGTGCGGCGACGGTCGCCAGGGACTGGAGCTGGCCCAGGTCTACGATTTCGATCTGGTCCTGCTCGACATTCTGCTGCCCGGCCTCAATGGCCTGGACGTGCTGCAGTCGCTGCACCGCGACAAGGGCACGCCGGTCATCCTGCTGTCGGCACTCGGCGAGGAACAGGACCGTACCACCGGCTTTACCTACGGCGCCGACGACTACCTGCCCAAGCCGTTCAGCATGACGGAATTGAATGCGCGGATTAACGCCGTGTTGCGGCGCATTCACCTTGAGCGGCGACTGGCCCGGCAGCAACAGCAGCCCGTGACCGCAGAAGGCCCGCTGTATTTCTCGACCCGACGCAACGACGCCCGCTACGCGCAGTCCTGGCTGGACCTGACCGACAGCGAATTCCGCCTGCTGCGCCTGCTCTGGCAGTACCGCGGCGAAGTGCTCGACAAACGCACCCTGTACAGCCAGGTGCTGCACCGCGAGTACAGCGCCGGGGACCGCAGCCTGGACATGCACATCAGCCACATCCGGCGAAAACTGCAACTGGCGCACTGCACCGAACTGGCGATCCTCACACTGCGCAACCAGGGCTACCGGCTGGACGCCACCGAAGCGTGAGGTCGTTCAATCACCATTCGATCCTCTGGCGGCTGCTCGGCGTCCTGGCCACAGCGATCCTGCTGACGCTGTGGTTGAGTTGGTCGTGGAGCGCGACCGCCGAACTCACCACGGCCTATCTGCCCGCAGCGCAACGCGAAGAACTGCTGGCGGACGCTCGGGCCGCCGAGCAGGCCTGGCGGCGCGGCGGCGCCGAGGGCGCGGATATCTGGCTGAGGGATTTCCGCCAGCACGAAGGCGTCTGGGCGGTGCTCATCGACCGTCAGTTGCAATCCCTGACCGGCGTTGCGCTGGGCGACGACGATGTGCGCCGCCTGACGTTCCTGCGCAGCCTCGACAGCCCGGTGCGACGCAACCGTTTCAACACCGTGCCCGACGTCATACTGCCCTTCCCCGAGAACGCCGAACACGGCGCGCTGGTGCTGCAACTGCCACCGCGCTTTCTCGCCGACAGCAGTTGGCCGCTGTACCGCGGCATGGCCGTTCTGCTTCCACCGCTGCTGGCCTGCCTGCTGCTGGGCCTCTACATCCAGCGTCACCTGCTGCGGCCCTTGCGCCAATTGCGCGAGCAGGCCAACAACCTCAAGGGCGACAACCTCGACCAGCGCCTGCCCGCCCCGCTGTGTGCGCGCAAGGACGAGTTGGGCGAGCTGGCAGGTGCGTTCAATCACATGAGCGACCGCCTGCAAGGCAGCCTGGAATTCCAGCGCCAGCTACTGCGAGACCTGTCACATGAACTGCGCACGCCGATGAGCCGGCTGTGCGTGGCGCGCGAGAGCGCCACGGGGCTGGATGAGTTGCAGCAGCGCCTGGATCAGGAAATGGAAGTCATGGGCCGGCTGGTGGAAAACACCTTGAAACTGGCCTGGCTGGATACCGAGAAACCCCAGGTGGAGCGTGAGTGCATCGCGTTGGCGCGCTTGTGGGACATCCTCGTCGACAATGCCTGCTTCGAATCCGGCTGGGACGCCCGGCGCATGCCCTGCCACCTGGGCGACGACTGCCTGATCCTCGGCAACCTCAACGGCCTGCACCACGCGCTGGAAAACCTGCTGCGCAATGCCATTCGCCACTCACCGGAAGGCGGCCGGGTATTTCTCGAAGGCGAGCGCCACGGCGACGCCTGGCACATTCGCGTGCGCGATGAGGGTCCTGGAGTGGAAGACGCCGATCTTCAGCGCATCTTCGAGCCCTTCGTTCGGCTCAATGGCGCGCGGCCTGCCGACGGTGGTTTCGGCCTGGGCCTGAGCATCGCCAAGAGTGCCTTGGCGCTGCAAGGTGTCACGCTGTGGGCCGCAAATACGCACCCGGGGTTGAGTCTGAACATGCGCTTGCCGACAGCCTGAGACGCTGCTCGGCGAGGCCGCGCATCTGCAGCGCCAACTCACGCAGTGCCACATGCGGCGAGCCCAGCAAGGCGCTGGCCATAGTCTGCAGAAAGGGCACGGTCGCGGTGGTCATGGCGCGGCGCAACCACACCAGCGCTTCGTCCAGCTTGCCCCGCGCCACCAGTTGCGAGGCGTAGCTGCACTGGCCGCGAAAATCGCCGGCCAGCGCTGACCGCTGATACCAGTCGAACGCCACGTCGAGGTCCGGCGGCACTTCCCAGCCTTCCTCATGAAAACGCCCCACCAGGTTCATAGCCTTGGCGTGACCGTTGTTCGCCGCTAGCTGGTAGTACGACAGCGCCGCCGCCAGGTCGCGGGTGACGCCCCAGCCCTTGGCGAGCATGTTGGCGTAGTTGTAACGCCCCCAGTCGTCACGCTGGTCTGCCGCCATGCGGTAATGCCGCGCTGCCACGGCCAGGTCGATCGCACAGCCCCAGCCCATCTGCCAGCAGCGTCCGAGCATGTTGCGCGCGGCGACATGCCCGGCGTCCGCGGCAATGGTGAACCAGCGCAGCGCCAATTGCGGGTCGTGGGCGATGCCGCGGCCATCGAGGAGAATCTGCCCCAGCCGCGCCTGGGCGTCGAGGTTGCCATTGGCCGCCGCGCTGAGAATCAGGCGCGCGGCGTAATCGGGCTCGCGGGCATAGAGACCGAGCCAGCCAAGATCAGGAGTGCTCATAACCGCCCTCAGTGAAAAAGCCCCGCCCGCGAATCGCGGGCGGGGCGTGGTGACGACAGGATCAGAAGCTGTATTCGGCGGTCAGTTGCGCACCGCGACCTTCACCCGGCACGCCAAAACCACGGCCGTTGTACTGGCGGAAGTAGTGCTTGTCGAAGAGGTTGACCAGGTTCAGGCGCAAGCCCAGTTCATCGGTGGTCTGCCATTTGACCGCGGCGTTGTGCACGACATAGGCCGGCACTTCGGCACGCTGGGCCTTGGTGACGTTGCCGCCCTGCTGGCCGAGGCCGATGTACTTCTCGCCGACGTAACGCACGCCGTAATCCAGGCTCCAGCGATCATTCAGGCGGTAGCTGGTCCAGATGCTCGCCGCGTGCTTCGGCACGTTGGACATCTCGATGCCTTTCTGGCTGCCGCCCGGACGGTCGAAGCGGGTGTCGGAGTAGCCGCGCTCATCTTCCAGAATCACGCTGTCGAGGTAGCTGTAGGTGGCGAACATCGACCAGGCATCGGTGATGTTGCCGCTGGCGCCCAGCTCCACGCCGTCGACCCGGTACTTGAGGTTGGCCTTGTCGCCCGTGGTGGCATCGATTTCCACCGGTCCGGTGGATTCGGTACGGAACAGCGCACCGGTCAGCGACAGGCGACCGTCGACCAGGTCCCATTTGGTCCCCAGCTCATAGTTGCGGCCCTTGGTGGGCGTCAGTTCGGCATCGGTTTCGCTGACCCCGCCCGCGGCGGTCGCGCCAATAGCGCCAGGTTGCTCGCCGGTGCTGTAGCTGATGTAGATGCTGCCGTTTTCCGCCGGCTTGTAGGTCAGCGCCGCGCGGTAGCTGGTGAGGATTTCCTTGGCGGGATCGAAGTAGCCGGCGGCGTTCACCCAATCGCTCAACACACCATTGGTGCCGAGCGTGCGCGACAGACTCTTGGTGGTCTGCGCTTCCCAGTGATCACGGCGAGCCGAAACGTCGGCTTGCCACTGCGGACTGAACTTGAGGGTGTCGATGACGTAGTAGGCCTTGGTCTCGGACTCCGCATCGTTGCGCGAGGTGTAGGCGTTTTCGGTGCTACCGGAGAACTTCGACGGCGGATCGCTCGGGTCCACGGCGAAGCGGCTGGCGAGGGTGCCGTAACGCAGGCTGCCGTTCTTCTGCGAGAGCTTTTCCTTGCTCAGCTCGATACCGGTGACCAGATCATGGTGGATACCCGCGGTATCGAAGTTGAAGATCAGGTTGGTCTGGTTGCTGAGGATCTGGTTCTCGGTGTGCCGAGACGGCCCGATCAGGCGTCGGCCGGTGCCATCGGAACGGGCGCTGGTGGCGCTGAGGTTGCAGGTGCCGTTGGCGCCGACCACCGTCCCGGTCGGGAACAGGCAGCTACCTTCTGGAGTGGTGACCACGTAATCACGCACCAGGCGCGACCAGGTGAACTGGTTGTCGATCCGCATGTTGTCGTTGAAGTCGTGTTCGAACTTCAGCTTCAGGCGGTCGATGCGGTTGTCTTCCTTGTCGAGGTTGCGGTAGCCCCAGTAGCTGTCCCATTTGACCCCCGGATAACGGCTGACCGAGCCGCCATTGAGGCGTGGCGATTTTCCGTCGTGCACGGTGGGAATGCCGTAGTCGTAGTTGCCGGTGTCTTCCAGGTGCTCGTAGCCGAGGATGAAACGGGTGTCGGTGCCCAGGCCGAGGCCGAGGGACGGTGCGATCCCCCAGCGCTCGCGATCGATCCAGTCGCGGCCGTTAATGCCCGACTCGTGCTTGACCAGGTTCAGCCGAAACGCCGCGCCACGGTCGGCGTCCAGCACATGGTTGGTGTCCAGCGTCAGGCGCTTGTATTCGGCGGTGCCGACGCCGCCGGTGACCTTGTTGAAGTCTTCCAGGCGCGGGGTCTTGCTGACCATGTTGACCGCCCCGCCGATGACCCCGGCGCCCCAGGTGGAAGAGCTGGAGCCCTTGATCACCTCGACCCGCTCCACGTTGAACATCTCCGAGCGGGTGTAGTACGCCGAGTCGCGCACGCCGTCGATAAACACGTTGGAACCGCCGTAGGTGCCCGTGTTGAAACCGCGGATATTGATCGTGTCGCCCACCCCGCCCGCGCCTTCACCCGAATTGAAGGTGATGCCCGCCACGGTGTTGAGCACGTCTTCGAGGGTCTGCGCGTTCTGCTGTTCGATCAGCTCACGGGGGACCACGCTGATGCTCTGCGGTACGTCACGCAGCGGCTGGGTGTATTTTTCCGAAGCCATGCGGCGGGTCTGGTAGTCGCCGTCCTGTTCACCCTTGATCGCCGTCGCGCCCAGTTCGACAGGCTCCGCAGCCTGCGCACCCTGAGGCAGCGCCAACGAAGCCATGGTCAGGCCAAGGGAGGTTTTCAGCAATGAGGGTCGAGGCAGACTGCTATCGGGTTTTGCGGACATCGGAAAGATCCTTCGGAGAGTACGGGACGCAGGACGCACCAGCGCAAGCACACGAAAGATATTCATTCCTGTTCGCAATAAAAGGCGTTTTACCTGCCTTTACCCGGACCTCGCCGCCAGCCCGCGAAGGACCGTTGCAGCCTAGGGGCAGACTGCCAGTAGCGTGCTGACAAACCTTACAAAGTCGAAACGTCCTCGGCGAGCGAACCGCCCTCGACCAGTCGGTTGCGGCCCTCCTGCTTGGCGCGATACAGCGCCAGGTCCGCCACCCGCAGCAGCGCCGTGAGCGCCACACTCTGGCCCGGGCGGCCAGGGTCGTGACTGGCGCTGCCGATGCTCAGGGTCACCCGGCCCAGCGGGCTGTCGGCGTGGCTGAGATTGGCGTCGTAGATTTCCTGGCACAGCTCGCGAGCGACAGTGCGCGCGCCATGGGCGTCGGTGTCGGGGAGGATCACCGCGAACTCTTCGCCGCCATAACGGCAGACCTGATCCCCCGGGCGCAGCAAGGACTGGCCGAGCAGCATGGCGATCTTGCGCAGGCATTCATCGCCCGCCTGATGACCGTAGTGATCGTTGAACACCTTGAAGTGGTCGACGTCCACCATCAACAGCGACAGCGGTCGGCTTTCGCGGCGAGAGCGGGCCTTCTCCTGCAGCAGCGCCTCGTCGAAGCGGCGGCGGTTGGGCAGGCCGGTGAGGAAGTCTTCGCTGGCCAGCGCCTGCAGGCGCGCGTTGGCTTCGGCCAGTTGCGCATTGGTCTTGGCCAGCGCCTGGCGCATCAGGCATTGCTCGGTGATGTCACTGAGGGCCAGGGTCAGGCCGAGCACTTCGTTGTCGAGGTCGCGCACCGCGCCGACTTTCATCAGGTAGGTGCGGCCCTGCCAGTCCACTTCACGGTCGGCCAGCACCTGGTCGCGTTCCAGATCAGCGAGGCACTGCGCCAGGTCCAGTTGCTCAACGGGCAACAACGCAGGCAGCGGCTGGCCGACCAGTTGCGCGGCATCGCCGCCGAGCAGCTGGCCCAGGGCCCGGTTGACGTTGACCAGCACGCCCTGCCGGTCCACCAGGCCCAACGCCACGGACGCCGCGGCGTACAGCGCTTCGAGCTGCACTTCGCGGCGGTCCAGCGGGCCGATGCCGGGAGTGACGTCACGGTCGATGCCGCGGTAGCCGGTGAAGTTGCCCTGCGCGTCGAACAGCGGCACGCCGCTGGTTTCCAGCACCACCAGACGGCCATCGGAGCGGATATTGCGGTTGATCAACCCGGCGAAAGGACGCTGCTCGGCGGCGATCCCACCGAAGATCGCCCCGACCCGCGCAGCTTCGTCCGGCGGCATGAAATCGAACGGCGTCTTGCCCAGCACCTCGCTCGGCGCGAAGCCGAGCATCTGTCGGCTGTGCTCGGAGCAGAAGGTGTAGCGGCCCTGGCTGTCCACTTCCCAGAGCCAGTCGGAGTTGTGCGCGATGATTTCCCGCAGGCGCAGGACTTCCTGTGCTTCGGGGAGTGGCTCAGGATCGGGGGCGTTGGGCATAGGGGCTACTTCGGAGAACAACCGGGCGATTGCAAAGCGCCACGTTACTGGATCGGAGCCTCACCCGGCAAATCCGACGTAACGTGGCGCTTCAGGCCTGTCAGCGCTTTTTCGTAGACGGCAGCAGGATCGCCAGAATCCCCAGCAGCGGCAGGAACGAGCACAGGTAATAGACGTACTCGATGCCGTGGATGTCCGCGAGGTAACCCAACAGCGCCGCGCCGATGCCGCCGAAGCCGAACATCAGGCCGAAGAACACCCCAGCGATCATGCCGACATTACCCGGCACCAGCTCTTGCGCGTACACCACGATCGCCGAGAACGCCGAAGCGAGGATGAAGCCGATGATCACGCTGAGCACGCTGGTCCAGAACAGATCCGCATACGGCAGCGCCAGGGTGAACGGCGCCACGCCGAGAATGGAGAACCAGATCACCGCCTTGCGGCCGATACGGTCGCCGATCGGCCCGCCGAAGAAGGTGCCGGCCGCCACCGCCCCGAGGAACAGGAACAGGTGCAATTGCGAGCTGCCCACCGACAGGTCGAACTTCTCGATCAGGTAGAAGGTGTAGTAGCTGGTCAGGCTGGACATGTAGAAGTACTTGGAGAACACCAGCAGCCCCAGTACCACCAGCGCGCCGATCACCCGCCCGCGGGACAGGCCGTGGGTCGCGGCCTGGCCGGCCTTGGCCTTGAACAGGTTGAGGTGCTCGCGGTACCAGCGGCTCAGGCCGTAGGTCACGATCACCGCCGCCACGGCGAACAGGCCGAACCAGGCGACATTGCCTTGGCCGAACGGAATGATGATCGCCGCCGCCAGCAGCGGGCCGAACGCCGAACCGGCGTTGCCGCCGACCTGGAAGGTCGACTGGGCCAGGCCATAGCGCCCGCCCGAGGCGAGCCGGGCGATGCGCGAGGTTTCCGGGTGGAAGGTCGATGAGCCGATACCCACCAGCCCGGCGGCCAGCAGGATCATCGGGAAGCTGCCGACGTACGCCAGCATCACAATGCCCACCAGAGTGCACAAGGTGCCGAGCGGCAGCAGGTTGGGCATGGGCTTGCGGTCGGTGTAGAAACCCACCGCCGGTTGCAGCAGCGAGGCGGTGATCTGGAAGGTCAGGGTAATCAGGCCGACCTGGGCGAAACTCAGGTCATAGTTGGCCTTGAGCAGGGGATAAATCGACGGCAGCACCGCCTGGATCAGGTCGTTGATCAGATGCGCCAGGGCGCAGGCGGCGATGATGCGCATCACCAGCGGGCTGCTCTGGCTGGCAGCGGACGCGGTTGGCGCGGCGGTACTTGAGGACATGGGACAACATCCATCGGAGGGCAGGAAAGGATCCGATTATGGCGAAATCGTTAGCAAGCGCACTATTCTTTTTGCCGAACACTTGCTTGTGAACAATTCTCAATAACGTTAGCATCGCCGCTCACTTCACCTGCGCGGCGCCCAGCATGTCCGAGGATCAGGAAGACCGAAGCCTGGCGGGGCTCTACCAGCGCCACCGCAGCGAGCTGATGGCCTTTCTCACCCGCCGCACGCGCTGCCGCGAGACCGCCAGCGACCTGCTGCAGGATGCCTTTATCCGTTTGATGCACAGCGAGCGCGGCGAAGTCGGCAACCTGCGCGCCTTCCTGTACCGCATCGCCAGTAACCTGAGCATTGATCACGCCCGCCGCAATCGGGTGCGCGGGGTCAATGACGAGCAGGCGCTGGAACAATTGCTCACCGAAACCAGCCCGGAACGCAGCGCCGTGGCGGGTAATACCCTGGCGCATCTGGAGCGGCTGATCGACGGTCTGCCCTCGCCGACCCGCGAGGTTTTTCTGCTGGCCCGGGTCGAGCAAATGAGCTACAAGGACATCGCCGCGAAGCTGGGCCTGGAGCCCCGCGCCGTCGAGCGTCACCTGAACAAAGCCTTGAGCCACTGCGCAGCCGCCGCCCTGCATGCGCGCAACCAGACCGAATCGTCATGACCGTCTCGCCCTCTCCCACCGACCTCGCCGCCGATCCCGCGCAACAAGCGCTGGACTGGTTTACCCGGCTGCGCGCCGAGGACGTGAGTGTGGCCGAACGGCAAGCGTTCGAGCAGTGGCGCGAGACGCCGGAAAACGCGCGGGCTTTCGCCGAGGTCGAGTCGCTGTGGCAGGTGCTTGAACTGCCGGCCCGGCGAGTGCGTAAAGCCGAGCGCGTGCGCGGCAAGCGCTGGCCCCAGTTGGCGACCGCCGCCTGCCTGCTGCTGGCGGCGGGGGTTGCCTGGCTGCAATGGCCAGCCCTGCAACGCCTGAACAGCGACTACTCCACCCGCGCCGGTGAACGCGGCAGCTTCACCCTGGCCGATGGCTCGCAACTGCGCGTGGACAGCAACAGCGTCGTGGATGTCGACCTGAACGGCGCGATTCGAACGCTGCACCTGCGCCAGGGGCGACTGTTCCTTGAGGTGAAACACGATGGCCGGCCGTTCGTGGTCAACGTCGATGATGCCCAGGTGCGGGTGCTCGGCACCCGTTTCTCGGTCGCGCGCAGCGACGGGGTCGATGAAGTGGTGCTGGAAAGCGGCAAGGTGCAAGTGCTCGCCGGCACGCAGACTCAGGTCCTCATTCCCGGCCAGCGCCTGACGGTGCACGGCGAGCAGATCGATCCGCCGCAAGCGGTGGATGCCGAACGCCTGCTGGCTTGGCGCGACGGTCAGTTGCGCGTTCGCGATGTACCGCTGCGCGACGTCCTGCAGCGGCTGGCCGATTATCAGGGGCAATCCCTGCTGTTGCTCGACGCCGCTGCCGGCCAGCGTCTGGTCAGCGGCAGCTTCAACCTCGACCAGGCCGACAACGCCCTCGACGCCCTGCTCAGCAGTCAGAAATTGCGCGCCGATTCCCTCGCCGGGCGCTGGCTGATCGTGCGCTGAGAATTTTTTTCGCGGGCGTCCGGTAATTCCAGAACCTGCTGCGTCACACCTCCACATAAGAAGCATTACCATTTGTATTCTTGGGGGAGGACCTATGCAGTACCCATTCGATTTCGCCTTCAAACGCTTGCCACTGGCCCGCGCCATCCTGGCCGCGACCCTGGTCTCCGCGTTGCCGGCCGGCACCTTGCAGGCTGCCGAGACCAGCACCCGTGAAGCCCAGGCCCAGCGTTTCGACTTCACCATCGGCGCCCAGCCGCTGGCGGATGCGCTCGACCAGTTCAGCGCGCAGAGCGGTTATCAGGTGATCTACCAGAGCAGCCAGGTCGGCGGCCTGCGCTCGCCCGGCGTGCAAGGCCGGCTCAGCGCCGACGAGGCCATCCAGCGCCTCACCGAAGGCACCGGCGCGCGGCTGACCCAGCCCAACGCCAACAGCTTCCTCCTCGACCTACCGGTAAACCTCGGCGGCGGCAGCCTGCAACTGGATGCCCTGAGCATTTCCGGCAAGGCGCCGGGTTCGACCACCGAAGGCACCGGGCTGTACACCACTTATTCCTCCAGCAGCTCGACGCGGCTCAACCTCAGCCCGAAGGAAACCCCGCAGTCGCTG
The DNA here is from genome assembly GCF_903166565.1 of Pseudomonas sp. Marseille-P9899. Classification (NCBI taxonomy): domain Bacteria; kingdom Pseudomonadati; phylum Pseudomonadota; class Gammaproteobacteria; order Pseudomonadales; family Pseudomonadaceae; genus Pseudomonas; species Pseudomonas sp. Marseille-P9899. The sequence goes on from NZ_CAESCG010000006.1 coordinate 218,868, forward strand.
ACCGTGATGACCCGCCAGCGCCTGGATGACCAGCGCCTGACCAACCTGTCCGACGCACTGGAAGCCACGCCCGGGATCATCGTCACCCGCGACGGGCTCGGCGCGGAAAGCGACGCCTACTGGTCCCGTGGCTTTGCGGTGCAGAACTACGAAATCGACGGCGTACCCACCGTCGCGCGCATGGACAACTACACCCAGAGCATGGCCATGTACGACCGCGTCGAAGTGGTCCGCGGCGCCAGCGGCCTGATCAGCGGCATGGGCAACCCGTCGGCGACCATCAACCTGATCCGCAAGCGCCCGACCTATGAAAGCCAGGCGAGCATCACCGGCTCGGTCGGTAACTGGGATCGTTATGGCGGCGGCTTCGATGTTTCCGGCCCGCTGAATGAAAGCGGCAACGTGCGCGGGCGACTGGTGGCAGACATCAAGAGCGAGCACGCCTGGGTCGATCGCTACAAGCTCGATGCCCAGACGCTCTACGGCATCACCGAGTTCGACCTGAGCGAAGACACCCTGTTGACCGCGGGCTTCAGCTACCAGCGCACCGACGTCGACTCGCCCCTGCGTACCGGCCTGCCCACCCGCTTCGCCACGGGCGAGCGGACCAACCTGAGCCGGTCGATCAACAGCGCGCCGACCTGGTCCTACAACGACCACGTGCAGACCAGCTTCTTCGCCTCGATCGAGCATCAGTTGGGCAACGGCTGGAGCGGCAAGGTCGAATTCAGCCATTCGGAAAACCAGTTCGACGAGCTGTTCGGCTTCCTGATGGGCAACCTGAACACCGATGGCAGCGGCCTGTCGCAATTGCCGGTGCGCTTTTCCGGCACCCCGCGCCAGAACAACCTCGACGCCTACCTGACCGGCCCGTTCAGCCTGCTGGGGCGCGAGCATGAGCTGATCACCGGCGTGACCCTGTCGCAGTACCGCGAGCACGTGCCGAGCTGGGGCGGCTGGCGCTATGACTACAACGCCACGCCGGATGCGGCGGTGGGCAACATCTTTGATTGGGATGGCAGGCAGCTCAAACCGGAGTTCACCGAATCCGGCAAGTCGCGCATGGAAGAAAACCAGTACGCCGCCTACGCCACCACGCGCCTGAACCTGACCGACGACCTGAAACTGATCCTCGGCAGCCGGGTGATCGACTGGAAACGCGACACCGAGGACACCCCCTACGACGCGCCCAAGACCGAGGTCAATCGCAAGGAAACCGGCGTGTTCATCCCGTACACCGGGGTGGTCTACGACCTGGACGACACCTGGTCGCTTTACGCCAGCTACACCAAGATCTTCAGCCCGCAGGGTTCGTGGGTACGCGACGAAGACAACAAACCATTCGACCCGATGGAAGGCGTGGGCTACGAGATCGGCATCAAGGGCAGCCACCTGGACGGCAAGCTGAACTCCAGCCTGGCCGTGTTCAAGCTGGAGCAGGACAACCTCGCCATCTGGCAGCACGACAACGTGTACTCGGCCGAGCAGGACACCACCTCCAGAGGCGTGGAGCTCGAACTCAGCGGCGAATTGGCGCAAGGCTGGCAAGCGGCGGCGGGTTACGTCTACACCACCACCACGGACAAGGATGACCAGCGCATCTACACCATCCTGCCGCGGCACAGCCTGAAGACCTACACCAGCTACCGCCTGCCGGGCGCGCTGGACAAACTGACGGTGGGGGGCGGCGTGAACTGGCAGAGCAAGGTGGGCAACGACCTGCACACCTTCACCCAGGGCAGCTACGCCGTGACCAACCTGATGGCGCGCTACCAGATCAGCCAGAACCTGAGCGCGACGGTGAACCTGGACAACGTGTTCGACCAAAAATACTTCAGCATGACCAGCAGCTACGGCAACTACGGCACGCCGCGCAGCCTCATGACCGGCTTCAAATACGACTTCTGACGCCGCATTCGGCTAAGCGGTTGATAGCGCGCAAAATTTTTTGAAATAGAGTGTTGACAGATATTCGTTTCAAGCGAATAATGCGCGCCACTTGGCTACATAGCTCAGTTGGTTAGAGCATAGCATTCATAATGCTGGGGTCCGGGGTTCAAGTCCCTGTGTAGCCACCATACCCCGCCCTGAAGTTGCGAAAGCAATTTTGAGGCAAACAAAAAAGCCCGCCTTGCGCGGGCTTTTTTGTGCCTGTAATTCGGGCAAAACCAAAAGGGCCTCATCGCTGATGAGGCCCTTTTGGTACAGCAAAGACAAATCAGACCAGCGACTTATCCCCGCGCAACTCCCGCGCCGCCGCCACCATGTTCACCAGCGCTGCCTCGGTCTCTGGCCAGCCCCGCGTCTTCAGCCCGCAGTCCGGGTTGACCCACAGCCGCTGCGCCGGAATCCGCTTCGCCGCCTTGCGCAGCAGTTTGACGATCTCTTCCTTGGCCGGCACGCGCGGCGAATGGATGTCGTAGACGCCCGGGCCGATCTCGTTCGGGTAGTCGAACTTCTCGAAGGCTTCCAGCAATTCCATGTCCGAACGCGAGGTCTCGATGGTGATGACATCGGCGTCCATCGCGGCGATCGATTCGATCACATCGTTGAACTCGCTGTAGCACATGTGGGTGTGGATCTGGGTTTCGTCACGCACACCGGAGGCGCACAGGCGGAAGGCTTCGGTCGCCCACTCAAGGTAGTGCCCCCACGCGCTCTGGCGCAGCGGCAGGCCTTCGCGGAAGGCAGCTTCGTCGATCTGCACGATCTTGATGCCGGCGGCTTCCAGGTCCAGCACTTCGTCGCGGATCGCCAGCGCCAACTGCCGCGCCTGGACTTCCCGGCTCACGTCTTCCCGCGGGAACGACCACATCAGCATGGTCACCGGGCCGGTCAGCATGCCCTTCATCACTTTGTCGGTCAGGCCCTGAGCGTAGCGGATCCACTCGACGGTCATGGCTTTCGGCCGGCTCAAGTCACCGAAGATCACCGCCGGTTTCACGCAGCGCGAACCATAGCTCTGCACCCAGCCAAAGCGGGTGAAGACATAACCGTCGATCTGCTCGGCAAAGTACTCGACCATGTCGTTGCGCTCGGCCTCACCGTGCACCAGCACGTCGAGGCCCAGTTGTTCCTGGATCTGCACGGCGTGGCGGATCTCGCTCTGCATCGCTTCGACGTAATCGGACTCGGTCAGCTTGCCCTGCTTGAAGGACTGACGCGCCAGACGGATCGCCGAGGTCTGCGGGAAAGAGCCGATAGTGGTGGTCGGGAACGCGGGCAGATCGAGGCCGGCACGTTGCTTGGCGATGCGCTGCTCGAAGGCGGAAAGGCGCTGGCTGTCAGCCGGCTTGATCGCTGCCAGACGCGCCTGTACCGCCGGCTTGTGAATACGCGGCGAGGCGGCGCGGCTGGCCTGCACGGCGTGACTCTGTGCCAGGGCGGCGATCACATCAGCGGCTTCCGGCTCGTTGACGGCCTTGGTCAGCACGGCGACTTCCTGGCATTTCTGCACGGCGAAGGCCAGCCAGCTTTTCAGCTCGGCATCCAGCTTGTCTTCACGGTCAAGATCCACCGGGCTGTGCAGCAGCGAGCAGGACGGCGCGACCCAGAGGCGGTCACCCAAGCGGGCCGCGGCGTGACGCAGGACGTCCAGCGCTTTTTCCAGGTCGCAGCGCCAAACGTTGCGGCCGTTGACCACGCCCAGGGACAGCACTTTGTAGGCCGGCAGACGGTCGAGGATGGTCGGGTACTGCTCCGGCGCGCGGACCAGGTCGATGTGCAAACCCTCCACCGGCAGGTTGGCAGCCAGGCCGAGGTTGTCTTCCAGGCCGCCGAAGTAGGTGGCGATCATCTTCTTCAGCGGCGCCCGTTGCAGGATGTTGTAAACGCGCTCGTAGGCATTCTTCCAATCCTGTGGCAGATCGAGGACCAGAATCGGCTCATCGATCTGCACCCACTCCACGCCCTGTTCGGCCAGGCGATTGAAAATCTGGTCGTACAGCGGCAGCAGGCGATCGACCAGGTCGAGCTTGTCGAACTCGACGCCCTTGGTCTTGCCCAGCCACAGGTAAGTCAGCGGACCGATCACCACCGGCTTGACCGCATGGCCAAGGGCCTTGGCTTCTTCGACTTCGTCGAACAGTTGCTCCCAGCTCAGTTCGAACTGCTGGTCGCCGCTGAACTCAGGCACCAGGTAGTGGTAGTTGGTGTCGAACCACTTGGTCATTTCCTGGGCATGGGCGCCGCCGCAGCAGCCGCCACTGACGCCACGGGCCATGGCGAACAGGGTCTGCAGGGTCGGCTTGGCATCGCCATGGCTGCGGAAGCGCTCGGGGATCACGCCGAAGGTCAGCGAGTGGGTCAGCACCTGGTCGTACCAGGCGAAGTCGCCGACCGGCAGCAGCTCGATACCGGCGTCTTTCTGTGCCTGCCAATGGCTGGCGCGCAGATCGCGGCCAACGGCGCGCAGACCGGCTTCATCCAGTTCGCCTTTCCAGAAGGCTTCCTGTGCCTTTTTCAGTTCACGGTCGCGTCCGATGCGTGGAAAGCCCAGGTTATGTGCCAAAGCCATGTGTAGTTCCCTCACCCTAAAAATGAATGAGGGAATTGTCGGGACTCGCATTAAATGAGACAAACTCATTTTCTTAACGATGATCTAGAGATCTACTCATGTTCTGTTTTTCCGGGGATGTCTTTTTCAAATCAGTTTCGTACGGTCTCGGGCATGGGCTCGCCGCCAACATGGCCCAGAATGGCCGCACGGTCAGCCCGCGCGGGTAACGAGAAATCATGAATGTGTTGAAACAGGCGCTACGGCAAAAGCAGTTCGTGTGCGTCATGGAGTTCGTGCCCAAGCCGCAGCGTTTTGCCGCGTTCGAACAGGTGATGGCGCGTAGCGAGTTCCGCGGCTGGCCGATGATCGCGGCCATCGGCGATCGCGTGGGCAGCGCCTTCGACCTGTCGCCCGAAGAAGCCTTCACCACCCTCACCCGGCCCGTCCCCGCGCTGCTGCACTTCTCCGGCAAGAACCGCGAGCGCCAGGACCTGCTGGCGCAACTGGAACGGATGGACGCCCTCGGCCTCGACCAGTTGCTGATGCTCACCGGCGACCGCCTGCCGGGCCACGAACCCGGCCAGCAGCCGGTGCGTTACCTGGAATCGGTACCGGCGTTGCAGATCGTTCGCCAGGCGCGGCCGGACTGGCTGCTCGGCGCCGCCCTGAACCCGTTCAAGTACCGCGAGGAAGAAGGCGGCGCGCAGTATTTCAAGGCCGAAAAGAAGCTGGCCGCAGGCGCGGACTTCATGACCCTGCAACTGGGTTTCGACATGGACAAGTTCCGCGAAGCCTTCGACTGGATGAGCCGACAACCCTCACCGAAACCGCTGCTGGCCTGCATCATGAGCCTCACCCGCGGGCGGGCGAGCATGCTCGAACAGGTCGCCGGGGTCACCGTTTCGCCATCGATGCACGCGCTGATGGCGGCGGAAGAAGCCGTCTCGAAAGACCATGCCCAGGCCCGCAGCGTCGAGCGGCTGGCGCTGCAGATCATCGGGCTGCGATTGATCGGCTATGCGGGTATCCACCTCTCCGGCATCCATGAAGAGCGGCAGTTGCAGGCGCTGGAACAGGCGCTCGATCACTGGGAAGCGAAGGTCCACACTTCGGAGCAATGGGCGCAGGCCTGGGCCGCCAGTTGGCAAATGCCGGGCGTACCGCCTGTGACGTTCCATCCGCCAAACATGGACTGGCGCGCGGGCGAATCGCGGGTCAGCGCCTCGCCCACGGAAAAGCTTCGCTATCACTTGCTGTCCGGTTTTCACGCGCAACTGTTCAGCCGCACCACCCTGCTGAGCCGCGCCTTCGGCTGGGCGGTGCAGCGACCGCTGTGGTCAACAGCCACGGGAGCACGCTGGCTGCACCGCATCGAACGCAGCCTGAAAAGGCCCTTGGTGGGATGCGACACCTGCGGCCGCTGCCGCCTTGAAGACACCCTCTACACCTGCCCGGAAACCTGCCCGAAAGGCCTGGCCAATGGGCCCTGCGGCGGCACCCAACTGAACCGTTGCGAGTTTGGCGACCGGGAGTGCATTCACAGCATCAAGTATCGCATCGCCAAAGCCGTCGGGCAGACGGCGGTATTGAGCGAGCGGCTGATTCCCTGCGTGGAAGTGGGTGGCCGGCATCAGAGTTCGTGGCCGCAGTGGTTCGAGGTGCAGACTCCGCCAGTGCCTTCTCGGGAATCTGTGACGACAATGGCGCCGTGATCAGGGTGGTCAGCCAGCAGGTTCTAATGACCAGAAACCTAGTCAAAGAGTCGATAAAAACGGCTTTCTGACTAGGTTTCTGATCATTAGAAAATGCTTCGTTAGACGAGCGCCACAACACCCAACAACGGCCACCCCGCAACAGCCAACCACACCGCCGTCCGCGCCCGATACGGCAACAACAGCACCAGCGCCAGGCCTGCCAACGAAATCAGCCCGAACCAGCCAATCGGTCCCATTGCCCAGCCCCAGGCCGCGACACTCGCGGCGAAGCTGGCCAACAGCGCCAGCCAGCCGCCAACCCGCAGCACACGGCGCAGCATCAGCGAAGGAACGCGCTGCCAGACCTGCTTGAAGTGCCGCTCCAGCCCCAGGCACAAACCCAACATGCCGCTATAGGCCAGCAACCCGCCTGTGGATAACGCGATGCTCATCTCAATTCACCTCCAGGCTGGCGCTCGCGGCGCGTCGAGCGGGGCGTTCCTTGGGCGGCTGGCCGAGTTTCCAGCAGCACCCGCCGAGCAAGGCACCGATCAGTACGGTGGTGATTTCCAGGAGGATGAAGTCGCCACGGTTGACGGTGTGGAAGTTCAGCAACGGCAGGGTCAGGCACAGCAGCGCCGCCAGGCCGAGTTGTTCCTGCCAGGCACGCAGCCATGGCCGGACGATGGCGTGGCCGAGGGTCGCCAGCCAGATCAGGAAGAACACCCGCACCTCCCAGCCGCCGCGCTGCGCCAGTTCCACCGGCAGCAGGCGGTTGGCCCAGAGCAGGCCGATGCAGGCCAGCGACAGGCCGGCCACCACGGCGACGTTGAGTCGCTCGGCAACGTGATAGAGCAGCGCGCCGAGGGCGCCTTCGCTGTCGTGTCGGCGGCGGCGCTTGACGGTGAACAGCACCAGTCCGGTGGCGATCATCGCGCAGCTCGCCAGGCCGCAAAGGAAGTACAGCCAGCGCATCGGGTAACCGCCGAACTGGGCGAAGTGCATGCCGGACATCACGCGCTGGGTCAGCAGACTCGGGCGGCTCTCGGCGGGCGGGCGCAGCACTTTGCCGCTGACGCCGTCGAAGACCATGCTCTGGCCCTTGGTCAGCTCGATACGGTTGCCGAGGATCGGCCGCACTTCAATGCGCGCATCGCTACGGCCGGGGTTCTGGATCGACAACCCGGACAACGGGCCCATGGCTTTTTCCGCCTCGGCGAGCAGCGGCGCCAAGGGGGTCAGTGACGCCGCTTCACCACGGGCCCTGCCCGCCTCGCCACCGCGTCCGCCACCCGCATGTTCGCCACGCGGCTGCTCCTGCTGAGCAGCGTTTGGTGGTGCCGCATGTTGCGCGGCCGGCATGCCGCGCAGGGCCCGGTTCAACGCATCGCGATCGCCATCGAACAGCGCGTCGGACGCCGCCGGCATATAGATCAGGTAGAAAATCACCAGCCCGGTGTAGGTGATCATCAGGTGGAAGGGCAACACCAGCACCGCCGTGGCGTTGTGCGCGTCGAGCCAGGAGCGCTGGCCCTTGGCCGGGCGGAAGGTGAAGAACTCCTTGAAGAATTTCTTGTGGATAACGATGCCGCTGATCAGCGCCGCAAGCATCGCCATGGCCGCCAGCCCGACCACCCAGATGCCGATGTTGCGCGGCAGGTTGAGGGTGAAGTGGAAGCGGAAGAAGAAGCCGCCGCCCGCGGTTTCGCGCACATCCAGCGGCTCGCCGGTGTGCGGATCAAGCGCGGTGCCGCCGCCACGACGCTGCTCGCCGGCGGAAACGGTGAGGTTCGGCGAACGCTCGCCGGGCAGGCCGATATTCCAGGCGCTGGCGCCGGGGTGATTGCTTTGCAGGTAATCCAGTCCGCGCTGTACGGCCTCGTCCTGGCTCAGGTTGTGGGCCGGGATTTCCGGGCGCATCCAGCCGTCGATTTCCTTGTCGAACACCGCGAGGGTGCCGGTCAGGAAAATCGCGAACAGGACCCAGCCAAAGATCAGCCCGCTCCAGGTGTGCATCCACGAGAGCGATTGGGTGATGGTCTTCGGTTTCATCCCAGGGCCTCCATCAGTTGCGGCCAGAAACCGATCACCGCCAACGGCACTGCCAGCGCCAGCCCGGCCCAGGCGCGGGCAGCGCTGCGGCAGGCGAAGGCCCAGAGGATGACGCCGGTGTAGACGGCGAAGGACAGCAGGCTGGCGCTGATCAGGGCGTCGACCTTGTCCAGCGGCAACAGCCGGGCCAGGGCGGCGGTGAAGGCATAGGTGAAGGCGTAACCGCCCAGAATCGCGGCGACGATGCGGGAGAGCATGGGCCAGGAGAAGGTTGTTGTTTTCATGGGGGGCTCATGTTTCCCGCTGGCCTTGAAGGTCTCTGATCAGAAGCTGGTCGTCACCGACGCATAGAACGCACGACCCGGTTCGTTGTACGTGCTCGCACCCGAGCTGGTGCCGGCGCCTTCGCGGTACACGCGCTTGTCGAACAGGTTGTTGATGCCGGCACCGAACGACAGGTTCTTGTTCACTTCATACGTGCCGCCAACCCCCCAGACATGGTACGGATCGAGGGTCTTCAGCTCGTTCTGCGCGGTGACGTCGACGTCGCGGGTCGGGTTGAAGCGGCGCGGCTCCTGCTTGCCGTAGTAGGTGCCGGTCAGGCTCAGCGCCAGGGCCTGGGTCACCTGCCAGTCGAGCATGGTGTTGACGGTGTATTCCGGCACCACCGACAGCGGGTTGCCGTCGCTGTCTTCGTTGGAATCCATGTAGGTGAAGTTGCTGTTCCAGCTCAGGATCTCGCCGGCCTCGCCCAGCAGCGGCACGCCGATGTTGCCTTCCCAGCCCTTGACCACGGCGTCCTTGGCGTTGTCCCAGCGCAGGATCGCTTCGTTGGCCGAGGTGCGCCCGGCGAGGTCGTTTGACGAGACGATCTTGTTCTCGTAATCGTTGCGGAAGTAGGTCAGGCCGGCGCTCCAGCCATCGCGGGCAAAGCTGATGCCCAGCTCTTTGTTGATGCTGATTTCCGGGTCGAGGTTGGCGTTGCCCAGCACGTAGCAGCCCGTCGAACTCAGGCTCGGCGCACAGCCGTTGCCGTTGCTGCGGTACAGGTAGTTGGGGTTGGACTGGTACAGGTTCGGCGCCTTGAAGGCCCGGGCGACACCGCCCTTGAGGGTGATGTCGTCGGTGAGCTTGTACGAGGTGTTCAGGCTCGGGCTCCAGTTGGCGCCGAACTGATCGTGGTGGTCCAGGCGCAGGCCCGGCGTCAGGTACCAGTTGGGCGTCAGCTCGATGTTGTCTTCGGCATACACCGCCATGATGGTGGAATCCATGTCGGTAGCCCGCGCGCCCGCAGCGGAGTTCGGCAAGGTGGTGCCGATGGCGCGGTCCATGGTGCTCGGGTCATCCAGTTCCTGATAATTCCACTCGGCGCCGAGGGTCAGGGTCTGTGCCACCAGCACTTGCAGCGGGATGTCCAGTTGGCCCTGGACCAGGTAGCTGTCGTAGGTGCTCAGGGACTTGTCGTTGCCGCTGATATCGCCGTCGACCGAGCCGGTCTGGCCTTCCAGCAGCCGGTCGTTGCGGGTCTTCTCGTACTGCGCGAGCAGACGCGAGGTGCCGAATTCCCAGTCGCCACGGTGGGTGACGGAGAAGTTCTGCCGGTACATCGTGTTGGTTTCGCGACCGAGCCACTGGTTGACGGTGCTGCCCGGGGTCAGCGAATCAGTGCCGCCGGTGCCGACGTCGCCGGTGTAGATGTTGCCCTGGCGGCTGAAGCCGGTTTCGAAATCGATGGTCTGCTGGTTGTCCAGCGCCCAGCTCAGCAGCGCGTTGACGTCCTTGTTGCGCACGCCTTCGCGGCCTGCGGCGAGGGACGCGCCGGAAGCGGTGTCGGTGTGAGCCTGGTTGATGTCGGCGTCGTCGGCATCGGTCTTGTTCAGGTTGCCGTAGACACGGAAGGTCAGCGAGTCGGTCAGCGGGCCGGCGAGGCTGAAGGTGGTGCGCTTGGTCACGCCTTCGGCATCGTCTTCGGGCAGGTTGGTGAAGGCCGAGATGCTGCCGGTCAGGGCCTGGGTCGGGCGTTTGGTGATGATGTTGACCACGCCGCCCATGGAGCCAGAACCGTAGCGCGCCGCGGCCGGGCCGCGCAGGACTTCAATGCTCTCGACTTCGTTGGCCGGCACCCAGTTGCTGTCGCCACGGGTGTCGCGCTCGCCGGAGCGGGTGTAGCGCACCGAGTTGCGCGAGGTGACCGGCTTGCCGTCGATCAGGATCAGGGTGTTTTCCGGGCCCATGCCGCGCAGGTCGATCTGCCGGTTGTTGCCACGGGTGCCGCTGGCGCTGTTGCCGGTGAGATTGACGCCAGGCATCTTGCGGACGATCTCGGACAGGTCGTTGACCGGCGGACGCTTCTTGATGTCTTCAGCGGTAATCAGAGAGACGCCGGGCGCCTGCTTCAGCTCTTCCGCGGCGGTGGCCACCACGTGGGTGTCGCCCAGCTCCAGCGTCTCTGCGGTCTGCGCGTCGGTGGCGGCCAGCAGGGTCGAAGGGGATGCGGCCAACAGGGCCAGGCAGAGGGTGTTGAGCTTGAATCGGGGTTGCATCGACGACGCTCCTTTCGCAATGAGGGCATGCAGAAAAGGAGCGAGAGGAATGGAAAAACGGCGACATCCGACTCGCCCCAGGTCTGCCTGGGACGAGCGCGAATGCTATAGATTCGTAAATGAGAGTAAATCTTTTTTACATTTCATACACTTCTCAGCCTGAGGTTGACGCGCAGCCCTGGCGTGCGGTTTTGCGCCCAGACTTCACCGCCCTGCAACTGCACCACACTGCGCGCGATCGACAGTCCCAGGCCGAAACCATCGCCGCCCGGACGCGCGGCGTTGAGCCGGGTGAAAGGCTGGAAAATGCTTTCCAGCTTGGCCGGCGCCACACCCGGGCCCTGGTCTTCGATCCACAGGTGCCAGTCATCGCCATCGCTGTTGCCGCCCAGGCGCACGATCCCGCCTGGCGGCGAATGGCGCACCGCATTGCGCAGGATGTTTTCCATCGCCTGGGCCAGGCTGTTGAGGTTGCCGAGCACGGTACAGCCGGCGGGCAGATCGTTGTGCAACTGCTCGGCGGGCCAGCCGCTTTCGTAGCAGACGTCTTCGCACAGCACCTCCCACAAGCGCCCGATATCCACCGGTTCCAGCGGCAGCAGCGGGCGTTCGGTGTCGAGCCAGACCAACTCCAGGGTGTCGTTGATCAGCCGCTCCATGCTCTGCACTTCCCGCTCCAGACGCTGACGCAGCGCGGCGGTGTCCTGCTCGCGCTCGCCGGTGACGCGCAGGCGGCTCAAGGGTGTGCGCAGTTCGTGGGACAGGTCGCGGAGCAACTGGCGCTGGAAGCCGACGGTGTTTTCCAGACGCCCGGCCATGTGGTCGAAGGCCCGCGCCAGCTCGCCCAATTCATCACGCCGGCGCGTGAGTTGCGTGCCGACCCGGGCCGAGAGATTGCCGGCACTCAGGGCGTTGGCCTGGCGTCGCAGAATCACCATCGGCGCGATCACCGTGCGGTACAGCAACACGCCCAGCCCCAGCGCCAGGCAGGCCGGCAGCAGCCGCTCCAGCAACAGTCGCCACAGGTGGTTGTACTTGCGCGGGTCCAGCCGCGGCGGCAGGTCCATCACCAGCCGGGCTTCGCTGTCGCTGAACGGGATGTAGAAGGTCGGCGTGCCACCGGGCCGGCCCACCGACCAGTCCAGCGGCCGCATGAAGTTGAGTTTCTTGCGTTCGCGCCCGCGCAGCGGGCGCGACGACAGCGACAGGTCATGCTGCCCGACCACCGCCGCCCAGACGCCTTCTCGCTCCCTCAACGACGCCAGAAACGCATCCACACCGGGCGTGCCGTTTTCGGTCCAGGCGCTCTCCGCCTCGTGGGCGTAGTCGGCGAGAATCTGCCGGGTCGGCTCGGGCAATGTGGCGGTCGAGGTCTCGATGCGCTGAGTGACATCCACATGCAGGCTGATGATCAACAGGCTCAACAGGACGATGCCGCCCACCAGTTTCCAGAACAGCGAATGGCGGTTGGGCAACGTCATGGCGTCACACGTTTGAGCACATAACCGGCGCCGCGCACCGTCTCCACCCGGCCGGCGCTGTAGCCGATGGACTGCAATTTGCGGCGGATATGGCTGACGTGCATGTCCAAGCTGCGATCGTGGATCGAATAGGCCCGGTGCAGCGCCTGCTGGTAAAGGAAGGTCTTGCTCAGCACCTCGTTGGGCGAGTGCAGCAGGGTTTCGAGGATGCGGTATTCGGTGCTGGTGAGGTCCGCCCAGACCCCGTTGTTGCAGACATCGCTGCGCAGCGGATCGAAGGTCAGGTCAAGCGCCTGGCCCAACGCCTCATGGCCGCTGTGGTCCGCCCGCTCGTAGGCCACGCGACGCAGGATCGCGTCGATGCGCACATCCATCTCGCCCATGCTGAACGGCTTGGGCAGGTAGTCGTCGGCGCCCTGGCTGAACCCGACGATACGGTCCTGCTCGGCCCCCAGCGCCGACATCAGGATCACCGGCACGCGCTGGCGGCGGCGCAATTCGGCGAGCATCTCCAGGCCATTGCTGTCTGGCAACAGGATATCCAGCAGCACCAAGTCATAGGCGCCGTCGCGCACCAGCTCGACCACATCACTGGCGTCATGCCGCACCGTCACGGCAAACCCGCGCTGGCCCAGGTGACTGTCGATATGGGCGGACAACACCGGGTCGTCCTCGATGGCGAGGATACGGATCGGAGCGCGTGGGGAAGCAGCGGGCTGCATGGGGGCACCTTGCAAATGAGAATGTTTCTTTGTCGCGTATTCTGACTAAAGAAGGGGAAGATGCCCACAGGGTGATGTCTATTTTTTATTCGCTGATCCAGAACCAATCAAAAATGGCTCCCCCCTCAATGCATGAGGGGGGATAACCCTACCGCTTCAAAACTCCCACTTCGTCGTCACCATCACATTCCGCGGCTCCCCATAACTCCCGCTATAGAAGTTCTCATCCAGCGAACTCACGTACTTCTTGTCGAACAGGTTGTTGACCGTCGCGGTCGCCGACCATTGGGAGGTGAGCTGGTAGCGGGCCATCAGGCCGACCGTGGCGTAGTCGTCCTGCTTGTAGGTCGACGGCGACGGCAACATCCAGCTTTCGGAGGTGAAGTGGATGCTGCTCTGCCAGTTCACACCGCCGCCGACCGTCAGGCGCTCCAGCGCGCCGGGCAGGCGGTAGGTGGTCCAGAGCTTGAAGATGTCCGTCGGGATGATGGTCTTGATCCGCTCGCCTTCGCTGTCCTTGACCCGCGAGTGGCTGTAGCTGGCATCGACGTTCCAGCCCGGAAGGATCTCGCCGCTGACTTCCATTTCGAAACCACGGGTGGTGGTTTTCTTCGCGGCGTAGGCGGTGTCGTAGTCGGTGCCGATGATGATGCCGTCAGCCACGTTGTCGTTTTCCAGCTTCACCTCGAACAGCGCGATGGCGGTGTTCAGGCGACCGTCGAAGTACTCGCCCTTGAGGCCGATTTCGTAGTTGTCGCCTTCGCGCGGGTCGAGCAGTTTGCCGCTCTGGTCCTTGTAGGTTTGTGGCTTGAAGATGCTGGTGTAGCTGGCGTACAGCGAGTGGTTGTCGTCGAGGTCGTAGACGACGCCGGCATAGGGCGTGACCTCGCCGCTGACCCGCACCGAATCGTCGGTGTTCAGGTAGACCATCGACGGCACGTTGTAGTGGTAGCTGGCGCCATATTTGTAGTTGCTCACCCGGGCACCGAGCACCAGCGACAGGTCGTCGGTGGGCTTGAGGCGGGTCGCCAGGTAGGCGCCGTTCTGCCGCTGCTGCAGGTTGTCGTCTTCGCGGTTGATGCTGTAGGTCGGGCGCGGGCCGTAGTTGTCCCAGGTGCGGATATTCACCGGCAGGCCACTGACGAGGTTGTTGCTGCCGCCGGACGCGGTGGGATGGCCGAAGCCGTTGCGGCGGTTTTCGTAGTCCTGGTAGTTGAAGCCCATGACCAGTTCATGCTCGCGGCCGAAGGCCTGGAACGGGCCGGAGAGCATCAGGTCGAGGCCTTTTTGCTTCTGCCAGTTTTCGCCTTTGGTGGCGGTGTATTTCAGGCCGCTGCCGGTGGCCGGATCGACGAAACCGGTAGACGTGCCGGCGATCACCGAATCGTAATCACGGGTGCCGTAGAGGTAGCTGGTGGACAGTTTCAGGGTCCAGTCATTGGCCAGCTTCTGCTCGATGGAGGCGAAGCTGTTGATGATTTCCTGATGGTTGCTGCTGTCGCGGCTGGCCGGGTTGTCGGAGCGCGAGGTGCGCAGCTTGTTGCCGTAGCGGTCGAGCAGCGGCAGCCCGGTGGTGGAGAACCCGCGCGGGTCGCTGTCCAGATAGTCCACGCCGACGGTGAGCAGGGTGCTGTCGCTCAGATCGAATTCGGTGATCCCGTAGAGGATGGTTTTTTCCTGCTGCAGGTGGTCGGTGAAGCTGTTGCCCTGTTGATACGCCGCCACTGCCCGGCCACGCACGTTACCGCTGTCGGTCAGCGGACCGGAGACGTCCACTTCCGTGCGGTACAGGTCCCAGGAGCCGAGGCCGGCGCTGACGTAGCCCTTGAAGGTGTCGGTGGGGCGCTTGCGCACCAGGTTGACGGTGCCGGATGGGTCGCCCGCGCCAGAGAGCAGGCCGGTGGCGCCGCGCACCACTTCGACCCGGTCGTAAATCGCCATGTCCGCCAGCGCATGGGGCAGCGCCTGGCTGAAGGCGAAGGAGGTGGTGGGCATGCCGTCGAACTGATAGTTGTCGATGGCCAGACCACGGGAGAACACGTAGAGCCGGTCGCTGCCCGGGCTCTGCACATTGAGCCCCGGCGCCTGTTCCAGCACCTGGCCGATGCTGCGCAGGTTCTGGTCATCGATGCGCTGGCGGGTCAGCACGCTCACCGACTGCGGGGTTTCGCGCAGGCTCATGTTCAATTTGGTGGCGGTGTTTGTCGCACCGGTGGTGTAGGAACCCGTGCCTTCGGTGGTGCTCCCCAGCCCCACACCCGTGACACTGGTCGCGCCCAGTTCCAGCGCGCCGTTGACCTGCGGAACGTCGATCAACACATAGCCGTCCGGACTGGACTGGGCTTGCAGGCCCTGACCGCGCAGCAGTGTGGCGAAGCCTTCCGGCACGCCATAGCTGCCTTGCAGACCGGTGCTGCGCTTGCGCGCCACCTGCTCGGCATTGAAGGAAATCGCCACGCCGGATTCGCGGGCATAACGGCTCAGCACATCACCCAGCGCGCCGGCCGGGATGTCGTAGCGCTGCACTTGTTGCTGGGCCTGAGCCGGCAAGGTCGCGAACAAAGGGGCGCCGACGATGGCGAAGTGGATGGCCAGCGCCAGGGCACTGCTGGCGTTGCGGGGGCGTAGCGATACAGACATCTTGCGTAGTCCTCGTTAGGTGTTGGCTAGTACAAGGACGCACGGCAAACGATTAGTGGAAAAAGGTTTGAGAACTATTTCTGTTCGAGACGCACCCGGGTCAGCCACGGGGTGTAGTGCTCGACCTGGATCGGCAGGCTGCGCGCCAGCAAGCGCAACGCGCGCTCGCTGTCGTCGGCGGGCAGCACCGCGGACACTTTCAGGCCGGCCAGGGCCTTCGCGTCATAGCTCAGGTAACCGCCGTGATTACGGGCCAGACGCTCCAGCACCTGGTTCAGCGGCTGCTCGCGAATCACCAGTTGATGAGCGCTCCACGCCTGCTCCAGCCCGACACCGTCCACCGGTTGCGCCGGCTGGATGCCATGCCCGTCGAACTGCACCTGTTGGCCGGCCGGCACGGTGACGCTGTCGCCGGCGCTCTTCACTTCGGTGCTGGATTCGATCATCGCCAACCGCGTGGAATCACCCAGGCGCTCCACCACAAAGCGCGTGCCCAGGGCACGCACGCTGCCGTGTTCGGTGACAACGAGGAAGGGCCGGCTGGCATCCTTGGCCACATCGACGAGGATTTCGCCGCTGACCAGGCGCAGGGTGCGGGTCTGCCCATCGAATTGCAGGTCCACCGCCGAACGGCCATCGAGCTGGATGCGGCTGCCGTCGGGCAGTTGCTGGCTGCTCCATTGGCCGACGCCCGTGCGGATATCGGCCAACAGATAGGCCGGCGGAAATTGCTGCAGCGCCAGCCCGGCGGGGATCGCCAGCAGCGCCGCGACAGCCAGCGCCTTGAGGCTGCGCCGCGCCCGTGAACGCGGAACCACGGTGCCCAGCGCCGCGCGCACCGGCGCGCTCGGCAGGTCATGCAGTGGCGCGAGACTACCTTGTAGCGCTTGAACGGCCTGGAGATGGGTGGGATCGGCAGTCAACCAGACGCGGAAGGCTTCCCGCGCCTCGGCATCCGGCTCGTCGTCCATGCGCACCAGCCATTTGGCCGCCTGACGCAGCACCGCTGCCGGGAGCTTCACAGCACACCGCCGGCGGCGTGGCATTGCAGCAGTGCCTGAACCAGATCGTTCTGCACGGTCTTGGTCGAGACGTTCAATTGCTCGGCGATCTGCGCATGGCTCAAGCCATCCAGATGGCGCAGGACGAACACCTGGCGCATGCGCGGCGACATGTTTTCCAGCGCCCGGGCGATATGTTCCAGGGCCTGCACCGCAGCCATCACCTGTTCCGCAGACGGTGCCTGCTCCATGAATTCGGCATGCCGCGCCAGCTCATCGCGGTAAGCCTGTTCGAGCTTGTGCCGGCGACTGCGGTCCACCAACAGGCGCCGCGCCACGGTGGCGAGAAACGCCCGCGGTTCACGCGGCGTGACATAGGCGCCAGCGCCCAGCAGACGGATGAAGGTGTCCTGGGCCATGTCCGCAGCATTGTGCGGACAATCCAGGCGCCGCCGAAGCCAGCTCAGCAGCCAGCCGTGATAGCCCTTGTACAACGCATCGAGACTGTCTGCTGGCGGAGTGGCTTTCATGGGGCACAGGACTAAATGGGAATGATTCTATCTTACGGCGCTGACACAGAAAGTTGCAATCCGCTCAACGCACACTGGCGAACAGCACCGTCACGCCGAGCCCGAGCAGCGCCATGCCGATTACCCGGTCCACAAGCAGTTGACGCTCGATCATCACCCGGCGCAGCGGCGCACTGGAAAAGCCCAGCGCCACCAGGCTGAACCACAACCAGTGGGCCACGGACATGAACAGGCCGTAGCCGAATTGCTGCGCCAGCGAACTGCCCGGCCCGACCACCTGGGTGTAGGCGCTGACCACGAACAGCAGCGTTTTGGGATTGAGCGCGTTGGTGAGAAAACCCGCGACGAAGGTGCCTCTGGCTGCGGGCGCTTCGCCATCCAGTGACAGGCGGCGGGTGTTGGCCAGCGAGCTGTAGCCGAGGTAGATCAAGTAGCCGGCGCCGAGCACTTTCATCAACAGGAATAGCGTCGGCGAATGTTGCACCAGCACGGACACCCCGAGCACGGTGTACAGCACATGCACCTGCACGCCACAGGCGATGCCGAGCGCGGCGAGCAGGCCGCTGCGCCGGCCGAAGGCGTAGCTGGCGCGGGTGACCATGGCGAAATCCGGCCCGGGGCTGATGACCGCCAATACGGTGAACAGGGCAACGGCGATGAGTTCGTTCACAACAGGTTTCCTTTCTGGATAGGCGAGTAAATAGCGCAGATCGACTGCGCGAGCCGACATTATCGAAAGCCTGCCCATTGCTTAAAAAGCGATTTATAGTGCGGCAAATCCGCTAGTTTTCCTCACAGATATGAAATTGCCCGCGCTTACCGCTTTTCGCTATTTCGACGTTGCCGCGCGCACTGGCAGCTTCGTCCGCGCCGCCGAACAGTTGCACGTTACCCATGGCGCGGTCAGTCGCCAGGTGCGCTTGCTGGAAGCGTCGCTTGGGGTGGAACTGTTCGAGCGACGCAACCGCGCGATCTTCCTCAACGCGGCGGGCCGCGCCTTGCTGGCAACCACCCAGTCGGTGTTCGAACAGCTCGAAGGCACGGTCTACCGCCTGCAACAACAGGCCAGGGAAAACGTATTGGTGTTGTCCTGCGAGCCGACCCTGGCGATGAAATGGCTGATCCCGCGGCTGCCGGCGTTCCAGGCCGCGCACCCGGATATCCAGTTGCACCTGATGGCGGCTGGCGGCCCGGTAGATTTCGCCCGCAGCGGCATCGACCTGGCGCTGCGCCGCGACGATTTTCAGTGGGAAGACGGGCTGCATGTGCGCAAGGTCTGCGACGAGTGGGTCGGCCCGGTGGTCAGCCCTTCACGTTCGTTGCCCGCGCAGGGATTCGCCGGCCAGCGCCTGCTGCACAGCACCACTCGCCCTGGCGCCTGGGCCACCTGGCTGCGCCTGAGCGGACAGCCGGACAACAGCGAAAGCCGCGCCGACTACGAACATTTCTATCTGTGCATTCAGGCTGCGGTGGCGGGCCTCGGCGTGGCCATGGCGTCGCGAATGATGGTCGGCGATGAACTCGCCAGCGGGCAGTTGCAGGCGCCCCACGGTTTTCTACGCGACGGCTCGGCGTATGTGCTGCTGTGCCCGCAGCCCTTGGAGGAATCGCAGACATGCCGACGCTTTGCCGACTGGGTGATTGAACAGACCCACAGCAAACCGGCGTGAAGTTACACTCGGCCCTCAGCATTTTCCGACGCAAGGACTGCACGATGAATAAGCCCTGGCTGGCCCTGATCACCCTCCTCGCTTTCACCGGCTACACGCTCTACAGCATGAGCCTCGCCGAACAATCGCTGCTGCAGTTCGGTCTGCAACTGATGTCCAGCACTGACACCGCGCAAGTAGTGATCGACCTGTACATCATGGCCGGCCTCGCTTGCGCCTGGATGGCCCAGGACGCGCGGGCCAAAGGTCGCTCGCTGCTCAGCGTGCTGCCGTATTTCCTGCTGACGGCGGTGTTCGTGTCCATCGGTCCACTGCTGTATCTGGTGATCAACGGGTTTCGTCATTCGCCAACCGTACACAGAACGACGAATCCGGGCTGAAATCGCCGCCCCAGGTGCGATAGCCGGCGGTGTCGATATGAATCCGCCCTGACGGATAACGCCCCAGGCCCATGTTCCAGACCTTGCCATAGCGCTGCCAGAAACGGCACAACGGTTGCGGGTCGCTGCCTTTGGCCAGCAGCAGATCGACGGCGAAGGCGCGGGTGTGGGCACTGCCGACCGCGCCACCAGCGCAGCGGTTGAGTGCCGGGTCACGGTAGGCCGACACCACTTCATAAGGTCCGAGAATCCGCTCATCACTGAGCAGGTCCAGCACCCGCAAGGTGCTGCGCACATCCGGCCATTGCGCTACGGGCGGCACCGCGAAAGGCTCGGCGCGACACTGGCGCCAGTCGCTGGCCGAGCGCAGCAATTGATACAGCGGCACCACACCGTACAGGCGTGCATCCACCAGCATTTCGCGGAAAGGCCGGGTCTGATGGTCTGCCGTCCATTGGGCGAACAGGCTGAGATCGCGCTCATCCGCCTGGGCCGCAGTGCTGATCAACAAGACTGCAATCGCCCGTTTCCATTCGTTCATCCGCCCTCTTCCCATGGCCACGGCAACTCCCCCAGTATGGCAATCCTCCCGATCGGAGGGAGAAACCTGACAAGGAGTTAAGCATGCATAAGATTGCACCGATCGCTTTAGGCCTGATCGCTCTCGCCGCTGCCAGCCAGGCAGCGGCCGACACCCGGGTGGAGCTGGGCAGCCAGGAGCGCGTGACCCGGCTGTTCGCCTACCCCAACAACTGCAGCGTGATCTGCTTTCGCGACTGGTCGCTGGAAAAGACCGTCGAGCACTACCTGACCCAGAGCGTGCAACGCGACGGCTACCCGGCCGCGACGGTGAAGGTGCTGCGTGACAATGACAAACTGCATGCCGATATCGGCGGCGTCCCGGCGGACTACGGCAAGCCGCTGACCGCCCTGCTCGACACCGGCGAGCTGGCCTACAACGGTGCGAAAAAGCTCAATGTCGATGGTAAATGGGCTTACAGCTGGTACCTGTTCCTGCCGCTGGGCATGGCTTTGGAAAACCGCCGCAGCATCGAGCTGCTGCACTTCCCGCCGGATTACTCGCTGACCCAGGCCCAGGACTACCTGCGCTCCAACACCACCGATCGCTGGGCCAACCTGCTGACCTTCAACGGCATCCCCGCCACCGACACCCCGGCCTACCAGACCATCGTCGATATCGCCCCGATCGCCGCGCCGGCCAGCGCCGGCAAGGACCTGGAAGGCGTCTACAGCTACTTCCAGGATTATCAGGTGCGTATGGTCAAGGAAGTCACCCGCACCCAGAGCGGTGCCTCGCTGCCGATGGTGGCCTTCGGCTCGCCAGTGCGCACCTGGATCCAGCAGCAGTACGGCCCGACCCTGAAAGTGCTGGGCCTGGTGACCATCAGCCCGACGCCCGGACAGCAAGTGCCGGTGCTGGGCTCGAACCACCCGAGTGCGATCTGGTATGCGGCGGACCCAGCCAACAACGGTGGTGATCAGGACAAGGCCGATGCGGCAGGCCTGAAGATGATGGGCCAGGACCTCAGCGCGGCCTGCTGGCAGGCCGGCGTGGGCCGCAACCCGAAAGCCGACCCGCAGGCGACACTGAACGCCTGCACGCAGAAGTGGCAAGTGACCGCGAAGAAGCAAACCTGTGAATTGTTCTACCGGACTATCCGCGAGATGACGCCAGAGCAGGCGAGCGCGAAGTGCAATACCGGCGCGGTGACGCGCAAGCTGCGCGAGCTGCAGAAGCCGGTCGAAGAAATCTGAAAGCCATCGGGGCTGCAAAGCAGCCCCGAAACACTCTATTCCTGCGGTCGCAACCGATACTGCGGCGGCAACTGGTCAAGCCCGCTGATGGTCACGTCCAGACTCTTCCAGCGACCATCCTTGATGCCGTAGATGCAGCCATGCACCGACAGCTCCTGGCCGCGATGCCAGGCGTTCTGGACGATGGTGGTATGGCCGACGTTGGCCACTTGCTGGATCACGTTCAGCTCGCACAGGCGGTCCACCTGCTCTTCCTCGGTGGGCAGCTTCGACAGCTCGACGCGGTGCTCGTAATACAGGTCGCGGATCGAGCGCAGCCAGCCGTCGATCAGGCCGAACTGGCGGTCCTGCATCGACGCCCGCACACCGCCGCAACCGTAGTGGCCGGTCACCAGAATGTGCCGCACCTTGAGCACATCCACCGCGTACTGGATCACCGACAGGCAGTTCAGGTCGGTGTGCAGCACCACGTTGGCGACGTTGCGGTGGACGAACAGGTCGCCCGGCAGCATGCCGACGATCTCGTTGGCCGGCACCCGCGCATCCGAGCAGCCGATCCAGAGGAATTCAGGCGTCTGCTGGTTCGCCAGCTTGGCGAAGAAATCAGGGTCCTTCCGGGTGATGCTGTCCGCCCAACGCGCGTTGTTATCGATCAGTTCTTGCAGGTCGTGCATGTTCAAGCCTCACGGAAAGGATGCCCTGTTATGACAGGCCGCGACCCGGGCGGGTCACGCGCCCTTTATTCGATGAGGGTGCAGGCCATCACCAGCGCATCTTCGCGGCCACCCGGCGCCGGGTAGTAATCGCGGCGCCGACCCACTTCGTTGAAACCATAGCGCTCATACAAGCGGTAGGCCGACTGGTTGCTGGCGCGGACTTCAAGGAAGCACTCACGACCGTTCGATTCATAGGCGCGCTTCATCAACTGTTCCAGCAGCGCCAGGCCCAGGCCGCGGCCCTGGCTCTCCGGCTTGACGGTGATGTTGAGCAGGTGCGCCTCGTCGATGATCACATTGATCACACCATGGCCGACCTGCTGCTCGCCTTCGAACATCAACCAGACTTCGTAGCTTTTCAGCGCGTCGAGGAAGATCCCGCGGGTCCAGGGATGACTGAAGGCGGCGTATTCGATCTTCAGTACGCTATCCAGATCCGCCTCGGTCATCCGACGGAAGCTGAGGGTGTCACTCATTGTGCGGTTTCCAGCGCGCCATCAGCCGGCGCATGGCTTTCCAGACGTCCGCCTTGCGCGGCGGCTCGTCCATCAACAATTCAAGGGACGGCAGCCCCCAGGCAGTGCCCAGGCCTTGCACCGCCCATTCACGGGTATAGGACGTTTCGTCGCCTTCGCCGGCAAAGCGGATGGCCGGCAGGCCGATCAACCACAGGCAGGCGCACGGCACCTCTTCAAGCCGGGCCTGAATGAAGCCCTGGACGAAGTCCCGCGCGGCATCCGGGCCCTGGTCGAGGCTGCCGCGCACCAGCAGCGGCCAGCGCACCGGCTCGCCGACGATCTGCGGGCTGTCGGGAAGGCCGGCGGCACGCAGCATGTCTTTGAGCAGCAGGTAGGACGGATCGCGACTCTGGAAGGCCTCGCCCGTGGCCAGCTCGACCAGCAGCAGGCAGTTGCCGGCACGCAGCAACTGCAAGGCGAAACGCGGCGGCGGCACGGCCACGGCTTTGACCGGCGCGGGCGCATTTTCCGGCGTCTCGACCGGTTTGACGGGCGCCTTGGCGGTGACGCTCGGGCGGGGAATCTCGATTTTCGGCCGCTCTGCCGGCTTCACCACAGGCTTCACAACGGACTGGGCGACAGCGGCTGCTGCCCGGACCGGCACTTCCGGCGGCAATTCCTCGACCAGCGGCTCGAGCGGCAACAGCAGCTCCGGGCGCGACGGCGCGGCGAACGGCAGTTCGGCACGCGGCAGCCAGTGCACCACTTGCATGGCGTTCAGGTAAGCGCGGCGGCGGGACTCGGTCAGCAAGGAGGCGGCCATCTGTGGATAAGTCAGGGCGCACATTCTAACGCCGTTGCGCGCCGGGCGCCGCAGTCGATCGGCGGAAAAACGCCGGACCCCCCCTGCAAACGATCAAGGGTGAAGCCAATCCCCCCCAATGCAGTACAATCGGCGCTTTTATTTGGCAGCGAGTCGAACCGCCAATGATCGAACCCAAGCGCGTCCTGCGCGCCCTGGCTGAACACTGGAACCTGTTGGAACCGCTGTGCGAGCGGTTCGACGGGGGTACCCTCAGTCTGGGCGAATTGCGCCAGCAACTGGCTGCCCAGCAGCTTGAAAGCACGGTCCAGGACATCACCAACCTGCTCGACGTGTGGATCCGCCTGGACATCCTCGTCCCGGTGGCAAAAAGCCCCAACCGCTTCGAGCTGAACGCCCAGATCCACGACTTCCTCGCCTACCTGCGCCGCGAACACCGCCTCGGCCTGTGCCTGGAAATCGAAGCCTACCTGCGCCACCTCGAGCGTCTGGCCGGGCATATCCAGGACGCCTTCGACATCCGCGACGGCCACGACCTGGCCCGCCAGTTGCGCCTGCTGGACATGCGCGTGCGCGATGTCCTGAAGAAGCTCGACAACGACGAGCAGGCGCTGGTCGGGGTGGCCGAGCGGGCCAAGACCAGCGACCGCCAGATTCCCCTGCGCCAGCGCTACGCCGAGGTACTGGCGACCTGGGACGAGTACGTCGAGCCGATGATCCAGTTGGTCAACGCCGACGGCGCCTTCGAACAAGGCGTGCGCAAGGTCGAGACCGTGCTGCTGCGCCTGCTCAGCGAGCAGGCCCGGCTCGGGCAACTGGTGGACGACGACATGCTGCTGCGCACCCACGCGCGCATCCTCGAAATGCAGACCAGCGCCCAGTTGACCCTGCGCCACGCCCGCGAACTGCTGCTGCCGCTGCGCGAAGAAGCGCGCCGGCACAACGCCGTGACCCGCGGCGCCGCCCTGGCCCTGTCGGTGATCCGCCGCAAGGGCATCGACGCCGTGCCGCAGGCGGCCATGCCGCTGTTCACCCGGCCGCAGAGCACCTTTCTCGGCAGCGCCAGCCAGGTCGAGGCCTACGTCTACGCCCGGCCCGTTTCGAGGCCAAGCCGGCGCAGTTCCCCAAGGCGCACAAGAGCCACAAGGGCGAGCCGACCCGGGCCCCGCGCACGGTCAAGGAAATGCTCGAACGCTGCGAAGACGCCCTGCCGCTGCCGGACCTGATGGTCTGGCTGCTGGAGCAGGAACCCGAAGGCGCCACCGACGAACTGCTCTACTGGTTCTCGCGCCTCTCACGGGAAAAACGCTTCGCCCGCGAACGCCTCGACCGCCGTGACTACACCACCCGCGAACACCTGGTCAGCCTGCGCTCCTTCGCCCTGACATCCAGCCGCGAAACTTCGCCAGAGCCTACAGCGAGCCCTACCCATGCATCTTGATCTTTCCGAACTGTCCCAGCTCGCACCGATCTTCCGCGAGCTGTTCAAGGGCTTCCACATCAGCCGGCGCGACCCGGAGTTGTACACCCAGCTGTCGAACTTCCAGGACCAGTACCGCGGCCTGTTCAAGGCGCTGGGCTACGAGTTGGTCTGCGACACCCGCGGCTTCTACTACTTCGTCCCCGAACTGGCCGCCGCGCAGGTCAACAAGACCGCGCAGCGCCTGTCGCTGTTCACCTTCATCCTGGTGGAGCACCTGGCCGACCAGGGCCGCGACCCGATGTCGGTGCTCGACGGCGGCAGCCTCGGCCGCGACGAACTGCCCTCGCTGCTGGACAAGTACCGCGACCTGTTCCTCCAGGCCGAAGTGCAGACCCCCGACGAGCTGGAAGAAAAGATCATGCGCCGCATGACCCAGCTCGGCTTCGCCCACGAAGAAAACGGCATCTACCGCTTCCTGCCGCCGATGCACCGCTTCCTTGATGTCTGCCTGTCGGTCCAGCAGGACCGCGACCTGGCCGCCAGCCTGCACAGCAACCTGCCGCTGCCGACGCCCGTGCTGGTGGAAGAAGAAAGCCCCGAACAACTCAACAGCACCGACGACCCGCTCGATCTGGCGCCGTTCGAAGAAAGCGAAGAAGACGCCCTGGCCCGGGCCATCGCCGAAGAGCAACAGGAGATTGACGCATGAGCCAGGAACGCTACGGCATCCGCCGCTTCGCATTGCTCAACACCGCCGGCTACAGCCTCGGCCTGTTCCCGCTGGAACACCCGCTGTCGGTCTACGGCGCGAACAACCTGGGCAAGAGTGCCTCGATCAACGCCCTGCAATTCCCGATTCTGGCGCGCATGTCGGACATGAGCTTCGGCAAATACAGCCTGGAGCAGTCGCGGCGCTTCTACTTTGCCAGCGACACCAGCTACATCCTCTGCGAAGTGAACCTGCCCCACGGCCCCCACGTGATCGGCGTGGTCGGCCGCGGCCCGGGCGGCGGCTTCGGCCACCAGTTCTTCGCCTACGCCGGCGAGCTGGACCTGGCCCACTACCAGCGCAACGACACCTGCCTGCGCCAGAAAGAGCTGTTCGCCAACCTCGAGCGCAACGGCCTGAAAGCCTACGAACTCAAGCCTGACGAACTGCGTCGGCTGCTGGTCGGCGGACACACCTCGATTCCGCTGGACCTGACCCTGATCCCGCTGCGCTCCACCAGCGAGCAGAGCCTGAAGACCTTCCGCGCACTGTTCATCAACCTGCTGCACATGCGCGAAATCACCGCGGCCAAGCTCAAGCAACTGTTCCTCGACGCCTTCGAGCACAGCCTGCGCTCCGGCAGCGTCGACTACATCGCCGCGTGCGAAGAAGCCTTCCGCGACGTCCGCCGCATGGAGCAGGACTACAACTCGCTGGTCGCCGCCGGTCCGCTGGTCGAGGCCCTGGCCAACGGCGTGGCGCAACGCGACATCCTGCGCGGCAAGCTGCACCGCCTGTCGCCGCTGCTCGATTCGCTGCTGGGCACCTGGCAGGACTACTCCGGTGCCCGCAAGGAAGAACTGGTCATCCAGTCCGAACACTACCGTGGCGAACAGGACGCATTGCAGAACGACCAACGCAACGGCACCCAGGAACTGATGCGCCTGGAGCGTGAAATCAGCGGCATTCAGCGCTGGCTCGGCGAGTTGTCGGTGCTGAAGAACCGCTTCGCCCTGGTGGACGACGTCAAGGTGCTGGAACAGCAACTGCTGGCCGCCAAGGATGCCCACGACGAACTGGCCGGCGCCCTGGCGCAATCCCGTCAGTTCAGCGCCGAAGACCTCGAAGAGCGTCTGCGGGACCTGGAAAAACGCCTGAAGTCGGTGAAGCAGCAACTCGATCACGCCGACAACAACAGCTACGCCCGCCTGCGCGAAGAGTTCTCGCAACAGGACGTCGAGCGCCTGATGCGCCTGTTCAACGGCGCGCTGTTCAGCCTGCCGCTGGGCGAGCGCGGCATCGAACTGGATGACAGCGACGTCTGGGTCAAGTCACTGGAAGCGGTACTGGACAGCTTCAAGGGCGAGCGCTTCGAAGTGCCTGGCCTGTCCATCGACCTCTCCCATATCGAGCCGCCGGCCCTGCAGGCCCTGGCCGACCGCGCCGCGCTTCGCGACCAGAAGGAGCGCCTGGAAAAAGAGCTCAAGCAGCTCAAGACCCAGCAGTCGGTGACCGCCGACCGCGCCGCGAGCAAGACCCAGACCGAAGCCCTGTACCAACAGGTGCTGGACGCGCAAAAAGCCCTCGAAGACTTCCGCCGCACCCAGACCCTGAGCGTCGAAGAAGGCGACAAGCTGGAACAACTGGCGCAACTGGAAGCCGCCCAGGACGAACTCAAGCGCTCCAGCGACGCCTTTACCGAACGCGTCCAGCAACTGTCCGCCAAGCTGCAACTGGTCGGACGGCAGATCGCCGACATGGAAGCCAAGCAGCGCACCCTCGACGACGCCCTGCGCCGCCGCCAACTGCTGCCGTCAGACCTGCCCTTCGGCACGCCGTTCATGGAGCCGGTGGACGACTCGATGGACAACCTGCTGCCGCTGCTCAACGACTATCAGGACAGTTGGCAGGGCCTGCTGCGGGTCGACAACCAGATCGAAGCGCTGTACGCCCAGGTCCGCCTCAAGGGCGTGGCCAAGTTCGACAGCGAAGACGACATGGAGCGCCGCCTGCAACTGCTGATCAACGCCTACGCGCACCGCACCGACGAAGCGCTGACCCTGGGCAAGGCACGCCGCGCCGCGGTCACCGACATCGCCCGGACCCTGCGCAACATCCGCAGCGACTACGACAGCCTCGAACACCAACTGGCGCTGTTCAACCGCGAGATCAACCGCCGTCAGGTCTCCAACCTGCAGAGCTTCCGCATCGTCCTCGCGCCGAACAAGGAAGCCCTCAAGCACATCGACCAGATCATCCACAGCGCCGGCCAGTACGAGGAAGGCGAGACCCTGTCGGTGTTCGACCTGAGCCAGAGCGCCGAGCAGGACAACAAGAACGAGGAAGCCAAGGAGTATCTGGCCCGCCTGGTTGCGGCGAACCACAACCAGCTTGGCCTCAAGGACCTGTTCGAACTTGCGTTCGAAATCACCAAGGTCAACGGCCAGCCGGTCATCCACACCGACATCGACGGCGCCGCTTCCAACGGCACCACGATGACCATCAAGGCGCTGACCAACATGTACTTGTTGCTGCACCTGATGGACCGCGACCTCGCCGGCCGCGTGCGCCTGCCGTACTACCTCGATGAGGCCGCGGACATCGACGAACGCAACCAGGCCGCCCTGCTGGAAACCAGCCTGCAACTGGGCTTCGTGCCGATCCTGGCGAGCGTGAAGCCGCAGGTGTCGGCACACGTGGCGATCGATCTTGAAGGCGGTAGCGGGCCGAACGGCATCTACATCGACGAGTCGGACTGGAAGTACATCAGCCGACTGGATGTGGTGAAGGCGGAGGTGCGGGAAGAAGAGGAAGAGGCTTCGCTCTGAGAACAGCATGGGGCTTGTATTGAGCCCCATGGCTGCCAGGATGCCCGGGTGTTCGGCCGGGCACGATCCTTCCTTGGCCAGAGATGGGTCGCTGCCCGCTGATCGGCAGCCTGTAGGGCAATGCCAGTCAGTTAGCGTTTCAGCGCCTATATTGGGGCTGCTCTGCAGCCCTTCGCGAGCAAGCTCGCTCCCACAGGATCCTGCCAAGGTGCAAGGTCGTGTGGGAGCGAGCTTGCTCGCGAAGGGCCGCAAAGCGGCCCCAATTGGTTTAACTGACTGACATTAGCCTGTAGGGCCATTTAGAGCAGCAAGGGAAATCATCGTTTTGAGATACAGGACCTGATTTATTAACGGTTTTGATCAGGGATTAGCGTTTTCGGGCGAACTAGGCGGCAGCCCGCACCCAACCATTTGCCCACGTCATCGCCCACCACCGCGGCCAAATCCAGACACGAGCATCTACACAACTTCTGGTCATGGAGAGGCCGCCATGTGTTAATCGACACGTTTCAGCCCGTTGAAATCGAGCGCAGCCCGCGCGGCGCTCGATCTCAACGGCGCAGAGAAACTTCCGACGTACAACTGTCGGCCATTACTCAGGAGGGACGGTAACGGACGGATCCATCGCTTCCTGATCAACGACACCCTCGCTCGCGACAAGGCCATACCAGACGGCGTGATCTTGCCCGTCTCGGCCACCATCACGAGCTCAGCCGAATTCCGTGCAGGCTATGACCGCGCATTGGAGGTGTTCTCTCGCCCGTTCATGCGACGGTATGCGAACGCCTATCGCTTTGGCGAACTGGTGAACCTTCGGTCCGTCAAGGAGAATGGCTGGAAGATTTCCGGGAAACTTAAAAAGCAGTACCCGCAACTTGAAGACGAACGCCGGGCGACTCGCATTCTGGAGGCAATCCAGACCGCATTTGAAGGCGAGGATCTCAACGACACCGTCGAATGATCCCTCGCCTCAGCCTTGAGGGCTTCCCTGCGTGGAGTCAGTAAGCCCAAGGAGGCCTTGGGCCAGAGCGATCACTGCGCCCAAGGCAAAATCGGAATCGCCGTCACCGCATTCTGCGGGCTGCCTTCGATCAGGCGGTCGCTGTACACCAGGTACACCAGCGTGTTGCGCTTCTTGTCGAGGAAGCGCACCACCTGCATGGTCTTGAACACCAGCGAGGTGCGTTCCTTGAACACTTCCTCGCCATCCTTGAGCTGACCCTTGAAGTTGATCGGGCCGACCTGACGGCAAGCGATCGACGCTTCCGCGCGGTCTTCCGCCAACCCCAGTCCGCCCTTCACGCCGCCAGTCTTGGCCCGCGACAGGTAGCACGTCACGCCTTCGACCTTGGGGTCGTCGAAGGCTTCGACGACGATCCGGTCATTCGGCCCGACCAGCTTGAACACGGTGGACACCTGGCCAATTTCTTCAGCCGATACCAGCGCCGGCAGGGCCAGCAATGCAGCGACAAACAGTCCTTTGATCACGCTCAATTTCCTCAAACCAGAATCAGGTTGTCGCGGTGCACCAGCTCCGGCTCGGCGCTGTAGCCCAGCAGGCTCTCGATGGCATCCGATGGTTGGCCGATGATTTTCTGCGCTTCGAGGGCGCTGTAGTTGGCCAGACCGCGAGCCACTTCCAGCCCGTCCGGGCCGACGCAAACCACCATCTCGCCACGGCGGAAGCTGCCTTGCACGGTCTTCACACCCACCGGCAGCAAACTCTTGTTCGCTTCGCGCAGCGCTTGTACGGCGCCGGCATCCAACACCAGGGTGCCGCGGGTTTGCAGGTGGCCCGCCAGCCACTGCTTGCGCGCCGCCAGCATGCCGCGCTCAGGCGACAACAGCGTGCCGATGCGCTCGCCGGCCTTGAGGCGATCCAGCACGCGCTCCAGGCGCCCGCCGATGATGATGGTGTGGGCGCCGGAACGGGCCGCGAGGCGCGCTGCGCGCAGTTTGGTCTGCATGCCGCCACGGCCCAGTGCACCGCCGGTACCGCCAGCCACAGCATCGAGGCTCGGGTCGTCGGCACGGGCTTCGTAGATCAGCTTGGCATCGGGGTTATTGCGCGGATCGGCATCGAACATGCCATCGCGGTCGGTGAGAATCACCAGCAGGTCGGCTTCGACCAGGTTGGCCACCAGCGCAGCGAGGGTGTCGTTGTCGCCGAAGCGGATTTCATCGGTGACCACCGTGTCGTTCTCGTTGATCACCGGCACCACGCCCAGCTCCACCAAAGTGCGCAGGGTGCTGCGGGCGTTGAGGTAACGCTTGCGGTCGGACAGGTCGTCGTGAGTCAGGAGGATCTGCGCAGTGTGCTTGCCGTGCTCGCCGAAGCTCGACTCCCAGGCCTGTACCAGGCCCATCTGGCCGATGGAGGCGGCCGCCTGCAACTCGTTCATCGCACTCGGTCGCTTGGTCCAGCCCAGACGGCTCATGCCGGCAGCCACGGCCCCGGAGGAGACCAGCACCAACTCGACGCCTGCTTCACGCAGGGCCACCATCTGCTCGACCCAGACACCCATGGCCGCGCGATCCAGGCCCTTGCCATCCGCCGTCAGCAGGGCACTGCCAATCTTCACGACCCAGCGCTGGGCACCTGTCACCTTGCTCCGCATCTTCTTCCAACCTATCGATCTGTGTGGATTCTGTAGATTTTTTAGATAACAAAACGCCGCTTGAAAAAGCGGCGTTCAGTGTACTGCAACGGATCAGTCGCGCACGTAAATGATTTCCGGACCGTCTTCGTCGTCCTCTTCGCCCCAGAAGTCATCGTCGTCGCTGACATCGTCCACGCTCTTGACGCCAGTACGGCGCAAGGTACGGGCGTCGTCCAGGGCCTGCAACTGGGCGCGGGCTTCGTCTTCGATGCGCTGATCGAGGTCAGCCAGTTCGGCGGCGTAGGCCGGGTCGTTGGCCAGGCGGTCGGCGCGGTCTTCAAGGTAGCGCATGAGGTCATGGCTGAGCTTTTCGGTGCCCTGGCGGGAGATCGCCGAGATCACGTAGACCGGGCCTTCCCACTGCAGACGGTCGACCACTTCCTTGACCCGCTCATCGCGTTCGTCGTCAGGGATCATGTCCGACTTGTTCAGTACCAGCCAGCGCTCACGCTCGCCCAGCGACGGGCTGAAGCGCTCGAGTTCGTTGACGATGACTTCCGCGGCATCGGCCGGGCTGCTTTCGTCCAGCGGCGCCAGATCGACCAGGTGCAGCAGCACGCGGGTACGCGCCAAGTGCTTGAGGAAGCGGATTCCCAGGCCGGCACCGTCGGAAGCGCCTTCGATCAGGCCGGGGATGTCGGCGATGACGAAGCTCTTCCAGCGGTCGACGCTGACCACGCCCAGGTTCGGCACCAGGGTGGTGAACGGGTAGTCGGCGACTTTCGGCTTGGCGGCCGAGACAGCGCGGATGAAGGTGCTCTTGCCGGCGTTTGGCAGGCCCAGCAGACCGACGTCGGCGAGGACTTTCATTTCCAGTTTCAGGTCACGCTGCTCACCCGGTTTGCCCGGAGTTGTCTGGCGTGGCGCACGGTTGGTACTGGATTTGAAACGGGTGTTGCCCAGACCGTGCCAGCCGCCCTGAACCACCATCAGTTTCTGCCCTGGCTTGACCAGGTCACCGATGATTTCCTGGGTAGCGGCGTCGATCACGGTGGTGCCGACCGGCACGCGCAGGACCAGATCATCGCCCTTCTTGCCGGTGCAGTCGGTGCTGCCGCCGTTCGAGCCGCGCTGGGCATCGAAATGACGGGTGTAGCGGTAGTCGACCAGGGTGTTGAGGTTTTCGTCGGCAACCATGTAGACCGAACCGCCGTCGCCACCGTCACCGCCGTTGGGACCGCCGTTCTCGATGAATTTTTCGCGGCGGAAGCTCATGCAACCGTTACCGCCGTCACCGGCTTTGACCCGGATCGATACTTCGTCAACAAACTTCATAAAAACCGCCTCTCGTCAGTCGGACGAGTTGAATGACACAAAGACATAAGGCTCTTGCAAAAATGAGCGCGGCGGCCCCCGTCAACGACCGTAACAACCAGCGCCGGCAGCCCATACAAACAGCTTTGCAAGAGACTCACCCCAAAAACGAAAAAGCCCCGTCGCGAGACAGGGCTTTTCCAGCGATCGCACGATTACTCGGCGACAACGCTCACGTAACGACGACCGAAGGCGCCTTTTACTTCGAACTTGATCTTACCCGCGATCTTGGCGAACAGGGTGTGATCCTTGCCCATGCCAACGCCGTAGCCAGCGTGGAACTGGGTGCCGCGCTGACGGACGATGATGTTGCCAGGGATGATAGCCTGGCCGCCATACATCTTCACGCCAAGGCGTTTGGCTTCTGAGTCGCGACCGTTACGGGTACTACCACCAGCTTTTTTGTGTGCCATGAGTTCAATTCTCCTGAAGGGGGATTAGGCTGAAATTAAGCCTGAATACCGGTGATTTTGATCTCGGTGAACCACTGGCGGTGGCCCATACGCTTCATGTGGTGCTTACGGCGGCGGAACTTGATGATGCGCACTTTGTCGTGACGACCTTGCGAGATCACTTCAGCGACAACCTTGGCACCAGCAACGACTGGAGCGCCGATGTTCACGTCGTCGCCATTGGCGACCAGCAGAACGCGGTCGAAAGTAACGGATTCGCCAGTAGCGACTTCCAGTTTTTCGATCTTCAGGTATTCACCTTCGGCGACTTTGTACTGCTTGCCACCGGTAACAATTACTGCGTAAGACATGGGTATTTCTCCAATAATCCTGCTCACCCAGCTCTTTATAGTAAGAATATTGGCTGGCATGGCTGCATAGGGCTGGAACGGCCCAGTGCAATTGCGTAAGGCAGGTGCTGCCCAGGAAGTTAGGGTGCGCGATTGTACGCAAGCCCATCCGGCCTTGCAAGTCCCGCCCCAGTGGCCCGGGCAGCGCGCCTTGACAGGCCGGGACCCGCAACCTAGCATGCCGCGCAACCTATATGGAGCACCTGTGGCCGATGCAACCCCAAGCTTTCTACCGCGCGGTAGCGGACGACTTCAGCGCCGTTGACGAGATCATCAAGAAACAGCTGACTTCCCGCGTCCCGCTGGTATCGAAAATCGGCGACTACATCACCTCGGCCGGCGGCAAGCGTCTGCGTCCGCTGCTGGTGCTGCTCTGCGGCAAGGCGCTGGGCCGCGAAGGCGATGACCTGCGCCTGCTGGCTGCGACCATCGAGTTCCTGCACACCGCCACCTTGCTGCACGACGACGTGGTCGACATGTCCGGCATGCGCCGTGGCCGCTCCACCGCCAACGCCCTGTGGGGCAACGCGCCGAGCGTGCTGGTGGGCGACTTCCTCTATTCCCGCTCCTTCGAAATGATGGTCGAGCTGGGTTCGATGCCGGTCATGCAGATCCTCTCCAAGGCCACCCGCGTGATCGCCGAGGGCGAAGTGCTGCAACTGTCGCGGATCCGCGACGCCAGCACCACCGAAGAGATCTACATGGACGTCATCCGCGGCAAGACCGCGATGCTGTTCGAAGCCTCGACCCACAGCGCCGCCGCCCTGGCCGGCGCCAGCGAAGACCAGCGTGAAGCCCTGCGCACCTTCGGTGACCACCTGGGCGTGGCCTTCCAGCTGGTCGACGACCTGCTCGACTACAAGGGCGACGCACAGGAGCTGGGCAAGAACGTCGGCGACGACCTGGCCGAAGGCAAGCCAACCCTGCCGCTGATCTACACCATGCGTGAAGGCACCCCGGAACAGGCTGCCCTGGTTCGTCAGGCCATCCAGAAAGGCGGGATCGAGGACCTGGAGCGCATCCGCGACGCGGTCGACGCTGCCGGCGCCCTGGAGTACACCGCTCAACTGGCCCGCGAATACGTGGCTCGCGCCATCGCCTGCCTCGACGTCCTGCCGGCCAGCGAATACCGCGACGCCCTGGTCGAACTCAGCGAATTCGCCGTAGCCCGTACCCACTGATACCCCTCCCGGCCCGTCGTCCGACGGGCCCGATTTTCCTCTGTCAGGCAAAACCCTATACAATGTGGGCTTTCTGCACGCATGACCTGAGGAAACTTAGTGAGCACCTTGCCACCCTGCCCCGAATGCAATTCCGAATACACCTATGAAGACGGCGCTCAACTGATCTGCCCCGAGTGCGCCCACGAGTGGTCCGCCAGCGGCGATGCCGAAGCGGCCAACGACGATGTGGTGAAGAAGGACTCCGTCGGCAACGTCCTGCAGGACGGCGACACCATCACCGTGATCAAAGACCTGAAGGTCAAGGGCACCTCGCTGGTGGTCAAGGTCGGCACCAAGGTGAAGAACATCCGCCTGTGCGATGGCGATCACGACATCGATTGCAAGATCGACGGCATCGGTCCGATGAAGCTGAAATCGGAATTCGTGCGCAAGGTCTGACCCCTGCAAATCCGGAGGCGCGCCGCGACAAAGGCGCGCACCCCGGCAGAAAATGCAAAAAATTCCCAATTGTCACTTGCTATTTTGATAATAAGAATTATTCTCATTGAACGCTTTCAAGGAGAATAGCCATGACTTATCTGATCGACGCCTGGCTTGACCGCCCCCAACCTTACCTGCGCATCCTCCACCGCGAGACCGGCGAAGTCTGTGCCGTGCTCGAAGAAGCGGCACTGGACGAACTGCGCGACCAGGGCGACCTGGATCTCAATGGTCTGAATTCAAGTGAGCCGATCGTGCTCAAGGAACTGGTGAGGAACCTGTTCCTGTTCTGTTATGCGCGGGCCTTGCGCCCGAACACCCCGCATACCGGGTTCTGATCGAAATATCAAAATCGCGACGGTTCGGCACCCGAACCGTCGCGATCAGGGTATGGCTTACAGAACGTCCAGCAGCTCGACGTCGAAGACCAGAACGCTGTGCGGCGGGATGCTGCCAACGCCCTGGGCGCCGTAAGCCAGCTCGCTCGGCACGTACAGGCGCCATTTGCTGCCCGCGTTCATCAGTTGCAGGGCTTCGGTCCAGCCAGCGATCACGCCGCCAACCGGGAATTCAGCCGGCTGACCACGATCGTAGGAGCTGTCGAAGACAGTGCCGTCGATCAGGGTGCCGTGGTAGTGGGTACGCACGTTGTCTTCACGGGTCGGCTTGGCGCCTTCACCCGCGGTCAGGACTTCGAACTGCAGGCCCGAGGCCAGGGTGGTGATGCCGTCGCGCTTGGCGTTCTCGACCAGGAATTCCTTGCCCGATGCAGCGGCAGCTTCGGCCTTGGCAGCAGCTTCGGCCTGCATGACGTCACGGATGACCTTGAAGCTGGCGGACAGCTCTTCTTCGCTGACGCGGCTGGCCTGGCCAGAGAAGGCATCGGTCAGGCCGGCGAGGATGGCGTCCAGGCTAACGCCCGGTGGCGGGTTGTCGCGCAGTTGACCGCCCAGTTGACGGCCGATGCCGTAGCTGACGCGGGTTTCGTCGGTGGACAGGTTGATTTCGGACATTGGCTTGCTCCGCAGCAGGGCGCAAAACCACTGCGCCCTTTATGAAAAGGGCCAGCAGCCTAGCACACTGCGGCGAAGCAGTTCAGCTACCAGGCGAACGACGCGGCAGGGGCAGCTTGAGGTCTTCTTCGCCGATATCGGCCATGCCACACATTTCATCCTGCACCGACCAATGCACGAGGTTCAGCGGCAACGTTGGCAAGCCTTCCAGCAGATGGTGCGCCTCGACCATCGAGTGCACTTTCAGGCGGTTGCCCTTGATATTGGTCAGCGGATGCGCGTGACCACTGCATCGCGCTTCAAGCAGGAAATCGCCGCCTTCGATGGCGATCAGGTTGAGTTCCTCGACACGGCCCGCGCGGGCCTGGGTGTTCAATTCGTGCAGGTTCATGACACTACCTCGCAACTGGAACATTCGAGCGACCGTTCATTTTTTGTACAGCACGCCACAAAGTACAAGGCAGAAACGCAACCGCCCGTCCGTTTTGCAACGGACGGGCGGCGGATGACGCGCTTACCAGCAGCAATCAGTGCTTGGTGAGCTTGTCCAGGTAACCCATGGCGAAGGCCGAAATCACGAAGGTCATGTGGATGATCACGTACCACATCAGGTAGTCGGACTTGATGTTCTGGGCGTCCATGAACACCCGCAGCAGGTGGATCGAGGAAATCGCCACGATCGACGCAGCCACTTTCATCTTCAGCGAAGACGAGTCCATCTTGCCGAGCCAGCTGAGCTTTTCCTTGCTTTCGTCGATGTCCAGTTGCGAGACGAAGTTCTCGTAGCCGGAGATCATCACCATCACCAGCAGACCACCCACCAGCGCCATGTCGATCAGCGACAGCAGCACCAGGATCAGGTCGGATTCGGCCAGGGAAAAGACGTTTGGCAGAACGTGGAAGATCTCCTGGAAGAACTTCAATGCCAGCGCCAGCAAGCCCAGCGACAATCCAAAGTAGATCGGTGCGAGCAGCCAGCGCGAGGCGTACATCGCATTTTCGATAAAGCGTTCCATTGAGCTAGTCACCTGAAGGCGGGGGAAAATCGAGCGGGAGTATATCAGCCAGACGTGTGGGAAAAAGCCCGCGACGCGCTGCCGCAGGCAGGGGAAAGACCCCGAAGGGTTCGGGATCTGGAAGGGTCAGACGTCAACCAACGTGATGCACGTGCCCACCGTTGACGCGTCGTAACTGTGCCTGAAGGTGAACGCACCAGATCTGCGGATCGTTCGCCACCGTGTAACCGTGGAGGGTCAGGCTGTCGACGATCGCCTCAAGCACCGACTCGGCCACGAACGGACCGTGAAACGGCCCTTGGGCCTTGATGGCGGAAGGCTGTTCGCCAGCCATGCCGGCGGCGAAAAGCAGCGTCCACATGCCATTGTCTCCGGCCAGCGGACGAATACTGCACTCAATGCGGGTCACCAGGCCCAGGCATTGGCGGGTAAGGCTGAGGCTGCGCGGCATGGCGACGACCCTCGGAAAAATCTCGTTCAGCCTCCGACCACAAGGCTGTTCCGTCCTGCACCGACGACTATCCATGCCCTGAAGAATAGAAGAAAACCGCCGCCGGCAAGCGAGTGCCGGCAAGCGGGCGCCGAATGGTCATGACAACACGGCGCCCGCAATGTTTCCCTCAGGCGGGTTTGACCTCCGCAAGCGCCTGTTCAGCCAGCTCTTTTTCGGCTTCCTTGAGGTCGTCTTCGCTGATCATTTCGGCGATCACCCGCAGACGCTCGACCACCCGGGCGTTGACGCTGCCTTCCGGGAACTGGCCATCGGCATCCGGCTCGCCCGCCGGCTCACCCACCAACAGGCTCAGAGCTTCATCGGCCTGGCTGACGGCGTAGATGTGGAACTGCCCGTTGCGCACAGCCTGCAGCACCCGCTCATCCAGCATCAGGGTGACGACGTTGGCTTTCGGAATGATCGCGCCCTGCTCTCCGGTCAGACCGCGGGCCTCGCAGAGTCGGAAGAAGCCTTCGATCTTCTCGTTGACCCCGCCCACCGCCTGCACTTCACCGAACTGGTTGATCGAGCCGGTAATGGCGAAGCACTGCTTGAGCGGGGTCTTCGACAGCGCCGAAATCAGCGTGCAGGCCTCGCCCAGCGAAGCACTGTCCCCATCGACATAGCCGTAGGACTGTTCCAGGGCGATGCTCGCCGAAATCGCCAGCGGGAATTCCTGGGCGTAACGGCTGCCCAGGTAACCGGTAAGGATCATCACGCCCTTGGAGTGGATCGGCTGGCCGAGATTGACCTCGCGCTCGATGTCGACAATACCGCTGCCGCCCGGGTACACCGTGGCGGAAATCCGCGCCGGCACACCGAAGGCCGAATCGCCCACTTCCAGCACGGTCAGGCCGTTGCACTTGCCTACCGCCGCGCCTTCGGTGTCGATCAGGATAATGCCGGCCAGCATGTCGTCGAGAATCCGCGCCGAGACCCGCCCGGTACGCGTGGCCTTGGCCTTGAGGGCGCGTTCGATGTGACCGACGTCGGTCATTTCGTCATTGGCCAGGTGGCGAATGAAATCCGCTTCGCTGACCAACTGGAACAGGTCACCGATCCGCGCCGACAGACGCTTCTGGTTTTCCGCCAAGCGCGCGCTGTAGGTCGCCAGACGCGCCACCGCATCGGCGGTCAGCGGCGCCATGCCTTCTTCACTGGTACGGGTTTTCAGCAACTGGGCGAACTGCTCCAGGCTCTCGTTGTGCATCGGGATTTCTTCGTCGAAATCCACCAGCACGCGGAACATCTCCTGGAAGTCCGGATCATGGTCCTGCAGCGCGTAGTAGAGCTGGCGAGAACCGATGATGATGACCTTGACCTGCAGCGGGATCATCTGCGGCGTCAGGGTCACCGTGGCGATGCGGCCCAGCTCGCCCAGCGGCGATTCCATCTTCAGCTTGCGCGATTGCAGGGCGCGCTTGAGGGCGTCCCAGACGAAGGGCTCGCCGAGCATCTTCTCCGCTTCGAGAATCAGGAAACCGCCATTGGCCCGGTGCAGCGCACCCGGGCGCAGTTGCCGGTAGGTGGTGTACAGCGCGCCTTGGTCGGTGCTGTATTCGATGCGGCCGAACAGGTTGTCGTAGGTCGGGTGCGGCTCGAACACTACCGGCGCGCCGCCGCTGGCCGGATGGCCCACCACCAGGCTCGGTGCGTATTGCTCTTCGAGCAGCTTGCGCGCCACGGCGTCGGTCTTGGCGTCATCCACCAGTTGCTCGACCACGGTGCGCAGCAGGTTGACCTGCATGGCCTGCAGGTAGGCGCAGACCTCCGCGTTTTCCGAGTACTTTTCCGACAGCGGCGCCAGCAATGGCTGCAGCGCCAGGGTGATGGTTTCTTCGTTGAGCTGGCGCAGTTGGTTGTTCGATTCGCGCTTCCACTGCGGGAGGCTGGCGAGTTCTTCGTTCAAGCGCTCTTCGAGGATTGCGATGTCCTCGTGGAAACGCTCGCGCTCGGCTTCCGGCAACTGGGCGAACTCCGCTTCGTCCAGCGCCTTGCCGTCGCTCATCGGGGTGAAAGCGACGTTGGTGCTGTCGCGGTACAGCGCCACATCCTTCTCCAGCGAAGCGCGCTCGATCACGTCTAGCGCACGGTCGTAGCGCTGGTTGAACGCACGGTCGATGGCGCTTTTCTTCTGCTGGTAGGACGGGTGCTCGAAGACCGCCGGGAAGGTCGCCAGCAGGTTGTCGATCAGGCCGCCGATGTCGGCGATGAAGGTGTTTGCGCTGCCGGCGGGCAGTTCCACCGCGCGCGGCTCGCGCAGTTCGTCGAAGTTGCTGACGTAGACCCAGTCCGACGGCGTGTGCAGGCGCTTGCCTTCGGCTTTCAGGTAGCGTTTGACGAACGAGAAGCGGCCGGTACCCGGCTCGCCCATAACAAATACGTTGTATCCCGGACGTGGCATGGCGACGCCGAACTGCAAGGCTTCGACCGCACGTTCCTGGCCCAGCACACCGCGAAATGGCTCCAGATCATTGGTTGTGGAGAAGGCGAACTGTTCAGCGGAAAACGGCCGGGTCAGGGCTTCTGGCGCAAGACGCAGGCTCGCAGCGACAGGATCGGGCATCGGGCTTCCTTACTTCGGCGGGGCAGATGTCGGCATTCTGGCGCCGCCCGCGCCCGCGTTGCAAGGCTCTTGGCGCATTTGCCTACAGGGCTGAATGAGCCGTGCAAATGTGTGTTAAAGCAATATTTCGCAATTAATCACGGAACCGCGGGATCGTGCCTAAACTCTACACTGCGCGGCCGGGTAGATAACCGGACCCGATCTGGCACCGCCAGCGCTGGCAGGCCAGACAACCCTGACCTTTGGTTTGCACATCAAAAAGAGAACAAAGCTATGAAACGGATTCTTCTGGGTACTCTGTTCACCGCGGTTTCGATCAACGCCATGGCCCAGGCGCCAGGCGGTCCGGACTGCGGTTGGGGCAACATGCTGTTCGAAGGCCAACGCGGCACTCCCGCTCACTTCCTCGCATCCACCACCAACGGCACCTCCGGCAACGCAACCTTCGGCATGACCTCGGGCACCAACGGCTGCTCGACCAACGCTGCGCTGACCTACGGCGGCAAATCCTGGATTGCCATGAACGGCATGATGAACGAGCTCTCCGAAGACATGGCCAAGGGCCAAGGCGAAGCTCTGACCACCTACGCCGTAGTTCTCGGTGTAGCACCGGAAGACCGCGCGCACTTCGCCGCAGTCACCCATCAACACTTCCAGGATATCTTCAAGACCGCGGACGCTACCGCCGAAGACGTCCACACCAACACCCTCGCCGTACTCAAGTCCGACACTCGCCTGGCCAAGTACGCTACCCCGGCCTAAGCAGCGTCACCCCGCCCCTCACCGGGGCGGGTTGTTCATCCCATTCGGCTTCATTCAGACGTAGTTGCCCGACATGCTCAAACGCCTTGCCTACCTGGCGCTCTGTGCCTGCGCCCCGCTGCACGCCGCACCTTTCATGGACGATTCGCGCCTGCAACGGCTGGCCGCCGATCCCTACTGGATCAGCCTTGGCCACTACGAAACAGGCAAGCTCGGAGGCTGGCGCAGCTATGTCGACGACAAGCGTTTCTTCCTCGCCGAAGACGGTGCCCACCACCCCGACCGGGAACTGGCGGCCACGTACAAGGCGCTCTATGACCCCGTCAGCGAGGGCGAGAAGCATGCGCAGTGCGTCTTCCCGGCACGCACCCGCTGGTTGCGCGAGCAACTGCAACTCAATGACCTGCCAGCCCCGGAATGCAAGGAATACCGGCAGTGGTTCAAGGACGTCTCGCCGCACAGCGCGGTGCTGATTTTCCCCGCCGCCTACCTGAACAGCCCGTCGTCGATGTTCGGCCACACCCTGCTGCGCATCGACCAGGCCGATGTGCAGAGCAACGAGACCGCCCTGCTCAGCTACGCGGTCAACTTCGGTGCCTATATCGAAGGCAACGACAACAGCATTCTCTACGCCTGGAAGGGTCTGATGGGCGGCTACCCCGGGCTGTTCGCGCTGGTGCCCTACCAGGAAAAACTGTCCGAGTACCGCAGCCTGGAAAACCGTGACCTCTGGGAGTACCGGCTGAATCTCACGCCCGAGGAAACCGGGCGGATGGTCGAACACATCTGGGAACTCAAGCAGATCCGCTTCGACTACTTCTTCTTCGATGAAAACTGCTCCTACCGCCTGCTGGAATTGCTCCAGGTGGCACGCCCGAGCCTGGACCTGACATCGCAATTCCCGCTGACAGCGATCCCGACCGACACGGTCAAGGCGGTCAAGCACGCCGGGCTGGTGGAGCGCACCGACTACCGTCCGTCCCGCGAGCGCGAGCTACTGGAGCGCGCTGCGCCTCTGGAAAAAACCGAGCAGCAACAGGTACTGGCCCTCGCCGCCGATACCGGCCATCTGCAAAGCAGCGAATTCACCGCCCTGCCCCGCGAGCGTCAGGCGCTGGTGCAGGACGCCGCCTACCGCCTGGAGCGTTACCGCGCCAACGGCCAGGAGCGTGATCCCGCACAAGCCAAACGCAGCTTCGAACTGCTGCGCGCGATCAACCGCAATCCACCGCCGCCGTTGCAGGTGGAACGTCCCGGACTTCCAGAAGACGGCCATCAGTCGCGCACCTGGCAACTCGGCGTCGGCACCCGCGAAGACCGCGCCTTCGCCGAATATGGTCTGCGCATGGCCTACCACGACCTCAACGACAACCTCTATGGTTTCCCGTTGGGCGCGCAGATCGAGATCCTTCAGCTCAAGGTCCGCCAGTACGAGGGCAACGACTGGCAGGTGCAACGCCTTGACCTCGCGACCATCCGCTCGCTGACCCCGCGCAACGACCTGCTGCAGCCCTGGTCATGGCAGGTGGCGGGCGGCCTTGAGC
This sequence comes from Pseudomonas sp. Marseille-P9899, assembly GCF_903166565.1. Lineage (NCBI taxonomy): Bacteria > Pseudomonadati > Pseudomonadota > Gammaproteobacteria > Pseudomonadales > Pseudomonadaceae > Pseudomonas > Pseudomonas sp. Marseille-P9899. The sequence goes on from NZ_CAESCG010000006.1 coordinate 260,646, forward strand.
GGGTGCCGGGCAAGCACGACGATGAAGTGCTGGTCAGCCATGTCAACGGCGGCGCCGGCGGTACCTGGGCGCTGAGCGACGACATGCTCGGTTTCGCCCTCGGCACGGTGCGGGTCGAACACCACAACGACTTCTCCCAGTTCATCGCACCTGCGGCGGGCTTCAACACCGGGCTGCTGTGGCGCAACGGGCTGGGCAACCTGAGCGTTGAGGCCAAGGGTGATTACTTCATCAACGGCGAAGTGCGGCGCAGCCTGAGCCTGAACCAACAGTGGGAACTGAGCGACAGCCTGGGCCTGCGCCTGAGCGCCAAGCGCGAGTTCAGCCAACTGGCGACGGCGCAGAACGAAGTGATGCTGGAATTGAAGTGGTACAACTACTGAGCCCTTGAGGGCCTCATCGCTGCGGTTCGACGCCCCGACAAGTCAGCGATTGGCCCTCAACCCCTGCAACAGTTTCACGGCCTTTTGACAGCACACTGACATTCCGCCTCCTAGACTTTCCTTATCTTGTGGAGAGTCTTGTCATGCGGCGGTACTGGCTGTGTTTTCTGTTGTTACTGGCGGGTTGCGAATCAACCCATCAGCAATTGATCAATCAGGGTTATCCAGCGCCCTACGCCGATGGTTTCCAGGATGGCTGCAGCAGCGGCCGCCAGGCTGCGGGCGTGATGGCTGGGGATTTTCGCAAGGATGTCCCGCGCTACCTGCACAACCACCAGTACGAATCCGGCTGGGACGACGGCTTCCGCCAATGCCAGGCGATGCAGCAGAACCAGGAGCAACAGAACTACTACAACCGCCACTGGGACGAGCGCGAAGAACAATGGCAACACGAAAAGGACCGCGATGCCGCGCGCGCCTATCGACGCTGAAAGGTCGCCTGTGGATAACCATTGAAACCACGGGCCTGTCAGCATGGTCTTCTGGCAAAGGAGACCTTTCATGAGCCGTGCATTCGTCAACGAAGACCAGGCCGCCGCTCAGGCCAGCCAACCGGTGGAGCGCAAGGTCAGCGACCAGCCCAACTACGTCACCGCCCAAGGCCTGGCGCACCTGCAGCAGCGGGTGGCGCACCTCAACCGTCTACGCAGCGAACTGCTCGCCCAGGGTGAGCAGGCGGATAAACAACGCGTGGCCGATATCGAACGCGATCTGCGTTATTTCAGCGCAAGGCAACACAGCGCCCAGGTGGTGCCACCGGCGTTGTCGCGCGACAAGGTACAGATCGGCAGCCGGGTGACCTACCTCGACGAGGAGGACCGGGAACACAAGGTGCAACTGGTGGGAGAAGATCAGGCCGACATCGCTGCCGGCCTGATCAACTGGGGTTCCCCGCTAGGCCGAGCGCTGCTGGGGGCAGGCCCGGGTGACGAGGTGGTATGGCGACGGCCCGTGGGTGATCAGTCGATCGAGGTCGTCGCCATCGAGCCGGAGCCCGATGCTTAGACCACGCCTTGAGCCAGCATGGCGTCGGCGACTTTCACGAAGCCGGCGATGTTGGCGCCTTTGACGTAGTTGATGCGGCCGTTCTCTTCACCGTAGTGAACGCAGGCGTGGTGGATCGACTGCATGATGTTGTGCAGCTTGCTGTCCACTTCACCCGCGGTCCACAGCAGACGCATGGCGTTCTGCGACATTTCCAGACCGCTGACCGCAACGCCACCGGCGTTGGAGGCCTTGCCCGGAGCGAAGAGCGTACCGGCTTCGATGAACAGGTCCACCGCTTCCAGCGTGGTCGGCATGTTCGCGCCTTCGGCCACACAGATGCAGCCGTTGGCCAGCAAGGCGCGGGCGTCTTCCAGGTCCAGCTCGTTCTGGGTCGCGCAAGGCAGTGCGATGTCGCACGGCAGGGTCCATGGGCGCTGGCCGGCACGGAATTCCAGACCGTACTGGGTAGCCAGTTCGCTCAGGCGACCGCGCTTGACGTTTTTCAGCTCCATCAGCGCGTCCCACTGTTCATCGGTCAGGCCGGATTCTGCGAACAGGGTGCCTTCGGAGTCCGACAGCGAGATCACTTTGCCGCCCAGGTCCATGACCTTGCGCGCGGCGTACTGGGCGACGTTGCCCGAGCCAGAGATGGCCACGCGGCGACCGTCGATGCGCTTGTCTTCACGCTTGAGCATTTCTTCGGCAAAGTACACGCAGCCGTAGCCGGTGGCTTCCGGGCGAATCAGGCTGCCGCCGTAGTTCATGCCCTTGCCGGTCAGCACCGAAGTGAACTGGTTGGCCAGGCGCTTGTACTGGCCGAACATGAAGCCGATTTCCCGCGCGCCCACACCGATATCGCCGGCAGGAACGTCGAGGTCGGCACCGATGTGGCGGTACAGCTCGCTCATGAACGCCTGGCAGAAGCGCATGACTTCCGCGTCGCTCTTGCCCTTCGGATCGAAGTCCGAGCCGCCCTTGCCGCCGCCCATGGGCAGCGAGGTCAGGGAGTTCTTGAACACTTGTTCGAAGGCGAGGAATTTCAGAACGCCGATGTTCACCGACGGGTGGAAGCGCAGGCCGCCCTTGTACGGGCCGATCGCGCTGCTCATCTGGATGCGGTAGCCGCGGTTGACCTGGACCTTGCCGTGGTCATCGACCCAGGAAACGCGGAACAGAATGGCGCGCTCAGGCTCGACCATACGTTCGAGGATGCCGGCTTCGAGGTAACGCGGGTTGGCTTCGAGGAAAGGCCAGAGGCTACGCAGGACTTCTTCCACTGCCTGGTGGAATTCGGGTTGGGCGGGATCGCGTTGTTTCAGACGTGCGAGGAAGTGGTCGACAGATTCGATCATGAGTAGACATCTCACCGAGGGAGTTGGACTTTTTGGTTTTTTCGGGACTTTACCAAGAAGCAATCGCACTGGAACAGGGCGAAATGTCGTTTTTATGAAATTTTTTGGTGCATTTCTGTAAGTGTATACACAAACATGCGGGGTTTTTACGGACCATCGCGAGCACGCTCGCGCCTACGGGGCCCAGTAAAACCGCAGGTTTCTGTAGGCGCGAGCTTGCCTGCGGTGCCCTCCAGACAGGCACAAAAATGGGGCCTCGAAGGCCCCATTCCTGTGCATCAATTACCGACTCACTGAGCCAGCTTCTTGTGCCGTACGCGGTGCGGTTGTGCCGCAGCTTCGCCAAGACGCTTCTTGCGATCGGCTTCGTACTCGGTGTAGTTGCCTTCGAAGAACACGGCTTGCGAGTCGTCTTCGTACGCCAGGATGTGAGTCGCGACGCGGTCCAGGAACCAGCGATCGTGAGAGATCACAATGGCGGCGCCCGGGAAGTCCAGCAGGGCTTCCTCCAGCGAACGCAGGGTTTCAACGTCCAGGTCGTTGGACGGTTCGTCGAGCAGCAGGACGTTGGCGCCCTCTTTCAGGGTCAGCGCCAGGTGCAGACGGCCACGCTCACCACCGGAGAGGTCCTTGACGAACTTCTGCTGGTCGCCGCCCTTGAAGTTGAAGCGACCCACGTAGGTGCGCGACGGGATCTCGTAGTTGCCGATGCGAATCTGGTCGGAACCGTCGGAGATCTGCTGGAACACGGTTTTGTTGCCGTCCAGGTCGTCACGGCTCTGGTCAACGCAGGCCAGTTGCACGGTTTCACCGATCGAGATGCTGCCCGAATCCGGTTGTTCCTTGCCCATCAGCATGCGGAACAGGGTCGATTTACCCGCGCCGTTACCACCGATTACGCCGACGATCGCGCCTTTCGGCATGACGAACGACAGGTTGTCGATCAGCACGCGGTCGCCGTAGCCTTTGCTGACGTTCTTGAACTCGATGACGTTGTCGCCCAGGCGAGGACCGGCCGGGATGTAGATCTCGTTGGTCTCGCTGCGCTTCTGGAATTCCTGCGACTGCATTTCTTCGAAGCGTTGCAGACGGGCCTTGGACTTGGACTGGCGGGCCTTGGCGCCTTTGCGCACCCACTCCAGTTCTTCCTTCATGGCCTTCTCATGAGCCGATTGCTGCTTGGACTCCTGGGCCAGACGGTCGGACTTGGCTTCCAGCCAGCCAGAGTAGTTGCCCTCGTAAGGGATACCGGCGCCGCGGTCGAGTTCGAGGATCCAGCCAGCGACGTTGTCCAGGAAGTAACGGTCGTGGGTGATCGCGACCACAGTGCCCGGGAAGTCGTGGAGGAAGTGTTCCAGCCAGGCGACGGAATCGGCGTCCAGGTGGTTGGTGGGTTCGTCGAGGAGCAGCATGTCCGGTGCGGACAGCAGCAGGCGGCACAGGGCCACGCGGCGTTTTTCACCACCGGAGAGGTGCTCGACCTTGGCGTCCCAGGCCGGCAGACGCAGCGCGTCGGCGGCGACTTCCAGTTGGCGCTCCAGGTTGTGACCGTCGCTGGCCTGCAGGATGGCTTCCAGCTTGGCCTGTTCGGCGGCCAGCTTGTCGAAGTCGGCATCCGGTTCGGCGTAGGCGGCGTAGACCTCGTCCAGGCGGGCCTGGGCGTCCTTGATCACGCTGACCGCTTCCTCGACCACTTCACGTACGGTCTTGGCCGGATCCAGTTGCGGCTCCTGCGGCAGGTAACCGACGTTCAGTTCCGGCATCGGACGGGCTTCGCCGTCGAACTCGGTGTCGACGCCAGCCATGATTTTCAGCAGGGTGGATTTACCCGAACCGTTCAGGCCGAGCACGCCGATCTTGGCGCCGGGGAAGAACGACAGGGAGATGTTCTTGAGGATTTCACGCTTGGGCGGAACAACTTTGCTCAGCCGGTGCATGGTGTAAACGTATTGAGCCAAAATGCGGACCTCGCTCGAATCGTTGGAAAAGCCCCGTCGCCAGGACAGGGCTGGAACAAACCGGGTGTCAGGGAAAGGCACTACTGGCCTGCGTCGCGGCGCTGCCGGCGTTTTCGCGGGGCAGGTGCGCGGCGGGCTCAGGCAACGGCCTCACCCTTGTCTATCTGGTAGTCGGAACCCGTAAGGTTACCCGAACTGGACGGCGGCGGGCAGGGGCATCCCCGTTCAGCGTATCCCGGCGGTCGTGACGACCTTTCGTCAGGTCGAATCTTTGCGACGAAGAGGACTGGCACTTTGCCACAACTCAAGGCATGCTAGCCGCCCTTCGGGCGTCAGGCTTATAGTGCAGCCCTGGATCGCCGCCCGTGTGGCCGGCATTGCTCTCGCGCTGCTGGACCACGGCCAGCCATACCGCAGGATCACCGTTTGACCAATCTCACTCAGCCGTCCTCCTTGCGCAAAGCCTCCACTGCGTCGGGTCAGTCCCTACGCGGGTCGCTGAAGGGCGCACTGGCGATCCTCGTGCTGCTTTTGCTGGCCCTGTTGTTCTGGCAGATGCTCGATCAATACCGGCACATCCTCGCCGATCGCCGCCAACACAGTGTCGATGCCGCCGCCGAACTGGCCGACCGCCTCAACCTGAGCCTGGCCCTCGACGCCCAATCCGCGCTGAACCTGCTGCAGGCCAATGCCGCGGTTCCGGACGAAGACGCCGTCCCCACCCTGTTCACTCGCCTGCATCAACAAATGCCGGCCCTGCACAGTCTCGCCTGGCTGAATGGCGATGGGCAGATCCTGCGCGACAGCATGGACAACTCCCCCGACCAACCGGCGATGGCCGAGTTGCTCCGGCAGAACCGCGACAGCACCTACCGTTTCAGCAACGCTGACGACAATGCCTTTATTTATCTACTGCTGCGCCAACCGGGCGAAACCAGCAGTGGCTATTGGCTGCTGCGCATGCAGCCGACCTGGTACCAGCAACTGGCCAGCCGTCTGGAGCACGCGGTCAAACCGCAGTGGCAACTGGAAAACAGCCGGACCGGGGAAATCATCAGCACTCACCTGCAACCGCGCCCGGACACCACGCCGAATAGCGAACAGGCGCCGCTGCAAAGCGTGATGCTGGCCTTCCTCGACAACAGCGACTGGCAACTGCGCGGCCTCTATGACGCCGAACGCAGCCGCCGCGACCTGCTTCCGGCGCTGGTCGGCAAAGCCATGCTGGTCGTGCTCTGTGCCCTGCTGCCGCTGCTGGCGCTGATCAACATGCGCCGCCGCAATCGCGTCTTGCAGGAAGGCCGTCGGCGCTATCAGGACATTTTCGAAAGCACCGGCGTCGCCCTCTGCGTGCTCGACCTCTCGGGCCTTGCCGCGATCCTCGAACGCCTGCGCCTGCGCAGCCGCAACGAACTGGAGCAACGCCTGGAGCTGGACCCGGCGCTGCGCGAAATCCTCCTGCACGAACTGAAAGTCACCGAAGTGAACCAGGTCGCCCTGCAACTGCTGGGGGTGGATTGCTGCGAGGGGGCCTGGCGGCAACTGGTCGCCGGCAGCGCGTTGGAAAACGATGGCATCGGCCTGCAACTGCTGGGCGCTGTGCTGGACAACCAGGCGCAACTGGAACTGGAAGTGCGCCTGCCGACCGAGCAAGGGCTGGAGCAGCACCTGTGGCTGATGGTGCGGTTCCCGGAGGCGCGCCGCGACTATCACGCGGTGATCCTCAGCATCAGCGATATCACCAGCCGCAAGCGCGTCGAACTGTCGTTGCTGGAGCGCGAGAGCTTCTGGTCCGACGTGGTCCGCACCGTTCCGGATCAGCTCTACGTCCAGGACGTGCAGAGCCTGCGGATGATCTTCAGCAACCGCCATCTCGGCCAGACCTTGGGCTATGCGCGCAACGAACTGGCGCAGATGGGCGAGTTCTTCTGGGAAGTCCTGCTGCACCCGGAAGACGCCGCGCTCTACCGCGACCTGCGCCAGCAACAGCGCCAGAGCGGCTACGTCGAGCAACTGCACTGCCAGTTGCGCTTCCGCCATCACGATCAGCGCTGGCGCCGCTACGACATACGCGAACAGGCACTGACCCGCGACGTGGCCGGCCACGTCACGCGGATCATCGGCGTGGCCAAGGACGTCACCGACCAGCTCGAGGCCAGCGAATCGCTGCGCGACAGCGAACAACGCTACCGCATGCTCGCCGAAAGCATCAGCGACGTGATCTTCTCCACCGACGACCAGTTGCGCCTCAACTATGTCAGCCCGTCCGTGCGGGCGGTGCTGGGCTATGACGTCGAGTGGATCTTCAACAATGGCTGGCAATCGACCATCGCCAACCCGGCGCAACTGACCGGGCTGTCCGCCCTGGTCGAGCGGGTCAACCGCGCCCTCGGCGACGCCGCGAAACTGGAAGCCCTGCGCACCCAGGTGCCGACCCAGTTGTTCCTGTTCGACTGCCTGCGCGCCGACGGGCGCAAGATCCCCATCGAACTGCGCCTGGTGCTGGTCTGGGACGAGCACGACCAGTTCGGCGGCATCCTCGGCGTCGGCCGCGACATCAGCCAGCAACGTCGCGCGGAAAAAGACCTGCGCATGGCGGCAACGGTTTTCGAGCACTCTACCTCGGCGATCCTCATCACCGACCCGGCCGGCTACATCGTCCAGGCCAACGAAGCGTTCAGCCGGGTCAGCGGCTATGCCGTGAGCGATGTGCTCGACCAGTTGCCCGGCATGCTTACCGTCGATGAACAACAGGAAGCGCACCTGCGCTATGTGCTCAAGCAACTGCACCAGCGCGGCACCTGGGAAGGCGAAGTCTGGCTCAAGCGGCGCAATGGCGAGCATTACCCGGCGTGGGTCGGCATCACTGCTGTGCTCGACGACGAAGGCGACCTGGCCAGCTACGTGTGCTTCTTCACCGATATCAGCGAGCGCAAGGCCAGCGAACAGCGCATTCACCGCCTGGCCTACTACGACGCCCTGACCCACCTGCCCAACCGCACGCTGTTCCAGGACCGCCTGCACACGGCGCTGCAACAGGCCGAGCGGCACAAGTCGTGGGTGGTGCTGATGTTCCTCGACCTCGACCGCTTCAAGCCGATCAACGACTCCCTCGGCCACGCCGCCGGCGATCGCATGCTCAAGGACATGGCTGAGCGCCTGCTGGACTGCGTCGACGACGACGACACCGTGGCGCGCATGGGCGGCGACGAATTCACCCTGCTGCTGCAACCACGGGCAACCCGGGAAATGGCGCTGAACCGCGCCATCAATGTGGCTGAGCAGATTCTTGGCAGTCTGGTACGGCCGTTCGTCCTGGAAAACCGCGAGTTCTTCGTCACCGCCAGTATCGGCATCGCCCTCAGCCCGCAGGACGGCAGCGAGCTGAGCCAGTTGATGAAGAACGCCGATACGGCCATGTACCACGCCAAGGAGCGCGGCAAGAACAACTTCCAGTTCTACCAGGCGGACATGAACGCCAGCGCCCTGGAGCGCTTGGAGCTGGAAAGCGACCTGCGCCACGCGCTGGAGCAGAACGAATTCATCCTTTATTACCAACCGCAGTTCAGCGGCGACGGCAAGCGCCTGACCGGCGCCGAAGCGCTGCTGCGCTGGCGTCACCCGCAGCGCGGGCTGGTGCCGCCGGGGGACTTCATCCCGGTGATCGAAGAACTCGGCCTGGTGGTGGATGTGGGCGACTGGGTCATCGCCGAGGCGTGCCGCCAGCTCAAGTCCTGGCATCAGGCGCGGGTGCGGGTGCCGAAGGTCTCGGTGAACATCTCCGCACGGCAGTTCTCCGACGGCCAACTCGGTACGCGGATCGCCAACATCCTCAAGGAAACCGAGCTGCCGCCGGCCTGCCTGGAGCTGGAACTGACCGAAAGCATCCTGATGCGCGAGGTCAATGAGGCGATGCAGATCCTCGACAGCTTGAAAAACCTCGGCCTCAGCATCGCGGTAGACGACTTCGGCACCGGTTATTCATCGCTGAACTACCTCAAGCAGTTCCCCATCGACGTGCTGAAGATCGACCGCACCTTCGTCGACGGCCTGCCGGAAGGCGAGCAGGACGCGCAGATCGCCCGGGCAATCATCGCCATGGCCCACAGCCTGAACCTGGCGGTAATCGCCGAGGGCGTGGAGACGCATGAGCAACTGGAGTTCCTGCGCGAGCATGGCTGCGACGAGGTTCAGGGCTACCTGTTCGGGCGCCCGATGCCGCCTAACCAGTTCGAGGCGCAATTCAGTAACGAAACCCTGTTCATGCTGGAGTGATCCTGCGTGAATCCCATTTGTCTGCCAGATGATCCCCTTTCATATGCCAGACAAAAGTCTATGGGTTAGAATGCCCGCCTATTTCACCCCGATCCTTGAGGACCGCCATGTTCAGCCGTGATTTGACCATTGCCAAGTACGACGCCGAGCTCTTCGAAGCCATGCAGCAAGAAGCTCAGCGCCAGGAAGAGCACATCGAGCTGATCGCTTCGGAAAACTACACCAGCCCAGCCGTGATGGAGGCCCAGGGTTCGGTGCTGACCAACAAGTACGCTGAAGGCTATCCAGGCAAGCGCTACTACGGTGGTTGCGAGTTCGTCGACGTGGTTGAGCAACTGGCCATCGACCGCGCCAAGGAACTGTTCGGCGCCGATTACGCCAACGTCCAGCCGCACGCGGGTTCGCAAGCCAACAGCGCCGTTTACCTGGCCCTGCTGCAAGCTGGCGACACCATCCTCGGCATGAGCCTGGCCCACGGCGGCCACCTGACCCACGGCGCCGCCGTGAGTTCGTCGGGCAAGCTGTACAACGCTGTTCAATACGGCATCGACGGCAATGGCCTGATCGACTACGACGAAGTCGAGCGCCTGGCGGTCGAGCACAAGCCGAAAATGATCGTTGCCGGTTTCTCGGCTTACTCGCAGGTTCTGGACTTCCCTCGCTTCCGCGAAATCGCTGACAAGGTCGGTGCCTACCTGTTCGTCGACATGGCCCACGTTGCCGGTCTGGTTGCTGCGGGCGTCTACCCGAACCCGGTTCCATTCGCCGACGTCGTCACCACCACCACCCACAAGACCCTGCGCGGTCCACGTGGCGGTCTGATCCTGGCTCGCGCCAACGCCGACATCGAGAAGAAGCTGAACTCCGCCGTCTTCCCGGGCGCCCAAGGTGGCCCACTGGAGCACGTGATCGCCGCCAAGGCCATCTGCTTCAAGGAAGCGCTGCAGCCTGAGTTCAAGGCGTACCAGCAACAAGTCGTGAAAAACGCCCAGGCCATGGCCGGCGTGTTCATCGAACGCGGTTTCGACGTGGTTTCCGGCGGTACCGAGAACCACCTGTTCCTGCTGTCGCTGATCAAGCAAGAGATCTCCGGTAAAGACGCCGACGCCGCCCTGGGTCGCGCCTTCATCACCGTGAACAAGAACTCCGTGCCAAACGACCCACGTTCCCCGTTCGTCACCTCCGGCCTGCGCTTCGGCACCCCGGCAGTGACCACTCGCGGTTTCAAGGAAACCGAGTGCAAGGAACTGGCTGGCTGGATCTGCGACATCCTGGCTGACCTGAACAACGAAGCGGTGATCGACGCTGTTCGCGAGAAAGTCAAAGCCATCTGCAAGAAGCTGCCGGTTTACGGCAACTGATTGACCGATGAGCGCCCGGTGGCTTGATTGCCGGGCATGAAAAAACCGATGCCGGGTGACTGGCATCGGTTTTTTTGTGGGCTGAGTTATCTGGCTAGGTTCGGTCGTACCGCGAACATAAGTCTCAATCAGCCCCCGAAGCACCGGTTCAGCGATCCTGGTGCGTCTTGCAACTGGACTCAGTCATCGGCCGGCGGGCTTTCAGAAACAGGGTCCTGAGCTAATAACCAAGCCCGCACACGTTCACGGGCTAATAAAGAAACTTCCTCCGCGATACCTTCTTTTTCGAGAAAGTCTTCGAAATCAGAACCGATAGAGTCACTCATTTCCTTCTCTCCAATCTTGCGACGCCTTGTTGAGCATGGCTATCTACACATCTCACAGCAAACGCGAATCGTCAGCCACTTGCGATTCTGTGGGAGCGGATTCATCCGCGAAGGGCCGCGTAGCGGCCCTAAATCCATCCAGCACCCTGTTTCTGCCTGGCCAGGATTTCACATTCAAGCGTCCTGGCGGTCGGAAAATGCCGGACATAGACAGCCACCTCGTGCTGGATGGTTTTGGGGCCGCTACGCGGCCCTTCGCGGATGAATCCGCTCCCACATTAGTTCGCTATGACCCGAGGCTTTATGCTTGCCTGGCAGATATGTAAGTACCTATACCCTGTTGAGACACCACTCAGCATCGCGGCTGGAAAGTGATCTGCACTACCAGAAAATTCCGAATCAACCACCACTCAACGCCGCAAACCCCGCCCGGATTTTCTCTTCCGGCAACTGGTCGGCAATAAACACCATCACACTCTCCCGGGTTTCCCCTTCGGCCCATTCGGTGTCCCAGTCGAAACCATAGAGTTTCAGCACGCCCTGGAACACCAGCCGCCGATCTTCGCCAGCGATGTTCAGCACGCCCTTGTAGCGCAGCAGTTGCTTGCCATGTTCCTCCAGCAACTCATTCATGAAGTCGCTGAGGCGGTCGATGTCGAGCGGGGTTTCGGTGCGCAGGACCATGCTGGAAATACGGTCCGGGGTCGCCGGCCCAGTCACCGGGCGCAGGCTCAAGCCGCCACCGAGGTCGGCATTGAGGTTGAAACCCCGCACATCCAGCAGTTCGGCAAGGTCGATACGGCCGTTATCCACAACGCGAATGGGCGCGCGGCGATTGATCCGGCCAAGCCTGGCGGTCAGGGCTTCGACGGACTGGCTGTCCGCCAGGTCGGTCTTGCTCAACAGCAGCCGGTCAGCGAAGCCGATCTGGGCCTGGGCGATGGCCTGGGTCAGGTGCAGGTCGGCGTGGACCGCGTCCACCAGGGTGATGATGCCATCGAGGATGTAGCGCTCGCGCAGTTCCTCTTCAATGAAGAAGGTCTGCGCCACTGGCGCGGGATCGGCCAGGCCGGTGCATTCGATCACCAACCGGTCGAAGGCTATTTCACCGCTGTCGAGGCGCTCCAGCAGCAGGAACAGGGCCTTGGTCAGGTCGGTGTGGATGCTGCAGCAGACGCAGCCATTGGCCAGGGTCATGACCTGCACCGGTTCGTCGCCGAGCAATTGGCTGTCGATGCCGGCATCACTGAATTCGTTTTCGATGACGGCGATTTTCAAGCCGTGCTCGGCCTTGAGGATGTGCCGCAGCAAGGTGGTCTTGCCGGCACCGAGGAAACCGCTGAGCACGGTCACGGGAATAGGGGACTGCACGGGGAATTCTCCTGACGCTGAAAATGACTGTGGGAGCCCGGCGCGCCGGGCTCCCACAGGTCTGTCACTGACACCAAGCGCTGTGTTTCAACAGCACTTGGGCCCACCCTTGCCGCCGTAACGGGCTTCCTGGCGTTCCCGGAAGAACTCCTCGTAGCTCATCATCGGCTTGTCCGGGTGCTTGCTCTGCATGTGTTCGACATAGTTGTCGTAGTCGGGCATCCCGACCATCAGGCGGGCTGCCTGCCCCAGGTACTTACCCAGTCGACCCAGGTCGTTGAACATGACGGCATTCCTCGGTTAGGCGTCCGGCTGCGCCTGGAAAGGCGTTTCCTTGTCGGTGCGTTCTTTCTTGCCGAAGGCGGCGATGCCGACTTTGATGGCGAAGAACAGGACGCTGAACACGACGATCAGGAACAGCACAGTCAGGGTAGCGTTGGTGTAGGCGTTGAAGATCACATGCTGCATTTGCCCGATGTCCTTGGCCGGAGCCAGAACCTGGCCGGCGTCCAGCGCGGTGCTGTACTTGTTGGCCAGGGCCAGGAAGCCGACAGCCGGGTTCGGGTCGAACAGCTTGATCAGGCCTGCGGTGGTGGTGCAGATCAGCAGCCATACCGCTGGAACCAGTGTGACCCACATGTAGCGCTGGCGCTTCATTTTGATCAGGACCACGGTGCCGAGCATCAGCGCGATACCGGCCAGCATCTGGTTGGAGATACCGAACAGCGGCCACAAGGTGTTGATGCCACCCAGCGGATCGATCACGCCTTGGTACAGCAGATACCCCCACAGCGCGACGCAGCCGGCGGTGGCCAGCAGGTTGGCGCCCCAGGATTCGGTGCGTTTCAGCGCCGGAACGAAGCTGCCCAGCAGGTCCTGCAGCATGAAGCGACCGGCACGGGTACCGGCGTCTACCGCGGTGAGGATGAACAGCGCCTCGAACAGGATCGCGAAGTGGTACCAGAACGCCATGGTGTTCTCACCCGGCAACACCTGGTGGAGGATCTGCGCGATACCCACCGCCAGGGTCGGCGCACCACCGGCACGGGCCAGGATGGTGTGCTCGCCGATGTCACGGGCGGTCGCTTCGAGCTGCTCCGGCGTGATCGCGAAGCCCCAGCTGCTGACCGTCTGCGCCACCGACACGACGTCGGCGCCGACCACTGCGGCCGGGCTGTTCATCGCGAAGTAGACACCCGGCTCGATGACCGAGGCGGCAACCATGGCCATGATGGCGACGAAGGACTCCATCAACATGCCGCCGTAGCCGATGTAACGGGCGTTGGTTTCGTTGTCCAGCAGCTTGGGCGTGGTGCCCGAGGAGATCAGCGCATGGAAACCGGACACGGCGCCACAGGCGATGGTGATGAACAGGAACGGGAACAGAGTGCCTTTCCAGACCGGCCCAGTGCCGTCGGTGAACTGGGTCAGCGCCGGCATTTTCAGCTCGGGCGCGATGACCAGGATGCCGATAGCCAGGGCAATGATGGTACCGATCTTGAGGAAGGTGGACAGGTAGTCGCGCGGTGCCAGCACCAGCCAGACCGGCAGCACTGCGGCGACGAAGCCGTAACCCACCAGCATCCAGGTGATCTGCACGCCCGTGAAGGTGAACGCCGGGCCCCAGACCGGATCAGCGGCAACCTGGCCCCCCAGCCAGATCGACAGGAGCAGCAGCACCACGCCGATCAGCGAGATTTCGCCGATGTGGCCCGGGCGGATGTAGCGCATATAAATGCCCATGAACATCGCGATCGGGATGGTCGCCATCACCGTGAACATGCCCCATGGACTCTCGGCCAGGGCCTTGACCACGATCAGCGCCAGCACCGCGAGGATGATGATCATGATCAGGAAGCAGCCGAACAGGGCGATGGTCCCCGGAATCCGGCCCATCTCCTCGCGCACCATGTCGCCCAGGGAGCGGCCGTTGCGGCGAGTGGAGAGGAACAGGATCATGAAGTCCTGCACCGCGCCGGCCAGCACCACACCTGCAATCAGCCAGAGCGTGCCGGGCAGATAGCCCATTTGCGCGGCGAGAACCGGACCGACCAGCGGGCCGGCGCCGGCAATGGCGGCAAAGTGGTGACCGAAGAGGATGTGCTTGTTGGTCGGGACGTAGTCCAGGCCATCGTTGTTGAGGACCGCCGGAGTGGCCCGACGCGGGTCCAGTTGCATCACCTTGGTGGCGATGAACAGGCTGTAGTAACGGTATGCAACCAGATAAATCGCCACCGAGGCGACGACAATCCACAAGGCATTGATGGCTTCGCCACGCCGCAGGGCAACCACCCCGAGCGCACAGGCCCCTATCACTGCCAGCGCCAGCCAGGGAATATGGCGGGCCAGGCTATTATTGTTGTTCATGGTTCGCTTCCAGCTAGTGGATAAAAGGTAGCTTTTCGAGTCTAGCGATACTGGCCGGAAAGGCCAGCCCCAACGTTGGTCTAGAGCCTCCAGAGCCCATGGCCACCATCGCAGATTGCGCCCCTTGCCTGGCGCTGGCAAGCACTGCGCTATAGTTCAGAACAACCGTGGAGGGCCGAGTATGAGCGAGCAGAACGAACGTCGACGCTTCAAACGCATTGCCTTCGATGCGCCTACCGAACTGATCCAGGGCGAGCGCCGCTGGCCGGTCAAATTGCTCGATATCTCGTTCAAGGGCCTGTTGATCGAGTCTCCCGAGTACTGGGACGGCGATGATGAGCAATTGTTCGATGCCGCCGTGCACCTGAGCACGGACGCCGTGGTCAGGATGCAGGTGGAATTGCGCCATGTAGAGGGCCCATATCTGGGCTTCATTTGTAAACATCTCGACCTGGAGTCGATAGAACACCTGCGCCGCCTTATCGAGCTTAACCTCGCAGACTGCACCGAATTGGAGCGGGAATTCCACGAACTCATCGAAGTTTAAGATCGTTTAGCCTGCTACCCACCAGAACCTGACGACCTGATCAGCTTTAAATCCTGCTAATCCCACACACCTGAAGGGCCTTTTCATGGCCTTTCAGCGTTTTGGCGCGCCTGTTGGAACGAAAGCTGCAAAGGTGATCGTGTTCAAGTCAAGGGCAGAGTGTCCCTGAGACAATCAAAAAATTGTATACAATTGTGCTGGCAATCTTATGTAGCAGTTGTCTACAGTGGCGGCACAACAATAAAACAGAGATCACGCTCCCATGAACACGTCCTCACCAAGCACGTCTTCAGTTCCGCGTCCTGAAGACGAAAATCTCGGCCTGGGTCCCAACCTGGCCTATGGTCTGCAACACGTTTTGACGATGTATGGCGGTATCGTTGCTGTCCCCCTGATCCTCGGCCAGGCCGCGGGTCTCGGGCCTGCGGAGATTGGTCTTTTGATCGCCGCGTCCCTGTTCGCCGGTGGCCTGGCCACCCTGCTGCAAACCCTTGGCCTGCCGTTCTTCGGTTGCCAGTTGCCGCTGGTACAGGGTGTGTCGTTCGCAGGCGTTGCCACCATGGGCGCCATTCTTTCCACTGAAGGCGGCGGAGGCCTGCCGGGGGTATTGGGCGCTGTGATGGCGGCCTCGTTCCTGGGCTTCCTGATCACACCGATCTTCTCGCGCATTACCAAGTTCTTCCCGCCACTGGTGACCGGTATCGTCATCACCACCATCGGTCTGACCCTGATGCCGGTCGCGGCCCGCTGGGTGATGGGTGGCAACAGCAAGTCGCCAGAATTCGGCAGCATGGAAAACATCGGCCTGGCGGCCCTGACGTTCACCTTCGTGCTGCTCCTGAGCAAGCTCGGCAGTGCGTCGATCTCGCGCCTGTCGATCCTCCTGGCGATGGTCATCGGTACGTTGATCGCCTGGTCGCTGGGCATGGCCGACTTCAGCAAAGTGCTGGAAGGCCCGATGGTCGCCCTGCCCTCGCCGTTCCACTTCGGCATGCCGACCTTCCACATCGCCGCGATCCTGTCGATGTGCATCGTCATCATCGTGACCCTGGTGGAAACCTCGGCGGACATCCTCGCGGTCGGCGAAATCATCGACACCAAGGTTGACTCCAAGCGTCTGGGCGATGGCCTGCGCGCTGACATGGCGTCGAGCATCCTGGCGCCGATCTTCGGTTCCTTCACCCAGAGCGCTTTCGCCCAGAACGTCGGCCTGGTGGCCGTGACCGGGGTCAAGAGCCGCTACGTGGTGGCGACCGGTGGTGTGATCCTGGTGGTCCTCGGCTTGCTGCCGATCATGGGCCGGGTCATTGCCGCAGTACCGACCTCGGTACTCGGTGGCGCCGGCATCGTGTTGTTCGGCACCGTGGCTGCCAGTGGTATCCGTACCCTGTCCAAGGTGGAATACAAGAACAACATGAACCTGATCATCGTCGCCGCCTCGCTGGGCTTCGGCATGATCCCGATCGCCGCGCCGAACTTCTACGATCACTTCCCGAACTGGTTCGAAACCATCTTCCACTCGGGGATCAGCTCGGCAGCCATCATGGCGATCTCGCTGAACCTGCTGTTCAACCACTTCAAGACCGGCAACTCGGACCAGCAGTCGGTATTCGCTGCGGGCTACGAGCGCACTGTCGTCTACTCCGATATCTCCGCCCTGCGTGATGGCGACTACTTCCAGGACGGCAAGCTGTTCGATGCCGAAGGGCAGGAAATCCCGATGGTCGCCGAAGGGGACCATGGCGGGAGCGCGCCGCGACGATCAGCCGTCGCCGAGCACTGAGAACACGGCAGTCCCAGGGGCCGATGCGCAAGCATCGGCCCCTTTCATTTGGTTGGCGCACGTACGTTTCGTTCAACATTCCGACACACGGATATGGCACTTTGCCTCTACCGGTCTATCGTCGTCGATCCGGATGGAACATCCCCTTCACATGGAATATGGAGAGCGTGAACATGACTTATGTGCGTAAGGATCTGTGGGACCTGGGAGAAGGCTGGAACGACACCATGCTCTGGTATGCCAAGGCCGTCCAGGAATTGCAGAAGCGGCCGATCACCGACAACACCAGTTGGCAATTCCTCGGCGCCATCCATGGTTTCAAGAAAGACCTCTGGATAAGCCACTGGCAAATCACCAACGACACGCCTCTCCCTTCACAAGCGGAGCAGGACACGTTCTGGAACCAGTGCCAGCACCAGAGCTGGTACTTCCTGCCGTGGCACCGCGGCTACCTGCAAGCCTTCGAAAACATCGTGCGCGACACCATCACCAAGCTGGGCGGCCCCTCGGATTGGGCCCTGCCCTACTGGAACTACAACGAGATAGGCACCCGGCTGCACAGTGTCACCCTGCCGCACATCTTTTACGAAGCCAAGCTGCCCGACGGCAGCGACAACCCGCTGGCCCTGCCGAAACTGCGCTTCGGCAATACCATCGACCACCGGGTGGTCATCGATCCACTGAAAATCAACCTCAAGTCGCTGGACATCGTCCTCTTCACCGGCGGCTCCACGGGTGGTACGCCGGGCTTCGGCGGCCCGGAAACCGTCTTCCATTTCGACGGTGACGTGCAAGGCGGCCTGGAAAACAACCCGCACAATCCGGTGCACATCGCTGTTGGCGGTCACATAAACAGGCACGGCGAGAAACAACCGTTCGAAGGCCTGATGTCGGACCCGCAGATGGCTGGTCTGGACCCCGTGTTCTGGCTGCACCACGCCAACATCGACCGCCTCTGGCAGGTATGGCTCGACCGTAATCCTGCGCACAAGAACCCGGTCAATGATTCAGACTGGGTCGAAGGCCCGCCGTCAGGTGGTCGTCCGTTCATCATGCCGGCTCCGGATGGCAGCACCTACACGTACATCGTCTCGCAGATGCTCAGCCTGGAAGAGCTGGGCTATACCTACCAGTACCTTCCCAAACCACGCCAGGCGCACCTTGCCGCCGCGAAGGTGGAGGCAACTGCCGTGACCGATACCAAAGTCACTGAACTGCTCGGCGCCAATGCCCAGCCGATCAAGCTGCTCGGCAGCCGCTTCGAAAGCCCGGTGCGCCTGGACAAACCCGGCATCGCCAAGGTCACGCGGAACCTTTCCGCACGCGGGCTACTGGGCGCCGGCAACGCCGCCCCGCTGCCCGATGAGCGGGTGTACCTGAACGTGGAGAACATCCGCGGCCAGCTCAACGCCGTGATCCTCTCGATCTACGTCAACCTGCCAGACGGTGCATCGCCAGAGAGCTACCCCAATCTGTACGCCGGTGACATCGGGCTGTTCGGTGTACGGGTAGCCAGCCAGAAGGATGAAGGTCACGCCGGCGCCGGTCTGACCGCAGTCCTCGACATCACCGACATCGTCAACCGCCTGAACGTCAATGGTCATCTGGACCTGGATCACCTGCACATCAGCGTGGTCGCCAACGTCGACCTGACCCCGGCTGCCGATATCTCCATCGGTCGCATCAGCGTCTACCGCCAGGGCCAGTAAGGATGTTCAACCGGCATTTCGCAGAGAAGCTGCTGCGCGGTCCATGGCCGTGGCTGGCCGTGGCCAGTCTCGCCGGTTGGGCGGCAATGCTCGGAGCACCAGCCCAACTGATGCTCCCGGCATTCTGCGGTTCGGTGGCCTCGCGGGTCTCCGACGGGCTGTGGTCCGCCTGGACCCTGGCCCTGGCCTTCGACCCGCAAGGCCTGCTGTTCGCCTGGCTGCTGATGCTGCTGGCGATGATGCCGCTGCTGCTGGGCGGGCCGCTGGTCTATCTGTGGAAACGCAGCCTGCGCCGTCGCCGCCCTCTGGCCCTGGGTCTGTTCCTGCTCAGCTATTGCCTGGTATGGACTGCAGCCGGGGTGGTGATCGCCCTGCTCAGTGTCACCGCGCAATTGCTCGGCAGCGACAGCCCGTGGCTGATGCTGGCGCTGGTGCTGGGCCTGTGCCTGCTCTGGCAGGCCTCACCGGCCAAGCAGCACTGCCTGAACAACTGTCACTATCCGCCGCGGATTTCCGCCTTCGGCGGGCCCATGGTGCGGGATTGCCTGCGCTACGGGCTGACCAACGGATTCTGGTGCATCGGCGCCTGCTGGCCGGCGATGCTGCTGCCCAGCCTGGTGCAACAGGGGCATAGCCTGCTGATGCTGGCGTGCATGGTCTGGCTGGCCTACGAGCGCCTGCTTCCGGCGCGCCAGGCCCGCTGGCGCTGGCCGCTGCCTGCTGGTCAACGGCTGGTGGAGACCCTGGCATCACGGCTGGCGAAGTACCGGTCGAGCCGTCGCAAGTCGCTCGCCTCCAGGGTCCCCGCCAGATAGTGAACCTGCAACCAGGCCCGCAGGTATTCGTGGCGGGCCTGGGCCAGGTCGCGCCGCGCGGTGTACAGCTGCTGCTCGGCATCCAGCACATCCAGATTGACCCGCTCCCCGCCCGCCACGCTCTTGCGCGTCGCGTCGATCAAGCGGTCCGCCGACTCCACCGCCAGCTCATAGGCGCGCACCTTGGCCACGCTGCTGGCGCACAGGTTGAACTGCTTGCGCAACTGATTGAGGGTGTCGGCGGTACTGCCGTCCAGCTGATATTGCACCCGGTCCCGCTCGGCCCGAGCCTGACGAGTCGCCGCCGATACTCCGCCACCGGCGAACAACGGCATGCTCAGTTGAATACCGACACTGTCGGTGTCGTAACGCTGGTTGTAGGTGCTCTCCGAGCTGGAACTGGAGCGCCCGGTGCTGGCGTAGGCGCTGAGGCTGGGCAGATGCCCGGCGCGATTGCGCTCGACGCCTTGGTCCGCCGCCTCCACCGCGTGACGCTGGGCGATCAGCTCGGCGTTGTTGGCGACCGCCAGGTCGCGCCAGTGCTCGAACTTCGCCGGCGCCAACGGCTCCACCCGGAATCCTGCGGCCAGGGGCGCCAGGTCTTTCACCGCCACCGGCTCGCCGATGATCGCCTGCAACTCGCGCAGGGCCGCATCCTGACTGTCCGCCGCCTCGATTTCCTGGGCCTCGGCCAGGGAATAGCGGGCGCGGGTTTCCAGAACGTCGGTGCGGGTGCCCTCACCGCCCTTGAACAACCGCTCGTTCAACTGCAACTGCTCGGCGTAGGCCCGCCGCTGGGCCTGGGCCAGCGCAATCTGCTCATTGGCGAACAACGCTTCGCTGTAGGCCTGGAACAGGCGCACCACCAGTTCCTGCCCGCGCCCGCGAAACTGCGCATCAGCCAGCAGCGCCTTGGCCACACCCTGGCGGTACTGGGACCAGGCGGCGTAATCGAACAAAGGCTGTTGCAGGGTCAGGGTCGAGGAATAGCTGCGGTAGTCGCGCTGGCTGGTGAGCGTGCCGGCGGTGGTGGACTGGGTCACTTCCGAATCGTTGCGCGCACTGTTGTAGCGGTACGACAGGTTCGGCAGCAACGCAGCACGGCCGATGGCACGGTTCTCCAGCCCGGCGTCGCGCTCGGCGATGGCAGCGTGAAACGTCGGGTCGTTGCGCAGCGCCAGGGCGAAGGCATCACTCAGGTCGAGGGCGGCAGCGGGAAGACTCAGGCCCATCAGCATCACGCAGGACAACAGACGCATCATTCCTCCGCCAGGGCGACATGGGCCCGGTCGGTCAACGGCTTGAACAGGTAGTTGAGCATCGAGCGCTCGCCGGTGCGGACAAAGGCTTCCACCGGCATGCCGGGGCGGATGTCCTTCCCGGCCAGTTGGCGCAAGCCGTCTTCGCCGACCCGCACGCGGACCTGGTAATACGGCTGACCGTTGTGTTCATCCAGCAGGCGGTCGGCGGACACCAGAGTGACCTCGCCCTCGACCCGCGGCGTGGTGCTCTGGTTGAAGGCGACGAACAGCAGTTCCACTGGCAGGCCGGGGCGCAGGCGGTCCACCAGTTCCACCGTGGCGCGGGCGTCCACCAGCAGCGGCACGTCCCGGGGGACGATCTCCATCAGCGACTGGCCGCGGGTGATCACCCCACCGTTGGTGAAGACGCTGGACCCGACCACGGTACCGCTGGCCGGCGCCTTGATCTCGGTGCTGTCCAGGTCGAAGGCGGCGCTGCGCAGGCGGTTGTCGAGGTCGGCAGTGTTGGATTGGGCCTCGGTGAGTTGCTGCTGCACCTCACGCTGATACTCCTGCTGGCGCTGGGCGACGCGCAGCTTCAGTTCGCCAAGCTGACGACGGGTACGACCAACGGTGCCGAGGTCTTCGGAGATGGCGCCGTTGACCTGGGCGTACAGGCGTTCGCTGTCCAACAGGCGGTTGCGCGGAATGTAGCCATCGCGGGCCAGCTCACGCAGGCCCTGCAACTGCTCTTGCAAGGCGGCACGTTGCTCCTGCTTGGCCGCCAGCGACCCCTGCACGCCGTCGAGGCTGGCCTGGGCCCCGGCGCTGTTCTCGCGCAACCCGGCCAGTTCCATTTCCAGTGCCTGCCTGCGACTGAGCAGGAGCTGTCGCTGGGTGTCGAGGATCGCCGCCAGCCAGGGCTCGCTGGCGTCCTTGAGTAACGCCGGGGAAAACACTACGCCACTGGCGCCGTCGCGCTCGGCCAGCAGACGCTCCTGCATGGCCCGCGCCGTCAGGTACTGCACCCGCAGCGACTCGTACTGGGCCTTGGCCTGGGTGGCATCGAGACGCACCAGCACCTGCCCTGCCGTGACCTGATCGCCATCACGGACCAGCAGTTGTTCGATCACGCCACCATTGAGGTGCTGTACCGCCTGACGGCTGCCGGCCACCACCACGTTGCCGCTCAGTGGAACGCCCTTGTCCAGGGGCGCCAGGGCGGCCCAGAGCATGAAGCCGCCGAAACCGGCCACCACCAGCCACAGGCCGAGCCGCGCCGGACGGCGCTCGTCCATGTTCAGTACGTTATGGGGCGGCCGGGTCGTGTCGACCGGGCCGGATAGCGGTGCGGAGGCATTCATGGATCAGGCTCTCGGTGTGCCGTAGCTCATGCTGACGGAGGTGGGGCTGCGCGGCGCGGTAGGCGTGGGCACCACGGTAGGACGGGCGGCCCGTTGCAGGTCCTGGAGCACCCGTGCGGTCGGGCCGAACCCCTGCAACTGGCCGTTCTGCAGCACCAGCAGTTTGTCGAGGCCGCTCAACAGGCTGGGCTTGTGGGTAATCAGGATCAGCGTGCGGCGCTGTTCGCGGACCTTGGCAACCGCTGCCAGCAGCGCCTGCTCGCCGGCCTCGTCGAGGTTGGAGTTGGGTTCGTCGAGGACGATCAGTGCCGGCAGGCGATACAGCGCGCGGGCCAGGCCGATGCGTTGGCGCTGGCCGCCGGACAGCCCGCTGCCGCCCTCGCCAAGCACCGTGTCGTAGCCCGCAGGCAATTTGAGGATCATCTCGTGGACCCCGGCCAGTTGCGCCGCCGCCACCACCGCCTCGGCATCAACCTCACCCAGACGGGCGATGTTGTCGGCGATGCTGCCGGCGAACAGCTGCACGTCCTGGGGCAGGTAGCCGATGTGCTGGCCAAGGGCATTCCTGTCCAGGCGTTGCAGGTCGGCGCCGTCCAGGCGGACCTTGCCGTCGAAGGGCTTCGCTGCCCCGACAAGCAAACGGGCGAGGGTCGACTTGCCGGAGCCCGAAGCACCGATGATGCCCAGCGAGTCGCCGGCATCCAGGGCGAAACCAAGGTTGCTCAGGCAGGGCTTGCCGCTACCCGGCAGCAACGCGGTGACCTGCTCCACCGCCAGGCGACCGCTGGGGGCTGGCAGCGGCATGCCTTCGGGGCGTGGCGGCTGGGCTTGCAACAGCGCGGTCAGGCGCTCATAGGCCTGGCGTGCCGAGCCCCACTGGCGCCAGACCGCGATCACCTGATCGATCGGCGCCAGCACCCGGCCCATGAGGATGGAGCCCGCGACCATCATCCCCGGGCTCACCTGCTTCTCCAGCGCCAGCCAGGCGCCAAGGCCGAGTACCAGCGATTGCAGGGTCAGGCGCAGGCACTTGGATACCGCAGTGACCGCCGCAGCGCGCTCGCTGCCGTGGTTCTGCTGGCCGAGAAAACCATGGTGCAGGCCGGTCCAGCGCTGGCGCACCGCATCGAGCATACCCATGGCTTCCATCGCCTCGGCATTGCGCAGGTTGCCACTGGCCTGCAGTCCGGCCTGCTGGGCCAGTTGGCCGGCGTCGGCGAAGGGCTTTTGCGTCAGCCGTTCGTTGAGCCAGGCCAAGATCATCAGCAGCACCGCGCCGACCAGCGCCATCAGGCCCAGCCAGGGACTGAACAGGAACATCACCGCGAGGTACACCGGAAACCACGGCACATCGAAGAAGGCGAACAACGCCTGGCCGGTGGCGAACTGGCGCAGGCTGGTCAGGTCCGCCAGCACCTGGCCGGCGGCGCCCTTGCTGCCCGCCAGGCTCGCTTCATAGGCCGCCTGGAATACCCGTGGGTTGAGACGCAGGTCCATGTGCGTGCCCAGGCGGATCACCACCAGGCTGCGCACCCACTCCAGCAGGCCCATGAAGGCGAACACCCCGACGATCATCAGGCTGAGCATCAACAAGGTCATTTCGTTGCCCGACGACAGCACCCGGTCGTAAACCTGCAGCATGTACAGCGCCGGCGCCAGCATCAGCAGGTTGATCACCGCAGTGAACACACCGACATTGGCGAAGCTGGCGCGACAGGCCTTGAGCGCCAGCCGCACTTCATTGACCGAAACGGGAGCGGTTCCCATTGCTTGGATTCCTCGCAGACAGCGACGGCGGGTGATTGCTTTCACTCCGCCCTCGCCACAGAATTCGCACCACCGCAGCCTGGGCCCGGCAAAGACACGGGCTGCGGGGTAAATGCAGCAGATCGGCGAATGCCAGGGTGACCTGACATTCGCTTTTTTATGTCGCGATCACGCCGCCAGAGCGAGATCTTCCGGCAACGCCTGGACGCCGACGGCGGTGGCCGGGGACGAAGCCAGGGCAGCGCTGATGGCAGCGAAGGTGCTGTCGGTGGAGACGCCGTAGCTGGACAGCAGGGTGTCCAGTACGCCTTCCAGGGCGGAGGTATTGCCCTGCATCAGGCCGAAAATGGTCTGGTGGACTTCGTTTCCGGTACGGCCGGCACCCAGTACGGAATCCAGGTCCAGGCCGGCGAAGGTCACCACGTCCTGTTGCAGGGTGAAGTCGCTACCCTGACCGCCACCCAGGCCGTAGCCCAGCGACACCTCGTCCAGAGCACCCCACAGGTAGTGGTTGAAGTTGCTGCCGGACGGAACCCCAGGGGTGAAGACATAGTGCAGGCCATTGGCGGTATCGCTACCGGCGATGAACGCGTAGTCGGAGCCGTTGGCACCATGGGTGGCGTACTCGCTGCCGTCATAGGTGCCTGTGTTGAAGCCACCCGTGTTGCTATTGCCATGACCTGCGGTAGCGAATCCGGTGGCCCACTCCGACAGGTACTGGTCGACGGTGTAGTTGGCGAAGACGGCATCGTAAGTAACGGAAATGCTCATAACTGTTCCTCTGAACGTTTTGGTGGTTTGACGAAGGCTCCTGCCCTCGTTTTTGCCCTGAAGGACAAAATCGTTGATTGCAAAAAATCAGAACTTGTATTCCAGCATCCCGCTCAAGGTACGACCGCGAGCCAGGGACAGGTTGTTGACGTCACCCATCGCGACGAAATAGGCCTGATCGGTGGCGTTTTCCAGGGCCAGCGTCAGGTTGACCTGCGGGGTCATCCAGTAGCTGGCGAACAGGTCGTAGACCTTGTATTTCGGCCATACCGCCTGATCGAGCGTGGCGTAGGTCGGGGTATCCAGATTCGCGCCATTGCCTTTGCTGTAGCGCAAGCGGGCGCCGACATCGAGGGTGTTGTCGAGAAAGCGCATGCCCAGGGTCAGCGAACCACGGTCGGCCGGCATGTAGGTGGCGTTGCCCATGATGTTGCCGCAGTTGATCTGGTTGCTCATGGCGTCGTTGGGGACCGCCTGATTGACCGCGAACTGACGCATCACGATGCGGTTGCCCACCTGGACCGCGCGGGTCACCGTACCGACGCGCACGGTGCTTTTCGCACCGCCCATGTAGAACTGCTGCGAACAGAAGTCGTTGGTGCCGATCATGTGGGTGTAGGAGAGCCGGCCGTAATAGCGGCCTGCGTCGTAGTCCAGGGAATACTCGACCCCCCTGAAGCGCGTGGTCTCTTCGTTGTTCTGGTAAGCCATCCGGCCCAGACCGATGCCCGAAGCGGTTTCGTCCGGCAGGCTGACGTTGACATCGAGGAACGAGAAGTTGTCGATCCGCGTGTCGAAGTACGCCACTTTCAGACCGAAGCGGTCGCCATCACGCAGCAGCGATTCCTTGAAGATATTGAAGCCGAGCTCCCAATCGTGAGACGTCTCCGGCTTGAGATAAGGGTTGGGATACACCATCTCGGCGCCGCCGCCGGCGTGCGGACGACCGGTCATGAACACTTCGGTGACCGCCGGCGCACGCCAGCCACGCCCCCAGCGGGTGTAGAGCTGCAACCAGTCCACTCCCGGCTTGACGGCGATGCCGAAGGTCGGCGAGAAGCGGCCCTGTTCGGTGGTTTCATCGAAGATCAGGTGTTGCTGGCTCTTGACTATCCCGCCTGCCTCATAGGGGCCTTCGGGAAACATCCAGAGCGTCATGCCACTTTCGCCACTCAGTCGATACCGGTCATAGCGCAGACCGGCGTCCAGGGTCAGCCAGTCGTCATGTTCATACTGCGCCTGAGCAAAGAGGCTAGCCGTCAACTTCTTGCCTTCCGGGGTAGCCCCCTGCACATACGGATAGGCCTGTTCGTTGACCGTCGGAACACGATCAGTCGCCGGCTTGAACTCGTCCTGGAACAGCTCGGTGCCGTAGTCCAGGGTCAGCTTGTCCGTGGCGCCAATGTAGAAACGCGAAGTGTTCTGCAGTTGCAGGCCCCAGGTGTCAGTCTGGAAGCGGTCATTGTAGGCCCCGTACCAGTTTCCGCTGCCAATGCTCGCGGTGCTGCCGGCGTTCCAGCGGTCCATGCGGGTCCGCACGAAATAGACTTTCGCCTTCACATCGATCAGATCGTTGTCAGGGCTGAAGCTGTAGTCGATCGAAGCATTTTTCGCGTTGAGGTCGGTAGCGCCGCTTCGCTGGTAGTAGAACGAGTCACTCTCGTAATCGAACCAGGTCCAGGAGTCCTTGCTGTCCGTGTCGGTCTCGATGTAGTTGAACTGCACACGCTGGTCCTGGGGCAGATTGACCCCGACCTTGAACAGGCGCGAGCGGGTCACGCTGCCCATGTCGCCGACTTCGCTTTCCACCCAGTCGTTCCAGGCCTTCGGCCAGACTTCACGGGCGCGAATCTGGGTGCCCAGGTTGTCCTTGTCATTGGTACCGGCACGATAATCACCGAAGTGCCGCTCGCTGACACCCAGCAACAGGTCGCCCACTTCGTTGCCGAAGGCGAACAGCGCGCTGCCGTTGAAGTAGGTGCCGTTACCCAGCTCGCCGATGCCGTGACCAGCGCGGATGCGGCCGCCGTATTCCTTGTCGGGCCCCAGGAATTCGCTGGCCTGCACGGTGTTGAAGCTGGCGATACCACCCAGCACCCCTGCCCCGCCCATGCCTGACTGCGAGCCCTTTTCGATCTCCACCGAACTGATGAACTCGGGGTCCACCACCATGATGCCGTTACGCTGCTGGTGACCATTGACGTTGAAGTTCTGGCGCATGCCATCGATGTTCATGTTCACCCGGCCATAGTCCTGCACGCCACGGATGTTCACCGACAGGCCCGGATCGCGCTGGTTGACTGCGGTGTACACACCGGCGGTTTCTTCCAGCATGTCGGCGGCGTGACGTGGCGGGCGCTTGTCGATCTGGTCGCGGGTGATCACGCTGACCGAACGCGGCGCGGTATAGACCCAGTCGCCATCGCCTTGGGAGCGGATGCTGGTGGTGTTCAGTTCCAGGCTTTTGCCATCGCCACTCAAGCGTTCCAGACCAACCCGGTCATTGCCGCTGAAGCGGTAGCGCACCGGGTTGTCCTGCAGCAAGATTGCCAAGCCGTCCTCGGCGCTGTGCTCACCACTCAGACCAGCGCTGCGCAGCCCGGCCAGCTTGCGGCTGTCGAAGAACACCTGAACCTTGGCCTGCTCGGCGAAGGCGATGACGGCGCTGTCCAGAGACTGGGCCGGGATATCGAAACGGATCAGGGCGGTGCGCAGGGAAGCGCCGGTGTTCTGCTCTGCCGCATACACCGAGGCGATCCCCATCGGCAAGGTACACGCACCCAGCATCAGGCTGCTGGCCAGGGCAACCCGGTTGAACCGGGTACGTCGTTGTTGTGGAGTGGTCACGTGTGCTGCTCGCTGTGTTGGCGTTTTCTAGTAATGAAAATCAATCTCAACAATCAGACGAGTGGGGGCGGAAAAGTCAGTAAATAAATTTTCGGGGATGTGAGAAAAGGTTCGGGAGGGGCTTCCCGGCGCTCCCACGAGGGTGCATGCAGTTGCCCCCAACTGGAATTGAACCGGGCCTCAAAAATGTTCAGTAGATCAAGGTAAGACCAGGCAGATCCACGCGCTTGACCTTCAGTTCATCGGTAAGCATCACCAGTGACTGCTCGAGGTTGTCGAGACGGAACATGCCGCTCACCTCACGCCGAGCCAGCGATGAATCGCCGATCAGCACATGGCCACCGCGATAGCGGTTGATTTGCGCCACCACATCGGCCAGCGGTTCGCGCTCGAACAACAGCAGGCCGCGCTGCCAGGCGCTGGCCCGCAACGGGTCCTGCTCCGGCCAAGGGCGGATGCCCTGGGCATGGTCGTAGCGCAGGCTCTGGCCTTCTGTGAGCACCTGCTCCGCGATGCCTTTGAGTGGTCGCTCACCCAGGCTGACCCGGGTGCTGTGTTCGAGCATGCCGACCCAGCCGCCCTGTCCTTCGCCACCCACCACGAAACGCGTGCCCAGCGCCCGGGTGCTGGCACCGGCGTACTCGACCACGAATGGCCGTTTTTCCCGCTCACTGATCGGCGCCGCGTCGAACACCGCATCGCCCGCCAGCAGCTTCACCCGCCGCTCGCTGTCGCTGTAGGCCAGGCTGATAGCGCTGCCGCTGTCGAGATCGACCTTGCTGCCGTCGGGCAAGCTCACCTTGCGCACCTCGCCGACACCTGCCACGTAGTCGGCGCTCATGTGCAGGACCAGCTCCGGCCCACGATCGACGGCGAACACCGCCAGCAACAGCACCGCCGCGCTGTTGGCGACCCAGCGCAGACGCGAGCGACGCCGGCGCCCGCTGACCGGCCGCACCACGGCCGCAGCCGCTCGCGGCGCGCTGCTGGCAGGCCCGTCCAATGACCCCAACCGCCCCAGGTCGGCCCAGGTGCTGCGGGCAAACTCCAGCGCACGGGCATGGCGCGGATCGCTGTCGCGCCACTCGGCCAACGCCTGCATCTGTTCGGGGCTCAGGCATCCGGCATCCAGCAACACCGCCCACTCGGCGGCCTGCTCGCGAATTGCTTGCTCTGGCGGGATCTGGCTGGTCACACGGTTCTCTCGAATTCTGCTTATGTAAGGGCTGACGTCTGAAGGCGCATTTCCCAGTAAACCGTTCGTCATCCGGGCTCCTGCAAACACTGCATCACATAGGCCAACGCCTTGGAAAGGTGCTTCTGAACCGAGCTGTCGGAAATATCCAGGCGTTGGGCAACCTCGGCGTGGGTCAGGCCCTCCAGGCGATTGAGACGGAAGATTTCGCGGGTTCGCGGTGGCAACTCGTTCATGGCGGCACGCAACCGGCGCATGTGTTGCTCGGCAGCAGCGGTGTCCTCGACGCCAGGACTGTCTTCGACGATGCCTTCGAAGGCTTCGTGAGGCACCAGGTCAGTCTTGCGCCGCTGCTGCTGGCGCAGATGGTCGATCATCAGATTGTGCGCCGTGCGGTAGAGATAGGCCGGCGTGTTGTCGATGCGTTCAGTGCCCTGCTGTTCGGCCAGGCGCAGGAAGCTTTCCTGCACCAGGTCGGCGGCCAGTTGCGGGTCGCGAACCTTTCGCGTGAGCAGGCCCTGCAGGCTTTTCGCGTGCTTGAGGAACAGGCGCTTGAGATCGGACTCCGCCACGCGAACTCCAGGAGGCTATCGGGAAGGAGGCTGCATGCTACTCGTTGTTGAGAATCAGTTGCAAGAAGCCATCGCCCGATCTGTCACTCCTCGAACAGCGCGTCCAGTGCTTGCTCCAGGCGTGTCACTGCGATCACCTGCAGCCCTGGCGGAGACTCTTTCGGCGCGTTGCCCTTGGGCACGATGGCGCGCTTGAAACCGTGCTTGGCCGCTTCTTTCAGGCGCTCCTGGCCGCTCGGCACCGGGCGCACTTCACCGGACAAGCCGATCTCGCCGAACACCAGCAAACCATGGGACAACGGTTTGTTGCGCAGGCTCGACATCACCGCTGCCATCAGCGCGAGGTCGGAGGCGGTCTCCAGCACCTTCACCCCGCCGACCACGTTGAGGAACACGTCCTGGTCATGGGTAGGAATGCCACCGTGTCGATGCAGGACCGCCAGCAGCATGGCCAGGCGGTTCTGATCGAGACCAAGGGTGACCCGCCGCGGGTTCGCCAGGTGGCTGTCGTCCACCAGCGCCTGAACTTCCACCAGCATCGGCCTCGTACCTTCCCAGGTGGCCATAACCACGCTGCCCGGCACTTCTTCCTGGGCCCGGGTCAGAAAGATCGCCGAGGGGTTGGACACTTCCTTCAGGCCGCGATCGGTCATGCCGAACACGCCCAGTTCGTTGATCGCGCCGAAGCGGTTCTTCACCGCCCGCAGCAGGCGCAGGCGCCCGTCGGACTCGCCTTCGAAATACAGCACGGTGTCGACCATATGCTCCAGCACCCGCGGCCCGGCCAGCGCGCCCTCCTTGGTGACGTGGCCGACGAGGAAGATCGCCGTGCCGCTCTGCTTGGCGTAGCGCACCAGCAGCGCGGCGCTTTCGCGAACCTGGGCGACGCCGCCGGGGGCCGATTGCAGTTGCTCGGTGAAGATGGTCTGGATCGAGTCGATCACCATCACCTTGGGTTTCTCGACCCGGGCGGTGGCGATGATGGTTTCGATGCAGGTTTCGGTCATGACCCGCAGTTTGTCTTCCGGCAGCCCGAGGCGGCGGGCGCGCATGGCCACCTGCTGCTGGGATTCCTCGCCGGTGACGTACAGCGCCGGCATGCGCGTGGCGATATTGCAGAGGGTCTGCAAAAGGATGGTGGATTTGCCGATGCCGGGGTCGCCGCCAATCAACACTACAGAGCCGTCCACCAGGCCGCCACCGAGCACGCGGTCCAGCTCGGCGCTGGCGGTGGAGAAGCGCGGGATTTCTTCGACCGAGACTTCAGCCAGGGTCTTGATCTTCGCCTGCTCGCCGGCCCAGCCGCTGCGTCCGCTGGGGGCCGCGGCGCCGCCGCTTTCGATCATGGTTTCGGTCAGGGTATTCCAGGCACCGCACTCGCCGCACTGGCCAGCCCATTTCGGGAATGTCGCGCCGCACTCGGTGCAGCCGTACAACCGCTTGGCTTTGGCCATGGGGCAATCTCCTGGAAAAAGGAGCCATGATAGCCGCCGCACCGGGAAAGGTGCCAACGCGACCAAACCATTGGCTATGAGCGAGGTCATTTGCAAGCGGCGCAGCGCATGAAGCGAAAGGCTGATTTACACTGCGTTCACCCCTTCAATTGTTACAAGGAATAAACCATGGGCATGATCAATGAATTCAAGGCCTTCGCGGTCAAGGGCAATGTCGTGGACATGGCGGTCGGTATCATCATCGGCGCAGCCTTCGGCAAAATTGTTTCGTCTTTCGTAGGCGATGTGGTGATGCCACCGATCGGCCTGCTGATCGGCGGCGTCGATTTCAGTGATCTGGCGGTGACCCTGAAGGCGGCGGAAGGCGACATTCCGGCGGTGGTCCTGGCCTACGGCAAGTTCATCCAGACCATCATCGACTTCGTGATCGTGGCGTTCGCCATCTTCATGGGCGTCAAGGTCATCAACCGCCTCAAACGCGAAGAAGCCGTGGCGCCAAGCGCCCCACCCGCACCAACGCCGCAGGAAACCCTGCTGACCGAGATTCGCGATCTGCTCAAGGCACAGAACAACAAGCCCTGAATCCAGACGAAAAAAACGGCGCCCCACGGCGCTAATGCCAGTCAGTTAAACCCATTGGGGCCGCTTTGCGGCCCTTCGCGAGCAAGCTCGCTCCCACAGGATCTAGCCAAGGTGCCCGGTTGTGGGAGCGAGCTTGCTCGCGAAGGGCTGCAGAGCAGCCCCAATATAGGCGCTGGAACCCTAACTGACTGGCATTAGCGCCCCGAGGCGCCGTTTTTTATTGCCTGGCCTGATCGCTCACCAATAGGTTTCAACCGCCACCTGCCCTGGCCGCCGGCTCAGGCTCAGGTTCATCCCGCGGGCTTTCAGCACTTGCCGGGTGTCATCGATCATCTGCGGATTGCCGCACAGCATCACCCGCGAATGCTCCGGGGTCAGTTCCAGGCCGGCGGCGCGTTCCAGCTCGCCGTTTTCGATCAGCGTGGTGATGCGCCCGTTCAGCGCTCCCGGGTGCTGTTCGCGGGTCACCACCGGAATGAACTGCAACTTGCCGGCGTACTCGGCCAGGTACTCGCGCTGTTCCAACCCGGCGATCAACGACTGATAAGCCAACTCGCAGGACTCCCGCACTGAATACACCAGCTTGATGCTGTCGAAACGCTCCCAGGCCTCGAAGTCCTGCAGGATCGACAGGAACGGAGCGACCCCAGTGCCAGTGGCCAGCAGCCACAGATCACGCCCGTCGACAAAGCGGTCGAGGGTCAGGTAACCGAACGCCTGGCGGTCGATCAGCAACTCATCGCCTTCGCGCAGCCGGCTCAGTTCGCTGGTGAACTCCCCGCCCGGGACCACAATGGAGTAGAAGTCCAGGTGTTCGTCGAAGGGCGACGAGACCATCGAGTATGCGCGCCAGACCACACTGCCGTCGGCCTTGGTCACGCCAAGGCGGGCAAACTGCCCGGCGCGGAAACGGAAACCGCTGTCGCGCGTGGTGCGCAGGCTGAACAGGTTGGGGGTCAGCGGCTGGACATCGAGCAGGGTCTGGCGGGTGTATTTCTCCGCGCTGGCAGTCATGGTTGGCTCCGGAAATCAGGTGCGCCCAGTTTCGCGCAAAGCCGCAGGAATAAACACCGCCGGTTTGTGGTGACTTCCCTGAGGCACACCAAACATTGCGTTACGCCACTTAGCCTTTCGAAGCCATGACATACGTCAACTTATAGCGAAAAAAACCAATCGCCGTGTAGGACAATTCCTATACTCAGCGTGCACCATCGAGCAGTTGGATCCTTATATCAGGGAGCACCGTTGAGATGCCGCATTGGAAGCAGGATCAACTAGAACAACTGATCAGGGAGCACAACCCAGAACAATTGTTTCACCAGGCCCTGGCTCTGGCGCAGCAACTGGATATGGAATACCTGAGCCTGGTGGTGCAGAGCCAGGCCTCCGGCCTCACGCCGCAGACCCTCATGCTCAACAACTTTTCCGCCGAGTGGAACGACCACTACCGAGCCTGCAATTACCTTATCCAGGACCCGACCTTCACCCATTGCCGCCACTCGTTGATCCCGCTGCTGTGGGAAGACGAGGTGTTTCACGAAACCCCGCAACTGCGCATCGACGCCAAGGCTCACGGTCTGGTCTACGGCTGGAGCCAGGCGGCCCACGATATGCGCGGCAATAACAGTGTGCTGAGCCTGGTACGCAGCCGCGAGGCGGTCAGTGTCGCCGAGTTCTATGACAAGACCGGCCAGGCGCTGTGGCTGTGCAACGTCCTGCACACGCTGATGCTGGAACAGATCAACCCGCTCAAGCCCAACGGTTTCGGCTTGTCCGACCGGGAACGGGAGGTATTGAAATGGTCCGCCGCGGGCAAAACCGCCTCGGACATCGCCTGCATCCTCACCCTTTCGCAGAGCACCGTGAATTTCCACATCCGCAGCGTCATCACCAAAATGAACGCCAACAACAAGGCCGGCGCCGTGGCCCTCGCCGCGCTGCACGGTCTGCTCTGACCCCATTGGGCAATAAAGCCCTGTAGAATCGGCACCTGTCTGTCACCCCGCCTGCCCAGAGCAGCGCGGTGCACACCCATGCCCCAGAGCCCTCGTACCATGCCCCTGCTGAACAGCCCCTTTGCCGACCTCGACCTGATCCGCCAGCCCGAATACGCCAACGATCCCCTGCAAGCCTTCGACGCCGCCGACGAATACCTGCTGGAGCACCTGGCCGAACAGGCGCTGCCCGCCAGCACGCGGGTGCTGGTGCTCAATGACAGTTTCGGCGGACTGGCCATCAGCCTGCGGTCGCACTTCGCGGTGACCAGCAGCGGCGACTCATTCCTCGCCCGCCTGGGCCTGGAAAAGAACCTGCCGCGCAACGACCAGCCGTGGGACAGCGTGCCTTTCGTGCCGGCCAATGAAGCCTGGCAAGGCCCGTTCGATCACGTTCTGGTGCGCGTGCCGAAGACCCTGGCCCTGCTCGAAGAACAACTGATCCGCCTCCAAAGCCAGTTGGCGCCGGGCGCGCGGGTGGTGGCCGGGGCGATGATCAAGCACCTGCCACGAGCGGCCGGCGAATTGCTGGAAAAGTACATTGGCCCGATGCAGGCCTCGCTGGCCCAGAAAAAGGCCCGTCTGCTGATCGCCACCTACGAAGACAAGCCCCGCGCCGTCTCGCCTTACCCGAGCCGCTATCGCCTCGACAAACCGGCGTTGGAACTGCTCAACCATGCCAACGTGTTCTGCCGCGAAGGGCTGGATATCGGCACCCGCGCGTTCCTGCCGCACCTGCCGAAAAATCTCGGCAACGCCCGGGTCGCGGACCTTGGCTGTGGCAACGGCATCCTCGCCATCGCCAGTGCACTGGACAATCCACAGGCGCACTACACGTTGGTGGATGAGTCGTACATGGCGGTGCAATCGGCGCGGGAGAACTGGCAGGCGGCGCTGGGCGAGCGCGATGTGGAGGTGCGCGCGGCGGATGGTCTGGCCGGGCAGCCGGAGGATTCGCTGGATATCGTGCTGTGCAACCCGCCGTTCCACCAGCAGCAGGTGGTGGGCGATTTCATCGCCTGGCGGATGTTCCAGCAGGCGCGGGAAGCGCTGGTCACCGGCGGTTCGCTGTATGTCGTGGGTAACCGCCACCTGGGTTACCACACCAAGCTGGCGCGGTTGTTCCGGGGCGTGGAGCAGGTGGCGGCAACGCAGAAGTTCGTGGTGCTCAAGGCGCGCAAGTGATGCCGGCGATCGCGACGGTTCGCTGAACCGTCGCGAATAGCGGCAGGGCTAGTGCGTGGTCAATCCCGCCGCACTCATGAACATCCGCATCAACCACGCCACCACCGCGAGGGTCGCGACGCTGGCGGTCCAGATCAACGCCAGCCAGCCGAGCCGCTGCCACAGCGGCTTTTTCTCGGCGTCGAAGGTGTCTTTACCGGTCATGTCCTGAACCCTCCTAGTGGTAGCCGTCTTCGTGGGTCACCTTGCCGCGGAACACGTAGTAGCTCCAGTAGGTGTAACCCAGGATGAACGGCAGGATAAACAGCGTGCCTACCAGCATGAAGCCCTGGCTCTGCGGCGGCGCGGCGGCGTCCCAGATCGAGATCGACGGCGGGATGATGTTCGGCCACAGGCTGATGCCAAGCCCGCTGTAGCCGAGGAAGATCAGCACCAGGGTCAGCAGGAACGGCGTGTAGTGCGCATTGCGCGCCACCGCCCGAAGCAGGCCGTAGAACGTCACCATCACCAGCAATGGCACCGGCATGAACCACAGCAGGTTGGGCATGCTGAACCAGCGTTTGGCGATGTCCGGGTAGGCCAGCGGTGTCCACAGGCTGACCACGCCGATCACCGCCAGCAACACCAGCGCCAGCGGCCGCGCCAGGTTATGCATCTGCTCCTGCAGCTTGCCTTCGGTTTTCATGATCAACCAGGTGCAGCCGAGCAACGCGTAGGCGACGATCAGGCCCAGGCCGCTGAACAGCGCGAACGGGGTCAGCCAGTCCAGGGTGCCGCCGACGAACTGGCGGTCCACCACCTTGAAGCCCTCGATGAAGGCACCCAACGCCACGCCCTGGAAGAAGGTCGCCACCAGCGAACCGCCGATGAATGCCTTGTCCCACAGGTGGCGCTTGTCGGCCTTGGCCTTGAAGCGGAACTCGAAGGCCACGCCGCGGAAGATCAGCCCCACCAGCATCAGCATCAATGGCAGGTACAGCGCCGACAGCACCACCGCGTAGGCCAGTGGAAAGGCCCCGAACAGCGCCGCGCCGCCCAGCACCAGCCAGGTTTCGTTGCCGTCCCAGACCGGCGCGACGGTGTTCATCATCACGTCGCGGTCGCTTTCGCCCTTGACGAAGGGAAAGAGGATGCCGATGCCGAGGTCGAAGCCGTCCATGACCACGTACATCATGATCCCGAAGATGATGACCACAGCCCAGATCAGTGGAAGATCAATACCCATGATTCAGTGTCCTTTGTTCAGGCTGGCGCCTTCTTCGTGATCGTCGTCGGCAGCCGACAACGGCCGCGCCGGGGTGCGTGGCTGGCCAGGGCCGCCCGGATTGGTTTCCTCGCCTTCGCCGGTCTTCGGCCCTTTGCGCACCAGGCGCATCATGTAGCCGAGGCCCGCACCGAACAGGGCGAAATAAACCACCACGAACATCACCAGGGTGATCCCCAGTTGGGCGTAGCTGTGATTGGACGCGCCATCGGCGGTACGCATCAGTCCGTAGACCACCCACGGCTGGCGACCGACTTCAGTGGTGAACCAGCCCGCGAGAATGGCGATCAACCCGGACGGGCCCATCCACAACGTCAGGTAGAGGAACGGCCGCGAGCTGTACAAGGTGCCGCGCTTGCGCAGCCAGACACTCCACAGCCCCACCGCGATCATCAGCATGCCGAGGCCGACCATGATCCGGAATGACCAGAACACCACCGTGGAATTGGGCCGGTCTTCTGGCGGGAAGTCCTTCATCGCCGGCACCTGCTTGTCCAGGCTGTGGGTCAGGATCAGGCTGCCCAGCGCCGGGATTTCCAGCTTGAAGCGGGTGGTTTCGGCCTTCATGTCGGGGATGCCGAACAGGATCAGCGGGGTCGGCTCGTCGCCGACGTTCTCCCAGTGGCCTTCGATGGCGGCGATTTTCACCGGCTGGTGCTTGAGGGTGTTGAGGCCGTGGAAGTCGCCGATCACCGCCTGGATAGGCGCGACGATCAGGGCCATCCACATGGCCATCGACAACATTTTGCGGATCGCCGGGTTATCGCGACCGCGCAACAAGTGCCAGGCCGCCGAGGCGCCGACGAAGAACGCGGTGGCGACGAACGCGGCCGTGGCCATGTGCATCAGGCGGTAGGGGAACGACGGGTTGAAGATCACCGCCAGCCAATCCACCGGGATCACCCGGCCATCGATGATTTCGTAGCCCTGGGGCGTCTGCATCCAGCTGTTGGACGCAAGGATCCAGAACGTCGAGACCAGCGTGCCGATGGCCACCATGACCGTGGCGAAGAAGTGCAGGCCGCGACCCACGCGGTTCCAGCCGAAGAGCATGACGCCGAGGAAACCGGCTTCGAGGAAGAACGCGGTGAGCACCTCGTAGGTGAGCAAGGGCCCGGTGACCGCGCCGGCAAAGTCGGAGAAGCGGCTCCAGTTGGTGCCGAACTGGTAGGCCATCACCAGCCCGGAGACCACCCCCATGCCGAAGTTGACGGCGAAGATCTTCGACCAGAAATGGTAGAGATCGCGGTAGACGTTCTGGTTGGTTTTCAGCCACAGGCCTTCGAGCACCGCCAGGTAGCTGGCGAGACCGATGGTGATGGCCGGGAACAGGATGTGAAAGGACACGGTAAACGCGAACTGGATTCGGGCGAGATCGAGTGCCTCTGATCCGAACATAGTGCTTCCTCTTTCAGGTAATCCGGCGTCAGGGTCCGTTGCCTTGGCGCCAACTGCCCCTACGGTGGTTGAGTGCGGCAAGTTGGAATTGTTCTGAAAACTTTCGCACCACAGGGATTTCGGCCCGAAGGCCCATCGCTGACGCACCAATCGTTGCAAATACAACTATTGATCCAGATCAATGACAGGGAGAAAGGATAGTCGCGAAGACGCCGCCCGGTTGTGTGGTGCGTTGCCGCGTGACCGGTTGCCTCACCCCCCTTTACGAAAAGGTGAATCAGTGCGCTGACCGCACGACTACGGCGCACTCTGCAACCTTTTGTTACAGCCCGGTGTTAACCTGCAACGCCCCTCCCCTCATGAAGGCCCGGCAGTCCGTCATGTCAGCACACGCACCGTTGTTGCTTCGTCATCACCGTCCGTTTCTTTCGTTCTGGCTGGCCCGGGTGTTCACCGCCAGCGGTTTCCAGATGCTCACCGTGGCCATCGGCTGGCACCTCTACCAGTTGACCGGCAACGTGCTGGACCTGGGCCTCGTCGGTTTGGTGGAGTTCGCACCACGGGTGCTGTTCATGCTGCACACCGGGCATGTCGCCGACCGCTACGACCGCCGCCGCGTCGCCGCGCTGTGCCAGAGCCTGCAGGCGATGATCGCCCTGGCCCTGGCGATCGCCAGCAGCACCGACTCGGTGAGCCGCGAATTGATCTTCGTACTGGCCTTCCTGCTCGGCAGCGCCCGCTCCTTCGAGATGCCGGCGACCCAGGCGCTGCTGCCCAACGTGGTGCCGGCTGAGCTGTTCCCACGGGCGGTGGCGGCGTCGGCCTCGGCGATGCAGTCGGCAACCATCGTCGCGCCGGCAGCGGGCGGCTTTCTTTACGCCTTCGGCAGCGTCTGGGTGTACGGCCCGACGGTGTGCCTGTACGTGATCGCCTGCTGCCTGACCCTCGGCCTGACCTCGCGCCAGACCCCGCTGACCCAAGGCCGCGCCAGCCTGGAATCGCTGCTGGCAGGGATTCGCTTTATCCGCAGCCGCCCGGACATCCTCGGCGCCATCTCCCTCGACCTGTTCGCCGTGCTGCTCGGCGGCGCCACCGCGTTGCTGCCGGTGTTCGCCAAGGACATCCTGCTGACCGGGCCGTGGGGCCTGGGCTTGCTGCGCTCGGCGCCGGCGGTGGGCGCGCTGTTGATGTCGGTGTGGCTGGCGCGCTTCCCGGTGGAACGCAAAGTGGGCCGGGTGATGTTCACCGCGGTGGGCGTGTTCGGCGTGGCGACCATCGCCTTCGGCCTGTCCACCTCGTTCTGGTTCTCCCTCGCGGTGCTGGCCGTGCTCGGCGCGGCAGACATGATCAGCATGGTGATCCGCAGCTCCTTCGTGCAACTGGAGACCCCGGACGAAATGCGCGGGCGGGTGAGCGCGGTGAATGGCCTGTTCATTGGTGCTTCGAATCAGTTGGGCGAGTTCGAATCGGGGGTGACGGCGCACTGGTTCGGGACCGTGCCGGCGGTGGTGATGGGCGGTGTGGGAACGCTGCTGGTGACCGGGGTGTGGATCAAATTGTTCCCGACACTGGCAGGGCGGGACCATATGCACAGCCGGCGCTCGGACACCTGAGTCGAGATCGCCAAGCCCCCGCCCCGCCGGCGGTCCGGCGCATTACCCTCGGCCAATCATGCTGGTATGATGCGCGGCTTTTTTCCGACCAGTAAAAATCACGGAAAGGCCGGGAGCTTTGTGCTTTTCTGACTGGGTCGACAATTTTTGGCGCCACATCGCGCCACGGGGAGCAGGGCATGCTGGAAAGGCTGTTTCAACTAAAAGCACACAACACCAATGTGCGGACCGAGATCCTGGCGGGCGTCACCACGTTCCTGGCCATGGCCTACATTCTCTTCGTCAACCCGAGCATCCTCGGTGAGACCGGCATGGACAAAGGCGCGCTGTTCGTCGCCACCTGCCTGGCCGCAGCGATCGGCTCGACCACCATGGGCCTGATCGCCAACTACCCGATCGCCCTGGCGCCGGGCATGGGCCTCAACGCCTTCTTCACCTACACCGTGGTGCTGCACCTGGGCCACACCTGGCAGGTGGCGCTGGGCGCGGTCTTCATCTCGGCGGTGATGTTCTTCCTGCTGTCGATCTTCCGCATCCGCGAATGGATCGTGAACAGCATCCCGCTGCCACTGCGCTCGGCGATCGCCGCCGGTATCGGCCTGTTCCTGGCGCTGATCGCCCTGCATAACGCCGGCATCGTCGTCGATAACCCGGCCACCCTGGTTGGCCTGGGCGACCTCAAGCAACCCGCGCCGATCCTCGCCACCCTGGGCTTCTTCCTGATCGTTGCGCTGGAAGCGCTGAAGGTCCGTGGCGCGGTGCTGATCGGCATCCTCGCCGTGACCATCGCTTCCATCGCCCTGGGCGTCACGCCCTTCGGCGGCGTGGTGTCGATGCCGCCGTCGCTGGCGCCGACCTTCCTGCAACTGGACATCAAGGGTGCGCTGGACGTTGGCCTGATCAGCGTGATCTTCGCCTTCCTGTTCGTCGACCTGTTCGACAACTCCGGCACCCTGATCGGCGTTGCCAAGCGCGCCGGCCTGATGGGCAAGGACGGCCACATGCCGAAGATGGGCCGTGCGCTGATCGCCGACAGTACCGCCGCCATGGCCGGTTCGCTGCTGGGTACGTCGACCACCACCAGCTACATCGAATCGGCAGCGGGCGTCAGCGCCGGCGGCCGCACCGGTCTGACCGCCATCGTCGTCGCCATCCTGTTCCTCCTGGCCCTGTTCTTCGCCCCGCTGGCGGGTAGCGTGCCGGCCTTCGCCACCGCGCCTGCGCTGCTGTTCGTCGCCGTGCTGATGGCCTCGGGCCTGGCGGAAATCAACTGGGACGACATCACCGAAGCCGCACCCGTGGTGATCACCGCCCTGGCTATGCCGCTGACCTACTCCATCGCCAACGGCATCGCCTTCGGCTTCATCTCCTGGACGGCGATCAAGCTGCTGTCGGGCCGCCGTGGCGACCTGAACCCGGCGCTGGTGATCCTGTCCATTCTGTTCGTCATCAAGCTGGGCTGGTTCAACGCATGAGTGCTGTCTTCGACCCTTCCACCTACGACCAGCAACTCGCGGCCAAGGTCGAGCGCCTGCGCGAGTTGCTGGCGCCGTTCGACGCGCCGGAGCCGGCGGTATTCGATTCGCCGCGCGAGCACTACCGCCTGCGCGCCGAGTTCCGCCTGTGGCGCCAGGACGGCCAGCGCCATTACGCGATGTTCGCGCCAGGGGAGAAACACACGCCGATCCTGATCGACGACTTCCCCATCGCCAGCCTGCGGATCAACGAGCTGATGCCACGCATGAAAGCCGCGTGGCAGGCCAGCGAGGCGCTGAGCAACAAGCTGTTCCAGGTGGAATTCCTCACCACCCTGGCCGGCGACGCGATGATCACCCTGTGCTACCACCGCCCGCTGGACGCAGAGTGGGAGGCAGCGGCGCAGCAACTGTCTGCCGACCTGGGCGCGAGCATCATTGGTCGCTCCAAGGGCAAGCGCCTGGTGATCGGTCGTGATTACGCGGTGGAAGAACTGCAGGTGGCGGGTCGCGACTTCCGCTACCGCCAGCCGGAAGGCGCGTTCACCCAGCCCAACGGCCAGGTGAACCAGAAAATGCTGGGCTGGGCCTTCGATGCGCTGGGCGAGCGTGAAGATGACCTGCTGGAGCTGTATTGCGGCAACGGCAACTTCACCCTGCCGCTGGCGACCCGGGTGCGCAAGGTGCTGGCCACCGAGATCAGCAAGACCTCGGTGAACGCGGCGCTGCACAACCTGGACGACAACGGCGTGGACAACGTGCGGCTGGTGCGGCTGTCGGCCGAAGAGCTGACCGAAGCGCTGAACGAAGTGCGACCGTTCCGCCGCCTGGAAGGCATCGACCTGAAGAGCTACGCGTTCGGCAGCGTGTTCGTCGACCCGCCGCGCGCCGGCATGGACCCGGACACCTGCGAACTGACCCGGCGCTTCGACAACATCCTGTACATCTCCTGCAACCCGGAGACACTGGCGGCCAACATCGCCCAGTTGCAGGACACCCACCGGATCGAGCGCTGTGCGTTGTTCGATCAGTTCCCGTACACCCATCATATGGAAAGTGGGGTGTTGCTGGTTCGGCGGTAATCAAGGTCGGGCCTGCTTTGCAGGCCCGACAGCTATCAAGCCATCAACAACGGCACCAACTGGTCCGCATCGGTCAACGCCCCATGGTGCCCCTGCCAACGACTGGCATCGCGCTCCATCTCACTGCGAATGATCCCGCCGGCTCCGGTCGGAATCACGATCAGATCACCGATCCGCGCCTCCGCCTGGCTCAACACCACAGCGCCGAACAGGCCGCTGCCAATCGCATCGGCCTTGCTCAACACCTGATAACCGTCTCCCAACCGTCCGCGCCAGCGCTCCTGTACCCGATCCTGATGGGGCCCGCCGGTGTAGACATGCCGTGCGCGAATATCCCCGGCCAGCGCCAGCACATCCTCCCGCAACCCCGGCTCGCGGTCGAAATCCACCACTGCGACACTGTCCAGCGCCAGCATGCCGTGGTCAGCCGTCACCAGCAGTTGCGCGCCAGCAGGTAGCTGGCGGTAGATGCTTTCGGCCAGCCGGTCGGCATTGCGCAGTTGCACCAGCCACTGCTCGGTGCCAGGGCCGCAGAGGTGCCCGACAAAATCCAGGTCGCCGAAATAGGCAAAGCAGAACGACGCCGCATCCAGCGTCAGCGCCTGACGCACCAGCGCCGGGTAGGCCTCGTAGCTGGGCGCGCCGAGAATCTGCGCGCCTTTGTAGATCGCCCGGGTATAGGGGGAATCGGCAAAGCGCGCCGACATCACCGTACTGATCCGCACGCCCTGTTCGATGGCCTGTTCCCAGGCGGTCTGCGGAACGATGAACTGCTCCGGCGGCGGTGGCGCCGTGACCTGCCGTTCAGACGCGAAGGGCGCGCAGGTCCAGCTCAGCGGTGAAAACTCGCTGCCGGCATCCAGCGCAAAGCTGCAACCGACAATGCCATGAGCGCCGCTGCCCAGGCCCGAGGCCAACGCCGCCAGGCTTGACGCGGTGGTCGCGGGAAAGCCAACGCGGAACACCCCTTCCGGGCGCATCAACGAGGCAAGGAACGGCGCATGCCGGGCATGCTCTTGAAGCAGGTGCTGGCCCAGCCCGTCGATCAACAACAGGCAGGTGGCGGGCGACGGCGCCAGACCGAACGGATTGCGGAAACCCTCCGCCCCCAGCCCCGACAGGATCGACTGAGTCAGACTGGCCAGCCCTGGCCACGTCAGTTCGTCCGTCACTTGTGCTTGAAAAGCCATCCCTCGCCCCTCCTCCTCTGGTGAACCACAAGGTTTAGCACAGCCTGTTCGATCAGCGAACACTTATGACGCTGGCCGATTGATTCCTGTTAACCAACCGGTACATTTTAGCGGGACACTCCTCCCCGACTTTTTCCCAAGAACAACAACGGAGTCTTTACCGATGAATCTGGCCAAACCGCCCGGCATTCTCGCCGGCCTTATCGGCGCGGGCATCCAGGCCTCGCGCACCCCCGCGCTGCACGAGCACGAAGGCGCCGCCCAGGGTTTGAATTACCTTTACCGGTTGATCGACCTGGACCAGCTCAAGCTCGACAGCACGGCCCTTGAAGAACTGCTGACCGCAGCCCAGTACATGGGCTTCACCGGCCTGAACATCACCTTCCCGTGCAAGCAGGCGATCCTGCCGCTGCTCGATGAACTGTCCCCGGAAGCCCGCGGCATCGGCGCGGTCAATACCGTGGTGCTCAAGGACGGCCGCCGCATCGGCCACAACACCGACTGCCTGGGCTTCGCCGAAGGCTTCCGCCGCGGCCTGACGGATGTGTCGCGTCAGCGCGTGGTGCAGATGGGCGCCGGTGGCGCCGGCGCGGCAGTGGCTCATGCCCTGCTGAGCGAAGGCGTGGAACAACTGACGGTGTTCGATGTGGAAACCGAGCGCGCCCAGGCCCTTGTGGATAACCTCAACCAGCACTTCCCGGCGGCCCCGGCGAAAGTCGGCCACGACCTGGAAAGCGCCATGGCCCAGGCCTGCGGGCTGGTCAACACCACACCGATGGGCATGGCCAAGCTGCCGGGCATGCCGGTGCCCAAGGCGCTGCTGCGGGCGGAGTTGTGGGTCGCGGAGATCGTTTATTTCCCGCTGGAAACCGAACTGCTGCGCGAAGCCCGGGCGCTGGGCTGTCGCACGCTCAATGGCGGCACCATGGCGGTGTACCAGGCGGTCAAGGCGTTCGAGCTGTTCAGTGGCGTGCAGCCCGATCCAGAGCGGATGACCGGGCACTTCCACAGCATGGGTAACTGAGGACCATCGCGGGCTGCGCCCGCGATGAACACATCAGGCCTGCAGGTAACGCAGGACCGACTCGCAGATCATTTCCTTGTGCCGGGCCTTCACGGCCTGGTCCTCGAAATCGATCTGGAAGATTTCACCGAAGGTGTGGCGGTTCGACACCCGGTAGAAACAGAACGAACTGATCAGCAGATGCACATCCAGTGCATCCAGCCCCTCGCGGAACAACCCTTCGCTTGCCCCCCGAAGCAGAATCTCGTTCAGCGCCTTGAGCACCGTATTGTTCATCGAACGAATCGCCGAAGACTGCTTCACGAACTCGCCGTGGTGCATGTTCTCGTTGCACACGATGCGCACGAAATCGACATTGCGGTCGTGGTGATCGAAGGTGAATTCGATCAGCCGGCGGATGCCCTGGCGGGGCTCCAGTTCAGCAAGGTGGAGGTTGCTTTCGGTACTGCGGATATCGCCGTAAAGCTTCTCCAGCACCTCGACGTACAACTGCTCCTTGCTGTTGAAGTAGTAATAGATCATCCGCTTCGAGGTCTGGGTGCGCTCGGCGATGGCGTCGACGCGCGCACCGGCCAGTCCTTGATGGACGAACTCGGTGATCGCCGCCTGGAGGATGTTCTCGCGGGTTTTTTCCGGATTGTTCTTGCGACCTTTGCGTGGCGCGGTTTCGGGCGCGACGTAAAGTGCTGGAGTGGTTGTCATACGCAGCTCATGGCCTTCGATTAACCGCGCAATTATGGGCCTCGGTTGCGTCAGAAGAAAGCCTTGCAGGTGTAGGGGATTACCCATTGGGCTCATCGCGAGCAAGCTCGCTCCTACAGCCTTTATCCCTGTAGGAGCGAGCTTGCTCGCGATGAGCGCTCAATCGAATCAGAGCTTGGCGTGCCGCAACCCGCCCGCCCGGGCCTTGGCCATCGCCGCCAGACGCACCGCCACGTTCGCCGCGCCATACCCGGCATAACCATTGCGCCGCTGAATCACCTCGAAGAAGAAACGCTCCTCGAACGGTTCGGTGTAGACGTGGAACAGCTCGCCACCGTTGGCATCACGGTCATACAGCACGTTGTAGTACGCCAGCTCGCTGAGGAACTCGTCGTCGAAATCAAAACGCGCAGCGAGGTCGTCGTAGTAGTTCAGCGGAATGTCCAGCAGGGCCACGCCGGCTTCCTTGGCACGCTTGACCGCGGAGAAGATGTCCTCGCAGTCGAAGGCGATATGGTGCACGCCCGAACCACGATAGTTGGACAGCGCATGGGA
The DNA here is from genome assembly GCF_903166565.1 of Pseudomonas sp. Marseille-P9899. NCBI lineage: Bacteria > Pseudomonadati > Pseudomonadota > Gammaproteobacteria > Pseudomonadales > Pseudomonadaceae > Pseudomonas > Pseudomonas sp. Marseille-P9899. The sequence goes on from NZ_CAESCG010000006.1 coordinate 305,215, forward strand.
GATCGCGGTGTTGCGGTTCTCGGAGATGTTCAGCGGCAGGCGAATGGTGCTGCACTTGCTGCGCAGAGCACGGCTCTTCACCAGGCCATACGGGTCGGGCAGCACCACTTCGTCGTCGGCGGTGAAGTCCAGCAGACTTTTGTAGAACAGCACCCAGTTGTCCAGGCTGTCGGCCGGCAGGGCCATGGCCATGTGGTCGATGCGGGTCAGGCCGAGGCTGATCGGCGCCGGCTGGCCGTTGAGGCTGAAGTCGGTGTCGTAGATGGTGCGGCCATCGACATCCTGATCCACCAGGTAGATCAGGCTGCCGTCCGGCGCGCGCACTGCCGCCAGCTCACGCTCGTTCGGGCCGACCAGGCCGCGATAGGGCTGGCCGTGATAAGCCACGGCGCGGGCCAGGGCCTTGGCGCTGTCCTTGACCCGGACGGCCGTGGCGCACAGCGACGGGCCGTGGCTTTCGAAGAAGTTGTGGGCGAAGGAATAGGGCTCGGCGTTGAGGATCAGGTTGATATCGCCCTGACGCAGCAGGCTGACGTTCTTCGAACGGTGCTGGCCGACGCGGGCGAAGCCCAGCTGCTCCAGCCAGTTGCCGAGCTTGGCGCCCAGCGCGTCGTCCACGGCGAACTCAAGGAATTCGATGCCGTCGTAGGCACCGACCGGCGGCGTACTGAACAGCAGGTCCGGCTCGACGGCCACTTCGGGCGCGACCTGAGCCAGACGCTCGCGGGTCTTCTCTTCCAGGTACAGCAACGAGCGCAGGCCGTCGGCGGCGTTGGCCCGTGGCGGCGCGGCGCGGAAGCCATCGTTGAAGATTTCCAGCGACAGCGGGCCACGATAACCGGCCTGCAGGATCGGCGCGAGGAACGCCGGCAGGTCGAATTCGCCCTGGCCGGGGAAGCAGCGGAAATGCCGGCTCCACTCCAGCACATCCATCGCCAGGATCGGCGCGTCGGCCATCTGCACGAAGAAGATCTTGTCGCCCGGAATCTTGGCGATGCCGCTCGGATCGCCTTTGATCGAGTAGGTGTGGAAACTGTCGAGAATCATGCCCAGGCTGCGGTGATCGGCCTCGCGCACGATGTCCCAGACCTGCTCCCACTGGTTGACATGACGGCCCCAGGCCAACGCTTCGTAACCGATGCGCAAATCACGGGCACCGGCACGTTCGGCCAGCAGGCGCAGGTCGTCCACCAGAATCTGCCTCTCGCCCAGGGCGTCGGCGGCGACGTTGCTGCAGACCAGCACCAGATCGGTGCCCAGTTCCTGCATCAGGTCGAACTTGCGCTCGGCGCGGTCGAGGTTGCGCGACAGACGGTCGCGGCGGCAGCCTTCGAAGTCGCGGAACGGCTGGAACAGGGTGATTGCCAGGCCCAGATCAGCGCAGCGCTGGCGGATTTCCCGGGGGCTGCCGTCGTAGTACAGAAGGTCGTTTTCGAAAATCTCCACGCCGTCGAACCCGGCGGCGGCAATGGCTTCGAGCTTTTCTGGCAAAGTGCCGCTCAAGGACACGGTGGCAATCGAACGCTGCATCTTCAGTCTCCAACGGGCAGGCAGTGCCCCAACTGTGACGAATTATTGGCCGGCGCGGAAAACACCTCAACCAAAAGGTACGAACCGGTTAGTTTTGTGTGCGATTATCGCCCGAAATGCGCTGTGACGAATTGACCCTTTTTTGAGCAGTGCGCACCATTTCCATCCATGAAGCGGGTACTCATCGGCCACCTGACCGGGACGATCCTGCCAAGTAAATCAACATGCACTACGTTTTCTTGCGTCACCCAGGCTCGACCCATAAACATAAAAATACGGGTAACCCACGATGATACAAAGCTCCAGCAATCCCATTGCCCAGCCTCTGGGCAACACCCCGCACGCAGGAATGGGCGACAAGATCCGCGGCGCCATGGCCGTGGGCAAGACCCGTTGGGTCATGCTTGCCCTGGTGTTCTTCGCCACCACCCTGAACTACATCGACCGCGCCGCCCTCGGCGTCATGCAGCCCATCCTGGCCAAGGAAATGAGCTGGACGGCGATGGACTACGCCAACATCAACTTCTGGTTCCAGGTCGGCTACGCCATCGGCTTCGTGCTGCAGGGCCGCTTGATCGACAAGGTCGGCGTGAAGAAGGTGTTCTTCTGCGCCGTACTGCTCTGGAGCCTGGCTACCGGCGCTCACGGCCTGGCCACCTCGGCGGTCGGCTTCATGGTCTGCCGGTTCATTCTCGGCCTGACCGAAGCGGCCAACTACCCGGCCTGCGTCAAGACCACCCGCCTGTGGTTCCCGGCCGGTGAACGCGCCGTCGCCACCGGTATCTTCAACGCCGGCACCAACGTTGGCGCCATGTTCACGCCGATGCTGCTGCCGCTGATTCTCACCGTGTGGGGCTGGCAGGCCGCGTTCATGGCCATGGGCGCACTGGGCCTGGTCTGGGTCACCTTCTGGGGCCTGAAGTACTTCAACCCTGAAGATCACCCGACCGTGAGCAAAGCCGAACTGGCTTACGTCCAAGGCGAAGCCGAACCTGAGCAGAAAGGCGTGCCGTTCTCGCGCATCCTGCGTATGCGTGGCACCTGGGCCTTCGCCCTGGCCTACTCGATCACCGCGCCGGTGTTCTGGTTCTACCTGTACTGGCTGCCACCGTTCCTGAACCAGCAATACAGCCTGGGCATCAGCGTTACTCAAATGGGTATCCCGCTGATCGTGATCTACCTCAGTGCCGACTTCGGCAGCGTCGGCGGCGGCATCCTCTCCTCGTTCCTCATCGGACGCGGCGTGGCACCGGTCAAGGCGCGCCTGATGTCGATGGCCCTGTTCGCTGCCACCATCATCGGCGTGATCTTCGCCGCTGGCGCCAGCAGCCTGTGGGTCGCGGTACTCGCCATCTCCCTGGCAATCGCCGCGCACCAGGCCTGGACCGCCAACATCTGGAGCCTGGTGATGGACTACACGCCCAAGCACATGATGAGCACGGTGTTCGGCTTCGGCGGCATGTGCGCAGCCATCGGCGGTATGTTCATGACCCAGATCGTCGGCTACGTGCTGACCGTCACCAACAACAACTACAGCATCCTGTTCACCATGATCCCGGCGATGTACTTCATTGCCCTGACCTGGATGTACTTCATGGCACCGCGCAAAGTGCCTAAAGTCGACGTCTGATCCTACCGCTACATGACGCGGGGCCTGCCCTCTCCGGCAACGGAGCGGGGCCGGCCCCGCGGTCGTTTCAGCGCCGCCGCTGCAACCAGGCCGCCGCCAGCCCGCTCAGGCAGACCACGGCGATGCCGGTCATGCCCCACAGGTCCGGTCGCTGGCCGAACAGCACGATGCCCATCAACCCGGCAAACACGATCTGACAATAGCTGAACGGTGCCAACATCGCCGGTGGTGCGTGGCGGAACGCCTGGGTCAGGAACAGGTGGGCGAGCATGCCGAAGGTGCCCAGGGCCAGAGTCATAAGGCCGTGGGTGAAGCTCGGAACGGTCCAGAAGAACGGCACCAGCAGGCTCATCACCAAGGTGTTGAACACACCGGTAAAGAAATTGCTGGCGGTCGGGCTGTCGATGTCGCTGAGCTTGCGGGTAAGGATCTGATAGAAGCAGAAACAGGTCGCCGAGCCGAGTGGCAGCAACACCGCCGGGGTAAACAGCGCACCACCGGGGTGCACGATCACCAGCACGCCGATAAAACTCGCCAGCACCGCCAGCCATTGCCCGCGCGTCACCCGCTCCTTGAGCAGCGGCATCGACAGCGCCGTGACCATCAGTGGCGCAAGGAAGTTGACCGCCGTCGCCTCGGCCAGCGGTAGGTACTGCAACGCCTTGGTGAACAGCAAGCTGCAACCGAGCAGACACAACGCCCGCGCCGCCTGCAGACCCGGTCGACGCGTGCGCAAGCCGCGCAAACCGGCCCGCGGCAGGAAGATCCCGAGCATCAACAAGGTGTGTACGAGGTAGCGCGCCCAGACCACCCAGACAATCGGGTAGAACCCCGAAAGGTACTTGGACATGGCGTCGTGGCTGGAAAACAGAAAGGTCGCGACAACGACCAGGAGGATGCCTTTGAACGGCTGGCTGAGAGGGGGCATGGACGGGCTCGGGTCGATGATTTCGCGAAGGGCTCGGCCGAGCAAGGGTCAGGCCAGGCGGCGCCCGACCTCACCGATGCGCGGGTGACTACAGCACCTGACTGAGAACCTGGCGCGTCTTGTCCAGCGCCCACTGCGCGCGCTCCAGCGCCGAGACGCCCTGCTCCAGCAACTGCCGGGTGGGGATTTCCAGGCTCAGTGGAATGTCGGGGGAAACGCTGGTCAGCAGCCCGCGCAGGTCGCAGTCGCCATCACCGGGGAACCGCCGCTCGTTACGCGCCTGGCGCAGGATCTCGGCCATATCGTCCGGCCGCGGCCCAGCCACGTCGCACAGTTGCAGGTAGCGCATGCGCGAGGCCGGCACCTGGCGCAGGTCTTCCAGGCGCGAGGCGGAACGGTCGAAATGGAAGGCGTCGACCAGCACGCAGCCGTTTTCACGCCCGGCGTTCTCGACGATGCGCAGCGCCTCGGTGAGATTCTTGGCGTCGGTCCAGGGCATGAACTCCAGGTGCGGGTAAATGCCGTATTTCGCGGCCAGGTCGCAGAGGGCGGCGAAGTTTTCGGTCATCCGCGCCGGGTCCGGGTCATTGCCGGCCACCAGCAGTTCGGTGGCGCCGAATTCGGCTCCGACCGCCAGCAGCGCATCGAAATCAGCGACGCGGGTTTCCGGCTTGAGGCGGAGGATTTCCACGTCCATCACCTTGATGCCGGTGTCGCGCAGGCGCTCGGCGGTCTGCCGGCGCAGGTCGGCATCGCGGACCAGCGGGAAATGATGTTCTTCCGGCGTGGCCGGCTCCAGGCGCAGGCCGACATGGCTGTAGCCAGCGCGGGCGGCGACCTCGACCATTTGCGGTGGCGACAGTTCGAGGACAGTCAGGGCGGCCAGGGACAGGACTCGTTGACTCATTGGCGGGCATCTCTTGGGGTTGTTGTTCTGGATGCGAATATTTAGAACTTGGTTCCAGTTTCAATGCAAGCAGAAAAAAGCCCATGAGCGCCTGAACAGGTCAGGTGGTTTGTATGGCCCTAAGTAGAAATTAGACGAACAACTCAGATGCCGGACTCGCCGCCGACAACTCCTGCGTCGTCGCCAGCAGCGCCGCCGACAGCTCATGCATCCGCGCTTCGGTCATCCGCGCCGTCGGCCCGGCAATGCTCACCACGCCCACCGCATGCCCGTCGCGCGGATCCGCCACCACCGCCGCCAGCGCCGACATGCCCACCGCAGAACTCTCCACCACCCAGGCGTAGCCATGCTCACGCGCCACCCGCAGGCGCTCCAGCAGCTCGGCATTGGACTTCGGCGCGCCCGGCCCGAAGTCTTCGCGCGGCCCCACGCCCTGGCGCTCCACCAGCAGCAGCGCCTGGGCATCGCTGAGGCTGGCCAGCCATGCATGCCCCGATGCGCTGTAGAACAACGGCGCATCACGGCCCATATCCGGGTCGTAGCGCAGCCCGGAGCGGGCGCCCTGGGACTTGGCGATCCAGGTCTGTCGCTCGCCGTCGATCACGCCAAGGCGCACCAGCTCGCCGCTCTGCCGCGCGAGCTCGTCGAGGATCGGCTGGACGATGTCCGCGCCGCTGTTGGCAAGATAGCGAAAGCCCTGGGCCACCAGCCGGGTGCTCAGCAGGTAGCGGCTGTTCTCCGGGTTCTGCCGTACGTAACCCAGGCGGATCAGCTCGGCGAGCATGCGGTGGGTCGCGCTTTTCGGAATGTCCAGTTGCTCGGCCAGGGCCTGCATCGGCAACCCGCGAGGTTCGCTGGTAAGGCTTTCGATAAGGCTGAGCGCGCGTTCGATCTGACTGCCGGCCATGGTCATGGTCCCTGAAAATGTTGCCGAATTCTAAAGAGCGCCGGACAAAGCGCAAACCACTGTTCGATCTTCGCCCAACTTCGCGACACAACGCTTGGCAGCGCCGAGGCGATCAGAGAATATGGAATCATGTTCCAAAAACAACAATCCAGCCTTTTCTCCGAGGACGCTCCATGACTGCCCTTCCCTCACACGCCCGCACAGTGGACTGCGATGTCCTGGTGATCGGTTCCGGCGCCGCCGGCCTCAGCGCTGCGGTAACTGCCGCCTGGCACGGGCAGAAGGTCATCGTGGTGGAGAAAGACCCGGTCTTCGGCGGCGCCACCGCCTGGTCCGGCGGCTGGATGTGGGTGCCGTGCAACCCGCTGGCGCGCCGTGCCGGCATCGTCGAGGACCGCTCGGCGCCGCGCACCTACCTGGAACACGAACTCGGCGAGCGCTTCAACGCGCCGCTGATCGACGCCTTCCTCGAAGCCGCGCCGAACATGGTGAGCTTCTTCGAGAAACACACCGCGCTGCAGTTCGCCGACGGCAACGGCATTGCCGATATCCACGGCGACACGCCCGGCGCCGGCACCGGCGGTCGTTCGGTGATCGCCGCGCCCTACGACGGGCGCAAGGCCGGCAAGCTGCTCAAGCGCCTGCGCCGGACCATGCGCGAAACCTCGTTCTGGGGCATGCCGATCATGGCCGGCAAGGATCTCGGTGCCTTCCTCACCCTGACCCGCTCCTGGCGCTCGCTGCTGCACGTGACCCGGCGCATCGGCAAACACCTGATCGACCTCGCCACCCACGGCCGCGCCCTGCACCTGGTCAACGGCGTGGCCTTGATTGCGCGCCTGGCGAAATCCGCCGAAGACCTCGGCGTGCTGCTCTGGGAGTCGGCGCCCGCCCGGCGCCTGTTGCATGAGAATGGCCGGGTCAGCGGCGCCGTGGTGCAGACCGCCAGCGGCGAAGTCACCATCAACGCCCGCGCCGTGGTCCTCGCCGCCGGCGGCTTCCCCAACGACATCGAACGCCGCAAGGCGATGTTCCCGCGCACGCCCAGCGGCCACGAACACCTGGCCCTGCCGCCACTCGCCGCCAATGGCGACGGCCTGCGCCTGGGCGAGAGCGCAGGCGGCCGGGTCGCCGACGACCTGCACTGCGCGGTGGCCTGGGCGCCGGTGTCGAAGGTGCCATACAAGGACGGCAGCGCCGGCCATTTCCCGCACATCATCGAACGCGGCAAGCCGGGAATCATCGGTGTGCTGAGCAACGGCCAGCGCTTCGTCAACGAAGCCGGTGGCTACTACGACTACGTCAGCGCCATGGTCGCCGCCGCGCCGGGCGAGAAGGTCGAGTCCTGGCTGATCTGCGACCACACCTTCCAGCGTCGCTATGGCCTAGGCATCGCCCGCCCGTTCCCGCTGCCGACCTCGGCGCTGGTGCGCAACGGCTACCTCAAGCGCGCGGACAGCCTGCACGACCTGGCCAACCAGTGCGGCATCGACGCCCGCGGCCTGCTCGACACCGTCAGCGAGTACAACCGCCACGCCGAACGCGGCGAAGACCCGCAATTCGGGCGCGGCACCACCCTCTACAACCGCAAACAGGGCGACGCCCTGCACGGCCCCAACCCGTGCGTGGCGCCCATCGAGAAAGGCCCGTTCTACGCGGTCAAGGTCGAGCCCGGTTGCTTCGGCACCTTCGCCGGGCTGCGCACCAACGAACACGCGCAAGTGCTGGACGCCCGTCAGCAGCCCATCGAAGGTCTCTACGCTGCGGGTTGCGACATGGCCAGCATCATGGGCGGGCATTACCCCGCCGGCGGCATCAACCTCGGCCCGGCGGCGACCTTCGGCTACATCGCCGCACGCCATATCAGCGGCGTCAGCGCCTACGAGTGATCAGTTGAAGCGCTGCCCGGAAATCGCCGGGTGATAGATCGGCTGGACCTTGTTCCCCGCAGGGTCCAGCAGGTGGAAGCTCCAGGTGCCATCGCCATGGGCGAACGGCGTGTCCAGCAAGGTCACGCCGCATTCCTTGAGATAGCCGTACCAGGCATGCAATTCGTCCAGGCTGTCGACCACGAAACCATAATGATCCACCGCCTGCGCCCCGCTGCTGGGTGCGAAGGCGCGGCCCAGCGACAGGTTGTCGTTGCCGCAGGTGAGGTAGACCAGGTCTTCGTGGGCACGGTGCAGCACCTCCATCCCCAGCACATCCACATAGAAGCGCTCACAGACTTCAAGGTTCGGCACCAGGATCGCGATATGACGCAGGCCGTTGAGGCGGCTTGGACGAACAGGCATGGTTTCGGCTCCGTTTTTGTATACAATTTTTCGCAAATATAAGACAAAACGGAGTTCGACGTGTACAGCCTTCTACTCAAGACCCAGCTTCAGCCCGGTAGCCTGGAGCAATTCATGGATGCGATGAGCGTCAATGCCGCCAGTTCGGTACGCGACGAACCGGGGTGTCTGGTGTTCGATGTGGTGCGGGACAGGAGTGCGCCGGATCTGGTCTGGCTGTATGAGGTGTATACGGATGAGGCGGCCTTCGAGGCCCATCTGCTGACGCCGCATTTCCTCGCCAGCCGGCCACTGGTGGACCCGCTGATCGTGCGGCAAGAGGTAATCGAGGGGGATGTGCTGGCGTTCAATGCCACGCGGGGATGACAGGTATTTGGGACCATCTTGTGGCCCTTCGCGACGGTTCGGCGCCCGATAAGCTCGCTCAGGATTCTGAGGATACCGTGGGAGCGAGCTTGCTCGCGAAGGACCGCAAAGCGGTCCCAAACAAAGACGACTCCGATCAGAAGTCGAAGAACACCGTCTCACCCTCACCCTGAATCCGGATATCAAAGCGATACGCCGTCTTCCCGTTCAACTCGCAACGCTTGGCCACCAGGGTGGCGCGACGCTGTGGCTGCTCGATCAGGTTCAACACCGGGTCCTTGGCGTTCGCCTCGGCTTCGTCATCGAAGTACAGGCGAGTCTGCAGGTGGATGTTGATCCCCCGGGCAAACAGGCTGACGTTGATGTGCGGCGCCATCGGCACGCCGGCGGCGTTGTTCGCTACGCCCGGCTTGACGGTGTGCATGGTCCACTCGCCTTCATCGAAGGTGGTGGCGGTGCGACCGAAACCGTTGAACGCATTTTCCACGTTGTAATCGGTGTTGTAGGCGCCGGTGTGGTCGGCCTGCCAGAACTCCACGAAGGAGTCGCGGACCAGGTGGCCATTACCGTCATAGACGTTGCCGAACACCACGATGTGCTCGCCCGGCGCGCCTTCGCGGGCCATCTGGCTCCAGATTTCCTGAGCGCGGGGCGGGTTACCGGCGGCCGCCAGGGCCAGGCCGATGTGGACGTAAGGGCCGGCGGTCTGCGAAGGGGTTTCCGGCAGCAGTTCGATAGGCATGACTGGACTCCTCTCAGCGGTTTTCGAAGTGGGTCTTGCGCTCGCCGCGCAACACGATGTCGAAGCGGTACGCCAGGCAATCCATCGGATTGGCGTTACCCATGTCCAGGCGCGCGATCAGACGCTGGATGGCGTCCGGGTTGGCGATGGACTTGACGATCGGGCACAGCGGGATCAGCGGGTCGCCTTCGAAATACAGCTGGGTGATCAGACGCGTGGAGATCGACGGGCCGCTGATCGACACGTGAATGTGCGCCGGACGCCAGTCGTTCGGGCCGTTGCGCCATGGGTACGGGCCCGGCTTGATGGTGCGGAAGCTGTAGAAACCTTCGCTGTCGGTCAGTGCACGGCCGACACCACCGAAGTTGGGGTCCAGCGGCGCCAGGTAGCGGTCGTTCTTGTGGCGATAGCGACCGCCAGCGTTGGCCTGCCACATTTCAACCAGCGTGTTGGGAATCGGCTTACCGTATTGATCGAAAACACGACCAGCAACGATGATGCGCTCGCCGACAGGCAGGCCGCCGTTGTTGAAGTTCAGCAGCAGGTCGTTGTCGTGCTCACCGAAACCCAGGTGGGAAAAGTTCGGGCCGGTGCTTTCGCTGATGGACTGCGGAATGCTGACCAGCGCCTGACTCGGCGAGCGGGCGATGGAGGTTTTGTAGTCCGGGGTGAAGGCTTTTGGATGCCAGTTTCGATCACGGATAACGAAGCGACTGGTGTCTGTAGCAGACATGCCGTTCTCCTGTTCTTGGATTTATGGAGAGCCCGATCAGGACGGGCGAGGTGGTGTGACAAAGTGTCTCGCGGACCCGCCCCGGCGAATACTGAAAAGAACACTGACAGACATAACCATTTGGTTATGAATAGCGACAAGGCTCCCTCGACCAAGGGTCGTGGGCTAACCTTTCATGGCGATAAATCCACCGGGAGACACAACCCATGCAATGGCGAAAAGGCAGACGCAGCGACAACGTGGTCGATGCACGGGGCGACAGTCCGGGCGGCGCGCGCTTCGGCGGCGGCAAGGGCCTCACCCTCGGCGCGGTGGTGCTGATCGTCGGTATCGGCCTGCTCACCGGGCAAGACCCGATGCAGATCCTCGGCCAGCTCGCCGGACAAATGGAACAAGGCGCCCCGACACAAACCCAGACTGGCCAGAAGCCGGCGGCCAATGACGAAGGCAGCCAGTTCGTCGCCAGCATCCTCGGTGACACCGAAGACACCTGGCGGGCGCTCTTCGCCCAGGCCGGCAAGCAATACAAGGACCCGAAACTGGTGCTGTTCAGCGGCCAGGTGAAATCCGCCTGCGGCTTCGCCACCTCGGCCACCGGTCCGTTCTACTGCCCGGCGGACCAGCAGGTGTACCTGGACATGAGTTTCTTCCGCGAAATGGAACAGCGCTTCGCCGCCGCCGGCGACTTCGCCCAGGCCTACGTGATCGCCCACGAGGTCGGCCACCACGTGCAGACGCTGCTGGGCGTCTCGGCCAAGGTCGACGCGGCGCGGCGCAGCGGTCAACGGGTCGAGGGCGCCAACGGTCTGCTGGTGCGCCAGGAATTGCAGGCCGACTGCCTCGCCGGCGTCTGGGCCTATCAAGCGCAACAACGGCACAACTGGCTGGAACCGGGCGACATCGAAGAAGCCCTCAACGCCGCCAACGCCATCGGCGACGACCGCCTGCAGCAACAGGGTCAGGGCCGTGTGGTCCCCGACTCGTTCACCCACGGCACCTCGGCGCAGCGAGTGCGCTGGTTCAAGGCCGGGTTCGGCAAGGGTGATATCAACCAGTGCGACACCTTCAACGCCAAGGCGCTCTGATATCCCTGCGCAAATACCCCTTCTTTTTCCATCCACAGCCCCGCACTTGCGGGGCTTGTCACATTTTGTTGAGTGTTTTTGTCGGTTTTACTGAAAAAGCGTTTCAGCTCCCCGTCTTATCGCCGATAAAAGCTCCTCAACATCCGCTGGCCTCCAAGAAAAACAAATCATCAGCGACCCGATTACACCTTTTTCTGGAGGGAACCCATGAATAGTTGGTTTGCCAACATCAGCGTCAACCTGAAACTCGGCCTGGGCTTCGGCCTGGTCCTGCTGCTGACCGCCTTGCTCGCACTGACCGGCTGGAACAGCCTCGACAGCCTGACCCAGCGCAGCAACTGGATGAGCGACATCCCCCGCCTCAACAGCGACCTGACCAACCTGCGGGTCGCACGCCTGCAATACATGCTGGCCAACGGCGACGACGACGCCGCCGGCAATGTGCAGGTCAAGCTCAATGAGTTCAGCCAGCAACAGCAGCGCCTGCTGAAGACCTTCAAGAGCCCGGAAAACGTCAAGCTGCTGGAAGAGCAGGCGCAGATCATCAGCGCCTATCAGGTGTCGCTGAACAAGATGCGCGCCACCTACAAGGCCAGCGCGAGCGCCCGCGGCGACCTGGAAACCACCGCCGCCACCGCCCTGCAACTGATCGAGGGCATCAACCGCGACGTGCTCACTCAGTCGGACAGCGATTCCGCCCGCCTGGAGCAATACCGCGCCGCCAGCGCCGCCAAGGAGCAACTGCTGCTGGTGCGCCTGGAAGTCCGCGGCTACATCGCCGACAACACCGCGCAAAGCGAACAGACCGCCTTGCGCCAACTGGACAGCGCGCTGGACCAGGCCCGCCAGTTGAGCCGCGCCCTGCCCAACGAAACCGCGCGCATCCAGCAGTTCGAAGCGGCCTTGAGCGGCTATCGCGATGCCCTCAACCGCTACAAAAACGCCATTGCCGACATCGGCGTGGCGCGCCAGGAAATGACCGCGCAGGGCTACGACATCGTCAATCGCAGCGAAGCCCTCTACAAGATCCAGCTCGATCGCCGCGACGCCGAAAGCGCCCAGGCCAGCACCCTGCAACTGATCGCGACCCTGCTGGCACTGCTCACCGGCATCGTCGCTGCGGTACTGATTACCCGCCAGATCACCCGTCCGCTGCGTCAGACCCTGGACGTGGTCGAGCGCATCGCCGCCGGCGACCTGACCCACGAACTGCGCGTCACCCGCCGCGACGAAATGGGCGTGCTGCAACAAGGCATCCAGCGCATGGGCACAACCCTGCGCGAGTTGATCAGTGGTATCCGTGATGGCGTCACGCAAATCGCCAGCGCCGCCGAAGAACTCTCCGCAGTGACCGAGCAGACCAGCGCCGGCGCCAACAACCAGAAAGTCGAGACCGACCAGGTCGCCACCGCCATGCACGAAATGGCGACCACCGTGCAGGAAGTCGCGCGCAACGCCGAGCACGCTTCCGAAGCCGCAACCGACGCCGACAAGCAGGCCCGGGCCGGCGATCAGGTGGTGTCGCAGGCCATCGCCCAGATCGAAAAACTCGCGGGCGAAGTGGAACGCTCCACCCAGGCCATGGCGCAGTTGCAGCAAGAAAGCCAGAAGATCGGCAGCGTCATGGACGTGATCAAGTCGGTGGCCGAACAGACCAACCTGCTGGCTCTCAACGCCGCCATCGAAGCGGCCCGTGCCGGCGAGGCCGGACGTGGTTTCGCGGTGGTCGCGGATGAAGTCCGCGGGCTGGCCCAGCGCACCCAGAAATCCACCGAAGAAATCGAAGAACTGGTCGCCGGCCTGCAGAGCGGCACCCAGCAGGTGGCCAACATCATGCTCGGCAGCCGCAGCCTGACCGACAGCGGCGTCGAACTGACGCGCAAGGCCGGCACCTCACTGGAAAGCATCACCCGCGTGGTGTCCGACATCCAGTCGATGAACCAGCAGATCGCCGCAGCGGCCGAACAGCAGAGCGCCGTGGCCGAAGAAATCAGCCGCAGTATCTTGAGCGTACGGGATGTGTCGGAACAGACAGCGGCGGCGAGTGATGAAACGGCGGCGTCCAGCGTCGAGCTGGCGCGGCTGGGGAATCAGTTGCAGTTGATGGTGAGTCACTTCCGGGTGTGAGTCACAGGGGCCGCTTTGCGGCCCATTTGCTGCGGCTCGACCCTGAAACCAACGCTGATTTCAGGGCCTTTGCGCTTACTTGACCACCTGCCCCACCCCTCTCCCGCGCGGATCCGAAGCCGTCTCCAGCTTGCTTCCGATCACCCGGATCGCCTGCACATCGCCCATCTCCCAACCCTGGTCCTCAAGGGTGTAGCCCATCTTCTTCAGCTCTTGCGCCACCTCACCGGTGAGCGGTGCATAAGCATCGAAATAGATGGTGTCCTTGGGCAGCAACTGGTGATGCACGCGCTGCGCCGCGACGGCTTTTTCCAGCGGCAAATTGAAGTCGTACAGGTTGTTCAGCACCTGGAAGATCGAGGTGAAAATCCGCGAACCACCCGGCGTGCCCAGCACCAGCGTGACCTGTCCATCGCGGGTCACCAGGCTCGGGCTCATGGACGACAGCATGCGCTTGCCAGGCTCGATGGCATTGGCATCGCCGCCCACCACGCCAAAGGCGTTGGCCACCCCCGGCTTGGAGCTGAAGTCGTCCATTTCATCGTTGAGCAGGAAGCCCGCGCCCTTGACCACCATGCCGCTGCCGTAGTCCCAGTTCAGGGTGTAGGTGTTGCTCACCGCGTTGCCCTGGTTGTCGACGATGGAGAAGTGGGTGGTCTGATGCGGCTCCAGCCCCGGACGGACTTTCTCGGTCTCGGAAATCGCATTCGGATTGACCTCCTTGGCCCGCCGCGCCAGATACTCAGGCGCCACCAGTTCCGCCACCGGCACCTTGGCGAAGGCCGGGTCGCCGAGGTAATCGGCGCGGTCAGCGAACACCCGTTTTTCGATCTCGGCCAGCAAGTGGATATAACGCGCCGAATTCAGCTCGACGCCTTTGAAGTCCGCCGCACGCTGCTCCTTGATGCCCAGCAGTTGGGCCAAGGCGATACCGCCCGAGCTGGGCAGCGGCGCGGTGTAGACCGTGTTGCCGCGCCAGTCGATGCGCATCGGCTCGCGCCACACCGCCTTGTAATCCTTGAGGTCGTCCTTGCTGATCAGGCCGTTGCTGGCCTGCATCTGCGCCACCAGCAGGTCGGCGGTCTTGCCCTGGTAGAACTCGCTGACGCCCTTGTCGGCGATACGTTCCAGGGTCTGCGCCAGCTCCGGCTGCTTGAAGGTTTCGCCGACTTTCATCTGGCCGAAGTAGTCGTTGAAGTTGGTGCTGTCCTTGAACAATCCCAGCGCGTCTTCGCGGTACTGGTATTGCTTGGCCGCGACCTTGAAGCCGTTCTTCGCATAGCCCACCGCCGGGGTCAGCAGTTCGGACCAAGGCAACTTGCCGAACTTCTGGTGCGCCTCCCACAAGCCCATCACCGTACCCGGCACACCAGCAGCGCGGGCGCCGACCAGGCTCAGGTTCTCGATGATTTCGCCTTTCTCGTCCAGGTACATGTTGCGCGTGGCGGCCTTGGGCGCCACTTCGCGGTAGTCGAGGAAATACGCTTTGCCGTCCACATACAGGGTCATGAACCCGCCGCCGCCGATATTGCCGGCTTCGGGGTAAGTGACCGCGAGGGTGAAGGCCGTGGCGACCGCGGCGTCCACCGCATTGCCGCCCTTCTTGAGGATTTCGGCGGCAACCTGCGCGCCATATTGATCGGGAGCGGCAACGGCGCCGCCTTCCAGGGTGACTGCATAAGCCGATGCGCTGGCGAGAATCGCCGCACCGAGGCCCAAGGTTCGAAAAATCACAACGCGCATAAAACGTCCTTGGTGTTGTTTTCGTTGAACAACCAGTAAGGACTATGCAGGAAGAGTTTTCAAACGCGGACTGACGTTTCTTCGGCAGGCGTCACGCTTCAGCAAGCGTAGGCCGCCAGCTTGCGCTGGATGAAATCGAGGAAGCACTGGATGCGCAGCGCCAGTTGCGAGTTGCGGTAATACACCGCGTTGATCGGTTGGCGATAACCGCTGTTGAAATCGCTCAACAGCACCTGCAGGCGACCGTTGCGGATGTCCTCATGGGTCATGAAATGCGACAGGCAGGCAATGCCATCACCGGCCAGCGCCAGCGCACGCAAGGTTTCGCCGCTGGAGGCGGACAGGTCCGGGCGGATCAGCAAACGGTCGCCTTCGACATGACGCAGCGGCCAGTGGTTGAGGGTTTCGGTCTGGGTGAAGCCGAGCAGCGTGTGTCCGGCGAGGTCCTCAACGCGCTGCGGTGTGCCGTGGCGTTCGAGGTATTCAGGACTGGCCAGCAGGTTCAGCGGGCTGCAGCCGAGCGAACGGGCATGCAGGCTGGAGTCGGCCAGGTCACCGATGCGGATCGCCACGTCGGTGCTCTGCTCCAGCAGGTCGATGATCAGGTCGCTGGTGTTCAGCTCCAACTGGATCTGCGGGTAGAGCGCGCGAAACTCCGCCACCCACGGCACGATGGCATGCAGCATGAACGGCAGCGCGGCATTGATGCGCAGGCGCCCGGACGGGGTCTGCTGGTGCCGGGAAAGGTGGTCTTCCAGATCATCCATCTGTTCGAGAATGGACTTGGCCCGCTCGAAGAAATACCGCCCCTCTTCGGTCAGGTCCATGCGCCGCGTGGTGCGGTTGATCAGCGTGGTGCCGAGCTTGGCTTCCAGCCGCGACAGCGTGCGGCTGATCGCCGAGGGCGTCTGCCCGCCCTGCTCGGCGGCGGCGGAAATCGAGCCGCACTCGATCACCGAGACGAACACCTGCAATTCATCGGACCTGGCTTTCACGGGACTACCTCACGACACACGACGCGCAGAGTGATAGCCCTTCGCAGCCGGCGACGCAAGTCGCATCAGGCCGCGACGCCAAACACCTTCGCCAGGTGCGCTTCATACGCGGCGACCGCGGCCGGCACGTTCGGGCGCTTCATCACATCCACCGCCAGGTAGGTCGGCAGGCCGCTCATGCCGAGGAACTGGTTGGCCTTGTGGAACGGGAAGTACACCGCGTCCACGCCCTTGCCTTCGAAGAAGTCGGCGGGATCATCGAACGCCTGCTGCGGCGCGTTCCAGGTCAGCGAGAGCATGTACTGCTTGCCCTGGATCAGACCGCCGCTGCCGTACTTCTGAGAGGCATCGGAGCGGGTCCGGCCATCGCTGGCGTAAAGGCTGCCGTGGCCGGCGGTGAAGACTTCATCGAGGTACTGCTTGACGGTCCACGGCGCGCCCATCCACCAACCGGGCATCTGGTAGACGATAACGTCGGCCCAGAGGAATTTCTCGACCTCTTCCTGATTGTCGTAGCCGCCGTCGATATAGGTGGTCTTCACGTCGAAGCCGGCGCGGTCGAGAAAGGCCAAGGCCGTCTCATGCAGGGTTTCGTTCAGGCGGCCATCGGAGTGGGCGAATTTCTTGCCACCGTTGAGCAACAGGACCTTTTTCATCATTTGCCTCATCTGTCGGGGTCCTGCCGGGCGTCTGGCCTGGGGACCGGGATAACTGGATGGCGGCAGATTAATGAGGCCGGGGCTACGGAAAAACCCACGCGCGGGCAAAATACTTTTGCCTTAAAAGCACGAGTTGACCGCTTATTAATGAAATAAAATCAGCATCACATTCAACGGAGGTCACCTCATGAGCGAACCCTACGGCTTTATCCTCAAAGCCAAGACCCGTCCGGAAAAAGCCGAGGCTTTCGAGGCGTTGTTCCGTGGTTACGTCGAGCCAAGCCGTGCCGAACCCGGCTGCATCGAGTACCACATGCTGCGCGACAAGGAAGACCCGAGCCTGTTCGTGTTCTACGAAATCTGGGCCAGCAAGGCGGCGCTGGACGTGCATTCGGCGCTGCCGCACATGCAGCAGTTCGCCGAGCAGCGCATGGACTACCTGGAGCGGGATTTCGACATCCAGTTGATCGAGATGCTCAGCGAGTCTTCGGCTAACCGTTGACCATCAGGTGCGCGCCGAGCAGCCCCAGGCCAATGAAGAAGCAGCGCTTGAACAGCGCTGCGCTGATGCGCTGCCGTAACCATTGGCCGAACAGCATGCCGAGCAGCGCCGGCGCCAGCACCAACAACGAGGCCCCCAGCGCCTCGCCGCCCAGCGCATCCTGCCCGGCCAGACCAATGGCCAGCGCCACCGTGGACACCGTGAACGACAGGCCAAGGGCCTGGACCCGCTCATCGCGGTCCAGGTCCAGCGCTTGCAGATAAGGCACCGCCGGAATCACGAACACCCCGGTCGCGGCGGTGATCACCCCGGTCACTGCGCCACACAGCGGCCCCAGCCAGCGCTCCTGACCCGGTTTCAGACTGAACGGCGGCAACCACAGCCCGACCAGCGCATAGAGCAACAACGCCCCGCCCAACGCATGCGCCGCCCACGCTCCGCTGCTGATGCCCAGCCAGGCGCTGCCCAGCAGCGTGCCGAAAAACACCATCAACAGCATCGGCCACAGCCGCCGCAGCAACGCACGCAAATGTCCGCCGCTCGCCAGTTGCCAGACGTTGGTCACGGTCGACGGCACGATCAGCAACGCCGCAGCCTGCGCCGGCGCCATAGCCAGGCCGAGCAGGCCCATGGCGATGGTCGGCAGGCCGAGCCCAATCACGCCCTTCACCGCGCCGGCCAGGAGGAAGGTTGCTATCACCAGCAGTGATAGGGCTGGGCCGATGTCTTGGTAGAAGCCGATGAGTGTGTTCATGAAGCCATGTTGCGTTGGGTGAAACTCGTTGAATAGTCGCGATTAGTTGAGCCAGCCTATCGCTAGACAATAGGCTGAGCGTTCTATACTTCGCCAACCTTCACGTTGGCCCCGCCCATGCATTTCGACCTCATCGACCTCCGCCTTTTCCTCCACACCGTCGAGTGCGGCAACATCACCGCCGGGGCTCAGCGCAGTCACCTGTCGCTGCCGGCGGCCAGTGCGCGGATCCGGGCGATGGAAAGCTCGCTCGGCATCGCCCTGCTGGAGCGCAATCGTCGTGGCGTGCAGCCGACTCCGGCCGGGCAGGCGCTGGTCAATCATGCGCGGCAGATTGGCCAGCAGGTGGAGCGCCTGCAGTTCGACCTGACGCAGTACGCCAGCGGCTTGCAGGGCCAGGTGCGCCTGCTGTGCAACACGGCGGCGCTGACCGAGTACCTGCCGGAACTACTCGCCGACTTCCTGCGCCAGCGCCCGCACATCGATGTGGATATCCAGGAGCTGCCGAGCCTGCGCATCGTCCAGGCCCTCGGCAAGGGCATCGCCGACCTCGGCATCGTTTCTGACGCGGTGGTCACCGCAGACCTGCAGACACGCCCTTTCCGCGACGATCCGCTGGTGCTGATCATGGCCCCGGACCATCCGCTCGCGGCTGTGGATAACCTCGACTTCGCTCGCTCGCTGGAGCACGGTTACGTCGGCCTCGGCGCCGCCAGCGCGCTAGCGTTGCACCTGGAAGAACAGGCGCTGCACCTGGGCCGGCGGATGCAGGTGCGGGTGCGGGCGGAAGGTTTCGATGGGGTGATTCGCATGGTCGCCCACGGAGCAGGGCTGGGCATCGTGCCGCTCGCCGCGGTGCAGCGCTGGCAGGGCGTGTTGCCGCTGCGCAGCGTGGCGTTGCGCGAAGTCTGGGCCGAGCGCCGGCTGCTGCTCTGCGCGCGGGATTTCGCCGCGTTGCCGGGTCAGGCCACGGCATTGCTCGATGCACTGGCGCCGCGCGTTTAGACAACTCGACGTCGAGTACAGGCAATTGCCGGATGGACGGGCTCGCTAGGCTGCGGGCTCTTTCTTCTGTCTGCCGGAGCCTGTATGTCCAAGCCAATCGTCGTCCTTCGCGATACCCATCCGCTGCCGGTCCTCGACGCCTGCAAATGGGAAAAACTGGCGGGCGACCCGCACACCGTCAACCTCAACGCCTACACCAGCGAAGACGGCAGCAAGATCATGGGCACCTGGATCTGCACCCCGGGCAAATGGCGGGTGAACTACGAGAAGTGGGAGTACTGCCATTTCCAGGAAGGATACTGCGTGATCACGCCGGATGGTCAGGAGCCGATTCATCTGCGGGCGGGGGATATCTTCATCGTCGAGCCGGGGATGAAGGGGACCTGGGAAGTGGTTGAGACGGTGCGCAAGTATTTCGTGTTTGCCTGATTTTCAAAACCCAACCGCTGCGGTTCGGCGCCCCGAACCGCAGCGATTGTTTCAACATCACTCCGGCTTGCGATAACTCTCCACAATCGCCGAAAAGTCTTTCCCGCCATCCCCACGCAGGCTCATCGCCTGATACAACTGCTGCGCCACCGCGCCGAGGATCACCGGCTGGTGCGCCTGCTTCGCCGCTTCGGTCGCCAGGCCCAAATCCTTCAGCATCAGCTCCGCACCAAAGCCACCGGTATACCCACGGGCCGCCGGCGCCGTTTCGATGATGCCCGGCCATGGGTTGTAGGTATCAGAACTCCAGCAGCGCCCAGTGGAACTGTTGATGATCCCCGCCAGCACCTTGGTGTCGATGCCCAGCGCGTTACCCAGGGCCATGGCCTCGGACACGCCGACCATGGAGATCCCCAGCAGCAGGTTGTTGCAGATCTTGGCGATCTGCCCGGTACCCACGCCCCCGCAATGCACGATGTTGCGGCCCATCTGCGCCAGCACCGGCTGCAAGGTGGCGAACAGTTCGTCACTGCCGCCGACCATGAAGGTCAAAGTGCCCGCCGCTGCGCCGCCGGTACCGCCGGACACCGGCGCATCGCCCATGTCCACACCCTGCTTCGCCGCCGCGGCGGAAACGTCGCGGATGGTCTGCGGGTCGATGGTGCTGCAATCCACCACCGGCGTACCGGCGCGCACGCCGGCCAGCACGCCGTTCTCGCCGAGGTACACGCCGCGCACATGCGCTGCGGCCGGGAGCATGGTGATCACCAGTTCGGCGTTGCTCGCTGCATCACGCGGCGAGTCGCTGATATGCCCGCCCAGCTCGGCGAGCTCGGCCAGGATGGTGGTGTTGAGGTCGAACAGGTTGAGGCTGTGGCCGGCCTTGATCAAGTTGCGCGCCATCGGCGCGCCCATGTTGCCAAGACCCACGAATGCAATACGCATGATCAACTCCTTAGCGCAGGCTGATGGTGGTGTTCACGCCATCGTTGACGCTGTCGTCATCGAACCAGCGAGCGGTGACGGTCTTGGTCTGAGTGTAGAACTGCACCACCTGCTTGCCGTACGGACCGAGGTCGCCCAGCTTGGAACCGCGCGAGCCGGTGAAGCTGAAGTACGGGACCGGCACCGGAATCGGGATGTTGATACCGACCTGTCCGACATCGATTTCAGACTGGAACTTGCGCGCCGCCGCACCGCTCTGGGTGAACAGGCCGGTGCCGTTGCCGAAGGGGTTGCGGTTGACCAGGGCGATCGCTTCGTCGAGGGTGTCGACTTCCAGCGTCACCAGCACCGGGCCGAAGATTTCCTGGGTGTAGATCTGCATGTCGGTGGTCACCCCGGAGAACAGGGTCGGGCCGACGAAGTTGCCGTTCTCGTAGCCCGGCACCTTCACGTCACGGCCGTCCAGCTCCAGTGTGGCGCCTTCGCGAATACCGCTTTCGATCAGGCCCAGCACACGCTCCTTGGCGCGCTTGGAAATCACCGGGCCCACGTCGGTGCCCGGCTCGCTGCCGGCATTGACCTTGAGTTTCGAGGCCAGCTCTTTCAGTTCCGGCAGCCACTCGCGGGATTTGCCCACGAACACCGCCACCGAGGTCGCCATGCAACGCTGGCCTGCCGCACCGAACGCGGCACCCGCCAAGGCGTTGAGGGTCTGGGTGCGGTTGGCGTCGGGCAGGATCACCGCATGGTTTTTCGCGCCCATCATCGATTGCACGCGCTTGCCGTGCTTGCCGGCCAGGTCATACACGTGAGTGCCGACTTCCGTGGAGCCAACGAAAGACACCGCCTTGATATCGGTGTGAGTGCACAGGCCGTCCACTACCTGCTTGCCGCCGTGCACGACGTTGAGCACACCGGCCGGCACACCGGCCTCGATCGCCAGCTCCACCAGCAGCATGGTCGACAGCGGATCCTGCTCGGACGGTTTGAGGACGAAGGTATTGCCGCAGACGATGGCCATCGGGAACATCCACAGCGGGATCATCGCCGGGAAGTTGAACGGGGTGATACCGGCGCAGACGCCGATCGGCTGGCGCAGGGTGTAGGTGTCGACGCCGCCGGCGACGTTCTCGGCGAACTCGCCCATCTGCAGGGTGCCAATGCTGCACGCATGCTCCACCACTTCCAGGCCGCGGAAGATGTCGCCCTCGGCATCAGCGATGGTCTTGCCCTGTTCGGCACTGAGGGTCACGGCGATGCGTTTGGAGTGCTCACGGATCAGCGCTTGCAGACGCAGCATGATGCGCATCCGCGCGCCGATCGGCGTGTCTTTCCAGGTCTTGAAGGCGCGTTGCGCAGCGGCCACGGCGGCATCCAGCTCTTCGGCGGTGGCGAAGGGGACGCGGGCCAGGACTTCCTGGGTCGCCGGATTGACCACGTCACGCCACTCGCTGGTTTTCGACTCGACCCATTGGCCGTCGATCAATAGGCGGACCTGATCGACCTTGGTCTGGCCGGGGGTAAGGGATGCGTTCATGGGGCTTCTCCTGGAAATTGTTTTTAGCGAGAGAATTGCCGGCGCGGCAGCCGCGACGGGGCTTGGGGCCTGGGCTGTTTTCGAGTATAGATGTGCAAACTTCCAACAAAAACGCACATAAAAGCCGGTCCAACATGCAAAAAAACATCACCTCCCTGGGTTCTCTGAACTGGGATGACCTGAAGTTCTTTCTTGAAGTGGCGCGGACCCGCAAGGCCAGCAGCGCGGCCAAGCGCCTGAATGTGGATTACACCACCGTGTCGCGGCGCATCAGCTCGCTGGAGCAGGCGCTGGGCACCTTGCTGTTCGAAAAGTCCCGGACCAACGGCTTCGTCCTGACTACCGAGGGCCAGCGCCTGCTGAGCTACGCCGAGTCGATCGAAAGCACGCTGCACATGGCCTGCGAACAGGTTTCCGGCTCCGGCGTGGCCCTTTCCGGGCATGTGCGCATGGGTTGTACCGAAGGCTTCGGCAGCTTCTTCATCACCCCGCAGCTGAGCCACTTCGTCGACACCTGGCCGGCCATCTCGGTGGACATCCTCCCGCTGCCGCACTTCATCAGCCTGTCCAAGCGCGAGGCCGATATCGTTATCGCCCTGGAGCGCCCGGAACACGGCCCCTACGTGTGCTGCAAACTGTGCGCCTACCGCCTGCGCCTGTACGCGACCCAGGACTACCTCGACCGCCACCCGCCAATCCGGCGCAGCAGCGACCTGGGCGAGCACCCGTTCATCAGCTATGTCGACGACCTGGCGTTCAGTTCCGAACTGCTCTACCTCAACAACCTGCTGCCCAACGCCACCGCGCACCTGCGCAGCACCAGCGTCATCGCCCAATACGTCGCCGCCCAGCAGGGCCGCGGCCTGGCCATCCTGCCCTGCTTCCTCGCCGCCCAAGACCCGCGTCTGGTGCCGGTGCTGCCGGACGAAGTGAGCATCACCCGGCAGTTCTGGATGTACTGCCGGGAGGATTTGCGCAAGTTGAAGCGGATTACCTTGTTGTGGGATTACATCCGCGACGTGACGGAGAAGAACAGGCCGCTGTTGATGGGGGAATCGCGGGAGATGGTGTTTCCGGAGTGACGGCCGGGCCTCATCGCTGATGAGCGAGGTGTCCGGCCGTCGCGAAGCGACCTACACCGTTTCCAGCATCAACCCCGAAATCCGCTTCACCTTCCTACCCACCGCCTCTTCCAGCACTCCCTGGCGCGGTTCGATCAGGCTGAACCAGTCCCGGGCCCGGGTAATCCCGGTGTAGATCAGTTCCTTGGTCAGCACTGGATTCAATGCATCCGGCAGCACCAGCGCGGTGTGGGCGAACTCCGAGCCCTGGGATTTGTGCACAGTCATCGCGTAGACGGTTTCCACCTCGCTGAGGCGACTCGGCAACACGAAGCGCACGCCGCCGCGGCCATCGTTGCGCGGGAAGGCTACCCGCAGCGGCGCGATCTCTGATTGGCCGTCCGGCACCCGCAGGGCGATGCCAATATCGCCGTTCATCAGGTTCAGGCCATAGTCGTTGCGGGTCACCAGCACGGGGCGACCTTCGTACCAGGGCTGGTCGCCGTCGATCAGGCCGGCAGCAGTCAGCACCCGGCTGACGCGCTGATTGAGCCCCTCCACACCCCAAGGCCCCTTGCGCACGGCGCAGAGCAACTGGAAGCGCTCGAAGGCTTTCAGTACCTCAAGCGCCCACTCGCTCCAACGCGGATCATCAGCCGGCAGGTCCGCCGCCGGACGGCCCTGGCGGATAGCATGCAAATAATCGCGATAGCCGAGCGGACCCTTCGGCCCACGCTCCAGGCCGTCGAGCACCAGCTTGTCGAGGGCGCGATCCTGCTCGCCACGCAGGGTCAGGCCGAACACGTCGGCGTATTGCCCTTCGCGCAACAGCGCACGCGCATCGCTCGCCAACTGGCGATTGACCAAACGCGCCAACTGGCCGATACCGCTGCCTTCGCCAAAGCGCCGCGAGCGCCGCAACATCACCACTTGCTGCGCCAGCGGATAACGCCCGGCATCGCCCGCCTGCAAGCCACTGGCGCTCAGAGACTCGCCGCTGACCTGCTCCAGCCAGGCTTGAGTCTCGTCACTGTAACGGCCCTCCTCTGCGTCGCGGCACAGGTCGCCGAGCACCGCACCGGCCTCCACCGAGGCCAGTTGGTCCTTGTCGCCCAGCAGGATCAGCCGGGCATTTTCCGGCATTGCCGCCAGCAGGTTGGCCATCATTTCCAGGTCGATCATCGACGCTTCGTCCACCACCAGCACATCCAGCGGCAGCGGGTTGCCGGCATGATGACGGAAGTGCCGCGAGTTGGGACGACTGCCCAGCAAACGGTGCACAGTGGAGACGTCGCAGGGAATCTGCGCCCGTACTTCTGCGCTCACCGACAACCGCTCGACCTGTTGACCGATGGACTCGGTCAGGCGCGCCGCGGCCTTGCCGGTGGGCGCCGCGAGACGAATCCGCAGCGGACGCCCGACCTCCACCGCGGGCGCCTGCAACAACGCCAGCAGTCGCACCACGGTGGTGGTTTTGCCAGTGCCGGGGCCGCCGGTGATGATGCTGAACGCCGCACGAGTGGCCAGGGCACAGGCGAGTTTCTGCCAGTCGATCTGCCCGGCTTCGGCGCCGTCCTTGAACAGGTTGTCGAGACGCGCACGCAGGTCCGTGGGCGTCGCTTCGGTCTGCTGTAGTCGCTGGCGCAGGGCGTCATCGATTTGCCGTTCGTAGGTCCAGTAACGACGCAAGTAAAGTCGCCCGCCGCTCAATACCAGCGGCCGCGACGTGTGCTGCGGCTGGTCGCCCGCAGCCACCAGCGTGCTGCGTTCCAGGCGCTCCAGCCAGGTGTCGCCGGTGAGTCGTTCAAGCAACTGCGAAGGCAGTAACAACGGCCCGGCCAAGGCATCGCCTTCCGGCGGCAGCGACAGGGCGAAGTCCGGTTCGGCGAGGGTCTTTTCCAGGTCCAGGCAGACATGCCCGTGCCCCAGTTGATGACTGGCCAGGGCCGCGGCCAACAGCACCAACGGATCGCCGCCCGGTTCCCGCTCGCGCAGGAAACCGACGAAGGCGCGGTCCAGCGCCCGCAGCCAGCCTCGCTCGACCCAGCGATCGAGCAACGCCAGCAGGTCGGCGCTATCGCTCAAGGGCGCGAGGGATGCCAGGTGCTCGGCGTCCAGCGGCGTCGGCAGCAAATCGTTGAACGTGCGGATCATTGGACTTCTCCCGAGAACAGGTCCTGCTGCGTCACCTGTGGAACACCGCGGAACAGCGCGTCGAGTTGCTCGATCAGCGCCCGCGGCGGCTTGGCGAAATACACGCCCTGAGTCGATGAATGCGCACCGCGCAAGAAGATATACACAGCGCCGCCGACGTGCTGGTCGTAGTCGTAGTCGGGCAGGCGCGCGCGCAGTTGCCGGTGCAGGGCCAGCAGGTAGAGCACGTATTGCAGGTCGTAGCGGTGTTCGAGAATCGCCGACTCCATGGCCGCTTCGCTGTAGGCCAGGTCATCAGGGCCAAGCCAGTTGGACTTGTAGTCGGCCACGTAATAACGGCCGTCGTGCTCGAACACCAGGTCGATGAAACCCTTGAACATGCCGTTGAGCAGCGCCGCCTGAGCGGCCGGGCGCGAGGCGCCCTGGTGGGTATGCTGGGCCACCAGCCGGTCCAGGCGCTGCACATCGACGCGATGACTGGCGAACCAGAATTCCATCTCGATCTGGTACTGGCTCAGCCCACCGAGGGCCACCGGCGCGCTGTCGTCACCCAGCCGCAGTGGCGACTGCAACAGGTGCTGCAACCAGTCACTCAGAGTGTTGATCCAGCCTTTCCAGTCGCGGCGGTTGCAGCGCTGGCCAACCATATCGCGCAACTCTTGCGGCGCGGCGACCACCCGTTCGAAACCTTGCTGCCCAGCCCACTCCAGCAGGCCGTGGAGGAAGGTGCCGGGATTGGGGCCGCGTGGGAAGCGGTGGATGTCTCCGGCGATCGCCGCGACTTCGCGCAGGGCATTCGGATCAGGACGTTCGTCATCGAGCAATTGCTGGGCCTGGGGCACATCGGCGTCCAGCTCCAAAGCATCCTCGCCGATGCGCAGAGCACTGTAGGAGGCGATCCACCAATTCTCGGCAGCGCGGCGCTTGGGCTCGCGCGCGGCAAGCAATTCGGCGGTCTGCCGGGGCGCGACGTAAAGCTGTTCGTCGGCCTCCGGCAGCGCCTGGCTGTGGATGGCGTCGCAGTCTTTTTGCAGGGCATCGAGCCAGCTCGTCAGCGCCGCGGACTCCGCCAGCCGCTGGCCACCCCCCAACAGATACCCAAGGGCGCTGCGGTGCAGCAGCGAGTCCTTGCCGGTGCCGCGCTTGAGGTCGGCCACACCCAGCCAGCAGGCGTGCCGCGCCCGGGTCAGGGCGACATAGAACAGGCGAAGGTCTTCGGCGAGGCGCTCGTCATCGGCCTTGGCGATTTGCTCGTCGGTGGGGCTCAGGGTGAGGTGCGCGGCACCGCTTTCATCGTGCCAACCCAGCGGCAGGCGCTTGCCGTCCACCGGTTTGGCGGTGCAGATGAAGGGCAGGAACACCAGCTCATACTCCAGGCCCTTGGATTTGTGGATAGTCACCACCTTGACCAGTTGCTCGTCGCTTTCCAGGCGCAGGATTTGTTCCTCACCCGCTTGTCCGGACGCGGCGAGATGCTCGCCCAGATGACGGATCAGCGCCTGCTCGCCATCCAGTTCAGTGGCGGCCTGCTGCAGCAGCTCGGCGAGATGCAGCAGGTTGGTCAGCACCCGCTCACCATCGGTGCGGCCGATCAGCACCTGGGGTAGCTCGAAGTCGTGCAGCAGGCGTCGCAACATTGGCAGCACGCCCTGGATTCGCCAGATCAGCCGGTACTGACGGAACTGCATGACCCGGCCTTCCCAACGCATTTCGTCTTCATTCAGTCGCGCCAGTTCGCGCAGTGGCTGAGCGAGGGTGCCGCTGGCCAGCGCCGCCTTGAGCAGGCGCTCGTTGTCCGGCTCGGCGCAGGCCTTGAGCCAGGCCAGCAGGTCGCGGGCTTCCTGGGCGGCGAACACCGAATCCTTGTCCGAGAGGTACACGCTGCGCACGCCGCGCGCCGCCAGTTCGGCGCGAACAAGCTGTGCCTCACGGCCATCACGCACGAGGATGGCGATATCCGATGGTTGGCAGCCGCGCAACTGCTCGCCCTGGACGAAGCCGCTGCGGCCCTGCTGCCCGCCGTTGAGCAAGGTGACGATAAGGCTCGCGCAACTCGCGGCCATCTTCTGCCGGTAGACGGTGTTCGACACCGGCTCATCGCTCGCCAGGTGCCACAGGTTCAGCGCTGGCACCGCCTCGCCATCGACCTGCAACTGCTCTTTGTGCCCACGCGCATGTACCGAAACGAAGGGCACCGGGTTGTCGCCGTCCTTGTCGCGAAACAGGAAGGCACCACGGCCGGCCGCACGCTGCTCGGCCTGCTCGAACACATGATTGACCGCAGTGACCATTGGCTGGGTGGAGCGGAAGTTGGTGTCGAGGCTGTGCAGGCGCCCGGTGGTGGCGCGACGGGCGCCGAGGTAGGTGAAAATATCGGCGCCACGGAAGGCGTAGATCGCCTGCTTCGGGTCGCCGATCAAGAACAGGCCGGTATCGCGCACATTTTCTTCGATACGGTAGATGCACTCGAAAATGCGGTACTGCACCGGATCGGTGTCCTGGAATTCGTCGATCAGCGCGACCGGGAACTGCTCGCGGATCAACCCGGCCAGTCGCTCGCCGGCAGGCCCGCTCAGGGCGCTGTCGAGGCGTTGCAGCATGTCGTCGAAGCCCATTTCCGCGCGGCGGCGCTTCTCTTGTTCGAAGCGCTGAGAGACCCAGGCGGCAGCGTGTTCGAGCAGTTGCGCGTCCGGCGTCGGCAAGCTTTGCAGTTGCTCGCGCAAGGCGACCATGGCCTCCAGTGCCGGGTGACTCGGCGGGTCGACTTTCCAGGCGACCGCCACGCCTTCCGGGGTCAGGCGGGTGAAACCGGTGCCGATATCCAGCTCTTGCGCCTGCTCGTCCTCGGCCCAGTTGCGCAGCTTCTCGCACCAAGGTTTGAAATAACGCTCCTGGATCATGCTGCCGTTGACCTGCTTGGCCTTCACGCCCTCGCGGCAGAGTTGCAGCAGTTCATCCGACCATTGCGCCCAAGGCGCTTTCAGTTCGCGCAACTGCTCGGCACGTTGGCGCAGCACGTCGGCGATAACCTCTTGCGGCTCTTGCGTGCGCACCTCTCCGGCATGCCGGCCAAACAGTGCGCGTACCCGCGGCAGCAGGTCGTCCGGGTTGCCCCAGTTGTTACGCACCCAGGCCAGCGCCTCGTCTTCCATGCCGTAGCAGAAGCGCCGCCAGTAATCGCGCATGACCTGGCCGAGCAATTCGCTGTGGTCGGTTTCCAGGGTCTGGGTGAACAGACTGCCGCTGTCAAAGGCGTGCTCGCGCAGCATCCGCTGGCACCAACTGTGGATGGTCGAGACGGCCGCCTCGTCCATCCACTGGGCGGCGACTTCCAGGCGATTAGCGCAGGTCGGCCAATGGGCAGGGTCGTATTGCTCGCGCAGTTGGGCGAGCAGCGGGTCCGCTTCGGCCAGGTCACCGCGGAAGAACCGCGCCGCCTCGGCCAGACGGGTGCGGATTCGCTCACGCAGCTCCTTGGTCGCGGCGTCGGTGAAGGTCACCACCAGAATCTGCGGCGGCAACAGTTCGCGACCAAAGCCCTGCTCGCCCCCGTGGCCGAGCACCAGGCGCAGGTACAGGGCGGAAATGGTGAATGTCTTGCCGGTGCCGGCACTGGCTTCGATCAACTGGCTGCCATGCAGGGGAAAGGTCAACGCCAGTGGCGCCTGGGTTACTGCAACGCTCATGGACGCACCTCTTCGCTGGCCAGTGTCTGCCATTTGGCTTCGAACATCGGCTTGTACAGGGCTTCGCACCAGCCCTCGAATTCTTCGCTCGCAGTCATCGCCGCGAAATCACTGAACTGACGCAGCAACGCCGCGCTCTCGCTGCGCTCGCCGTCTCGCTGGCCGTCGCCATCGTAGGTTTTGGCGGCGTCGGCCAAGGCCCGTTCCGGGTCTTTCTCGTGTTGGGCGAGCCAGGCAAAGGCGGTCTTGATCGCTACTGGCAGCGGCGCGTTCATGCCGGTCTGACGCGACAGCAGCAGGTGGGTCAGCAGCTCGGCTGCCTCCTCTTGCGGCAGAGGCTCCAGCATCAGCGTGATGTCAGTGGCGACCACGGCGCTGTGCAGCGGATGGCCTACCGCACACGCGGCAAGGTGCATGACCCAGGTGGCCGTCAAGCGATGCCACTTCAGCGAGCGACCACTGCTGATGCCGTTGGGCAAGGTGGTGATGCTCAGCAGCGCCTGGTCGGTACGTTGCTGGACACGACCAAGCCAACCTTCGAGCTTGAGCGCGCCGGCCTCGAAACGAATCGGCAAGGCGCTGTCGATACGGGTCGGCCACTGTTGCAACAACTGGCGGTGGCGCTGCAGCAGGTCCGGTAGCGGTTCAATCAGTTCTTCGCGCAGGCACTCGCCAAAACCGGCCAGCGGCAACAGGCCGCTGCCCTGCAAGCGATGCGCCTGGCCGAGCAGCGCCGCATCGCTTTGCGCGGGATCGACCAGCGCAGCGTTGAGCAGGCTTTCGCTCAGGCTGTAGCGTTGCAGGGCATCGAGCACGAAGGGTTCATCATCGGCCAGTGGCGCTTCGACCGCCTCGAAGAACACCTTCAGCCGATGTCTGAAAAAGTGCCGGACCGGGTGACGAACAAAGTCCTGAAGCAGCGCCAGAGTCAGCGGTTCGTCGGGTTCATAGCGCTCAAGTTGATCGTACTCCGGCGTAGTGGCCTCGGCCGGCAGGTGCAGGCTACGCCACTCGCGGGCGTAACTGAACAGGTCGCTGCCGCGGTGGTAGTAACGGGCACTGAAGGGCTGCAACGGGTGTTCGGTGGTGAGCTTGTGCAGGAGTTGTTCGCCGGCGTTGTGCTTGCTGTCGCTGGCGGCGCCTTTGAGTCGCCAACCCGCGGCGATATGGTCGCGCAGTTGGCCAATCAACACCGACGCCGGGCGATCGCTGTTGTCACGAATGCTGCGACCAACCCAACTGACGTAAAGCTGCGCCCGGGCCGACAGCAACGCTTCGAGCAGCAGGTAGCGGTCGTCCTCACGACGGGAGCGGTCGCCGGGGCGGTAGTCGCTGCCCATCAAGTCGAAATCCAGCGGCGGCTGGGCGCGGGGGTAGTCACCGTCGTTCATGCCCAGCAGGCACACCACCTTGAACGGAATTGCGCGCATCGGCATCAAGGTGCAGAAGTTCACTGAACCTGCGAGGAAACGCTGCGAAAGACGGCCTTGATCCAGGCCGGCCAACCAGGCTTCGCGGACCACGGTGAGCGGCAGCAGGTCTTGCAGACCGACCGATTCGCAAGTCCCCAGCCAGGTGTCGCAAAGGGTCTGCAACTGGACCAGCAGGTAGTCGTCATGCTCGCTTTCAGCCAGGAAAAACACCTGCAACAGGGCGTTGAGGCGCTCGCCCCATTGCGCTGCGGGGGCGGGACGGGACAGTTCGGCGTGGGCCACTTCCAGAGCGTCGAGTAAGGCAACCAGCGGGCCAATCAACGCGGCATCGAGGCCGCCGATTTCGTCGTACGGCTCAATGCCGTCGCAGCTCTCGCCCGCTCCCACCGCATAGCCCAGCAACATCCGACGCAGGCCGAAACGCCAACTGTTCTGTTCCAGGTCATCCGGCAAACCGAGGCTGGCACGCTGCTCGGCATTCAGGCCCCAACGCACGCCGGCACCTTCGATCCAGCGATGCAGGGTCGGCAGGTCGCTTTCCTTGATGGCGAAGCGGGCGCGCAAGGCCGGCACGTCGAGCAGGTCGAGGATTTCGCTGACCGGGAAGCGGCTGTCGGGCAGTTTGAGCAGGTGTTCCAGGGCGATCAGCAACGGGTCGCGACCGCGTTGACCCTGGTCGGTGAGGGTGAACGGGATATAGCGCGTTTCGCCGCGATCGAGCTGGCCAAATACCGCGCGGATGTGGGGCGCGTAGGCGTTGATATCCGGGACCATGACGATCACATCGCGCGGGCGCAAGCCGGGGTCGGCGCTGAAGCGGGCGAGCAACTGATCGTGAAGAATCTCCACTTCGCGCTGGGCGCTGTGGGCGATATGGAAGCGCACGGAACGGTCTTTCGCCGGGTCGACGTCGGGCCAAAGCTCGCGGGTTTCGTTCAGGGGGCGCAGTTCGAGAATGTCGTCCTGCAATTGGCCGAGCAGGTGCTGGGGCTCGTCTTCGCTGAACAGGTCGATGCGACCATCACTGAAAGCGGTGCGGTAACTAGACGGGTCATCGTAACTGTCGAGCAGGTTGATGTAGTCGCGCCCCTGCTTGCCCCAAGCGGCGAGCAACGGGTGAGCATGCTGGTGCAGGCTTTGCGCATCGATCGGGCCGGCCATGCCTTGCTTGCGCTGCTGGCGCTTGTACTGGTGGCGGAGCAGGTCCTTGTCGGCAACGATATCGGCCCAGTGGTGGCGACAGGGGTTATGCACACAGAGCAATACCTGACTGAAGCGAGCCAGGCCGGCCAACGCCTCGAGGGCCTGGGCCGGCAGGGAAGAAATACCGAAGACGATGACGCGGGATGGCAGCCCGGTCGGGGCCTGCGCCAACCCGTTGATGCGCTCGATAAAGCGCTGATGCACGCCGGCACGGCTTTGCGCCATTCCAGCTTCACCAACATCCAGCAACAATGCTCGCCAAAGCTCGGCCTGCCAACAGTTGGCCGGGGACAGCGGGCGCGACTCACCGCGAGCGTTGATCAGCACATGGCGACCGGCGGCCCACTCCTTGAGCCAGTCGGCGCGATAGACCTGATATTGGTCGAACAGGTCGGCCAGGCGTTCGGCCAATTGATAGCGCTTGCGCAGGTCGCTGTCATCGAGAAGGAAGCGCTGCAGCGGTTCGAAGTGGGGTTGATGGATCAGCTCGGGGAGCAGGCGCATCAGGCGCCAGGTCAGCGGGGCTTTGTCGAGGAGCGACGTTTCCGGAATTTCTTCGCGGCCGAGGACTTTCCGGTAGAGCTGCCACATGAAACTGCCAGGGAGCTGTACCTCGATGGCTGCGGCGATACCGCTGCCGCCCGTATCGTCTTCTTCAGGGTCTTCAGCCAGAGCGAGCTTCAGCCACTGGGCGATGCCGTTGCTCTGCACCAGGACGATCTCGTTCTCCAGGGGTGCCAGGGGATAACGCCGCATCCAGCTCACCACCAGGCTTCGCAGCTCATCCAAACGGTTGCCGTGAACAACCATGAAACCTGGAAGAAGCGTGCTTGCATGCGACATAAGGCATCCCTGTGGCAGTCGAGAAAGGAGAGGAACATAGCACGGCGCCTGCGTCGAACGACAAGGCTGAATCCGTGAAAGTGAGACCGTTATTTTCGGACGCGAAAAGACAAAACCCCTACCTGCATACGCAGATAGGGGTTTCGGAATTTAATCTTGACGATGACCTACTCTCACATGGAGAAGCTCCACACTACCATCGGCGATGCATCGTTTCACTGCTGAGTTCGGGATGGGATCAGGTGGTTCCAATGCTCTATGGTCGTCAAGAAATTCTGTGTGCTCGTCCGCCTTTCGACGTCCGTGCAAATCGGGTATGTGATGTTTTGTGGGTTCACGAATTTTCGAGCGTTTCGTCTTCACCACCACAATTCGGTGCCCTGTCTCCAGAAGCAGTCAAATTGCTTGGGTGTTATATGGTCAAGCCTCACGGGCAATTAGTATTGGTTAGCTCAACGCCTCACAGCGCTTACACACCCAACCTATCAACGTCGTAGTCTTCGACGGCCCTTCAGGGAGCTCAAGGCTCCAGTGAGATCTCATCTTGAGGCAAGTTTCCCGCTTAGATGCTTTCAGCGGTTATCTCTTCCGAACATAGCTACCCGGCAATGCCACTGGCGTGACAACCGGAACACCAGAGGTTCGTCCACTCCGGTCCTCTCGTGCTAGGAGCAGCCCCTCTCAAATCTCAAACGTCCACGGCAGATAGGGACCGAACTGTCTCACGACGTTCTAACGCCAGCTCGCGTACCACTTGAAATGGCGAACAGCCATACCCTTGGGACCGGCTTCAGCCCCAGGATGTGATGAGCCGACATCGAGGTGCCAAACACCGCCGTCGATATGAACTCTTGGGCGGTATCAGCCTGTTATCCCCGGAGTACCTTTTATCCGTTGAGCGATGGCCCTTCCATACAGAACCACCGGATCACTAAGACCTACTTTCGTACCTGCTCGACGTGTCTGTCTCGCAGTCAAGCGCGCTTTTGCCTTTATACTCTACGACCGATTTCCGACCGGTCTGAGCGCACCTTCGTACTCCTCCGTTACTCTTTAGGAGGAGACCGCCCCAGTCAAACTACCCACCATACACTGTCCTCGATCCGGATAACGGACCTGAGTTAGAACCTCAAAGTTGCCAGGGTGGTATTTCAAGGATGGCTCCACGCGAACTGGCGTCCACGCTTCAAAGCCTCCCACCTATCCTACACAAGCAAATTCAAAGTCCAGTGCAAAGCTATAGTAAAGGTTCACGGGGTCTTTCCGTCTAGCCGCGGATACACTGCATCTTCACAGCGATTTCAATTTCACTGAGTCTCGGGTGGAGACAGCGCCGCCATCGTTACGCCATTCGTGCAGGTCGGAACTTACCCGACAAGGAATTTCGCTACCTTAGGACCGTTATAGTTACGGCCGCCGTTTACCGGGGCTTCGATCAAGAGCTTCGCGTTAGCTAACCCCATCAATTAACCTTCCGGCACCGGGCAGGCGTCACACCCTATACGTCCACTTTCGTGTTTGCAGAGTGCTGTGTTTTTAATAAACAGTCGCAGCGGCCTGGTATCTTCGACCGGCATGGGCTTACGGAGCAAGTCCTTGACCCTCGCCGGCGCACCTTCTCCCGAAGTTACGGTGCCATTTTGCCTAGTTCCTTCACCCGAGTTCTCTCAAGCGCCTTGGTATTCTCTACCCAACCACCTGTGTCGGTTTGGGGTACGGTTCCTAGTTATCTGAAGCTTAGAAGCTTTTCTTGGAAGCATGGCATCAACCACTTCGCGCTCTAAGAGCGCTCGTCATCAGCTCTCGGCCTTAAGATCCCGGATTTACCTAAGATCTCAGCCTACCACCTTAAACTTGGACAACCAACGCCAAGCTGGCCTAGCCTTCTCCGTCCCTCCATCGCAATAACTAGAAGTACAGGAATATTAACCTGTTTTCCATCGACTACGCTTTTCAGCCTCGCCTTAGGGACCGACTAACCCTGCGTCGATTAACGTTGCGCAGGAAACCTTGGTCTTTCGGCGTGGGAGTTTTTCACTCCCATTGTCGTTACTCATGTCAGCATTCGCACTTCTGATACCTCCAGCAAGCTTCTCAACTCACCTTCACAGGCTTACAGAACGCTCCTCTACCGCATCACCTAAGTGATACCCGTAGCTTCGGTGTATGGTTTGAGCCCCGTTACATCTTCCGCGCAGGCCGACTCGACTAGTGAGCTATTACGCTTTCTTTAAAGGGTGGCTGCTTCTAAGCCAACCTCCTAGCTGTCTAAGCCTTCCCACATCGTTTCCCACTTAACCATAACTTTGGGACCTTAGCTGACGGTCTGGGTTGTTTCCCTTTTCACGACGGACGTTAGCACCCGCCGTGTGTCTCCCATGCTCGGCACTTGTAGGTATTCGGAGTTTGCATCGGTTTGGTAAGTCGGGATGACCCCCTAGCCGAAACAGTGCTCTACCCCCTACAGTGATACATGAGGCGCTACCTAAATAGCTTTCGAGGAGAACCAGCTATCTCCGAGCTTGATTAGCCTTTCACTCCGATCCACAGGTCATCCGCTAACTTTTCAACGGTAGTCGGTTCGGTCCTCCAGTCAGTGTTACCTAACCTTCAACCTGCCCATGGATAGATCGCCCGGTTTCGGGTCTATACCCAGCGACTAAACGCCCTATTAAGACTCGCTTTCGCTACGCCTCCCCTATTCGGTTAAGCTCGCCACTGAATATAAGTCGCTGACCCATTATACAAAAGGTACGCAGTCACCTAACAAAGTAGGCTCCCACTGCTTGTACGCATACGGTTTCAGGATCTATTTCACTCCCCTCTCCGGGGTTCTTTTCGCCTTTCCCTCACGGTACTGGTTCACTATCGGTCAGTCAGTAGTATTTAGCCTTGGAGGATGGTCCCCCCATATTCAGACAAAGTTTCTCGTGCTCCGTCCTACTCGATTTCATTGATAAGAGATTTTCGTGTACGGGGCTATCACCCACTATGGCGGCACTTTCCAGAGCCTTCCACTAATCTCAAATCAACTTAAGGGCTAGTCCCCGTTCGCTCGCCACTACTAAGGGAATCTCGGTTGATTTCTTTTCCTCAGGGTACTTAGATGTTTCAGTTCCCCTGGTTCGCCTCTTACACCTATGTATTCAGTGTAAGATAACCATCTTATGATGGCTGGGTTCCCCCATTCAGAGATCTCCGGATCAAAGTCTGTTTGCCGACTCCCCGGAGCTTATCGCAGGCTACAACGTCTTTCATCGCCTCTGACTGCCAAGGCATCCACCGTATGCGCTTCTTCACTTGACCATATAACCCCAAGCAATCTGGTTATACTGTGAAGACGACATTCGCCGAAAATTCATGATTAAACTCACAAATTTTACCTTAGCCTGAACAAACACCAGTGAAAGTGCCGTCCAGTCTATCTTTCTATCACATACCCAAATTTTTAAAGAACGATTCTGATAAAGTTCAGAAATCAATATTCGATGCGAATATTCATTTCTAAGCTTTGACATAGGTGCAAGAGGGGGTGGTGGAGCCAAGCGGGATCGAACCGCTGACCTCCTGCGTGCAAGGCAGGCGCTCTCCCAGCTGAGCTATGGCCCCAGCAATTGGTGGGTCTGGGCAGATTCGAACTGCCGACCTCACCCTTATCAGGGGTGCGCTCTAACCAACTGAGCTACAGACCCAATCGAAGGTTGCTAACCTAATCGTCTTCTTCAATGAATCAAGCAATTCGTGTGGGAGCTTATGAAGCGGCTGATGTCGTCGATTAAGGAGGTGATCCAGCCGCAGGTTCCCCTACGGCTACCTTGTTACGACTTCACCCCAGTCATGAATCACACCGTGGTAACCGTCCTCCCGAAGGTTAGACTAGCTACTTCTGGTGCAACCCACTCCCATGGTGTGACGGGCGGTGTGTACAAGGCCCGGGAACGTATTCACCGCGACATTCTGATTCGCGATTACTAGCGATTCCGACTTCACGCAGTCGAGTTGCAGACTGCGATCCGGACTACGATCGGTTTTGTGAGATTAGCTCCACCTCGCGGCTTGGCAACCCTCTGTACCGACCATTGTAGCACGTGTGTAGCCCAGGCCGTAAGGGCCATGATGACTTGACGTCATCCCCACCTTCCTCCGGTTTGTCACCGGCAGTCTCCTTAGAGTGCCCACCATTACGTGCTGGTAACTAAGGACAAGGGTTGCGCTCGTTACGGGACTTAACCCAACATCTCACGACACGAGCTGACGACAGCCATGCAGCACCTGTGTCAGAGTTCCCGAAGGCACCAATCCATCTCTGGAAAGTTCTCTGCATGTCAAGGCCTGGTAAGGTTCTTCGCGTTGCTTCGAATTAAACCACATGCTCCACCGCTTGTGCGGGCCCCCGTCAATTCATTTGAGTTTTAACCTTGCGGCCGTACTCCCCAGGCGGTCAACTTAATGCGTTAGCTGCGCCACTAAAATCTCAAGGATTCCAACGGCTAGTTGACATCGTTTACGGCGTGGACTACCAGGGTATCTAATCCTGTTTGCTCCCCACGCTTTCGCACCTCAGTGTCAGTATGAGCCCAGGTGGTCGCCTTCGCCACTGGTGTTCCTTCCTATATCTACGCATTTCACCGCTACACAGGAAATTCCACCACCCTCTGCCCTACTCTAGCTCGCCAGTTTTGGATGCAGTTCCCAGGTTGAGCCCGGGGATTTCACATCCAACTTAACGAACCACCTACGCGCGCTTTACGCCCAGTAATTCCGATTAACGCTTGCACCCTCTGTATTACCGCGGCTGCTGGCACAGAGTTAGCCGGTGCTTATTCTGTCGGTAACGTCAAAACACTAACGTATTAGGTTAATGCCCTTCCTCCCAACTTAAAGTGCTTTACAATCCGAAGACCTTCTTCACACACGCGGCATGGCTGGATCAGGCTTTCGCCCATTGTCCAATATTCCCCACTGCTGCCTCCCGTAGGAGTCTGGACCGTGTCTCAGTTCCAGTGTGACTGATCATCCTCTCAGACCAGTTACGGATCGTAGCCTTGGTGAGCCATTACCTCACCAACTAGCTAATCCGACCTAGGCTCATCTGATAGCGCAAGGCCCTAAGGTCCCCTGCTTTCTCCCGTAGGACGTATGCGGTATTAGCGTTCCTTTCGAAACGTTGTCCCCCACTACCAGGCAGATTCCTAGGTATTACTCACCCGTCCGCCGCTGAATCGAAGAGCAAGCTCTTCTCATCCGCTCGACTTGCATGTGTTAGGCCTGCCGCCAGCGTTCAATCTGAGCCATGATCAAACTCTTCAGTTCAATACTGCTTGGGTTTTGAGAAAACCCTAAACTTGGCTCAGCAATCTCAAAATGAACTATTTCGATTTCTCGTATAGTCACTTGTGATGCTGATAATCTTGCTGACTATCAGTCCGAATTCACAAGCACCCACACGAATTGCTTGATTCAATTGTTAAAGAGCGGTTGGTTAAGAGCTTTTCGTCTCAACCGAGGCGCGCATTCTACGCTTTCCTCTCAGCCTGTCAAGGGTTTATTTTGAAGTTTTTCAGAATTTCTCTTTCAACTTCAAACACTTGACTCGCTGCGATCTCTCGTCAGCGGGAGGCGAATTCTACAGCGTTACAACCTGCTGTCAACTGCCTTTTTTCACCGCTTTCGGTGGAGACCGAAACACTTCCTACGCCACCTGAAACTTCTAACTCGTTGAATCTCAAGGAGTTTTCCGTTCCGACTGCGCCGGAAGTGGGGCGAATTATAGACAGATTGAACGGGGCGTCAAGCACTTATTGCAACAAAGTTGTCATCACGGTCAAAAGCGCTGAAAAGCGAAGAAGGGAGGCCTTGCGGCCTCCCTTCTTCTATATAGCTATATAGCTAGCCTTACAGACTCGGGAACGCGAACTGCGAAGCCTCATGGCTGGCACGCTGCGGCCAGCGCTGGGTGATCGCCTTGCGCCGGGTGTAGAAGCGCACGCCGTCCGGGCCATACGCATGCAGGTCGCCGAACAGCGAACGCTTCCAGCCGCCGAAGCTGTGGTAAGCCACAGGCACCGGCAGCGGCACGTTGACGCCGACCATGCCCACTTCGATCTCGTCGCAGAACAGCCGCGCCGCTTCACCATCACGGGTGAAGATGCAGGTGCCGTTGCCGTACTCGTGATCGTTGATCAGTTGCATGGCCTCTTCCAGGCTGCCGACGCGGACGATGCACAGCACCGGCCCGAAGATCTCTTCTTTATAGATGCGCATTTCCGGCGTGACGCGATCGAACAGCGTACCGCCAACGAAGTAGCCGTCTTCATGACCGGCCACGCGATAACCACGACCATCCACCACCAGCTCGGCACCCGCCGCCAGGCCATCGTCGATATAGCCAACGACCTTGTCCCGCGCAGCCGCAGTTACCAGCGGCCCCATGTCCAGGCCACAGGAAGTACCAGCGCCAATCTTCAGCCCCTTGATCTGCGGAACCAGCTTGGCCACCAGCGCATCGGCAACCTGGTC
Organism: Pseudomonas sp. Marseille-P9899; assembly: GCF_903166565.1. Taxonomy (NCBI): domain Bacteria; kingdom Pseudomonadati; phylum Pseudomonadota; class Gammaproteobacteria; order Pseudomonadales; family Pseudomonadaceae; genus Pseudomonas; species Pseudomonas sp. Marseille-P9899. Next base: position 343,932 of record NZ_CAESCG010000006.1, read on the forward strand.
ACCCACGCACACGGCAACGGAGATGGCCATGCAACGCTCGCCACAGGAACCATAAGCCGCGCCCATCAGCGCGCTGACCGCGTTGTCCAGATCCGCATCCGGCATCAGCACCGCATGGTTCTTCGCGCCGCCCAGCGCCTGGACGCGCTTGCCGCGCTTGGTGCCTTCGGAATAGATGTACTCGGCAATCGGGGTCGAGCCCACGAAACTCAGCGCTTTAACTTCCGGCGCTTCGATCAGTGCGTCCACAGCTTCCTTGTCGCCATGCACGACGTTCAGCACGCCCTTCGGCAGCCCGGCTTCCTGCAGCAGTTGAGCGATCAGCAGGGTCGAGCTCGGATCACGCTCCGATGGCTTGAGAATAAAGGTGTTACCGCAGGCGATCGCCAGTGGATACATCCACAGCGGCACCATGGCCGGGAAGTTGAACGGAGTGATGCCGGCAACCACGCCCAGCGGCTGGAAGTCGGACCAGGCATCGATGTTCGGACCCACGTTGCGGCTGTACTCGCCCTTCAGCACCTCAGGAGCGGCGCAGGCGAACTCGACGTTCTCGATCCCGCGCTTCAGCTCACCGGCGGCGTCTTCCAGGGTCTTGCCGTGCTCTTCGCTGATGAGCTGGGAGATGCGTGCTTCGTTCTGTTCCAGCAATTGCTTGAAACGGAACATGACCTGGGCGCGTTTGGCAGGCGGGGTATTGCGCCAGGCCGGGAACGCAGCCTTGGCTGCATCGATGGCCTGCTGCACGGTAGCGCGGCTGGCCAGCGACACTTTATGGATCGCCTGGCCGGTGGCCGGGTTGAAAACGTCGGCGCTGCGCTCGTTCGGGGAAACCAGTTCGCCATTGATCAGGTGTGCAACGGTGCTCATGCAAAACTCCAGAATTCGGGTTCGGGCAGGCGCAAGACCGCGCCCGCCCCGGAAGAAGAAATCAGTCGATGGCGTTCAGGGCTTCGCCCACGGCGTCGAACAGGCGGTCCAGTTCTTGTGGCTTGGTATTGAAGGTCGGGCCGAACTGCAGGGTGTCGCCGCCGTAACGGACATAGAAGCCGGCTTGCCACAACTTCATCGCCGCTTCGTAAGGACGCACGATGGCGTCGCCGTCCCGCGCGCCGATCTGGATCGCGCCGGCCAGGCCGTAGTTGCGGATATCGATAACGTTCTTGGTGCCCTTGATGCCGTGCAACACGTTCTCGAAGTGCGGCGCCAGTTCGGCGGCGGACTGCACCAGGTTTTCTTTCTGCAACAGGTCCAGTGCGGCGATACCGGCCGCACAGGCCACTGGGTGCGCCGAGTAGGTGTAGCCGTGGGGGAATTCCACCGCGTACTCAGGCGTTGGCTGATTCATGAAGGTCTGGTAGATCTCGCTGCTGGCGATCACCGCGCCCATCGGGATGGCGCCGTTGGTGACCTGCTTGGCGATGCACATCAGGTCCGGGGTCACGCCGAAGGCGTCGGCACCGAACATCGCGCCCATGCGGCCGAAGCCGGTGATGACTTCGTCAAAGATCAGCAGGATGTTGTGCTGGTCGCAAATTTCCCGCAGACGTTTCAGATATCCCTTAGGCGGCGGCAGGACGCCGGCGGAGCCAGCCAGCGGCTCGACGATCAGCGCGGCGATGTTGGACGCATCGTGCAGCTCGATCAGCTTGAGCATCTCATCGGCCAGGGCGATACCGCCCTCTTCCGGCATGCCTTTGCTGAAGGCGTTGCCCGGCAGCACGGTGTGCGGAATGTGGTCGACGTCGAGGAACTGGCCAAACAGTTTACGGTTGCCATTCACACCGCCCAGGCTAGTACCGGCGATGTTCACGCCGTGGTAACCACGGGCACGGCCGATCAGTTTGGTCTTGGTGGCCTGGCCTTTCAGGCGCCAGTAGGCACGGACCATCTTCACCGCAGTGTCACAGCACTCGGAGCCGGAGTTGGTATAGAAGACGTGATTGAGGTTGCCAGGCGTCAGGTCGGTGATCTTCTCGGCCAACTGGAACGACAGCGGATGACCGAACTGGAACGCTGGCGAATAGTCCAGCACGCCCAGCTGACGAGAAACGGCTTCCTGGATTTCCTTGCGGGTGTGACCGGCGCCGCAGGTCCACAGGCCCGACAGTGCGTCGAAAATCTTGCGGCCTTTGTCATCGACCAGATAGTTGCCTTCGGCGGCGACGATCAGGCGCGGATCGCGCTGGAAATTACGGTTTGCGGTGTAAGGCATCCAGTGCGCATCCAGCTTCAGCTGGCTAGCCAGACCGGCGGGAGCGGTTTCAGGCAGGTTCATCGTCAAGACCTCGCAAGGCGGATTGAACAGCATTCGAAGAAAGCGTTGTGTTGCCGATACGTTGTCACGGCTATAAAGACCGGAAAACTGTACTTTTCTAATCCTCAGTTCACTGGACACTAAACTATGAGTCGTCGCCCGGAGCCGCTTTCCCAAGTCAGTGATTTCGACATCCGGCTGCTGAAGATTTTCCGCAGCGTTGTTGAATGTGGCGGCTTCTCTGCGGCGGAGAACGTGCTTGGGATCGGGCGCTCGGCGATCAGCCAGCAGATGGGCGATCTGGAACAGCGCCTCGGGCTGCGCCTTTGTCAGCGCGGGCGTGCCGGTTTCTCGCTGACCGAGGAAGGTCGGGAGGTCTATCAGTCGGCGCTGCAGTTGCTCAGCGCACTGGAGAGTTTCCGCACCGAGGTCAACGGCCTGCACCAGCACCTGCGCGGCGAGTTGAACATCGGCCTGACCGACAATCTGGTGACCATGCCGCACATGCGCATCACTCATGCCCTCGCCCAGTTGAAGGACCGCGGCCCGGACGTGCGCATCCGCATCCGCATGATCCCGCCGAGCCAGGTCGAACAAGGCGTGCTCGACGGCAGCCTGCATGTCGGCGTGGTGCCGCAGGCCAGCCCGCTGTCCGGGCTCGAATACCAGCCGCTGTACAGCGAACGGTCTCTGCTTTATTGCGCAGTGGGCCACCCACTGTTCTATGCCGACGACCGCCAACTGGACGACCAGCGCCTCAACAGCCAGGACGCCATCGCCCCGACCTTCCGGCTTCCTGCGGAAATCCAGGAGCACTACCAGGCACTCCACTGCACGGCCAGCGCGTCTGACCGCGAAGGCATGGCGTTTCTGATCCTCACCGGGCGCTACATCGGCTACCTGCCGGATCACTACGCCACCTTCTGGGTTCAGCAGGGCCGCCTGCGTGCACTCAAACCCAGCGAGCGTTTTTACGACCTGAGCCTGGCCTGGGTAACACGCAAAGGGAGGCGCCCGCATCTGGTGCTGGAGAGCTTCTTGGAGAGTCTGGCTGCGACACGATGAGACGCATTTGCGATATTCTGCCGCTTCGCGCTTGTCTGTCCGCTGCGGCTGGGGTATCAGTGCAGGTGCCTCTATTTCCCAGCTCTTGCCGGAATCGCCCATGACCCTCGAAGTGCCCGCCCACCGCCCCTTGGCCGCCAAGCCCGCCGGGCGAATTCGCCAGAAGAACGAGCAAGCCATCATCCAGGCCGCCGAGGACGAATTCGCACGGCACGGCTTCAAAGGCACCAGCATGAACACCATCGCCCAGAACGCCGGGCTGCCCAAAGCCAACCTGCACTACTACTTCACCAACAAGTTGGGGCTGTACATCGCGGTGCTGAGCAACATCATCGAGTTGTGGGACAGCACCTTCAACGCCCTGAGCGTCGATGACGACCCGGCCGAGTCCCTCGCCCAGTACATCCGCGCCAAGATGGAATTCTCGCGCCGCAACCCGCAGGCCTCGCGGATCTTCGCCATGGAGATCATCAGCGGCGGCCAGTGCCTGAGCGACTACTTCAGCCAGGACTACCGCGAATGGTTCAAAGGCAGGGCTGCGGTGTTCCAAGGCTGGATCGATGCCGGCAAGATGGACCGGGTCGACCCGGTTCACCTGATCTTCCTGCTCTGGAGCAGCACCCAGCACTACGCCGACTTCGCCACCCAGATCTGCCAGGTCACCGGCCGCAGCCGCCTGACCAAGCAAGACATGGAAGAAGCCGGCAACAATCTTATCCACATCATCCTTAAAGGCTGTGGCCTGACGCCGCCGAACTGACACCCGCTTATGCCTTCTACCCTGCTGGACACTTGCGAATACCGCGAAGAGATTCGCAAGAGCCGCTTCATTACCTTGGCCGCGCCCATCAGCACGCCTGGCGACGCCCAGGCGTTCATCGAGCAGAACAGCGACCTCGCCGCGACCCATAACTGCTGGGCCTGGAAGATCGGCGAGCAATACCGCAGCAGCGACGACGGTGAACCCGGCGGCACTGCCGGTCGGCCGATACTCGCCGCCATCGAAGCCCAGGACTGTGATCAAGTGGTGGTGCTGGTGATCCGCTGGTACGGCGGCATTCAGTTGGGCACCGGCGGACTGGCCCGGGCCTACGGCGGCGGCGCCAACAAGTGCCTGCAACAGGCGCCGAAGCGCCTGCTGGTCAGTCGGGCGGAGCTCAAGTGCAGTTGCTCGTTCAGCGAATTGGCGCTGCTCAAGCTGCGGGTGAGCGAAGCCGATGGCGTGGTGCTGGGCGAGGAGTTCACCTCAAATGGCGTCGATGTCCGCCTCGCCCTTGGCGCAGCGCAGATCGATACCGTGCAACGCCAGTTGGCGGACCTCAGCCGTGGCCGAATCCTGCTCGAGCCCTGCTGAGCGATTTGCCCACATCTGCTGTGGGCCCGGTTGTGGATAACCTCTGCGCACTCCTCTACAGGCCTTGCCCAGCAAGGCCTGCAGGGAAACGATCAGATTTTGATCACAATCTGATGACAACCGCTTATTCGTCCAAAAATCAGCCGCTTAAGTCCGGTTATCAGCGTTGGAAAGCAACGAATCCGGGCCGGGATACCTCACGCGGTGTTGCACACAAATACTGTGGAGCAAGTTGTGGATAAACCGTGCACGCCTGCGCCAATCGCTTGCCTGGCCGTCACGCGGAGCAGTTGATCGTTTTTTGATCAGACGAGTTGTCCACAGCGCGTACTGGCCACAACTGCAGCGCCGCCCAGGCCAACTCCAACACCAGAATCCCCCAGATCAATTCGCTCGCGCCCTGCATCAGCGCATACGCTTGCCAACTGGCGAACAGCAATCGGCCCGCGGCGTCATAGCGACCGAATTGCACCTGTGGATCGCGAATACGCAGCACAGACCAGACGCAGACAATCGAGCCCATCAGGTTGGCCATCAACACGTGCATCGGGGCGAAGGGCGGCAGTTCTCCCGCCAATCCCCAACCGGCGCTCAACTGGCTCAACGCGCCGTGCAACAGCGCCAGGCTCCAGGGCGTTACGAATGCCGCCGTGACCAACAGGTCGTACCAGCCACTGGCCCTGACCAGACCCCGATAACCGCTCTGACTCCACATGTGCCGCTCCTTGCTGGAAAGTAAAGGCAGCAGGCTAAAGCCTGGAGTATGCTCCAGGGTCAACCCTTCCTCAGGAAACAATTGTGCGTATCGGAGAACTGGCCCAGACCTGTTCCGTCAGCCGCGACACGTTGCGGTTCTACGAGGAGCGCGGCCTGATCCGCGCCCATCGCAGTGCCAATGGCTACCGCAATTACCCGGCAGAAACCGTGCAACTGGTGCTGCTGATCAAGACCGCGCAGAAGCTCGGTTTCAGCCTTGGCGAAATCAGCCAGAACGTCGCCGAGTTGTGGCAGGCGAAAGACCCGGAAGCGCTGGTCACGCGCTTTATCGAAGACAAGCTGGCACTGGTCGAAGCCCGGATAGAGGCCCTTGATCAGTTGCGCCAGGAGTTGCGTGAACGGCTGCAGCAACGCTGTCCCTTGCGCCTGACGGCGTCCCCCTCATTGAAAGGAGCTCTCGCATGACTAACCTGAAAACCGCCCTGATCATCGGCGCCTCCCGTGGTCTGGGCCTCGGCCTGGCTGAACGCTTGAGCGAAGACGGCTGGAAGGTCGTCGCAACCGTGCGCGACCCGGCCAAGGCCAGTGCACTGGCGGCATTGCCAGGCATTCAGGTGGAAACCCTGGAAATGAACAGCACCACCCAGCTCGACGCTCTGCAAAAGCGTCTCGATGGCCAGGCGTTTGACCTGCTGTTCGTCAACGCAGGGGTTAAAGGGCCGGACAATCAAAACGCCGAAGTCGCACAACTGAACGAGATCGGAGAACTGTTCCTGACCAACAGCGTGGCACCGATCCGCGTGGCCCAGCGCTTTGCCGGGCAAGTGCGTGGAAGCGGCGTTATCGCGTTCATGAGTTCTATCCTCGGCAGCATCAGCATTCCCGACGCTCCAGACCTGGCCCTGTACAAAGCCAGCAAGGCCGCACTGAACTCGATGATCAACAGCTTCGTCGTGCGCCTGGGCGAAACCGGCCTGAGCGTGCTGGCCATGCACCCGGGCTGGGTCAAGACCGACATGGGCGGCGACGGCGCCGACATCGACGTGCTCACCAGCACCCGCGGCATGGTCGAGCAAGTCAACGCTTACGCCGGCAAGGGCGGCGTGCATTACATCAACTACAAGGGCGAATCGCTGGTCTGGTGATTTCTCCTGCGAAGGGGCCGTTCCACGCAAAGTGAAACGGCCCGGGCAGGTGTCACGGCGCAGCTATAGTTCAACCAGCCGGTCAGGTTTCACCGCCCCGGTCCGACAACCTCTGTAGAATGCGCCGATTGCACCTGATGAGAATTGACCATGTACGACTGGCTTAACGCGCTGCCCAAGGCAGAATTGCACCTGCACCTGGAAGGATCGCTGGAGCCCGAGTTGCTGTTCGCCCTGGCTGAGCGCAACAAGATCGCCCTGCCCTGGAATGATGTCGAAGCCCTGCGCGCGGCTTATGCCTTCAACAACCTGCAAGAATTCCTCGACCTGTACTACCAGGGCGCCGACGTGTTGCGCACCGAGCAGGACTTCTATGACCTGACCTGGGCCTACCTGCAACGCTGCAAGGCTCAGAACGTCATCCATACCGAGCCGTTCTTCGACCCGCAGACCCACACCGACCGTGGCATTCCCTTCGAAGTGGTCCTGGACGGTATCGCCCGTGCACTCAAGGACGGCCGCGAGCAACTGGGCATCGGCAGCGGGCTGATCCTTAGCTTCCTACGCCACCTGAGCGAAGAAGAAGCCCAGAAGACCCTCGACCAGGCCCTGCCGTTTCGCGATGCCTTCATTGCCGTGGGCCTCGACAGCTCGGAGAAAGGTCATCCACCGAGCAAGTTCAAGCGCGTCTTCGACCGTGCCCGTAGCGAAGGCTTCCTGACTGTCGCCCACGCCGGCGAAGAAGGTCCGCCCGAGTACATCTGGGAAGCGCTGGACCTGTTGAAGATCGAGCGTATCGACCACGGCGTGCGCGCCATCGAGGACGAGCGTCTGATGCAGCGCATCATCGACGAGCAGATCCCGCTGACCGTGTGCCCACTGTCCAACACCAAGCTCTGCGTGTTCGACCACATGAGCCAGCACAACATCCTCGACATGCTCGAACGCGGCGTGAAGGTCACGGTGAACTCGGACGACCCAGCGTACTTCGGCGGCTATGTCACCGAGAACTTCCACGCCCTGCACACCCATCTCGGCATGACCGAAGACCAGGCCCGTCGCCTCGCCCAGAACAGTCTGGACGCCCGTCTCGTCAAAGCCTGAAACGTCTGAACAAACGCTCGGCGACCTTCTCGCCGGGCGTCGTGTTCAGCCCATCGACAGCGGCGCCGGCATGCGGGCGATTTGCTGGATGCCGCGCAGTCCACCGGGGGTCAACTGCACCACCCTGGATTCATCGCTGATCCGCACCCAACCCGACTGAACGAACAACTTCATGAGGCTGCTGCCCAGCGCGCCGCCTAGGTGCGAGCGTCGGTCGTGGACCTCGCTGCAGCAGTTGCAGAGGCTGCACAGGCGACCATCGCGTGGGGCCAGTGCGTCGATGAAGATGCCCTGGCGAGCGAAATGAACGCGGCCGTGCAGGGTAATTTCCAGTTGCTGCTCGGCCTGTTGCACCCACTGTGCGTCCAGCAGGCGCTGCAGCAGATCCGCCGCCACCTCGCCGCCCAGGTGATCCCAACACAGCCGTGCCCGACGCATTGCCAGCGGCACCGTCACCGGAGCCTGCTCGCGTGATGTCGCCGGCCGCTCGAAGTCGCGGATGGTCACGCTTGCCAGTGCTTCCACGGCAGTGCCGATTTCCGGTGCGGCCAGCCGGAAGTAGCGCTTGCGCCCGCGAGCTTCACGCTTGAGCAGCCCCCCGGCCGACAGCCGGGCCAGATGCGCGCACGCCGAAGAAGGTGTCAGCCCGGCCAGGGTGGCCAGTTCCTCCAGGGGACGCGCCATTCCATCAATAAGTGCCCAGAGCATTGCACTGCGTTTGGGATCGGCCATCAAACTGGCGATCTGGCTGATACTGGCTATCGGTTGCATCTGTCCACTCCCTGCGTAGTTGTCATTGGCGAATGCGGGCTCCTCCCATCTTCAAGCCGGGCAGACAATGGCCCGACCGCCGATACCAGGAAACCGGTACGGTACTTACTCGAGGTAGAAGTTCATGGGGAAAGGGCATCCCGCCCTTGCTTCAACCTGGAAACATTATCCCGATGATGGCAATTGCCCGGTCCAGTATAAGCCTGCTTATTCCGGTGTAAGCGCCGCCTTTTGCGACAAACTGCCCATGCTTTCGCAACCCTGGGTGAAAGCCCGACGCTAGGTGTTCTGCGGGACAACGGCCATTTTTGAGGCGCAAGTGCCTATGTATTCATGGCATCGCGGATGACAGGAAAGTTATCAAGGCAAATTGAATAGTTACTTTACCTACATTCAAAGTAATAACTTCCTTCATACATATGCGCAGTGTATGTCGGACATGAAAATGAATGATTAACCTGCCTCTGTTTTCAACTCATCCAGCAACAACCGGCAGCGCTCCTTGAGCAGGGCGCTCAAGCGCTGTACCGGCTTGCTCAACTGCGCCCGGTGAGTGCACAGCAGGTTCAGCGGCGTGGACTCGCCGCGATAGTGCCCCAGCAACACTCGCAGGCGACCGGCACGCACATCGGCGGCCACATCCAGCCAGGATTTGTAGGCGATCCCGACACCCGCCACGGCCCAGCGCCGCACGACATCCGCGTCGTCACAGAAACGGTCGCCGCGGACCAGCACGCTTTCCTCGCGGCCCTGCAACTGGAACCGCCAGTGATCATGCACACCGTTGCCCAGTTGATAGAGCAGGCAGTTGTGTTCGCTCAGTTGGGCGATGCTGCGCGGCTCGCCATGTTGCGCAAGATAGTCCGGCGCGGCGCAGAGCACACGGCGGTTGTCCAGGCACAGCGGCACTGCGACCAGGCTGGAATCCTCCGGCGTGCCGTAGCGCAGGGCGATATCCACCGGCTGGCGGAACAGGTCGGCGTTGCGGTCGCCCAGCAACAGCCGCACGTTGAGCAGCGGATGGGCGCGTTGCAGTTCGTCCAGCCAGGGCAGCAGCACGTTGCGGCCAAAGTCCGAGGGCGCCGATAGCTGCAACACCCCGCTGATTTCATCCTGTTCGCGGGCCAGCAGGCGCCGTCCTTCATCGAGACTGGCCAGGGCTGCACGGGCGTGCGCGAGAAAGCCCTCGCCCTCGGCGGTCAGGCGCAGGCTGCGGGTCGAACGGGCCAGCAGGCGGGCGCCGAGTTGCGCCTCCAGACGCTTGAGCGCCGCGCTGGCCACCGCCGGCGACAGGTCGAGCAGCCGCGCCGCCGCCGACAGGCTGCCGTGTTCGGCAGCGCTGACAAATAACTGCAAGTCATCGAAGCGCAGCAAGGCGGCCTCCATTTTCAAAATTATTTTGAAAGTTTCTGCGGTTTTAGCGGCTTTTAACCGGAAACGAAAGGGTCAATGATGGCCAGCATCCCGCTCACGAGGAATCCCCTGATGAAAGCCGTTGCCTATTACCAGTCGCTGCCAATCGAAGACGCCGCCGCCCTGCAGGACATCGAACTGCCGGCCCCCGAACCCGGCCCGCGCGACTTGCTGGTGGAGGTCCGGGCAATCTCGGTCAACCCGGTGGATACCAAGGTGCGCCGCAACGCCCAGCCAGAAGGGGGCGCGGCCAAGGTGCTGGGTTGGGATGTCGCCGGGGTGGTCAAGGCGGTGGGCAGTGACGTCAGCCTGTTCCAGCCCGGCGACAAGGTTTACTACGCCGGCTCCATCGCCCGTGCCGGCGGCAACAGCGAGCTGCATGTGGTGGACGAACGCATCGTTGGCCACATGCCGAAAACCCTGAGTTTCGCCGAAGCCGCAGCTCTGCCTCTCACCGCGATTACCGCCTGGGAACTGCTGTTCGACCGCCTGCAGGTCGCCGAAGGCAAACAGGACCTGGGCCAGAGCCTGCTGATCGTTGGCGCCGCCGGTGGTGTCGGTTCGATTCTTACCCAACTGGCCAGCCAGCTCACCGGCCTGCGGGTAATCGGCAGTGCTTCGCGCGAGCAAACCCAACAGTGGGTGCGCGAGCTGGGCGCCGACCATGTGGTCGACCATCGCCAGCCACTGGCCGCAGAGTTGAAGGCGCAAGGGATCGATCAGGTCACCCATGTCGCCAGCCTGACGCAGACCGATGAACACCTCGATCAATTGGTCGAAGCCTTGGCGCCGCAAGGCAAGCTGGCGCTGATCGACGATCCGAAGCAACTGGACGTGACCAAGCTCAAACGCAAGAGCCTGTCGCTGCACTGGGAGTTCATGTACACGCGTTCGTTGTTCGAAACCCCGGACATGCTGGAACAGCACAAGCTGCTCAACCGGGTGGCCGAACTGGTCGACGCCGGCACCCTGAAGACCACGCTCGGCGAGCATTTTGGCCAGATCAACGCCGCCAACCTGCGCCGCGCCCACGCGTTGCTGGAAAGCGGCAGCGCCAAGGGCAAGATCGTCCTCGAAGGGTTCTGAGGCATCCGACGTACGGCATGACCGTCAGTCCGCAGCTTGCTCCAGGTCATGCCGCGCTCGCAAAAGCGGCGTCTACAATGCGGCAGCCTTTGCCAACCGGAGGTATGCCGCGATGAAGATTGTGCTCAATGCGTCAGGCAAAAAACCGGGCTGCCCTTGGGAAGTCCGGCTCGATCAGCATGTGGTGAGTTTTCGCAGCGAGGCCGAAGCCCGGGCCTTTATCAACACCCTGCAAACCCGGCTTCAGGCGCCGCATCCGCTCAGGCGCTACGCTTGAGCTGCAGGCGGCGGGTCAATACCGCCGCTGTCACCGCCCCGGCACCGCACAGGGTGATGACCAATGCCATGGGGAGCGCGGTGCCATCGTGCAACGCGCTCACCAGCCCCGCCGCCCCCGCCGCCACACTGAACTGCAGACAACCCAGCAATGCCGAGGCACTGCCGGCGCGAGCGCCCTGCCCGTTCATCGCGCAGGCCGAGGCGTTGGGAATGATGCAGCCCAGGCTGGCGATACACAGGAACAACGGCACCAACAGCGGCCACAGCGCTTGCGTGTGCAGCGCGCTGATGCCCAACACCACCAGACCCGCCAGCAAGTACACCCAGATCGTGCGCGCCAGCAGCGAGCTCGGCGCGCGCTTGGCCAACAGGCGAGCGTTGACTTGCGCCACCAGGATGAACCCCGCCGCATTCATGCCGAACAGCCAGCCGTAGTGCTCGGCCGGCACGCCGTACAACTTGATGAAGACGAACGGTGAACCGGCGACGTAGGCAAACATCCCGGCCATGGCGATCCCGCCGGTCAGGGCGTAACCGAGAAACACGCCATCCTTGAGCAATCGCCCGTATTGCCCCAGCGCCCCCGACAACGGTGGCCGCGGCTGATTCGCCGGCAGGCTTTCCGGCAAGCCCCAGGCCACGGTCAGCGCGCAGGCGGCACTGAACAGCGTCAGGGCGATGAAGATAGACTGCCAGCCATACAGGTTGACCAGCACCCCGCCGAGCATCGGCGCGAGGATCGGCGCCAGCCCCATCACCAGCATCAATTGCGAGAACACTTTCGCCGAGCCGACCGCGTCACACTTGTCGCTGACGATCGCCCGCGACAGCACCATTCCCGCGCAGCCGCCCAGGGCTTGGACGAAGCGTGCGACCACCAGCGTATCCAGGCTTGGCGCAAAGGCGCAGGCCAGCGATGCCAGGGTGAACAAGGTGACGCCGGCCAACAGCGGGATGCGCCGGCCAAAGCGGTCGGCTACCGGGCCATAGGCCAGTTGACCGATGGACAGGCCGAGGAAATACGCCGCAAGGGTGGTCTGGATATGTTTTTCATCGGTGCCGAAGGCCACCGCCATCGCGGGAAAGCCGGGCAGATAGAAGTCAATCGCCAACGGCCCGAACGCACTGAGTGCGCCGAGTATGAGGATGGTTCGCAGGTTCATCGGGAATCCGTAGCAGGCTAAGCAAGTTGGCTAGTCTAACTGGCCCACGGGGTTCTCGCTGAAGGAGTTATAAGGAAATTCCAGACGGTCATTGATTCGGCGTTCATCGCCGGCAAGCGGAACGCTGGCCGGCGATGAGGCTCGATCACTCAGATTGCGCGAGCTTCGTAGCCTTCTTCGCGGATCAGTTCGAGAATCTGCTCCGACGGCAATTCGCTCTTCACCGACACCTGTTTCTGCGCCAGATCGACGGTCACCTGGGCCGTCGCATCTTCACGCTGGACCGCGTTGGTCACGGCCTTGACGCAGTGGCCGCAGGTCATGCCTTGCACATTGAATACTTGCATCGTCGCTACCTCCTGGTTGGATTTGGTCGCAGTCTCAAGCTTGCCACCGGGGCAAGGTCAAGTTTGTCGTGGCGCTGCCGGGCTGGAAATCCTCGCCCGCCTCGGCCAAGCTGCGTGCTTGTCGATTCATCAGCAGGAGATTCATCCATGGGCAAGGCAGCGTTGGGCCTTCTCGGTGTGCTGGGGCTGTTCAGCAGCGTTTCCCCGGCCATCGCTGAAAGTCAGGACTACAGCGTGCTGATCATTTCCCGCGAGCGCCTGGAAGTGGCCACCACATGCGAGATCGGGATTTACCTCAACGACCAGCTCTCCGGTCGCGTATTCCAGGAAGACTCCGTCTCTTTCAACCTGCCGGCCGGCCAGGTGGATATCCGCCTGCGTCTACTGCCAGGCCAGGCGCCGGGCTGCTACAACGGCATCGAAAACCAGCGTAGCCAGCAATTCACCCTGCAGAACGGCCAGGTCAACAAATACCGCATCGCCTCGGGCCAATATGGCCTCTACCTGAAGAAGGCCGACTTGAACTATTGACCTTGCCAGCATGGCAAGGTTGATGCTGGCGGCCAGTCCACGGAGGAGAGCCCCCATGCCCGAGTCAATCACCTTCGACCTGCCGATCTCCGGCATGACCTGCGCCAGTTGCGCGGGTCGGGTGGAGCGGGCGCTGCGCAAAGTCGCCGGCGCCGAGCAGGTCAACGTCAACCTCGCCACCGAGCAGGCCCGCATCCTCGCCCCGGCCGACCGCCTGCCGGCGCTGGTGGAAGCGGTCAGCCAGGCCGGCTACAGCGTGCCGCTGCAAAGCCTGGAGTTGCAGATCGGCGGCATGACCTGCGCGTCCTGCGCCGGCCGTGTCGAGCGGGCCCTGAACAAGGTGTCCGGGGTGCAATCGGTCAGCGTCAACCTCGCCAGCGAACGTGCCCATGTCGAAGTCATCGGCCAACCCGACAGCAGCCTGCTGATTGCCGCCGTCGAGCGCGCCGGCTACAGCGCCAGCCTTCCACACACCGGCCAGACCGCCGTCGATGACAGCGAACGGCGTCTGCGCAACGAACGCTGGGCGGTGGGCATCGCCTTGCTGCTGGCCCTGCCGCTGGTGTTGCCGATGCTGCTGCAACCCTTCGGTATCGAGTGGATGCTCCCGGCCTGGGCACAGTTCGCCCTGGCCACTCCGGTGCAGTTCGTGCTCGGGGCGCGGTTCTATGTCGCGGCCTGGAAAGCGGTGCGGGCCGGCGCCGGCAATATGGACCTGCTGGTCGCCCTCGGCACCAGCGCCGGCTACGGCCTGAGCCTGTACGAATGGAGCCAGGCCCACGCCGGCATGGCACCGCACCTGTATTTCGAAGCCTCAGCGGTGGTCATCGCGCTGGTGCTGCTGGGCAAATACCTGGAAAGCCGCGCCAAGCGCCAGACCGCCAGCGCCATCCGCGCCCTCGAAGCCTTGCGCCCGGAACGCGCACTGCAAGTGGTGGACGGCGTGGAGCGCGACGTACCGATCAGCGCACTGCGCCTGGACGACCTGGTGCTGGTCAAGCCCGGTGAGCGCTTTCCGGTGGACGGCGAGGTCATCGAAGGCCAGAGCCACGCCGATGAAGCACTGATCAGCGGCGAGAGCCTGCCGGTTCCCAAGCAGCCGGGGGATCGTGTCACCGGCGGCGCCATCAACGGCGAAGGCCGGCTGCTGGTCCGCACCCTGGCGCTGGGCACGGAAACCGTGCTGGCGCGGATCATTCGGCTGGTGGAAGACGCTCAGGCGGCCAAGGCACCGATCCAGAAACTGGTGGACCGGGTCAGCCAGGTGTTCGTGCCCACGGTGCTGGTGCTGGCGCTGCTCACCCTGATCGGCTGGTGGCTGGCCGGCGCCTCCATGGAAGTGGCGCTGATCAATGCCGTCGCCGTGCTGGTGATCGCCTGTCCGTGCGCCCTCGGCCTGGCAACGCCCACCGCGATCATGGCCGGCACGGGCGTGGCCGCGCGCCACGGCATCCTGATCAAGGACGCCGAAGCCCTCGAGCGCGCCCATGCGGTGAACCGCGTGGTCTTCGACAAGACCGGCACCCTCACCTCCGGCAGCCCGCGCATCGTCCACAGCCAGGCGCTGGCAGTGCAACCCGAAGAATTGCTGCAACTGGCCGGCGCCCTGCAGCGCGGCAGCGAGCACCCGCTGGCCAAGGCGGTGCTGGATGCCTGTGCCGAACAACAACTGAACGTACCCGAGATCCAGGACAGCCAATCGCTGACCGGTCGCGGTATCGCCGGCAGCCTCGACGGCCGCTCGCTGGCGCTGGGCAACCGCCGCCTGCTGGATGAAAGCGGCTTGCAGCCGGGCGAGCTGGCAACTAACGCGCAAGCCTGGGAAGCCGAGGGCCGCACCTTGTCCTGGCTGATCGAGCGTGCTCCGCAGACGCGGGTGCTGGGCCTGTTCGCCTTCGGTGACAGCCTCAAGCCCGGCGCCGAGCAGGCCGTGAAGCAACTGGCCGCGCAAGGCATCAGCAGCCACCTGCTGACCGGTGACAACCGCGGCAGCGCCAAGGTGGTGGCCGAGGCCTTGGGCATCAAGGACGTGCACGCCGAAGTGCTGCCCGCAGATAAAGCCGCCGAAGTCGGCGCGCTGAAGAAGACCGGCGTGGTGGCGATGGTCGGCGACGGTATCAACGATGCCCCGGCCCTGGCTGCCGCCGATATCGGCATCGCCATGGGCGGCGGCACCGACGTCGCCATGCAGGCTGCCGGCATCACCCTGATGCGCGGTGATCCGCGCCTGGTGCCCGCGGCGCTGGAAATCAGCCGCAAGACCTACGCGAAGATTCGCCAGAACCTGTTCTGGGCCTTCATCTACAACCTGATCGGAATTCCACTGGCCGCCTTCGGCCTGCTCAACCCGGTACTGGCCGGCGCAGCGATGGCGCTGTCGAGCGTCAGCGTGGTGAGTAACGCCCTGCTGCTCAAAACCTGGAAACCGGACACGCCGACAGAGGAGCAAAAGCCATGAATATCGGCCAGGCGGCCAAGCGCACGGGTCTGAGCGCGAAGATGATCCGCTATTACGAGTCCATCGGCCTGCTCAAGCCGGCCTCGCGCAGCGACAGCGGCTACCGTCTCTACCAGCAGGACGACCTGCACAGCCTGACGTTCATCAAGCGCTCGCGAGACCTGGGGTTTTCATTGGAAGAAGTGGCGAAACTGCTGACCCTGTGGCAAGACCGCCAGCGCGCCAGCGCCGACGTGAAGGCGTTGGCCAGCGAACATATCGCCGACCTCAACCGGCGCATTGAAGAGTTGGTGAGCCTGCGCGACACCCTCAGCGAGCTGGTCGCCCACTGCCAGGGCGATGATCGCCCCGACTGCCCGATCCTCAAGGACCTGGCAGCCGGTTGCTGTCACTAGGCTCGGTACGAGATGTATTCGAGCGAAGGCCAGGCAAGGCGAAAACAGGCGAGGAAGCGGAGTTGACTGGTTGTCAATGAGCATTCCGAGCCTGTTTTCAACGCAGCATGGGCGAGTTCGGATGCATTTCGTACCGAGCCAGTTCACTGCATCCACGGGGGCGGGGGTTCCTCGCCCTTGGTCGGGCCGCGCTCGGCATCGACCTTGGCCGCCTTGCGCCGCTCGTCGTCGATCCGCGCCGCTTCGATTTCCCGCATCACGCCGTTCACATCAGCGGTGTGCTCATCGTCTTTCCACTGCCCGCTCAGGACGCTGTCCGGTTGCAGCTCACCCGCCTGGTACAGCGACCACATCTCGCGGGCAAAGCGGGTTTCCTTGAGTTCCGGGGCGAAACGCCCGAAGTAGTGGGCCATGTTCGCCACATCCCGCTCCAGCATGCTGAAAGCGTGGTTGTTGGCGGCGGCGTCCACGGCCTGCGGCAGGTCGATGATCACCGGGCCTTCCGGGTCGAGTAGCACGTTGAACTCGGAAAGGTCACCGTGCACCAGGCCCGCGCACAGCATCAGCACGATCTGACGAATGACGAAGGCGTGGTACTCACGGGCCTGTTCCGGCTCCAGGTCGACATCGTTGAGCCGCGGCGCGGCCTGGCCGTCGTCGCCGGCGACCAGTTCCATCAACAGCACACCATCGAGGAAATCGAAGGGCTTGGGCACCCGCACGCCGGCACTGGCCAGGCGGAACAGCGCCGCCACTTCGGCGTTCTGCCAGGCATCCTCGGCTTCCTTGCGACCGTACTTCGAGCCCTTGGCCATGGCCCGGGCCTGGCGGCTGTTGCGCACCTTGCGCCCTTCCTGGTACTCGGCGGCCTGGCGGAAACTGCGTTTGTTCGCTTCCTTGTAGACCTTGGCGCAGCGCAATTGCTGGCCGCAACGCACGACATACACCGCCGCTTCCTTTCCGCTCATCAGCGGGCGCAGCACTTCATCGACCAGACCGTCTTCGATCAGCGGTTCTATCCGTTTGGGAGTCTTCATCGGCTTTTGTTCTTGCTCCTGTCTCTGCCACTAATGAATGCGCTGCCGTGGCGCCGCGCGCACACGATAGCTCAAGCGCCCTGCCGGAAACGGACCCGGATCAAGGGCGAGGGGTTTCAATTTACGTCAGCTCAATTTCTGAACAGTTCCCCTGGGGTGGCACCAAATAATCCTTTGAAGGCGGCGATGAAGGCCGAGGTCGAGTCATAACCACAGCCCAGCGCCGCCTGGGTGACACTCTGGCCCTGTTCAAGTGCGTCGAGGGACGATAACAGACGCATGCGCTGACGCCACGCACGAAAACTCAAACCGGTCTCGCGCTGGAACAGCCGCATCAGGGTTTTTTCCGATCGCCCCAGGCGCTGAGCCCAGTGTTCAAGGGTGTGCGCCTGCTCAGGATGGGCCAGCAGTTCGTTGCATAACCTCAACAAACCGGGGTGTTGCGGCGAAGGCAGCGAGAAGCCCACCTCCGGCAAACGCTGCAACTGATCGAGCAAGACCTGTACCAGATGGGCCTCGTGGCTGTCGCCTTCCGGGTAGTCCACCGGGTACACGCAAAACTGCTTGATCAGCTCCCGCGCCAGCGGCGTCACCTCCAGCACCCGGCAGTGCGATGCAGCCCAGGACGAATCTTCGCTGCGCACATACAGGCTGCGCATTTCCGCCCGCGTCGAGGTGATCACCTCATGCTCGACCCCGGCCGGAATCCACACGCCCCACTGCGGCGGAGCGAAATAGCTGCCCTCGGCGGTATGTACCCCGAGCACTCCGCTGATGGCGTAGGAAAACTGCACCCAATCATGCCGATGACGCGGCGTCCAGGAGCCGGCGCCGAGGCTTTCGGCACGGGCATACAGCGGCCGCGGCAGCGCCGTCAGGTCGGGAATCCGACGAGGGGCGGAATTTTGTCCGTTACTCGGCATCGCTTGGCCTTATGTCGCAAGACGGAAACTGACGGGCAGGTTAGCCTCAACCACGATTATTACAAGATGATTCGAAGGTCCGCCTATGCAAGCACTCAAGCACCTCAAGCGCGTGGTTACCGACTGGTTCCTCTGCGGTATGTTCCTGGCCACCTTTCTCGCCTGGCTGTTCCCGCACTTCGGCGCGGCGGGCGGGGCGATGCATGCCGAGTACGTGATCAACATCGGCGTGTTCCTGGTGTTCTTCCTCCACGGCATCAACCTGTCCAGCGAGCAGATCCGCCACGGCCTGAAGAACACCCGCCTGCACCTGATGGTGCAAGTCTTCACCTTCGTGGTCTTCCCGCTGCTGTGGCTGCTGGGCAAGACACTGCTCGGCAGCCAGATTCCGGCGCTGCTGATGCTCGGTTTCCTCTACCTGTGCGCCCTGCCCTCGACCATTTCGTCCTCGGTGGCGCTGACCGGCAGCGCCGGCGGCAACGTCCCGGCGGCGATCCTCAACGCCAGCCTGTCCAGCGTGCTGGGTATCTTCATCACCCCATGGCTGGTGAGTCTGGTGGTGGGCAGCGGCAGCGACGGCATCGACCTAGGCGCCACCCTGCTCGACCTCTGTGGCCTGCTGCTGGCGCCGCTGCTGCTGGGCCAGTTGCTGCGGCCCTGGCTGGGACGCTTCTTCGCCCGGCACAAGCGCTACACCAATGTCATGGACAAGCTGGTGATCCTGCTGCTGGTCTACGCGGCGTTCTGCAACTCGATGATGTCGGGCATGTGGCAGCAACAAGGGCTGTCGGTGATCGTCACCGCCCTCGTCGGCAGCGCGCTGCTGCTGGCGCTGGTCCTGTGGCTGACCACCCGCAGCGCGCGGGCGCTGAAATTCAGCCGCCCCGACGAGATCGCCGCGGTGTTCTGCGCCAGCAAAGTCCCTGGCCGCCGGGGCACCGATGGCCGCACTGATTTTCGGCGCCCACCCGGGCCTGGGGCTGATCCTGCTGCCGATCATGATCTATCACCCGCTGCAGTTGATCGTCTGCTCGATCATGGCCGAGCACTACGCCAACCAGCCGGCCCGGGAAGCCGCCGCCCTGGTCAGCGCTCGATAATCGCCGTCACGCCCTGACCGCCCGCAGCGCAGATGGAAATCAGCCCGCGGCCCTGACCCGCCTGGTCGAGCAACTTGGCCAGGTTGGCGACAATGCGCCCGCCCGTAGCAGCGAACGGGTGACCGGCGGCCAGCGAGCTGCCCTTCACGTTCAACCGGCTGCGGTCGATGGACCCCAGCGGCTGGTCGAGGCCCAGCCGCTCGCGGCAGTAGTCGGCGTCTTCCCAGGCTTTCAGGGTGCACAGCACCTGCGCGGCGAAGGCTTCGTGGATTTCGTAGTAATCGAAGTCCTGCAGGCTCAGGCCGTGACGCGCGAGCAGCCGCGGCACCGCGTAGACCGGCGCCATCAACAAGCCTTCGTGACCTTTGACGAAATCCACCGCGGCGTTCTCGCCGTCCAGCAAGTAGGCCAGCACCGGCAGGCCGCGCTCTTTCGCCCATTCCTCACTCGCCAACAGCACCACCGAGGCGCCGTCGGTGAGCGGCGTCGAGTTGCCCGCGGTGAGGGTGCCCTTCTCGCTGCGCTCGAACACCGGCTTGAGACTGGCGAGCTTTTCCAGGGTCAGGTCCGGGCGCAGGTTGTGGTCGCGGGACAAGCCCTGGAACGGCGTCAGCAAATCGTTGTGCCAGCCTTCGGCGAAGGATGCGGCCATGTTCTGGTGGCTGCGCAGCGCCAGTTCGTCCTGCTCCTGGCGGCCGATCTGCCAGGTCTGCGCCATCAGCTCGCAATGCTCGCCCATCGACAGCCCGGTCCGCGGCTCGCCATTGCGCGGCAGTTCGGGTTTCAAAAAGCTTGGCCGCAGCTTGAGCAGGGCCTTGAGTTTGTCTGCGGTGCTCTTGCCGCGATTCGCTTCCAGCAGCACCCGGCGCAGGCCTTCGTTGACGGCGATGGGTGCATCGGAGGTGGTGTCGACGCCGCCGGCAATGCCGCATTCGATCTGCCCCAGGGCGATCTTGTTAGCGACCATCAACGCCGCTTCCAGACCGGTGCCACAGGCCTGCTGGATGTCGTAGGCCGGGGTCTGTGCCGACAGACGCGAGCCAAGCACGCATTCACGGGTCAGGTTGAAATCGCGGGAATGCTTGAGCACTGCCCCCGCAGCCACCTCGCCCAGGCGCAGGCCGTGCAGGCTGAAGCGCTCGATCAGCCCTTCCAGGGCCGCGGTCAGCATCATCTGATTGCTGGCGCGGGCATAAGGGCCGTTGGAGCGGGCGAAAGGGATTCGATTGCCGCCAATGATCGCGACCCGGCGCAAAACTCGCATAGAAAACTTTCCTTACTTCGCGAAATAGACGCCTACAGCGTAGGTGTTTTTTCCTGGAGCGAACGACCAATGGCCGATCATGGTCCACACTTTGTGGCTTATTTCAGGGAGACGTACTCATGAGCGATCGCTATATCAACTTCGCCAACTCCGATTTCGGACGCCGTGTAGTAGGCGCTGTCGGCCTGCCCGCGCCAGCCCGCCTGGAGCGCTGGGAAGCCGGCCGGCTGCGCCCGGTGGAAGGCGCCCTGCTGCTGGGTGGCGGGCCGCTGGCGGCGAAGGTGGCGGCGTTCGCCAATCGTCTCACCGACGAGTCCTACAGCTTCGCCGACGAAGCCCTAGGCTTGCCGGCCTGGGTTGCCGGGCTGGGCAGCAAGCTCAAGGCGGTGGTGTTCGACGCCAGTGCCATCAGTGATATCGATCAGCTCAAGCAACTGCGCGAGTTCTTCCAGCCGTTGCTCCGCAGCCTTGCCGGCAGCGCGCATATCGTCATTCTCGGGCGTGCGCCGGAACACCTCGATGACGTACTGGCCAGGGTCGCCCAGCGCGCTCTGGAAGGTTTCAGCCGGTCGCTGGCCAAGGAACTGCGCAACGGCGGCACCCTGCAACTGCTCTATGTGTCCCGCGATGCGGAAGACCAGCTCGAAGGCGCGCTGCGTTTCTTCCTTTCGCCGAAAAGCGCGTTCATCAGCGGCCAGGTGTTGCGCCTGGAAGCCTGCGCCAGCGAAGTGCAGGACTGGACCCGCCCGCTCGCCGGGCGCAAGGCGCTGGTCACCGGCGCGGCGCGGGGCATTGGCGCGTCCATCGCCGAAACCCTGGCCCGGGACGGCGCCGACGTCGTGCTGCTGGATGTACCGCAGGCCAGCGATGATCTGCACGCCCTGGCCGAGCGTCTCGGCGGCCGTGCCTTGCCGCTGGATATCTGCGCCAGCGACGCAGCGGCGCAACTGCTCGAAGGCCTGCCGGAGGGCATCGATATCGTCGTGCACAACGCCGGCATCACCCGCGACAAGACCCTGGCCAACATGACCCCGGAATACTGGGACTCGGTGCTGGCGGTCAACCTCAAGGCCCCGTCTGTGCTGACCCAGGCCCTGCTCGACAGCGGCGCCCTGCACGACAACGCGCGGATCGTCCTGCTCGCCTCCATCAGCGGTATCGCCGGCAACCGCGGGCAATCCAACTACGCGGCGAGCAAGGCCGGGCTGATCGGCCTCGCGCAAGCCTGGGCGCCGTTGCTGGCCGAGCGCGGCGCCAGCATCAACGCCGTGGCGCCAGGGTTTATCGAAACCCGCATGACCGCAGCCATCCCGTTCACCTTGCGTGAAGCCGGGCGGCGCATGAGTTCCCTTGGCCAGGGCGGCCTGCCGCAGGACGTTGCCGAAGCGGTCGCCTGGCTGTCGCAGCCGGGCAGCGGCGCGGTCAACGGCCAGGTGCTGCGGGTGTGCGGCCAAGCCGTGATGGGGGCCTGAACATGACCCAGACCTGGCACGACGTTGGTCACACCGCCGGCCTTTCCGGGCTGTACCTGAAGGCTGCGAGCAAGCGCAAGATCAGCGGCGACACGCTGCCGACCACCGGCCTGCGCTGCTCGCTCAGCGTCGATGAACGCAATCTGGCCGCTTACCGCAAGCTCTGCCTGTTCAGCAACGACGGACGCCTGCCGCCGACTTATCCACATGTGATGGCGTTCACCCTGCAATTGCAGTTGCTGACGGACAAAGCGTTTCCGTTTCCGCTACTGGGGCTGGTGCACCTGAGCAATCGAATCCGTGTGCTGCGCCCGTTGGGCGGTGTTTCGCGGCTGCGCTTCGCGGTGTCTGTGGATAACCTTCAGCCTCACGAAAAAGGCGCCACCTTCGACCTGCGCACCGACGCCGAAGACGGCCTCGGGCTGCTCTGGTCGGAGAGCAGCCGCATGCTCTGTCGCGGCATGAAACTCGAAGGCGAGCCGCCCGTCGCGCAAGCGCCGGCAGAACTGGAAATGAGCGAGCTGACCCGCTGGTATGCCGACAGCGATATCGGCCGGCATTACGCCAGGGTCTGCGGCGACTACAACCCCATCCACCTCAGCGCCGCGACCGCGAAGTTGTTCGGTTTTCCACAGGCCATCGCCCATGGCATGTGGAGCAAGGCCGTGGCCCTGGCTCACCTGCGCGGACACCTGCCGCGCAGTGGCTATGAAGTGGCGGTGGATTTCCACAAGCCGGTGCGGCTGCCGAGCGAGGTCATCCTGGATGGCAGCAAGGAGGCGCCGAGCGGGCAGTTCCGCTTGAGCGGGCATGGCGGGCTGGTGCATATGAGCGGCACATGGCGGCCGGTCGATTAGACACGCATCGCTTGCCAGCCACCCGCTTCCCCCTGAAGCTATACCGCCTCAGGAGACCCCACATGAATTTGCAAGAACTCACTCAACGGCTGCACCGCATCCGCGACAACAATGACTGGCGCGGTTTTCACAGCCCGAAAAACCTGGCCATGGCCGCCAGCGTTGAAATGGCCGAGCTGGTGGAAATCTTCCAGTGGCTGAGCGAGGACCAGTCGCGGCAGTTGTCCGCCGAACAACTGGAACACGCCGGCCAGGAAGTGGGCGATGTGGTGCTCTACCTGCTGTTGCTGTGCAGCGAACTGGGCCTGGACATGGAGCAGGTGGTGCGCGCCAAACTGGCCGATAGCGAGAGGCGCTTCGCCAAATGAACGACCGTCATTTCGATGCCCTGGCGACCCGTTTCGCCGAGAAGATCTACGGCGGCGCCAAAGGCGCGATCCGCCTCGCGGTGCTCCAGGCGGACCTAGCCGAGTGCCTGCCGGACCGCCCATTGCGGGTGCTGGATATTGGCGCGGGCCTGGGCCACATGTCGTTGTGGCTGGCCGAGCGCGGGCATCACCTGACGCTGGCCGACCCCGCCGCGCCGATGCTCGACGGCGCCCGCGAGCGCTTCGCGGCCGCCGGCCAGCCGGCTACCTTCATCCAGGCGCCGTGGCAGGACCTGCTCGGCGAACTGACCGAGCCCTATGACCTGGTGATCTGCCACGCGGTGCTGGAATGGCTCGCCGAACCGGAAACCATCCTGCCGGTACTGCACCAGCTCACCCGCCCCGATGGCCTGTTGTCGCTGGCGTTCTACAACCGCGACGCGCTGGTCTACCGCAACCTGCTCAAAGGCCATTTCCGCAAGATGCGGCGCAACACCCTGGCCGGCGAAAAGCAGAGCCTGACGCCACAGAAACCCCTTGATCCGCGCGAACTCAGGGCGCAAGTTGAAGGTCTATGGCAGATAGACACCGAGAGCGGCGTGCGCGTGTTCCATGACTATATGCCCACGGAATTCCAGGCCCGCGCCGAACTGATCGACCTGCTCGAAATGGAACTGGCCCACCGTCGTCACCCGGCCTTTGCCGGCCTCGGTCGTTACCTGCACTGGATATGTCGACCCCGTTAGGGCCCAACGCCCTGGGAGAGCCACATGCCGTACCGTGTCGTCCTCGCCCTCACTTGCCTCGCCCTGGCCGCCTGCCAGGGCAGCAACCCTTATGTCGCCGACTCCCGGCCCTTGCCGCCCGCGCCCCCGCAGGCGGCCACGACCTTCGACCAGAGCGCCTACCCAGCACCGGCCCGCGACTACGGTCGCTACCGTAGTTGGGCCTGGCGTGACGGCCAGTTGCCCGCCGGCAATGCCTCGACCGACTCTGCGCAACTGGCCGAAGTGGTGAGCAATGCCCTCGACCAGCGCGGCCTGCGCCCCGCCCGTGGCGGTCGCGGCGACCTGCTGGTGAGCGCCGGCATGCACACGGAACGGCGCCTGCGGCAATACCGTGACGATGATTACTCACCCTACGGCGGCTATGGCGGGATGGGCTATCGCCACGGTTACTACGGCAACAGTTACGGGGTCTACGGCAGCGTGCCCGTGGTCCGCACCTACGCGATCGACGTGCTGGTGGTGCGCGTCGATCTGTTCGATGCCGGCAGCGGCCAGCCGGTCTGGAGCGCCAGTGCCGAGAGTGGCAGCCAGGGTTCCCTGGCCGACCGCGACGAAGCCCTGCGCAAGGCCGTCGAAAAGGCCATGAGCGGCTATCCTCCCAGCTAGCCAATGTCACTGGAGAACAACCATGTTCCGCCGACTCGCTTTATTCTCGCTGCTGACACTGCTCGCAGCCTGCCAGTCCAACAATGTCAGCCAGGACTTCGACGCCAGCCGCGACTTCGCCGCGTACCGCAGTTGGACCTGGCTGGAACCGGCCCTGCAATACCGCCCGGATGACCCGCGTATCAAGAGCGACCTTACTGAACAGCGCATTCGCCAGGCCGTCAGCGGGCAGCTCGACCAGCGCGGCCTGCGCCCGGCCCAGCCCGGCACTCGCGGCGACCTCAACGTACAGACCTACCTGATCGTGGAAAACCGTCATCAACAGATCACCACCCAGTACGGCGGTGCGTGGGGCGGTTACTGGGGAGGCTACTGGGGCGGCCCGGCGTTCAACGAGACCCGCACCGTCGAGTACAAGGTGGCGACCATCCAGATCGACCTGTTCGAGGGCCGCGACGGCAAGCTGGTCTGGCGCGGCAGTGCCGAGCAGATCATGACCCACTCCCCGCCGACCCCGGAAGAACGCAACACCGCGATCCAGAAGACCGTCACCCAGGTGCTGGCCAACTACCCGCCCCGTTGACCCTTCGTCCGTGGCCAGTTGCCGTTACAGGCGACTGGCCATGTTCTTGACTACACTCCGTTGACGCACGCGACGTGCACGGCCATGTGCCGGCAAAGGAGTGCTCGTGTCTTCCCGATTCGCTACACGCCAGAGCGGGGCCATCGGCCTGATGACTGCGCTGACCCTGGCCTTGGCCGTGGTTTTCGGGCTGCTCGCGGTGGACGGCGGGCGGCTTTACATGGAACAGCGCAAGCTGCAACGCATCGTCGACATGGCGGCTCTGGAAGCCGCGGGCCAGAGCGCCACCTGCAATGGCATCGGACCGCAGGCCGCAACCCTGGCGAACACCAGCG
The DNA here is from genome assembly GCF_903166565.1 of Pseudomonas sp. Marseille-P9899. Lineage (NCBI taxonomy): Bacteria > Pseudomonadati > Pseudomonadota > Gammaproteobacteria > Pseudomonadales > Pseudomonadaceae > Pseudomonas > Pseudomonas sp. Marseille-P9899. The sequence continues at coordinate 369,350 of NZ_CAESCG010000006.1, forward strand.
CGGTGCGCAACGGCTTCACCCTCGCCGGCGGCAACACCCTGGTCACCACCTGCGGCAGCATCAGCACCGGCGCCAACAGCCTGCGCATCTTCAGCCCGAATGCCAGCCTGGCCCAGGCCATCAAGGTCGTAGGCAACGTCAACGTCCCCACCAGCATCGCCGCCGGCATCCGCAACCTGGTGGCCGGTCAACCTATTCCCACCACCCTGCAATTGCATGCTCAGGCCGTGGCCGCCGCGCCGCTGCCGCCCGTGGCCATGCTGCGCCTGCGCTCGACCCTGCTGACCATGGACACGCAAAAATCGGCGCTGCTCAATGCGCTGATCGACCCGCTGGGCGGCCGCGTGACGCTAGATGCCGTGGGCTGGCAGGGCATCGCCAACACGCAGATCAACCTGCTGAGTTTTCTCGACGCACTGGCGATCAAGGCCAATGTCGGCGCCGGCCATTACGACGAACTGCTGACCAAGGACCTGCACGTCACCGATATCATCCAGGTCGCCGCAAATGTGGCGAGCCAGTCGGGCGCGCTGGCCGAGGTGGTGACCAACCTTGGCAAAGTGGTGGTCGGGGCGAACAACAGCACCGTGATTCACCTGGGCGACATGCTGGATATCCAGAACGGCACGCCTAGAGCTGGCCTCGACACCATGGTCAACGTCATCGACCTGGTGCAGGCGTCGGTGATGCTGGCGGCCCAGCAGAGCGCCGCCGTGGCGCAGATTCCACTGAACCTGCTGGGGTTGGTGACGGGCACGATTCGCCTGAAGGTGATCGAGCCAGAGCAACTTTCCGCCATCGGCAATCCGGCCACCGACGAAATCAAGGTGCACACGGCCCAGGTTCGGGCGCTGATTTCGCTCGACCTGCCGATCCTGAGCAGTATCACCGGCCTGACCAACGCGGTACTTTCCCTCGCCTCGCCACTGACCACGCTGATCGGCAACCTGCTGAGCCTGAACCTCAAGGGCACCCTGGAATCGGTCGGCTGCGCCCTGCTGGTGCCCTGCAAAGTCAGCGACATCCAGTTGATGCCGAATGTGCAGCAGATCAACATCGGCCTGGAAGTCGCGGAGGGCAGCAGCCAGGTCAGCAACTACAGTTGCACGCCCACCAAGACCCTCACCGCGAGCACCAAGAGCTCGGCGGCGAAAGTCGCCGTTGGCAAGTTCGACACGCCCAACGACTTTTTCACCACCGGTAACGCGGCAATCCAGCCGATCCCGCTGATCGACTTCGGCACCAACGTGTGTACCAGGCTGATCGTCATTCCCCTTGGCTGCGAAACGCGCGTGCCCTTCGTCGGCGGCGGTATCGGCATCAAGGTCGATACCACCGTGCTGGGGACACCTCCCGCCTCGCCCGTGAACCTGTTGTTCAGTGGCCCCACCGAGTTGCCCAAGCTCAATCAACCTGCGGTGTACAAGACGACCACCGGTGCCAGCAACGCCGTAGCCAGCCTCGGCACCACCCTCACGGGCGTGCAGTTGCTGACGTACCAGCCGCAGGGCAGTCATCCGCTGGGGCAGGTGGTCACCTCGGCCACCAGCCTGCTCACGGGCGTGAAAGATATTCTGGTGCCAAAAATCACCGCTCTGCTCAACAGCCTGACCAATCCGCTGATCAATTCACTGCTGAAAGTGCTGGGCATCGACCTGGTGGTGACGGATGTCGCCGCCCACCTTGACTGCAGCAGCAACCGCGCTCAACTGGTGCTCTGAACCGGCAGTTCGATAGCGAAGCGCGCGCCGTCACGGCCATTGCTGACACTCAGGGTGCCGCCCATGCTCTCGACAATCCGGTAACTCACCGACAAGCCCAGCCCGGTCCCGACACCCGCCGGCTTGGTGGTGAAGAACGGTTCGAAGATGCACTCCAGCAGACGCGGCTCGATGCCGCCGCCGTTGTCTTCCACCAATAGGCGCACCCACTGGCCGTCGCGCTCGCTGCGCAGCGAGATCCACGGCTGCTCTGGTTTCTTCTCCATCAGCACATCGCGGGCGTTGACCATCAGGTTGATCAGCACCTGCTCCAACTGATCCAGATGGCCGCTGACCGGACACCCCGTCAGCGGGTCACCCAGGCGCACCGCGACATTCTTGGCGGCCAGACCATCGGCCAGCAGCGACAGCGCGCCCTCCACCGCAACCCAGGGTTCGAACAGCCCGCGCTCGACCTCCGAGCGGCGACCAAAGACGCGCATGTGATCGACCACCTTCGACGCCCGCACCACCTGGGCGTCGATGCGTTTGAGTTTTTCCTGCAGGTAATCGACATCCACCTCGCCGCCTTCCAGACGCTTGAGGGCGTTGACCACCGCCATGCGCATCACGTTGAGCGGCTGGTTGATCTCATGGGCGAGTCCGGTGGACATCTCGCCGAGGGTGGCCATCTTCGCGCTCTGCAGCAGCAGTTGCTGGCTGCGCCGGACCTCGGTGTTGTCGCGGCCCACCGCCTGGCTTTCCAGCAGGCGGCCGTCGGCATCGAACAGCCCGCGGTCCGACCAGATCCACCAGGCATGCTGGCGCCCCGGCAGTTGCAGGCAGACTTCGTCACTGCTCACCGGCGCATCAGGACTGAGCCGGGCAATGCGTTCGACAAACAGCTCGCGCTGCCCCGGCGACAACCAGTCGCCGAGGTTCATCCCCGGCAGTTGCGCCGGGGTGCATTCCAGGTAATCGGCCAGTGGCTGGTTGCCGTAGAGCAGTTCGAGATCGAGGCGGTAGCGACAGATCATCGCCGGCGAATCCTCCACCAGCACGCGGTAGCGCTCCTCGCTCTGGCGCACCCGTTCGGCAGCCTGGGTCGTTTCGGTGACGTCGAGCCAGATACCCACGGCCTCCACCGGGATGCCCAGGTCATTGCGCAACAGCCGGGCCTCGTCGAGCACCCAGTGCCAGCCGCCTTCGCTGTCGCGCAGGCGGTAGCGGCTGCGCACCTGGCCCTCGCGCAGCAGCGTGCGAGTACGCGCCAGCCACAGCGGTTGATCGTCAGGATGCACCCATTGCGCCGGTTGCAGGCGCTCGCCCGGCGCCGGCTGCCAACCAAGCAACGGTTGCAGGCTGGCGCTGAAGAATTCGGCGTGCAGCGCGCCATCGTCGTAGTGCTGGATGTAGATCACCGCCGGCGAACTGGCGATCAGGTTGTCCAGCCGCGCGTGGGCGGCGCTGGCCTGTTGCTCCTGCTGCTTGATGTCGCTGATGTCGAGCATGAAGCCGTGCAGCCGGCGCGCCTCCCCCTGGCCACGCAGCTCGCCGCACAAACGATACCAGCGCGGCGTGTCGCCAAGCAGGCGCAGGCACAATTGCAGGCTGTCGCCTTGGCGTTGCAGGCCGGTGAAGGCCAGCAGCGCCGCCTCGCGATCGGCCGGGTGCACCTGGGTCAGCCAGTCGGCCAGGGTGACCCGCGCCGGCACGCCGAAGCTGATCGCCAACCCCGGCGCCAGATGCAGATAAGGATCATGCGGCGACCACTCCCACCAACCGGCGCCGAGCAGGCCCTGGACATTGTCCAGGCGCTGCTGGCTGGCCTGCAGCCGATCACCCGCAAGACGTGCCAGCAGCGGCTCGGCCACGGCGTCGGCAAGCAGCAAGGCGTCGTCGTCCAGACGTGGCTGGCCGCGGTCCTCGCACAGCAACCAGGCCTGCACTTCATGCTGCTGGGTGTGGGGCATCAGGTAGAACGGCAATTCCAGCACCTGCAAAGTGGGCTGGGCAGCACTGTGGATCAGGTGCTCGGCCGGCAGGTCGTTGAGCAGCAGGCCCAGCCGTTGCTCGCTCCAGGGCAGGTTGTCGCCGTAGTGCACGTAGTTTTTCCAGCCACCGGCGCCCCGCACCCACAACATCGCCCAACCCGCCTGCCAGTGCCAGGCGAGACGGCGCAATTGCTCACTGGCCTGTTCCGCCAGGTGCTCAAGGCTGCAATCGCGCAGCGCCGCCGCGACTTCACTGGCGAGCATTTGTCGCTGCTGCGCGGCCAGGCCCTGGCGTTGTTGCTGCACCAGGTCGCCGATGTCGAACAGTTGCAGCAACCAGCCCTCGGGCTGAGCCAGCAACCAGCCACGGGTATGCAGGGTGTGACCGGCGGCGGCGCGGAAGTCCAGGTCAAGCGGGTGCGCCTGCCAGTCCGGCGGCTCGCCTTCCAGGGCCAGCAGGCTGTGCGGCTGCACATAATCCTGCAGTCGCGCCGGCATCTGCGCCGGCAAGGCCAATACGGTTCGCAACGGGCCGCTGAGGCGCAGCACTCGCGCCTGATTATCCAGCCACAGTTGCAGGCCGACCGCGGGCGGTGCCGAGGTCTCGGGCCAGGTCGGAAGTTCGCCGGCGCGGGTCCGCCAGCGGTCGAATAACCCCGAGCCGCCGCTCAAAGTTGCAGGCTCGCTTGAGCACCCAGTCGCGCCGGCAGTCGCGGCACTTCGCCGATGACCGGTAACACCAGCACCGGCATCGCCGAAGTGATCTTGGCTTTGTCGTAGTGAACGCTCACCGTCAGCAGCTTGCCCGACGTCAGCGTCACGGTGGCGTCACTGGCGTACTGGAAACGCAATGCACCAGGTAGCCAGGCCAGTTGTTGCTCCAGCACCTGTCTGGCCAGGTTGGTGACGTCGGTGCCGTAGGTCGCACTGGTCGGGTCCAGCGCCACGCAGCGGCGCACCGCTTCGCTACTGGCCTGGTTGAACGACTGCACCATGAGCATGGGCAGGCTGTAACTGAGCAGCCCGTAGAACACCGCAAAGAACATTACGAAGACCAGGGCGAACTCAATCGCCACCGCACCTTTTTCCCGTCCACCTAAGCTCGCTTTCATGATCGCGTCTACCCTGACAGTGACACCTCTTTGACAAGCATAGAATCAATCAGACCAGGGGATGGCCTTTCGCCAATGCAAAGTCTAGTCGTGCTGTTGTGGCTTGCCCTTTGTGCCGAACAGGATGTGCGCGAACGACAGATCGCCAACGTCCTCACCCTCGGTGCAGCCGCCCTCGCCCTCGCCTATCTGTTCGTCACCGGCCACACCTGGATCGGTGCCGAGCCCACGGATGCGGCCGTCGCGCTGGTACTGGTGATGTTGTTAACCCTTCCGGGTTATATCCTCGGCCGCTTGGGGGCTGGCGACGTGAAGATGTTGGGCGCCCTGGCCCTGGCAACTGACCAGTGGTATCTGCTGGGCACTTTCATCGGCGCCGGAGTCGCCGTGCTGGTCTGGCTGATCAGCCGACGCTGGCTGTGGTCCCTGCTCAATCAGAAGGTTAAGAAGCGCCTGCAGGCGATCCACGAGGAAGTGTCAAAAAAGCAGCCCTTCGCCCCATTCCTCATGGCGGGCTTCCTGCTGGCTGCTTTATGGATCCATTAGTCGCCTGATGCCTGTGGCACGGGTGTTACGCCTTGTAAATAGTCGAAAGGAGCGACTACTTTTGAGTTAGTGCCCCACCGTGACCCGGGACCGCCTTGGCAGCTTTCAGGGAGGGCACCTCAGCATGGAGTTGCGAGTTAAATGCCAACCAGCCAAGTGAAAGTTCTGGTCGTCGATGACCAGCCACTGATCGTCGAAGAGCTTTGTGAATTCCTCGAAAGCAGCGGTTATCTGTGCGTCCCCTGCCATTCCAGCGTCACTGCCATCGATCGCTTCAACGCCGACCCGGCCATCGGCCTGGTGCTCTGTGACCTGAACATGCCCGAGTACGACGGTATCGAGTTGGTCAAGGCGCTGAAGAAAAGTGCCGGGCAGGAGCGCGCCTTCGAAGCCATCATGCTCACCGGCCGCGCCGAAAAGCAGGATGTCATCAAGGCCCTGCGCGAAGGCTTCGCGGACTATTACCAGAAGCCGGTCGACCTCGAAGAGCTGCTCAAGGGCCTGCAGCATCAGGAAACGGAATTGCTGAAACGGCAGAAGAACTTCCATCAACTTGGCCACCTGAACCAGAAGCTCAAGTACCTCGCCGACTCCATCGACGACCTCTACCAGGACTTGGACAAGGCTCGCGGCCAGGCGCCCGGCAAAGGCGACGGCAGCGAAGACAGCGAGCACGACAGCGTCACCATCCCGACCATCTTCTCCCCACTATCGCCCCGCCAGCTTGATGTGGCGCGGCTGGTCGGCAAGGGCAAGACCAACTACCAGATCGCCTGTGAACTGGGCATCACCGAAAACACCGTGAAGCTCTATGTCTCGCAGGTGCTGCGCCTGACCCACATGCACAACCGCACGCAACTGGCCCTGGCGCTCTCGCCTGGATCATCGACGCCGTGGCAGCGGGTGACGGAGCATTGAGCGCCCTTGAGATCGAGCGCCGCTTAGGCGGTGCTCGATCTCAAGAACGCTGGAAAGCTTCCGTCCGATTCACTGACTCCCCGACGACGTCGCCTTCTCCCACTTGACGACCTCCGGAATCTTGTAGTCGTACACCTTCTTGAAGCGCTCCATGGACTTGTCGTACTCCATGGGCGTGGTGGCCTGCGGGTTACTGGACGCATGCAGCCCTCGGGGTTGCAGTTGCAGCCAGGTTTCGGTGGTTTCCTGGGCCTTGGACGAGGGCCCTTCGGGAGCCGCCGCGACAGCACACGAGAAGCCGGCCAGCACGATCAACAACGGGATTCGCACGTTCATCAGGAACTCCTGGGCGGCTGCGCGCCGCCGGGTTTGAGTTGCTCGGCACGGGCCTGGGCTTCGCTGAACTGGGCCGAACTCAGACCCAGCCGGCTGACCAGGTCGGCAGCCTGTTGCCACTTGTCCTGGTACAGCAGCAGGGTCACCAGGTTGACCGCCGCCAGCCGGTCGGTGTCTTTCAACTCGATGGCGGTAAGAAACTCGAAGCGGGCTTTTTCCATTTCGCCGAGGTTGAGGTAAATCACGCCGAGGTCGTTGCGGATTTTCTCGTCGGTGGGCGCCAGACCCACCGCGCGCATCAGGTGCTGCCGGGCCTGGACGTTGTCGCCACGCGCTGAAGCCAGCTGCCCCAAACCATGTTCCGCCTCCGCGGACATGCAACCACCCAGCAGGCTGCGGTACAGCGGCTCGGCCTCGCTGCTGCCCAGCAGGCGCAAAACTTTGGCCTTGCGCACACGCACCTGAACCAGGTTGTCCGGCATTTCCTCCAGGTGCGCCAGACTGGCATGCGGGCGGCCGTCGGCGAGCAACTCATCGGCCATGTTCAGCGCCAGCTCTTGAGAAGAGTCGAGCTTGGGGCAGGTGCCCGGACCGTTGGCCACGTTCAGCCAAGGCAGTGCGCCCTGATTGGCGCACCCGCTCAACAGCATCACACCCAGTATCAATACGCTGACTTTCATCCCGCTCTCCCCTTCAGGAACCAAATGCCCGGGCCAGGGCGCTCAGCCCAGGCCCGGCCAGGACAATCAACAGGGCCGGGAAGAGGAACACCATCATCACGATGGACATCTTCCCGGACATTTTCCCAATGCGTTCCTGCAGGCGCGTCAGGCGCCGGTCGTCCAGCAGTTGCTTGAGGGCCAGCAGCGACTTCATCGCCCCACCGCCCTGGCTCAGCAACTGTTGCAGGATCACGCAGGTATCGCTGAATTCATCCACCGACAGCAGCTTCGAGGTCTGCTCCAGTTCCGCCGACAGCGCCAGACCCGAATCGACCCGCACCAGAATCAACCGCAGTTCCTCGCTGAGCACCGGCAACAATTGCCGGCCCTCGATGCTGAGGATGCGCAGGCTCTGCTCCACGGCCAGCCCGGAATCGAAGAGGATGCGCAGCAACGGAATGAAGCTGGAGACCTCTTCGGATATCTGCTGCTGGCGGCGCGCGGCGGTGTAGGCCAGGACCCGTTTGGGCAGCAGGTAGCCAAGCCCCAGAGAAAACATCGGCAGCAGCCAGGGCGTCTGGCTGTCGTGATAGAACAGTTGCTGAACCACGATGGCGATAGCCAGCGCACACAGCGGAAGGCCAATCTGCAATGCCGCGTAAAGCGAACGTTGGCGTGTGCGACGCCAGCCGATACGATCAAGCAGCAGGCGGGTTTCGCTGTCCATGTTCAACGAGCGCTGGGCCAGGGCGCTGGTGCCCAGGCGCTCCAGCCAGTTGTCACGCGTCGTCGCCTCGGCCGGCTGACCTTGCAGGCGCAAGGCAACCAGTCGCTCGCGGCGCTGCTGACGTGCCAGCAGGCTCACCAACAGAACAAAGGTCAGGAAGAACAACGCGGCGCTGATCAGCAAGGCCATTTCAGATACTCCGCAACATGCGCCACAGCGCCACGCAGCCCAACACCTGCAGGAGGAAAGCGGCTATCAACATCAGTTGGCCGTTGTGGTCATGCCACATCGACAGCAGGTAACCGGGGTTGGCCAGCAGGAAATAACCTGCCATCCCTATCGGCAGCAGCGCCAGCACCATCGCCGTCATCCGCGTCTCGCCCGTCAGGGCGCGCAACTGACGAGCACCCTGCTCACGTTCGCGAATCAGCTTGACCAGGTTTTCCAGAAGCTCGCTGGCATTGCCGCCGTAGCGGTGGTTGATGCGTATGCCCAAGGCCAGCACGCGCAACTCATCCTGATCGTAGAGATCAGCCAGGTCCTGCAGCGCCTCGTCCAGGCTGACGCCCATCTGCACGTTGCGCTGCACCCGCTGCATGGCGCCTTTGAGCGGATCGGCGGACACGTCGACAGCCCCCAGCACGGCATCGTTCAAGGTACGGCCGGCCTTGAGACTGCGCACCGCATGATCGAGCAAACCAGGCAACTGCTCGATCATCCGCCGCAGCCGACGCTGGTAGCGCCAGCTCATGTACAGGCGCCACAGCAGCGGGCCAATTACCAGCGTCATCAGTGCCCCCGGCCAGCCCGAGAAACTGCCAGCCAAGACGATCAGCAGCAGCCACGCCGCCCCCCAGAGCAGCAGACGGTCGGCGCGCCGGTCGAAGCCTGCGCGCAACAGCAGCAGTTCCAGCCAGCCGCGGGTCGGGGCCTCGACCGCCACGGGCTCCGGCAATTGGCCTAGCCGCTGCAAGGTGCGCTCTTGCGCCGACTTGCGCACGCCGCTGTAGAACAGGCTGACAGAAGCGCTCAACAACAGCAGGCCGAGCAGCCCCAGCACCAGGGCGATCATGGCGCGGACTCCAGAGGATCGCGGCGCAGCTTCTCTCCGGCCGGGTTGACCGCTTCACGCACGAAGGCCGTGCCGCCTCGCCGATCAAGGCGGAACAAGGTGTTGGTGACATACACGTCATCGCGCAGGCCAACCACTTCCAATACCTCGCTGACACAGCGGCGCCCATCGGGCAGTCGCGTCAACTGGATCACCACATCAAGGGCGGCGCAGATCATCTGCCGCAGGGTCTTCTCCGCCACCTGGCGCCCGGTCAGGCCGACCAGGGTTTCCAGACGTAGCAACGCGTCCTGCGCGGTGTTGGCGTGGATGGTGCTCATGGAGCCGTCGTGGCCGGTGTTCATGGCGGTCAGCACGTCGATTACTTCCACCCCGCGAATCTCCCCGAGCAGGATGCGGTCCGGGCGCATCCGCAGGGCGTTGCGGATCAGTTCGCTGGCCTTGATCTCGCCATGGCCTTCGGCGTTCGGCGGCCGGGTTTCCAGCCGCACGACGGGAGGGGGATCCAGATGCAGTTCGGCCACGTCCTCGATGGTCACCAGCCGCTCGTGCGGGCTGATCAACTGGCTGAGGATGTTCAGCAACGTGGTCTTGCCGGTACCGGTACCGCCGCTGACCAGCACGTTGCAGCGCTTGCTCACCGCCAGCTCGAAGAAATCCAGAATGCCCGGATCGATGGCGCGGGTCGCCAGCAGGTCGACGCTCTTGAGCATGTCCTTGCGGAACTTACGGATCGACAGGCAAGGCCCGTCCAGCGCCACCGGCGGAATGATTGCGTTGACCCGGCTGCCGTCAGGCATGCGCGCATCGACCATCGGCGACGACTCATCCAGGCGCCGGCCAAGCGGCGCAAGGATGCGCTGCATCACCCGCTCGACATGGTGTGAGTCGATGAAGCGCAGGTCGGTCTGGTGCAATACCCCGGCACGCTCGACGAACACGCGGTAAGGGCCGTTGACCAGGATTTCGGTAACGCTGGTGTCGCGCAGCAGGACTTCCAGCGGACCGAAGCCGGTCAGTTCGTCGACCAGCTCCTCGGCCAGCCGCTCCATTTCATAGCGCGACAGCGCCAGGTGCAGGCGGGCGATGTAGTCACCGACCTGCTCGGCGACGAATTGCGCCAACGCCGGGCGCGAGCCTTCCAGCAGGTTGCGGCCGGAGTCTTCGATGGCGTCGATGATGTGACGGTGCAGCGCACGCTTGAGCGCCTGGGGATCGTTGCCAAGGTTGGCCCTGGGTCCGCCGAACAGCTCGTCACTGGTCATGCTTGTTTCCCCAGAGCCGCGTCAGCCAGTTGTTGGCCTTGGGCTTGAGGTTTTCCGAACGCCGCGCGAGGCGATCGCCGAGGGTCTTGAGGGCCTGGGTGAGGTTGTCGCGCGGGGCCAGTTCGAACAGGCTCACGCCCTGGTTCCGGGCATTGAGCCGCACCTCGGGACTGGACGGCAGCTCGGTCAGCACCGGCAGGGCGAAGCGCTTGCCGAGGGCTTCGGCGTCCGGCACCACGCTGCGCAGGTAGCGGTCGACCAGCAGTTTGGCGTGCTCCAGGTTCATGCCTTTTTCACGCCAGGTGTTCAGCACTTCCAGGTTGCGCCGACACTCGATGACGTTCTGGTCGGTGTACCAGATCAGCTTGTCGCAGTGGCTGACAAAGGTGCGCAGCGCCTCGCTGTCGGCCTGTCCGGTGAGGTTGACGATGATGTGCTGGAAGTGTTGCCGCAGCGCACTGAGCAACATGTACAACTCGGCGGCGCTGGTGCGCTCCAGCGCTTCGTCGCCGAGGGCGTAGGCCAGCAGGCGCAGGCCGCTGGCCTCGCGGGCGAAGGCGCTGTCGATCAGGGTGCTGTCGAGCCGACGCAGGTGGCGCAGGGCATCGCCGAAATGAAAGGACGACTCCACGCCCAGCAACGCCAGGCTGTCACCGCGGGGCAGGCCGAGGTCGAGCAACAGGGTTTGCTGGCCGCTTTTCTGCACCACTTGCCCGAGGTGCAGAGCCAACAGCGCGCCATCGGAACCGCACTGGGTGCCATAGAGCACGGTGAGGCCGCCCAGGTGCGGGTTGGTGGTCACCGGCGGCAGGCGCTTGCCCAGGCGCCGGACCAGCCCGGCCACCTCGCTCGAACGCGAACCGTAGGCGACGAAGTCCCGCGCGCCGGCGCGCATCGCATTGAGCACAAGCTGGTTGTCCATGCCATCGCCGAGGGCGACGATGGCTAACATCGGCTTGGCCTCCAGCACCCCTTCGATCAGTGCGCACTGGTTGACCACATGGTCGCGGTCCAGGCCGATGAACACCAGATTGGCGAACGTCACGTCGACCAGCGCCAACATTTCATCGAGGTTGCCGCTGCCGGCGCCGACCACCTGGCCCAGCGGCGCCAGTGCGGTCTGCAGCCATTGCAGGTCACCCTCGTTGCGGGTGATGGCAAGGAAGGTCTGACTCAGGCTTTCGCTCATTGGGATAACCCACTGCGACGTGCGAAGTCGCCGTTTTCCAGGAAGAAAAGCCGTCCCCAACTCGGGTCGTAAGTACGCAGGCGCTCACCCGGGAGCTCCGGCAGCTTAGCGTTGGCGGCCAGCGGCCTGACCAGATGAGGCGTGACGACCATCAGTAGTTCGGTTTCTTCGCTCCTCACATTCGACTGACGGAAGAACGCGCCGAGGATCGGCACATCGCCGAGGCCCGGGAATTTGTCGACCTGCGAGCGGTTGGTATTGCTGATAAGGCCACTGATAACGAAGCTTTCGCCATCGGCAAGGGAGATGCTGGTATCTGTGCGGCGAACCTTCAGACCGGGCACGTTGGTGCCGGCGATCTGCACCGCGTTGGTGTAGTCCAGTTCGCTCACCTCCGGGGCGACCTTCATGGAGATGCGGTCCCGGCTAACCACTGTCGGCGAGAGCGCGAGGCGGATACCAAACTCCTTGTACTCGATGGACACGTTGTCGCTGCCGCTGCTGGGCACCGGAATGGGAATCTCGCCACCGGCCAGGAAGCTTGCGGTCATACCGCTGAGCACCACCAGGCTGGGCCGCGCCAGGGTGTAGGCAAAGCCGCTTTGTTCCAAGGCGTTGATTGCCGCGAGGAAACGGCTGCTGCCACCGCCCCAGACAATATTGAAGGCGTCGTTGTAAAGGGGGATCAGCGGGTTGGTCACGGGCACATTGCCCGGGCTGACGTTGGTTCCCGGCACCGCGCCCGGCGACCCGATCAGCGAGTTGTTGGAGCCCTTGAAGAACAAGCGCGCCCCCGCCTCCTTGAGCTTGGTTCGACTGACTTCGACAAAGCGAATATCAGCCTGGATCTGGCTGGGCAGTTCGGCATCCAGCAAAGGCTGCCCGCCCGCCCCGGCCATGTCCGCCGAAGCCCGGCCGCGCACGAAGACCATGGTCTGGCGCGGTTCGCTGCCACAGCCGGTCCAGAGGCTCAGGCTGGTAGCGCCGGGCCCAATGGCGGTCAGTAACAAGGCGTTGTTGCCCACCGGGTGCACATCAGCGACTTTCGGGTCGCCCACCGCCGCACGGCTGATGCTCACCGGCAGGCGGACTTCCTGCTGCAGGCCCTGGTCGATTTCGATCACTGCGGGTACACGCGGCAATGCCGAACAACCGCTGCTGGCCGCGTGCGATGCTGACCATGGCAGGAGCAGCGAAGCCATCAAGGTGTAGACGGAGATCCGCGAAGAACGGCTGCGCATTGAAGGGCATCCTTGCTGGGTTCAGTGGGATTGCTCGGAGGATTGCGTGCCGCGGATGATTTCCATGGCCCGTCGTGGCGCCGGGGTGCTTTGCACCGGCGCCGCAGGCTGGGCCATGGCCAGTTGACTGAAGCGGTAGAGTTCGCGATTGGCGTTGGCCAGGGTGGTGTTCGTAGCCTTCGGATCCGCCCAGTAGCGGGCCAGGAGTTTTTCTTCGGCGCTACGTACTGCCAGGCGCAAGTTGCCGGCCTGGGCGGCGAGCATCAAGCGGCTCGACAGAGCTTCGGGAACCGCCACCACCACGGTGCGTGGCAGCGTGCGGCGTTTTTCCTCGCGGGCCTTGGGGTCGACCTCGACCGGCTCGGCCGGTTTGCCATCGTTGGCCAGGCCCATCTGCTGACCCACGCTGAGCAACCGCAGCGCCGGAACCACCACTTGGGCACTGGCCAAGGGGTTGTCGGTCTCTTCCTTCAGGTAAACCAGCACATCGACATAGTCGCCGGGGCGGATCTGTCCGGAGGCGCCGCTGACCTCATCCACGGCCAGGGTCAGGGCTCGCTCGCCCGGCTGGATCATCCGCGCCAGCGGGCCACCCGCTTCGAAGCTGGTTTCTTCCAGCCAGGTGCCCGCAGGCAAATCGCGCCAGGGCGTGCGCCCGGCGACCTCTTCGATCGTCTGGAAGCTGCCGGCCGGCGCCACTAGCAGGCGCTCTACGGCGAGATCATCGGTAGTCAGCGGCAGGTTGGCGACAACATCGCGGCGAAGCACCACCACCGGTTTGCGCAATTCGTCCTGCGCAGTGTTAACGGCTTGGGTAACGGGCTGGATTGCCGGTACTGGCGCTGGCGCCTCCGGAGCGGGCTGCTTGCCCAATACCAATCCCCAATATCCGGCGATGACGGCACCCAACAGAAACAGCCCCGCAAGAATCAATGTTATGCGACTGCTCATGTTCGGCCCCTCCCTTGCCCTTCGCCACCCACGACCCGCGACTTCTTGTTAACGGGCTCACAAATACACACTTGGAAGTAACTATTTCGCTATTTGACGGTAGCGCAGGTAGGACAAAACGCCATTACACCGTCAGATTATTTTCGGTGGTATTCCCGTCATCCCCATAAAACAACAGCTTATTGGCGACGGGTTTCCGTTATCACTTTTGGATTAATGCTTTCTTACATTTGCCGAAGGGTTAACTCTTGGCGATGCTCTGGTGGCAAAGGGGAATCACACAAGCCCCGTGTTACCCGCGCTACAGCGCCAAGGAGCAACATCATGACTCTCTTCTCAGCCATCCGGTCCGTTCGTAAATTCTTCAAGAAAACCGACGGTGCATCCGGTATCGAATATGCAATCGTTGCTGCCATGGTGGCCGTAGTACTGGCTGGGTTCATGGGCGGAATGAATGGTGGCCTGACCAACGTCTTCACCAAGATCCAGACGGCGTTGCCTGCCGCTACTGGAGGCTCCGGCAGTGGTTCCAACTGACCTGGCTTCGTGATGTGAACCCTGTCCCCCGGTAACAGGACTACGCCATGCCTGCTTCCCCCCCACGCGAACAGTTGCTGTTAGTGGATGATGAAGAGGAAGCGTTGAACGAACTGGCTGAACTGCTGGACGGCGAAGGCTTTCGTTGCCATGTGGCGACATCGGTGAAGCTCGCCCTCCAGCAGTTGACCCGGCACCCGGATATCGCCCTGGTCATCACCGACCTGAACATGCCGGAAGAGTCCGGCATCTCCCTGATCAAACGTCTGCGCGACCACACGGCCCGCGAGTATCTGCCGGTGATTGTCTGCAGTGGGCAGATCGACTCCGTTGTTGCAGGCGAACTGGACCGCTTGCAGGTACAGGGCGTCTTTCGCAAACCGATCTATCACACTCGCTTGCTGGACACGCTGAGCAGCCTGTTTCCGCTGGACGAGGTCCAGGAAAAACTGCGCGCCGTTCCCTAGAACACACAAATGCCCCGGGGTTGCTTGTCCGCCCCGGGGCACTCTCGTTACGACTTACTCACAACTGATAACTGAAGCTCACGGTGAACCGCGGCCGGCGGTTGAAACTGTCCAGCGCCATGTCCGACATCGGCTTGGCTGCCTCCAGCGAGATGTTGTAGTAATGCGCATCGCCAAAGCGCAGGCCGAGGGCCAGCGATGACATTCGCGAGTCTTGCACTTGCAGTTCGTTGAACCAGGTCCGCGCTGCGTCCAGCACTACATAGGGCTGCAGCACCTTCACCCACTCGCCTTCGCGCTTGAAGCTGTAGTTGACCTCGTAGGCCGCGCCCCAGCCCTTGTCGCCTGACGCCTGATCCACGGGGTAACCGCGACCGAAGTTCTGCCCACCGAACACCGCCCGCTCGCTGTCGGGCAGGCTGTCGTCAGTCCAGTACAACGCGGCAGACGCCACGCCTTGCCAGTTTTCGAAGAAGCGGTCGCTCTGTACGCCGGACAGTCGCAGGCGGAAGAAATCCAGGTCGTAGCCCGCGTCGGTTTCAGCACCGAAATGATCGAGGCCCTGGTAGACCCCCGCGCTGATGATCCGCAGCTGCTTTTCAGTCGCCTTGCGCCAGTCACCTTCGAAGGCCAGGGCGCGGATATCGGTGTTGGTACTGACTTTCAGCGGGAAGCCGATCACGCGGTAATCGGTAGTGTCGTCGACGGCGTAGAAGCGTGCTGACAGGCTCAGCCATTCATTGGGCGAGGCGATCAGCGGATGGGTCAGGCCGATGGAGTAGCGGTCGTTTTCACGGTGCTGCTTGAGGTTGATGTTATCCGTCAGCCTGACCACCGCACGGGGGTCGCTGCGGTAGCGGGACGCCGACAGGATCAGTTGGGTACCCTCGCTGTCCAGGGACTGCGAGTAGTCGGCGCGGAAGTAGTGCTCCTTGTCCTCGCCAGGCGGAAACAGGGCGCTGACACTCAATTGCTCGGCGACTGCAGTCTGCGCATTGCTGTTGGCACCGAACAGGGCCTGGATATCGTCGCGACTGCCGTCGGTGAGGCTCATGGTGGTGGTGAACGGCTTGCGGGAAGCCTGCACCATCAACTTGCTCGCTCCGTCGGTAGTGCTTGGTGGAGGCACGTTGGACTGCAAGGTGATCCCGGGCACGCGGCTCATCAGCGAGGTGTAGCGTTCGAATGCCTTGCGCGTCAGCGGCCGTACGGCCTTGAGCTTGGTCACCAGTTTGTCCAGGTAGCCCGAGACTCGACCAACATCGCCCTGCAGTTCGTAATCGCTGATATAGCCTTCGACCAGCACGACCCGCAGCCGGCCTTCGGCGAAATCCTGTACGGGGAGAAACGCGTAGGACAACAGGTAGCCGTCCTGCTGGTACCGCTGGGTGAGACGCCGGGTTGCCTCGATCAGCTCGCCGACCGTCACCTCGCGATCGATCAGCCCCTGGTAGTTCTCACGCAATTCACTCAGCGGGTAAACCGTCCCGCCTTCGATGCGGATTTTGTGGATCAGCACCCGGGTATTCATCATCAGCGGCTGGGGTTGAGCGGTTGCCGGACTCGGCACTTGCAGCTTGGGAGTGGTTGGCCTGAAAGCATCAGCCGGCAAGTTGGGCGCCGGCAAGTTGCGTTCGGTTTCGTTGCTGTTCAGATAGCTTGGGAGCGGCTCGGCCTGAAGCACACTGACCCAGGACAAACCCACTAACGCGACTGCCATCGATCGCATAGGACACTCCATGATCCTGAAAAGTACGAGGGAACCAAGGCGGTTCCCTCGTCAGACTCAAGCGTAGGTGTTGCCCGTAAGATCGTCTAACAACAGTGATGGCTTTTTACTTTTTGAGGCCCCCGGTCAGGCCGTTGAGCAGGCCGCCAACGCCGCCGGTAGCTCCGGCACCGGCCCCCACGGAACCACCGACATTGGCTCCGACTGTGCCATTCAAGGTTCCTGTCACGGTACTGACCACGCCACCCAGGGTACCGCCGACACCGCCAGCGCTGCCCGTTGCACTGCCCACGGCGCCCGTTACTGTGTTGACCACGCTACCCAGCCCTGCACCAGCACCGCCAGTTCCGCCAGTTGCGCCGTTCAAGGTGCTGGTTACGGTGTTGACTACACCACCCAGCCCTGCGCCTGCACCACCCGTTCCTCCAGTCGCACCGCTCAAGGTATTGGTTACCGTGTTGACTACACCACCCAGCCCTGCGCCGACACCACCACCGCTGGCTTGGCCGTTGACCAGACCACCCGCCTGGGTGACCGTTACGCCTACTGCACCCAGTGTTGCGCCAACCTGATCGACTACGGGATTGCTCGTAGCATTGCCCAACTGGGTACCAAGGCTGGTTACCGCACCACCGACCTGACTGACCAGCCCGTTGACCGGAGCGCCCAGACCAGTAGCAGCCCCAACCTGCTGGGTCACGCTGGCTACCGTGTTGACGACCGGCGTAACCGCCGAGCTTACCGAGTTGGTCAGTGCCGCAGCCGGTGCTGCCGCGCTACCGCTGGCGACACCGTTACCGCCGAGCAGTGTTCCCAGCGAAGCCACCGTGCTACCAACACCGGTCGCGGCATTGCCAGCAGCGCTCACCACACCATTGTTGCTGCCTGCATCGAGGCCGGCCCCGATACCCCCGACGACACCGCCCACGGTTTCCAGAAGGCCCGTCGAACCACCCGCCTTGCCATCGCCAACCAGACCGCCAGCGGTAGAGGTGCCACCACCGACATTGCTCAGCAAGCCACCCACCGCAGTGGTCAGGGGATTACCGTTGCCGGCGGCGGTTACGCTGTCGCCGACCTTGTCGACCAGGCCGCCCACTTTCTGCACCACCGAGTCAAGCGGAGCACCCAGCCCAGTCACAGAGCCCAGGTTGCCAGTGGTGTTTTCCACCAGCGACACGACTTGCACAGCGGTGTTGCTGAGTTGCTGGTTGAGGCTGCCCAGAGGGCCAGTCGTGCTCTGTGTATCGAGGGTGTTGCCCAGCATGGTGACCGCTTGACCAACCTGCCCGACCAGGCCGCCAACCACAGGTACCTGCTCGATGCCATTGCTACCGGCGAGTGCCTGTAATCCACTGCCAAGGTTCGCGACACCAGCACCGACCCCGGAAAGGGTCTTGCCAACAGCATTACCGCCAGTGCCCAGTTCGCCGAGGCCATTGCTCACCCCAGTACCGATACTGGTGACTGCTTGACCCGCGGAGTTCACCAGGCCACCGGCATTGACGTTGCCCAGCACCGGCAACGCGTTGACCGTCGTACCAAGGCTGCTGACAGCCGTTCCAACCCCGGAGACCCCGGTGCCGACCTGATCCAGAACCTGGCCGGTAATGAGAGGTGTGGTGGTGTTGCCACCACCGCCGGCGTTACCGCCACCGGTGCCGCCACCGCCAGTGCCACCGCCGCCCGTACCGCCACCGCCGGTGCCGCCACCACCTGTGCCGCCTCCGCCGGTTCCACCATCACCACCGCCCGTACCACCGCCACCGGTTCCGCCACCACCTGTGCCGCCACCGCCGGTTCCACCATCACCGCCGCCCGTGCCGCCGCCACCGGTTCCACCATCGCCGCCGCCCATGCCGCCGCCGCCGGTTCCGCCATCGCCGCCGCCCGTGCCGCCGCCGGTTCCACCATCACCGCCGCCCGTGCCACCGCCGGTTCCGCCATCGCCTCCGCCGGTGCCGCCACCGGTTCCACCATCGCCTCCGCCGGCAGCACCGCCGCCGTCAGTTTGTGAAGAACCGTCCACTGAGCTGTGATGGCCACCGCCACCACTGCTGCAACCCGCCGATGCGGTAACAGCCAGAACCAATGCCAGTGCTGTGCTTGCCTTAATCCACGCTTGAGTATTCATGATGGCGACTCCATAGCTTTCGCTGCCGCTGCTTGGTGTTTACGGACGGTCCCGGAGCGGAACCTCCACTTCCGTAACGCCATATCAGCCCCCCAAGCGAGGAGTCACAATTCTGAACTTGGTATTAACCGTTTATATACGCCGGCGATGGCAAAAAAAGCCCTTTGAGTTCAATGGCTTGAAAACCTCTTTCAGCCCAGGTGATGGCACTTCGACTTTCGCGCTATATCCATTTGACGGGTAGCTGGCGCCAATTTCAGGTGCATGGCGCATGCATTTGCAGGGCAGCGGCTATGCATGAAAAGCGATTCGGGAAAGCCCGTTGACTACAGTAAACTCCGCGCCCCCTTGCGGGTTTTCACTTGACCGGGAGCTTATCCGGCGAGTTTCGTAGCACTTTTTTCCTGGAGATTTTCCATGCCTGCCCCTGTCTGGTGGCTGCTTTGCCTGCCTTTTATCGCCGGTGCTTTCCTGCCCTTGCAGGCCGGTATCAACGGCCAGTTGGCCAAACAGGTGTCCAGCGTGCTGGCCGCCGCCCTGATCTCGTTTGCGGTGGGCACCGTCGCCCTGCTGGCGCTGGTCCTGAGCCAACGTGAGATGCCCGGGCTCACCGCCCTGAAAGGCCTGACCTGGTGGCACTGGAGCGGCGGACTGTTGGGTGCGTTCTTCATCACCACCGCCGCCTTCGCCGGCCCGCGCATCGGCGCCATGCTGTTCATGGCGCTGGTGCTGGCCGGGCAACTGGCAATGGCCATGGCCCTCGACCATTTCGGCTGGGCGGGCTTTCGCGAAGCGCCGGCCAGCCTAGGCAAGATCGCCGGGCTGGTGTTGATCCTCGGCGGGGTATGGATGATTCGCCGCTATTGAGTGACCTGGAAGGTCAGCCGTGCGGTCTGGCCGCTGGCATCGAGCACGCTCAGTTCGTACTGGCCCGCCTCGTCGAGGTTGGCCTTCAACAGGTTCTGGCCGGCAGTTTCACCCAGCGGCGCACCGTTGAGGAACCACCAGCGCTGACCATCGCCACCCAGCGCGGACACATCCACATGCAGCGTCTCGCGACTGGTGGCCGGACGCCGCAGTTGGTCACCCTGACGCACGCCAACGATGGACAGCGGCGGCGCCGTTGCCGGCACTTGCGGCGGGCACGCCGGGTCGGTCGCCGGTAGCCGTACATCACGCCGCTCCACCCGCGACAGCCATGGTTCCAACGGCGCCGGCCACAGGGCAATATCCCGCGACTGCGCGCCAGGACACCCCGCATCGACCCGCAATCCCCGGTCATTGATCCACACCCTCTCCAGCAACCCGACACTCAGCGGCTGGTCCTGCGCCATCAGCGTCGGTGGAGTGGTGCCGTCCAGCGTCCAGGCAAACCGCTGGCGTCGACAGTTGGGATCGCTGCGCGCCAGCGGTTGGCCCAACGGCCAGCAGATCGCTGCCACGCCAACATTGGCCGGCACCGCGGGCACCGGCACGGCGATGCCGCGCTGACTGTCGCGGTTGCTCAACACATCGTGCACTTGCAGCATCAACGGCGCGGCCGAAGCCAGACCGAACTGCCCCGGCACCGGTGTGCCGTCCGGACGACCGATCCATACGCCAATCAGGTAGCGCGGCCCGACCCCGATCGACCACGCATCGCGAAAGCCATAGCTGGTGCCGGTCTTCCAGGCCAGCGTCGGACGCTGCACCAGCTCGGCGTGCGGATCGCGATCAGGGCGGGCCTGACCGCTGAGAATACGCCGCACGATCCACGCCGCGCCCGGCGACAGCAGGCGTCGCTCCAGCAGCGGCGCATCCGGTTGCAGGCGCAGGCTGGCACTCATGCCGTCGCGGGCGAAGGCGCTGTAGCCGGCGACCAGGTCTTCCAGACGGCTGCCACCCCCACCAAGGATCAGCGACAGGTTCGGCTCAGCCAGCGCCGGCAGCGCCAGCGGTACACCCGCGGCGCGCAGTTGCGCGGCGAAGCGCTTGGGCCCGTAGGCTTCCAGCAATTGCACCGCCGGCAGGTTGAGCGATAGCGACAACGCTGAACTGGCCGCCACCGGGCCGCTGAAACCCATGGAGAAATTGCCGGGGCGATAGTCGCCGTAACGCCGCGGCACATCCTGCAACAGCGATTCGGAGTGGATCAGGCCATCGTCCATGGCCATGCCGTAGAGAAACGGTTTGAGGGTCGAGCCCGGCGAACGCCAGGCGCTGATCATGTCGACGTGACCAAAACGACGCTCGTCATTGAGGTCCACCGAACCGAGGTAAGCGCGCACCGCCATAGTCTGCGACTCGACCACCAGAATCGCCGCCGAAGTCCGCTCGGGAAGCCGCGCGCGCCAGCCGATCAGCAGGTCTTCCAGGCGCCGTTGCAATACGGCATCGAGGGTGGTGCGAATCAGCGGCGGGCTGTCCGCACGGTTCAGGCGTCGCGCCAACAAGGGGGCCAGTGCCGGCTCCTGACGCGGGGCGAGCAGCAGTGGTTCTTCCATGGCTTCGTGGATCTGCTGGCTCGGCCACACCTGATATTCATCGAGGCGCTGCAGCACCTTGTCGCGGGCGGCGGTGGCACGTTGCGGATGGCGATCCGGGCGCAGGCGGCTGGGCGCTTGCGGCAGTACCGCGAGCAGCGCTGCTTCGGCGGGCGTCAGGTGCAGCGGGGACTTGCCCAGGTACGCCCAGCTTGCCGCCGCCACGCCCTGCAGAGTGCCGCCGAAGGGCGCGCGATTGAGGTAGATCTCGAGGATCTCGCGCTTGGACAAATGCCACTCCAGTTGCAGCGTGCGCCAGAGCTGGCGCAGCTTGCCGGGCAAGGTGCGCGAGTGCGGGTCGAGCAGGCGCGCCACCTGCATCGACAAGGTGCTGCCGCCCGACAACACCCGGCCACCACTGAGGTTCTGCCAGGCCGCACGCCCGAGTGCCAGCGGGTTGACCCCGGGATGGCGGTAGAACCAACGGTCCTCGTAAGTGAGCAGGGCCTGCAGGTACAACGGCGAGACTTCCTCGACACCGACCGGGTAACGCCAGACGCCTTCGGCATCGGCGAAGCGCCACAACGGCGTACCGTCCTCGGCCAGCACCACCCGGGCCAGATCATCCTCGGGCAGCGGCAACGGCCAGATCCGGTCGGCCAACCACAGCAGCGCCACCAGCCCCAGTCCCGCCAGCAGCACCAGGGTTGCCAAGCGGGCCTTGCGACCACGCGGCAGGGCTACGCTGAACATCGGAAGCACTCCATCAGGGAACCGTAATGGCCTGGCGATAGCCAAAGGCTGGAAGGCAGCGTGAACGCTGTGACGATCATCAGGACACAACCATGCATGTAGAAGGTTTTTTCGAGTGGCTGGGACAAGCGATAGGCGCCGTCATCCGCTTTGTGGTGGACGCCCTCAGCGGGCTGTTTGCGCTGCTGGCCAACGCCGGAACGAAGTTCATCGACGGCCTGGCAAGCACCTTGGGCATGGACACGTCGCTCATCAGCATCCTGATTCTGATCATCGGGTTGCTGCTGTTGTATTCAGCGGTCAGGGCGTTCATGCGGGCATCGGTGATTGCCGGGATTATCTGGGCATTGTTGGGGTTGTGGGTGTTGAGTTGGGTGGTGCATTGAACAGGGGGGCCGCGATTGCGGCCCCCATTGATTTCAACGGCCCTTGATGACCATCTCTCCAGCGCCATCGCCCACAGCCTGCCAGTCCGGTCGGTACATCGACTCCACCTGCGGTGGCGGAATCCGGTAGCTGCCCGGCGTTACCGCCCGCGCCAGGTACAGCAGGTGGGTGGTGCCATAACCATCGAGGTTCAACGCCGCCACGTAGCGGTCATCGCGGAACTCCTGATGAACCACGTTGGCGTTCTCCATCGCCTCGCGCCATTGCTTGACCGCGCTGCTGGCGTTTTCCAGGCTGGCGGCGCTTTGCGCAAGGTTCTGGTTTTCCAGTTCCAGTCCCGCCGGCAGCAGATCCACCACCAGCGCATCCGGCACCCGGGCCTTGGCCTGGATCGCCAGGTGCACCAGCACCAGGTCGCCGCTTTCCAGCGAACGCAAATCCAGCGCCTGGCCGTTCATGCCCAGGTACTCGCGACGGATGCTCATGTTGTTGCCACTGGCTGCCGGTGCCTGACGCGGATAGCCGGACAAGGTCAGGCGCTGGTACAGCGTCTGCTCGCCTTCGTTGTGCACGGTCAGCGGCGAAGCCAGTAACGCGCCCTCAAGGTGCAGGCCGGACTGCGTCGGGCTCAGCTCGCGGGTTTCGCCGGCGCTGTCCAGTTGCGCTTTCCACTGCCCTTCGGGTTGTTGCGCCAGGCCACGGCCGGCGAGGAACAGGGCGTTGCGCTCCTGGGTAGACAGCCACGGACTGGCAGCCAACTGATCGGAGAGCTGGAACAGGCGATCCGGAATCACCTTGCTGGCGAGCTTGTACTCGTCGAGCAAGGCGAGAATCAGCGCCTGGTCCCGCAACGGGCTGCCGTAGTCGGCCATCCACGCGTTGTCGCGGGTGACCGCCAGCCCAGCCTGCAAGGCCTGCTCGCCACGGGGCTTGTCGCCCATGGTGTCGAGGGCGATCGCCAGTTGCACCAGCGGCAGACCGGAACGGGCATCGGCGCGACGCTCGAACAGACTGCGCAGGGCACCCAACGGCGCCTGCTGGCTACGGGACAACACCAGCGCGGCGTAAGCCTGCACGGCAAAGCGGCTGTGCTCGGCGTTCTCGCTGTAGTTGACCTCGATCAGATTGCGCTCCTGCACATAACGCAGCAGTCGCTCGCTGGCCTTCTTCAAGGCCTCGGGTGGTACGGCGAAGCCTTGGTCACGGGCACGCAGGAGGAAGTCGGTGACATACGCAGTCAGCCAGTACTCCTCGTCACCGTCGGAACTCCACAGGCCGAAACTGCCGTTGTAACGCTGCATGCCCAACAGGTGCTCGATGCCCATTTCGATCTTGCGCTGACGGTCCGCGGCCGGCTCGCCGGTCAGGCCGAGGCGCTTGAGGGTGGCGGCATCAGCGTAGAGCGATGGGTACAAGCCGCTGGTGGTCTGCTCCAGGCATCCATAGGGATAGGCTTTCAACGCGCGGATCTGTTCGGCGAGGTTCAGCGGCGGCCGGCTCGACAACGCCAGGGTCGCTTCCAGTCCCGCCGGCTCGAACAGCGCCAGGTCCTGCTCCGGCAAACTCCATGGCTCGTCCTTGAGCGCCACGCGGTAGTGCTTGAGTTGCGCCGGATACGCCGGGCGCACACCGAGGGTCCAGTCACGGGAGAAGCCGGTGTCGGTCTCGCCCGGCAGCATCAGTCCATCGACGCGCACGGTGACACGGCCCTGGCCGAAGCCGCCCTTGGCCTGCACCGGCACCTGCAGCGTGACGCGCTGGCCGGGCTTGAGCTTGAGCGTCTGATGGGATGAGCCCAGCAGGTCCAACTGGCCTTCGGTGGCCAGGGCCACCGCGAGGGTCTGCGGTTGTTCGGTGAGGTTGGAAAGGTCCAGCGCCAGGCTGGTGCGGTCGCCACCGG
Source organism: Pseudomonas sp. Marseille-P9899 (assembly GCF_903166565.1). Lineage (NCBI taxonomy): Bacteria > Pseudomonadati > Pseudomonadota > Gammaproteobacteria > Pseudomonadales > Pseudomonadaceae > Pseudomonas > Pseudomonas sp. Marseille-P9899. Next base: position 393,432 of record NZ_CAESCG010000006.1, read on the forward strand.
CAAGGAAGCGCGGCGCCGACAGCTCGGCGATCAGCGGCGCGGCAACCACGGTCTTGCCCTCGGCCACGCCGAAGCGGTCTTCGCTCCAGGCCTGGGCCATCAGGCGCAGCTCCCCGTTGAAGTCGGGAATCTCCACGGTCGCCTGACCTTTGCCCTGGGCGTCGAGGGTCACCGGTGCGCTTTGCAGGGCGACGATGGTCACGCTGGTGTCCGGACGCTTGCCGCCCTTGGCCATGCCGGCGTCACCACCGAAGGCGAGGCTGGCGAGACGGCCCTGGCCGGCTTCGATCAGTTGCCCGTAGATATCCAGTTGGTCAGCGCCGTAGGCCTTGCGGCCGAACATGCCGGTGAACGGATCAGGAGTGACGTAGCTGGTGATATTGAGAATGCCGACGTCCACTGCCGCCAGCAGCACCTGAACCTGCTTCGGCACGCTGCCATCGGCATTGCGCGCTTCGATGTTGACGGTCAGTGGGTGCTTGGGCCGCATCTTCGCGGGTGCGTCGAGGGTCAGCGCCAGCTTGCGCTGGGCGCGGTCCAGCGGCAGGTGCAGCACGCCCACGGCGCGCTTCGGTGTGACGTTGGCCTTGCGCTCGCCCGGGCGGATCACCAGCGCGCTGACATAGAGGTCATGCCGCGCCCATTTCGGGTCGAGCTTCACCTCGAAGGCCTTGCCCTCGGCGGGGACGTCTATCTCCTGCCACCACAGCGGGCCGTCATTGCCTTCCACCATCAGGTAGCCCTTGCCCGCAGCGGGCGGGGTGACGGTCACGGTGGCGGTGTCGCCATCGTTATAGGCTGGTTTGTCGAGGGCCAGGCGTACCTGGTCAGGACGCACTGCGCCGCCGTCGGCGTTGTCCTGGGCGCGGTAGCCGGCCCAGAAGCGCAGGCTGCTGGTGATGCCAGTCTCCGGGTCTTCCACTTCAACACGGTACGGGCCCCACTCCACCGGGAAACTGAGCTTGGTGGTGCTGCCGGCGGGAACGTTGATGTTCTGCTCGCTCTCCGTGAGCTGTTTCTCGTTGAAGTTGTAGCTCCAGCCGTCGCTCTGCGAGTAGTTCCAGTAGTAGTCGCGGCGCTCACGCACCAGGCGCACGCGCAGGTTTTCTGCAGCCAGCTTGTTGCCGTCGCGGTCAGCCATCAGCAGTTCGATTTCCACCGGGGCATCGCCATCGGTTTCCTCGCCGTCGAACAAACCGCGCAGGCCCGGCAGACGCTCCGCAGGCCAGATCGGTTGTTCCAGGCGCCGGGTGATCGGCCGGCCACCGGACTCCTGCAGGCTGGCCTGCACCGTCAGTTGCAGCGGCGAGCGGGCCTCGGCCCATTCGCTGGCGATGCTGATCGTCGCCTCGCCATTGGCATCGAGGGTGCTTTCTTCCAGCTCCAGGTCGTGGCTCAACTCGCCTTCGGTGACCGAACCGAACTGATAGCCGGGCAATGCCGGCACCGCCTCACGCAGTGGCCGCACATAGACCTGGCCACTGAGCCGGTTGCCCGCCGCCGGCGCGCCATACAGGTAGCGGCCGTTGACGCTGACTTCGGCGGTCTCGTCGGGGCTCAGCGGCGTATCGTTGCCCTTGAGCTCCAGCGCGAGGCGCTCGGGCAGGAAGTCTTCGACGAGGAATTCGTGAACCTGGCGCTTGCCGCCACCGAGGTCGAACAGCAGTTGCCAACGCCCGGTCGGCGCTTCACCGGCCAGTTGCAGTGGATACTGATAGAAGCCATTGGCATCGGCTTCCCAGACGAACTTGCGGCTGACCTGCTCGTCCGGCCGACGCACTTCCACGTTGATCGGCTGGGCGTTGACCGGCTTGCCGTCCTGGTCGCGCAGCAGGCCATTGAGCAGCACGGTTTCGCCGGGACGATAGAGGTCGCGCGGGCCGAAGACGAAGAACTGCAACGGATTGGCCTGCGGGCCGGTGACGGTGAATTCGGAAAGGTCCAGCGCGGCGCTGTTCAAGCGCAACAGCGTGGTGTGCTCGCCCTGGCGCGCCAGCAGCACGTCGGCCTTGGGTGGCAGCGGCAGTTGCGAGTGACCACTGCTGTCGGTCTTGCCCTGGCCGAGCAGTTTGCCCTCGTTGTCGAGCAGGTCCAGCTCGACGCCACTCAGGGCCTTGCCACCTTCCAGCGCCTGGGTGAAGACATCGAGGCGATTGCTGTAGCGGTGCACCGACAGGCCGATGTCGCTGAGAGTGAACAGGGTCGCCGGCTGCGAATAGTTGTAGGTGCCGGAAGCACGCATCACCGCCAGGTAGACCCCGGCCTCCTGCAATGGCTTGATCCCGGCCATGGGCAGCAGCAGGGTTTCGCGGGTGTTGGCGGCCGGGTTCAGGTCGAAGCGACCGGCGTAGACCAGATCGGCCATGGGCAGCAGCTCATTGGCCTCGTAGCTCTGCAACGCGCTGTTGCGGCCCCACGAACCGAGGAAGGTCGGCAGGGACTCGGACTTGATGCGGAAGAATTCGACATCGACCTTGGCGACGTTCAGGGCGATCACCGGCAGGCCCTCGGCCAGGCGGGTCGGCAGCAGCGAACCGCGACTGGCGAAACCGATGCTCGGCTCCATGTCACGCGTCTCCAGGCGGCTGACATATTCACCGGCCAGGCGCTGGCCATTGACGCTGAGCAGACCGGCATCGATGGTCAGTACCAGCTTGCGCTTTGGTTCCAGGTGGCGCAGGCGCAATTCCATGCGGTTGTTGGACAGCTCCCAGGCGCCATCCACCTTGCCCTTGACGGTGTCCACCAGGTGCAGCCGTTCGGCGAACGGCTGGTCGGCGTCCAGCGGCGCGGAGAATGTCACCGACAGCGCACTGGCGCCGTCGAGTTGCACTTCCGAGACGTCCACCACGTTCAGCTCACGGCCGGCGTAGCGCTGGGCCAGCGCGGCGACATCGACGGTGGTCGGCGTAGCCGCGGGAGCGGTTGCGGCGGCCTTCTCGGCGGGCGCGGGTTTATCGACGGATGACGAATCACAGGCGCTGAGCAGCGCCAGCGCGCAGGCCAGCCACAGTCCTTTGTTGAGCATGGGGATAACTCTTTGGCAGCAGGATCAGACGGGAAACTATATATCAAGGCTGCCGGCTTCACCGGCCAATGCCCGCGGGATGAGACAGGGTTCACCCGGCAAAGTGCGGCGAGGTGGGTAGAATGTGCCGATTCAGGCCGCTGTGCTGCCCTTCTGTAGGAGCGAACCTGCTCACAACGAGGACAGCGCCTCAGCCACATCAAGGACTTTTCATGCCCTCATTCCTCACCGACTGGCGCCACCGCCCCACTCACCACAAGGTCTGGGCCCTGGCTGCGCCGATGATTCTGTCCAACATCTCGGTGCCACTGGTGGCCCTGGTCGACAGCACAGTGATCGGCCACCTGCCCCACGCCCACCAGCTCGGCTCCGTGGCGGTGGGCGCCAGCCTGTACACCCTGCTGGTGTCGGTGCTGGGCTTCCTGCGCATGGGCTCGACCGGTTTCGCCGCCCAGGCCGCCGGCCGATCCGACGGCGCCGCGCTGCGCCAGGTGCTGGTTCAGGGTCTGTTGCTGGCGCTGTTCTTCGCCCTGTTGCTCGGTCTGCTGGCCATCCCGTTGAGTCATCTTGCCGTGGGCTTGATGCAGCCCGGCGCGGAGCTGGAACAAGGCACTCTGCAATTTTTCCAGATCCGCCTGCTGGGCTTGCCTGCTGCGCTGGCCAGCTTCGCTCTGGTCGGCTGGTTCCTCGGCACGCAGAACGCCCGCGCGCCGCTGATCATCCTGCTGACCACCAACCTGCTGAACATCGTTCTCAACCTGTGGTTCGTCCTCGGACTGGACTGGGGCGTGGCCGGATCGGCGCGGGCCTCGGTGATCGCCGAATGGGCCGCGGCCTTGATCGGACTGGCGCTGACCCGGCCCTCGTTACGCGCGTTTCCCGGTCACATCATCTGGCCGCTGCTCGCACGCTGGCAGAGCTGGCGCCCGATGCTCAGCGTCAACCGCGACATCTTCATCCGCAGCCTGGCGCTTCAAGGCGTGTTCTTCCTCATTACCGTGCAAGGCGCGCGCATGGGCGAAGCGACCGTGGCCGCCAACGCCCTGCTGCTCAACGGCCTGCTGCTGACAGCCTACGCGCTGGACGGTCTGGCCCATGCCGTCGAAGCCCTGTGCGGCCACGCCATCGGTGCCCACGACCGTCCGGCGTTGCGCCGTTCACTGGTGATCGCCGGTGGCTGGTCCTTGATCGCCAGTGTGGGGTTTGCCGTCCTGTTCCTGCTCGGCGGGCACCTGTTCATCCAGATGCAGACCGACATCCCGAGCGTGCGCGAAACCGCCTTCGAATACCTGCCATACCTGGCGCTGCTGCCGTTGATTGCCGTCTGGAGCTACCTGCTCGATGGCCTGTTCATCGGCGCCACTCGCGCCCGCGAAATGCGCGATGCCATGTTGCTCAGCGTCGTCATCGCCCTGCCCTTCGCCTGGTTCGCCAGCGACCTGGGGAATCATGGGTTGTGGTTGGCGTTTCTGTTGTTCATGGCCTTGCGCGGGGTGACGCTGGGGTTGATGGGGTGGTGGTTGCAACGGCGGGATGGGGGGGTTGAGTAAAGGCCCGAGCAAAAACAATGTGTCATACATCATCCTTTGACTCCTCAGACGCTTCGATAGAGAAAGCCAGATCCCAAATACGGGGACAACGCGATCATCTACAGAAGCAAGGAGCCAAGATGTACCCGCCACGTGCGCCATCCGGAGTATCGATCAGCCACAACATGCAGATAGCCAGCATGGAAAGAAACCACTTCAAGAATGGCGGAACAGCGTTTCTGTTTTCCTGGTTCTACCAGAAGGTTCGCAATCGAGGTGAATGGGACTACAAGCAACAAGGGCGACAATACGAAGCCTTTGGCAACTTCAACTACAGCGCATGTGGCACGGCTGCGGGCCTATCTGAAACAGTACTGTTGAGGGGAGCGGGATGGGCTCAGAGCAGAGCGGGCACCACTAACCCGTCCTTTGGCACTTGGTGGGGTGACATACCTTACGGTGACGACCCACAAGATCAGGAATGGATCAAGGCAGGTATCAGGTATGCGAAATCCTTTGGTTACTAAATGGCTATTGGCAGGCCTGCTGTTACTCGTCATCGCTCAAGCCGCATGGATTCTGACGCCCGCTTCGAGACCTGAGTTGAACCAGGTCGTCAGCGCGACACCGATAGGCGAAAACAGTGCAGTGTATGAGGTGTTGAGCAATGCCGGAGGTGCAACGGTGCCGCTGATTTACCTGTATTTCATTGCGCCGCGGCATGAGGATGAGCGCCAGACGTTGAAGGCGCTGGAACAGCTCAGTCCGTTTCTGGTGACAAAACAATCAGGCGCCGTTGTAGGTGTGGAAGGACTGAGGGTAGTCGCCCGCACGCACGATCAGGTCTACAGCTATGTCAGTACGGCGGTGCTGCGGGAAGCGGGAGAAGTGAGGGCGGTGGATATCGAGCTGACCGCAACCCGCAGAAACTGAAAAGGCCCTCCCCCGGAATCCCGAGGGCGGGCCTTTTCAGTTCAGCGCTATTAAGACGACAGGTACGAAGACCGCGTCAGCCCCAAGCGCAGTGCATCAAGGAACTGGGTCCGCTCGCGGGCCGTGATGCGCGCACTGGCGACCTTGTCGCGGTAGTGGGTCATCAGTTCTTCCGGCGACAAGTGCACGTAGCGCAGCATGTCTTCGATGGTGTCGTGGGTTTCGATACCGGCGTGGTACACGCTGCCGTTCGGGTTCTGGTAGATGTTCACCGAGTCGGTGTCGCCGAACAGGTTGTGCATGTCGCCGAGGATTTCCTGGTAGGCACCGACCAGGAAGATCCCCAGCAGGTAGTCTTCACCCTCTTTGACCGCATGCACCGGCAGGCTGGTCTCGATGCTCTGCTCGTCGACGTACTGGTTGATCTTGCCGTCGGAGTCGCAGGTCAGGTCCTGCAGCACCGCGCGGCGCAGCGGCTCTTCGTCCAGGCGATGCAGCGGCAGGATCGGCAGGACCTGGCCGATGGCCCAGGTGTCCGGCAGGCTCTGGAATACCGAGAAGTTGCAGATGTACTTGTCGGCCAGTTTGTCGTTGAGTTCGTCGAGCACCTGGCGGTGCGAGCGCTGACGCGCCTTGAGCGAGTTGTGCAGGCGCCGGCAGACGGCGAAGTAGCACTGCTCGGCCAGGGCTTTCTCGGCAAGGGTGATCTTGCCGTCGGCGTACTGCGCAGCCACGTCGCTCATGTAGTGGGTGGCGCGCCAGTAGGTCTCGGTGACCATCTCGATATCGGTCGGGCCGAGCAGGTCTACCAGCCATTGCACGGTTTCCGGCAGGCTTTCCTTGTTTTCGATTTCCGGCACGTCATCGTTGTGGCGCTCGACGTCGGTCACCTGCACCACCAGCATGGCGTGGTGCGCAGTCAGCGAGCGGCCGCTTTCCGAGAAGATGTGCGGATGCGGCAGCCCTTGGGCGTCGCAGAATTCCTTGAGCATGCCGACCACGACACCGGCGTAGTCGTCCATGTCGTAGTTGATCGAGCTGGCATTGCGCGAGTGGGTACCGTCGTAGTCCACGCCCAGGCCGCCGCCGACGTCGATGTGATCGACCGGCAGGCCCAGCGCGCGCAGTTCGCCGTAGTAACGGATGGCTTCCTTGAAGCCGTGCTGGTAGTCCGCCAGGTTGGCGATCTGCGAACCCATGTGGAAGTGCAGCAGGCGGATGCCCTGGTCGAGCCCGGCATCACGGAAGCGCTGGACCACGGAGATCAGTTGCGCCGCGGACAGGCCGAACTTGGATTTCTCGCCACCGGTGTCAGCCCATTTGCTCGACGCCAGCGACGACAGGCGCACGCGCAGGCCGACCTGCGGTTTGACCTTGAGCTCGGCGGCCTCTTCGATCACCAGGCCCACTTCCGACTCTTTCTCGATGACGATAAAGACGTTGTGGCCGAGCTTCTGGCCCATCAGCGCCAGGCGAATGAACTCGCGGTCCTTGTAGCCGTTGCAGACGATGGTGCCGCCCTTCGGCGCCAGCGCCAGTACCGCCAGCAGCTCCGGCTTGGAGCCGGCTTCCAGGCCGATGGAAACATTCTGGGTGGCGATGATGTTCTCGATCACCGCTTCCTGCTGGTTGACCTTGATCGGGTACAGCGCGGTGTACTCGCTCTGGTATTCCAGGCGCGCGATGTTGGCGTCGAAGGCGCCGGTCAGTTGGCGAACGCGGTCTTGCAGGATGTCGGGGAAGCGCACCAGCAGTGGCAGCGACAGGCCGCTCTTGCGCAGTTCGTCGACCTGTTCGAACAGGTCGATCGGTGCACTGCCCGGGCCGTTGGGGCGAACTTCGACACGCCCCGCTTCATTGATCGCGAAATATCCCGCGCCCCAATGGCGAATCCCATAAACACTGCGGCTATCGGCCACGGTCCATTGGCTGCCATCGTCTTTGCGTGTGCGTCGTACGGACATCGAAGTCCCCTATTCAAGAAAGTCAGGTAACACCGGCCAAGCGGGATGGCGCAGTGTAAAAAATGAAAATGACGATTTTCCCTGTTCAGGCATAGACCCCTCACAAGGCAACGAGTTTAGACGCTGGACGAAAAGTCCCGGGTGCCCCGGCCCTGCGCCCGCCCTGCACAAGCAGCGGACACGCAAGAGCGAGGCAGGCGATCAGCCGCCGGATTTTTTCGCTTTGAAACCTTGCTTGATCAGCTCGGCCAGCAACAACTCGACATGGTCGCCCTGGATTTCGATGACGCCGTCTTTCAACGCGCCGCCTGTGCCGCAACGCCGTTTCAGCGTGGTGGCGAGGTCCTTGAGCTGTTCTGCAGGCAGCGGGACGCCGCTGATGGTGGTCACCGTCTTGCCGCCGCGACCTTTGCTTTCGCGGCGCACACGGGCGATGCCATCACCTTCGGGGATGACCGTCTGCTTGCAGATGCAGGCATCGATGGGTTTGCTGCAGTCCGGACAGTGCCGACCTGCATCAGTGGAGAACACCAGGCCGCCGAGGGCGGAAAATGATGAGGCTTTCTTGGCCACTTTTGATCCTCTGTGTTGAGGACAAAAACTGGTCGCTGTCCCTGGCAGGACATCGACCGCGAAGCCCCACTCTGGCAGGGGCAGCGCACCTGCCGTGAGCGGGTCGCGGCAGGGTGAAAAAGGCCGCGCAGTGTAACGGCAAATGCGCCGGTTGCTAAGTACAGAACTGCGCCATTTTGGGCGATTTTCGCGACGTCAGGCTTGACGGTCGAAAACCCGGTTCAGGGCAGCCAGGGAGTCGGGGCAATACGGCAGGTGAAGGGACTCTTCGCGGATCACTTCGAGATTGACGAAACGGGCTTCGCTGACCTCTTCCGGCTGCAGCTGCAAAGGCCCGTCCCAGACGGCCGAGAACACCGAACACCAGAGCCGGTTGCCCGGCTGGTCGAAGAAAAAGTGGTCATGGGCGCGCAGCTCGACGCCACTCACCCCCAGCTCTTCCGCCAGTTCCCGCGCCGCCGAGTCGGCGTATTCCCCGCCCGCCGCAACCATGCCGCCTGCGGCCACATCCCAGTAGCCGGGATAGATGGCCTTGCTCAGCGTGCGTTTATGAACGCACAACTGGCCGGCACCGTTGAACAGCAGGATGAAGGTGCAACGGCCAATGAGGCCGCGCTCACGCAACTCGGCGCGCGGTAGCTCGCCGAGCAGGTTGTCGTCCTCGTCGACCCAGGCGACCCGTTCCAGGTCCGAGGCGGCCCGATGCGCCGCCTCCGCTTCGCTGATGCTCATCAGCCCTGGGACAGCAACTGGCGCAGGTCGATGACTGCGGCGTTGGCCCGGGAAATGTAGTTGGCCATGACCAGCGAGTGGTTGGCCCACATGCCGAAGCCGCTGCCGTTGAGCACCATCGGACTCCACAGCGCTTCCTGCGAAGCTTCCAGCTCGCGGATGATCTGCCGCACGCTGACGGTGGCGTTCTTCTTCGCCAGCACGTCGGCGAAGTCCACCTCGATGGCACGCAGCAGGTGCGACAGCGCCCAGGCCTGACCGCGGGCCTCGTAGAACACGTTGTCGATCTGCATCCACGGCGTTTCAACCAGCTCTTCATCCAGCTGCGGCGCCTGACCCGCGACCACCGCCTCGGTTTTCAGGGTGCTGTTGAGCTTGACCCGGCCAACGCTGGCCGACAGGCGCTGGGACAGGGAGCCCAGACGGGTGGCGACATCGCCCAGCCAGTTGTTCAGGTTGTCGGCGCGGGTGTAGAAGATCGCGCCCTTGTCAGCGGCGGCCAGACGAGCCTGATAGCGGCTCAGGGACTTGATGCCTTCTTCGAACTCGGACTCGCTCGACGGCAGGATCCAGCTCTTGTTGTCGAAGTTGAAGCGCGGCTCGGCCTTGGCCAGATCGGCGTCTTCGGTCGATTGCGACTGCGAGCGGGCGAAGTCCTTGCGCAGGGCGCGGGACAGATCGCGAACCTGGACCAGCACGCCGTATTCCCAGCTCGGCATGTTGTCCATCCACAATCCCGGCGGGAAGCGGTCGTTGGAGATGTAGCCGCCCGGCTTGTTCAGCAGGGTGCCGGCAACCGTCTTGAGAGTCTCGATGGTGGTGTAGCCGATCACCATCTGCTGGCCGCTCTGCTCGGCGGCGATCTGGGCGTTCTGCTGCACGGGGAACAACGCCGGCTCCTCGCTCCAGTACCAGCCCAGACCGATCGTCACCAGCAGGTACAGGCCAATGACTACCGCCAGCGAACGGCTGAGCAGGCCGCGGAAATAGCTGTCTTTCGGCGTGGAACGACCAGCGCTGCGCTCCTCGCGCGCTTCGGCGCTGCCCGTACGGTTTTTCCAGTCAAGCATGGCGTTGTCCTTATCGGTCAGGGGCATTTCCAGGGTTCGACCGCAACCTCCGGGCATTGGTGCCGACGCATCGACGATTGTCGGAACATGCGCGGGCGCCGGGGCGGCCTGAGTGTCAGCACTATAAAGCAAGGGCAGAGGATCGCATAAACGACTCACGGGTCAGGAACTGAATTGTTCTCCGGCGTCAAAAAATTGATGCAGGGCACTCGTTTGCTCAGAAAGTGGTGCTAGCATAGAGCCATCACTCGAACTGCCTCACCTTTATAAGTAGTCAGGACATGACCGAGCCAGAAGACCCGAATCGCGAGCGACTAAAGCAACACTTTGCCCAGCGGGTCATTCATCAGGCCCGGCAGATCCTCGAGATCTGGCAGCGACTGCAACGCAGCGAATGGTCCACCGGCGACCTGGGCGAACTGTGCGAGGCCAATCTGCGCCTGCAGCGTTACGCCGTACGTTTCGAGCAACCGGAACACAGCCTGCTGGCCGACGCCATCGGCGAGGTGCTGGACGCGGTCGAAGCCAACAGCGCGCGGCTGAGCAGCAACCTGATCAGCGAACTCAACCGCTTGATGCAGCGCCTGTCGCGCACTGGCCTGCGTCAGGGCGACCGCCTTGAACAGACGCCGCTGCCACCGCTGCGCAAGCCGGTCTACATCATGCTTCAGGACCATGACCGGGCCGAGCGCCTGGTCAAGCAACTGGAGTTCTTCGGCCTGGGCGTGGAAGCGCTGGACAGTGCCAACGCCTTCAACGCATCGATGAGCGAGCGCCTGCCCTCGGCGATCGTCATGGACGTGGACTTCGGCGGTCCCGGCCAGGGCCTGAAGCTCGCGGAACAAGCCCAGCAAGGTCTGGAACAGCGCGTGCCGCTGCTGTTCTTCAGCCTGCATGAAACCGATACCCCGACCCGCCTCGCGGCAGTGCGCGCCGGCGGCCAGGAATTTCTCACCGGCACCCTCGAAGCGTCGAGCCTGCTGGAGAAAGTCGAACTGCTCACCAGCGTCGCCCAGTACGAGCCGTTTCGCGTCCTCATCATCGACGACTCCCGTGCCCAGGGCCTGCACACCGAGCGCCTGCTGAACAACGCCGGCATCGTCACCCGCACGCTCACCGATCCGATCCAGACCATGGCCGAGCTGGCCGACTTCCAGCCCGACCTGATCAGCCTCGACATGTACATGCCGGCCTGCACCGGCGCCGAGCTGGCCAAGGTGATCCGCCATAACGACCGCTACGTCAGCGTGCCGATCATCTACCTCTCCGCCGAGGACGACCTGGACAAGCAACTCGACGCCATGAGCGAAGGCGGCGACGACTTCCTGACCAAGCCGATCCGCTCGCGCCACCTGATCACCACCGTGCGCAACCGCGCCGCCCGCGCCCGCAACCTGAAATCGCGGATGGTTCGTGACAGCCTTACCGGCCTCTACAACCACACCCACATCCTGCAACTGCTCGAAGACTGCAGCTTCCGCGCCCGCCGCGAGAGCCTGCCGCTGAGCTTCGCCATGCTCGATATCGACCACTTCAAGAAGGTCAACGACAGCCACGGGCACCCCATGGGCGACCGGGTGATCAAGAGCCTGGCGCTGTTTCTCAAGCAACGCCTGCGCAAGACCGACTTCATCGGCCGCTACGGTGGTGAAGAGTTCGCCATCGTCATGCCCAACACCGACGTCGGCTCCGCGCACAAAGTGCTCGACGAGATCCGCCGGCGCTTCGCCGAGATTCACTACCCCGCTCAGCCGCAGGACCTGTTCTGCACCTTCAGCGCCGGCGTGGTGGAACTGAACGACGAACTCGACGCCCTGAGCATGGCCACCGCCGCCGACGAAGCGCTGTACCGCGCCAAGGCCGCCGGGCGCAATCGGGTGCTGCGGGTCGAGACATGAAATCAAATGGCCACTTTTTTTGACCGAGTGGCCCGCTTCGTCATAACCCCGTCATAAAAACGCAATAAGTTCAGTGACTTGCCATCCAGCCGTTGGTAGTCACGCACATGCGCCTCAAGCTGCTCACCAATCTGAACACCCTGTTACTGGTCCTGGTCTGCCTCGCCCTGGGCGCCACCTTGTGGTGGTCGCAGCGCGCGCTGGAGCGACCCTATCTGCTGATGGAGCGTTACCTGGGCCTGTCCCAGCAGTTCCAGAACGGGGTGGCGCGCAACATCCAGACCTACCTCGCCAGCGGCGACGCCCTGCAACATGCCACGGCCCTGCAGGCCACCCAGCAGTTGCAGGAAGAACTGGGCCAACTGCCGGCCGAACTGGCGCAAAGCGTGCGCCCGAGCCTGGACAGCCTGGCGACCTTCACCAGCAACGAACTGCTGGCCGCCGGCAAGCTGGCCGGGGATCCGCAGGCCCTCCTGCTGCAGGCCGAACGCGAACTGGGCGCCAATCTGGAACAGTGGCTGCGCTACAGCCAGAACAGCCAGAACAGCGAAGCGGCGCGCTATACCACGCCGCTGTTCGAAGCCGGGCTGCACCTGAGTCGCCTGTCCCTGGCCCGCGACAAGCTGGTCAGCAGCGGCCGCAGCGAGCTGGCCGAGGAAGTCGAACGGGAACTCAACCTGATTGCCGGGCAGGCGCGCATTCTCGATGGCCTGCCGCTGCTGGGGGTCAAGGAAGCCAGCGCCTCGGGCTCCGACGACTTCGCCTCCATGATGGGCCTGGAAAGCGAGAGCAAGAGCGAGGCCGAAGACACCGCCGTCGGCCTGCGCCGCGAACTCAACAGCCTGATCAGCCGCTACCCTGCGGAACTGCAACGCACCCGCGAGCAGATCCAGCGCCGCGGTGAGCTGGCGGCTACCACTCAATCGCGCATCGCCGCCGTGCAGCAGGCCATCGCCGATCTGGAGCCCGGCGTACGCAGCCAGCACGCGCAGATCCAGAGCGAAGTGCGCCTGATGCAAGGCGTCATGATCGCCCTGATTCTGCTGATCGCCCTGGTGATCGACCGTCTGCAGCGGCGCCTGGCACGGGTACTGACCAACCTCGACCCGGCGCTGTCGGACTGGGCCAGTGGCGATTTCAGCAAGCCGATCGCCCTGCCGCCCAGCAACCGCGAGATGCACGACATTCAGGACTCCCTGAACCGCCTGCGCGACTACCTGGTGGAACTGGTGGGGACCATCCGCCACAACGCCGAACAGGTCGCCGGCAGCAGCCACGCCCTGGCCGGCATGAGCAGCGCGCTGCACGACGGCGCCGAGCGCCAGGCCGGCGATACCGCGCAGATTCGCGATGCGCTGGGTGAACTGGAAGCCACGATCGTCCAGGTTGCGGGTGATGCCAGCCAGGCCGCCGACGCCAGCCGTCAGGCCGGTGAAGCGGTGGAACAGGGCCAGGCCGTGATCGGCCAGAGCCTGACCGGGCTGCGCAAGCTGGTGGACGAAGTACAAGGCAACGCGCAGATGATCGAAGAACTGGCTCAGGAGTCGGCGACCATCGGTGGCGTCCTGACGGTGATCCGTGCCATTGCCGAGCAGACCAACCTGCTGGCCCTGAATGCCGCGATCGAAGCGGCGCGGGCCGGCGAAATGGGCCGCGGCTTTGCCGTGGTGGCCGAGGAAGTCCGCTCACTGGCGCAGCGCACCACCGGTGCCACAGGCGAGATCCAGACCCTCATCACCCGCCTGCAACAGGCCGCGCGCGATTCGGTGGAAGGCATGCGCACCCAACTCGAACACGCCGAAACCACCGCCAATCAGGCCCAGGCCGCCGATGGCGCGCTGGACGAAATCGTCACCGCCATCCAGACCATTGCTGACACTGCCGGGCGCATCGCCGATGTCACCGCGCAGCAGAGCGGCGCGGTCAGCGAGATTCGCGATCACAGTGAACGGATTCATGGTCTGGGTGAGGACAATCTGCAGCGAATCGGTGAAGGACGGGATCAGGGTGAGCAGTTGTTGAGGCTTGGTGGAGAGCTGAATACCGCGGTTCGGGCGTTCCGTTTGTAGGTGGGCTTTCGGGCCTCATCGCTGCGCTTTGGCCCCCTCGGCAAGCAAGCGACAAGGCCCTCAACAACACAGCCATCCCCAGACTCCGCTATCATGCGACCACCTCCGCACCCGCGAGACCATCATGCGTCGTCTGCTCTGCCTCCTGCTGCTGGTCCTGGCTATGCCCGCCGTGGCCACCGGCCTGTTCGACAGCCGCCCCAGCGCCACACTGGGCGCTTCCTCCCTGAACAACAGCGCCGATTTCCTGCCGGTGCGCGAAGCCTTCAAGCTCAACCTGATCCAGGGCGACGCCCAGGGAATCAAGCTGCGTTTCGTCGCCAGCGAGGGCTATTACCTCTACCGCCACCGCTTCCAGTTCCGCACCGAACCCGCCGACATCGCTTTGGGCAGCGCCCAATTGCCGCAGGGCGAGGCCAAGCACGATGAGTTCTTCGGCGATGTCGAGGTCTACCACGGCATCCTCGATATCGACCTGCCGCGCACCGACGACAAACGCCCGTTCACCCTGCTGGTGACCTACCAGGGCTGCGCCGACAAGGGCCTGTGTTATCCGCCGGAAACCGAGCGCCTGAGCATCAAAGGCGTCGGCGCGGCTACACCGGTTGCCAGTGGCGCCCCGGCCGCAACCGAGAGCAACTGGAAAGGCCTGCTTCTGTTCTTCCTCGCCGGCGTCGGTCTGACCTTCACCCCCTGCGTGCTGCCCATGCTGCCGATCCTCTCCGGCGTGGTGCTGCGCGGTCAGGTCGGCGGCTGGCGCGGCCTCGCGCTGTCGCTGGCCTACGTGCTACCGATGGCCGCCTGCTTCGCCCTGCTCGGCGCCTTGATGGGCCTGTTCGGCGCCGGCCTCAACCTGCAGGCACGCCTGCAATCGGTCTGGGTGCTGGTGCCGTTCTCGCTGTTCTTCGTGGCGTTTGCCCTGGCCATGTTCGGCCTGTTCGAATTGAAACTGCCGCAAGCCGTGAGCGACCGTCTGGACCGTCTCGCCGGGAATACCAAAGGCGGCTCACTGGTGGGCGCGGCGGTGCTTGGCGTGGTCTCCAGCCTGCTGGTCTCGCCATGCGTGTCCGCACCGCTGGCCGGCGCCCTGCTCTATATCAGCGCCAGCGGCGACGCCGTCGGCGGTGCGCTGAAACTCTTTGCCCTGGGCCTGGGCATGGGTGCCCCGCTGCTGCTGGTGGCGACGGGCGGCGCGGCCTGGCTGCCGAAAAGCGGGCCTTGGCTGGTCACGGTGAAAAACGCCATCGGGGTGCTGTTGCTGGGTCTGGCGATCGGCCTGCTCAGCCGTGTCTTGCCCGGCCAGATCACGCTGTTGCTGGTGGGCTTGCTGGCCGCGGGTGTGGCGCTGTTCCTCGGCGCCCTCGAGTTCATCCCGAAAACCCCGCGCCAGCGCCTGGCACAACTGCTCGGTCTGGTGCTGATGGTCTACGCCCTGGCCTGTTGGTATGGCGCCCTCAGCGGCCAGAGCGATCCGCTGCGACCACTTCCGGTCAGCGGCAACGCCGTGACCGCGCAGCCAACCGCGAGCGACAACTGGCAAACCATCAGCAGCCCCGCCGAACTGGATCGGGTGCTGGCCGAGGCGAAAGCCGCCGGCCAACCGCTGGTGCTGGACTGGTACGCCGACTGGTGCATCAGTTGCAAGGTGATCGAGCATGAGGTGCTGAATGCGCCGAACGTGCTGCCATTGCTCAAGGAATATCGACTGGTTCGCTTCGATATCACCCAGAGCAGCGCCGAACAACGCGCCCTGCTGGATCGCTATCAACTGTTCGGCCCGCCCGCGCTGTTGTTCTTTGCAGCGAACGGCAGCGAAAAAACCGAGGCAAGGGTGGTCGGGGAGACCAACGCCGGCGAATTCGCCGAGCATTTGCAGCGCATCCGCGCCGATCTGCGTCTATAACTGCTGGGGCCGCAAAAAAACGGTGGCCAATGACCGGACTTAACAAAATAGTCACATATTTTGCGTGAATCTCGGTCATCGTGCTGGCTATTGCAGTTAACTGGACAGTGCTCGGCTCTTTGCGGCATAGTCGCCGCGCTTGTATTCATGTCCGACAAAAATCAAAGGATGCGCAGATGGCGACACTACTGGTGCTGCACGGCCCCAACCTGAACCTGCTCGGGACTCGCGAACCCGGTGTCTACGGTGCCGTGACCCTGGCGCAGATCAACCAGGACCTGGAGCAGCGTGCCCGCGCCGCCGGCCATCATCTGCAATACCTGCAAAGCAACGCCGAATACGAACTGATCGACCGGATCCACGCCGCGCGCAACGAAGGCGTGGACTTCATCCTGATCAATCCGGCTGCTTTTACTCACACCAGCGTCGCATTACGTGACGCATTGCTGGCGGTGAGCATCCCATTCATCGAAGTGCACTTGTCCAACGTGCACAAGCGCGAGCCGTTCCGTCACCACTCCTACTTTTCGGATGTTGCCGTGGGAGTGATCTGCGGTCTGGGCGCCAGCGGTTACCGACTGGCCCTGGAATCCGCCCTGGAACAACTGGCCGCCGCCGCAAAATCCTGAATAACGCGAGCCTGGCCATCGCCAGGCTTACAAGAACGTTTGAATCACGTTCATACGCCCCTGACCGAACCTTGGGAGTTGATGATTAATGGATATTCGTAAAGTCAAGAAACTGATCGAGCTGCTGGAAGAATCTGGCATCGACGAGCTGGAAATCAAGGAAGGCGAAGAGTCCGTGCGCATCAGCCGCCACAGCAAGACTCCAGCCCAGCAGTACTACGCGCCGGCTCCAATGGCCGCCGCTCCTGCACCGGCTCCGGTCGCCGCCGCTCCGGCCGCCGAAGCTGCCGCTGCCGCGCCAACCCTGAAAGGCACCGTGATCCGCTCGCCAATGGTCGGCACCTTCTACCGCAAAGGTTCGCCAACCTCGCCTGCCTTCGTTGAAGTCGGCCAGAGCGTGAAGAAAGGCGACACCCTGTGCATCGTCGAAGCGATGAAAATGATGAACCACATCGAAGCCGAAATCGGCGGTGTCATTGACGCCGTTCTGGTAGAAGACGGCCAGCCGGTTGAATACGACCAGCCTCTGTTCACCATCGTTTGAACCGCGGAGAGCCTGCGATGTTGGAAAAAGTTCTGATCGCCAACCGCGGCGAAATTGCCCTGCGTATCCTGCGAGCCTGCAAGGAACTGGGCATCAAGACCGTCGCCGTACACTCCACGGCCGACCGCGAGCTGATGCACCTGGGCCTGGCTGACGAGTCCGTGTGCATTGGCCCGGCGTCGTCCAAGGATTCCTACCTGCACATCCCCGCGATCATCGCCGCGGCCGAAGTGACCGGCGCCACCGCCATTCACCCTGGCTATGGCTTCCTCGCGGAAAACGCCGACTTCGCCGAGCAGGTCGAGAAATCCGGATTTGCCTTCATCGGCCCGAAAGCAGACACCATTCGCCTGATGGGCGACAAGGTATCGGCCAAGCACGCCATGATCCAGGCCGGCGTTCCGACCGTACCGGGCTCCGACGGCCCGCTGCCGGAAGACGAAGAAACCGCGCTGGCAATCGCCCGCGAGGTTGGCTACCCGGTGATCATCAAGGCCGCCGGTGGCGGTGGTGGTCGCGGCATGCGCGTTGTGCACAAGGAAGAAGACCTGATTTCCTCGGCCAAACTGACCCGCACCGAAGCCGGTGCAGCGTTCGGCAACCCGATGGTCTACCTGGAGAAGTTCCTGACCAACCCACGTCACGTGGAAGTTCAGGTTCTTTCCGACGGTCAGGGCAACGCCGTACACCTGGGCGACCGTGACTGCTCCCTGCAGCGCCGTCACCAGAAAGTACTGGAAGAAGCGCCGGCTCCAGGCATCGACGAAAAAGCCCGTCAGGAAGTCTTCGCCCGCTGCGTCCAGGCGTGCGTCGAGATCGGCTACCGTGGCGCGGGTACCTTCGAGTTCCTCTACGAGAACGGTAGCTTCTACTTCATCGAGATGAACACCCGCGTGCAGGTTGAGCACCCGGTTTCGGAGATGGTCACTGGCATCGACATCGTCAAGGAGATGCTCAGCATCGCCGCTGGCAACAAGCTGTCGTTCACCCAGGATGACGTGGTTATCCGCGGTCACGCCCTGGAGTGCCGGATCAACGCCGAAGACCCGAAGAAGTTCATTCCGAGCCCAGGCAAGGTCAAGCACTTCCACGCTCCAGGCGGCAACGGCGTTCGCGTCGATTCGCACCTGTACAGCGGCTACACCGTACCGCCGAACTACGATTCGCTGATCGGCAAGCTGATCACCTACGGCAAAGACCGCGACGAAGCCATGGCGCGCATGCGCAATGCTCTGGACGAAATCGTGGTTGACGGGATCAAGACCAACATCCCGCTGCACCGTGATCTGGTACGTGACGAAGCCTTCTGCAAGGGCGGCGTCAACATTCACTACCTGGAACACAAGCTGGCCTCGGAATAACGAGCCAGCCGCCTCCAGCGGTCGAATGGAAAAAGCCCCGCACGGAATACGTGCGGGGCTTTTTCGTTTTCAGCGGGTCAGTGTGGTCAGCAGCAAGGCCTGGGCATCGACCAGGGCGGAGCTTGCCAGCGCGCCGTCCAGATTACGTACCGAACCGTCGGAGCGCTGCACCAGCGGTTCCTGACGGAAGCGCGCCATAAAGCGCTGGCCACGCCGGGCCATCATCCCCCTGCCGCCCTGGCGGGCCTCGCGCAGGATCGGCTCAACCACCTCGTACACCGCCGTGCGGGTGGTGGTGAACACCGTGGTCGCGCCCTCGGCCAGATCGAGCCGCACGCCGTAAATGTTGCCCATGCACGACGAATAGGACCAGTGGTCCCAGTCCGCCTGAATGCCCTTTCGCAGCAGTGCCGACCTGAGCGGCCCGCCGATATCCGCACCACCGGACAACCAATCGCCGCCTACCAGCGTGGCCCTGACCGGCTCGTGCCCCGCGCCGCGGCCTATGCGCGCCAGCGCGGTGGACAAGGCGTCATCGACCAGGGCGCGGATGTTGTGGTCGACGTGGATCACCGCGCCCGCCCGCGTCGTCGGGTTATACAGGCACGCCACCACGCAGCTTTGGGCATTCAATGAGTACAGGTAATTGTCGCTCGCGCCCGTATCAAACCGCGCGATCACACCCTCGCCTTGAAGCGCCCCGCGGGCTGGCAGCGGGCGAGTCCGCGCGGGGAATGCGTCGGCGATACGCCGTATCTGTCCCAGGTTGTGAACATCGTTGCCGCCACCCCGAAGCCCGACCTGAGGATTGAATGACCAGCGCCCACGAATATCCTGGCGAATCGGCATTTTGTACTGTGCCGCCGGGTAGCGCGGGTCGACCAGACGCAGCGTCCGGTTATCCAGATCCGTCACCACCTCGAAGTACTTGCCCTTGTGGAGGATATGCAGCCGTCCCCCGTCAGGCCCGGTTGAGGGGTCTTGATACAAGCCGCCCAGCAGGCCGTCCTGCTCCAGTCGGCGCAGGTTTCCGGGGTTGCTCTTCAGCGCCTGATGCTTATCCAGGACGTCGAACCCCGCGCGCCCGACATGCTCACCCGACCTGATGCCCCCAAGTCGTATTTTCCGGGCCGCCACCCAAGCGCCCGGCAGCGCGACGCCCCACAGCCCCAGCGCAACATCGAGCCAATGTTGCAGGGCGCCCGCCGCATCATCGTCGCGGTGCGCGGTAATCGCCTTGCTCGCACCGAGCGCCACAAAGACCGCATCAAGGGCGAACCCCAGCGGCGGAAACACCAGGCTCAACGGCAGGGCAGCATACACCAGCCCCTTGGCGACCAGCTCGGAGATAACGTCGTGACGGCTGGTGGTCACGGCCTCGACATCATCGATGTGGCGCTGCAGGTAATCGTCGTATTCGTCGAGAAAGTCTTCGACGCGGCTCGCCTCACGCAGCGCATCACGCGCCGCCTCGCCCTTGGCCAATTGAGCGAGCCGCCGCGAAGCGGCCGGACGGTCGGCATAGCGCAGGTGCGACAGGAAGTAATCCTGCAGGGCGCCAGGACCGGCGCCGGTAAACCGCCCGTAGTCGCGCAGGACGATGCCATCCGGCGCTTGCGGCGTGTACAGCCAGTCCTGCGCCACGCCGCCATCGACCTCCCGGAACACGTAAAGGCCAACGGCCTGCCGCCCATTGATCGCGAGCCTGAACACGCCGCTGCTGGTCGCAACGTCCTCCGCGGCCCCGCGCTCCCGCGCAGGCTGGCGCCGTGAAAGGCCCTCGACAGCACTCACCAGGCGTTGCAATTGCACGGACGTGAGCCGGCCCTTGGCATGGGCGACGTGAACATCCCGCCGCATCGTTGCCTGCACCAGTGCCAGACGTAATTCCCGGCGCTCGGCGTAGATCGGCTCTGACGAATCGAGAAACCCCGCGCGAATCGACTGCACGAAACGATCCCCCAGAAAGGCCCCGCGCAGATACGGCGCCAACTCCGCTGCCCGCAGCTGGCTCAGGTCCTGGCCGACCGAGGAACGGACCGGCATGTGTGGGTTATCCAGCCCCCAGTTGTCGTCGTAGCCATACATCGCCAGACCCAGCAGCGAGCGGGTGATGCCGGGCGTCGAATCGACAAGGCCGGGTTTGAAATCGAACAATATGGTTTGCGGATCAACCTCGCCCTCCATCTGGTGCCCGCGCAGATACGCATCGATGTCGGCCGCAATCGAACGCTTGGCAAACGCCTGAAAAGTCTCCTGCCCGGCAACGGCCTGCTGCAGTGCATCGTTGAGCAGGTGCAGGTCTTCGTTGAGACCGGCGATCAACTGACGCTGCGCCAGGGGCAACGCACCGAACCAGGCGGGCGCCTCCTGCGTTTCCACACGGGAAAGATCATGAGCCTTGCGCAAGGCAACGAGCGCCTCGCAGGACTCCCGGTAGCCAAACGGTGTACGGCGATGATCGCGTTGAACATCCCAGTGGTCGGCACGCTCTACGACCTTGTTGAAAAACGCCTCGGCCCGCTGCCGCTGAGCGCCATCGACCAGCCCCAGCAGATAGTCACGCCCGGCTTCATCGCCCAGCCAGCCACCCAGTTCGATAGCCACCGCCCGCAGGGAGGGCAGTTCGATCCACGCCTGTCCATCGGGCTTGCCGGGCGCATACAGCACCAGCGACTCGGGTGCTTGATCGCCCTTTTGCACATGAAACAGCAGGAGATCCGCCAACGGCAGATCCGGCAGCAACGAAACGCCGACCACCTTCTCGCCCGGCCCCACCGCACCGACACCGTTGGACTCCCGAATACGCAGCACCCGCTCCAGGCCCTCGGCGCTCAGGTGCCCTCGGCAGCGCGCGACAAACGCGCTCTGCTGCAAGCGCGCATCGTAGAGATCGAGGAGCGCCACCGTCAGTTCAGGGTTGCCATGGCGCTCGCTGAGTCGCGCCCGGTATTCCCCGCGCGGATCGACGGTTTGCAGCAAGAAATCCAGAAATTCCTGGCCGAGCGGCGCGTGAGACGCCTTGGGGTCGTGGTGTAGCGTTCTGGTTTTTTGCGGGCCCGGCGCAAAGGGGCCCTCGGCCACCAGCGCCGTCAGCGAAGTAACTCGGGTCACGGGAGAAGACGCCGCGTTGCCACGGGTTTCCACCTGCAGGCGATCCGGCTCGATATCGATACCCAGCGTGGCGCGCGCGTGGTCGATGATCGCCTGCCGGGCAAAGGCGTGCAGCGAGGTGACGCCATCCAGCAAGTGCTGGACTTGCCCCTCCAGAAACAGGCTGCGTTGCTGGAACGCGCGCAAGATCGAAAGGTCGGCCTCGCCCAGCGCGACGAACCAGTCACCGAAGGCGGAGCGGGTCAGGCGCCGAACCATCGAGCGCTCGGCATCGGGCAGTCCGTCGCCGGCCTCGAACGACGTCTGCCAATGCTCCTCAAGCGCCTCGATACGCTGCGCTAGCGTCACGGCATCCAGTTGCTCCAGGCTCTCCAGCAAGAACAGCGCATCAATGCTGGCGCAGTGAGCCTCCAGCCGTTGCAGGAAAAGACTGCCGACAGACGAGGTTGGCTCGAGGTCGTCCGGGCGTGCCGCCCAGCGCTGCCGCAGCGCACGCTGGTAATCGTCGACCACCCCGCCCGCGACACCCTCGATCACCTGCACCAGCACCTCGTAGGGTTCGGCATCCGCTTCACTGTCCGCTGCTTGCGGCCAGCGCAGCGGCCCCCGCAGGTTGCCGTCGTAAGTGGCCACCTGCCCATCAATCAGGCGTTGCAGCAACGCCTCGAACAGCGCCTCAAGAAACGACGGCGCAACATCACCTTCCGGGTAGTACGTGCGCAGATGCACCCTCAGGTGATCACCCGCGATTTCGGCGAAGGTCAGCCGGTCCGCCCAGAAACCTTCGGTCCAGGTCGCCCAGCGGGTCACCTGCACCAGCGACGCTGCCGCCACCGCAGACGATTGCAGATTGTTTTCCATTGTCTGGCTCCTCACGAAGGAAAGGAGCGAGCGTGCGACAGGGGTAAAGGCGCCGGGTGATAGATAGTTAGGACGCGATCGTTCCACGCCACCCGCCGCCTGTTATCCACTTTGCGGCGTAGCTGGCGTACACTGCCCGGCTTTCACAGCACTACGCTGAACCACCCTGGTGAAGGTACCCCAATGCCCTGGTTACAAGTTCGTCTGGCCATCACTCCGGAACAGGCCGAAACCTATGAAGACGCCCTGCTGGAAGTGGGCGCGGTTTCCGTGACCTTCATGGACGCCGAAGACCAGCCGATCTTCGAGCCAGACCTGAACACCACCCCGCTGTGGTCCAACACCCACCTGCTGGCGCTGTTCGAAGCCGACGCCGAGCCGGAAGCGGTGTTCGCCCACCTGCAACTGCTGACCGGCGCCGAGTTGCCCGAGCACCATGCCGAAGTCATCGAAGACCAGGACTGGGAACGCAGCTGGATGGACAACTTCCACCCAATGCGTTTCGGCCAGCGCCTGTGGATCGTGCCGAGCTGGCACGCCGCGCCGGAACCTGGGGCGGTCAACCTGCTGCTGGATCCGGGCCTGGCGTTCGGCACCGGCACCCACCCGACCACCGCGCTGTGCCTTGAATGGCTCGACGGTCAGGACATGAAAGATACCCAGGTCCTGGACTTCGGCTGCGGCTCCGGCATTCTCGCCATCGCCGCACTGCTGCTGGGCGCTCGCCGCGCCGTCGGTACCGACATCGACGTGCAGGCCCTCGAAGCCTCGCGCGACAACGCCGGGCGCAACGGTGTTGCCGAAGCAGACTTCGAGCTGTACCTGCCCGAGCACATGCCGGCCCAACAGGCCGATGTGCTGGTGGCCAACATCCTCGCCGGCCCGCTGGTCTCGCTGGCGCCGCAACTCAGCGGTCTGGTGCGTCCGGGCGGCCTGCTGGCGCTCTCCGGCATCCTCGCCGAGCAAGGCCAGGAAGTGGCCGCGGCCTACGCCGCAGACTTCGACCTGGACCCGATCGCCGAGCGCGATGGCTGGGTACGCATCAGTGGTCGCCGCCGTTAACTGCACTAGACTGGTTCTCATCCCACCCCGGATCGCCGCATGACCGACAGTTTCGTCACCCAGTGCCCGCATTGCCAGACCAGCTTTCGCGTCAGCCACAATCAACTGAGCGTGGCCCGCGGTGTCGTGCGTTGCGGCAACTGCCTGCAGGTGTTCAACGCCGCCCGCCAGTTGCTTGAGCAAAGCGCCGCCCAGCAACCGCCGGTCGCAGCCGCGCCCGTCGATGAACCGCAGGTGGTCGAGCCTGAGCCGGTCGCGCCGGTCGAAACCGTCGAAGCCCCCGCCCTTCCCATCGAAGAACCTGCGCCCGCTCCCGAGCCGGCGCCGGCCCCGCCGGCGAAGAGCTGGAGCAACGTCGATCTGGACCTCGACCACCTTGATCTGGACCGCGAACTGGCCCGCCTGGAGCAGCGCGAGATACAGCCGAGCGTCGACTTCCACGCGGCCCCGCGCCGGGATGACAGCCTCAGCGCCAAGCGCGACGATGCCAACAACGACGATCTGCTGGAGGCTGGCCTGTTCAGCACCCCGGCGTCGGAGCGCGAGCCGGACGAGCCGTCCCTGGACGAACCGCTACTGCAACTCGAAACCCGTGAGCCGGACGAGCAGCCATCGCCGGGCGACCGCACCGAGCCTTCGTTGTCGCTGGACCTGCCCGAGCCGGAAGAAACCCCGCCCGTGCGCAGCCACGTGATCGCGGACGACGAAGACGACCTGCCGGATGCCGGCACCCGTCTGTCGGCCCGGGATGACGACGACCTCGACCAACGCAACGATCACGACGACGAGCCCACGCTGAGCGAGCGGCGCGACCCGGAACTCGGCGCCATCGCCGAGCCCGACCGTCCGGCACGCAAGGAATCACTGGTCGATCTGGTCGACGACCCGCTGCAACTGGACTGGCAGAAGCCGCGCAGCAACCTGGGCCGGCGTCTGCTGTGGCTGTTCCTGATTCTGCTGGCCGCCGCCGCGTTGGCTGGCCAGTACATCGCCTATCACTTCGACGAACTGGCCCGCCAGGACCAGTACCGCCCGTGGTTTCAGCAGGTCTGCCCGACGCTGGGCTGCGAGGTGCCGTCCAAGGTCGACATCGCCCGGATCAAGAGCAGCAATCTGGTGGTGCGCAGCCATCCTGACTTCAAGGGCGCACTGGTGGTCGACGCGATCATCTACAACCGCGCACCCTTCTCCCAGCCGTTCCCGCTACTGGAACTGCGCTTCGCCGACCTCAACGGACAACTGATCGCCAGTCGTCGCTTTAAACCCGCCGAGTACCTCAGCGGCGAACTGGCCGGCAAGGCCGAGATGCCCAGCCAGACGCCGATCCACATCGCCCTGGATATCCTCGATCCGGGCCCGAAGGCCGTCAATTACAGCCTCAGCTTCCGCTCCCCGGAGTAAAGCAGCCGCAAGTTGCAAGCTTAAAGCGGCAAGAAAGGGCCGATCGCACGCGATCTTGCTTCCTCTTGTCGCTTGTCGCTTGCCACTTGAAGCTGGCCGCTTCGGCGGCCGAGTTGTTCAGATTTTATCCAGATTCATCTTTATCCGGTCATCGAGAGCGGGTATCATGCCCACCCTTTTTCGAACTCTAATGATCCGGCCCCACAACAGGGAACTCCTATGTCGGCGGTACGCATCGGCCCATACACACTGCAAAACAACCTGATCCTTGCCCCCATGGCCGGGGTCACGGACCAGCCTTTTCGTCAGCTCTGCCGACGAATGGGCGCAGGCCTGGTGGTGTCGGAAATGGTCAGCAGCGACATGAGCCTGTGGAACAGCCGAAAGTCGCGCCTGCGCATGATCCACGAAGGCGATCCCGAGCCGCGCTCGGTACAGATCGCCGGCGGCGACGCGCAGATGCTCGCCGCGGCGGCCCGGGCCAATGTCGAACTGGGCGCCCAGATCATCGACATCAACATGGGTTGCCCGGCAAAAAAAGTCTGCAACAAGGCCGCAGGCTCTGCTTTATTGAAGGATGAAGCATTGGTCAGCGAGATTCTCCACGCGGTGGTCGCCGCCGTGGATGTCCCGGTGACCCTGAAGATCCGCACCGGCTGGGACCGGGCGAACAAGAACGGCCTGACCGTGGCGAAGATCGCCGAGCAGGCCGGGATCCAGGCGCTGGCCGTCCATGGCCGCACCCGCGCCGACCTGTACACCGGCGAAGCCGAGTACGACACCATCGCTGCCATCAAGCAGGCGGTGTCGATCCCGGTTTTCGCCAATGGCGACATCACGTCGCCACAGAAGGCCCGAACCGTGCTTGACAGCACCGGCGTCGACGGCCTGTTGATCGGCCGCGCCGCCCAGGGCCGGCCATGGCTCTTTCGCGAGATCGAGCACTACCTGCGCACAGGCGAAACACTGCCCGCGCCGGGGCTGGAGGAAGTGGAACGGATTCTGCTGGAGCACCTGGCAGCGCTGCATGCCTTCTATGGCGATGTGATGGGCGTGCGAATCGCCCGCAAGCACGTTGGCTGGTACCTGGCAACGTTACCGGGGGCCAAGGAGTTTCGCGCCCGGTTCAATCGTTTGGAAGACACACACGCGCAATGCGCCGACGTTCGCCTTTTCTTCAGCGAACGTGAACAGAGCCTTGAGACAGAGGACGGACAAGGGGTGGCCGCATGACGATGATGACCGAGACTTTAGTGAGTGGAACAACGCCCGTGAGCGACAACGTCAACCTGAAACAGCACCTCAATACCCCCAGCGAAGAGGGACAGACCCTTCGCGGAAGTGTGGAAAAGGCGCTGCACAACTATTTCGCCCACCTCGAAGGCGCTGCTGTCACGGACGTGTACAACCTGGTGCTCTCTGAAGTCGAGGCGCCCCTGCTCGAAAGCGTGATGAACTACGTCAAGGGCAACCAGACCAAGGCCAGCGAGCTGCTTGGACTGAACCGAGGCACCTTGCGCAAGAAACTCAAGCAGTACGACCTGCTGTAAGCATGAATCCCAACCAGAAAAGGCGATCCCCACAGTGAGGTCGCCTTTTTTGCTGACTCCACCGCGTTATGGAATCTGAAATGACCGACCAGACTACTCGCCTGCCGATCCGCCGTGCCTTGATCAGCGTTTCCGACAAGACCGGGATCCTCGAATTCGCCCGTGAGCTGCAAACGCTCGGCGTCGAGATCCTGTCTACCGGCGGCACCTTCAAGCTGCTCCAGGACAACGGCGTCGCCGCGGTCGAAGTCGCCGACTACACCGGCTTCGCGGAAATGATGGACGGCCGGGTCAAGACCCTGCACCCGAAAATCCACGGTGGCATCCTCGGCCGTCGCGGCACCGATGACGCCATCATGCAGGAGCACGGGATCAAGCCGATCGATCTGGTCGCCGTCAACCTGTACCCGTTCGAAGCCACCATCTCCAAGCCGGGTTGCGACCTGCCGACCGCCATCGAGAACATCGACATCGGCGGCCCGACCATGGTCCGTTCCGCGGCCAAGAACCACAAAGACGTCGCCATCGTGGTCAACGCCAGCGACTACGCGAACGTGCTGGAAAGCCTCAAGGCCGGTGGCCTGACCTACGCCCAGCGCTTCGACCTGATGCTCAAGGCGTTCGAGCACACCGCAGCCTATGACGGCATGATCGCCAACTACATGGGCACCGTGAACCAGGCCGCCGAGACCCTGAGCACCGAAGGCCGCAGCGAATTCCCGCGCACCTTCAACAGCCAGTTCGTCAAGGCC
Source organism: Pseudomonas sp. Marseille-P9899 (assembly GCF_903166565.1). Lineage (NCBI taxonomy): Bacteria > Pseudomonadati > Pseudomonadota > Gammaproteobacteria > Pseudomonadales > Pseudomonadaceae > Pseudomonas > Pseudomonas sp. Marseille-P9899. The sequence goes on from NZ_CAESCG010000006.1 coordinate 420,405, forward strand.
CAGGAAATGCGCTACGGCGAGAACCCGCACCAGAGCGCGGCGTTCTATGTCGAAGCCAAGCCTTCCGAGACCGGCATCGCCACGTCCGTCCAGCTGCAGGGCAAAGAGCTGTCGTACAACAATGTGGCCGACACCGACGCCGCGCTGGAATGCGTGAAGAGCTTCGTCAAGCCGGCCTGCGTCATCGTCAAGCACGCCAACCCGTGCGGCGTTGCCGTCAGCCCTGAAGGCGGTATCCGCCAGGCTTACGAACTGGCCTACGCCACCGACACCGAGTCGGCCTTCGGCGGCATCATCGCCTTCAACCGCGAGCTGGACGGCGAAACCGCCAAGGCCATCGTCGAGCGTCAGTTCGTCGAAGTCATCATCGCCCCGAGCGTCAGCGAAGAAGCTCGCGCCGTGGTGGCCGCCAAGGCCAACGTGCGCCTGCTGGCCTGCGGCGAGTGGTCGGCCGAACGTGCCGCAGCCTGGGACTTCAAGCGTGTGACCGGCGGCCTGCTGGTACAGAGCCGCGACATCGGCATGATCACCGACGCCGACCTGAAAGTCGTGACCAAGCGCGCCCCGACCGAACAGGAAATCCATGACCTGATCTTCGCCTGGAAAGTGGCCAAGTTCGTCAAGTCCAACGCCATCGTCTACGCCAAGAACCGCCAGACCATCGGCGTCGGCGCCGGCCAGATGAGCCGCGTCAACTCTGCGCGCATCGCTGCCATCAAGGCCGAGCATGCTGGCCTGCAGGTGCAGGGCGCGGTCATGGCGTCGGATGCGTTCTTCCCGTTCCGTGACGGCATCGACAACGCAGCCAAGGTAGGCATCACTGCCGTGATCCAGCCAGGCGGTTCGATGCGCGATGCCGAAGTCATTGCTGCTGCCGACGAAGCCGGCATCGCAATGGTCTTCACCGGCATGCGCCACTTCCGTCACTGATTTACGGCAATCGGCCGCACTGAAGCAGGCATCTGCTGCGTTGGGGCCGGTTCCGCTGATGCTCATTGCCAGACGGCAACTCCGCTCATCGGAACCGACCCCGCCTTGCATCTACCTGCTTCATTGCGACCTCGTACAGCGAATACAAAACGAAGGGCATGCCCTTCACTGAGGTTTTGACATGAACGTTTTGATCATCGGTAGCGGCGGTCGTGAACACGCCCTGGCCTGGAAAGTCGCCCAGGACCCGCGTGTCGAGAAAATCTTCGTCGCTCCCGGCAACGCCGGTACCGCCACCGAAGCCAAGTGCGAGAACGTCGCCATCGAAGTGACCGCGCTGGAGCAACTGGCCGACTTCGCCGAGAAGAACGTCTCGCTGACCATCGTCGGCCCGGAAGCCCCGCTGGTTGCCGGCGTGGTCGATCTGTTCCGCAGCCGCAACCTGGACTGCTTCGGTCCAACCGCTGGCGCCGCCCAGCTTGAAGGCTCCAAGGCCTTCACCAAGGATTTCCTGGCGCGCCACAAGATCCCGACCGCCGACTACCAGAACTTCACCGAGATCGAGCCAGCCCTGGCTTATCTGCGTGAAAAAGGCGCGCCGATCGTCATCAAGGCCGACGGCCTGGCCGCCGGCAAGGGCGTTATCGTCGCCATGACCCTGGCCGAAGCCGAAGACGCCGTGCGCGACATGCTCGCCGGCAACGCCTTTGGTGCAGCCGGTTCGCGCGTGGTTATCGAGGAATTCCTCGACGGCGAAGAAGCCAGCTTCATCGTCATGGTCGACGGCGCCAACGTGCTGCCGATGGCCACCAGCCAGGACCACAAGCGCGTCGGCGACGCCGACACCGGCCCGAACACCGGTGGCATGGGCGCCTACTCGCCAGCACCAGTGGTCACCGCTGACGTGCACCAGCGCGTGATGGACCAGGTGATCTACCCGACCGTGCGCGGCATGGCCGAGGAAGGCAACGTCTACACTGGCTTCCTCTATGCCGGTCTGATGATCGACAAGGCCGGTAACCCGAAGGTCATCGAGTTCAACTGCCGCTTCGGCGACCCGGAAACCCAGCCCATCATGCTGCGTCTGGAGTCGAGCCTGATCCTGCTGATCGAGGCCGCACTGGCCAAGGCGCTGGACAAGGTCGAAGCCGTCTGGGATCCGCGCCCAAGCCTGGGCGTGGTCCTGGCCGCCGGCGGCTATCCTGGTGACTACGCCAAGGACGCGCCGATCAAGGGTCTGGGCGCCGCCGCCGCACTGCAAGGCAAGGTGTTCCATGCCGGTACCGCGCTGAAAGACGGCCAGGTCGTAACCAGCGGCGGCCGCGTGCTTTGCGCCACCGCCCTGGGCGACACGGTCGAAGCCGCACAGCAACAGGCCTACCGTCTGGCAGCCGAAATCGACTGGGAAGGCGCGTTCTATCGCAAGGACATCGGCTACCGTGCCATTGCCCGCGAGCGTGGCGAGCATCAGGAGTAACCTGCCTGAGCGGGAGCGCGGCGCCTTTGCGCCGCGGCTCCCGGCTCGTCGCCAGGGCCCGGGCAAAACCTTGCCTTCGGCTTGGCACGCCGCGCATAGTGGTACACCGGGACTCAGCTAGGAAGGGAAATCGCCGTGCGTTGGCTCAGGATTGCCATTGGAACCATCGTCAGCCTGCTGACCCTGCTCTGCCTTCTTCCGGCCATGGCCGAATCGAGCAGCGGCTGGGCGGTCCTGCTCGACGGCCAGGCCAATCTGCAGTTGGGCGACATCCGTTCCGAACGCTACCGCAACCAGTTCAGCCCCATCGAACTCAACCAGCTCAACGCCGCCGAGCCCAACCAGGCGCTCTGGCTGCACTACCGGCTGCCTCCCGGCCAGCATGAGCAGGTCATCCGGGTGTTCGCGCCCGACCTCTCGCGTCTCGATCTTTACGTCCTCGACGGCAACAACCTGCTGCAGCAGTCGCACAACGGTCGTCGCAGCGACAGCGGCCTGCTGACCCTGAGCAGCAGCGACCACCTGCTTTCACTTCCCGCCAGCCCCGTAGCGCTGGACGTTTACCTGCGGCTGGTGTCCGAACACCAGTTGCGCCCCGGCATCAGCCTGTTACCTGCGGTCGAAGCCGCCGCCGACCAGCGTCGCCCGCTGTTGTTCGGCCTGCTGTTCGGCTGCCTCGGCATGCTGGCGTTGCACAACCTCACCCGCTTCGCCTATTCGCGCTCCACCGCCAGCCTGTGGCTGGCCGGCTACCACCTGCTGATGATGCTCAGCGCGCTGATCCTGCTGAATCTCAGTGGCCCGTGGAACCTGTGGCACTCGGCGCAGACGCCCGCGGCCTACCTGACCGTGCTGCTCGCCACCCTCTGCGGGCTGGTGTTCACCCAGCGCTTCTTCGCCCCGCTTGGCCAACCCCGCCTGACCCGCTTGCTGCAGGGCCAGATGCTGCTGGTGGTGTTCTGCGGCCTGCTGCTGTTGTTCGTCGATACCCTGCCGCTGAACCTGATGACCTACGCGCTGGTGGCGCTGGGTTGCCTGAGCATGCTCGGCGTCTCGCTCTATCACTGGTACAAGGGCTTCTCGCCGGCGCGCCTGCTGAGCCTCGGCATGCTGATCTTCACCGTCGGCTGCCTGGTGGTCCTGCCGGCCCTGCTCGGCCTGACCCGCACGCCGACCCAGTGGCTGCTGTTCATCCTGCTCGGCCTTACCGCGTTCAGCGGTCTGCTGCTCAACCTTTCGGTCAGCGAGCGCCTGCGCTACATGAACGAAGCACGCTTCAGCGCCAGCCGCGAACTGGCAGCGAGCACAGCCGAGATCAACGCCAAGGCCGAGTTCCTGGCCAAGATCAGCCACGAAATCCGCACCCCCATGAACGGCGTGCTGGGCATGACCGAACTGCTGCTCGGCACACCGCTGTCGGTCAAGCAGCGCGACTATGTGCAAACCATTCATAGCGCCGGCAACGAGCTGCTGACGTTGATCAACGAGATTCTCGACATCTCCAAGCTGGAGTCCGGGCAAATCGAGCTGGACGATGTGCAGTTCGACCTCAACGCGCTGATCGAAGACTGCCTGGGTATCTTCCGCGCCAAGGCCGAGCAGCAGAACATCGAGCTGATCAGCTTTACCCAGCCGCAGGTGCCACGGGTGATCAGCGGTGACCCGACCCGCCTGCGCCAGGCGATGCTCAGCCTGCTGGACAATGCCCTGAAGAAAACCGACCACGGCGAGATTCTGCTGGTGGTCGCCCTAGATCAGCGCGGCAGCAGCCCGCGCCTGCGCATCGCCGTGCAGGACTGCGGCGAAGCCATGCAGCCCGCCGAACGCGACGCCCTGTTGCAGGCCGAGCTGCACAGCAAACACTTCCTCTCCAGCAACAAGCTCGGTGGCCATCTGGGTTTGGTGATCGCCAAGCAACTGATCACGCTGATGCAGGGCGAATTCGGTATCAAGACCAGCCACAACCAGGGCAACACCCTGTGGCTGACCCTGCCGCTGGACCCGCAGCGCCTGGAGCAACCGGCCACCGACCTCGACGCCTCGCTGCGCGGCGCCCGGGTGCTGGTGGTGGACGACAACGACACCTGCCGCAAAGTGCTGGTCCAGCAGTGCGGCGCCTGGGGCATGAACGTCAGCGCCGTGCCGTCGGGCAAGGAAGCGCTGGCCCTGCTGCGAACCAAGGCACACCTGCGTGACTACTTCGACGCGGTCCTGCTGGACCAGAACATGCCCGGCATGACCGGCATGCAACTGGCGGCGAAGATCAAGGAAGACCCGAGCCTGAACCACGACATCCTGCTGGTGATGCTCACCGGTATCAGCAATGCGCCGAGCAAAGTCATCGCGCGCAATGCCGGTGTCAAACGCATCCTCGCCAAGCCGGTGGCTGGCTACACCCTCAAGACCACCCTGGCCGAAGAACTGTCGCAGCGCAGCAAAGTGCCGCCGCCGGGCTTCATGCCTGCCCAGCGCCCGGCCCCCATCGAGCTGCCCGCCGACTTCCGCATTCTGGTTGCCGAAGACAACAGCATTTCCACCAAGGTCATCCGCGGCATGCTCGGCAAGCTCAACCTGGAGCCGGACACCGCCAGCAACGGCGAAGAAGCGCTCAAGGCGATGAAGGCGCAGCATTACGACCTGGTGCTGATGGACTGCGAAATGCCAATCCTCGATGGCTTCTCCGCGACCCAGCAACTGCGTGCCTGGGAAGCCAGCACCCAGAGCCCGCACACGCCGGTGGTGGCGCTGACCGCGCACATCCTCGCCGAGCACAAGGAGCGTGCGCGCCTGTCCGGCATGGACGGACACATGTCCAAGCCGGTGGAGCTGTCGCAATTGCGTGAGCTAATCGAACACTGGGTAGCCCGCCGCGAGCAGTCGCGACCACCCGCCGATGCACCGCTGTCGCACTGATACACTTGCCCGGCCTTTTCTTCTTTCGCGAGCCCAGACCATGCTTCATGAGTTGTTCAGCGTTTACCTGAAAATGCTCGTGCTCTACAGCCCGTTCTTCGTCCTGTCCTGCTTCATCAGCCTGACCCGTGGTTATTCCAGCAAGGAGCGCAAGCACCTGGCCTGGAAGGTGGCCATGGGTGTGCTGATCGCCGGCGTGCTGCTGTACCTGTTCGGTCGGGTGATCTTCGGCGTCTTCGGCATTACCGCCGATGCCTTCCGCATCGGTGCCGGCAGCGTGCTGTTCATTTCCGCGCTGGGCATGGCCCAGGGCAAGTCGGCGGTGCAGACCGACAACGTGCAGCAGGACGTCACCATCGTGCCGCTGACCATCCCCCTGACCGTCGGCCCCGGCACCATCGGTGCACTGCTGGTGATGGGCGTCGGCCAGCCGCATTGGGACGACAAGTTGCTGGCCATCGTCAGTATCGCGCTGGCCAGCTTCACCGTCGGCCTGGTGCTCTACCTCTCCAACCGTATCGAACGGATCCTCGGCGACCAGGGCCTGCAGATCGTCAGCCGACTCATGGGCCTGTTCGTCTGCGCCCTTGCCGCGCAAATCATCTTCACCGGGATCAAGGGCTACCTGATTTCCTGAACCGGCGCTTCAAAGCTCGTAAACATCCTGCCGAAGAGCCTGCTCCAGGCTCTTCTCGATCCACGCGCCAAACTTCTGCTCGAACAGGCGCACGTTGAAACGCACCAGCTCGATGCGTGACCCGGTCACCACCCGTTCCCGGTAGAGAAACCCGCTGAGTTGCTCCTCGCGCTCCAGGGTTTCGTGGTACAGCACCAGGTCCACGTAACCTGGCTTGATCATCCGGCACGGCAACAACTGGAAAGACTCCGACGCCAGCGAGCGCGCCTCGAAACGATAGAGCGCCGCTTCGCTGGCCTGCAGCGCCTCGATGGACCAGCGAGTCATGTCGGAGTACTGGCTGTCGGCGCTGGCATTGATCTGCCCCAGCACATCGTTCAGCGCTTTGCGGCGTTGCAGATTGGGGTCGAAGGATTCCCGTGGCGACTTGGCGTCCCAGCCGAGAAACATCAGTTGGCGCCGATAGAAGCTGTAGCCGTCGCCCACCAACTGGTTGTCCAGCGCGTCCTGCGTCGCCCGTTGGGCGAACAGCATCGCCATCTGGACACGCTCGCGGACCTCTTTGCGGATATCGGGAAAAAAGGACATCAGGGCATTGCCCACGACGGATGCCCGAGGTTGATCGGTCATAGCATTGTTGCCTCAGTGAAGGGTGTAACGGGGGGCCGCATCGAGCAGCAGGCGGGCGAAGCGGTCGTGTCCGGTTTCAAGCAGCTCGGGCGCGGGTTCGGCCATGAGGCTCTGGAACGACAGATCGCCACGCAATGCTGCGCCGTCCAGCGCCGCTACCAGCCAGTCACGGCCAGGCGTCTCGCTGGTTTCCAGGGCGAGGCTGCACAGGCTGAGTCGCAAGCCGGGTCGCAGCACGCCCAGCTCCAGAACCAGATGGGCACCGCCTCGGGGCGAACGCCGCAGCGCCGAACCGCTCAGTCGCTCGATACCCGCTTGCACCGGGTCCAGCGCATCGATGCAGCGCTCCAGCACGGCGCCCAGTTCCGGGTGCTGGCTACTCAGCCACAACACCAGCGGCTGCATCGGCGCCAGCAGCGTCCGGCATTGCGCGGTATCGACGCTCTGGCAGCTGTGGATCACCCGCCAGCCGCGTTTGCCGAGGGCAGCGCGATAGGCGCGATACCATTGCCGGTGCTCGATGAAGCGCGAAGTCATCAGGCTGTCCGCCGACCGTTGTGCATAACGCAGCGAACCCAACACGTTCTGGCGCTCCACATCCCCGACCTGAGGGGCCACCAGCATCAGGCTGCCCTCGCTGGTCCACATCGTGTAGCCGTCGATATCCACGTCGGTCATCTCCAGAAAAATGCCAAGGGCCCGCAGCGTCAGCGTCGGTCAGATGTCGTAGTCCATGATCCTGGCCAAGGCCCGCCCGCCCAGGCGCTGCTCCACGCCCGCGCGCACGCTGGCGTACACCTGGCTGTTGAACGACAGGGCCGCGGTGCTCTTGTAGGTCGCCGAGGTAGAACTGTCCCAGTCGAACACCAGCGCGTTGATGTCTTCCTTGCGCACCGAGCGCTGGACCGCGCCCAGCGCCATCACCACTTCGCCGCTCTCGGTTTCGGTACAGGAGGCCAGGCCGATGACCACGTTGGTGCGGTTTTCCAGATTGCGCTTGAACACGGTCAGAGCCTTCTCGTTACTCTCCAGGCCCTTGATCGCCGCCTCGGCGAGCGACTTGATCGCGGCGGTCACCGGCCCGCCCAACAGCAGGCTGGTAGCGGCCGACTGCACCGCCTGGACCGCGACATTGGCGACCTTGAGCGACTGACCGGAAGTGCTTTCCTTTTCGTGGGTGCGATGGGCCACGACCCAGCCGCAATCCCCCATCACCTGCAGGAACGACTTGAACCAGGACTCGCTCATGGCTGTCTGGTCGTGGAGTTTGTTGGCAACCAGGGTGGCGAACAGGAAGCTGTTCTTTACGTCGGTGCGGCTTTGCGCCGACATCGCGGCGCCGAAGGCGACAAGGGAGCTTTCCACCACGGCGGCGGAACTGATGCTCGAAGAGGGGGTGCTGTCGTTAGTCATGGCAAAGTCCTTTTTAGGTGTTCCCTCTCGAGGAGGGAACGCCAAGGTACGTTGCAACGACAGCGGGGTCAGGAACGAAGCCTTTCCCCGCAGGGCTCAGTCCGGCTGGGGATACCAGCGCGGCGTGTAGACCCATTCGCCGCCATCGGCGCGGGCGAAGGTGCGGGTGGTGCTGGAACCGATCAGCACCATGGTGCGCATGTCGACCATCTCGGGTTGCAATTCGCCCAGACGGATCGCCTTGAGCGACTGCCCCGGCCGGGCGATATCGCGACCGAGCACCACCGGCGTTTGCGGACCGCGATGGCGACGGACGATATCCAGCGCTTGCCCCAGTTGCCACGGCCGCGAGCGCGAGATCGGGTTGTAGAAGGCCAGGGCCAGGTCCGCCTCGGCGGCCAGATCCAGACGCTTCTCGATGATCGACCACGGCTTAAGGTTGTCCGACAGCGAGATCACACAGAAGTCATGCCCCAGCGGCGCTCCGGCCTGGGCCGCAGTGGCCAGCGAGGCGGAAATGCCCGGCAGCATTTCCAGCTCGACCCGGTGCCAGGCCGGATCGTCGGAGGCTTCCAGCGCTTCCAGCACCGCCGCAGACATGGCGAACACGCCAGGGTCACCGGACGACACCACAATCACCGAACGTCCCTGCGCCGCCAGCTCGAAGGCATGCCGGGCGCGTTGCAGTTCTTCACGGTTGTCGGTGCAGTGCAGCACCTGATCGGCACGGAACGGCCCGGCCATGCGCACATAGGTTTCGTAGCCGAGCACATCGTTGGCCCGCGCCAGCTCGGCCTTGACCGCCGGCGCCATGAGTTCGGCGGAACCCGGACCGAGGCCGATCACCGCGACGCGGCCTCGACGCTGGCCAATGTGTTGCGGATCGATCGGCGCGTTGGCCACGGCAATCGCCAGGCCCTCGCCCACCGCCTGCGGTGCCAGCAACTGCGGCAATGCCCGCGCCGCCAGGGCGCTGACCGAGGCTTGTGTCGGCGCAAAACGCAGCGGCACACCCAGTTCGCGCGCGGCGTCGTGCAAGGCCGGTTCGGCCATGTCGTCAGCACTGGCGAGCAGGCAGGCCAGCGATGCCTCGGCGATCTTCGCGTCGTGCAGCGCCGCACGCACCGCCTCGGCCAACGCCGGGACCGAAGCCGAAACCGCCACCAGCACGCAGCGCGGATGGATCAGCAATTCGTTGGCCGCCGCCTCGCGTTCGGCACAGCCGACATGAATGGTCAGCGACGCCTGCTCATCTTGCGGCAAGCGCGCTTCGTCGAGCCACGGCGCGGCGCCTTCGATGCGCACGCGTTCACCGGCCAGCAGGTCGGAGACGAAGCGCTTGCCCAGCTCCAGGTCTGCCAGGGCGTAGCCGCTGGGAGGATTGAGCAGGCAGGTGCCGAAGCGCAGTTCGCCACTGGTGGTGATCGCCGCGGCGACGCCCAGTCCGGCCGCAATCTCCCGCGCCATGACGTTCACCCGCCCAGCCGCCCAGCAGCGGCACGACCGCACTACCGTCCTCGGCCACCGCCAGCACTGGAGGTTCCGCGCCCTTCTCCAGCAACACGCCGGCGAGGCTGCGGATCACGATGCCGGCGGCGCACAAGGCGATGATCGGCGTGTCCTGTTGATAGAGCCGGCGCAGGCTCGCGCCGAACTCCTGATAGCTGACATCGACGTCCTCGACCCGGCCAGCCAGGCCGTGGATCAGGGCGTCGGGATATAGCTGCTGGATCTTGCGGGCCGTGGCCACGCTGCCTTTGCCGAGGATGACAATGGCCGGTGCGCGTCGGGTCATCAGCCTTGCCACCTTTCGCCGGGAACGATGATCAGCGAGAAGTACGGCGACGACGCCGGATCGACCTCATCGAGCGCGACGATCTTCTGGTTGGCCATGGTCGCCCGCTCCACATACAGCGCGCGGCCATCGAGGCCCAACTCGGTCAGCACCTGGCGGACCTTGGGGAAGTTGCGCCCGAGCTTCATGATCACCGCCGCGTCGGCATCGGCCAGGCGGCGCTTGAGTTCGTCATGGGGCAGCACGCCGGACAGCACCGACAGGCTCTGGTTGCGGTACACCAGCGGCGCGCCGAGCACCGAAGCACCACCGAGCATCGAGCAGACACCCGGAATCACCTGGGCGTCATAACGTTCGGCCAGGCGATCGTGCAGGTACATGTAGGAGCCGTAGAAGAACGGATCGCCTTCGCAGATCACCGCCACATCGCGGCCCGCATCCAGGTGCGCGGCGACCTCGATGCTCGCGGCATCGTAGAAATCGCTGATGACCTGTTCGTAGGACAGCGGCGCCGGCAGCGCCTCGGTGGTCACCGGATAAACCAGTGGCAACAGGGTCTGCTCGCTTTGCAGGTACTGCTCGATGATGCCGAAGGCATTGCCGCGCTTGCCCTTGGCGACGAAGTACGCCACCACCGGCGCTTCACGCAGCAGACGCAGGGCCTTGAGGGTGATCAGCTCGGGATCGCCGGGGCCCACGCCCAGGCCGAGCAAACGTCCGCGGGCCTGCATCATTCAACCTCCGTGGCGAGGGCGTTGACCGCGGCGGCGGCCATGGCGCTGCCGCCCAGACGCCCTTCGACGATCACGAACGGCACGCCACGGCTGTCCGCCGCCAGCATCGCCTTGGACTCCGCCGCACCGACGAAGCCCACCGGGAAGCCGAGGATCAGCGCCGGTTTCGGTGCGCCGGCGTCGATCATTTCCAGCAGGTAGAACAGCGCGGTCGGCGCGTTGCCGATCACCACGACGCTGCCTTCCAGGTGCGGGCGCCACAGTTCCAGGGCCACCGCCGAGCGGGTGTTGCCCAGTTCCTTGGCGAGGTCCGGCACGCTGTCGTCACGCAAGGTGCAGATCACCTCGTTGTTGGCCGGCAGGCGTGCGCGGGTGATGCCTTCGGCGACCATCCGCGCGTCGCAGAGAATCGGCGCGCCAGCGGCCAGGGCTTCACGCCCGGCCTTGCCGGCGCCTTCGGAAAAGCGCAGGGCATCGACCACCTCGACCATGCCGCAGGCATGGATCACCCGTACCGCGAGCTTTTCCAGGTCGGCCGGAATCCGCTCCAGGCGGGCCTCCTGGCGAATGATGGCGAAGGAGTTGCGATAAATCTCCTGGCCGTCGCGGATGTAATCAATCATCGAGGGTTGCTCCGTGGGCGGGCGTCCAGCGTGGCGCCCGCTTCTTCCAGTGTCAGGTTGCGCCCGGCGAAAACGCCGGGGCCCGGCTGTGCCGGGTCGTGAAAATACAGGTCATAGCGACCAGGGCCGACCGCCAGCAAGGTGACCGGCGCGGTATGCGCCATGGCGCAGGAGCGGCCGCAGCCGCTCAAGTGGACGCCGGCCACCGGGACCGGCTGGCGCAGGCTGAAGGCCAGTTGCAGCGCATCGGCCTTGGTGTCGGCGAGGGCCTTGGCGCAACCGGCCGAGCCGGTGCAGGCGACCACGCCGGCCAGCGGCTCGGCGGCGTCGGTGATCAGGCCAAGGTGAAGCAAGGCGGCCAGCACCCGTTCGGCGCGGCCAATGGCAATGTTCGGCAGCAGCACGCTCTGCCACGGCGTCATACGCAGGCTGCCGTCGCCCAGTTCGCGGGCCAATGCACCGACACCGCGCAATTGCGCTGCACTCAGGCGGCCCAGCGGCGCTACCGCGCCCACCGCGACCCGCTCGGCTTGCTGCTGGGGATAGACACCCAGGTGGCGCGCGAGGTCACGTCCGGGGCGGCGCCAGTCGAGCACCGCAGCATCGCGGCGCAGCGGCAACGCCAGGCCGGCGAGGAAGGCGTCGGTGGACAGCGTCTCCAGCAACTGACGCATCCGCGACTGACCGGCATCAGCCAGATCGAGAAAACGCTCCAGTACCGCCCGCACCAGCGCTAGCCCGGCCGCCAGCGGCACGGCGGCCACCGGCGCATCCCGTCCCGGACAGCCCGCCAGGCCGAAGGCCAGCCACAGTTCGTCGTCCAGGCGCAGCGGCGACAGCCACAGGTCATGGGGATGCCAGAGCATCGCCAGGTCTTCGCCGCCATCGAGCTGCACGGCGAACTTGGCCGACAGCGCATGGAAGCGCGGCGTGGTCTGCAGCAGGTCGAGAATCTGCGCGCCCAGCGCGCGGGTATCGAACAGCATGGCCGGGTCGAGGCCCGCGGCGGGGCTTAGCATCAGGTTGCGCACGTCGTCGCCGGCGGCGACCCGTGGGCCCAGGCCGGCCGCCAGCAGGTGCGCGATCAGGCCCTGCTGGTCGCTGCCAACGCCACGAATCTGCAGGTTGCTGCGGTTGGTCACCTCGATCACGCCACCGGCAAAACGCTCGGCGGCTTCGGCCACGGCTTCGGCCTGATCGGCGTCCAGATGCCCGGCATCCAGCTTGATCCGCGAGATGCCGCCGTCGCGGGCCTGGACGATGCGCCACAACCCCGGGCAGGCCGAGGGGCGAATGGCAGGAGCGGGTTGGGATTGGTTCAAGGGTTCACCCGTCAATCGTCTAATGGGGCTGGGCACCGGAAGGCGCGGTATTATGCCTGCTTTGCCCGGCGGCGGGCCAAGCCTGCCGGTCGGATAGGCCCGGAAAAGAGGAACGGCATGGCGCCCTGGTTGACCATAGTAGGAATCGGCGAAGACGGCTTCAGCGGCCTCGGCAAGCAAGCCCGGCGCGCCCTGCTGCACGCTGCCAGGGTGTTCGGCAGCCCGCGTCAGCTCGACCTGCTGCCCCATTGCCTGAAGGCCGAGCGCCTGACCTGGCCGAGCCCGTTCTCGTTGGCGCCGGTGCTGGCCCTGCGCGGCGAGCCGGTGTGCGTGCTGGCCAGCGGCGACCCGATGTTCTACGGCGTTGGCGCCAGCCTTGCGCGGCAAGTCGCGGCCGATGAGCTGAACGTGATTTCCGCCCCCTCCTCCTGCGCCCTCGCCGCCGCCCGCCTCGGCTGGCCGTTGCAGGAGGTGGTCATTGTTTCCGTGGTCGCCCGCCCGCTGGCGCAACTCAACACGCATCTCTACAGCGGCCAGCGCCTGCTGGTGCTGAGCAACGACGGCACCAGCCCTGCCGCCATCGCCGCCCTGCTGCGCGAGCGCGGCTTCGGCCCGAGCCAGTTGCATGTGCTGGAACACCTGGGCGGCAGCGCCGAGCGTCACCTGCAAGGCAGCGCCAACGACTGGAAGGACGGCGCGGTCGCCGACCTCAATCTGGTCGCCATCGAATGCCGCGCCGATGCCAATGCGGTGCGCCTGTCGCCACTGGCCGGGTTGCCGGACAACGCCTTCCAGCATGACGGGCAGATCACCAAGCGCGATGTCCGCGCCATCACCCTGACCCGCCTCGCCCCGCAGCCGGGCGAGTTGCTTTGGGATGTCGGCGCCGGCAGCGGCTCGATCGGCATCGAGTGGATGCGCGCGCACCCGGCGTGCCGCGCTCTGGCCATCGAAGCCGACGACGGCCGCCAGCAACTGATCGAACTGAACCGCGACGCCCTCGGCGTACCGGGCCTGCAACTGGTGCGCGGGCGCGCGCCGGAAGCGCTGCACGGCCTGGAGCGCCCGGACGCGATCTTCATTGGCGGCGGCGTCACCGTGCCCGGCGTGCTGGAGCATTGCTGGGAACACCTGCGCCCCGGCGGCCGGCTGGTGGCCAACGCGGTGACCCTGCAAAGCGAAGTGCGCCTGATGGAATGGCGCGAGCGCCACGGTGGTGAACTGACCCGCATTCATGTCGCCCAGGCCCAGCCACTGGGCGGCTTCGACACCTGGCGCCAGGCGCTGCCGATCACCCTGCTCGACGCCATCAAGCATGCGTGACGAAACCGCCGAACAGCCGGCGCCGCTGCGCAGCGGCCTGACCACCGGCAGTTGCGCCACCGCCACCAGCCTCGCCGCCGCGCGCCTGCTGCTGACCGGGCAAGCGCACGACGCGGTGGAAATCACCCTGCCCAAGGGCAAGCAGGTGCAGATGCGCCTGGAGTTCTGCCGCCTGCACGCGCCGGGCGCCGAGGCCGGCACCCTCAAGGACGCCGGCGACGACCCGGACGTGACCCACGGCGCCCTGCTGTTCAGCTGCGTGCGCCTGCTGGACGAACCCGGCGTGCGCTTCGTTGCCGGTCAGGGCGTCGGCACCGTGACCCGGCCGGGGCTGGTGCTGACCGTGGGCGAGCCGGCGATCAACCCGGTGCCGCGCCGGATGATGACGGAACACCTGACCCGCCTCGCGCAGGAATGCAATTACCCCGGTGGCTTCGAGGTCACGGTGAACGTGCAGGACGGCGAAAGCCTGGCGCTGAAGACCATGAACCCGCGCCTGGGGATTCTCGGCGGGCTGTCGATTCTCGGCACCAGCGGCATCGTCCGGCCCTTCTCCTGCTCGGCCTACATCGCCTCGATCCACCAGGGCATCGACGTCGCCAAGACCAACGGCTACGAACACATCGCCGCCTGCACCGGCAACGCCAGCGAAGACACCATGCGCAGGGTCTACGGCATGCCGGAAATCGCCCTGATCGAGATGGGCGACTTCGTCGGCGCGGTGCTCAAGCACCTGCGCAAGGTGCCGGTGGCGCGCCTGAGCCTGTGCGGAGGCTTCGGCAAGATCAGCAAGCTGGCCGCCGGACACATGGACCTGCACAGCCGCCATTCCAGCATCGACCTGCCGCAACTGGCGCAATGGGCCGCGGCGGTGGGCGCCGATGCGGCGCTGCAAGCGACCATCATTCAGGCCAATACCAGCCAGCAGGCCCTGGCCCTGGCCCACGCCGCCGGCGTGCCGCTGGGCGATGCGGTCTGCGCCCACGCCCTGGCC